>NC_014816.1:555000-1755000 GCF_000175215.2 Asticcacaulis excentricus CB 48 | reverse complement strand
ACCGCTTCGCCAAAGGGCAGAGGGGTGCCGTCGGGCTTGAGGAACAGGGTGCCGTCGGCGGACTTCGGGGCGGTCTCTCGGCCATTATAGGCCGTCGCCTGACCTGTTTTGTGGTCGTAATAGACCATGAAGGCCCCGCCGCCGAGGCCGGAGCTTTGCGGCTCAACCAGAGACAGGGTGGCCTGAACGGCGATGGCAGCATCGACCGCCGTGCCTCCGCGTTCCAGTATCTCCATACCCGCCTTGGCCGCCAGCGGATTGGCCGCTGCCACAACCGGGGTGAAGCGCTCCGCAGGCCGAGGGGTAAAGGCGGCGCATCCGCTCAGACCAAAAGCCAGTGCGGCGGCAAGAACAAGGCGGCGTGACAGCATGGGGAGGCTTCCGCGGGAATTGAACACACAGACCCGTACTATAGGAGGCCATTACCGCAGTCGCCAGAGCTTTAGGGACGCGCGCTCAATTTTTGACCCTGATTAAGCGTGAAACAAAGACAGCGAGTCAGCACCAAAGATGCTAGGAGACCTCTTGGTGGGGGGCTCAGGATCACTTTTATGCACACGCTCGACGATCTCCGTTCCGGCGCGCTTTCAGGCGCGAAACAGGTAAGGCTCAGCGGGCTCACGGCGTTTCCCGAAGCGCTTTACGATCTGGCCGACACGCTGGAAGTGCTCGATCTGAGCGCTAGCTACTTGACCCACTTGCCTGAGGATTTCGCGCGACTGCACCGCCTGAAAATCTTTTTCGGCTCGAACAATCCGTTTGAGACCCTGCCGCCGGTACTGGGGTGCTGCGTGGCGCTCGAAATGGTCGGGTTTAAATCCTGCCGCATCCGCGAGGTGCCGTCTGAAGCGCTGCCGCCACGTCTGCGCTGGCTGATCCTGACCGATAATTGCATCGAAAGGTTGCCACGGAGGCTGGGCGATTGTGCGGACCTGCAAAAGCTGATGCTGGCCGGAAACCGGCTCACGGCTTTACCGGAAACCATTCAAAACTGTCGGGCGCTCGAACTGGTGCGTCTGGCGGCCAATCAATTTGAAACTCTGCCGGTTTGGCTGACCCGGTTGCCGCGCCTCTCCTGGTTGGGATTGGCCGGCAATCCCTTCGCCGCAAGGGCTGAGGCGGCACTTGCCCGTGTGCTGGTGGCGGACATCGCGTGGTCTCAGCTGTCGCTGGGTGACGTGCTGGGCGAGGGGGCGTCGGGCACCACGTATCTGGGGCAACTGTCGGCTGGCGACCTCTCTCGCCAGGTCGCCGTTAAGATATTCAAGGGCGCCATGACTAGCGATGGCCTGCCCCAAAGCGAGATGGCGGCCTGCGTCGCTGCCGGGCATCACGAGGGCCTGATACCCGTAATGGGCAAGGTGTGCGATCATCCGGACGGACGCAGTGCGCTGGTGATGGAGCGAATTGATTCCGACTGGTGCGTGCTTGCGGGGCCACCGAGTTTGAAAACCTGCACGCGAGACGTTTATGCGGAAGGGGTGCGATTTGACGTCGGGACAGTGTTGGGTATCGCTCAGCAAATCGCGAGCGCCGCCGACCACCTGCACAATCGGGGTATCCTGCACGGCGATCTTTACGCGCATAATATCCTGCATGACGGAAATGGTCGCGCCTGCCTGGGCGATTTTGGAGCCGCCTCTGCCTATGACCCGGCTGACCGCACGCAAGCGGAGGCGCTTCAGCGTCTGGAGGTTCGCGCCTTTGGTTGCCTGCTGGAGGAGCTGACGCGGCTATGCGACGCACCTGAGGCCATGGAAAGGCTGACAGTGGCATGTCTCGATGTGCCGGAAAAGCGTCCCCTGTTCACTGATATTGTTAAAAGTCTCGCGGCGATTGCGCTCTGATTTAACGGGTAACAACCCTTGGAAATGGGGTCGGCTTTGCAATCGATCGCGTGAATTGGGTGGGTGGCGTCAGGCGAAGCGCTGGCGCCTGTTACCACTTGTTAATGTTAATGCGGGACTTCTTGTAACGCCGTTTCATTAGCGTAACTGTAACCGGGGCCACCAATGCTGAACAACTTATCTATGCAAATTAAGGTAATAGTGCTTCTAGCACTAATTGCCATCGTCGGCGTCGGGGCTGTGCTCTACACCGATGCTTCGCTGGGGGGCAACATCAACAAATATGATCAGGCTTTGACCGGGCCTGCACCCGGTACAGTGGCACTGGCGCGCTCTGGTCGTCACGCGGCGTGGACGTCGCGCTCGATCCTCAAGGCGGTGATCGCCTCTGACGCAGATAAATTGGAAAAGGCTCAGCATGATATCGAAGAGGGTAAGACCAAGTTCAATGCCGAATTGGACAAGGCTGAAAAGTTTCTGCCGAGCAAGGTGTCCGAGTTCAAACCCCTGCGCGAAAAGTACAATACGGCGCTGAGCACCGCCTGCGCCGAGGTGCTCAGCCTGGCGCAGGCTGGCCAGAAAGACGCGGCGATCACAACGATGGATAATGGCTGTGGCCCCGAATTGCTTGAGGTCATGACCGGCGTCGGGGGTGTGGTGGACCGTACGATTGAAGAGAACAATGCTCTCGCAGCCAGCCTTCAGAAAAGCGCCGATGATGCCGTGCGTAATGCGAATATCATCGGTCTTATCGGCCTACTGGTTGCCGGTAGCTTCGCCGTGTGGCTGACGCGCACCGGGATTTCGGCTCCTGTTGTTCGCCTCGATGGCCTGATGGGGCAGATGGCCAAGGGCAAGCTCGACGTCGTCATCCCTGGTCAGGAGCGTCGCGACGAGATCGGTTCGATGTCGCGTACCGCCGAAGCCTTCCGTCAGGGCCTGATGGAGGCCGAAACCCTGCGCGCGTCGGCCGAACAGCAAAAAGCCATAGCCGAGGCCGAACGCCGCACGTCCATGCTCAAGCTGGCTGACGATTTTGAAAAGTCGGTGGGCGGTATCGTGTCTTTGGTGTCGTCTGCTGCCACCGAGATGCAGGCTGCCGCCGCGCAACTGAGCGCCACGGCACAGGAGGCTTCGGCACAGTCTGTGGCGGTGTCTGCCGCCGCCGAAGAGGCTGGGGCCAATGTGACCTCTGTGGCCGCGTCTACAGAGGAGCTGGGCGCCTCGGTCGGCGAAATCGGCCGTCAGGTCGAAACCTCATCGTCGGTCGCCGCCAACGCCGTGCGCGAAGCCGAAGAGGCGCAGATCGTAGTCAGCGAACTGAACGAAACCGCCGCCTCTATCGGGGGGGTGGTCGATCTAATCGCCGGCCTGGCCAACCAGACCAACCTGCTGGCGCTCAATGCCACGATCGAGTCGGCGCGCGCCGGTGAAGCGGGTAAGGGCTTTGCGGTCGTTGCCGCTGAGGTCAAGGCGCTGGCGTCACAGACCGCCAAGGCAACGACCGACATCTCAGAAAAGATCGCCAAGATTCAGGACGCCACCAATCGGGCGGCTACGACCATGCGTAACATCGCCGGAACGATCCAGAGCCTGAACCACTCCAGCACGGCCATCGCTTCGGCGGTCGAGCAACAAAGTGCGGCGACTCAGGAGATCATTCAGGCGGTCAATCAGGCCTCTGTCGGCACGCAGGAGGTCACTTCTAACATGTCCGGTGTGGCTCAGGCCGCGGAACAAACCGGTGAGGCCGCGGTGCAGGTGCAAAGCTCGTCTGCCGAACTGGCGACCCAGGCCGAACGTCTGCATCATGAGATGGACAAGTTTCTGCAAACGGTCCGCGCGGCCTGATTACAGTCACTGTTATCAGAACAAGCCCCGTCAGAAATGGCGGGGCTTTGTTTTGGGCATTTGTACGAAAAGCAAAAGAAAAGGCTCCCCGAAGGGAGCCTGTCTTTGAAACGAATGGCGCACTCGAAGAGATTCGAACTCCTGACCCTCAGATTCGTAGTCTGATGCTCTATCCAGCTGAGCTACGAGTGCGTGTCCATTTCGTGTTCCCGCCTCAGCGGCGAGGGCCGGACAATTAGTCTCTTGCCATTTTAAACGCAAGCGCTTTTAAAAAGTTTTCCCCTGATTTTGTGTTTTTTTTGAAGAGCCATTGTGTGCCCCCTCTCGAAACACAGGCACGGCTCTTGCTTTTCGCAGAGGGCCTTGCCTCATTTCGGGACAAAAACCGTGGCGATCAAACATCATTATGCCTTCCGGCGCGAAGTCGCTGACAAGCCGCTCAAACCGTCTCTGGTGCGCCCGCTAGACATCATTGTGGGCCTGAGCATCGGTATGGCACTGGCGGCATTTCTGATTTTCTGAGTCTAACCCGCATTCAATCGGCGCTCGACCTGTGACACACGCAGGGCCAGCAGGGCAGCCGTGAAGCACATGAGGGCGCAGAACCACAGAGGGCCATCGGCCCCCAGTTGACTGAACAGGAAGCCGGCGACCACCGGCCCGGCGATGCGCGCAATCGCCCCCGTTGATTGATTGAGGCCCAGCATGGCACCCTGACGGTCAGTAGCCGTCGATTTTGAGATAATAGCTGAGATCGAGGCGAAGATGACTGCCTGCCCAAGAGCAGCCACCATGACCAGCGGCGTAACCAGCCACGGGACTTGATTTATCCCCTGAAGGAAGAAGCCCAGGCCGAATACCGTCAGCCCCAGCACCAGTATGCGCGCTTCGCCATACCTGCGAACCAGCGGGCGGGTAAAGACCATCTGCATAAGGGCGGCGGTGACGCCAATGAACAGAAAGACCAGACTGACCTCACGCGGGCCCCAGTCGTAGCGGGCCTTGGCCCAAAGGCCGAATGTGGCCTCAAGTCCGGCCAGTGCCGCCATGTAGAACAGGGTGGAGAGGATCAGGCGGCTGATGATCGGATGACGGCGCGCCTCGGCGAAGGTGGCGCGGAAATTTTGCGGGGCAGCATGGGTGCGTACGCGGCTTTCACGCACATAAAAAAGTATGCCCAGCGTCGCGACGGCCGACAGGCCCGCGGCGAGGAACAGGGGTAGGCGGAATCCGGCGGCCCCGGCTTCTTCGTGGGCCAGGAACCCTCCCATGACCGGGCCGATCACAAAGCCCAGTGAAAAAGCGGCACCTATCAGGCTCATTCGGCCGGCACGCTGATGCGGTTCGGACATGTCCGACACGTAGGACTGAATGCACGACACATTGCCCGAACCGATACCATTCAGGAAACGGATGGCAATGGCCCACCAGACATTGGGCGCAAAAGCCAGCAGCACATAAAAGAGGATGTTAGACGCGGTGGTGATCAGTAGAACGGGTTTGCGTCCCCACTTGTCCGACAGGCTGCCCCACAGGGGTTCTGCAAAGAACTGCCCCAACGAATAGGCGGCGAACATCAGCGTCACCTGCCATGGCCCGGCGTTCAACGTCTGGGCGAAGAAGGGCATCAGGGGCACCAGCAGGCCAAACCCTACCAGATTGATGAAGACGACGGCGAACATGACGCTGAGCGCGCCATTGTCCATTATGGCGCGTCTAAGCGTCGGCTTGCCGCCTTTTGTGTCGGGTGAGGTGGCGGTCTCGGCGTCGGGACCTGAGATGGACGGTTCCGGTCGGGGCGGCTGGGGCTTCGTCACTGACATTGACGTTCTATAGTGCATTTGGGTGCAGGTGCGAAAGCCCCGCCTTTCGCCTTCATACGGTTTTTGAAACCGGGGTGTCTTGACTCCTTCAATCAGTTCTTGTTTTGTTCCAATATGCAGAAAGCGCAGATCAGACAGTGGGACGACGGGAGCGGGCTGAAGTGGCTCTATCTCGACATGAACAGCTTTTTTGCCAGTTGTGAGCAACAGGCTGATCCGTGCTTGCGGGGCCGTCCGCTGATCGTGGTGCCGGTGGATAGCGAATATACCTGCGCCATCGCGGCCAGTCAGGAGGCCAAGCGGCTGGGGATCAAGACGGGTACGCAGGTAAAGATCGCAAAACAGATATGTCCAGACCTGAAGGTCGTGCAGGCTCGCCCGGACGAATATGTGCGCATTCACCACCGTATCCTTGAGGAGGTCGATCATGTCATCCCCGTCGAAAAGATTTGCTCGATTGATGAGGTGGCGTGCCGGCTGATGGGGCCTGAGACGGTGGAGGCGGCGGCGCGGGCGCTGGGGCATCGCATTCAAAGGCGGATTTTATCAAATATTGGCGAATGTCTGACGGCCTCGATCGGGCTGGCTCCGTCGCGGATGCTGGCCAAGACAGCGGCCGATATGCAAAAGCCGTTGGGCATGACGGTGTTGCGTCGCGACCAGTTGCCGGGGCCATTGCTCGACATCGACATCGGCGATTTTCCGGGGATAGGCCCGGCTACGAAGGCGAGGCTGTTCAGGGCAGGGATCAGCGATCCGCGTCAGCTCTGGCACCTTAGTCCCAGCCGGATGCGCCAGTTGTGGGGGGGCATCGGCGGGGATCAGTTCTGGTACGCTTTGCGCGGCGTCGACCCGCCGGAGATTGAGACTGAACGCGGCAGCATCAGCCATTCGCACGTTCTGGCCGTCGAGCTTCGTCCGGTGGAGGCTGCCCGTGCTGTCGCCCGGCGCCTGACGGCCAAGTGCGGATCGCGGCTGCGGCGCATGGGCTATAAGTGCGGCGGGCTGCACCTGTCGATCCGCGGCACACAAGAAGGCCGCGCGCAGGCCGAGCGCCTGTTTATGGCCACGGCCGACAGTTTCCGGATGCTGGAAGCGGCGGATGCACTGTGGGACGTCTGCGTGCGGACCCTCAACCAGACGAGTATCAAAAAGGTTTCGGTCACCTGTATGCGCCTGGTTCCGGCGGATACAGCTCCGGACCTCTTTGGCTATAGTCCGGCAGCTGACGAAGACCCGCGCCATATGCGCTTGTTGGAGGCCATAGACGCCCTGAATCAGCGCTTCGGCAAGGATCGGATCAGTATTGGCCCCAAGCCCAAACTCCACGAATTTGTGGGTGCCAAGATTGCCTTTAACCGTGTACCGGAAACGCCTGAGTTTTGGGAATGACGTCGTGCGCTTACGCAGTGCAGCAATTTTGAGTTCTCAAACGCCCAAGGGCGAGTTATAGCTTAGCTTATGAATGACAAGGTCTTTTATACCAGCTCGGCGGTGGTCGCCCTTCTGATGATTGCGCTCAGCCTTGTCTGGCCGCAGGGGCTGGGTACGCGCTCGCCGGCACCGTTCGGACATGAAGTCGTTCTGCCCGATGTCGTGCGGGCTCAGCGCGAGAAGGCCGAGCGCGAAGCCAAGCGCAAGGCCGAGCAGGCCGCTGAGCGTGCAGCCAAGGCTCAGGCGGCGACCGAAGCTTCGGCCTCTTCGGCCTCCGCACAATAGAACCGATGAGGCGCGTTCTGGTGTTCGGGTACGGCTTTATCGGCGAGGCCTTTGCGGGGTTGTGCCGCGCGCGAGGTTATTGCATTTCAGCCACCGCCCGCACGGCGGAAAAGCGAGCGTTTCTGTCCGGGCAGGGCATCGACGCCGTGGACCCGCTTAGCCTGCACCTGAGCGATACTGCCGCGGCGGCCGACCTTATCCTGATAACTCCCGCGCCGGATGATGCGGGTTGTCCGGCCTTTGCGGCACTTGGTACTGCACTGCGTGATGCGCCACGCAAGTGGCTGGGCTATCTTTCAACAACGGGTGTCTATGGTGACCGGGGTGGCGGCTGGGCCTTTGAAAATCAGGCCCTCACGCCGCTGTCCACCGAAGGTCGCCGCCGTGTGCAAGCCGAATCGCAATGGCAGTCCTTAAGCGATCAGCACGATGTGGCCGTGTTTCGTCTGCCCGGTCTATACGGTGTGGGGCGCAGCGTCATAGAACGTCTGCGTGACGGGACGGCGCGACGCATTCACAAGCCGGGTCAGGTCTTTTCGCGGCTTTATGATACCGATTGTGCCGACGCTCTGTTGCGCAGCGCTGAGCGTCGACGGGCGGGCGCGGTCTATAATCTGTGCGACGATGAGCCAGCCCCGGCGGATGCGGTGCTGGTGTGGGCGGCGCAGGCCTTTGGATTTGCTGTGCCGCCCAAAATTCCTTTTGACGCGCCGGACCTGAGCCCCGGCATGCGGCGCTTTTATACCGAAAACAAGCGTGTTTCCAATGCGCTGGCCAAGGCCGAACTGGGCTGGCGACCGCAATTTCCGACCTATCGCGAAGGTCTGCACGACGTCTGGCGCCTAATAGGCGAGAGCTAGTCCGTCCTTCCGCATTTCGGTGGCCGCTCCATATGCCCGGCCCAAAGGCTCGGTCTGCGTCACGATGGCCTGATAGCCGCCATAATTACCGGGCGAGGGCTTGATCGACCAGCCGAGTTTTTCCAGCCCGATGCGCGTTTCGAGCGGCACACCGCTTTCGAGATTGAGCGTGCCGGTGCCTTCCGCCGCTTCGCCCGTAGGTTCCGAAGACCCCTCATGGTGCCAGCGCGGCGCATCGCCCGCCTCTTGTAAGCCCAGCCCGTAGTCAATCAGATTGACAAGAATCTGGGCCTGGCCCTGCGGCTGCATATCACCGCCCATGACGCCGAAGCTGAGCCACGGCTGACCATTCTTGCAGGCAAAGCCAGGAATAATGGTGTGGAACGGCCGCTTGCCCGGCGCGTAGATATTGGGCGAGCCGTCGCGCAGCGAGAACAATTCGCCACGGTCCTGAAGCATAAATCCGAGACCGTCGGGTATCAGGCCTGATCCCATGCCGCGATAGTTGGATTGAATCCAGCTTACCATCATGCCGTCTTTGTCCGAGACGGTGAAATAGGTGGTGTCTCCGCGCGCCGGAGCCTCATAGGGGACGATGCGCGGCAGGATGGCGTCCTGTCGGATTTTTGCCGCTTGTTCCTGTGCATAGGCCTTGGACAACAAGGTCTCGACCGGGATATTGGAGAAGGCGGGATCGCCAAAGAATTTGGCCCGGTCCTCAAAGGCCAGACGCTTGGCCTCGATCTGGGTGTGCAGCGAAGTGGTGGTCTGAAACCCCATGCCTTTCAGATCAAACGTCTCCAGTATGTTCATCATCTGCAGCGTGGACAGGCCCTGTGTATTGGCCCCCAGCCCCAGCACCTCTACGCCGCGATAGGTCGTCTTGAGCGGTGTCGTGTCTTCACCGTGATGCGCGATCAGGTCTGACTTGCGCATATGCCCGCTGATGCGGCGGAAATAGGCATCGATGGTGTCGGCGATCTGTCCCTCATAGAAGCTGCGCGCGCCGTTCTCTGCAATATAGCGATAGGTGCGGGCAAGGTCTGGGTTACGGAAGATTTCGCCTTCGCGCGGGGTGCGCCCGTTCGGTGCGTAAACCTTCAGGAAGTTCTGCACCTCCTCAATGCCCGAATCGGGGTTGGTAAAGCGCCGGTAGCTGGAATTGAGATAGAAGGCGATGGTTTGGGCCACCGGCACACCGCGTTCGCACAGGGCGATGGCCGGGGCCAGCACATCGGCGAATTTCAGCTTGCCGTAGCGGGCGTGCATCTGCCCCCAGGTGTCCACCGCGCCGGGCACGGAGACCGAGATGCTGCCCCACGACGGGATGTGGCCGTTCTTCGCTTTAGAGCGCACATAGTCGAGACTCATGCCCTTGGGCGAGCGGCCTGACCCATTAAACCCGACCACAGTCTTCTGCGCCGGGTCCCACAACATGAGATAGGCATCCCCACCAATGCCGCAGGCAATGGGCTCAAGGAAGCCCAGCGCCGCATTGATGGCGATGGCGGCGTCGATGGCCGATCCGCCCTGCCGCAGAATGTCTATACCAATCAGGCTGGCTAGCGGGTGCGCGGTGGCTGCGGCCCCTTGCGTGCCCCAGACGGTCGAACGCCCGGCGAATTTGGCTCCAGTAATGCGGTCCCCACCGTGCAGCGGGTCCAGCGCCAGAGCCGGGCTCGTGGCGAGAGCGGGCAGGGCGGCAAAGAAGGATCGGCGGTGCATGGGCAAACTCCGGTTCGCCACATGTGGTATCAAATTCTACGGTTTGGCAAGGGGGCGTAGGGCGCGCACCGTATGCACCAGTCGCTGCAGGTCAGCTGGGCTGGAAAGGCGGTGATCGCCGCCTTTGATCAGTTCAAGAGTCACGTCCTTTGACGACAGGTGCTGCGCCAGCCGCAGGCTGTGCTGCCACGGCACAACCTCGTCCTCAAGGCCGTGCAGGATGCGCACCGGACCGTCGAAGACGAGCGGCTGATCCAGCACCCGGTGGACGCGTGCCTCGTCGAAAAAGGCCTGTGACATTGGCACATCGTAGTCGTACCCGCGCAGATGAAAAAAGCCGGAAATTTCCAGCGCCCGCCGGTCTTCGGGCGACAATGAGGGAAGCATCAGTTCGGTAGCGAAATCGGGGGCCGGGGCAATCAGGACGGCGGCCTTCACGCGTTCGGGCCGGTCGCGCATCAGCAACGACGCCATCCAGCCGCCCATGCTTGAGCCGATGATCAGCAGCGGTCCGTCGGTCAGATGATCGACTATGTCCAAGACATTCTGCCGCCACTGGCCGACGCGAGCGTCTTCCCAGCGACCGGCGCTCTCGCCGTGCGCGGCATAGTCAAAGCGCAGGAAATCCCAGCCTTCTGGGCGCGCAGTCTGCGCCAGCGCTTCGGCTTTTGAGCCGGTCATGTCCGATTTAAAGCCGCCCAGCCATAGGACCGTAGGCCCTTTCCCCCTAATGTGCCGATAAGCGATCGACTCGTTGAGAAACTGCGTGCTGTCTTGATTTGGTTCGGTGCTCATGCGCATAAGCCTTAATTGCCCGGAGCCTCTCGAACAAGCGCTTATGCCCCCCATATCCTCTCCTTCATCCTTCCCCTATGCCGTGATGCAGGTCTTGCCGGAGCTAGATACCGGCGGCGTGGAGCAGACCGTGGTGGATGTGGCACGCGCGGTAATCGAGGCCGGGGGGCGGGCGATAGTGGTCTCGAAAGGCGGACGGCTCGAGGGCTATCTGAAGCAGATCGGCGCAGTGGTTTTGCCCCTGCCTGTGCACTCCAAGAACCCCTATGTACAGTTCAAGAACTACTACGCGCTCAGGGCACTGATCCGCAAAGAAAGGCCGGACATCGTGCACGTGCGTTCGCGCGCCCCGGCGCTGTCGGCACTGCCTGCTGCAAAGGCCGAAGGCATAAAGACCGTCACCACCTATCACGGCATCTATAAGGCGGGGTCAGGGTTCAAGCGCTGGTATAACGGACGGATGACTACGGCGGATGTGGTGATCGCCAATTCTGACTACACGCGCGATCATGTGTTGGGCGAATACGATCTAGACCCAGCGAAGGTCATCGCCGTGCCGCGCGGCGTGGACCTCAAAAAGTTTGATCCGGGAGCCGTCGATGAGGTGCGCAAGGATAAGCTGGCGCAAGCTTGGGGGATTGACCGCGGCGATGGCCGCACGCGCTTTCTGCTGGCCGGACGCCTGACGCGCTGGAAGGGACAGACGCTCGTAATCGAAGCGTTGAAGGGTCTGGATCGCAGCGATGTGCAACTGATCCTTGCCGGTGACGATCAGGGGCGCAGCGACTATACGCAAGCATTGCGCGCGCTGGCCGCCGGTTTCAGCCTTGAGGCACAGGTAAAGATCGTGGGGCACTGTTCCGATATGCCCGCTGCCTACAGCCTATGCGATTTCGCGCTGGCGCCGTCGCTTGAGCCCGAAGCTTTCGGGCGCACGGCTGTTGAGCCGCAGGCTATGGGCCGCCCGGTATTAGCGGCTAAACACGGCGCGACGGCGGAAACGGTCGAAGACGCGGTGACCGGATGGCTGGTGGCGCCCGGCGATGTCACGGCCTGGGCAGACGCCATGCGCGCGGCTGCCCTGACCTCCGCCTCGTCGCGCGCCGTCATGGGGGCCGCTGGCCGGGCGCGGGTGCAGGAGCGTTTCAGCCTGGAAACCATGTGCGCAGCAACCCTTGATATCTACCGTTCCCTGCTTACATGAGGCGGTGGCACAACGGGCTGAAAAATTAACCTCTTGTGCGCCATAAAGGGGATTGATCACCCCTAGGCCCTTCCTATAATTAGGCCCCAATCCCGGACAAGTGAGTCCGGTCCGTTTAAACAGTCCATGGAGACATCCCTATTCGTCGCCCAATGCAAGCCCCGCCCGCGAAAGACGGCCCCCGTATCAATCAGGACATTAAGGTTCCGCGCGTCCTTTTGATCGACCAGAACGGTGAGAAGCAAGGCATCATGCCGACGTCCGCCGCGCTCGAAGCCGCCGAGGAAGCCGGACTTGATCTGGTCGAAGTCTCCCCGACCGCCGATCCTCCCGTCTGCAAAATTCTCGACTACGGCAAGTACCGCTTCCAAGAGCAGAAGAAGAAGGCCGAAGCCCGCAAAAAGCAGAAGGTCGTCGAAATCAAGGAAATCAAGCTTCGCCCCAATATCGACAAGCACGATTATGAGGTGAAGGCCAAGGCCATGACGCGCTTCTTCGAAGAAGGCGATAAGGTCAAGGTGACGCTGCGTTTCCGTGGCCGCGAAATGGCTCACCCGGAACTGGGTATGAAACTGCTCAATCAGGTCAAGGCTGACTTTGAGGCGACCACCAAGGTGGAATATGAGCCGAAGATGGAAGGTCGCCAGATGATCATGATTCTTGCCCCGAAATAGGCGTTTGGCTTATTCAATGGAATTGGAACCGGCTCCGATATTAAATCGGGGCCGTTTTTTTTTTGAGGTGTGCATGTCAGTAATTCTGTTTGATCGCAACGCCCTGCCTGAGCCCGAAGCAGGCGCGCCGGCCGCTGAGAGGGTCGTGGCCGGTGATCCGCGCTTTCTGACGTGGAACCTCGACATCTCTAAGGATGAAAAGACATATGCCGGCTTCTGGCAGGCGACGTCGGGTGCGTGGCGCGTCGTTTATGACGAATGGGAATATTGCGAAATCCTCGAGGGCATCTCGATCTTGCACGAGGACGGCAAGGCTCCGCTGCGGCTGGAGGCCGGGACGCGTTTCGTCATTCAGCCCGGTTTCACTGGCGTGTGGGAAGTGGTCGAGACCACGCTGAAAACCTATGTGATCCGGCTCTGACTACTGCGGAAAATACTCCACGTGTACTTCAGCCGTGCGGCCGAAATAGACCACGTGACGACCTGAGAAGGACACCATGTAGCCGGCACAACCCGCAGCTCTGACCTTCCGGCAAAACCCTGCATAGGTGTAGCCGGGCGCTTGGGTTTGGGCTTCGCGCACGGCGGCCTCGACAGTGGAGGCGTCAAAAGCAGCGGCCACGATGTCATCGACCGGGTGCAAGTCGATGTCCACACTATCACCATCGGGCAGATAGTAGGTGCTGCGGTTGCGGCGATAATCGACCGTATAGGCTTCGAACCCGGCCTCGATCAGCGTGCCCACAATGTGGGGAAAGGCCATTGAGCCATCGTGTGAAGCCGCGACGGCCTTTTGGGCGGTGGCGATCTGTTGCGTGTTCATTGCAGAGTTCTTTAAAATCAATTGGTAGGGATGCCGCTCAGGTGGCGGCGGGTAATCAAGCTCTTGAGAGACTGCTCCAGGGCAGCGCGTTCCTGCGCGCTCAGGGCATCGAAGAATGCCGCGTCATTGGCATCGGCCAATTTTGCCAGCACCGGTACCTTGGCCCGCCCTTCCGGGGTCAGGGCAAGGGTCTGAGCGCGGCCATCCTCCGGATCGGCGGTGCGCGTCACCAAAGATTTGGCGATCAGGCGGTCGGCCAATTTCGTGATGGCTCCGCGAGTCATGCCCATCTGCCCGGCCAGCAGAGAGGGTGAGCGGTGGTCATAGTTATAAAGGGTACGCAGGAATACCCACTCGGCCACTGTCACGCCCAGAGCCTCGACCTGACGGGCAAAGCTGTGAGAGACAGCATTCGACACTAGCCGAAGCCAGTAGCCGAGATGATCTTCGAGGTGAGATATGGTCATGTTGACTAGGAAATTATATTAATTGATTTCCTAGTTAATTAAAATGTTTCATGCCGTTGTCATGCGACAATAATTCCCCTGTGAATTCCCCTTGTGTGGCGCGAAGATCACACCATATCGGAGAACATGAGCGGTTGCTTCCGTTGAAGGGCCGGTCACATCCATCCGCCTCTGAAGGGGAACCCAGACGATGAATATCGAAAAATACTCCGAGAAAACTCAAAAGCTTATCCAAAGCGCGCAGGCTATTGCCCAAAGCCGCAACCATCAGTATTTCACTCCGCTGCATCTGCTCAAGGCGCTGAGCGAGGACCGCGAGTCCGTTGCGCGGCCTTTGATTGAGCGCGCGGGCGGACGCCCAGAAGCCTTTGTCGGTGCTGTCGATGCGACACTGAACAAGCTGCCGTCCGTCACCGGTGGCACGCAGCAGCTCTATATGCACAATGATACCGCCAAGGCCTTCACCGATGCGGAAAATGACGCCAACAAGGCAGGCGACGCCTTCGTCACCGCCGACCGTTTGCTGGTCGCCGCGCTGAACAACAGCGACGGCGCGGCCTTGCTCAAGGCGGCGGGCACGTCGCTGGGGGCGCTGAAGGACGCGCAGAAGGAATTTCGCAAGGGCAAGCCCGCCAACTCCTCCAATGCCGAGGCCGGTTTCGATGCGCTCAACAAATATGCGCGGGACCTCACGCAGGCGGCGCTGGATGGTAAGATCGACCCGGTCATTGGACGCGATGAGGAAATTCGCCGGACCATTCAGGTGTTGGCCCGTCGCACTAAGAACAACCCTGTACTGATCGGTGAGCCAGGTGTTGGTAAGACCGCCATTGTCGAAGGTCTGGCGCAACGAATCGTCAATGGCGACGTGCCGGAATCGCTGAAAGACAAGAAGCTTTTGTCGCTCGACATGGGCGCTTTGATCGCCGGGGCCAAGTACCGCGGCGAGTTCGAGGAACGTCTAAAGTCTGTCCTAAATGAGGTTACGCAGGCCGAAGGTCAGATTGTTCTGTTTATCGACGAAATGCACACGCTTGTCGGTGCCGGTAAGTCCGACGGGGCGATGGATGCGTCGAACCTGCTGAAACCGGCTCTGGCGCGCGGTGAATTGCACTGCGTCGGTGCGACGACGCTCGATGAGTACCAGAAGCATGTCGAAAAGGACCCGGCTCTGGCTCGGCGTTTTCAGCCCGTTTTTGTTCAGGAACCGACTGTCGAAGACACCATTTCTATCCTGCGCGGACTGAAGGAAAAGTACGAGGTTCACCACGGCGTCAAGATTTCCGACAGCGCCATCGTGGCGGCTGCCACCCTGTCGAACCGCTATATTGCCGATCGCTTTCTTCCGGACAAGGCCATTGACCTGATCGACGAGGCCGGCTCGCGCGTGCGTATGGCTGTCGATTCCAAGCCGGAAGAATTGGATGAGCTGGACCGCCGCATCGTCCAGCTCAAAATCGAGCGCGAGGCCTTACAGAAGGAAAGCGATCAGGGCTCAAAAACGCGCCTGGAAAAGCTCAATGAGGAGTTGGGCGATCTGGAGGGCAAGTCGGCCCATCTGACCGCTCGCTGGCAGTCGGAAAAGGACAAGGTCGGGGCCGCCTCGCGCGCTCGCGAAGCTCTGGACCGCGCGCGTATCGAGCTTCAGTCGGCGCAGCGTTCGGGAGACCTCCAACGGGCGTCGGAAATTCTCTATGGTCAGATTCCGCAACTGGAAAAAATGGTCGCTGAGGCTGAAACCAACTCGGAAGAGGCCCCGCTGACTCCGGAAGTCGTTGATTCGGCGCAGATTGCTCAGGTGGTCTCGCGCTGGACCGGTATTCCGGTAGACAAGATGATGGAGGGCGAGCGTGACAAGCTGCTACGCATGGAGGACGAACTGCGCAAGCGCGTCGTCGGTCAGGACGAAGCTCTTGAAGCCGTGTCCGATGCCGTGCGCCGGGCGCGGGCAGGGCTCAAAGACCCCAATCGTCCGATCGGTTCATTCCTATTTCTTGGGCCGACAGGCGTCGGCAAGACTGAGTTGAACAAGGCGTTGGCAGAATTCCTGTTCGACGATGAGACCGCCATCACGCGCCTCGACATGTCCGAATATATGGAAAAGCATGCGGTTTCGCGCATGATCGGCGCGCCTCCGGGCTATGTCGGCTATGACGAGGGCGGGGCGCTGACGGAAGCCGTGCGCCGCCGGCCCTATCAAGTCGTGCTGTTTGACGAGGTCGAAAAGGCACATCCGGACGTGTTCAACGTCCTGCTTCAGGTGCTGGACGATGGAAGGCTGACAGACGGGCAGGGGCGTGTGGTCGATTTCCGCAACACACTGATCGTCATGACGTCCAATCTGGGGTCGCAGTATCTCGTCAATATGGAGGATGATCAGGACGTCGAAATGGTGCGCGGTTTGGTTATGGATGAGGTTAAGCGACACTTCCGGCCGGAATTTCTCAATCGCATAGACGAAACTATTCTCTTCCACCGGCTAGGTCGGGCTCAAATGGGCAATATAGTGCGTATCCAGCTCAAGGGTCTGGAAAAGTTGCTGAAGGATCGTCAGATGACACTCGCCATCGACGACGCGGCGCTCAACCACCTGGCGGAACTGGGATACGAACCGGCCTATGGCGCGCGTCCGCTCAAGCGTGTAATTCAGAAACAATTGGTCGATGCGATCGCCAAACGCATCCTTGTGGGGGCGTTCGCCGATGGTGATGTGATCAGTGTCAGCTTTGACGGCGATCATCTTGTTATCGGCAAGCCGACGGTTAACTAAACGGGGACTCGCCTATACCCTTGCGCAAAATGCCTCACCGCGGTTCACGCGGTGGGGTTTACCATCTTTAACGCCTGCCCTGATCCTGAGGAGGGTGGTGCGTAGCGCACTGAACGCCGCGTATGAAGACGCGGATCATATGACATCGGTATGATCATTGGCTTGATTTTGTTGCCATTCGCATGGATCATTGTGGCGGTCGCCAATAAGAGCGCAGAAGGCGAGACTAATGTCGATGCGCCAAATCGATCTCAAATGAAATATATTCGTCGGAAAACTCGCAAGAACAATATTTGAGACCACGCTAAATATGGCCGGCTGCTTTCAAATAAACAATGACACAATAAGCGGTAGTTTAAGCTGGCATCCCAACGCCACAGCGGCCTTAATCCCATAGGTAGCGAAAGATAGACCTACACCTCTGAAAACGGGAGAGGTGTTTTCTACCACCCCAAATCCACCTCGCCACGCAAAATGGCCTCGACTTCCGGCGTATGTTTGCGCTCGCCGTTATCGTGTAGGACCAGCGGTGGCAGGAGACGCAGCGGGGCCTTTCCCAGTCGTTTGGCGCGCACCAGCACCCGCTTTGCCGCCTCACCAGCAAAAGCCTGGATGGGGCGGATGACGAACGAACCACATTTTGGTAAGCCACTTAAGATATCCCCCAAACGGTCGGCACGGTGGATGAACATAATCTCCCCGCCATCGACCACGGCGGCCTGTGCGAAGTCGAGCCACGCCTGAAGCCCGTCATCGGCAATCCACGCTGGTCGTTTCAACTCATGCGGTGCGCGCAGCGTCTCAGGATCGTCGAAATAGGGCGGATTGCTCAGGACAAGGTCAAATCGCGCTAGGTCAAAACTGCGGTATCCGGCACCAATATCGCCGAGAATCGCACGGTGGTCGCCTCCCGCCTGTGCCAGATTGATTTGGGTCACTGCAAAGGTCGCCTCGTCACGCTCGATACCCACGACGTGCACTAACGGGCAGCGCGCCACCAGTGACAAAATGACGCCCCCCACACCACAGCCTAACTCTAAAGCACTCACGGCCCTTTTGGCGCGCTCAGCCAGCATGCCCGCTGCACCCGCTGCCAGCAAGGCGCCGTCCATGCCAATTCGATAGCCCTTCACGGGTTGCCAAAGCCGCACCCGTCCCCCCAGCAGGGTGGTCGGCATGACATCAGCAGGGGGGGGTAAGGCTGTCTCTGACAAAAGGTGTGTATCCGGGGCTGTAGCAATTTTATCGGGATATAGCACAAACTCGCTTCGCGGGGCATGGACTAAGACGTAAAGGAAGTTTAAGGGGTTTAACACTTTACAAGTGTGCCGGAGTAGTGGGTTTTGGATACCGCCAATATCGAGAAAACGCACAAATCCTCCCCCGCGAAGACTGCGGGTAAGGCGGATGTCGAGGCGCTGGTGCGTCTGTGCGCAGACGACATGGCTGCGGTTAACGCCATCATCACAGAGCGCATGCAGAGTGATGTCGCGGTGATTCCAGCTCTAGCCGAGCACCTGGTCAGCGCGGGTGGCAAACGTTTACGTCCGCTGCTGTGTGTGGCGGCGGCGCGTGTGGCCGGGACGACGAACCTTCACCACCGAAAGCTGTCGGCGGCCGTTGAGTTTATCCACACAGCGACCTTGTTGCACGATGACGTGGTTGATTCCAGCCAGTTGCGCCGGGGCAAGGTTGCGGCCCACCTTATCTGGGGCGCGCCCTCTTCGGTTTTGGTCGGGGATTTTCTGTTCGCTAGAGCCTTTGAGCTGATGGTCGAAACCGACTCGCTTCAGGCGCTCGGCATCCTGTCCAAGGCATCGGGGGTCATTGCTGAAGGCGAAGTTCTGCAACTCATGAAGGCCTACGACGTTAACCTTACCGAAGCGACCTATATCGACATCATCGCGGCCAAGACGGCGGTTCTTTTTGCGGCGGCCGCAGAAAGCGGAGCCGTGGCGGCGGGCGCGTCCTCGGCAGGTCAGCAGGCGCTGCGCGACTATGGCCTGAACCTCGGCCTGGCCTTTCAGATTCAAGATGACGCGCTGGATTACGGCGGTACGACTCAGAGCCTTGGTAAAAATGCCGGTGACGATTTCGCCGAGGGCAAGGCGACCCTGCCGCTGATCCTCGCGGTTAAGGCGACGCCCGAAGCCGCTGCTTTCTGGCACCGCACCGTGTCCCTGCGCGATCAGACCGACGGTGATTTGGCGCAGGCTCAGGCCCTGATCGTCGAATCGGGGGCGATGGCCAAGACAATGGAAACGGCCCGCCATTACGCACAGAAGGCTAAGGATGCACTGAAAGGCTTTGAGCCCTCAGACTGGCGCACAGCGTTGGAAGCGCTCGCCGATTACAGCGTAGAACGTACAAAGTAATCTATCGCATCGCACCAAGGGCGAGGTGGTGAGCCATGCGCTGTATCCGCCCGGGCGTTGGTTGGAATTTACAAAGAGCCCCCATGACCGCATCTTACCGCGTAAACGCGGCGTCGTGCGCTACCCCTCCCCAGTAAAGTGGGAGGTATAATCGGGACGGGATTCAACGACTGGGATGCGCCGAGACATTGCAGCGATATAACAGCCTACAGCCCCTCCATATCCGGCGTCTTCCAGCCCAGATGCTGGCCCGAATCGACGCAGATCATCTGGCCGGTGACCGAAGGAGCTTCGGCGAGAAACACCACGGCCTCGGCGATCTCCTCCGGCGTCACCCGCTTTTGCAGCAGGGTCGAAGCGGCCTCGGCTTCGAAATCGGCGTCGGTCTGGTGGATGGAGGGCAGGGTGGGGCCCGGCCCCACCGCATTGACCCGGATGCGGGGCGCCAGTTCCTGCGCCAGAGTGCGCGTAGCGTGCCACAACCCGGCCTTCGACAAACCGTAGGAGAAGAAGGGCGGTGAGGGCTTTAGTACGCGTTGATCGATCAGATTGACGATGGCCGCCCCATCAGGCAGAGGGCCTTGTGCCGCAAACCCCTGCGCCAGCAGGACAGGGGCCAGCAGATTGGTGTTCATATGGGCGTGCCAGCGTTCGACCGTCAGCGTCCCGGCGCGGTCATCGAAAAAGACAGATGCATTGTTGATCAGCAGGCTCACAGGCCCCAGAGCGGCCACCGCCGCGGGGATGAGCGCGTTGACGCTGTCGGCGTCCGATAGATCGGCCTGAAGCGCCTCAGCCCGTACGCCCGAGGCGCGTAACCGCTCGACCAGAGCCTGCGCATCGCTAGCGGAAGTACCGTAATGGACGCCGATGTCATAGCCGCGTTTGGCCAGCGCAAAGGCTACGGCCCTGCCGATGCGTTTGGCTGCTCCGGTGACCAAAGCGATTTTGGAGGCGACTTTGGGAGCGGGTTTAGTCAATACGGCCAAAGTCGATATAGTTGACGATGAAATAGAAGGCGATGAAGCCCGCAAAAATGCCGATGGCCAGCATGTGAGATCTCCCGGTCAGTCCTGTTTTAATCTGATTAAGCGCCTCTTACGGCGAACTCAAGCCTTGTTGCGCGGCGCTGCGAGAAAAAGCCGGGCGCAAGGCTTGCGCACAGCGTTATTTATCTTATTTTTACCATCATGGAAGACTGGAAGCGCCTTGTCGAGCCGTACACACGGCCGCTGTTTTTTGCCCATTCGCGCATGACCCGGGGCAAGACTCTGGGCGTGCGTGGCCTGGTGGTCGAGGATGAGCGCCGCGTTCTGCTCATCGAGCACACCTATCTTGAAGGCTGGTGGTTGCCCGGTGGTGGCGTCGATGCCTTTGAGGCGGCGGGTGATGCTGTGGTGCGTGAACTGCGCGAAGAGGCGGGGATTATTGCCCAGGAAACGCCGCGTCTACTGTCCATCCATTCCAATGAACGCTTCTTCCCCGGCGATCACGTGCTGCTCTATCGTATCGACCGCTTCGAGCGCGGTGAACTGACCTCGCAAGGCGAAATCAAGAATGTTGATTTCTTCGATATCGACGCCTTGCCGGGCAATATCAACGGCGGGTCTTTGCGGCGGATACAGGAAGCTCTGCAAGGTCTACCGCCGGACCCGCTGTGGTAGGGGCGGGCTCAGTCGGGAGGTCGCCGGGGACGGCATGAAGGTCCGGCTTACGGGCCGTCCAGCGGCTGATCAATCGGCGCAGCCCATCGCGAGAAGGCTTTTCAAAGCCATAGTGGGCCAGGGCGGACAGAATAATCGTAATCCCTATGGCCGCCATCAGCCAGTGAACGCGCTCCCCCGGCAGGCTCAGACCGAACTTCGGTAGGGTGCGAAACGTAACGAACAGCACGACGTCGTGGATCAGGTATATGGCGTAGGACCACACGCCGATCAGATAGACGGGACGCCACGCCAACATTTTCGCTACCGGGCCTTCATCTTCGGACAGGGCCATGATCAGCCCTGTAAATAAGCTAACCAGAATCAGGTCTGAAGGCCGCCACGCGATCAGCAGCAGCGACGCGACCAGAAACAGGACCCCGGCACGTGACGGCACAAGGGCGCGGAAACGATAGGCAACCATGCCAATAAAGAAACTCAGCAGGCAGCGCAATATGGTCCCGCTGGCGTAGGAGGCGGCGATGTCGAGCGGGCCTGAGCGGCGAATCGTCTGCCCGAACCATAGAGGGCCATAGGCGACAAAGGCCAACAGACAGGCGGCCACCACAACCCACAGAAGCGCTCGTTGCCATGAGCCTTTTAGGGCCCCGATCACCAGCAGGGGAAAGACGAGATAAGCCGCCCATTCGGTCGAAATCGACCATGACGGGCGGACGATAGAATTGGCCAGCCCCCAGGCCTGAGTCATCGTCAGGTTGGGGAGAAGGCCGTGCCAGACGTTTTCGGAATAGTAGCGCGTGCCCAGAACACTCGGTATCAGGGCGGCGGTAATCAGTGTCATCAGGGCGAACAACGGCCACACGCGTGCCACGCGCATGAGGATGAATTTGCGAAAATTCGGCCACTGAAATCCGGTATCGAACAGTTTGCCATAGGTCATAGCCATGACAAAGCCAGACAGTACAAAGAACAGGTCGACGGAAATGTAGCCATGCCGCACATAGTGTTGCCACGGATCGGGAAAGCGAAAATAGCCGGTGGCGTGATAAAGCACCACAAACAGGGCCGCCACTCCGCGCAAGCCCGTGAGGGCGCGGATTTCGGACAAGCGGGCGGCGGGCGTGGCGGTCATGCGATCACGATTTTGTGTGAGGTGTCTTTCCATGACGCCATGCCCAGACGATGGCAAGTCAATTCCTGTGGCTCACCTTTGCAATTTTGTCATTTAAGCGCCGAAGGTGTATGTGGATGTTCTTGCCCCGTTCTGACCCTTCGCCTATATCAGGCGCATGTCCGACCTGCCAACCGACACCGAAATCGAAGCTCTCCCGACCGATGCCCCCCTGACGGGTGCGGCCCTGATTTTGCGTGAGGCGCGGTTGGCCGATGACAAGCCCGGTGTCTATCGCATGATTGGCGAAAACGACGAGGTGCTCTACGTGGGTAAGGCCAAGTCGTTGAAAAAGCGCATCCTTCAGTACGCACAGGGTCGCGTCCACGCTCAGCGTATCGCGCGTATGGTGTATTTGACCCGGTCCATGATCATCGTGCGCACCCAGACCGAGGGCGAGGCGCTTTTGCTCGAGGCGCGCCTGATCAAGGCGCTGAAACCGCGCTACAATGTGCTGCTGCGCGACGATAAGTCTTTTGCTGAGATTCTTGTACGAAAGGACCATGCGGCGGCCCAGATCACGAAGCACCGTGGCGCCCACGCCATTCAGGGCGAATATTTTGGCCCCTTTGCTTCGACCCAGGCGGTGAACCGGACCCTCGACACGTTGCAACGCGCCTTCCTGCTGCGTACCTGCACCGACAGTGTCTATGCTTCGCGTACGCGGCCTTGCATGTTGCACCAGATTCGTCGCTGTTCGGCGCCGTGTACCGGTGAGATCAGTCTTGAGGATTATGCCGGATTAGTAGGACAGGCCGAGGCCTTCCTGAAGGGCCGCTCGCGCGTGGTCATCGATGACCTGACCAAACGGATGATGAATGCCTCCGACGACATGGATTTCGAGAAGGCGGCGCATCTGCGCGACCGTGTGCGGGCGCTCAACCACGTATCCATGACGTCGTCCATTGGCATCGGTGAGGCTGAGGCGGACGTTTTTGCTGTGGTCAGCGAAGGAGGTGCCGCCTGCGTACAGACTATCTTTTTTCGGGCAGGGCAGAACTGGGGCGACCGCGCCTACTTCCCGCGTGTGCCCGACAGCGGCGAAGATGCCGACAGTGCTGAGGGCGAAATCCTCGATGCCTTTCTGGGTCAGTTCTATCAGGACCGGCCGGTGCCGAAGCTCATCCTTGTCTCGCACCCCCTGAGTGAACCGGACCTGATGATGGAGGCTCTGTCACTGCGCGCGGGGCGCAAGGTGGAAATCCACTGCCCGCGCCGGGGCGAGAAGGCCGACGCCGTGGCCCATGCACTCAACAACGCCAAGGCGGCTTTGGGTCGGCGAATGGCTGAGCAGTCGGCGCAGTCGCGTCTGCTTAAGGGCGTGGCAGAGGCCTTCGAGTTGGCAGCTCCACCCAACCGCATCGAGGTCTATGACAACTCGCACCTCGGTGGCACGCACGCGGTGGGTGGCATGGTCGTCGCTGGGCCCGAAGGCTTTATGAAAGGGCAGTATCGCAAGTTTACCATCCGCGATCTCGACAAGATGACCGCCGGTGACGATTACGCCATGATGCGCGAGGTGTTCCGCCGTCGTTTCCTGCGTCTGAAAAACCGCACGGAAAGCGCGACTGAGGAAGAGGGCTTTGGCCGTCCCGATCTGGTGCTCGTCGATGGGGGGCAGGGGCAGTTGGAGGCCGTTTTGGAAGTGATGCGCGAGCTCGGCATGGAGGACATCCGCATTGTCGGTGTAGCCAAGGGGCCGGACCGTGACGCCGGAATGGAGCGCTTTTTCATGCCGGGGCGTGCCCCCTTCATGATGGAGCCCAAATCACCGGTCCTCTACTATCTCCAGCGCCTGCGCGATGAGGCACACCGCTACGCCATCGGGGCCAATCGTCAGAAGCGCGACGCGGCGATTATCAAAAATCCGCTAGATGAGATCGAAGGGATCGGTCCCCGGAAAAAGCGTGCCCTGTTGGCGGCCTTCGGATCGGGCCGTGAGGTGGGCAGGGCGCGTATTGAAGACCTGCGAAAGGTCGAGGGCATCAGCGAGGCCCTAGCTCAGCGCATTTACGCCTTCTTTCATGGCGCAATCTGAATAAAACCAAACCAGTCGTAATTTGAATTAGAATTGCTAAAGCAGGGCGGCATTGCGGCAGTCCTGCGGTCCGGGTTTGTAGCCGGGGTAAGTGTGCGTGCTTGCCGCGACTGCGTTGTGGAAATTAAACATAATCGTGTAATATCATAATTTTATATGAGCGCTCCCTGAGAGGGGCCTTCCATAGCGTGCCGGGTTGCAGCGCGGACACACAGGATGATTTCTAAACTCTGCCAGAATTCGTTTGACGGAAACGGGGTTATAGTCAACTTATTTGATAGTAATTAATGTCGCTGGGGAATACACGATGAGCCCTCTGCATCACCTGACCGCACCGCGGCCCCTATCCGAGGCGGAGCAGCACATCCTGAACGCCATCAGCCAGATCCGGTATGGGTCGGTCGAAGTGGTCATCCACGACTCGCGTATCGTTCAGATCGAAAAGAGCGAAAAGGTTCGCTTTGAGACCCGCCGCGACAAAGACGACCGGCTTTAAAACAAAAAAACACGCGCCCTGACCGGACAGACCGGAAGCGACGCCTCTCACACACGAAGGTATCCTCCATGTCCAATTCTCGCTCCGCTTTGCAGGCGGGGAAGATGTCGCTCGCCCTTCTGGCTGGTGTCTCTTCGCTCGCCCTTGCCTCCCCTGTGTTTGCCGCTGATGTGCCTGCTGTCGATGGGGCAGCTGACGTAACCTCTGGCGATAACGCCATCACTGATGTCTATGTCACCGCCCGCCGCAAAAGCGAAAACCTGCAAAAGGTGCCGATCGCCGTCTCGGCCATTTCGGGTGAACAACTGGAAGCGAGCGGTGTTTACAATGTCGAGAACCTGCAAAAGGTGCAGCCGAGCCTGCAATTCATCTCGTCCAACCCGCGCAATACGGCGACGACCATTCGCGGTCTGGGGTCGGGCATCGGCCTGACCAACGACGGCCTTGAACAGGGCGTCGGCATCTATGTCGATGAAGTCTTTTATGCGCGCCCCGGCTCGGCCGTCGTCGATCTGATCGACATCGAGCGCGTGGAAATCCTGCGCGGCCCGCAAGGCACCCTGTTTGGCAAGAACACCACCGCCGGTGCTCTCAACATCACCACCCGCGCGCCCAGCTTTACGCCGGAAGGTCGTATTGAGGCCAGCGTCGGTGACTATGGATTCTTGCAAACCAAGATCAGCCTGTCGGGTCCGCTCAGCGACACGGTAGCGGTGCGCCTCGCCTTCGGCGGCACCAAGCGCGACGGCCTGTTCAAGAACACCTTCCTAAACGTCAAGCAGAACGACGTAAACAGTCAGGTTCTGCGCGCCCAGTTGCTGTGGAAGCCCTCCGACACGCTGAATGTGCGCCTGTCCTACGACTTCGCCTATCAGGATCCTGAGGCCAATACCCAGACCTTCGTGCGCTATGGTGCATCGCTGCGAGCCGCCAATCGTCAGTTCCCGGCGCTGGCCGCAGCGCTCAACTATGCGCCGCCGTCCACCAACCCCTATGACCGTCTGGTCGATGTCAATTCGCCACTCGAAGCCAAGCAGGTGATCAATGGCCTGTCGGGTACCGTCAACTGGGATCTGGGCGATGTCACCCTGACCTCGATCACGGCCTATCGTGACTGGGACTGGACGCCGCAAAACGACCGCGACTACACCTCTTTGTCAATCCGAGTCAAATCCAACAATCCGTCCGAACAACAGCAGATTTCTCAGGAATTCCGACTGGCTTCGAACGGCGAGCGTAAGGTCAACTGGGTGGTCGGGGCCTATGGCTTTAATCAGCGCGTCGAAACCAATGGCGTGGAGCAGTGGGGCAAGGACGGCGCCTTCTGGCTGATCGGTACCAATGTGCCCGCAAACCTGATCGACGGCCTGACCTCCAACACGCACGTGGTCACCAAGGTGCGCTCCTATGCGCTGTTCGGGCAACTGACCTGGAATGTGACGGATCGTTTCCGCATCACGCCGGGCCTGCGTTACACCTATGAGGAAAAGGACGGCAGCTTCCGTCAGATCGTCACCGGCGGGCTGGCCACCACGGTCGCGTCCCAGATCACGGCCAAATACAATATTGCCCCGACCTATGCCTATACGGCCGATTATCAGGACGACAGCCCTTCGGGTCAGATCAACTTCGCCTATGATCTGACGCCTACGGTTCTGGGCTATGTCAACCTGTCGAAGGGCTATAAGTCGGGCGGTATCAATGCCGCCGGCGTACCGGTTGATGCCAGCTTCCAGCCCTTCACCGCCTCGATTGTCGTCAAGCCGGAAGAGGTGGAGACCATTGAAGCGGGCCTGAAGACACAGTTCTGGGACAAGCGCGCCACGGTCAATGTCGCGATCTACAGCACCAACGTCAAAGACTATCAGGCGACCGTGGTGGACGGCAATCTGGGTGCCATCCGTCCCTATCTCGCCAATATCGAGAAGGTCGAGGTGCGTGGTGTGGAACTGGATGGCAAGTGGCGTCCGACCGACAACCTCTCGATCTACGGCTCCGTGAGCTACACTGACGGCAAGTACGCTTCGTTCAAGAACGGTCCGGCTCCGCTGGAGTTGCAAACCTCCAGTTCCTCTATTGCTGACCTCAGCGGCAAGGATCTGCCCGTTGTGTCGAAGTGGGCGGGCTCGATCGGCTGGGAATATAACCATCCGGCCACCATCGGTAAGCTAAGCGGCGACGCCTATTTCAGCGGTGATGTCTCCTACCGCTCGGACTGGAACTCTGATCCGTCGGTGTCGAAATATACGGTCGTCGAAGCCTCAACCATTGCCAACTTCCGCGTCGGCTACCGCGCCAGCGGCGGCACTGAGGTCTTCTTGTGGGCCAAGAACGCCTTCAACGAAGAGTATCTGCAGTTCCTGAGCCTTCAGGCCGGCAATTCCGGGGCCATCTATGGCCAGCCCGGCGACCCGCGCAGCTTCGGCGTCACGGTGCGCAAAGCGTTTTAAACCCTATGTTCCGGATCGCGTAAACGTTGCAGCTCACGCGATCCGGTTCTCCGAATGCGGCATCTTTCACACAGCGTCCTTTAACCGCGAAAGATTGATCGAAAACATAGACATTGCTCAAAAAACCGATCGCTTTCTCTCGGCGGCCCTGCCGCTGGCAAGGAATGCAGTGGTGCATAGATCAGACGGGGAGGACATATGCTCAAGCGTACGCGTTTCATTGTGTTTGAGTGCGCTTCGCCGTTGACGACCATGGTGCTGATCATGACCCTATCGGCTCAGGCCTTACCTAACCAACGGGCGATCTGACCAGGATGGGCAAGGATGGCGATAGCAAGCTGAGCCCCGACGAATGGGTGCCTGACAGGTTGCCACCGTCCAAACGCGTCGACGCCAATGGCGATTAAGCGCTGAACAAGGATGAGAATGAAAAGTTCTATTTCGCAATAGAACCGCCCGATGATCCCAAGACGGTCAAGCGTATCGCGGAAATAGAGACGAGGGATGGCAATGCAGACGGTTTGATACCGGCTCCGATCTGTAGTTTTTAAAAGGCCTTGTCCGATTTAAGCGGAAAAGGCCTTTTATTATGCCTCAACCGGGAGGCCCTCGGCGATCCAGCCATTGATGCCGGGGGCCAGATGCGAGTCTGCAGTGAGGCCGAAGGCTTGCGCCGCCTCAATGGCACGTAGCGATCGGACCCCTCCGGCGCACATGAAAATGATCTCCTTGGCGTCCTGTGGCAGTTCGGCCGGATGGAAGGTGGACAAGGGGAGGTTGACGCTGCCGGGGACGTGGACCCGCTCATATTCATACACTTCGCGTACATCGATCAGATGGATTGCCCCGCTGTCGAGAGCGGCCTGAACTTCTGCGGGCGTAAGATTACGAACGGACATGAGTTTGCCTTTAGTAAGCTGCTGGTGTGAAGGTCATACAATCCTTGAACGGTCGTCGCAAT
Organism: Asticcacaulis excentricus CB 48; assembly: GCF_000175215.2. NCBI lineage: Bacteria > Pseudomonadati > Pseudomonadota > Alphaproteobacteria > Caulobacterales > Caulobacteraceae > Asticcacaulis > Asticcacaulis excentricus. The sequence continues at coordinate 1,727,287 of NC_014816.1, read as the reverse complement.
CACCTAATATCCATGTAATAAATGTGGTTTTTTGTCGCGCGGCGTCCGGTCCCTGAGGCAGGCTGACGCGCGGCGGAATGCGCAGGTCACAGATATGCGGCGGGCGGTTAAACCCACCTTCGAAGCGAAACGCACGAAGAGGAGTATTCGCCATGAAAATCGCTTATCTGATCGGTGCCAGCCTGCTGGTTATGGGCCTTGCCAACGGCGCGTCGGCGCAGGACTTCAAGCCAAAGGCCAAGGGGCAGTTCATCGTAACCACCCGCATTACCAGCGTCGCCCCTGACGAAAAAGGCGACATCAAGACAGCCGCCGGCGTCGATAGTGGTTTGGACGTCAAGGTGAAGGACGACACCATCCCCAGCCTCGGCTTCACCTATTTCTTCACTGATCATATCGCCGTTGAGGCTATTCTGGGCACGTCCAAGCACGAAGTACGCGCCGTGGGCGGCACAACTGATGTGAAGGTGCATGCGACGCGCGTCCTCCCGCCGGTAATTGCGGCTCAGTATCACTTCAACCCTAAGGGCCGCGTCAGCCCTTATGTGGGTGCGGGCGTCAACGCCATGATCTTCTACAACAGTAAGGACTATAACGGCTTCAAGGTGAAGCTAGATGATGGTTTGGGCTATGCGCTGCAGGGCGGTGTAGATATCGCCCTAAAAGGCAACTGGTCGCTCAATGCCGACGTGAAGAAGGTGTGGTTCAACACCGATGCCAAGATCAATGACGGTGCGCTGAAGTCCAAGGTCGATCTCAACCCGGTCGTCGCCTCGGTCGGTCTGGCCTATCGGTTCTAAATCTGACCTTCTGGCTCTGTCTCCTCGGACAGGGCTGAGGGTTTCAGGTAGCGGCGGACAGCCTTGCGGGTTGTGCTGTCCGCCGTTATTTTTTCTATGCGCGATAAAAAAGGCGGCATCGTTCCCCGTGAACGGTGCCGCCTTTTTCATGTGCCGCATTTGACGCGTCGGCTGCAATCGATACCGTGCGCAAACGATCTGGTAGCGCTATCATTAGCCCCTTTCCAAGGCCCAGTATATCGGCTATGCAAGTCGTCAATAAACAGCGACGACGGGGTGTAATCCGCGTGCGTCGCAAAAATATAACCGCGGTGTGGAACGTGTGCGGTCACACAAAACGGTTAATCGGAATGTGAAACGGGATGCGTCCCGCGACGACCACAGGGAGAAAAGTTATGACTTTGCAACTGAACCGACGCCATTTTGCTGCCGGTGTGAGCGCTACCGCTCTGGCGGTTTCGGCCGCCTCGCACGCTGCGACGGACAAGCCTCTGTATAAGGACGCCTCGGCCTCGGTCGAAGCCCGCACAACTGACCTGCTCAAGCGCATGACGCTGGAGGAAAAGGTCGCGCAGATGATGTGTATCTGGCTGCAAAAGGGCAAGATTCAAAACGAAAAAGGCGATTTTGACCCCAAAAAGGCCAGCGAAGCTTTCCCCCACGGTCTCGGCATGATTGCGCGCCCAAGCGACCGCCGTGGTGTCGAAAATACGCAGGCCAATGCTGGTGCAGATGTCGGCGTAATCAATCGCAATCCACTGGAAACCGCCGTCTATATCAATGCCGCGCAGAAGTGGGCCGTGGAAAAGACCCGTCTCGGCATCCCGATGTTCATGCATGAGGAAAGCCTGCACGGCTACGTGGCGCGCGACTCCACCTCCTTCCCCCAGGCCATTGGTCTGGCGTCGAGTTTCGATCCGCAACTGGTCGAGAAGGTGTTTTCCGTGTGTGCCAAGGAAATGAGGGCCCGAGGGGCCAATCTGGCACTGGCGCCGGTGGTCGATGTCTGCAGGGAGCCGCGCTGGGGGCGGGTCGAAGAAACCTATGGAGAGGACACCCACCTGATGGGTGTGATGGGCAAGGCGGCGGTACTGGGTTTCTCCGGTACGGACCGCAAGCTGGCCAAGGACAAGGTGTTTGCCACGCTCAAGCATATGACCGGCCACGGTCAGCCAGAAAACGGCACCAATGTTGGGCCAGCACCAATTTCTGAGCGCACCCTGCGTGAAGTCTTCTTCCCCCCGTTTGAAAAGATCGTGAAGGAAACCCCGATCGCGGCGGTCATGCCATCTTATAACGAAATCGACGGCGTCCCGTCGCACGCCAACAAGTGGCTGCTCGACACGGTTCTGCGCGGCGAGTGGGGCTTTAAGGGCGTGCTGGTATCCGACTATTTCGCTATCAAGGAGATGATCAGCCGTCACCATCTGGTGCCAGACATGACCGAGGCCGCCTATCGCGCCGTCAAGGCCGGGGTGGATATCGAGACGCCGGACGGCGAAGCCTATCCGAACTTGATCAAGCTGGTACAGTCGGGGCGCGTCTCAGAGGCTGAGATCGACGCCATCGTTCATCGCATTCTGGAGCTGAAATTCCTCGGTGGCCTATTCGAAAACCCCTATGTCGATGCCAAGCAGGCCGACAAGCTGACAGCGACGCCCGATGCCATTGCCTTGGCCCGCGAAGCCGCGGTGCGCTCGGCGGTGCTGCTGAAGAATAACGGCGTCCTGCCACTTGATGGCAAAAAGGTCGGCAAGCTATTGTTGCTTGGCACGCACGCCAAGGACACACCTATCGGTGGCTACTCGGAAGTCCCTCGTCACGTCGTGTCCATTCATGAAGGGCTGGAAAAGGAAGCCAAGGCGCAAGGCTTCACGCTGGAATACCGTGAGGCCATTCGTTTGACCGAAAAGCGCGACTGGGCGGCTGACGAGGTGAAGTTCGTCGATCCGGCCGTCAATGCCAAATTGATCGCTGAGGCCGTTGAAGCCGCCAAATCTGCCGACACCATCGTCATGGTGCTGGGCGATAATGAGCAAACATCGCGCGAAGCCTGGGCCGACAATCACCTCGGTGACCGCGAATCGCTGGATCTGATCGGACAGCAGAACGATCTGGCAGCCGCCATTTTTGCGCTCAAAAAGCCGACAGTGGTCTTCCTGTTGAATGGCCGCCCATTGTCGATCAACCTGCTTCAGGACAAGGCGGATGCCATCATCGAAGGCTGGTATCTGGGGCAGGAGACGGGCCATGCCGCTGTCGACCTGTTGTTTGGGCGCGCCAATCCGGGCGGTAAGCTGCCCATCACTTTCGCCCGCAGCGTCGGTCAGTTGCCGGTCTTCTATAACCACAAGCCGACGGCGCGTCGCGGCTATCTGGATGGGGACGTCACACCGCTCTATCCGTTCGGTTTCGGCCTTAGCTATACCACCTTCGACATTTCGGCGCCGCGACTTTCGAAGGCCACGATTGCCGCCAGCGAAAGCCTGACCGTTTCGATCGATGTGACCAACACGGGCAAACTGAAGGGTGACGAAGTGGTGCAGCTCTATATCCGCGACGACTATTCGTCAGTTACGCGCCCGATTAAGGAGCTTAAGGGCTTCAAGCGCGTAACGCTGGAACCGGGTGCGAAGACGACAGTAACGCTGGAAATCACCCCGGCCGATCTCGCCTTCTTCGACACCGATATGAAGCGCGTCGTCGAAGCCGGCACCTTCACCATTATGGTCGGCCCTAACAGCCGCGACCTGAAAACGACTACCCTGACCGTGGCGTGACGGTCGGGCCTGGCGGATGTCGCCCCGTTGCGACATCCGCTATTTTCCTGTTTTGGGCTGCGGCTTGATAGGGCCGGGGCCTTCTGCTAGAGCGGCTTTCTGATGAAGGCCGCTCTGACTGCGTTTAATGCAGACGAGCGGCGAATAATGGAGTTTCCTTTTGACCACCCTGACTGTCACTGAAGCGCTCGAAAACGTCTATACGTCGCTGATCGACGATAATGCGCAACTGGACACGCACATTGCCGCTCTGAAGGCAGCTCTGGCGGCAGAGGGTCAAAAGGAGGCGGTCGTGGAGCCGTCGCGTCTGGCGCAGAACAATCGCGCGGGCCGCAAGCTGATGCAGTCCTATTTCAAAAAGCGCGGCGTCGCCGTGACCTTTAAGGAACAGGCCTGAGCTTCTCAAGAAGCCTCGCATTTTTGTGCGAACCGCATTGCGAGTGACTTGCAATTGAATGTGAGCGATGCTATCTGAGACGCATTCTCAGAATGGTGGACTCACAGGCTCCCTCGTGTACGTTTGCAATTGTAACGCTATCCGCGAAAGAGACGCGCAGAAGGCCATTTTATCGGGGGCAACCACGGTAAAAGCCGTCTTCAACCATTGCCAGACCCGCCCGCAATGCGCCAAATGCGTCTGCGACATCCGGCAGATGATCGAAGACGTTAGCGCCACCGTACGGCTGGCGGCTGAATAGACGGCGTTTTCGGCCCTGCCACAACCGTCAACCTCAGGAGTGCGGCCATGCAGGGCAATCCGGCGATTATCAAGCTTCTCAATATCGTCCTCACCAATGAGCTGACGGCGATCAACCAGTATTTTCTCCATGCGCGTATGCTGGAAAACTGGGGCCTGACGCATCTGGGCCGTATCGTCTATCAGGAATCCATCGAGGAGATGAAGCACGCTGATCTGCTGATCAAGCGCATCTTCTTTCTGGAGGGGCTGCCCAATCTTCAGGACCTGCACAAGCTGAAGATCGGTGAAACCATCACCGAGTGTCTGACTGCTGATCTGTCGGTGGAAACGCGCGGCCACGGCGTACTCGTGTCCGGCATCAAGCAATGCGAAGACGTGCAGGATTACGTCAGCCGCGACCTGCTGCGCCAGATTCTAGCCGATACCGAACACCATATCGACTGGCTGGAAACGCAGATTGGTCTGATCCGTCTGATGGGTGAGCCCAACTACCTGCAAAGTGCCATGAAGGAAATCGAAGGCGAGGCCTGATCAGCCCTTTGTCTCTTGTTGGTGCTTTTGTCCTGCAAGAGGCTTCACAGGGCGGGGAAACCGCTTTAGGTTTTCTCAGATTGAAACGAGTTCATCCGGGTAGCCTATTGGCGCGTGACCATTCCAAAATGAGTTTCGACCGGCGCGGTATGATGCGTCTGGGGTTGGCTGCGTCGGCTCTGGCCATCACGGGGCTTACCGCATGTGGCCGCAAGAGCGAGTCCACAGCGACCAATGGCGCTGCGCAAGAGGGCACTCTGCCGTGGGCCGTGGGGGGCAAGTGGCGCAACGACATCGACCGTCAGCGTGACAAGTTTCGCCACCCCATCGAAACGCTGGAGTTTTTCGAGATCAAGCCGCGTGATACGGTCATCGATATGTGGCCCGGTGCCGGCTATATGACCGATATTCTGGCGCCGTGGCTGGCGCGCGGCAAGGGACGCTATGTCGCCGCCCTGATCGAGAACGAGGCCACGGCCCCCGAAGCGGCCACCCTGACCGCCGAATATCGCCGCCGCTTCACCGCCGATCCCAAACTTTATGGTGAACTGGGTTTTTCCGCCTTCGGGCCGCAGACCGGGGCGCTGGCCGATGCCGAAAGCGTTGATTCGGTTTTGTTCCTGCTGGTGCTGCACGACTGGATGGCGGCGGGCTTGGCCGAAAAGGCTTTTGCCGATGCCTTTTCGGCGCTTAAGCCCGGAGGTCTGCTGGGTGTTGAGCAGCACCGCGCCGATGTCGGCAATGCGCAGGACCCGGCGGCGACCAATGGTTATGTGCAGGAACCCTTCGTCAAGCAACTGGCGGCCGAGGCCGGTTTTGAGTTTCTGGAGGCGTCGGAAATCAACGCCAACCCCAAGGATAACAAGGCGCATCCGTTCGGTGTGTGGACCCTGCCGCCCTATCGCCTCACGGCCCCCAGAGGAGAGCCGCCAAATCCGGATTTTGATGGTACACTGTATGAATCCATCGGCGAAAGCGACCGGATGACGCTGAAATTCCGTAAGCCTGCCTGACAACCCTGTTTGAGACTGCACCCGTGACACGCATTGCTTCCCTGTCCACCGCGGCCCCGCTGATGGCGATACCGGAATACCGGCCGCCCGAAGGGGGCGTGGGTGAATGGTTCCGCGGTGCGGGGGGGCTGCGTCTGCGGCTGGGCTTCTGGCATCCGAAGGGACCGGCGCGCGGCACGGTCTTCGTCAGCCCCGGCCGGGCCGAGCCGATTGAAAAATATTATGAGGTCGTCACTGACCTTCTGGAGCGGCGGTTTTGTGTGGTCGTGCACGACTGGCGCGGGCAGGGGTTATCGGCGCGTTTGCTGCCCGACCGTCTGAAAGGTCATGCGCGCTCCGAAGACGAATTTCTCGACGATTATCAACGCCTGCTGGATGGCTTTGAGGACCGCGCGCCCAAGCCGTGGGTGATGCTGGGCCATTCTATGGGGGCGGCGCTCAATCTGGCGACCCTGACGCGTGGTGAGGAGCGGTTCAGCGCGGCCGTCTTCATCAATCCGATGCTGCGCATCAAGACGGGCAAGCACTCCCTGTGGTCGGTGATGTTCCAGACCGACTGGAAGGTCAAACACGGTCAGGCCAGCGAATATGTGCCGGAACTGTTTGACGATCCGTTTGAGCACACCTTCGAAGAAGACGCCCTGACCCACGATGCAGCGCGCTATAATCTGTGGCGCGAGCAACTGTTTGCCTGCCCGCATCTGGCGGTGGGGACGCCGACCTGGGGCTGGCTTTTGTTTGCGCTGCGCATCGGCGATACCCTGCTCAAGGATAAGGGCAAGGTGCTGAAAAAGGTGCGCACGCCGGTGTCGGTGGTGATCTCCAGCGACGATAGCCTGATGATGAAGCAGCCGACCAAGGCCTTCGTCAAGAAACTGGCCAAGGGGCGTTGCGTCGAAATCGCGGGCGCTGATCATGAAATCCTGATGGAGATGGACGCGTATCGCCGCGCCTTCTGGGCCGAATTTGATGAGCAGGTCAGCTTCAACCTGCCCTCCGAGGCTCTACCGAGCGCGTCTGTTATTTCATCTGTGGCAGAGGTCCCGGTGGCCGAAGTTACGGTGAGCGAACCGGTCCTGCCCGCCGCTACCGAGGTGTTCGATTCGCACGTCCCCGCTGAGGCAGTGGAGGCGGTGGTTGTCGCGGAGCCCGTGGAGACGGAAGTGCGTCCGGCAACGGCACAGCCTATCTTTTTTTCCTATGAACTGAATGACATTCCCGTCTATGCGCCGCAACCGCCGCCGGAACGTCTATCGGTGCCGGAAGGCCTGCGCGCGCAGCGGGATGAGGTCGAGGTCGCGGACTGGGAAGAGGCCCCAACGGAGGCCGCCGAAGAGACTCCGGCTGACGTTAGCGCCAAACCGTAATCAGTGCGCCTCGGCGGGCTTGGAAGCGGGCGACAGGTGACCTATGGCGGCCTCGAGCACCGCGCGTGAACCGGCGGCCATGACCTGACCGCCATAAGGCCCCACAGGCGTACCCGCCCAGTCGGTCACGACGCCCCCGGCATTTTCAATCACCGGAATGATGGCGTCGATGTCCCAAGCCTTGAGCCCCGTTTCCAGCGCGCCGTCCATCGTGCCCTGCGCCACCATGGCGAAGGCGTAGGCGTCGCAGCCATAGCGCATCAGCTTGGCCGCTTTGCGCAAGGCGGTAAAGGCCGGTTCTTCGTCGTTCGAATAGAGGTGGGGGTCAGTGGTGGCCAGAACGGCCTGACTCAGCGACGCGCAGTCGCGTACCCGGAGCGGCGTCGATCCTGAGGGCGTGATCAGACGCGAGCCCAGAGGCGAGCCGAGGAAGATTTCCTTGAGAAAAGGCTGGGCGATGACGCCCATAATCGGGCGACCCTTGTGGCGCAGACCGATCAGCGTGGTCCACAATGGCAGGCCAGAGATAAAGGCGCGCGTGCCGTCGATCGGGTCCAACACCCACACATAGTTGGCTTCGGCGCGAACCGTGCCGTATTCTTCGCCGATAATGCCGTGATCGGGATATTCGGCCTCGATCAGGGCGCGGATAGCGCGTTCGGCCCCCTTGTCGGCTTCGGTCACGGGATCAAAACCGCTCGAATGGCCGGGTTTACTTACCTCACCCAGTTCGACGGAACGGAACAGCGGCAGGGCCACGCCCGCCGCTGCCTCCGCCAGACGAAGGATAAAGGCTTCCAGAGTTTCGAGTTCGGCTGAAAACGCCATTGACCACCTTGCGCGCATTGAATCGGTCGCATGTGTAGGCGTCCGCCGGGCGGAACTCAAGACGGAAGACAGATCAGGCCGCGGTTTCGGTTTCGGTGTTCAGCGACTTAGCCAGATCGAGCAGACGGCGGCGCGGACGCTCCGACAGACGGTAATAGGCCTGAATGAGGTCGAGCGTTTCCTTGCGCGAAAACACTTCGATGCCTTCGTTCTGCACGGCGGCCACTTCGGTCGTGTTGTCTTCGAGGCCGTCGTAGAAATACGTCACTGGAGTTTCCAGCGCCTTGGCGAGCTGGAACAGGCGGGCGGCGGAGATGCGGTTGGCCCCGCACTCATATTTCTGGATTTGCTGGAAGCGGATGCCGACGGCCAGGGCCAGTTGCTGTTGGGTCAGACCAAGCAGGCGGCGGCGGCGGCGCAGACGCTTGCCCAGGTGAAGGTCGATATCGTTAGCCATGTGAGTTATCCCTCGTTCTATCTGTAAGCGTGCCGTTCCGGGACGGTTCGCCTGTGAGGGTTCAAATGGCGTGCCAGCGTTATGAGTGCGTTATGAGGACTTCGAGTCGCCTTTCGGCACAGGTAACACCACCGTCTTCAAGGCCTTTGCCGGATCTAGATAGCGTTTGGCTAAGTCCTGAAGGTCGGCGGGGGTTAGGCTGTTCAGCATGTTCTGACGTTTTAGCACGTAGTCACGCTGTCCGGCATTGGCGTCGATGCCGGACAGGGCCGCCAACCAGTAGCCGTTATTGCGATCCTCTTCGGCCATGCGGCGCAACAGCAACTGACGCCCGCGCAGCAGTTCGTCATCGGTCACCGGCGCGGTTTTCAACCCGTCGATCAGGCTGAGGAAGCCGGTATAGAAGCTGCTCTCGGCCCCCGGATAGAGTTGCACCGTGGCCGATAGATAGCCGAAGGCTTTAAATCCTGTGGAGGGCACATGGCGGGCCAGAGGGACATAGGTGGTGCCGGTTTCGGCACGCCCGGCCTCATAGTGGCGCAGGCTCAGGACCTCAGCCAGCAGGTCGAGACCCAGACCGGTCTTCGGGTCGCTGTAGCGGTCGGTAGTGGGGAAGGCGATCATCATAAGTGCCTGTTCGGGGCTGCCCTGGTGATAAAGGGTCTTGTAGAGGCCTGCGGTCGGGAAGCGAGCCGTCTCGCCTCCATCGGGTGCGGGAGTATAGTGGGCTGGAAGGGGCGGCAGGACGCCGAAGGTGGCATCCAACGCCGGGCGAGCCTGTTCTGGCGTGATGTCACCAACAATGACGATTTCCAACGGGGTGTCGCGCAACGAATTGCGGATCAGTGCCGCGATACGGTCATTGCCGAGGCTCTGCATGTCGGCCTGCGACATCGGCGTCAGGCGTGCATCGCCATCATAGACCAGCCGCGGCAGGTGCATGGCCATGACCCCCGACGGGTTGGTCGAGGCGAAGGTATAGTAGGCCGGCATCGAGTGGCGCAGACGCTCCAGATAGGCCGGATCGAAGGCGGCGTCTGAGTAGAAGGCGCGCAGCAACTGCATTTCGCGCGCAAAATCGTGCGGTGTGCTTTGCCCTATCAGGACGGCCGCGTCTTCGGTCAGGCGGTAGGCGAGGTCGAAATTCATGCCCGCCAGCGATTCTTCGATCTCGCTGGCTGACATGTTTTTCAGGCCACCCTGAAAAATATCGTAGAAGTTCAGGGCGAAGGCCGCATCCGGTGTTTTGGGCGACAAACGCTTAAGCCCGCCGAGGGCGCGCACACTGACCATCACCGACCCGGCTTGCAGCTTTGACGGCTTGATCGTCACCTTTACGCCATTGGCATAGGTCAGGCGCGTTGTGCCCAGCGCCGTATCCTGTTCGGTGCGGACCGGCGCGACCGGTGCGCCGAAATCGGCATAGGCCCAGGCCTTGGCCGTTTCGGCTTCCGGTGCGGCGACGGGTAAGTTTTTCAGCGCAGCATACGTCTTCTCGAGGGCTGTGGTATCCAGCCCGGCCACCGGGGCGGGGCCGCTGACCGAAATCAGCGGGCCATCGCGCTGCATCAGCGCCTTGATATAACTATTGACCGCATCACGCGACAGTTCGGGCTTGAGGTCCAGATAGAATTGCAGATCCTGCGCCGGGGAATTGATCACGTAGCGATCACCGATAGACCCCGCTATCATGTCGGCTATCCACTCGTTTGAGCGTGTGGCGGCGCTGTCGGCGCGCTGACGCAGCCCGGCTTCATAATCGGCGGCGGCGCGGGCAAATTCCGCGTCGCTGAAGCCGTATTCGCCGACCTGCCGCGACAGGGTCAGGGCCTCGTTAAGGGCCTTTTGCGTTTCACCGGGTTTGGGCATAACCATCAGGCTGAGGCTTTCGCCGGTTCGCTGAAAGGACTGACGGTTGAGACCAGCGCGGGCAAAGGCGCTATCCGGGCGGGCGGCGACGCGCTCCAGCCGGTTGTCGAGCGCGGCCAGCGCCAGATGCTCACGCATCATGTCGCGCACCGCCTCACGGTTCTGAAAGCGCGTTTCGGCGGGTTTAAGCCAGGCGATATCGATGATCTCCGGCAGGCCGGGCTCGAAATAGGTGGTGCCGCGCGGTCCTTTGGGTGTGTAGGCGCCGGCATCGCGCGCCGCCGGGGCTGGGGCCTTGGCCTTCCACGCACTGAACGTCTTTTCGATACGTTTTTCCAGCGCGGCGGCGTCGATGTCACCCACAATGATCAAGGTGGCGCGCTCAGGGCGGTAATTGGTGTCATAGAAGCGGCGGACCTGTTCGCGCGGCGTGTAGAGCACGATGTCGCGCAGACCCTTTTGCGGTCGTTCTGGGAGGAGTTGACCGGCAAAGGCGGTGCGCAACCACTCGTCATACCGGCGCCGCACCGGCTGATCGGCATTGTTTAGTTGCGTGACCACCAGCGCGCGGTCGCGCTGATCCGCCGTTTCGGGGAAGGTCAAACCGAAGGCCATGTCCGACATCACCGTGAAACCGGTATCGAGCGTCGCCGCATCATTGCGTGGCAAGGCGATTTGATAGCTGGTTTCGCCTTCCTCGGTCAGGGTCTGCTGACCCGCCCCCATCTGGATGCCCTGACGCTCAAGCTGCCGGAACAGGTCGCCGTCGGGGTAGTGGGTCGAACCCGAAAAGGCCATAAAGGTGATGAGGTAGGAGATGCCGCTCTCTTCGTCGGCCTCATCCAGCGGTCCGGCCCCGATGCGCAGGCGCATGACCATCTTCCCCGGCTGAGCGGCGTTGGGATAGAGGACATAGGTCATGCCATTGGACAGGCGGCCAAAGCGTGCCTGTGGATCGACGGGGAGGTCGGAATAGAGGTGTGCGAACTGTGCACCCGGCGCTCCGGCTTTCAAGGGCTCGGCTATCGCCGCGCCGTTCAGCCCAACCACCAGCATTACGCCCACTGCCAAAGCCTTCAGTGTCATCCGTAGCTCCTCGATATGCAGAAGACCTTATCAGGCTTTAGGGCCTTTTAAAGACGGCACGCGCTTAAGATGAGGAAGAAGCGGTCGGTTTCAGCCGGGGCTGGCAGGGCACCATTTTGAAAGGCACATTGCGCGCTTCGCATGCGGCGCGAGTTAGGGGTTGATGGTAAGTCAGCGGGGCGATCCACATAAAGCCCGCTGCGGCCCCGATACAGACAACCCCCAGCGCGTAGTCCTTGTGCTTTTCGATCCGGGCAAAGCGGCTTTTCAGCACCTGATAGAGCAGGGGCAGAAGCATAAAGCTTAGCAGCAGGCCCGCAAAATAGTGGTAGATATACATGACCCGCTGCGTGCCGAGCCAGATGTGGACTAGCATGAAGACGACCCACATGCCGACGATTGCCGCCGCTATGTCCATATCGTGCGTATCGAGCCACGGCTTTTTCTGGAAGGTTCGCTGTGCCAGAAGCACCAGAGTGGCTAGCAACGCCAGCCCGCCCAGCGTCCAGTTGAACAGGTTGCCGGCCATCTGCACATAGCTGGTACGGCCATTGTGGGCGTCCCAGCGATAGGTAATGTTCTTGTGCATCAGCGGCCACAGAGCCGGGTTCGAACCGTTCTTTTCCGTTTTGACAATGCCGGTGAAGTCATTGTTCATGAAGCGGAAATAGCCGTTTGTGGCATCGTAGAGCACCTGCGGCGTCAGCGGGCCGCGCTTTTCCAGCCACGCCTTGTAAGGCTCGGTGATGAAGGGGGCGTCCTTGCGTCCGGCATCGCTTTTGAAATCCGGTGCCACCGGGTTGAGCACGGTGTGCAGCACAAAGATCGAGACCGTGATAGCGGCAAAGCTGGCGGAAACGGCCACGGCCTTGGCGGCGATATGGCCGATCGCGCGGTCCATCGGCCAGCGGCTGCGGCTTAGGTCGCGGAGGGCGGTAAAAGCCGGAAGCGCCAGCAGGACGATCGTATTGACCTTGACCATAAAGCTGAGGCCGATCAGCGCCCCGAACAGTGCCGCCTGCTTCCAACTGTCCTTTTGCGGATCACAGAAGGCGCGTAGCCATACCAGTATGCCGCCCAGCGCAAAGGTAATCTGAAACGGATCGAGATGCCCGGCGCGAAATTGCACAATCAGCGCGTTTTCAAACACGTAGAGCAGGCTGAAGATGGCGGCGGAAAAGGCTTCGCGCGTTATCGTCAGGCAGATCAGATAGAACAGAACGGCTCCAGCCGCGCCGAACAGGCCCCCCATCAGGCGCACGCCGGTAAAGCTGTAGCCTTTGGGGATTTTGCGGGTGTCGGTCTTTTTGACCTCAGCCAGAAAACGACTGTCGGCGTTTTTGGCGTCTCCGACAAGATCGCGCCCGACCTTCATCAGCATGAAGCCCAGAGGTGGATGCGAGGCGTAGGAGGCGATGTGGCCTTCGTAGCGTTCCAGCGCCGTGACGTAGTAGCTTTCGTCCCAAAAGGCACTGGGCGGATCATTGAGGTCGCGCGCAAAGTTGAAGCAGGCCAGACAGAGGACGGCAAATCCCATAAGCCAGCGCATAACGGGTTCGCGCCCCAGAGCCTGCATCAGAGAGTCGTCGCCCCATTTGCCGCGGCGGATTTGCGTCCAGCGGGTTTTGACGTCGGCAAGCAGGGTGTCGGTCATTTCAATACGCGCGAGTGGGGCCCCGGCCCTTATGGCAAGCCGGGGCAGGGGCGGCAACCCCTATTTGTCGCTCCATACGCCCAGTTCATTGCCCGACGGATCGGTGAAATGAAAACGCCGGCCACCGGGGAAGCTGAAGATATCCTGCGTGAGGTGTCCGCCCGCGGCGACAACCGTGTCGCGTGACGCTTCGAGGTTTTCAGAATAGAGGATAACCAGCGGCTTTACCGGCCCGTTATCGGCGTCGAAACCGCCATCCAGACCGGCCTCGGACAGGGCGGCATAGGTTGGGCCGTAATCAATAAAGGTCCAGCCAAACGCCTGATGGTAGAAGGCTTTGGTTTCGGGCAGGGCGGTGGCCTGCCATTCAACATAGTCGATTTTGTGATGTTTGCTCATATCAGGCTCCAGACGCTGGCGGGTTTCACCGCGCGGTCTTCGATTTGGGTGTCGGTATGGATGTCGAAGGTCGCCAGTCGCGCAAACCCTTCGCCGGGGAAGTAGTTGCGGTGAGGGTCGCCAACATAGACGGCGATACCTTGCGACCGGCCTTTGCGCAGAAATGTCAGCATGGCGGCGGTCATCGACTCTTCGTAGCAGATATCCCCGGCCAGGATGACATCGACGGCGGTAGGCTCGCCCGATAGCCGGTCAACGCCATCATAGATAATGTCCACGTCGTTCAGCGCCGCGTTAAGTGCCAAGGCGGCCCCGGCAAATGGGTCGATATCATTCGCGATGACCTGTGCCGCCCCCAGCTTCGCCGCCACTATGCCAACCAGCCCGGACCCGCAGGCCAGATCGAGCACGCGTTTGTCGTGGACGACGTGTGGGTTTTCCTGAAGCCACAGGCCAAGCGCCTGACCGCCCGCCCACGGAAAGGCCCAGAAGGGAGGGGGCACCCCATTTTGCGCCAGCTCGGCCTCGGTCATTTGCCAAAGCGCCGTCACCTCCGCTGCCTGATAGAGGCTTAGGTCGGGCAGAGAGGGGACCGGCAGAGGGGTGGTGTGGGCGCGGATAAACGCCGACGGTTCGTTCATTGGGTAGCTACGGGGGCCGGCACGGGTTCCCCCGAAAAATCCGCCGCATAGGCCGGGCTGATCAGGCCACGCAGCACCGCCTGCGGCACGCGGATCTGGTAGGCCCCTTCGGCATAGGGGCCGACCTCATAGGGGGCGAACAAGGCCTCGATCGCGCCGATCTTGCCAGAGGAGGTCGAAGCCACCAGCGCCAGATGGCTGTCGATCAGCTTGGGGCAGGTAAAGCCGGTGGCGGTCTGCGTCGTCGGGGTCTGATTGCGGCGCGACCGCTCAGCCTCGATCTGGCGACACAGGAAGGCGTCAGCCGCAGCGAGATCGGCATTGGGTGCGAACAATAGCCGCGCGTCGATGGCCTGTTTGGCGGTCTTGTCCCACAGCACGCTCTGATAATTGGCGTTGGGGTGCGCGCCGCCGGTAAATTCCGACTGCTCGGCATAGAGCGAGGCCAGATGCTCGGACTGCGCGGGCAGGGTCCAGGTGATCGAACGGAAATAGGGTGGCGGCTCGGAACCGGCGGCGCTCAGTTCCTTACGATCCTTGGCGGCCTGATCGCCAAAGGCCTTCAGCTCGCTCTGGCCTTCGGCATAGAGGCGGTTGTGCAGGTCCGGGAAGGCTTTGATCGCTTCGGGGAAGGTCAGCTTGACTTCGGCGTCCGGGGTTGTCTGCGCAAACTCAAGCGGTGCGGCGGCCACAGGCGGGGCGTCATCTTTGCGCGCCTCGTCCTTGCGCGAGCACGACGCCAGCGTCAGTGCGCAAAACGCGACCGTGATCAGCAGGTGCGGTCTCATCCGCATGTCTAACTCCTTAGGGTCGCCCATTGATTAAGCTGACCAGTGGCCGATCAGTATGGCCGTGACCCACAACAGGCCGGTGTCGCGATTCGCCTTGAACAGTTTCAGAAGACGCGCGTTGTCATCGATTCGCAAGGTGTTGACCTGCCAGAACAGGTGCAGACAGACGGCCGCAAGCCCGGCATACAGCGGCCAGCTCAGGCCGCCGACTATGGCCCCTATGCCGGTCAGGGCCACGGCGGCGGCGTAAAAGAGTGAAACCCCGCTTTTGCCTTTGGCCCCTAAGGCGCGGGCCGAGGATTTGACGCCGATCATGGCGTCGTCTTCTATGTCCTGATAGGCGTAGATGGTGTCGTAGCCCAGGGTCCAGAAGATCAGACCCGCGTAGAAGAGCACGGCGGCAAGGCTCAGCGTTCCCTTCATAGTGGCGACGCCCATTAGAAAGCCCCAGTTGAAGGTCAGCCCTAGCCACGCCTGAGGCCACCAGGTGATGCGCTTCATAAAGGGATAGGCGGCCACCAGCCCCAGCGACGCCACCCCCAGCCAGATGGCGGTCGGGCCCAGTTGCAGGAGGATCACAAGGCTGATCAGCGCGGAGAGGGCGACGAACAGCAACGCCTGTTTGGGGCTGATCTGTCCGGACGGGATAGGGCGCAAACGCGTGCGCTCGACCTGCGCATCGAAATCGCGATCCACAAAGTCATTATAGGCGCAGCCCGCCCCGCGCATCAAAGCGGAACCCAGCGCAAACAGGACCAGCTTATAGGCCACCTCCGGCGACAACGGATCAGCGGCACCGAAAACCAGTCCCATCGCGCCCGGCAGGAACAGCAGCCAGATACCGATGGGGCGGTCGAAACGCCCCAGTCTCAGCCACGGGCGCAGGGGGGCGGGTGCATAGAGATCAACCCAGTTGGCTTTTGGGGCATCGGGGAGGGCAAGGGGATCGTGAGTCATGTGCCCTCATTTGCGCCTTTCGCGGGCAGGTGTCGAGCCCCAAGCCGGTTCTGTGTGTGCAAGGCGGCAAGGAGGCGACTTTGACAAGCTACCTGTTGGTGATGGCTACTACATTACAAATGGTACATGTTTTAAAATGGTAGCTTGTAATAAATAGTAGCTTGTCATATACACCTCTTCATCACGGGGCGCACACGGCTCCGTCGAAAGGAAACCGGAGATGGCTGAAACCATTGACATTCAACTGAAGAAAGGCGTGCTCGGCCTGTGCGTGCTGGCGCTACTGGCCCGCAACGAGAGCTACGCCTATGAGATCGCCTCGACCCTGTCCGACGCCATCGGCATGGGCGAAGGCACCATCTATCCGCTGATGCGGCGGATGCAGACCGACGGGCTGGTCGATACGCGACTGGTCGAATCCTCATCGGGCCCGTCGCGCAAATATTATCGTCTGACCGAGGCCGGGCACGCCGCGTTGGCGGCGCAGGCCGCCGAATGGCGCGGCTTTGCCCGCAGCGTCGATGCGCTGCTCGACGCCGCACCGCCTGAGCCGCAAGCGGCTCACACCGAAACGCAAGAGGGGTAAGGGACATGACCCGCAACGAATTTATCAACCGGTTGAAGCAGGGCCTGACGGGCCTGCCCGCCGCTTCCATCGCCGATGTGGTCGCCGACTACGAAGCCCATTTCACGGACGGCGTGGCTGCCGGTCGCAGCGAAGCCGAAGTGGCATCTGCCCTGGGTGATCCAGCGCGTCTGGCGCGCGAACTGCGGGCCGAAATTGGCCTGAAACAGTGGGAAGACACCAAGTCGCCGTCTTCGGCGATCAGCGCGGTGTTCGCCGTTCTGGGGCTTGGGGCCATCGACATCCTGATCCTGCTGCCGCTGCTGATGGGCGTCATCGGCACCCTGTTTGGCTTCTTCATGAGCGCCATCGGTATCTTTATCGCCAGCGGCGTCGTCTTCGCGACCGGGGCTTTCTGGATGCCGGGCGGTGTGTTTGCTGCGCTTCTGGGCGGCGTCGGCGGGATGGCTCTGGCCGTCACCATCGCCGGCCTGACGGCTATCGTCAGCGTGTGGCTGGTCAACGGCCTCGTCTGGTACGCCCGTCTGCACTATCGCCTGCTGAAACCCGCGCTTGACGCGCAAAACGCCTGATCGGAGGAGGGAAGACCATGATGATCCGCAAACTTGCCATTATTTCCGGCTCCGCCTTCGTCCTGTCGGTCGCGTGTCTCGCCGGTGCCGCCGGCCTAGCCAGCCATGACATCGCCAAAAACGGCGGGGTGTGGACCCTGTCGGAGGCCGGTGACAAGCACATTCGTTTCATGAAAACGACCAAGACCGAAATCGCACCCACCGTGACACGCACCCTCGTCTGGAGTGGCAGTGAACAGCTCAAAATCGAAGTCCCGGCAGAGGTGGTCTACACCCAAGGGGCCACGCCTTCGGTGACCGTCAATGGCCCTAAGGCCCTGACCGACCGGGTGCGTCTTGAAAACGGCCGCCTCTATTTGGCCGACGGGGCAGATGTTGAAAAAGTGGTGCAGTTCCGCTTCGGGCCGGGTCATATCGAAGCCCACGCCAGCGACGAACTGAAGATCGTTATCACCGCACCTTCGGTGAAGGATTTCGAGATTTCCGGCTCTGGTGACCTCCGGGTCAGCGCCTATGATCAGCCAACCATTGATCTGCGCATCAGTGGCTCGGGCTCAGCCGAGGTGACAGGCAAGGCCAAGGCGCTGAAGCTCGACATCACCGGCGCGGGCGAAGCCGACCTGTCCGGCCTCAGCGTCGAAGACGCCGATGTCAGCATCTCTGGCTCAGGGGATGCCACCATCGCCCCGACCGGCAAGGTCAAGGTCGATGTGTCGGGTTCGGGCAATGTCGATCTGCAAACCCGTCCGGCGCAGCTTGACACGCGCATCAGCGGTGCGGGCAGCGTCGAACAGGACTAAAACCGAAAAGGCCTCTCCGCTTGCACGGAGAGGCCTTATGTGTTGGCCACAAAAACACGAAAAGCCACGAAAAGTAACCGGCCCGCAGGGCCTTATACTCTTGTAGGCGCTTCGCGTTCTTTTGGTGGTTTTTGTGTTTTAAAGCGGAATGATTTCTAATGGAATCAGTCCGCTCAAGCCGCCCTTGAGGCCGCGGCCAAGGTGGCGCGAGCCACCGCCCGGCGAGGGGCTAAACAAAAATCTAGATCATTATGTTTCTACCAGAAATCATAATGATCTAGTGCTTTTCGTGGCTAAAGTCTTAAGCGCGTAGCGCGTCACGGCCTCTGGCGGCGGGTACGACGCGGGCAAAGGCGCGGGGGCCGAACAGCGTCATTTCCATGCCGGTTTCCAGTATGTCGCCACGTCTCGGCTGGCGCAGGAACAGGTCTTCGTCAGGCGTGACCACATAGAGGCCTTCGGGGGCATAGACGACCACAAGGCTTTCGTTCCGCAGGATGCCTTCGCCCCACAGCTTGAACTGCGCGTAGTATGGGGCCTGCCGCCACGAATCCGGGCGCGCCGGGTCCACATCGACATTCAGCGTCGTGCCGTTCGGTTCAAGGCGCAGGACAAAGCCCGCTATATTGGGCCGCCACAGACCATTCAGGTCATCGTGTTTCAGCCACAGACATTTGAAATCCTGACAGATTTGCGGGTGAAGTCCCCAGATGCCGCAACCGGCGTTTTCGCGGGTGTGGCTGCATAGCTTCCCGGCCTTTTTACCGACGTCCTCGACGTCATAGACCTTACAGCACAGATTGCACTCACCGCACGCCTTCAACGGGGCGCGGGAACGGGCAACCGTTCGATGCGTAGAGGCCTTGGCCATTGGGAACCTTCTGTTCTGGGCAAGCCGATCATTTTTTTCGGCTTTAGCGTGCACAATGGGCCCATATGGTCAATAAAGGGTTAGAAAACACGGTTAATTGAATCTTCAAGCCCGCCACAGAAAGGCCTGACATCATGATCGACCATATGAATCTGTTTGTGTCCGACCGCACGCAGAGCAAGCGCTTCTACGAGGCGGCCTTTGCCCCGCTGGGTTATCGGATCGTCATGGACGGGCCGTGGGGAACGGGCTTTGGCACGCACAAGCCCTATCTGTGGCTGAGCGACGGCAAACCGACGGACCATCTGCACGTGGCGGTGGTGGCCGAAACACGTGAGGCCGTGGACGCCTTCTACGCGGCAGCGATGGCGGCGGGAGGACGTGACAACGGAGCGCCCGGCATCCGCGCCCATTATCATCCGGACTATTACGGCGCCTTTGTTCTTGATCCGGACGGGCACAATATCGAAGCCGTCTGTCGCAAACCGGTTAAATAAGCGGTATGCCTATATCGGCGCGCAGGCCGCCCAGTGGGCTCTGGTCGAGGTTCAGTTCGCCGCCGTGGCTGCGCACCGTATCGCGCGCGATGGCCAGGCCGAGGCCCACGCCCTTCTTGTTCTGATTGCGTGCATCATCAAGACGTGAAAAAGGCTTGAGAGCCTCTTCGCGCTTTTCGGGCGGGATGCCGGGGCCGTCATCATCGACATAGATGTGCAGCGACTGTTTACCGCCCGGTTTATGCTCGATTTCGGCCGAGACGTGCACCTGAGTGGCGTAGTGAAAGCCGTTCATCACCAGATTAGACAGGGCGCGGCTGAGCGCCATGACTCGAATCGAGGTTTGAACGTCTTCAGACAGCGGGACAAACTCCGGCTGATGTCCGGCGCGGCGGGCACCATCCACGACGGTTTCCAGCAGAGCGTTGACCGACGTGGTCTGTGGGCTTTCCTGCATTTCGCCGCGCGCAAAGGCCAGATATTCGTCGATCATATAGGCCATTTCGGAAACGTCCTGCTTCATGCGTTCATTCGCCGGATCGGGCGGGGCCATGGCCAGTTCCAGCTTCAAGCGCGTCAAGGGCGTGCGCAGATCGTGGCTGACCGAGGCGAGAAGCGTGGTGCGTTGTTCGATATAACGCTGAATGCGCGACTTCATCTTGAGGAAGTTCTGTGCCGCCGCCCGCACTTCGGCCGCACCATAGGGCTTGAAGTTGGGGTCGTCTTCCCCGCGTCCGAACTTTTCGGCCGCGACGGACAGACGCTCGATGGCGCGCACCTGATTGCGGATGAAAAGGATCGACACGGCGGTCAAAAGCAGGGTCGCGCCGGTCATCCACAGTACGAAGATATGGGCACGGGTGGCGAAAGCGCGCTCACGCGGCGCAATCACCCGGATGACACCGTCTTTCACTTTTACGCGGATATCGACGGATCCGGCATATCGGGTAGTGTCAAACCAGAAAGGGTCATCCAGTTGCTCATTGAGCGCGCGTTTCAGCGACCGGTCGAGCGCAGCCCAGGCATTGCGTCGACGGTTTTCGGGCAGAGCGCGGCCGGGCTGGTAGACGATGGACAGCTGCATCGATTTTTGCGCAGCGGCGGAGATGGTGGCCATGGTCTGCGGCGTCGGGTCGGCCTTGTAAGTATCGACGGCCCAGGCGACATCGCCGACCAGGCCTTCCGATAGCTTGGCGGTGACGGTTTCCCAGTGCATGTCGAAAAAGGCCCAGGTCACGGCCACCTGCATCAAGGCGACGGGCAGGACGATGATCAGTAGGGCGCGGCCCCACAGTGTCTTCGGGATCTTGCGCTTGATGGCCTGGGGCCAGAATTTGAGACGGGGTATGCGCATTCAATCGATCCTCCTCCCCTTGAAGGCGGGGGAGGTGGCGCAGTTGGTCTGCGCCGGAAGGGGCATGTCTTTGCGTGGTTTGCCCCACCCACCACTTCGTTGTCCTCCCTCCTCGCGAGCAGGGAGGGAGTTGCTTTAATCGGGTGCCAGCATATAGCCTTTGCCGCGCACGGTTTGCAGGTAGCGCGGGTTCTTGGGGTCCGGCTCGATCTTGCGGCGCAAGCGGGTGACCTGTACATCCACGGCGCGACCAGTAGTATCGACGCTGTCTTTTGCCAGGTCCATACGGTCAACGGGCACATTGGCGCGTTCGGCGAGGTATTTCAGAAGCTGCGCCTCTGCCTCTGTCAGGCGCACCATCGCGCCATTTCGCGTCAGTTCGGCGCGTTCCAGGTCGAAGGTGATCTGACCCATGCTGATCGTCTTCGGCAGAGCAGGCTTGACACCTGTGCGACGCAGAATGGCCTCAATCCGAAGCAAGAGTTCCTGCGGCTCAAACGGCTTCGACAAATAGTCATCCGCCCCTAAACTGAGCCCCATGATGCGGTCGTCTGGCAGGCCACGCGCCGTCAGGATGAGGATGGGAACATTGGAATGCTGCCGCACCCATTTCGACAGCGAGAAGCCATCTTCGCCCGGCATCATCACGTCGAGGATCAGGAGGTCGAAATCCAGAAGTTGTAGCATCCGCTTGGCGGCGTCGGCATGGGCGGCGGCGGTGACGCGGAAGCCCTGACGCGACAGGAACTCCTTGAGCAGGGTACGGATGCGATCATCATCGTCAACAACCAGCAGATGGCGAACGACGGCGTCATTAAGACCGGGCTGAGGGCTCACTTTATAAGTCCTGTCCTTGTTATGGGCGGCGTCTTAGGGCCGGTTTGTAGCGAGACTACAGGGGCATAGGGTGATTTGTCATCTGGATTTGTCGCCTTTTTGTCATAGCGGGTCGCGGATAGCGAAAATAGTTTCAGCCAGACGAAGAAACCGCTTGCCTTGGTTTCAAAGGTTATCGGATATTTACGGTTTGGGCGGCGCAATCGTGTGCAGAGCCGCCAGGGGATAGTGTACATGCCGTCTTACGGAATGCTAAACGTCCAGAGCATACTGGGCATTGGGATCATGCTGCTAGCCTGCTGGCTGCTCTCGGAAAACAAGAAAAAGTTTCCGGTCTTTCTGACCCTCGGTGCCATTGGGGTTCAGGTCCTTCTGGCGTTTTTATTCTTCGGTTTTCCGCAATCGCAGGCCGTCCTCGACAGCGTGAATGCTGGCGTGGACGCTCTGGCAGCTGCGACCAATCAGGGAACGCAGTTTGTTTTTGGCTATTTGGGGGGCGGTGCCCAGCCCTACACCGTGCAGGACCAGAGCGCCCTGTTCGTCTTTGCTTTTCAGGTTCTGCCGCTGATCCTTGTCATCTCGGCCCTGTCGGCGCTTTTGTGGCATTGGCACATCCTTAAATGGATCACGCAGGGCTTCGGCTTTCTGTTTCAAAAGACGATGGGCCTTGGCGGGGCTTCGGCACTGGCGGTGGCCACCAATATTTTTCTAGGCATGATCGAAAGCCCCATCGTTATTCGCGCCTATCTGTCAAAGCTGTCGCGCTCAGAAGTGTTCATGATGATGGTGGTAGGGCTGGCCACGGTGGCCGGCTCGACTATGGTCGCTTACGCCCTTATCCTCAAGGCCACCCTGCCCAATGCGGCGGGTCACGTGCTGGTCGCTTCGATCATTTCAGCTCCCGCAGGCGTGCTGTTGTCGCGCATTATCGTCCCTGAAAAAGAAGGCGAAGGCGGCGTCGTCGCCGATTACAATTCGTCGCTGAAATACGACAGCGCCATCGACGCCATTTCCAAGGGCACGGCGGACGGCCTGATGGTGGTAATGAATATTTCCGCCATCCTGATCGTCTTCGTATCTTTCGTCTCGCTGGTGAATATCCTGCTGGGAATGTTCCCGAACGTCGCGGGCGAGCCTTTATCGCTGGAACGCGGTCTGTCGGTTGTTTTTGCGCCTCTGGCGTGGATCATCGGCGTGCCGTGGGAAGAGGCGCAGAAGGCGGGTTATATCCTCGGAACCAAGTTGACCCTGACCGAATTTGTCGCCTTTCTCAAGCTGGGTGCCATTCCGGCAGAGGATATGAGCGAGCGCACGCGGATGCTGATGACCTATGCCATTTGCGGGTTCGCCAATATCGGCTCGGTTGGTATAACGGTCACGGGGCTGGGTGTGCTGATGCCTGAGCGTCGCGAAGAGGTGTTGAGTCTGGTGTGGAAGGCTTTGTTTGCCGGTTTTGTCGCCACCTGCCTTTCGGCGGCTATCATTGGGGCTTTACCGGACACCCTGTTCGGCCTCAGCGAGGTCAAGCTGGCCGCCGCAGCAGTCGTCAAGCACTGACATCAGTCCCCTGAAATGTAAAAACCCCGGTGTGAACCGGGGTTTTTCTCGTGACTAGACCGAAAGCGGTTCAGTCCTTGAACTTGTCCATATGTTCCTTAACACGGGCTTCCAGCGTTTCAGCCAGCGCTACGCCCACCGGATGGTTTTCGTCCTTGATCTTGCCGCGCACAACGGCGCGGATGGCATCAACGTGAGCGTCGATCAGAAGGCGCGGCGACTGCAAACGAATAATCTCGTCGTCCAGCATCTTGCACACCGAACCGGCGATGCGGGTGATCAGCGGATAGCCATAGGTGGTGCCGAGCCCCTTGAGGTCATGGCAGCGGAAATAGAGCTGTTCGGCGTTCTTTTCGCTGAGGCCTTCGTTACGGATGGTCTCCTGCGCTTTTTCCAGTTTGTTGACCTCATCATCCAGCCAGTTGTCGAACTGATCGGAAAGAGACGACAGGGCTTCTTCCGCCTTGGCAAGCGTGGCCGGATCAAGCGCACCCAGCTTGCCACCAACCTTGGCGCGCAAAGTGTTGGGGATCTGAATGACCTGGGCTTTTTCGGACATGACGTGGTTATTTCCGTGGTGCTGTTTTGTCAACCATACCCCAAACCCCTTTAGGAAGCCCTAATAGCCAGCTTTTTTCACCTTTGGACGGTAAAATCAGCTCGAAAACTGTTCTGTCAATACGCGTTCGTCATAGCCATTGCCGGCATCGAACAGGATGGACGCCGATAGTTCTGGGGCCTCGACGACTTCTACTTCACGGATATGGCGCACTTCGAACGTATCGGCCGAGGCCGCCACCGGGCGCTTGTCACACTCCAATACCTCAAAGCGCACCTTGGCCGAATGAGGCAGCAGAGCACCGCGCCAGCGGCGGGGGCGGAAGGCGCTGATTGGGGTCAGGGCGAGGGCCTGCGCATCGAGAGGGATGATTGGCCCGTGCGCCGACAGATTGTAAGCGGTTGAACCGGCCGGCGTCGCTACCAACGCGCCGTCGCAGATCAGTTCCTCCAGCCGCGCCTTGCCATCAATCAGAATGCGTAGTTTAGCGCTCTGATGCGTCTGGCGCAGCAGTGACACTTCGTTGAAGGCGAGTGCCTCCTGCACTTCCCCACGGCCATTGGTGGCGGTCATGCGAAGCGGGCTGATGCGTGTTTGTTCGGCGCTTTCGATGCGTGCCATCAAGTCGCTTTCACGATATTCGTTCAGCAGAAACCCGATTGAGCCCATATTCATGCCAAAGATCGGGCGCTCGTCGCGGAAATGCGCGTGCACACACTCCAGAAGCCAGCCGTCGCCGCCCAGCGCCACAATCACATCCGGGTCATTCGACTCGCCATACCGTTTGCGTAAGACCGCGCAGGCGGCCTGGGCTTCGGGGCGTTCGGAGGCGGTAAAGGCAAGTTTTAGGGGCATGAGGCAGGGTCTGAACAGCAGGAGATAGCCGTCTTAAAACGGATTTCGTTCAATGGGAATAGATCGCGCCAAGCCTTTGGCGGGCTTCGTCGGCATCGAGATCGAACAGGCCGCGCACAAAAGCCAGATGGCGCTCATTAATACGTGGGTGCCCGTCATTAAGAGCCTGAACCTGAGTCAGTATGTCGGCAAAGGCGGCCCGGTCGATCCCAGCGGCGCTCAGAAGCAGAACTAGAGGCACGGCAGAGTCCTGCGTCAGGGCGCGGTCCACGACCGCGCGGTCCAGTCCGGTCAGGCGCGACAGGCCCTCACGGAAGGCAACGAAGTCGCCGCCTTGCAGCCGGTGCAGGGTCTGCGCCGCATCGGTCGGCGGCGTGGTGTGGAAGTGCCGGGCATGCAGGCCTTCAAAGCGGCCAAGCAAGCTGGCGCGCAGGTCAGGCCCCACCAAATCGAGCAGACGGGTGGCCGCTTTGCGCGTCAGAAGGGGATGGCGCGTCAGGGGAGCGCGGAGCGCGATTTCTGTGCGAGCGCGGTCGGTCAGGGCGTCGAAGGCGGCGGCATTGAGACGCAGGTTGTGGTTGTTCAACAGCGTTGTAACCGTGACGGTGTCAGCACCCGCGATCAGGGCGTCGATGACCGGAGGGCTGAGATGGGACCGTCGCGCGATGAGGCTGGCGCAGTCGGCTGAATCCTTTAAAAGCGACAGAAGGTCGTGATCGCGCAGGACCGGCGAACGCAACAAAGCCGCGGCCCCGGCCCGCGATATACGGCACAGGGCGGCAATCAGATCCGGATCAGCCCAGTCGGCCTCAGCCAGTTCGTCGAGCACGGCTTGCGCGCTGTCTGTGGGCAGGTCGGCGATCAGCGCCTTCAGGCGCGCGACAAAGCCTGGCTGACTTTCGATCGCCAAACCAGCCTGACGCCGCGCCAGTGCGTTTAGTTGCATCAGATGCAAAAGTGTCCGCACTTGAGTTAGAGGCTGAAGACCGCTGTCAGGGCGCACGACTTCGGGTGCGTCTGCCGCAGGGGCGACGCGGTTCAGGTCGTCAGGGGCCGGTGCGACGGCGGAAATGGCAAGCCTCCGGGCGATTCGCTTAAGGTGCACAAGGTTTTAACACTTAGGGTGAAGACTTGTTTAACTCTTTCGTTCGGAGGGCCCTTTCTCTCCTCAGGCCCGTACGCTGCATTTTTGACATGTGCGTTAATGTTGTTTCAACGCTGCATCCGTAGGCTGAGGGGGATGGTGTTGTAATTAAGGCTGGTGTCAGCGGCATGTCTCAAGACATCCTTTCGACAGGGCAGGGTAGCGCAGCGGAGCCTGAACGGCTTGTGCTCGAGCGTGAGGACGCGGTGATGATCATCGAGCGCCTGCGCGAAACCCGTGTCAGTGCGCGGGGCCATGCCTTCCTGCTCAAACTTGATGCTCTGATCGTGCGGCTGGGGTCCAAATGGGACGTTAAGAGCGAACTGGTTTACGAACATCTCAAGACTGGGTTTGAGCGCCGGTTTCAGGAGCCGAACTGGTGCTTGCGCATAAATGACGACGCCTGGCTGGCCATTATCCCAACAGAAGGATCGCGGCGCGGGGCCTTGTCGGTGACTGAGATGTGGCGTGACCTGGGGAATTTCTTTGTCGGTGACGTTTCCGAAGTGCCGGTGCCTCTTTATGAGGTTCAGGTCGAGGATGTGGACCGCTTTTTACTCAATCCGATTGACCTTAAGACCTGGTTCGACCGCCCGGAAGCCGGGCCTGAGCGCGTAAAACCGATCACGGGCGAATCCACGGGTGAGGCCGTTCGCACACCCGGTCAGGGGCCGCAAATGACCAATATCCAGCGTCCGATGATGGTGGCGGCCACCGTAACTCTGGCCAATCGCACCCTGCGCATCGCATCGTCCAACGAGCCCCTGTTCGAGATGAAGAAGATGGTGATGATCGGTCACCGTCTGGAGCCACTGGTAGTAGAGGCGTCTGACAACACCCTGTTGGATCGCAAGGCACTGGCCAATATGGACTGGGGTCTGCGTGAACTGGTCGATATCACCAATATCGAGCAGGGCCTGAAAATTCTGCGCATGCGTGAGCCCGATCAGCGCAAGATGCTGATGGTCGTGCCCGCGGCCTTTTCCACCTTCGCCTCCCAACGCGCGCGTCAGAAGATCACTCACGAAGTGGCAAAGGCCGCCAATGAGATGGGGCTGAAAGTTCTGTTTGAGGTGCGTGGTCTGGACGGGGTGCCGCCCCATCGCGTTCTCGAAATTGTGTCGCTGATCAAGCCCTTCTGCATGACGGTGGTGGGGCACGTCTCTTCGGACCGCAAGGTCATCTCGGCTCTGGCCAAGTGCGGCCTGTCGGGCGTGTGCATTGAATATGATGGCGTTAAACGCGATGACGACGCGCTCAGCGAATATCTGGGGCAGCTGGCGGCTGCGGCCAAACAGGCCGCCGGTGCCTGCATGGTGCAGGGCTTTGACAGCTATCGTCAGATGGCAGTGGCGCGGCTGGCGGGCATTACGCACGCGTCTATGAAAGCGGCCGCGATGATGTCGCCGCGTGGAGCCGTCGCGACGGCCAAAACCGTTGCAGACGGTCTGGCGGTCAGCCCCGAAGGCCGCGAAAAGTTGAGTGCGCTCGAACGGCCGGAATAGGCCGTCTTTCGCGCCATTGTCTGTGACCTGAATGCGCCACTCTCCACCCTGAGGGAAGTGTCACGATTTGGTGATTGCGCTTTCGTTAATTTTGGTTAACGTCATTCCCCGGCTGTTTGTTTTTTTATAAAAATTTACATGAACGGGTGGGGTGGGGACATGCTGCTGCCGGAATCCATCGATGTCGCCGCTGGGCTGGTGTTCATCTACCTGCTGATGAGCGTGCTGGCGACGACGGCGCGCGAAGCCCTGGAGGGCTTTTTTAAAAGTCGGTCGCGCAATCTGGAGCGCGGCCTCATCGAGCTTCTGTGCAACTTGCCCAAGGGCCATTCCCTGCGCTTTGACCGTAAATCAGGCGAAAAGCTGCACGGTTTTGAATTTCTCGAAGGGTTTTATAACCACCCGCTGATCATGACGCTCTATCGCGGCCAGTATAAGCCGCCGCCGCGTCGCCGTTTTTTTGAGGGACGCAAGCTGCCTTCCTATATACCGGCGGAGCATTTTGCCTTTGTCGTACTGGACATGATCGGGGAAAAGGGCGGCCAGACCCAATCCGGACGTCTCGACCCCCAAGCCGTGCTGAACGCTACCCATAACCTCAATAATCCGCGTCTGGCCAAGGTGGTGCAACTGGCAGTCAATACCGGCGATGGCGATATGAACAAGGCGCGCGCTTTTCTCGAACAGTGGTTCAATGCCACCATGGACCGGGTGTCTGGCTGGTATCGCCATGAAACCCAAACCATCCTGTTTTGGTTCAGCCTCGTCGCCTGCGTGGTGATGAACGTCAACACGGTGGTGATTGCCGATACGCTCTATCGCTCGCCCAGCCTCCGCAAGGCGGTTGAGGCCTCGGCCCAGCAATACTATACCGACACCGCCGCAAAGGGCGTGGAGGCGACGGCCAGTCTGGATAACCCGTTGAGCCGCCTGGGCCTGCCTTTGGGGTGGAACGCCACCACCATGGACAGTATGCAGCACCTGTTCCGCTTTTGCGGCAACGACACGCCGCTGCACGATAACCGCAAATGTCCGCCCAGCAAGGAACCCCGGACACCCGCGCCGGATTTCCGGCTCGATCGTCCGGATCAGTGGTTGCACAATGCGCAGCTCGCCGTTGGGCGCACGGTCGAAATCACGACCAACGCCTATAACGGGACGCCGACGCTCGGCGACAACGCGCTGTTTAATGTGCTGCCGATGGTGGCGCTGATTTCAGGCTGGGTGATGACGGCCTTTGCCGTGACGCTGGGCGCGCCCTTCTGGTTCGACGTGCTGAGCAAGCTGATGACGGTGCGCTCGACCTTCAAAGGGGGCGCGCCACCGCCGGCTTCGACCTTCACGCCGCTCCAGCCTTTCGCGGATGAGACGTCAATGCGCGTCATCACCCTGCCGACTTCATCTGCCGTGACCACAACCGCGGTCGCCCCGGCGCTGGCAGCGGTTCCGGCTCAGGTGGTCGAGGCCGACGACGCCTTGCCCGATCCGTCGCTGCGGCCGAGGGATTACTGATGATTACGGCGGACACGCTCAAAGCCCTGTCGCCGCAGGCCAATGCAACGCGAATATCCGTCTATGCTCCGGCACTAGAAGCCGCGCGGGACGAATACGGCATCGACACGCCGCGGCGGGTAGCGCACTTCATGGCGCAACTGTCGCATGAGTGCGATAACTTCCGCGCACTGGTCGAAAACCTGAACTACAGCGCCCAGGGTCTTTACAAGACCTTCCCTAAGCGCGTCGGCTCTCTGGAGAATGCCCAGCGACTGGTCAATGAGGGCAAGGCGGCCATTGCCGAAGCCATCTATGGCAACCGTCCGGAATTGGGCAATGTCGAACCCGGCGACGGCTTTCGCTATATCGGGCGCGGTTTTATTATGATTACCGGGCGGGCCAATTATAAGCGCTACGGCGAACTGACGGGCTTGCCGTTGGTCGAGCAGCCGCAAAAGCTGGAAGAGGCCGAGACGGCGGCGCGCGCCTCCGGGGCCTTTTGGCGCGCCAAAAACCTCAATGCCCTAGCCGATGCCGATGATCTTGTAGGCATTACACGCATCATCAATGGAGGTACCAACGGCCTTGATCATCGTAAGGCGCTGTATGAACGCGCCAAACAGGTGTGGCCGGAGCCGGTCCTGCCGCCCAGCTATCCCGGCTATACGCCGCTCAGCCAGTATTTCACGCTCGAAGAACTGACCCAATCGGACATCGCTGAGCGCAACGGTATAGAAAACATGCCGACACCTGAGCATCTGAATAATCTCAAGGACACGGCGCAGCGCATGGACAAGGTGCGCGCGCTTCTCGGGCAGCCCATAACTGTGCGCAGTGGCTATCGCGGTCCGGCACTCAATGCGAAAATTGGCGGCTCGAAGACCAGCGCCCACATGATTGGCCGGGCGGTGGATTTTGTGTCGCAGCGCTTTGGCACGCCTCTCGATATCTGCCGCAAGATCATGGCCAGCGATATCGTCTTCGATCAGTTGATCTATGAGGGGACATGGGTGCATATCGGCTTTTCCGACACGCCGCGCCGGCAGGCCCTTCGCGCCGATTTTAGCGTGACGCCGACGGCCTATCGTCCGCTGGTGCTGTAGCCTTTTTTCGCAATTCTGAGAAAAAGGGCGGGGATACACCCCGCCCCTTCCATCCAAAATCGTCTGGACCTACAAAACGCCGAGCATCTGTGCGACCAGCGGGTGCCGGACGATGTCCTTGTCCTTCAACTGCACTACTGCGACGGTGTCGAGTGCTTCGAACTTAGCCGCCACATCGGCCAGACCCGACAGGCCAGGCAGGAGGTCCGATTGGTTCGGATCACCGGTGACGATCATGGTCGAATTCCAGCCCAGCCGCGTCAGCAGCATTTTGAGCTGTGTGTAGGTGCAGTTCTGCGCTTCGTCGATAACCACAAAGGCGTTGTTCAGCGTGCGGCCGCGCATGTAACCGACAGGCGCAATTTCGATCAGGCCTTCTTGCATCAGCGCCTTTACGCGCTTCATGCTGAGGCGATCGGTAAGGGCGTCGTACAGCGGGCGTAGATAGGGGGCGAGCTTGTCCTCCATATCGCCGGGCAGGAAGCCAATTGACTCCCCGGCCTCGACCGCCGGGCGCGAGAGGACGATGCGGCCGACCTTCCCGGCTTCAAGCGCCTCAACGGCCTTGGCAATAGCGAGGTAGGTTTTGCCGGTCCCCGCGGGCCCCAGGGCCAGAACGAGGTTTTTCTCGTCAATGGCGGTCAGAAGCTGTGCCTGTCCGTCGGACTTGGCCTTAATGGTTTTAACGTAGCTCTGGTCCCTTTCTTCGTTGGCCGGAGCGACCGGTGACCAGGCGGCGTGATGCACGGAAATGCGGCGCACCTTAGTGTCGCGGGCATATTCTTCGGCATCGAGAGTACCTTCGCGCAGAAAACGCTTGGTGGAACGCTTGGTCATGACAGCCTCCTTAGAAAAGAGCGCCAGCCGGATCGCAGCGCAGGCGTCCGGTCAGTGCGCGTCAGCAAGAGCGGGATTTGAGGCACAAAAAAAGACGAAACCGTGTAAGGGTTCGTCTTCGCATATGCGTCAGGGGAGGAAAGGCGGGCGCGTCCGGGTGTGTCGCATCCTTGGGGCCGCACCGCCGGGGGCGGGGGGACATTTTCGGGTGCAAACACGTACCTGTGAGCCACTGAAAACCTCTTGAAAGGTAACGGGCCGGATGTCGCCGGGTCCTGTTGGGGGGCTCTGGTGATTCCCCCCTTAAGAACAGTACCAGATTCCGGCAGAATGCTTACCGAGTTCTTAAATGGGTTGTGGAAAACTTTTGTGCATACGCGAAACAATGGAATTTCACGCGACGACCGCCCAAGGCTTGCCACAGGCCGTATCTCACGCTCATAAGCGTAAGGAAACAATCTGACCAAGAGGCTGTGATGAGTCTTTTTGCTTTGGACGGCGTCGCGCCAACACTGGGCGAAGGGGTATGGATTGCCCCTTCGGCGCAGGTAATCGGTGATGTGCGTCTGGGGGCCAGCGCCAGCGTGTGGTTCAACGCCGTGCTGCGCGCCGATAATGAGCCCATGACGGTTGCGGCGCGCAGCAATATTCAGGATGGATCGGTCCTGCATTCTGATCCCGGATCGCCCCTGACTATCGGGGAGGGCGTGACGATCGGGCACAAGGCCATGCTGCACGGCTGCACGGTCGGCGACAACAGTCTGATCGGCATCAATGCCGTGGTACTCAATCGCGCAGTTATCGGAAAAAACTCGATCGTAGGGGCCGGGGCGCTGGTGCCGGAGGGTAAGGTCTTCCCGGACGGCGTGCTGCTGATCGGGTCTCCGGCGCGGGTGGCGCGCGAACTGACTGAAGACCAGATTGCCCGGCTCACACTCTCGGCGGATCACTATGTGTGGAACGCCCACAGATTTGCTAAGGGTCTCATACCTCTCTGATCACGCGCTCGTGTGTATTTGAGATTGGATCTGCCGGAATCTCGCCTTGATTGCGTGTGTCCTTGGGATGAGGGGATACCGACAGTTTGGGGGGCTCGATGAAGAGACGCTTGGGGCATGTAATGTCAGCCGTCGGGCTGCTGGCGGGATTGGCGCTGACGACGGCGGTTCAGGCGCAGGAGGGCCCCCAAACCGCTCAGGCGGCACCCGCGACCTCTGAAAAAGACGCCAAATCCAGCGAAGCCATTGAAGAAATCACCGTCACGGCGAGCAAAAGCGCCGGCACGCGCATC
The DNA here is from genome assembly GCF_000175215.2 of Asticcacaulis excentricus CB 48. Lineage (NCBI taxonomy): Bacteria > Pseudomonadati > Pseudomonadota > Alphaproteobacteria > Caulobacterales > Caulobacteraceae > Asticcacaulis > Asticcacaulis excentricus. The sequence goes on along the minus strand of NC_014816.1, from coordinate 1,695,552 downwards.
GACCGTCGCGTCTATGACATCAAGACGGACCCGCAGGCGACCACGGGCCAACTGAGCGATGTGTTGTCCAAAGTGCCCTCGGTCACCGTCTCCCCCGATGACAAGGTCCTTCTGCGCGGCGATACCGGTGTGACCATCTGGGTCGATGGCAAGCCACCGGCGGAGGGCAAGCAGGTGTTGCGCATGCTCCCGGCTTCGGAGATTGAGCGTATTGAGGTCATTACTAACCCATCGGCCCAGTATGCAGCTGCTACGAGCAAGGGCATTATCAATATCATCACCAAAAAGCCACGCGGTAAGGTCGTGCGCAGAGGGTCGGCCTCGGTCTGGGCGCATTCGCGTGATCGCTATGGGGGCAATCTCAGCTATGACGACGGGAAGGGGCCATGGTCGTGGGGTCTTAGCCTATCCGCCAATGGCGGTCCGGCAAAAAATCGCTCGTTTTCCACGCGTGAGTACATCAATGCCCAAGGTCAGGTGACGGGCCGTCTGCGCGAAGAAGGCATCAATATCGGCGACAACCAATGGCGCAATATCGGCTTGCGCGGGGGATACAAGCTGGGGCCGCGCAGTTCGCTGAAGCTGAAGGTCCGGCAAAGTGAGGCCAGCTGGACCGGCAATACTCTGACAGCCTATGACGACAGCGCCGACGGGATGACGCGCGAACGCGCCTATGAGCCGTGGTTCCTGCGCCTGTGGGCTTACGAGTTGAACTACACCTTTGCCGACGAGAAAGGGGAACGGCTGACGGTCGAGGTGAGCGACGAACTGAACCATACGCGCGACTCCACTTTATATGAGTACAGGGGCGCTAGCGCGGGCACCAATCAGGTCAGCGATATTCAGCGCGATCACGGGCAGGAGATCAAGGCCGATTACGAGAAGCCGCTGGGAGACAATAAGCTGCTCAGTGCCGGTTTCGACTGGCAGAGGCAAAGCCTGGATATGGCGCGATCTCTCGACAGCGATATGCCAGGTCTGATCGACTATGACAGCCGCTTTGCCGGTCGCGAAACCACGGCGGCGGCCTATGTGACCCTGCAATGGCCCCTGACCGGCAAGTGGACAGCCATGCCGGGGCTTCGCGTTGAAGACCGTCGCCGCGATATTGCCGGAAGTCGGGGCGGTGAGACGGAATGGTTCCCCTCCCTGCACCTTAGCCGCGCCTGGGGCGAAGATGCCAAGATACGCTTCAGCTATAGCCGCCGCCTCGATCCCATCAATCTGGGGCAATATGATGCGCAAATTCTGCGCGGGTCGCTGACCTGGGCGCAAAGCGGCAATCCCGATCTGGCACTCGTCCTCGTCAATTCGCTGGAGGCCAGCTATGATTGGGAGCACAAGGACTCGTCTTGGGGCGCAAACGTATTCATGCGCGAAGCCAGCAATGCCATCGAAAACGTCAATACCCTGATCGACAGCGAGGTCATCCTGTCGCGACCGGTCAATCGCGGCCAGACCCAGTATGCCGGCTTCGATGTCAACTGGCGCTTTCCGGTCAAACGTCTGCCCGGCAAGGGGCGCTGGAGCCAGAGCGGGAGCGCCAGCTTCACCCGCAACCGTTCAGAAGCTATAGAGTCGGGAGGGCCGCGCGAGGCGACCTTCTGGATAATCAAGCCGATGCTGCAATATGATGGCCCGAAGCGTGCCGGCCTGAGCGGTGACCAGTACCAGTTTACGGTGTTCTTGTCGCAAAACCGTGGCTTGCAGTCGCGTTCAGGTGTCAACTGGGGCACGGAAATCAGTTGGTCGCATCCGCTGAACAAGAAGCTGACCCTTGTGGCGACCGGCTCCAATCTTGTGGGCGCTCAATCCAACGAGTCCCGTACAGTAACGGCGCGCTACCTTACACAGGCTGAGCAATTTTATTACGGTCGGGCGGTAAAGCTGGCGCTGAACTACAAATTTGGAAATTAAGCGTTGTGGAACCGATTGCGTTGGGCGGGTGCTCTTGAAGCGCGTCCATTATGGGCCAATGTCTTCTTTGTACGATCTTTTACAGGAGAGAAATCATGTCTGCCCTTCAGTGTCCCGTTTGCCGGGGTGACTTCCGTGAGGTTTTGAAGGAGGGCATACTGATCGACGTGTGCACCCAGTGTCGTGGTGTCTGGCTGGATCGCGGGGAACTGGAAAAGCTGCTGTCGCTGGCCGCCGGGGGGACTGTGGCGCCGCCCGCGCCGCAACCGGCCCCTTATGTGCCGCCGCAACAACCTCAGTATCAGCAACCGCCGCAACCCTATCCGCAACAGCCCTATCACCAGCAGCGCCCGCCTCAAATGGACAAGTACGGGCGGCCTGTCGAATACGACAAATACGGCCGCAAGATCGAGTACGATAAGTACGGCCATCGCAAGAAGAAGAAGGGCTTTGATATGCTGGATATTTTCGATTTCGATTAAGGAAAGAAAGACGCGGGGTCGCAAGCCCCGCGATCTTTTAAAACGCAGCCGCCGCTTCTGTGATCGCCTTGTTGGCCAGTCCGTCGGCGCGTTCGTTCATCTCATGCCCTGCGTGGCCCTTGACCCAGTGCCAGTGAATCTTGTGGCGCTGACGGGCCGCATCGAGGCGTATCCACAGGTCGTCATTCTTCACAGGCTTCTTGTCGGCGGTCTTCCATCCGCGCGCCTTCCAGCCGTGAATCCATTCCTTGATGCCTTTGAGAACGTACTGGCTGTCGGCGTGCACATCAATTTCGCACGGTTCTTTCAGCGCCTCCAGCGCCATAATGACGGCCATCAGCTCCATACGGTTATTGGTCGTCTCGGCTTCAAACCCGTATAGTTCCTTCTCGTGCGGTCCAAAGGTGAGGATGGCACCCCAGCCGCCCTTGCCGGGATTACCCTTACAGGCCCCGTCGGTGTAGATCGTGACCTTCTTCATCTCAGGCCGACGCTTCGGTCAGGACGCGCGGCAGCTTGAAGGTCACGGTTTCTCGAACGCCATTGTCTTCACTCATTGACACGTCAAAACGGTCGTGAATGGCCTTGATCAGGTCTTCGATCAGGTTTTCCGGTGCCGAAGCTCCGGCGGAGACGCCCACCGTTTTCGCGCCGTCGAACCATGCCCAATCCACCTCTGATGCATCATCGATCAGATACGCGCTACGGGCCCCGGTACGCAGGGCTACCTCGACCAGACGCTGCGAATTAGAGGATTTTTTGGAGCCGATAACGAGGAAGAGGTCACAGTCTTCGGCCACGCGCTTGACCGCCTCCTGGCGGTTGGTGGTGGCGTAGCAGATGTCTTCCTTGTGCGGTAGGGAGATGTCTGGGAAGCGTGCCTTCAGTTCAGCGACGATATCGGCCGTGTCATCGACCGACAGGGTGGTCTGGGTGACGAAGGCGAGGTTTTTCGGGTCTGCCGGCTGAAAGTGGCGGGCATCTTCGACCGTTTCGATCAGCTTGACCACGCCTTCGGGCAATTGTCCCATGGTGCCGATGACCTCGGGGTGGCCGGCGTGGCCTATCAGCAGAATTTCGCGCCCAGCCTCGTGATGCCGCTCGGCCTCCACGTGCACCTTGGATACCAGCGGGCAGGTGGCATCGAGGAAGAACATCTGCCGCGACTGCGCTTCGGCCGGGACCGATTTCGGCACGCCGTGCGCCGAAAAAACCACGGGGCGGTCTGGCGGACAGTGATCCAGTTCTTTGACGAACACCGCGCCCAGTCCTTTCAGGCGGTCCACTACGTGTTTGTTATGGACGATCTCATGGCGCACATAGACCGGCGCGCCGTAAAGTTCGAGGGCGCGTTCGACGATCTGAATGGCACGATCGACGCCGGCGCAGAAACCGCGCGGGGTCGCCAGTTTGAGAGTAAGGGCATCAGGCATAAGGCTTAGATAAGCGCTTTCTTGGCGGCGCGCCATAGAGTTTGTGCATCATACACAACACCGCTTCGCCATGAAGTCGCCCACATCCCTCTTTAGCTCTTTGAAATTCGCAGGCGAGACGCTACTAAGTGGGGGCGCTTCGCAGCGCCCTTTCGCCTTTTCAAGCTCAAGAGACCTGAATGTCTTCCAAATTGCGTGCGCTTCTGATTGGTCTGTCGCTGGCCGGTGTCGCTTCGGCGGCGATTCTGCCCGATCTTGCCTCGGCCCAGAATCGCGACCGTGACCGCGATCAGTCGGAAGATGACGCGTCAAAGCGCGCCAAAAAGGAAGAAGAGTGGGAACAGAAGGACCTGCGTCTGGCCAAGCGTCGCGCCGATGGTCCGTGCCCTTACGTGAAGGTGCTCTATGAAGCCGCCCGCTATCACGAATTTGCCGATAACAAGGAAGCCTCGTCTGACGCCACCTGGACCGGTCAGATTAACGGTGTGGCGTCAGATTGTGCCTATAAGGGTGATGAGCCGATTGAGATCGCTATGATCATTGGTTTCTCGCTGGGCAAGGGCCCGAAGGCCCCGGCCGATACCAACACCTATCGCTACTGGGTGGCGGTGACTGACCGCGACAAGGCGGTGCTGGCCAAGGAATATTTCGACCTGCCGGTACGATTCAATGGTCAGCAAACGGTAGATGTGGCCACGCGCGTCGAAAACATCGTCATTCCGCGCGCCTCTTCGACCGTGGCCGGTTCGAATTTCGAAGTTTTGGTTGGTTTTGATGTGACGCCGCAAATGGTGGACTTCAACCGTCAGGGCAAGCGCTTCCGCTTCGCCAAGGTCAAGCCGCAATAATTCTCCGGGTGGGTGAAAATAAAACTGTCACCCGAAAGATACTGACAAACGCCGAAACATGCGCTTTAGTGTTAGCAGAGAGTTAACGCTTGCGTCGTTTCGGGGTCCATGTCGCAGCCAGATAAAGCCAAAAATCATGGCACGGCACCGGTAACGGGACGCGGTCGAGGGGGCGGGTTCAGGCTACCCTTTTTCCGCAAGCGAGCCGCTGTCTATTACGATGGCTTCAACCTCTATCATGCGGTGGATGCCTATAAGCGGCCCTATCTGAAATGGCTCGACCTCAAGGCGCTGGCGCAGGCGATCAGTCCCTCTGACGAGGTGGTCAAACGCGTTGTGTGGTGCTCCGCGTTCCGTCCGCAAAACAAGTCGAAAATGAAGCGCCACGAAGACTACATGCGGGCACTTCAGGCCCGCGGCGTCCTCTGCCGTCTAGGCCATTTCGTTTCGGCCATCGACGGCTGCAATGCTTGTGGACATCAGTGGCATCTGGCCATTGAAAAGCAGGGCGACGTTAACCTTGCCCTGTCGATTGCTTCGGATGCCGAAGATAACCTGTTCGATGTTTGTTATTTGGTTTCCGCCGATGGCGACCACGCAGCGACCGCCCGCTACCTGAAGGAACGCTTCCCCAAGAAGGAACTGGTGCTGGTCTGCCCGCCGGGTCGCTATCCCAATAAGCACATCCTTAGATTTGCAGACCGCGTGGTCGAGATCGAGCGCGAGCACCTTGAGGCGTCGCTGCTGCCGCAGATGACCAAATACCGGACGCGCTTACTGGGGCCGCCCTCAGCGATTGAACGCCCTGAAGCCTATGATCCGCCGGAACTGCGCGAAAAGGGCCACCTCAAGGTCGTGGTCAACAACGGTTAGGGCTCGGTCGCCGGTAATAAATAGCCAGCGCGAAGGCCCCAAAGATCAGGGCGCTGAGAAAAATCACCAAAAATGCGAGAGCGTCGATTGCGACCTTGCCCTGCGCGCTGCCGTAAAACAAATTGCGGACTTCAATGCTGAGGCTAGCTGCCGTTTCGGTGAATTGCGAAGAGGGTGTCATGTGCGGCTCCTAAGCTGATGCGGTGAGTGTAGGCATAGCCGTAAGGGGCGGGGACAGTTTACAACTCCCGTCTGTGAGTGGCGCCCGTCGAGAGACGAGCGACCTATTGACTCTTTGGCCCGCCTCACGCACAAGCGAGATGACCCACGGGAGAGTGCATGATTTGTCATGCCGCCGAAGGCGCAACCGCCCCGGAAACGCTCAGGCCAAAGGACCGTGGATCATTTTACACGCTGGAAAATGGCGCCATGATGCGCCTACCGACGGAGCAACGGCCCGAGAACCGGGTCTAAATCTCTCAGGTCACAGGGACAGCGGGGGCAGACTTTTTAGTGAAAAGATCTGCGATTCCGCACGTTTGCAACCCTGAGGCCGCGTATGACCGATTGCGCTTTGAAATCCACCCCGCTTGAGGACCGTCACATCGCGCTCGGTGCCCGCATGGTCCCGTTCGCCGGCTACAACATGCCCGTTCAGTACGAAGGCGTGATGGCTGAGCACAAATGGACTCGCGCCGAAGCGGGTCTGTTCGACGTGTCGCACATGGGGCAGGCACGCCTGAGCGGGATGGATGCGGTCTACACCCTCGAAGCCCTGACACCGACCGATTTCGCGGCGCTGAAGCCCGGTAAGCAGAAATATTCGCTACTGCTGAACGAAGCGGGTGGCATTCTCGATGACTGGATGGTGTCGCGTCCGCAAACAGATGGTTTCTTTCTGGTGGTCAATGCCGCCTGCAAGGATCAGGACTTTGCAATCATCGCCGACAGCCTTAAGGGCGATACGACGTTTAACATCCTGTCCGATCGTGCGCTTCTGGCCTTGCAGGGGCCGCGCGCCAGCGAAGTGATGGCGCAGGTCTGCCCCGCCGCCTGTGAAATGTACTTCATGGATTGCGGTACGTTCGAGATGATGGGCGAGACGGCCTTTGTGTCGCGGTCGGGCTACACGGGCGAAGACGGTTTTGAAATCAGCTTCCCTGCCGCCCGCGCCGCTGAACTGTGGGACCTGCTGCTGGCCTTTCCGCAGGTGAAGCCGATCGGTCTTGGCGCACGTGATTCGCTCCGCTTGGAAGCCGGGATGCCGCTTTATGGGCATGAAATGGACGAAACCTACGGCGTGGTCGAGTCGGGTCTGAGTTTTGGCATGTCGAAGTCGCGTCTGGAACGCGGTGACATCCGCGGTATCGAGCGCATCTATGCGGAGCGTGACAACCCGCAACGCACCCGCGTGGGGCTGCGCGTATTGGAAGGCCCGCCCGCCCGTGACGGGGCCAGAATTCTTAACATTGAGGGTGAGGCCATCGGTATCGTCACTTCCGGCGTGCCGTCGCCGACACTCGGCTATTCGATTGCCATGGGCTATGTGCCTGCCACGCAATCGGCGCCTGGTACGCATCTGAAGCTGGAGGTGCGCGGCAAGTCCTATGCCTGCGAAGTCGTCAGCATCCCCTTTGTCCCTAATTCCTATCACCGCAAACCAAAGGCTTAAGAGGTCGTCATCATGAAATTCACCAAGGAACACGAGTGGGTCAAGGATCAGGGCGATGGCACGGCCTTCGTCGGCATTACCGCCTATGCCGCAGACGCGCTCGGCGATGTGGTCTTCGTCGAAGTCCCTGAAGCGGGTAAGACCCTGATCAAGGGCGACGCCTTCGCTGTCGTTGAGTCCGTCAAGGCCGCCTCAGACGTCTATGCGCCGGTCGATGGCGAAGTGATCGAAGGCAATAGCGAGCTGGGCAACGCGCCGGAAACTGTCAATGCCGTGCCTGAAGCCGGTGGCTGGTTCGCGAAAATCAAGCTGACCAATCCGTCGCAACTTGCCGCGCTGATGGATCGCGAAGCCTACGAAGCCTATCTGGCGACTCTGTAAACACGTGCCTCCCTTGCTTAGCAGGGGAGGATGCAAGGATTAGTCATGTCCAAGTCCAATCAGCCCGTCGAACAGGGCGCCTTTGTCCGCCGTCACATCGGTCCCTCAGAAGCTGAAATCTCCGCCATGCTGGCAGAGTTGGGGGTGTCCGATATCGACGCCCTGATCGATCAGACCATTCCCGTGGCCATCCGCGAACGCTCCCCCATGGGCGTGGGCGAAGCAATGGACGAAGAGGCGGTTCTGGCGCATTTGCGCGGAATTGCGGCGGAAAACATGCCGTTCGTGTCGCTAATCGGGCAAGGCTATTACGGCACGTTGCTGCCGGGCGTCATTCAGCGCAATATTCTGGAAAACCCGGCCTGGTACACGGCCTACACGCCCTATCAGCCGGAAATCAGTCAGGGGCGTCTTGAAGCGCTGCTGAACTTCCAGACCCTACTGTGCGACCTGACCGGGCTTGACGTGGCCAATGCCTCGCTGCTCGATGAGGCGACCGCCGCCGCCGAGGCTATGGCGCTTGCGCGTCGCTCGTCAAAGGTCAAGGCCGATCGCTTCTTCGTCGACGCCGACTGCCACCCGCAGACCCTGGCTGTCCTCCGCACACGCGCCGAACCGCTGGGCTGGGAAATCGTCGTCGGCAATCCGCAAACCAACATCGGTGTCGAGGTTTTCGGCATCCTGCTGCAATATCCCGGCTCGTCGGGTGAGGTGCGCGATTTCCGTCAGGTGATCGCGTCTGCCAAGGCGAAGGGCGCTGTCGTATCGATGGCCGCCGATCCGCTGGCCTTGACGCTGCTGACCTCGCCGGGCGAACTGGGCGCGGACATCGCCATCGGTTCCATGCAACGTTACGGCGTGCCGATGGGCTATGGTGGCCCGCACGCTGCCTATATGGCCGTCAAGGACGCGCTGAAACGCTCTATGCCGGGCCGCCTGATCGGCGTGTCGGTCGATAGCCGCGGCGAGCCGGCCTATCGTCTAGCGCTACAAACACGCGAGCAACATATCCGGCGTGAGAAGGCGACCTCAAACATCTGTACCGCTCAGGTGCTTCTGGCGGTCATTGCCTCCATGTACGCCGTCTATCACGGTCCGGAAGGGCTGAAGGCCATTGCCTTAGCCATTCATGAAAAGACCAACGCCCTTGCCGCGCATCTGCGCGGTCTGGGCTTTGAGGTCGTGACCACGGCGGCCTTCGACACCATCACCGTGAAGACCGGAGCCGACACAGCGACCGTCCACGCGCGTGCGGTGGCCGACGGCATTAATTTCCGCCGCGTCGACGACGCCCACATCGGCGTGTCGCTGGATGAAAGCGTCACCCCGGCCGTGCTGGCGCGCGTTATCGAAGCTTTCGCCGCCGGTAGGGACGGCGGCACGGGCGAGGACGTGGCCATCCCGGCGGCCCTGCGGCGTTCAGACGATATCCTGACCCATCCGGTCTTTCATCTCTATCGCTCGGAAACCGAGATGCTGCGCTATCTGCGCCGTCTGTCAGACAAGGATCTGGCGCTTGATCGCACCATGATCCCGCTGGGGTCGTGCACCATGAAGCTCAATGCCACGACTGAGATGATCCCCATTACATGGCCGGAATTTTCAAACCTACACCCCTTCGCGCCCAAGGATCAGGCGAAGGGCTATCAGCGCATGTTCGACACGCTCGAAGCCTACCTATGCGGCATTTCGGGCTATGACGCGGTCTCCTTGCAACCCAATTCAGGCGCGCAGGGCGAATATGCGGGTCTTTTGGCTATCCGGGGCTATCACCTGTCGCGTGGTGACGCGCACCGTGACATCTGCCTGATCCCGGCTTCGGCGCACGGCACCAACCCGGCGTCGGCCCAGATGGTCGGCATGAAGACAGTCGTGGTCGCTTGTGACGAGGACGGCAATGTCGATATGGCAGATCTGAAGATCAAGGTTGATCAATATGCGGCCAATCTGGCGGCTATCATGATCACCTATCCGTCCACGCACGGCGTCTTCGAAGAGGCGATCAAGGAGATCTGCGACCTCGTCCACGCAGCGGGCGGACAGGTCTATCTCGACGGTGCCAACCTTAATGCGCAGGTCGGTCTGTCGCGTCCGGGGCACTACGGCTCTGACGTCAGTCACTTTAACCTGCATAAGACCTTCTGCATCCCGCACGGCGGCGGTGGTCCCGGCATGGGCCCCATCGGCGTCAAGGCGCACCTGAAACCGTTTCTGCCGTCCGACCCGCAAACGGGCGAGGCGGGGGCGGTGTCGGCGGCCCCCTATGGTTCGGCGTCGATCCTGCCGATCTCGTTTGCCTACATGCTCCTGATGGGGGATCAGGGCCTTCGCAAGGCGACCGAGGTGGCCATTCTCAACGCCAACTACATCGCCGCGCGCCTCGAAGGGCACTATCCGGTGCTCTATCGCGGCGAAAAGGGCCGCGTGGCGCACGAGTGCATTATCGATATGCGTCCGATCAAGGACACCACCGGTGTAACGGTCGACGATGTGGCCAAGCGCCTGATCGACCACGGCTTCCACGCGCCAACCATGAGCTTCCCAGTGCCGGGGACGCTGATGATCGAACCGACGGAGTCCGAGGCTAAGACCGAGCTGGATCGTTTCTGCGATGCCATGATCGACATCAAGCGCGAAATCGACGACGTGGCCAATGGCCGCTTAACGGCGGAACAAAGCCCGCTGCGTCACGCGCCGCATACGATCTTCGATCTGGCCGCCGAGACTTGGGACCGCGTCTATAGCCGTCGGGAAGCCTGTTTCCCGACCAGGGGGGCGATGACTAATAAGTACTGGTCGCCGGTCAACCGCATCGACAATGTCTATGGCGACCGCCATCTAGTCTGCTCGTGCCCGCCGATGGAAAGCTATTTGGACGAGGCGGCGGAATAGAGCGAATGTGAGCGGATAACCCGCGAGGCGGCGGAGAAATACGCCTAACCTGGCAAAGGTGAATTCATTCAATAAGAGGCGGTCCTGCGGGGCCGTCCTTTTTTTTGCGATAAAAAAGACACGCTTTGTGCTCATCACGCCACGTGTCGCGGATTTTACCCAACGTGAAACGAATTAAGGCCAAAGGGCCGCAATTTAGACCTTAGAGGCTCTTTATAAACATTGCGACGATTCCCATATCGCGATCACGGCGGGTTTATTAGCGTGAGCTTACGATATCATAACCTTGGTATGGTAGCTTTGAAGGGCTACTGACAGAATAGGGCCTGAAACGGTTTAGAACGACGCTACAGGACCACGGAGCAAGACGATGAACGGGCCGAAGGGCTTATTGGCGGGACTTTTCAAACTTTCCTCTGGGAAGGCGTCGAAGTCGCGCGCGCTCGTAAGCGCCTCGCCGCAAGTCCGCAAGCCCAAAACCCGTCGCAAAGGCCACGTTCGCAATGGCGCCAGCCGTCTGTGGCGCGGGGCACTGGTCGCGCTCGGGTTTTTCATTGTTGTCTTAGGGATTATCATTGCGCCCTTGCCGGGGCCATTGGGTATGCCGGTATCTATTGCGGGCCTGATTATCGTCCTGCGTAACTCTTATTGGGCCAAGCGGCAGTTTATCCGCACATGGCGGCGTCACCCGAAGTGGCTGACGCCTGTTCGCCGTCTATTGCGTCCACGTGCAAAGTTCCTGTCGATCATCTGGCATCAGATGCTGAGGACCGAAAAACTGGTAATATCCCGGACTAAGGATCGCGTTCTAGGGCCGGTGCGGCGGCGCTTCCTGCGTAAGGCCCGTCGACATGGCTTTCGTCCGCAATCGGCCGATTAAAAAACCTCCCGATCATGAACTGAACCCCAAAAGTTGGACACCAACTTTTGGGGTTTTCCATGTCTAAATATTCCGAGGCTTTTAAGCTGTCGGTTATCAACGAGTATCTCGCTGGTTCGTCGAGTTTAGAAACGATCTGTCGGCCCTTGGGCATCGACTGCACGACGGTGCGCAGTTGGGTAGCTCTTTATCGGCTTCATGGCAGGGCGGGCATCATCAAAAAGTTCAGTCATTACAGCGGTGCTTTCAAGCTTTCCGTGCTGAAGCACATGTGGGAGAATAAGCTGGCTTGCCGGGAGACAGCCGCCTTCTTCAACATCCGCAATCCGGCTTGCCTTCGAGAATGGGAAAGGCGTTACCGTGCTGGCGGCATCGATGCTCTGAACCCACGCCGCAAGGGAAGGCCCAAATCCATGTCAGGTCAAGGACGCACCGAGCCCGAGCCATCTTCAGGTGATGATAAGCGCACACGTGAAGAGTTGCTTTCCGAGCTGAATTATCTACGCATGGAGAATGCGTACCTAAAAAAACTGGATGCCTTAGTTCAAGCAAAGCGAACGCCGAAAAAGCGCAAATAGTGCTTGAGCTAAGGCGCCAATACCCGATTGCAGGCCTACTGAAACTAGCAGGGTTGGCTCGTAGTACCTTCTATTATCAGCAGAAAGCGCTTCTTGCCGGCGATAAACACGAAAAGACAAGAGTGAGCATCCAGACGGTCTACGACCGCCACAAAGGCCGGTATGGCTATCGTCGGATTACCGCTGCGCTCAAGCTTCTGGGCACGATCGTCAACCACAAGACGGTTCAACGTTTGATGAGGCAAATGGGCCTGAAGTCGTTGGTAAGATCCAAGAAATACAAGTCCTACAAAGGGGCTGTCGGACGAACGGTGCCCGATCTTCTTCAGCGCCAGTTCGATGCGCCAGGCATCAACCAAAAATGGGTGACGGATGTGACCGAGTTCAAAGTAGCTGGTGAAAAACTCTATCTTTCACCCGTCATGGATCTATACAATCGAGAAATCATCGCCTTTGAAACTGCCAGGCATCCTGTTTTTAAGCTCGTCGGAAACATGCTCGAGAAGGCCTTGAACAAACTGGGAAAGGACGAGAAACCCACAATCCATTCCGACCAGGGCTGGCACTATCAGATGCCAGAATATCAACGAAAACTCGAGGAAAGCCACGTCCTCCAGAGCATGTCACGAAAAGGGAACTGTCTAGACAACGCCCCCATTGAAAGCTTCTTCGCCGTCCTGAAATCTGAGTTCTTCTATCTCGAAAAGTTTGACAGCTTCGAAGCCCTTCAAGAAGGCATCGAAACCTACATCCACTATTACAATAATGACCGTATCAAGCTAAAATTAAATGGGCTGAGCCCTGTGCAATACAGAACTCAGCCCTTAACCGCCTAGCCAGACCATAAACCGTCCAACTTTATGGGGTCAGTTCATCATGGATCGAGAGGTTTTTTTGTGGTTGCAATGACGGGTCTCAGAGGGCCTTGACGATCCCTTCGACCATCTTCTTCGCGTCCGCAAAGAGCATCATCGTATTGTCACGGAAGAAGAGTTCGTTTTCGACCCCGGCATAGCCTGAAGACATTCCGCGTTTGACGAACAGCACGGTTTGGGCCTTTTCGACGTCGAGGATAGGCATACCGAAGATAGCCGATGTCGGGTCGGTCTTGGCCGCCGGGTTGGTGACGTCATTGGCCCCGATGACAAAGGCGACATCCGCCGTGGCAAATTCGCTGTTGATGTCTTCCAGTTCGAAGACCTCATCATAGGGGACATTGGCTTCGGCCAGCAGTACGTTCATATGGCCCGGCATCCGGCCCGCCACAGGGTGGATGGCGTATTTGACCTCAACGCCTTCCTCTTTCAGCTTGTCGGCCATTTCGCGCAGAGCGTGCTGAGCCTGAGCCACCGCCATGCCGTAGCCTGGCACGATGATGACCTTGGAGGCGTTCTTCATAATGAAGGCGGCGTCATCGGCGGAGCCCTGCTTGACCGGGCGCGTTTCGAACTTGCCAGCGGCAGCCGCCGTTGAGGTATCGGCACCGAACCCGCCCAGAATGACCGAGACGAAGGAGCGGTTCATGCCCTTACACATGATGTAGCTGAGGATGGCGCCGGAGGAGCCGACCAAAGCACCAGTGATGATCAGGGCGATGTTTTCCAGCGTGAAGCCTAGCGCCGCCGCAGCCCAGCCTGAATAGGAGTTGAGCATGGAGACGACGACCGGCATGTCGGCCCCGCCGATGGGGATGATCAGTGTCACACCCAGCACCAGTGACAGGGCAAAGATCAGCCAGAAGGCCCATTGCGCCTGCCCCGCCGTGGCGATTAGCACGCCGATCAGGCCAAAGACAGCCAGCCCTAAGCCGATATTGAGGGCGTGACGGGCCGGCAGGATGATCGGGGCACCGGACATGTTGCCGTTCAGCTTGGCAAAGGCAATGACCGAGCCGGTAAAGGTGATGGCGCCAATGGCGACACCTAAGCTCAGTTCGATGATCGACTGCGTCTTTATGCCGAGGCCGGAGTCGATGTGGAAGGCGTCGGGCGCATAAAGGGCCCCCACGGCGACCAGACAGGCGGCCAGACCGACTAGCGAGTGGAAGGCGGCCACAAGCTGTGGCATGGAGGTCATCGAGACCTTTTTGGCAATGGTCGCCCCGGCAAAGCCGCCGACCGCCACACCGCCCAGAATCAGAGCGATGGTTACGGGGTCTATCTCACCACCGATAAAAAGACCAAGAAGCGTCACGCCGACGGCTACGGCCATGCCGATCATGCCGTAAAGATTGCCCTGACGTGAGGTTTCGGGTGACGACAGGCCGCGCAGGGCCAGAATAAACAGCACGCCGGAAACCAGATAGGCGGTGGCAGAAAAATCAGCGAAAGACATCAGTGCGCCCCTTCTTTCTTAGCCTGAGCGGGACGCTCTTTTTTCTTGTACATGGCCAGCATCCGGCGCGTGACCATGAAACCGCCGAAGATATTGACAGCCGCCAGCGCGCTGGCGATCGCGCCGGAGCCCTTGGCAAACCAGGTGCCTGCGCCGAAACCGGAGGCCGCCGCCGCGATTAGCGCGCCGACAATAATGACCGAGGAGATGGCGTTGGTGACGGCCATCAGCGGCGTATGCAGGGCCGGTGTCACCGACCAAACAACGTAATAGCCGACAAAGACCGCCAGCACGAAGATGGCGAAATGGAAGACGGTGGGATTGATATGTTCCACGGTTTCCCCCTTAATTTTGTAAGTTGGGGTGCACCACGGCACCGTTTTGCGTGACGAGTGCGGCCTTGAGAATCTCATCCTCGAAATCCGGGCTCAGCGCGCCGTCCTTGATCAGCAGCCCCAGGAAGGCCTGAAGATTTTTGGCATAAAGGGCTGAGGCGTCATTGGCGATGGCCGCCGTGATATTGGTCGGGCCGTAGATTCTGACGCCATTCGTTTCCACAACGCTATCGGGCACGCAGCCTTCGACATTGCCGCCTTGCGGGGCCGCGATATCAACCAGCACCGAACCGGCTTTCATCGAAGCGACCTGTGCCGCGGTAACCAGACGAGGTGCAGGGCGGCCGGGGATCAGGGCGGTGGTGATGACGATGTCCTGCTTGCCGATATGGCCGCTGATCAGTTCGGCCTGTTTAGCCTTATAGTCGTCAGACATTTCCTTGGCATAGCCACCGGCGGTCTGGGCGTTTTTGAATTCTTCGTCCTCGACCGCGATGAACTTGGCCCCTAGTGATTCGACCTGTTCCTTGGTCGCCGGGCGCACATCGGTGGCGGAGACGACCGCCCCCAAACGCCGCGCTGTAGCAATCGCCTGAAGCCCGGCCACGCCGACGCCCATCACAAACACCTTGGCCGGGGCGACCGTGCCCGCCGCCGTCATCATCATCGGAAAGGCCTTGCCGTAAAGGTGTGCGCCTTCGATCACGGCGCGATAACCGGCCAGATTGGCTTGAGACGACAGGGCGTCCATCACTTGCGCGCGGGTTATGCGTGGCACGAACTCCATGGCGTAGGCGGTCACACCGGCCTCCACGAGCGCTTTGAGTGCGTCTTTCTCACGGTAGGCGTCTAGGAGGGCGACGACCGTCGTGCCTTTTTTCAGCGTTTTCGCCTCGGTCGTAGATGGGCCTCGCACCTTGAGCAGGATGTCTGCCGACGACCACACGACTTTGGTATCCGCGATCTCTGCGCCCGCGGCGGTGAACGCCTCGTCGGTAAAGGCCGCGCTGACGCCCGCGCCCGTTTCCACCACAACGCGCTGACCGCTGGCGACCCATTTCTTGACCGTGTCTGGGGTCGCGGCGACCCGCGTTTCGCCCGTCAGGGTTTCCTTTGGTATTCCGATGACAAGAACCAAGTGTCTCTCCCCGGATTTGTCTGATTACATCAGAAAAATCCTCACAATTGCAACGATTTACGCCACTTTATTCTTATTATGCTTTGGCCTTACGGCCTTGCCGATGTTTAGTAAAGACAGTTTTAGAGGCCTAAGCGTTGAGTCAGACTGACGTGCGGCAGATGTCAACCTATCACGGTTCTGCGGATTTACGGTCTTCAACTTCCTGTGGGGGGAGGGGTGGGATGACGAGGCTGACCATGACGAAGCTGAGGACGAGCAGTAACGCCCACGCGCCCATCTTGTGCAGGCTGACCATGTGCCAGACGTCCTGATCCGGATAGGCCCAGGTGCGTGTGGCCGTACCGATGTTTTCGGCCACCCACAGGAAGAAGGCCGTCAGCGCGTTGGCGAGGATGAAGGGCATCCGGCGATCCTTTTGGTCAACGCGGAAGACGATCCAGCTTCGCCACCACAGTCCGCCGATGGCGGCGAACAGCAGATAGCGAAAATCCCAGATGTAATGATGAGTGAAAAAGTTGATATAGATCAACGCCCCCAGTCCAAAGGTGGCCCACACAGGCGGATAGTGGGTGTATCTCAGGTCCATGACCCGACTAGTGCGGGCGATGAAGGAGCCGACGCAGGCATACATAAAGCCGGTAAACAACGGCACACCTTCAATACGGATGAGGGCGTCGCCCGGATAGGCCCAGGAGCCCATATGCGTCTTGAAAATTTCCATCACCGTGCCGACGACGTGATAGAGAAATATGACCCGCGCCTCCTCGAAGGTTTCAAGCCGCAGGACCAGCATTAGGATTTGCAGGATGACGGCCGCAACGAACAGGAAGTCGTAGCGCAACAGCGGGGCCTTATCTGGCCAGAACAGGTGCGTAACGATCAGAAGCCCCAGCATGGCTGCGCCGAACAGGCATGACCAAGCCATCTTCAGGCCAAACAGGATAAATTCCGCCAGCGGCGCGGGTAACCTGTCGAGCGTGCGGTGGATGATCCGCCGCGCCGGTTGCAAAAAAGGCCCCAGCGGGTGGGGCCTTTGGCTCTGATCTTTTGACGCGCTCAGTGGGCGTCCGGCTTCTTCTTGAGCACCAGAAAGCCGATCACGGCCACGACGGCGGAAACAAAGCCGGCGATGAAGAAGCCTGCGCCCTTAACGGCGAACAGGAGGACGAAGAACAGGATGCCGACGGCGATGATCAGGCTGCCCCACTTGGTGAGGCCCATGAACAGGTCGTAGGTTTCCGACTGTTCGTGGATGTTCATCTCGCCCTTGTGGTAGTCGCCCGATTGATGTCCGGCCATTGGATTCGTGTCCCTGAAAAAGTCTGTCGTTCGTACTTTTCTACAAAAGCGCGGCTTTGCGGTCAACGGCTGATGGACGCAGGCGTTGAAATCGCTTAAAACGGTTGCAAGTGAAATTATAAAGGCAGGTTCCGGCATGGTCCGGGCAGGGATGAACGACAGGCGGGTGGGATCTTAGCTTAGAGCCACACGCATGATTTTTGCCAGACTTTGGGCCTCGCTAAAGCCCGGTAACACCAATGACGGATCGACGGAGCGTTTGAAACACACGCCTCTTGAGGACGCTTATGCCTTCGCCATCGGCTGTTCGATGATCGTATTGGGGATCGTCCTGCTGAAGACCGTCGGGCTGGTTACGGGCGGGGTGGCCGGGATTGCACTGCTGGTGTCCTATCTGATCCCGTTGCCGGTTGGCGTGCTGTTCATGCTCATCAACGTGCCCTTTTTCGTCTTTGCCTATCTGGGCATGGGCCGGGTCTTCATGATCAAGACCATCATTGTTTCGATGGCGATCATGGGGCTCGCCGTGCTGATGCCGATGGCCGTGCATATCGACTATGTGCAGCCTTTGTTTGCGGCGGTCTTCGGCGGGACGATCATCGGCATGGGGATATTGTCTCTGGCGCGGCACGGAGCCGGAGCCGGGGGTACGGGGGTCTTATCCCTCTATCTTCAGAAAAAACGCGGCATCAACGCTGGTCAAACGCAACTGATCATCGACCTGATCATTATGGCCGCGTCGATGTTCGTCATACCGGGGGAGCGGCTTTTGTACTCAGTCGTCTCCGCAGCCGCCATGAGTCTGGTGATGATGAGCTGGCACCGCCCGGAACGATACATCGGGCGCTAAAATCTTTACTTTGCAATTGGGTTCTCTCAGATTAACCCCATGCGCTTAAGAGATGATCCCCCGGTCTTTATCCGCTTTGTATGTTTCAAGACCATCGAAGGGCAAAGACATGCATTGGGTATATTTCAGGCCTGTGATGACGCGCGAGATAGTCATCATGCAGAGGGCTGGGCGCTCGCCCTCCTGAACGAAACTTACGATTGGTTCGGTCGCCATTTAAAAAAACAGATCGATTCTATCACGGGGATAGATGGCAGCCCGGAAATCCCGGTTTGTCGTGGTTTAAACCCGATGCGGTGGCGCATATTCGCCGTACGTACGACCTCAAAACAGCGCTGGATGCCTGCGGGGTCTATGTACAGGTCCTGACGACGCGTGACGTAAGACAAGTCCTTTATGAGGATGCACATCAGGTGTGCGCTGTACCGTCGAGACATACGTTCGGATGAAACGGATGTCATTATGTTCCGATTGAAGGAAATTGAACCTAAACCAGTGCTTCGAACTGGTCGATGAGGCCCTTAAGCCGCTGACAGCCCATCTCCCAGAAGGCCTTTTCGCGCGGATTGAGGCCGAACGGGGCCAGCGCTTCAACATAGGTCTTAGTCCCGCCCGCCGACAGAAGCTGCGCATAGAGCGGCGTGAAGGCTTCGGGGTTTTCCCGGCGCTTTTCCATCAGGGCCGACACCAGCAGATCACCAAAGGCATAGGCGTAGACGTAGAAGGGCGCGTGGACGAAGTGGCTGATATAGGCCCACCAGTATTCATAACCGTCGTTCAGCGTGATCGCGGGCCCCAGTGACTCGCCCATCACCTCAAGCCATAGGGCGTTGAGCCGATCGACCGGCACCTCGCCCTCAAGACGTTCAGCATGGAAGCGCTCTTCGAACCGGTGGAAGGCGATCTGACGCACCACGCTGTTGAGGCCGTCCTCAATCTTCCCGGCCAGCAGGGCCTTTTTGTCTTCGGGCGAAGCGTCGGCGACCAAATATTCGAACACCAGCCCTTCGGCAAAAATCGAGGCCGTTTCCGCCAGCGTCAGCGGTGTGTCGGCCAGAATTGACCCCAGGGGCGCGGCCAGAGTCTGATGCACCGCATGGCCCAGTTCATGAGCTAAGGTCAGCATTTCGCGCCGCTCGCCCGTGAAGTTGAGCATCACGTAGGGGTGGTGGCTGGACGACACCGGATGGGCATAGGCCCCCGACGACTTGCCTTCGCGCGGCTGAGCGTCGATCCACGGCTTTTCAAAAAAGACAGCAGCGCGTTCGGCAAAGTCTGGACCCAGACGGGCGAAGGAATCGAGCACAATGCTCCTGGCTTCATCCCAGCTATAGAGTTTGGGGGCGGCGGCGGTCAGGGGCGCATTGCGGTCCCAGAAGTTGAGCACCGTCTTGCCCATGACCTTCGCCTTCAGCGCATAATAGCGATGCGACAGGGCGGCGTAGGATTCGCCGACCGCTTCGGCCATGGCATCGACGCCATCCCCATCCACCTCATTGGCCAGATGGCGTGACGCGGCGGGTGTGGCGAACTTGCGCCATCGGTCTTCGACCTGCTTTTCAAACGCCAGAGTATTGAGCGCCAAAGCGAGCACCGGCGCGTTATCTTTAAGCGCGACCGACAGGCCTTCGGCAGCCGCCTTGCGTACGGCCTCGTCCGGCGAGGACAGGCGCGTCAGGGCTTCATTGAGTGTCAAGACTTCGGGCTTCGATTTTGGCCCGATTTTAACGCGCAAACGGGTCAGGGTTTCATCGAACAGGCGCACCCACGAGGTCGCCCCCGGCATTTTTTCCAACAGCAGTTTTTCAAGATCGGCCGATAATTCGTGTGGGCGGTTGGCGCGGATACGCCGTAGCCACGGCCGCCACTTCTGGGCCTTTTCGGTGACACGCAGAGCCTGTTCGATTTCCCAGTCTTCCAACTGGTTCAGTTCCAGCGACAGGAACAGGCTGTCAGTCGAGATCAGCGCCGCTTTGTTACGCAGGTCGGCATCTAGCTTGGCAATCCGCGTATCCTCTCGCGAGATCGTCGAGGCGAGGGTTGTGTAGGCCATGGCGCCGGCCATGCGGTCCGAGGCCCGCTCATAGAGCGTTGCCGCCTGGTCAATCAGCAGACCCAACCGCTCGGCATTGCCCCGCGCCGCAACAAAATTGCCCTGTAGCTTCTGCAGCTCTTTCAGGGTCGCCGTGGCTTCGGCGAAGTCGGCGGCAATCTTCGGATCGTCCACACTACTGTAAAGATCCGTCAGGTCCCACACCGGCAGAGCGTTGGACAGGGTAGGGGCGGAATCGGTCGATGCGGTCTGTGTCATGTCTCTGGCTCTAACCAAAACAAAATTCAAAATCGAGAGGGAAAGCGCAGAACAGCGGGGGAGACAAGAGTCTCTCAACGGCACATTAACCTTGTCTCTCAACGAGATTTTCAAGGCTTTCGTTTACAAGCTGTCTCAAAATAAGCCGTGTCCGCCTCCCTTCGGACCGGTAAACCCGATGAGATGGTGTCCGAAATGGCCAAGACAATCCTGATTTGCGACGATGACCCGACCCAGCGGCGGCTGATTCAGGCCGTTTTGGAACGCGAGGGCTTTGCGGTCGTCCACGCCGAGAACGGACCGCAGGCGTATGATCGCCTGACTACCACTTCCGGCATCGATGCGGTCATTCTCGATCTGGTCATGCCGGGGCAGTCGGGTATCGACACTCTCAAAGACATCCGCGCGGCGGGCATCCGCACGCCGGTGGTGGTGCTCACCGCGTCGGGCGGCATCGATACGGTGGTCAAAGCCATGCAGGCCGGTGCGCAGGACTTCTTTATTAAGCCGGCTTCGCCCGAGCGTATTTTAGTCAGCGTGCGCAACGCCTTGCAGATGGGCGATATGGCTGCTGAGGTGACGCGTCTAAAAAAGCAGGTCACCAACCGCACCTCGTTCGAAGATCTGGTCGGCACGTCTGGAGCTATGCAGATGGTGCGCCGCCTGGGCGAACGCGCGGCGCGGTCAGGCATCCCCGTGCTGATCCTGGGCGAAAGCGGTGTCGGTAAGGAACTGATTGCACGCGCTATTCAGGGCTCTTCAGATCGCGCAGGTAAGCCTTTCGTTGCCGTCAACTGCGGTGCCTTGCCGGCCAATCTGGTCGAATCCATCCTGTTCGGCCACGAAAAAGGTTCTTTCACCGGCGCGTCAGACAAGCACCTCGGGAAGTTTCAGGAGGCCAGCGGTGGCACACTGTTCCTCGATGAAGTCGGCGAACTGCCCCTCGACATGCAGGTCAAGCTGCTGCGCGCCCTTCAGGAAGGCGAAATCGACCCTATCGGTGCCAAACGCCCGGTTAAGGTCGATGTGCGCATTATTTCGGCGACCAATCGCAACCTTCAGGATCAGGTCAAGGCCGGACATTTCCGCGAAGACCTATTCTACCGCCTTAATGTCTTCCCGATCGAAGCGCCGTCCCTGCGTGAGCGCCGTGAGGATATTCCGGCCCTGATCGAACACTTCATTCGCCGTTTCAATGTCGAAGAGGGCAAGCGCGTGGCGGGGGTGGCGTCGGACGCCATTCAGCTTCTGTGCGCTTACGACTGGCCCGGCAATGTACGTCAGTTGGAAAATACCATCTATCGCGCCATCGTGCTGGCCGATACGCCGCACCTTCAGGCCTATGACTTCCCGGCCATTTCGGGTCAGCACCTGCCGCAGGCCGCCGTGTCTACGCCGGTGCCGCCTATCATTGCCGAACACCAGGCGGCTATGACGCAGCTTGATGCGGGCCTGCCGGATCAGCCGGTGAAGATCCTCGACGGAGCTGGCCACCTGCGCAAGCTGGAAGAGATCGAGCGCGACCTGATCGAACACGCCATCAGCGTCTATGCCGGGCATATGTCGGAAGTGGCGCGCCGCCTCGGCATCGGCCGCTCTACACTCTATCGCAAGGTGCGTGACTGCGGCCTTGAAGGTATGGTCAAGGAAGCCGGTTAATTACCGGAAGTCCTTAGTCAATGATTCGGCCACCGGGGCCGGGTGTCCAGGCTTGATAAAGCTTAAGGTCACCCGCCCCACGCGCACGCCAAATTTTGACACATCGGCGCGGTTTATAGCGACCCCGTCGGCTACCAGATGCGACCAGTCGTCAAAGCGTACCTTAAGCGTGCCGCCCTGATAGGGGAGGTTCAGCAGGTAGCGGATGCGGATGGCGTCGCCGCCCGTTTCGATGCGTGCGGTTCCCGCCACATCCTGTGCGCGGCCTTCATAGAGGCCATTGCTAAGCTTGCGGAAGGTCCAGGTGCGTGTCTGACGCTCGCCATCATTCCACAAAAAGCGCTCATCCAGCACAAAGCCATCAGCCGTAGGCGTGCCGCGCGTCACTACGCTGAAGGTGCGGCTAACCTTGCCGCTGCGGTCTTCGAACACGCCATAGGCCCGGGTTTCCCCGGCAAAGTAGGACTCAAGCTCAAAAGCTGGTTGCGGGCGGCTGTTGCTGGTGATGTCCAGTGAAGCACAGCCGGACAGACCGCCAGCACCAACGGTAGTCAGAGCTAGGGCAAACAGAAGGGCGCGTGGACGCATCGGACGCTCCATTAATAGCGGTTTATCAGGGTACGTTATCCGGGACGCTTCAGTTCAATTTTCATCATCGGCATTTTTGGCGGCGCGTGATTTCACCTTCTGACGGATTTCACGCAACTTAACGCCCTGAAGCAGGGACAAAGTGCCATTGATTGCGCCCTTGTCCGGATCGGCGAAGGCGCGGCCATAGGTCTTGACGCGGTCGCTGACGCTGTCGATAAAGTCGCTTTCCCATTCGGACAGATCGACGCCGGCCTCAGCGGCGGTCTTTTTGGCGCGTTCCAGCGCTCGCAGAGTGCGCTTTTGCAACGCCTTCTTTTCATCGAGCGGGGAGGGCAGTTTGGGCGCAGCCGACCGGGAAGTCAGGCCGCCCTGTGATGAGAGAGGGGCCTTTGTCTTCAGTTCACTCTTGCGCGTCAGCCCCTTGCCGGGCGTTTTGGATTTGAACGCCATTTGAGCATCACACGCCGCTCAGGCATTTGGGTCAAATAAAAAATCCTCTCCTTTGTCAGGAGAGGAACACATCACAGCCCGCCAATGGCCGACAGGTAGAGGTCCAGCAGGGTTTCTTCTTCCTGCAGCTTGACCTTATCCTTCTTGCGAAGGCTGACCACCTTACGCATCACCTTGGTATCAAAACCTTCGCCCTTGGCCTCGGCATAAACGTCTTTCAGATCGCCGGCGATGGCGGCCTTGTCCTCTTCGAGGCGTTCGATGCGCTCGATGAACGATTTCAGACGGCCTTGCGCGGCGGCGGTGATGACGTCGGGGTGAGCGGACTGATCGTCGGCCATTAAATTATCCTTGAAAGGGAAAACGAGGGTCCCGTTCACCATAAACCATGCGAATCACCCGCTCAATACGTCGCGATTTGCCAGCCGCGCCTGAGCTGTGGATGAATTTTGTAGCGATGATAAACAAGAAAAGCGTCCGGAGCGGGCTCCGGACGCTGAATTCTGTAAGCCCTCAGGGTCTAATCGGGGTCGATTAGCCTTGCTTGGCCTTGAAGCGCGGGTCGGTCTTGTTGATGACATAGACCACGCCCTTGCGACGGACGATCTTGCAGTCCCGGTGACGGGTCTTCAGCGACTTCAGCGAGCTACGGACTTTCATGGTCCCAACCTTTGACTAAGTAATGACTGAGGCTTTGACCGAATTCGCACAACCCAGACGGGGGCGAAGCCTTCAAGCCATGTGTGAGGCGCGGTTCCTACGCGAAGCGCACACACAAGTCAACAATCTGTGAGCGGCTTTTTGCACAAATCACGACCGGAGGCGACCGGCTCACGGAATTATCATTTTTAGACTAGTTTAAAATATAAACCAGTTTATACCATTCGATGCAACGGCGTTATGGCCGGGGTGACGCCGGAGGAGGGCGCCATGACGAATGAGACGCAAATGACAGGGGACGCGCGCTTTTATGCGCTGGATGCGGTACGCGGTGGCGCGTTGTTTTTGGGCATCATCCTGCACGCCGGGCTGGCCTATATGTCGCCGCCCGCCTGGATTGTGAACGACCCTTCGGGCAATGCCGCGGTAGGGGTTTTGTTTTTCACCATCCACATGTTCCGTATGAGCCTGTTCTTCATACTGGCCGGCTTTTTCGCGCGGCTGCTGTATCGCAAGCGCGGGGCTAAGGGCTTTTTCCTAGATCGACTAAAACGCGTGGCGGGGCCGCTGGTCCTGTTCTGGTTTCCAGTTCTGGCAGCCATCATCACAGTTCTCATTCTCGCCGCCCTGAAAGCCAACCCGGCACTGGCGAACCAGCCGCCCGCACCCCCGCCACCCCTAACGGCAGAGACCTTTCCCCTGACGCACCTTTGGTTCCTGTACATGCTGCTGTTGCTTTATGCGGTGTGTGTACCGCTGCGCGGCCTGCTGGCCTTTATAGACAGCGCCGGGGCCTTGCGCCGCGCAGCCGACAGCCTGTTTGGTTTTGTCATCCGCTGGGACCTGACTTCGCTGGTGTTCGGCCTGCCGTTGTGGCTGCTTATTCAGGTGCAGCCGCAATGGGAGCATTGGCTTGGAATCCCGACGCCGGACAAGGGGTTTGTCCCTAACGCTCTGGCCGCCGCCGCCTACCTGTCGGCCTTCGTCTTCGGCTGGTGCCTGCATCGCAATGCTAACCGGCTGGAGATGGTCCGCAAGAAAGGGTTTCTGAATCTCTTTTCAGCGGTGGCTTTGACGCTCGCGGCGCAATGGCTGGGTGGGCATCAGGCCGAAACCGATGCGGTGACTGGGGGCGCGTGGCGGGCTCTGTATTCCGCAGCCTATGTGCTGGGCCTTTGGAGCTGGTGTCTGGGGCTGACCGGCGTCGCCCTGCGCTTTCTGGATCGACCCAGTCGCTTCTGGCGCTATGTGGCGGATTCGGCCTACTGGGTCTATCTGGTACATCTACCGCTGGTGCTGTTGATGCAGTACTTGCTACTCAACCTGTCGGCGCCTTATTTCGTCAAGCTGCCGCTGGCGGTTCTGAGCACGCTGTTTCTTTCGCTGCTCAGCTATCAGCTTCTGGTAAGGTACAGCTTCATCGGGGCGATTCTGGAGGGTCGCAAGCGCGTGTCACCCAAGCGCGAGTCGCCCGCAACAACCGCTACAGTCTGATTGCTGATCATGGGTCGGGTATTTTTTAAATCGCGTGTTGCCGAACCGGCGGATCTGGCATTTGCCCGATCCTTCCCCGGGGAAGGGCCGCGTGCGCAGGCTTCGGCGGGGCTGGTCTTCTTCTGGGCTGGGCTGCTCTATGGCCTTCAGACGCTCATCTACGCGGCTGTCGAAGCGGGCTGGATTAAGGTCCCGTCGTCCTATGGTCTGTGCTTGGCGATCGGTCCGACCCTGCCGTTTCTGGGGGTGATCGTCTATGTCGCCTGGCGCGAGCGCAAAGGGAAGGGCGGGGTGGCGACCCGCGCCCTGACGGCCTGCTACACCTCAGCAGGACTGCTAAACCTGATCATTGCCTTGACGTTCGGTTGGCTGGCGATCAGCCGCAAGTCCACGACGATCTGGCTTTTGTACCCCATCGTCATCTGCGCCATGCAGGGTGCAGTGTGGTACGCCGCCAGCCTGATCCGGCGAAAGCTGTGGCTGGGTCTGGTTTCGGCGGGTTGGTTCCTAACGACGCTAGCCCTAACCGTGCTGATGACCCACGTGGCGGCCTATCTTTTCTGTCTGGGAGTGGCCCTGCTGGTGCTGATGGCCGCGCCGGGCTATGCGATGAAGCAGTCGTCGGTGCGCGAGCGGGCGCTGGAAACGCTCAGGACCGAAAAATCTGTCAATACAGGTTCCGACACAGATCCGCAGGCCGCGCGGGAAGCTCTAGCCTTTATCAAGGCCTTGGTCGATCGCGGCGAGCAGGTGCAGTTATCGGGCGGCTTGCTGCTCCTGTCCGGTGGCCTGCTGTACGGCGTGCAATGCCTGTTGCACGGTCTTGACATGAGCGGCAGCCTCCGAATGGGGGCCTTGGGGCATCTGATCAACGGAATCCTGCCGACCATTCTGTTTCTTGTTATATTGAGCGTGGTTTTGTGGCGCGACCGGCACAAGACGCACGCCAATGCCGGCAGTCGGGCCATTAATGCCGCATTTGGCGGTGTCGGGCTGGCCAACCTGTTTATGAACCTTGTCTTTGGTTATGCTGCCTTCACACAAAAGTTGTGGCTCATCTGGATGCTTTATCCGATATCGCTCTGCGCCCTAATGGGAGCCGGGTGGTACGTGGCGGCGGTGGCCCAGCGTAAGTTGTGGCCTGCGCTCGTCTGCGCCGGCTGGTTTGTGACTGCCGTTCTTTTGGCCTGGCGGGTAGAAACGCCGGAATATCTGCTGATCCTGTCGGGCGCGCTGGTCCTGCTGATGGCGGTGCCGGGTTATCTTCTGATGCGTTCCGACGCAGGGCAGCGGGCGTAGGTTTATGAGTGGCTTTGACGTCAACCGGCTGGACGATGCGATCCACGGCCGCCTGCGGTTGGGGATAATGGCCTATCTGGCCGACGCGGAAGCCGCCGATTTCAACGAGCTGAAAGGCGTGCTCGAAGCGACGCAAGGCAATCTGTCGGTGCACCTCTCCAAGCTGGAGGACGCGGGCTATGTGGAGATCATCAAGGGCTATCAGGGCAAGAAGCCGTTGACGCGCGTGCATATCACCCCTGCCGGGCGTCAGGCCTTCGCCCGCTACATACAGGTGCTATCCGGTCTGGTCGATAAGCGCTCATAACAGCATGTTTACCGCTTTGCGCTTGGAAATGACATCATTCCAAGGCTAAGATTCGGACTTGTATCGGAAGGATGATCTGTATGAAGCGGCGTGTACTCAGTCTGTGTCTGTTCCTCGGCGCCTGTTCGACGGCCTCCAGCCTGCCGACGTCGATTGAGAACAAGCCGCAGCCGCCGCGGGCGGAAACAGGGCAGGCGACTGATAAGCCGCAAACGCCACCGAAGACCTCACCGGCGTCTGCGCCGGTAACCTATGCTAATTTCGCTGACTGGCGTGAAGCCTTTGTGGCCAAGGCGGCAGCCAGAGGCTTTGAGCGCGCCTTTGTCGAAAACTTGCTGGTTGACGTCCAGCCGAAGGAATCGGTTGTCAAGGCCGATACGGGGCAGCCGGAGTT
Organism: Asticcacaulis excentricus CB 48; assembly: GCF_000175215.2. NCBI lineage: Bacteria > Pseudomonadati > Pseudomonadota > Alphaproteobacteria > Caulobacterales > Caulobacteraceae > Asticcacaulis > Asticcacaulis excentricus. Next base: position 1,668,472 of record NC_014816.1, on the reverse strand, counting down.
TTCAAAGCCGATCTCGTCCTATGTCAAAAACGCCGTGTCGGCCGCGCGTATCCAGACAGGGCGTGAGCGCGTCAACGCTAATCCTGATATTGCCGCCATCGAGGCGCGCTATGGCGTGCCCCGCGAGGTGCTGGGCGGTGTCTGGGGCATGGAAAGCGACTTTGGCCGCGTGCAGGGCGATATCGATGTCCTCACCGCTTTTGCGACATTGGCCTATGACGGGCGTCGCCGCGACTGGGCCGAAACACAGTTGCTCAGCGTGATGACTATTATAAAGAGCGGCAAGGCCACGCGTCAGGAACTGAAGGGCTCATGGGCCGGGGCGATGGGTCAGACGCAGTTCCTGCCTGAGAATTATCTTAAGCTTGGGCAGGATGGCGACGGCGATGGCCACGTCAATATCTGGACCTCGGACTCGGACGCTCTGGCTTCCGCCGCCAATCTGCTAAAAAGCGAGGGCTGGCGTCCAGGGCAGGCCTGGGCGGTTGAGGTGACGCTTCCAGCGGGTTTCGACTTCTATCTGGCTGAAACCGAAAGCCAGACGCCCGACTGGTGGGCGCAAAAGGGCGTGGTCCGCGCCGACGGCGGTAACTGGAATGCCAGCGAAAAGACGGCATCGGCGGTACTGATTCTGCCGTCGGGGGCAAAAGGGCCAGCCTTTCTCGCGCTGCCCAATCATTTTGTCATTCGCAAATACAATAATTCCACCGCTTATGCGCTGGCCGTCGGGCTGAACGCCGATGGAATCGCGGGTCGAAGCGCGTTGAAGATGCCGTGGCCGGATGAACAGCCGCTGTCACTGGCGATGCGCAAAAATGTTCAGACTGCGTTGAATGCGGCTGGCTTCAACGCCGGGACCGTCGATGGCGTCATTGGCATTGGTACACGTAAGGCTTTACGGGAATGGCAAAAGGCCAATGGCCGCGTCGCGGATGGCTACCTCAGCTACGAACTGGCCAGTGAACTGTCGGCCAAGGTGGCAGGCTACACAGTGCTTGGCCCGTCGAGCCGTTAAGCGGTCACCGTTTCCTGCGGCTAAATCTGCTTTTTGAATGCTCCGAACACTGTCATTTGCTGCAACGCGGGAAATTTTCCCGATTTAAGTAATATATTACTGGTGGTAGCGCTATCTGAAACAAAATGGAGGGCGCCGACGAAGCCGAATCCGGTCCGTTTTCGGGACGTGAGACGCCTTGGCGTTTGTAAAAACGTCTTTATAAATTTGACACATAGCGTTGAAAGCGGGTGCTTTTTCGCCTTTTCGATGCACGTTGCACGACAACCACTACCCTGAATTAAAAAAAATTCATTTCACGCAAAAATATTCTCTCAAGACCGGCCGAGCTTAACTATCGGACATGTTTGAGTTTTTGGCTAAAAGCCGCAGGAATTGCCTTGCCTGTGGCCGAAATGTAACGCACGGTGGCACGATAAGCACCTTGACGGGGTGAGGGAGGATTGCTTTTTTAGTTCGCAAATCACTTTGTAACCACTGGTGTAACAGAGGGATCGTCCACGCTCAGTCATTCGGCAGGGTAGGGACAAAAGGTTTGTGCGCAGCGCAGTCGTATGCGGACGCAGATCCGTGACGATGCGTAACACAAGAGAGGTTCACGAAGGGACATGCGACCTTAACGGAAACATGAGCTTTCGTGTGCCACGTTCTAAATATGTCTTAGGCTTAAACCAGGGGGTTCACGCTGCCCCCGAAAATCCTTGGTCAGCCCTCCTACCGGGGGTTATCCTTATTCAGGAATTGGCGAAAAATGCTCGAACACAAGAAACACAACCCGCTCATTGCTCTGCTCGGCGCCGCTGCGCTGCTTCTGAGCGCTCCGACGATGGCTGCCGCGGCTGCGGCTACGTCGCCCGCTGCTGCTGAAGCCCCGGCTGCTGAGGCGGCACCTGCGGCGACCACCGAAGAATCGTCCACCTCGTCCGCTTCCGGCGGTCACGGCAAGATCACCGTTGCCTCGATGTTCATTATGGCCGTGCCGGTCGTTAAGGCTGTCATGATCGGTCTGGTGGCCGCGTCCGTTATCTCCTGGACCATTCTGGTCATAAAGCTGATGTTCTTCGCGAAGCTGAACAAGTCGTCGAACAACTACCTCGAAGCCTTCCGCGGCGCCCGTTCGATCGCCGACATTAACCGCATCTCGACTTCGGATGAGTTCGCTGGCAACCCGATGGCTGACATGGCCGCCGTTGCTACCGAAGAAATCCAGATCTCGAAGCAAGCCGGCCTTCAGGTTTCGGGTGAGCACCGCGACTCGACCCTGCACCGTGCTTCGTCCTCGATCAACGCTGTTCAGGCCGGTCTGGCTAAGCGCCTGTCGGGTGGCCTGACCTTCCTCGCTTCGACCGGTTCGATCGGGCCTTTCGTCGGTCTGTTCGGTACGGTTTACGGCATCATGAACTCGTTTATCGGTATCGCTGACTCGGGTACGACAAACCTTGCCGTCGTGGCTCCGGGTATCGCCGAAGCCCTGCTCGCTACCGGTATTGGTCTGGCTGCCGCTATCCCGGCCGTCGTCATGTACAACATCTTCAACACCTCGATCGCTGCTTACGGTACTCGTTCGGAGCAATTTGTTGCGGAACTGATGAACTCGCTGTCGCGTCAACTCGACAAAGGGGCGTAAGTACTCATGGGAGCCAAGCTATCCTCTGGCAGCGGCGGCTCGAAGTTCCATATCGAGCAGAACAGCGAAATTAACGTTACGCCGTTCGTCGATATCATGCTGGTTCTTCTGATTATCTTCATGGTTGCCGCTCCCATGGCCTCCGTGTCGATCGAGGTGAACCTTCCGACAGCCGTCGCCCCGCCGCAACAAAACCCGCCCAAGCCGATCTATATCTCCATCCAACAGGATGGCGGTGTGTTCATCGGCGATAAACCTACCTCTCTGGCTGATCTTGGGGCCGACATGAAGATTCAGGTCGGCAAACGTGATCCGGACAAGGAGCGCATCTTCATTCGTTGCGATCGCAAGACCCGCTATGCGGACTTCATGCAGGTGATGAATGCCCTTCAGGACAACGGCTACTACAGCGTTGCTCTGATCGGTGAAGATGGTAACAAGTAAGAGGGCCTGAGATTATGGAAGAGACCCCACACAGGCGTCGAGATCCTATTCTCGACCCCCCGGTAAACAAGGACAAAACGCCCTTGTTTGTCGGTATTGGCGTGGCAATCGTGGCTCACGTGGGACTGGCCTACTACATCTATCACGAAAAGTTCGAAATCAAGCCGGTGGAATATGAAGACACCAAGATTGATACCGAACTGGTAGATCTGGCGCCGCCGCCCCCACCTCCGCCGCCGCCCCCGCCTCCGCCGCCTGACATGCCTCCGCCTCCGCCGAAGCTTCAGGTTCGCGAACCGGTGATCCAGACCGATGCGCCTCCGCCTCCGGCTCCGATTCAGATCGAAGCCACGAAGAAGGAAGACCGCGTCGAGTATAAGGGGCCGCCGCAAATCGTCCCGGGACCTCCGCCGCCTCCGGCTCCGGTTGTTCCCGCTGGTCCGCGCTACACGACGGCTCAATGGACGCCGCCGTCATCGGATCAGTTGCTTGACCTTTATCCCCCGCGTGCTCAGGACGCGGAAGTTGAGGGCGAAGTCACGATTGACTGCGTTCTGAACTCTGAAGGCAAGATCACGGGCTGTACGGTCGAAAGCGAAAAGCCTGCGGGCTATGGCTTCGGCGCGGCGACTGTGAAGGGCTTCATGAAGTACGCCAAGATCAAGAAGGGCACCGATGGTGAACTTCGCGATGGTGACCGCAAGAAGTTCCGCTTCAAGTGGACCCTGCAATAGGTTTCTTACCGAAACTCAGAAAAGCCCTCCGGTTCTGCCGGAGGGCTTTTTTGTTTGCGGGGCGGGTGGCGGAACATCCGCCCAACTAAACATTCATCCGATTCAATATGCTGTTTTATAACGTATTTTACTCCGAACGCCGTTGCCTGCTTTTCGGAATATGCTCCAATCACGAAAAAGACATTTTAACTTACAAACACTAAGTGATATGTTTTGCTAAGTCAGAGGAAGATGGTTTTCTCCCGATGAATGGTCTCAGGCAAGGGGGCTTTGAGACACACGGGCTAACAGACTTCGAACCCTTGCCGTTTAACAAACGGTAACGTACCGGCGCCCGTTTTCCGGACGAGCCCCGGTCATGAGACCAGACCATAAGGAAAGGAAACGCCGCATGGCAACGACCATCATCCCGCCGACCCGCAACCCTTTGTTTCAGGCCCCCGCCCAAAAGCGCCTGTCCAAACCCGTCATGGTGGGCATTGCCTTTGCCTCTGTGGTGCATCTTGGTCTTGCGGCCTATATCATCAACGAACGCTTTGAAGTAAAGCTGGGCGAGGCTCCGGACGGCACGCCGGTTATCGAAGCGCCAATGGTCACGTTCAAGCCAAAGCCCGCTGAGCCAACGGTTCAGGAACACAAACCTCAGACGACGCCGATCCGTTTAAACACGCCGGATAAGCTGGCCCCGCCGGTCGAGGACAGTCTGCCTCTCATGGCGACGCCGTCGGACCTGCCCGAAGTCACTGGTCCCATTCCGGTCATCACCGGTCAGCCCGGCTCTGTGGCCGAATCCGGTCCGGTTCATGCCGTTGGCCCGACATATGTCAGGGCGGTATGGTCGCGTTTCCCCGACTCAGCAGTCCTGATGGAGTATTACCCCACCCGCGCCATGGACGCCGAGGTTGAAGGGGCGGCGACGCTGGCCTGCACGGTGCGTGACACCAAGGGCCGCGTGAAGTGCGAGGTGTTGTCGGAAGACCCTAGAGGTTACGGCTTTGGCGATGCCGCCGTGCGCGCGGTGGAGGCCAAGGGCCGGGCCGATACATCGAACGGTGCCGTTGAAGTCGGAGCCACTATGCGCGTCAAGATGGGCTTTGCGCTTCAGTAGGCGTAAAGTCTCGAATATCCCAAGGCCTCCGGACATCCGGAGGCCTTTTTACGTCCGGCTTATGGACAAGCGCGTAGCTTTCATTGACCGCCCGACGCGGAGCCGCCATTATATTTTAGGAAAAATCCGAGGGAGTGACCATGCCTGCGCGTCTGAAAACCATTCTGAGCCCCAAGACCCTCACCATCGCGGCCCTGATCGCGGCCGCCGGGACTTTGGTGGCCTGCGAAACGAATGACACGCTTGGCCGCAGTCAGTTCCTTCTGGTCGATAATGCCGATCTGGAGCCGTCGGCCCTGCAAGGGTGGCAGGAACTGATGCGGACCTCGAAAGTCTCGACTGACGCCGCGCTGAACCGCCGGGTCAAGACCGTCGGTGCGAAGATCGTCGCGGCGGCGGGCTACAATCCTAATCAGTGGGAATATGTGCTGTTTCAGGATGATCAGCCGAATGCTTTCGTCATTCCGGGCAACAAGGTAGGCGTCAATACCGGATTGTTTAAGGTGGTCAAGAATGATGATCAACTGGCGGCGGTTCTGGGGCACGAAACGGCGCACGTCATAGGCAAGCACGCCGCCGAACGCTATTCGCAGCAGGTCGGCGCGCAGATCGCGCTTCAGACAGCGGCTGGCGCCACGTCGGGCCGCACGCAGCAGGTGATTGCCAATTATGGCGGCATGGGGGCACAACTTGGGCTTCTGCTGCCCTATTCGCGCAAGCACGAACTGGAGGCCGACCGGATCGGCGTCGATATCATGGTCAAGGCGGGGTATAAGGCCTCAGAATCCATCGCTCTGTGGCGCAATATGCAGGCGCTCAATCAGGGCAAGCCGCCGGAATTTCTTTCGACCCACCCTTCAGACAATACGCGCATCGCGCAACTGGAAACCTACATCCAGTCAAAGGGCTATAAATAGCACTATATAAGGGGGCGGGGGTATGATCGTTGAGGACGAGCGGGAGGCGGCTGCTCGCCGCCTGAAAAGACTAGTGGTTTGGCTTATCGTGGCCTTGCTGCTGTTTGTGGGGGCCGGCTTGCTGGCCGAGTACACAAAGCCACTTCCCAGTCTGTCCCAGGTCTCAGACAGTATTGAGGCCTTCCTTTCGGGGCAGGTCACGCGTCAGACGCGCCACGAACCCCGTCATTATGATATTCCCGCCGTGGAGGCATCGCCACCGGTTCCCGTAAACATAGACTCGAACACGATTAAGGCCAGGTGGGACCTCGGCGATACCATAGACCTCGCCGACTACATGCCCGATAAGGCCATAGATGCCAATGCCAAGGGTGAAAGCACAGTTGCGTGCCGCTGGGATGCTGAAGGGCGTGTGACGGGGTGTACGATCATCTCTGAGAGTCCGCAGGGATTTGGCTTTGGACAGGCAACCCTGCGTCTGATGCGTGACCACGGGCGGGTTGCCGCACGAAATCCGGATGAGACCCTGACAGCTGGCGAGGGATTGAAAATCCGCTTTCGCTGGGTGGTGGACTGAATGTTACGGAACCGCTTTTTCACCGCTTATTGCGTCGGCGTGTGAAATTACCCCTTGATTGGAGGGCCGTCGCGGTTTAGAGGATCGGCCCTCACGATGGTCTGCCGTCTTAGCTCACTTGGTAGAGCGCCAGATTGTGGCTCTGGAGGTAGCTGGTTCGAAACCAGCAGACGGTACCATCGTGATAAAAGCCTCCCAAAAAACCTACGGCATGGTTAATTCGATCGTCCACGGACGTATTGACGCGATGATCGCGTGGGCTCTGGTCCTGCGGGCAAATCCGGTTATAAGGCAGGCCTGAAAAGGATATGCCTATGTCTTCATCTTTCAGCCTTATCGTCATTGGTGGCGGCATTACCGGCGTCAGCCTCGCTCTGCGCGCGCTGGATTACGGTCTGGCGGTGACCCTGATTGCCAGGGATGGGGTCGAAGACACCACCTCGGCCCTGTCGGCGGGCATGATTGCCCCAGCGATGGAAGCCCTAACCGAAGCGCAGCCGGAGATGTCCTATGTCCGCTATGTCGCGGCGCAAAAGCACTGGCCCGCCTTTGCGGCTGATCTGGGATTGTCGGAAATTCTTGAAATGGCGCAGCCCGCCGTTTGGGTGTGGTCGGGTGAGGCGGGGCCGTCGCCTGACGGCATGATGGCGCGCTTTACCGCCTTGGGGGCCAAGGGGCAGGTGATGGCCGAAGAAGACCTCGCCAAACTGGGGTTTCATGCGCCTTTGCACGGTATCGAGATTGTCGGCGAATGGCTGATGGCGGCCGCGCCGGTGCTGGCCTTTATGAAAACGCAGTTCGAAGCGCGGGGCGGGCGTTGGGTCGAGGGCAATGTCTCTAAGGTAGCCGCCCACAGCGTCGAACTGTCCGACGGATCGGTGCATCAGGCCGGGCATGTGGCGGTCTGCGCCGGGTATGGGGCGGCGACCTTTGCAGACTCTGTACCGTCATTGAAGGTCCTGACACCCATCAAGGGACATCTGCTCGATCGTGAGGGACGCTGCGACCCGGCACTGGCCGGGCGCATGGTGCGTTCGCCCTGGGGCTACTGGGTGTTTCTCGATGGCCTGACCAAGTTTGGTGCCACCATGCAGGCCGGTAAGGCCGATGAGGCGGTGGAGCCGGGCGTCGTTGAGTCGCTGAAAGACAAGGCGGGTAAATTCACGCCTGCGTCCGTGTCGGCGCTTCGTGACGTTACGCCGCGCGTTGGGGTGCGGGCCGCGACACCGGATCAATGGCCGCTGATCGGGCGCGACGTTAGCGGCGTCTACGTCGCCGCCGGAATGCGCCGTAATGGCTGGATATATGGCCCCTATGCCGCCACTGTGCTGACGGCCCTGATAACCGGGCAGGAACCGCCGGAAGGCGCGGAGGCCTACGCACCGCAGCGTTTTTGATTCACATGTCGTTAACCTTCGTCGGGCAAAATTTGCCCATCTTTTGGTTAATGCGCGCCTTTCATGTCCGGCCCTTCGTCTCCCGTTCCCGACTCTTCCGGCCTTTCGCCGCGAAAGCAGAGTGTGGTGTCTGCCATCACGCGGGCGGCCCAGAGGACGGGCGTGGATTTCAGCTACTTGTTGAAAACCGCTCAGCGCGAAAGCTCACTGAACCCCAATGCCAAGGCCCCGACCTCGTCGGCGGCAGGGCTGTTTCAATTCATAGAACAGACCTGGCTGGCGACCGTCAAAAAACATGGCGGCAAGCACGGCTATGGCGGCTATGCCGACGCCATTCGTCAGAGCGGCAACGGGCAATATTATGTAGCCGACTCGCAGGCGCGTCAGCAGGTGCTGGGCCTGCGCTACAATCAGGACGCGGCGGCGGCCATGGCAGCGGAGATGACCGCAGGCAATGCCGCCTATCTGAAAGGCCGTACGGGCCGCAACCCAACGGCGGGTGAGCTTTATGCCGCGCATTTTCTGGGGCCCGCGGGTGCCGCCAACCTGATTGAAGCGGTGGAGCGGCGGCCGAGTGCGACGGCGGCCAGCCTGTTTCCGGCGGCGGCTAACGCCAACCGTTCGATCTTCTACCGCAATGGCGCGCCGGTCAGCGCCGCCCAGTTGATGGCCAATCTCAATTCCAAAGCCGGAGGGGCGTTGCAGATGGACCTGCCCAATGTGCCCGACAGCGACACGCCGATGGAAGCCAATGGCAACGGTTATCTTCTGGCGCGTTTGCAACGCGTACAATCGGACGCCCAGTTGCTCAATATCGCCTTTGGCAATGGTACGAGCGATCAGAGTCTGTTATTCGCCACGCAACTGCTTTCGGCCTTCGGTCCGGAAAAGGACAAGAGCGAAGAGGGCGGGAACGGCTCATGGTTCAGCTAAGCGATCGCTGGAACGATCTGGCGGCGCGGCTTGGATGGCCAGACAGGCTTAGCGTGGAAACTTGGCAGTGGCTGGCTACTCAATACCAGGAACCCCATCGCTATTATCATCGTCTGAGCCATATCTCAGCCATGTTCGACGGCGGCGGCGGCCTTTTCTGGCGTGAGCCTGACGCTGTGGCGTTGGCCATCTTTTTCCACGACGTCATCTATGATCCTGCGCGGGTGGATAATGAGATGCGTAGCGCCGAGGCGACTTATCAACGATTGAGTGATTGCTTAGATGTTTCCCTCCTGGACAAGGTGGCGGCGTTGATTGAGGCGACTAAAACGCATCGGGGCACGGGCGATACTGACACGGATCAATTCCTCGATCTCGACATGGCCATACTCGGCGCCTCGTGGGCTGACTATGCCCTCTATGCCGACGGGGTGCGTCAGGAGTACGAGCCCGTCTATGGCATTGAAACCTATCGCATGGGGCGTGTGACGCGCTTTATCGAGCCCATGCTGGCCACAGAACGTCTGTTTCTTACACCGGCATTCCAGCCTCTGGACACGAAAGCCCGCGCCAACTTGCAACGTGAGTTGGCAACCCTCAGGCGCTAAGCGCACGGCGCAGGGCGTCCTCCGTTTGCGGAATCAGCAGGGGGCGCACGCCCATTTCACTCAAAGGTTCCGCTTGCTGACCATCCGGCAAAAGGGCCAGAATGTTGAGGGTTTCGCGGGTCTGTGTCGCCCGGAGTCGCTCCAACCATTCACCCACCTTCTGGCGGTTGGCTGCATTGTCCAGATCCTCGAACGCACCCGTGGCAATCAGCACGGCGTCGATATCCCCCTTTGCGGCCAGAGAGACGGCGCGCGGGCGTGTGGTGGCGGTCAGGCAGCGATGCCCCAGCCCTTCCAGCGTATCGCGCAATTCAACCGAACGCAGAGAGTCGTTGGATACCAGCATGACCTTCAGGCCGCTGACGGACTCCGCAACTGGTGTGACAGCCTCGTCAATCAGACGCGGGGGTATAGCGGTCGGATCAAACGGTAGCTCCAGCCAGAATTTGGAGCCTACATCCGGTGTGCTCTGGGCCTCGACGTTACCGTACATTAACTCGGCCAGACGCCGCGATAGGTTCAGACCCAGCCCGGCTCCGGAATAACCGGCGGAGGTGCGCGCAATACGCTCATGCGGCAGGAAGGCACGATGCAGTTCGTCGGGCTCAAGCCCCGGCCCGGAGTCCACCACCTCCACCCGCAGATGCCCGTCTGAGGGTGGCAGCAGCCGAACCTCGACCTTGCCCTTTGGGGTATATTGCAAGGCATTAGCCAGCAGATGCGACAGAATCTGCTCCACACGCGGCGCATCACCGATGGCCGCTCCTGCGTCGGGGCGGGGCGGCAGGGTGAGTGTGAGATCCAGCCCTCTGGCGTCGGCCATCTCTTGGAAACCGGCGGTGACCTCACGGACCAGGCCTTCGATATCCAACGGCCGCAGGTCCAGCACCATTTGGCCTGAGCGGGCTTCCCCCTCATCCAGCGTAGTGGTGATCAGCCCCAGCAGATGGTCGATTTCGCTGCGTGCGCTTTCGACATAATGGCGCGGGGCGGGAGCCCGGCTAAGGTGCGACAGACCCTGCCCCAGCGTCTGATCCACGCTGCGCAGACCTGTGGCGATTTCGCGCGACAAAGTCTTCATCAGGGCCATCTGATCGCGGGTCAGGGCGTCGCGGGCGGTTCGGGCGGCCTCGCGCTCCTCGAGGGTGCGCAGTTGCGCGAAGGCCAGTTGATAATGTTCCTGCAGATGACGGTTCATGATCAAGCCCAGCGCCAGTGCCATGGCCAGTCCACCTGTAATCAGGCTCGTCCAGGCGCCATCCGGATGGGTCAGATTGAGAGCCAGTATAGGGCCGGCCATGGCCAGCGGCGCAAGCGTCAGCAGGAACAGCAGGACCGGGGCGCTGAAAAAGATGATGCCCACCGCGGCCCCGGCGCAGATGGTCGCGAAGACCTGTGCGGCCTGACCGCCGCCGATGCAATTCAAAGATGCCGCCAGAAGGCTCAGCGACCACAAGGCCCCGCACAGCCACTGCCGTCTCAGCCGCACATTGAGACTCTGACGAGTGGGGCGGGCGTCGGTTTTCAGCGAGGGTTTAAGTAAAAAAAACGCTGCCCAGACGCAGACAAACAGCCCAATATTCTGCGCAATGTAAAGGGGCGACATAAAATAGTTGGCACCCCAGATATAGACTGGTAGGCCGATGGCAAAAAAGCCAAGCGCATAGGGCAACAGGCGCACCTGCGCCTTCAGACCGTAATCAAGCGCGATCTGTTCTTGCGTGAGAACGACCTCGGCTTCGGCATATGAGGGGGACGTGGGCTCTGACATGGCCCCAGAATGGCGCAAACAGATTGCGGTCCCGTTACCAAAACCGGAAAAGTTAATTTTTGAGAGGTGATCAGGCCCTCACGCGGGTGTCGGTAAGGATTCGTTAAGGGGCGGAGCGGACAATTGCAAGACGTGCCGTCTAGACTCGTCCGGTACGAGATGATCAGGACCTCCTCCCATGACCGCTTCGCGTAACCTGCTTTCCGAAACGGACGTCGCCCGTCTGGTCAGAAGTGACAATGCCGATGATCGTGCTGTCGCCACCCATAAGGTATGCCGCCTGATGGAGCGCAGCGAATTGAGCGAAGTCGAGCGTGCCGCCGCGCAGGAAATCATCCGCCTGCTGGCTGACGATGCCGCCGAGCTGGTGCGCAAGTCGCTGGCTGTCACGTTGCGCACTTCCAGCCTTCTGCCACACGACGTCGCCTTGCGCCTGTCGCGCGACGTGCAGGCGGTGGCCATACCCGTCCTAAGCTACTCCCCGGTGTTTACGGACGAAGATCTGGCTGACATAATCCGCTCTGGAGGGCCTGCGCGTCAGATGGCGGTGGCACGTCGCGAGACTTTGTCGGAAACCGTGACCACGGCTTTGGCCGAGCACGGCGTCGAAGAGGCCGTGTTGATCGCCTGCGCTAATAATCAAGCCGTGTTCAGCAGTGCAGGGATGGATGCGGTGCTGGAACGTTTTGGAGAGTCCGAAATTGTACAGAATACGCTGATCAATCGCCGGAACCTGCCGGTCGCCGTGACCGAAAAGCTTATCCATATGGTCAGCCAGTCGCTTAAGGAACAACTGGTGTCCCGCCACGCCATCCAGCCGGAGACGGCGGTGCAGATCACCGAGGCGACGCAGGAGCGCGCCACACTGGACGTCGCCGATCAGACGGGTGCCAGCCGCGATCCAGCGGCTCTGGCGCGCCACCTTGTCATTGCCGGACGCATGACACCGTCCCTGATGCTGCGAGCGCTAGCGCGCGGACATATGGCCTTCTTTGAGCACGCTCTGGCGGAGCTGTCGGGAGTGCCGCACGATCGTTGCTGGCTGATGGTGCATGATGCCGGGGCCTTGGGATTGCGCGCCATCTATGACCGGGCGGGCCTTCCGGCGCGTATGTTCCAGACCTTCCGTATTGCCGTGGACACATATCACTCGCTGGCCAGCGAAAATACCGATCCCGACGTGTTTCGCTTTCAGGCCCGTATGATCGAACGCTTTTTGACTCAGGTGCCGTTCGCGCCGCGCGAAGATCTGATCTATCTGTATGAGCGTCTGGACCGCGATGCGCGCGGCCGCCGCCGGGGTGGCAAATCAACCCTTCAAGCGGCCTGAGGCACGGTCAATAAAAAAGCCCGGTTCAACGACCGGGCTTTTTTGTTACTGGGCGGGTGCCGGTATCTCCACCGCGGCCTCTTTGGCTTTTGCCTCACCCACTGCCGTTTCGGTGAAAGCGATTACGTCCACCGTCACACGTGATGCGGCGCTTTCAAACCCTTCGATCATCGGCCCCAGACTGCCCTTACGCACGACGATTTCTGAGGATATGAATTTTTCCGCCATCACCTGCCGGTCTTTCAGCCGCACTAGTCGCGCATCCAGAGCCACAACGACGGTTGGTCGGCGCTTGGCATAAACCGCTTCAAAGCGTCGGACATTGATGTCAAGCCGGTAATTGCCGGACACACGGCCCTGATCACCAAGACGCACCTCAGGACTAGCGTGCCGTGCAAAGCCTTCAGACATGAGGTCACGGAACTGGCCCTGCGCCGTGCTGGCCCAACGGCCGCCCGACACGTAGGAAACCTCGTTGCCTTCTATGGTCACGATACGGTCTCCGGCGGCGGCACGGGGAAAGCCATCGAAATTGACGAAGACGTCGGCCGGTCGGGCGTCCGGCGAGGCAGGCGGGGCCTTTACCTCGTCTTTTTCCAACAGGGCCGGATTGAAGCGGATGCTGTAAAGCTGCACCGGCTTCACTTCGGGCAGTAGGGTAATGCAGCCGCTGAGGCCGGTGGCCAGACCGGCGGTCAGCAGACCGAGGCTCAAAGAGCGACGTGTAACGCGCGTCATCATTACGGATTGACCTTTCTCTCTTTGGCCTTGGGTTTGCCGATCAGGCCCTGCGGACTGGCGCGAACCTCTTCAACGAGGTCTTCGACGGAGCGGGTGGCCTGATTGAGGTTGCGCAGGCTATCCGATAGAGCGGGCAGGGTGGTCTCGGACACTTCGTTGATCGGCCCTTGTGCCACCTTCGACAGGTTGGCGACCTCGGTCGCGGCATCGGCCAGCTTGGCAGCGGCGTCGTCGATGCGGTTCATGGTCTGCGGCACACGGTCCTTGACCAGCACATCGGCCGAATTGGCCAGCTTGGACAGGTTCTCAGCGGCGATGCCGGCCTGCACAATGGCCTCGTGAGCGTCATCCAACAGTTGCTTGCGCTGTTTGAGGTCTTCGGTGACTTCACCAATATCGCTGGTAATGTCTTCGATATTTTTCATCGTCTTGGAAAAGGCGTTGAGATTGTCATCGGACATCAGACGATTGATACGGTTGAGCGATTCATAGGCGCTCTCTATCACGCCCCCCGACCCCGCCAGCAGCTTGTCCAGACGGCTTTCGGTGGCTCGAATAATCGGGTTGCGGGCGCCGATACCGGGCTCACGCTTGAGCAGTGCCGCTTCCTTGGAGCCCGGCGAAATCTGGATATAGTTGAGGCCAGTGACGCCCAGCGGCTCCAGCACGGCGGTGGAATCAACGCGCACAGGGGTTGAGGAATCGACGCGCACGGTCGCAATAACCTGAGCCGTATTGGCCTTACCCAGACGTAGCTCCTTGACCTCGCCGACCTTGATGCCGTTGAAATGCACTTCGCCGCCCTCGGTCAGACCATTGACCGAAGAGTTGAAAACCACGTCGTATTCCGAATAGGTTTCGTTGAAACTTCCCTGAATCAGCCAGAAGGCAAAGACAAAGGCGGCCGCGGTGAGCACCAGGGTGATCAGTCCGACAACCGCGTAATGGGCCTGTCTTTCCATTTACTCTCCTCTCGTCACGGCGCGTATGCCGTTCAGGGTCGCCGTGTAGACGTGGACATAACCTCGGCATGTCATGACGCGTCTCCCGTCCCTCGGCTTTGCGAAGACCGCCCACGCGGGCCGTTGAAATACTCATGAATCCACGGGTGGTCGGATTGTTCCAGTACTTTTGGTGGGGCCTGTGCCACCACGCGTTTGTCGGCCAGCACCGCCACTTCATCGCAGATGGCGTACAGGCTGTCGAGATCGTGGGTGATCATGAAAACGGTCAGGTTCAGGCTGTCCGACAGTTCGCGGATCAGCGCGTCGAACGCCGCTGCCCCGATGGGGTCGAGGCCAGCGGTCGGCTCATCGAGGAACAGCAACTCCGGATCAAGCACCAGCGCACGCGCCAAAGCCGTGCGCTTGATCATGCCCCCTGACAGTTCTGACGGCCGCTTGTCAGCGGCATCGAGCGGCAAGCCCGCCAAGGCCATCTTCATCAGGCCGACTTCGCGCATTTGTGCGGGTTTCAGCTTCGCGTATTCGGTCAGGGGCACGCAGACATTTTCGATTACGCTGAGCGCCGAAAACAGCGCCCCGCTCTGGAACAGCACGCCAAAGCGTGATTGCGTCAGGCGTAGTTGCTTTTCGCTGAGCTTCGTGATGTCCTTTCCAAACAGGTGTATCGCCCCCTTGGAGGGCTTTTGCAGCCCAAGGATCGAGTTGAGTAGCACCGTCTTGCCGGTGCCGGAGCCGCCAACCACACCCATGACCTTGCCGCGGTCGACCGTCAGGTCAAGGTTGTCGTGCACAATATTGGCACCGAACTGATTGCGCAGTCCTTCGATGACGAGGGGATGGGTGGGGGGGGCGGAAACGGGTGCGGGGGCTTCGGTCATCAGAAGTTAAACCCGTTGAACATCATGGCGACGATCGCATCTATGAGGATGATCGTAAAAATGGCCTGCACAACAGCGCGCGTCACCTGACGGCCCAATGAGATGACGTCTTCAGTGACGTTCATGCCCAGTCGGCAGCCTATAATGGTAATGGCAATGGCAAAGAGCGGCACCTTGATCATGCCGACAAAGAAGTTCACGAAGGGCACGTACTCAGTCATCCGGATCGAGAAGAAGTGCGGCCCATAACCCAGTTGTGCCCACACTACGACGAAACCGCCCAGAAGACCGGCCATGGACCCTGCGAAGGTGATCAGCGGCATGGTGAGGACCAGGGCGGCAAGGCGTGGGAAGATCAGGGCATCAAAAGGGTTGATGCCCATAACGCGCATGGCACTGATTTCCTGATTCATCTTCATCGCACCGATTTCGGCCGTGAAGGACGAGGCCGAGCGCCCGGCGATCAGCACAGCCGCGATGACCGGGCCAAATTCACGCAGGACCGAAATGCCGATCAGTTCGACCGCAAAGACGGCGGCCCCAAACTGCTGAAGCTGTAAGATGCCCAGAAACGCGATCACTGCGCCGACGAAGAAGTTGGTGACGCAGACTACCATCAGCGCCCCGAAACCCGCCTGTTGCATCTGCGCCACGAGTGGTGTCCAGCGAATGCGTCCCGGTGTGACGAGCGACATAAAGGCGGTGACGATCAACTGCCCAATAAAGACGTTAAGATCGCGCAGATCGTTGAATACGTCCTCTGTGTTTCGCCCCAGTTGCGCCAGTTCGGCAATGATCGGATGGGCTTTCTGCTGGGCCGTCTTTTTTTGTGCCTCAACCACCTGAGGCTGGATATCACGGATCAGCTCATAGACGGCACTCAGGCGTGGATCATGCGAAAACAAGGCATCGTCGCCAAGCGCGCCCAGAGCGGTACGCAAGGCATAAGCTCCGGCCGTATCAAAGCCCTTCAAATCATCCGTTTCGACGCGGACCGCAGAAGCTGACTTGAGAGCGGACTTCAGCCGTTCTCCTGCGTCGCGCAGACCAATGGCGGTCCAGTCACCTGTCAGGCTGACGACCCTTGCCTCCCCACCCGGCGGCGTCTCAATTTTAAAATCAGCCTTCGACATTAAACCTGAGGGTAAAAGCAAAACGCGTTATGCGCCAGTCTTCAATCAATAGCGGATATAACGGCGAAAAGATAAGGTTCCTGAAATAAGGAGACAATAGGCGCCGGATTTATTCAACACATTCGCGCTTAAGTCACATATTACCATAGACAGGCCGGCCGCATTGAAACAAGCGGGTGACCTTGATCAGGAGCGGGCTTACGCCGCGCCCGCCAGTCGGATACGCCAGATGCCGCGGATACCGTCGAATGCGACCACCTTGCCCTTGCGCACCACTTCGATACGCCCGGCTTCTACGAGTTGCCCTATGGCGGCACGCACCTGCGGTAGCTGGCGTCGCCAGTTTTCGGCGTTTATGGTTTTGGCGACTTGATTAGGACTCAGGGTTTCCTTATCTCCCAACTCCGTGAGGAGTTCAACAATCAGCTCTTCCACCGGGTTCGCCATGACGGGCCTAACTCTTTTGTGCGTGTTTAAACGAGGTATGCAAATGGCCGATCAGCCCAAACCGCTTCAGGTCAAGGACGGCGATTTCAAAGGGTGGTTCCTTTCGCCCTTCCATGACGACTATGTCAACCATATAGGGCCGTTTTATTATCTGCCCGGCGCCGACGGCAAGATGCAGGTGGCGCTTAAGGTCGAGCAAAGACACCTCAATGGCGGCGGTATCATGCACGGGGGCTGTCTGCTTTCTCTGGCCGATACGGCGCTTTATGTGTTTGCGCTGGACAATTTGCAGACCTCAGGCGGCGTGACCATGCAACTGGATGCGCAGTTCCTCAGCCCTGGCAATCTGGGTGACATCGTGATTGCCACAGGTGAGATTACCCGTGCTGGCCAATCGACCATCTTCGGCCGGGGTCAGATTAAGGTCGGCGACCGCATGGTCATGACCTTCTCCGGCGTTATCAAGCGGGCGAGTAAGTCCGGGGCATAGCGGGTTTTACCACGAAAAACAAAAAACACGGAATGCGATATTAAACCTAAGGCGCGACGCGCTTAGTGTGTCTTTGTGCGGTTTAATAGTTGCCTCCGGACAAGATCGATACCGCACCTTTTCGCGTCTTTTTGTTTTCTGTGGCTAATCTCGTAACCCTTAGCGCAGCGCCACCTCGTAGGAGGCCTGTGTCTGGGCGGCGATGTATTCGAGTGTCACATCGGGGGCCAGTTCGACCAGGATAAGGCCTGAGCCATCGGGCTTGACCTCGAATACACCCAAAGTCGAGATGATCAGATCGACCACGCCGGCTCCGGTCAGGGGCAGGTCGCAGCGTTTCAGCACTTTGGATTCGCCGTGTTTGTTGGCGTGTTCCATAACGACCACGACCTTTTGCACCCCGGCGACGAGGTCCATCGCCCCGCCCATGCCCTTGACCAGCTTGCCTGGGATCATCCAGTTGGCGATGTCGCCGTTTTCGCCGACCTCCATCGCTCCCAGAATGGTCAGGTCGATATGGCCGCCGCGGATCATGGCGAACGAGTCCGACGACGAGAAATAGCTTGTTTCGGGCAGTTCGGTGATGGTCTGCTTGCCCGCATTGATCAGGTCGGGGTCGACCTCATCCTCATAGGGGAAGGGGCCCATGCCCAGCATACCGTTTTCTGACTGAAAGGTGACGGTCATGCCCTGCGGGATGTGGTTGGCTACCAGGGTCGGGATGCCAATGCCCAGATTGACGTAGAAACCGTCCTGAAGTTCTTTAGCGGCGCGCTCAGCGAGTTGGTCACGTGTCCAGGGCATGATCAGGCTCCTTGTCTCTGACGCACGGTGCGCTGTTCGATCCGCTTTTCAAACGTGCCTTTGATCAGGCGATCGACATATATGCCTGGCGTATGGATGCAGTCGGGATCGAGCGACCCCACCGGCACGATCTCCTCGACCTCGGCGACGCAGACCTTGCCGGCGGTGGCCATCATCGGGTTGAAATTGCGCGCCGTCTTGCGGAAAATCAGATTGCCGCGTTCATCGGCTTTCCACGCCTTGACGATGGAGAGGTCGGCGACCAATCCTGTCTCAAGAACAAAGGTCTTCCCGTTGAACTCTTTCAGCTCCTTGCCTTCGGCAACCAGCGTGCCAACGCCGGTGGCGGTATAGAAGCCCGGAATCCCGGCTCCGCCGGCCCGAATCCGTTCCGCCAGGGTGCCCTGCGGATTGAACTCCAGCTCCAGCTCGCCCGCCAGGTACTGCCGCTCGAACTCCTTGTTTTCGCCAACATAGGACGAGATCATCTTTTTGATCTGACGCGTATTGAGCAGCATCCCCAGCCCGAAGCCATCGACCCCGGCATTGTTGGAAATGGCGGTGATCCCGGTCACGCCCGTGTCGCGCAGGGCTCCGATCAGGTTCTCCGGGATACCGCAAAGGCCAAAGCCCCCGGCCATCACCGTCATCCCGTCAAACGTCAGCCCCTCCAGCGCACTCTTCGCGTCCGAATATATCTTCGACGGCATCGGTCTCTCCCGTTCGCGTATCTGTTGAAAGCTAGACTGAAACGCCGCCCTGTGTCATGCCTAAATTGCCGCAACGCAGCAGGTTTTAGCGGGCAGCCTGCAAATAGGGTTTCAGTGTGGACTCCGCATCGGCGATGACGTTGTCTTCGACCGCCACCGCCTTATGGATCAACTGCTTGCCCGCCATAAAGTCTGCTGGGCGGTTGACGCTTTCCACACAGATAACCTGCTGATTGGTGTTCAGGTGAAACACGCTGAACGCCCCCGTCATGGGATCGCCGCGCGTGATCAGTTTGGCACCAGGGCGCATCAGGCCCGCGATCTGGAGCTTATAGTCGTACTGATCAGACCAGAACCACGGCACTTCGGGCGGTGGAGCCTTGAAGCCGGTGATGGCGGCGGCGGCCTGCTTGGCTTGCTCCAGTGCGCTCGGCACGCTTTCCAGCCGATAGCGGCCCTCGTACCACGGCTTGACTTCGCGCGAGGTCACGTCGCCGATGGCGAACACATCCGGGACCGAGGTTCGGGCTTCGTGATTGACGACGATGCCGTTTGCACACGCGATACCAGCGGCTTGCGCCAGATCATCGGCGGGCAGCGCGCCAATACCGACCAGCAGCACATCGAATCGATGCACGCTGTCGTCGGCCATATGCACGCAGCGCAAATCGCCTTCGGCGCTGACGCGCACCACCTCCGCCCCGGTGATCAGGGTGACGCCGTTATCGCCGTGGATGTGCGTAAAGGCGTCGGACAGGACGGGCGAGGCGACGCGTGCCAGAATGCGGCTTTCGCGCTCAAACACCGTCA
This sequence comes from Asticcacaulis excentricus CB 48, assembly GCF_000175215.2. NCBI lineage: Bacteria > Pseudomonadati > Pseudomonadota > Alphaproteobacteria > Caulobacterales > Caulobacteraceae > Asticcacaulis > Asticcacaulis excentricus. Next base: position 1,649,033 of record NC_014816.1, on the reverse strand, counting down.
CTGCACTGCCGAGCTTGCGTGCTGAGGCGGCGACTTCCAGCCCCACATAGCCCGCGCCGATCAGGCCGATGCGCTGCCCGGCCTTCAGGTGCGGCTTGAGCCATTCGGCATCGACGATGGTGCGCAGCAGGTGATAAGGCGTTTCATCCGTGCCCGGACAGCCGAAAGGCCTCGCCTTTGAGCCGGTGGCGATGATCAGGTGCTCATAGGCGATCGTTTCGCCGTCGATGGTGACCGTCTTATGCTGCGTGTCGATGGCCACGACGCGGCGCTCCAGCCAAACGGCGATATTGGCTTCGTCATAGAAGTTTTGCGGCCGCAGATAGAGGTCATCGCCTGACGCCTCGCCTTTCAGCCAGGCCTTCGACAGGGGCGGACGCTGATAAGGCAGGTGCGGCTCATCCCCGATCAGGGTGATCGGACCTTCGTACCCGTACTGGCGCAGGAAGGCCGCCGCCGATCCGCCGGCGTGCCCCGCCCCTATAATGACGACACCCGCGCTCATGTTTTACAGGTCGCCGGGGACGGGCAGGCCGTGCTGTACGCAGGCAGCTTGCAGGGTATTGTTGAGCAGGCAGGCAATGGTCATCGGACCAACGCCTTTCGGCACGGGCGTGATGGCCGTAGCACGCGGCAGGGCGGCGTCGAAATCGACATCGCCGACGATCTTGTTCTTGCCGTCAACCTCGATGCGGTTGATGCCGACGTCGATGACATAGGCCCCGTCCTTCACCCAGTCGCCCTGAATGAACTTCGGACGCCCCACGGCGGCGACCAGCACATCGGCGGTGCGGCACAGGTCCGGCAGGTTCGCGGTGCGCGAATGGGCGATCGTCACGGTGCAGTTTTCATTGAGCAGAAGCTGCGCCATCGGCTTCCCCACGATGTTGGAGCGCCCAACGATCACAGCATTGAGGCCCGACAGATTGCCGTCATCGTGTGTCTTTAGCGCGTCTTTCAGCAGCATCAGCGAGCCCAGCGGCGTGCAAGGGACAATGGCGTCGAGGCCGACCGCCAGACGCCCGGCATTCTGCACATGAAAGCCATCGACATCCTTCAGCGGGTCGATAGCGTCTATGACCTTAAGCGATGACATGTGCGCCGGCAGGGGCAGTTGCACCAGTATGCCGTTGACGCCGGTGTCAGCATTCAGTTCACCGATCAGTTTCAGAAGATCGGCCTCGGTCGTGTCCGCCGGCAAAACGATAGTGCGGCTTTCCATGCCGACGGCCTTCGTCGTCTCGCCCTTGTTTTTCACATAGATCTGGCTGGCCGGGTCTTCGCCGACGATCACCACCACCAGACAAGGCGTCAGGCCGTGCTCGGCCTTCAAGGTGGCTACGCGCCCGGCGATGCGTTCGCGCAGACCTTTGGCATAGCCGAAGCCGTCGATAATATTGCCGCGCGCGCTCATGAGGCTCTCCGGAGAAGCTTGGGAATTTTGCGGCTCACTTGGCCTGTTTCGCCGCCGAAATCAAGATCTCCAGCAACGGTTTCAGCGTTTGCGACAAAGGCCGGGCGCGTTGTGGGTCGAAACGGGTGGGGTCATCCATGTCGAGATAGCAGCTCTGTACGATTTCAATTTGCAGCGCGTAAATCTTATCTTCCGGGCGGCCGTGACCGCGCGTGGTGAAGCCGCCCTTGAAACGTCCATCCAGCACGCTAGTCCAGTCGCTTGTGCGCTGCATCCAGCTTTGCAGGGCTTCAATCACTACAGGCGGCAGGGTGCGTCCGCTGTCGGACCCGAAGCTGAGGTCGGGCAGGGCACCGTCAAACAGTAGCGGGATGGACGGACGGATCGAATGCGCGTCAATCAGAAGCGCAAAGCCGTGACGCTGTCGCGTCGCCTCCAGCACCTCCTCCAGCCGGGCGTGATAGGGGAACCAGTACTGAAAACGCCGCTGTTCGGTCTGGGCAAGGCTTGGTTCCTGCCCTTCGAGATAGATGGGGTTGCGGTCGAAATCGCTCAGGGGACAAAGGCCGGTTTCAAACATCCCCGGATAGAGAGGCGAGGAGTGCGGATCGCGGTTGAGATCGACCACATAGCGCGAATGGGTGGCGAACAGGGTGGTCGCCTCAATCTCTGCCGCAAAATCGTACAGCCGATGGACGTGGAAGTCTGTCTCCATCACCGACAGGCCCACAGGGTTTAGCCGGGCGGCAATGTCCGGCGGCAGGTAGGTCCCGACATGTGGTGCAGCGATAACCAGCGGTCCGCCACGTTCGGTCAGGATGAAGAGGTCCGAAGACGAAGGGTCACTCATAATGACAGTTGAGACGACCGTCGGCGGCCTGTCAACCGCAGCGGTCCCGGGAATCCTTTTTGCGAGTCAAGCTATTGTTAAAGCCCCCCGAACGCCCCTATCTTCTGACGACGATTGCGGAGACGGCGCGTGGATACGGGATTACTGCTCAATGTGTTTGTGTTTCTGGCGGCGGCCTGTCTGGTCGTGCCGCTGGCGGCACGATTCAAGCTGGGGGCCGTGCTGGGTTATCTAATCGCGGGCATCCTGATCGGACCGTCTGGCTTTGGCTTCATTGATCGTGTCACCTCAACCATGCATTTTGCCGAATTCGGCGTGGTGATGATGATGTTCCTCATCGGCCTTGAGCTTGAGCCCGCGCTGCTGTGGCGGCTGCGCCGCACCATTGTCGGCATGGGAGGACTTCAGGTGGTTCTGTGCTCGCTGGCCCTGATGGGCGCGATCATGGCGCTAAGCAAGTTCGGTTTTAATCTGAGTTGGGAAACGGCGCTGGCCATCGGCATGGCGCTCTCCATGTCATCCACGGCGCTTGTGCTTCAGATGCTAGAGGAAAAGCATCTGATGCAGACCCAGGTTGGCGAAACGACCTTCTCCGTCCTACTGTTCCAGGACATCGCCGTTATTCCTATCTTGATCATCATCCCGCTTCTGGCTGCCGGTAGTGGACAGGTCCCGGAAGCGCATGGGGCCAGTCTAGTGGAAAACCTGCCGGTCTGGGCGCAGGCGCTGGCGGGCCTGTCCACAATTGCCATGGTCATTGCGGGTGGGCAGCTTCTGTCGCGCCACTTCCTGCCGCGTATTGCGCGCACCAATCTGCGCGAAGTGTTCACGGCAACCTCGCTGGGGCTGGTGGTCGGGGTGACGCTTTTGATGCAACTGGTCGGCGTGTCGCCGGCATTGGGCGCGTTTTTGGGCGGCGTCGTTCTGGCCAACTCCCCCTATAAGACTACCATTGAAACCGACATTCAGCCGTTCAAGGGGCTGTTGCTCGGCCTATTCTTTATCTCGGTCGGGATGGGCATGGACGTCGATCGTCTGCTCACGCAACCGGTGCAGCTGATGCTGGCGGTCTTCGGGCTGATGGCCATTAAGGGCTTGATTCTGTACGCTCTGGCGCGGCGGTTCGGTATGGATAACATCGCCGGATCGGGTCTGGCCCTGTCTCTGGCGCAGGGTGGGGAGTTCGCCTTTGTGCTGTTTCAGTTGTCGGGGCAGTTAGGCCTTCTGACGCCCGATCTGCGGCGGTTTCTGACGCTTGTGGTGGCCATTTCCATTGGCATCACCCCCATCTGTCTTGAGCTATTTAACCGCTACGTTGTGCCACGCTTCCTGTCGCTGTTGCCGGAACGTGCGCCCGATCCTATCGAAGAACGCAACAGCGTCATCATCGCCGGTTTCGGTCGCTTTGGTCAGATCATTGGCCGTTTTCTGCGCTCGCAGGGGGTGATGGTGACCATTCTGGAGAACAATCCGGACCAGATCCAGCTTCTGCAACGCTTCGGTATCAACCGCGCCTATTTCGGCGACGCCACGCGCCTTGACGTGCTGCGTAGTGCCGGGGCCGATCAGGCGCGGATGCTGATTGTGGCCATTGATGATGCTGAAGGCGCGGTGAAGATCGTGCAACTGGCCAAGGAAAATTTCCCGCATCTCAAGGTGTTTGCCCGTGCGCGTAACCGCCGCCACGCTTATGAGCTGGACCGGGCGGGGGTGGATTACTACCACCGCGAAACCCTAGACTCGTCGATGGCGGTGGCGCGTGAAGCCCTGATCACCATGGGCGCGCCCAAAGCCCAGGTCGAACGCCGCGCGCAGGCCTTCTTGCAGCATGACATTGTGACGCTGCGAAAATCCTTCGCGTTTTTCGACTCCGAGCCCGATCTGGTAAACTTCACGCGCCTGAGTCAGAAGGAACTGGAACGCATACTGACCGACGACGAGACTGACAGCGCCGAAGCGACCAAGCGGGCGTAAGTGTAACAACTTAAACGAAAATCAAAGGGCCCAAGCGGGCGTCGGCGATTAGGGTAGGGTCGAAACGACTTGCGAGAATTTGTTGATGATCTAACGCTGTGCTTTTTGAGATCCAGCGGGAGCGCAACCTGTGCGGTGCCGGGAGGGTGAAGACCATCTTGAACAAGGTGCGGCGAAACCTCTGAGCGTAAACTCGAGGATCAATTTCGATTTTTCGGACGAAACGAGGGAATGGTGGACGCGACAGGGATTGAACCTGTGACCCTTCGCGTGTGAAGCGAATGCTCTCCCGCTGAGCTACGCGTCCATCCAAAGCTGGGAGCGGGCTTATTAGTCGCTGCGCGCCGCCCTGACAAGACCTTTTATCGAAGGATAGAGGCGATGGCTGTGGGCAGTTCGTCGAAATGGTCGATCAGGGCCGCAGGCGACATCGCTTCCATTGGCGTGTCGCAATAGCCAAAGCTAACCAGCACGCAAGGAACGCCGGCGTTTTGCGCCGTCAGATAGTCGGTTTCGGAATCGCCGATTAGCAACATTTTATCAAGCGGCAGGCCGAGGTCGACGGCGCAGGCCTTCAGGTGACCGCGATCGGGTTTTTTGAGCGGCACGCTATCCGCCCCGCGCACCGAGCCGAAACGCTCGATCAGACCGAGTTTGGTTAGCAGTAGTTCCGACAGTGCCGTCGGCTTGTTGGTGCAGACGGCCAATCGGGCACCGGCGGCTCTCAGTTGATCCAGAGCGCCCTCGAGCCCCGCAAAGGCGTGGCTTTCCTGATCAATGCGTTCACGATAGAGGTCGAGAAAGCGCCCGACCATGGGCAGTTCGGCCTCTTCGCTCAAAGGGACATTGGCCGCCGCAAAGCCCCGCTGTATTAATGAGCGCGCCCCGCGCCCAACCAGACTGCGTGCGGCTTCGTAGGGGAAGGGCGGCACGTCGTATTCGGCCAGAATGGTGTTCAGCGTGCCGATAATATCCGGCGCGGTTTCCACCAGCGTGCCATCGAGATCGAAGGCGATACCGAATCCGCTGAGGTCGGGAAGGGTCGTCATAGGCAAAATCGCTCCGGCCGATGTTTTTGACGTTCAATTCGCCGGTGCTTTGGTCTAAATCGGGCCAAACGGCAACAGGTGAATCACGACAATGAGCCAAAACCGCAAACGCGCCGCTATCATTCTAGCGGCTGGGCAGGGCACGCGCATGAAATCGCCTCTGCCCAAGGTGCTGCACCGGGTAGCGGGGCGCGCCATGATGGACCTGGCGATCGACGCGGCCGAAGGTCTTGACTGTGAGCGGATTGTTGTCGTGGTCGGGGCGCATTCGCCGCAGGTGGGCGACAGCGCGCGTCAGCGTCTGGGGGCCGATAACGTGGTAGTGCAGGACCCGCCGCTGGGGACTGGCCACGCTGTGCTGGCGGCCAAGGTGGCGCTGAGTGATTTCGAAGGTCAGGTCGTGGTCTCCTATGCCGATTGCCCGCTGATTGACACGCAGACGCTCAAGACCGTGTTTGATCTGGCCGATAAGGCTGATCTGGCGGTACTGGGTTTTGAGGCCGCCGATCCGGGGGCCTATGGCCGTCTGGTTATCGAAGGGGCGGACAATCTCAGCGCCATTGTCGAGGCCAAGGAGGCGACGGCGCAACAGCTGGCTATCCGCGCTTGCAATTCCGGAGTGCTAGCGGCGGATCGTGCCACTCTGTTTTCGCTGCTTGATGAAGTGCGCAACGACAATGCCAAGGGAGAATATTACCTGACCGATGTGGTGGGTATAGCCAAAGCACGCGGGCTGAAACCGAAGGTCTGTTTCGTCGGCGAAGAAGACGTCACTGGCGTTAATTCTCAGGTCGAACTGGCCGCTGCCGAAGCCATCTGGCAATCGCGCTGCCGCAAGACGCTGATGCTGAATGGCGTTACGATGCCCGCGCCGGAGACGGTCTTCCTGTCGTGGGATACACAAATCGCGCCGGGCGTGGTGGTCGAGCCCAATGTCGTCTTTGCTGAAGGTGTGAGCGTTGCCTCAGGGGCAGTGATCCGGGCCTTTTCGCACCTTGAGGGGGCCTGCGTTGCCGAAGGGGCGCTGATCGGTCCCTATGCCCGTTTGCGTCCTGGGGCCGACATTGGCAAGGACGTGCACATTGGTAATTTCGTCGAGGTGAAGAACGTCAGGATCGGTGAGGGGGCCAAGGCCAATCACCTGAGCTATCTGGGCGATGGCGAGGTCGGCGCGAAGGCCAATATCGGTGCGGGCACTATCTTCTGCAATTATGATGGATATTTCAAACACCGCACGGTGATCGGCGAAGGGGCCTTTGTCGGCTCTAACGCCTCGCTGGTTGCGCCGGTGACGGTGGGGGCCGGGGCCATTACTGGGTCGGGTTCGGTGATTACGAAGGATGTGCCGGCCGATGCACTGGCCTTTGAGCGGTCACTGCAGACCGAAAAGGCTGGATGGGCCAAGGCATTCCGTGAACGAAGGACGGCGGAAAAAGCCGCCCAAAAGAAAGGTTAAGTCATGTCCGCCGATACGCAGAAACAGGCCGCCGGTCTAGCGGCTATCGACCATATCGAGAGCGGCATGAAGGTAGGGCTTGGCACCGGCTCCACCGCCGCCTGGTTCGTCAAGGCCGTGGCCGACGCGGTGCGAGACGGACTGAAGCTGACGCTCGTTTCTACCTCGAACCAGACGACGCATTTGGCGCAGTCGTTGGGGCTGGAAATCAAGGATATCAACGATGTGGGCAAGCTGGACGTCTGCGTCGATGGCGCGGACGAAATTGGTTCCGGGTTGGCTCTGATCAAGGGCGGCGGCGGGGCGTTGCTGCGCGAAAAGTTGATCTGGGAGATGGCTGATCGCTGTATCGTTATCGCCGATGCGGCCAAGCACGTGGCCACGCTGGGGGCCTTTGCCCTGCCGATCGAGGTCGAGCCCTTCGCCTATAAGGGCACGATCAACCGCATCTGCGACGTGCTGAGTGAGTTCGACATCGCCAAATTGCCGGTTTTGCGGAAAAAAGGCGGCGAGTCCTTTGTGACCGACGGCGGGAATCTTATCTTTGACGTGCCGTGCGGGGCGATCCTTGATCCTTCCGGTCTGGCCAGCGCACTGAAAGCCACCACGGGGGTCGTTGATCATGGCCTGTTCCTCGATCTGGCCGACGTTGCGCTGATCGGCACTGATAGCGGCGTCGATATCCTCCATCCGTAAGAAAGCGCGACATGTCTACATTCGACTATGATCTTTTTGTGTTGGGGGCTGGCTCCGGCGGGGTGCGCGCGGCGCGGCTGAGCGCGCAGTTGGGCCTTAAAGTCGGCGTGGCCGAAGGCGACAAACCCGGCGGCACCTGTGTGGTGCGCGGCTGCGTCCCCAAAAAGTTCATGGTCTATGCATCAGAAGTGCCGGAGCAGGTGGCCTATGCGCGGGGCTTCGGTTGGGAGGCGCAGACGGGCCGTTTCGACTGGACCAAGTTCCGCAATGCCAACCTGGCCGAGGTGTCGCGCCTGTCGGACATCTACGCCGCAAATTTGGTCAAGGCCGGGGCCGACCTGATTCCCGCCTGGGCGAAACTCACCGGTCCGCACACGGTGCATCTTTCGCCTACCAATGGCGATGCCCCCTATGAGGTGACGGCCAAAACCATCTTAGTCGCCGTCGGTGGTCAGCCCTTTGTGCCAGAAGAGGTCGAAGGGCACGCCCTGGCCATCACCTCAAACGACATGTTCCTGCTCGATAAGCTGCCGAAATCCATCGCCATCGTGGGCGGCGGCTATATCGCGGTTGAGTTTGCCGGTGTCATGAACGGCTGGGGTATTGATACGCATATTCTCTATCGCGGCGATCAGATCCTGCGCGCCTTTGATCAGGAAGTGCGCGAGCATCTGACGCAGGAGATCGGCAAGAAGGGCATTAAAGTCATGTGCCACGCCGACCCCAAAAAGCTCGAAAAAACCGATAAAGGCATCAAGATTACCCTGACCGACGACACCGAACTGACGGTCGATCAGGTGCTCTATGCCACGGGCCGACGCCCACACACGAACGGCCTGGGCCTGACCGATGTCGGGGTTGAGCTGGACCGCGATGGGGCCGTGGTGGTTGATTCTTATTCGCGTACGGCGGTTGAGCATATCTTTGCCGTGGGCGACGTCACCAATCGCTGCAACCTGACGCCGGTGGCCATCCGCGAGGCCGTAGCCTTTGTCGAGACGGCCTTCAAAGACAATCCGATGGCCTATGACTATGCCAATATCCCGACGGCGGTGTTTTCGCAGCCGCAGATCGGCACAGTCGGTCTGACAGAACAAGACGCCGTAGCCAAAGGTATCCGCGTTGATATTTATACGGCACGTTTCCGTCCGATGAAGACGACCTTTGTGGCCGGTGAAAGCCGCACCCTGATGAAGCTGATCGTGGATCACAAGACCGATGTCGTGCTGGGGGCGCACATGGTCGGGCCAGACTCAGCGGAAATTATTCAGATGGCGGGCATTGCCGTGAAGGCAGGCCTGACTAAGGCCCAGTGGGATGCCACTTGCGCCGTCCACCCGACGGCCGCCGAAGAGTTTGTCACCCTACGCGACAAGCGCATGGCGTAAGCGTCAGACCCGGCATGGGCTGGGGATAAATATTGCAGCGCAGCATTATTTGTCTTATTCCTGCACCAATTCTGACGTAAGAGCGGGGTGTTCGCGAAAAGATTGTGTACATGACCTCGGCTAAAGCCTCAAAATTGCAATTGCCCTCCTACACGGCTGTGATCATGGGGATCACGCTGGTCTTTCTGGCGTTCTTTACTTATGCCGGACCGCTTGGCTATGCCTTGACGGCGACTTTTGGTGGGTTGCTACTCCTCGGTTACTGGCGACAAGCGCGCCAGTTTGGCTGGATAGGCGTGTTGCTTCTGATCCTGTTGCTCTGGCTGGTGTCGCGTTCGACCCTGCTTTACGACCTCAATAGCGGGGCTGATTTCAGCCAGTACAAGACCTGGGAAGATCAGGAATGGCTTAAGGTCATGCTTCAGCCTGTTTGGTACGGGGCTCTTATTCTTGCAGCGTGGTCGATGACACCCAAAACGGCCTCTGGCCTGATGACCGGTCTTCTTTATACCTATATCGGCTTGTGCGGCCTGATTATCATGGATGCGCTGTCCGGTGCCAGCCTATATCAGGCGATTTCGGCGGCGCTTTATAAACCCATCCGCCCGGACCTTGCCATGGTCAAGGTGTCGCTCGCGACCTACGCTTTCGTACTGCTTTACTGGCCTGTCATGCTGGCGGGAGAGCACCGTTTCCGTATCCTGAAACTGATCGCGCTGGCGGCCTGTGTGCTCGCACCGCTGGTGACGGGGGCCAGTGCCCCCTTGCTGGCCCTGATCGTCTCGATGGCGCTGTTCTGGGTCGCCCGCCGTTTCCCGGTCGTGGGTGGCTTCAGCATATACAAAATCATCGCGACGTTGTTAGGCTTCAAGATTCTGTTCACCCCCCTGATAATCGACGCCATCCGGCGTCTGGGATGGGGGGACAATATCCGTCAGTTCTTGCCCGCCTCCTGGGATGCGCGCCTCGATATCTGGGAGTTCGCCGCTCAGAAAATCCTGCAAAAACCTTTTCTAGGCTGGGGCTTCGATTCCAGCCGCCATTTCGGTAAACCCATTCCCCTGCATCCGCACAACATGTCGATTCAGGTCGGACTGGAGCTAGGCTATATCGGCCTGTTCCTGCTGGCGGCTGTGTGGGTGCTGCTGATCCTGCGCATCGGTCGCGGAGCCCCGGAAGCGCCGGCTGCTGCCTTTGTTGAACTGAGGGAACTGTCCAGAGCCGCTGCCCCGATACAGACCGATCCGCGCCCCTACGCGCTGGCGACTCTTTCAGCGGTGTTTGTCATCGCGCAGCTCAGCTTCGGCATCTGGCAGGAATGGTGGTTGGCCCTAATGGCGCTGGTGACGGCCATCTATCTGATGGCGCGTACCGCCTCGCAAAACATCTAAAAACCGGCGTATGGTTGCGGAATATACTATAAAATACTGTGTTCTCAGCGGTTTTGGCAGATTTCGACGATTGTGGATATTGAGTTTGCTTCGCCCTCCGCTTAAATAGCGGCCATGAACAAGTCCTGGTCTCCCCATAGTTGGCGCGCGCGCCCCGCGCTCCACATCCCTGACGATTACCCCGATGCGGCGGCGCTACGTGCCGCTGAGGCCGAAATCGCCACGCTGCCGCCGCTGGTCTTTGCTGGTGAAGCCCGTCGCCTGACCTCCGCGCTGGGTAAGGTTGCCAATGGCGAAGCCTTCCTTTTGCAAGGTGGCGACTGCGCCGAAAGCTTCAAGGAATTTTCGGCCGACAACATCCGCGACACCTTCCGTCTGATCCTTCAGATGGCCGTCGTGCTGACTTTTGCTGGCGGCAAGCCGGTGGTTAAGCTTGGGCGCATTGCGGGACAGTTTGGCAAGCCGCGCTCCTCGCCGATTGAAACCATCGGCGACGTGACCCTGCCCAGCTATCGCGGCGACAATATCAACGGCATGGAATTCACGCCTGAAGCGCGCATTCCGGACCCGCAGCGTCTGGTCAAGGCCTACCATCAGTCGTCCTCGACCCTAAACCTGCTGCGCGCCTTCGCCAATGGCGGCTATGCAGACCTGTACAACATCCACAAGTGGACGCTGGGCTTCGTCTCCGGCTCGCCGCAGGGTGAGCGTTACCGCGAACTGGCCGAAAAGATCTCCGAGACGCTAAACTTCATGTCGGCCATCGGCATCACTTCGGACAAGGCGCAGGAAATCCGGCAGGTCGATTTCTTCACTTCGCACGAAGCGCTTCTGCTCAATTACGAACAGGCCCTGACGCGCGTCGATTCGACCTCCGGCGACTGGTACGACACCTCGGCCCACTTCCTGTGGATCGGTGAGCGCACCCGTCAGCTCGATGGCGCGCACGTCCACTTCATGCAGGGGATCAAGAACCCCATTGGTGTCAAGTGCGGCCCGACCCTGGAGCCTGACGATCTGAAGCGCCTGATCGACGCGCTCAATCCGGAAGGTATTCCGGGCCGTCTCACCCTGATCGGCCGCTTTGGCTCCGACAAGGTGGGTGAGCGCCTACCGCGCCTGATGAAGGCTTCGCGCGAACATGGCGTGCCGGTGGTGTGGTCAATCGATCCCATGCACGGCAATGTCGTCAAGGCTGCCAACGGCTACAAGACGCGCCCCTTCGACCGCATCCTATCGGAAGTGCGTTCCTTCATCGACATCGCGGCGTCGGAAAACGTCCATCCGGGTGGCCTGCACCTTGAGATGACCGGTCAGAACGTCACTGAATGTCTGGGCGGCGCGCACGCCCTGAGCGAGGACGAACTGAGCCACCGTTACCACACTCACTGTGATCCGCGCCTTAATGCCGATCAGGCGCTGGAACTGAGCTTCCTTGTGGCCGAGCGCCTGCAAGGCCTCAAGGACAAGGTGACCAAGGCCGCTTAAGCCTGAAGGTCGCATCGATTGTCAAAAGGGTCGCTTCGGCGGCCCTTTTTTTATTTGCAACCCTGCCTTTTAAGAACTTGGTTACCATAGCGACAAATAGTCGCACTCAGGCTTTCCCGTTTGTCTGAGGCGTACCATGTCGATTTTTTCTACTTTCCGCGGCCGTATTCTTTCGGCGGCATTTGTGTGTGTCAGTGTGGCGGTACTCGCCATCGCCGGGATCGAATTCTTCAACTATCGCTCTAATCTTGAGGCTCAGGTGCGTCGCGACCTCGAATGGTCGCTGCGCGTGGCCGCTGACCGCTATGCGCAGGCCAATGGCGCACAGGTCGGGATCACAGACGGGGTGGTAACCGGCGTTACCGCCGAGAGCATCACGGTACCTGAGGATCACACGCTGGTCGATGAGACCGGCAAGATCAATAAGGGCTACGTCACGGTATTCGGCGTCGACGCGGAAAAGCCTGGCGACTTTGTGCGCCTGAGCACCAATGTTATTAAGCCGGACGGCAACCGCGCTGTGGGCACCAATCTGGGTAAGGACAGTGCCGCATGGCCGTCGATCAGCCGAGGAGAACCCTATTTTGGCAAGGCGGCCATTCTGGGCGAAGATTACCAGACCGCCTATGCCCCTATCCGTAACGGTGCGGGTGAGGTAATCGGTATCCTGTTCGTCGGCGTATCCAAGGTGGCGGATATTACCAAGGCCCTGTGGGCGCAGGCGTTTCTGCTACTGGGCTTTGCGGTCGGGACGCTGCTGGCGACCATTGCGGTGCTTTATCCGCTGTTGGGCCGCGAACTGGGCAAGATTCAAAGGATCGCCTCGGCGGCCCGTGACGTGGCTCAGGGGCAACTGGATCGTGATATTCCGCATACTGCGGGGCAGGACGAAATTGCCTTGATCGCCCGTGCGGTTACGGACCTGCGTGAGGCCGCCCGTGAACGCGAGGCCATGCGCCGGCAGCAGGCTGAGGAAACCGCGGCCGCTCTGGCGCGCCGTGACGCCGGTCAGCAGGACATCGAGCGCTTTCTGGAACAGGTGCGGGGCCTGTTTGGCACGCTTCAGAGCGATATTGGCACCTTCACCGACCTTAGCCACACTCTGCGCGACCTGGGCGGCCAGACCGAGCGCGCCACGGCGCAGGCGGCGCAGACGAGTGCGCAAGCTTCAGGCTCTGTCGCGGATATGGCCGAAGCCACAACGCAACTGGCGGCGACCATCGAAGAGGTCACGGCGTCGGTGCAAAGTGCCTCGGACGTCATCCGCAAGGCCGGACAGGAGGGCGAACTTGCCTCGCAAAAGGTGGGGCAACTGGTCGAAGCGGCGGGCCGCATCGGCGATGTTGTCACTCTCATTCAGGCTATTGCGCAACAGACCAATCTGCTGGCGCTGAATGCCACCATCGAAGCCGCCAGAGCCGGTGACGCGGGCAAGGGCTTTGCCGTCGTCGCCACCGAGGTCAAGTCGCTGGCCAATCAGACGGCCAAGGCCACTGAAGATATTGTCAGCCAGATTAGCGCCATCCAGACGGCGACCCAGGAAACAGTTGAGGCTATCCGCACGATCACCGGCGTCATGACCGAGGTCGAGAACCTGTCGGCGGGCATCCACGGCGCAGTTTATGAACAGAGTACGGCGGCGGCCGCCATTTCAAACGGCGCCAGCACGGCTGCGCGCAATGCCGACACCACGCAACAGGCTGTGCGGGACGCGGCCGCCCAGGTGGCGCGTTCACGCGAAGCCAATCAGCGTCTGGACGACACGGCCCGGCGTGTGACCGATGCCCTGCAAAGCCTGTCTGCGGCTGTGGAGACCTTTGTCGGTCGCCGTGCGGCGTAATCACTGAACACCTATCTCATCGGCGTTGTCACGATTACGCTGCTTTGCTGATAGAGGAGGCGGCCTGCTATCATTGGCTACGATCGTTATTGCATTGGGGGGCACGCCTTATGTCTGTGCCACAGACATGTCTGTTAGCGGCACGCAGATGGGTCCATTACGCCTTGGGGCGTCGATGCCCGCCGCCGTCCAAGCGGATCATTATCGAACCGAGATGTTCGAGGATGATGGTGAAGGTGGCAGTCGGTACCTTGTGGCGATTTGCGGACAGGTCGATCTCGTTGCTGAGACCTTCGGTCAAGGCGATAAAATTGGGCGATTGACGGCGGATTCCTCGATTTTTGTGACCCCTGCTGGCAGCCGTGTCGGTATGACCGTTGCTCAACTGAAAAGTCACCACCGACGAGGCAGAGTCTACATTGGTGAAGAAGAAAGCGGGTATGCCGTTTTCAACAGTGGCGAAGGTCCTATTTTCGCACTGGACGAAACAGCCATACCCCGGCGTTGTTATAATTACGGCGTGGAAGGTGATGCTTTGCTGAAAGAGGTCAAAAGCGTCAGCATATTTATACAGAAGCCTTAGACTCACGCTGACACTCCCTGTCAGCAGAGCCGTGATCACAGCGTTGATGCGGTCAGCGAAACCGGCTACACGCGGGGGCATGACCAGAGCCCTGTACACCGCCGCCTTTAAGGAACTGTTCCATCTGTCGTGGCCGGTGGTGGGGTCGCGTCTCGGCTTCATGCTGATGGGGCTGATGGACACGCTGATCGTCGGGCACTACAGCGCGGCGGAACTGGGTTATCATTCGCTGGCCTGGGCCCCTACCTCGATCTTCCTTGTCACGTCGATTGGCCTGCTGGTTGGAATTCAGGTCAAAACAGCGCACTTTATCGGTGCCGATGAGCCGCACCGCATTGGGCCGGTGTTTCAGCGCGGCATGGTCTATGCCATCATCCTTGGTCTTTTCGCGGCGGTGGTGCTGTTCCTCGCCGGGCCGGGCCTGCTGCATCTGGCCGTCAAGCCGGATATGGCCGATGGCGCGTCAGGCCCGCTGCTGGTTTTTGCCCTGTCCATGCCGTTTTACATGATCGCCGTGGCGGGTTCGGAGTTTCTCGAAGGGTTGGGGCGGACCCGTCCGGGCCTGATTTTCACCTGGGCGGGCAATGTTCTCAATGGCGTGCTCCTTCTCTTGCTAGTACCCGGTGTGATCACTCTTCCGGGCATCGACAGCGACGGCGCGATGGGCGCGGCGATTTCGACCCTGATCGCGCGCGCCTGTGTCATGGTGGCCCTGATTGTCTATGTCCTGACGCTGCCGGGTATTGCGCAATATGGCCTGCTGAAGCGGCACAATCCTGACCCGCAAGGCGGGCGCGAACAGCGTCAGATCGGCTATGCGGCCGGGGCGTCCTACTTCATTGAGGTCGCCGCCTTTGCCGGCATGACCCTGTTTGCGGGGCGCATTTCCGAAGAGGCAGTCGCTGTATGGGCCATTGTGCTCAACTTCGCCTCCATCGTCTTCATGGTGCCGATGGGGCTGGCCATCGGCTGTTCGGTGCTGGTCGGGCGCGCCTATGGGGCCGGGGACATGCCGGGTCTGGCGCGCATCGGGCGGGTCAGCTTTTCGGCAGCGGCGGCTTTTATGATGGGAGTCTGCCTTGTGGTGCTGATCGGTTCGCAGGGGATTGCGGCGGGCTATACGTCGGACGACGCCCTGCGCAGCGGGGTGCAGGCGGCGCTTTTGCTCTCCTGCCTGTTCTTCGTGCCCGATGGCGTGCAGGTGGTGACGGCGCAGGCCCTGCGCGCGCGTCAGGACGTCGTGGTCGCGCCTGTGCTGCACTATATCGCCTATGGGTTTGTTATGCTGCCGGTGGGCTATTGGCTGGCCCTGCACGTCGGGCAGGGAGTGCCGGGTCTGATATATGCGGCGGCTTTGGCCAGTTGGGTGTCGGCCATCCTGCTTCAGGCGCGCTTTATGTGGCTGGACAAAAAGGCGCTGACCGCTATGCGCGCGGCCCCCACAGAATAAGTCCGGCCCCGATCAGGCAAATCAGCAAACCCGCCCCGTCCCACAGGTCGGGTTTTTGCTTTTCTATCAGCCACATCCACCCGAACGAGGCAGCGATATAGATGGCCCCATAGGCGGCGTAGGTGCGGCCAGCGGCCCCGTTATCGGGCAGGGTCAGGAGCCACGCGAAGGCCATCAGGCACATCAGGCCTGGCACTAGCCACAGAGGCGACTTATGCAGACGCAGCACGGCATAGAGGCCGAAGCAACCGCCGATTTCGAACAGGGCGGCGACGGCATAGATGAGGAGGGTTTTCATACCCTGAGCCTGCCCGATCAGACCCCCAAAATCCACCCTTCTTCGCCGAGCGCGATGGCGGCGTCTTCGGCGCTGAGGTGGGCCGGAGCGGCGAATTTGGCCGCCAGCGCGTCCTTGTCGTCCATCTCAGCCAGAGCCGCGGCCGTAAGGCGCACCTGGGTGGCGTCCTTGACTTCGCCGGGTTCCGCGACGCCGGGATAAAGGGACGGATAGATTTCAGCCAGCACGGTGTTCACGCCGTCCAGCGTTTCTTCGTTTAGCGCCCCAAAGCCCGTGTCAAACGGCCAGATGACCGCCTTACCGTCAAGGGCCGTCTTCACCGCGCGCACTGCTGTAATGCCCAGCAGGGTCTGACCGCCCACCACGCCCGCGCCGTGCATCTGCCACACGCTCTTGGCCTGGGACGATTTGCCGAGTTTGCGCGCCGCCTCTTCGGTCAGGCGAAACTCCGGGAAGTCGCCGTAAGAGGCGGGTTTCAGCGTCGAAAGCCACTTCTGCGCCGCGCTCTTGGGACAACCCCAGAAGGGATAGGCCTCATCGGTCATCAGCCGGTTCATCTTTGCGGCGACGGCAAAGCGGTTATTGGTGTTATCGGGCTTATCAACGACGTTTTTGACAACGAAGTCCCACATCTGGGCCCAGCCTTCGAGGCCGAGCTTCGCCGCTGTGCCGCGCGGGAAGCCAAAATTGAAGTCGAAGCCGACGAAAACCCGGTCGCCGCGCTTGTGCAGATCGGCGAGGAGGGTTTTCAGAAGCGCCACGGCTTCGGCGCGTGTCGCCGGATTATGTCTTTCGTAGGACAGGCGAAAACGCACGTCGCGCTTCATCACGCCGATCCATACCGAAGACTCGCCGGTTTTCTTGCCCTCGGCGGCGCTCCAGTCAACGATCACATAGGCTCCGAAAAGACGCGCCATAGGGCTACTCCGATATGGGGACAAATACGGGGGAAAGCATTCGGGCGCTTTTAGCCCAAGGTTACGACGTGGCCAAACCCTAAACTGTGCATTGTCCGCGCGAATACCGCTTTTATGGTTACACAAGGGGGGAAATCCTGTGTACAACGGGCGCCGTTCAATGGCTTACAAGGGTGTGAGGCTTATGACCGTCCTACGCGCAGGGGTCGCCGGTGCCGGCGTTTTCGGGGTTTATCACGCCAACAAGTACAAGGAGGCCGAAGCGGCCGGTCTTGTACGTTTTGTGGGTATCTATGATCTCGAAAAATCCCGTGCCGAAGTCGCGGCTGAAAAGCTGGGCGTCAAGGCCTTTGGCGGCGATGAGTTCGAGGCGTTTCTGGCCGAACTGGATGTGATTACGGTAGCTGTCCCGGCCTTTGCTCATGCACAGGTTGCTCTGAAGGCGTTGGCGGCAGGGGTGCACACCTATGTCGAAAAGCCGCTGGCTATCACGGTCGAGGATGGTGACGCCATGGTCGCTCTGGCCGCCGAAAAAGGTGTGGT
The DNA here is from genome assembly GCF_000175215.2 of Asticcacaulis excentricus CB 48. Lineage (NCBI taxonomy): Bacteria > Pseudomonadati > Pseudomonadota > Alphaproteobacteria > Caulobacterales > Caulobacteraceae > Asticcacaulis > Asticcacaulis excentricus. Next base: position 1,631,696 of record NC_014816.1, on the reverse strand, counting down.
GCTGGCCTGTGGCCATCAGGAGCGCGCCGTGTTTGAAGCTATGGGGCTTTATGCGGTGCCGGAACGCCCGTTGCGTATGGAGGCCGTGCGCAATGGTACGATTTCGACGCGCAATCTGGATGTGTCGGTGGTGCTGGATCTGATGATCCACGACCTCGATCTGGGGCTGACTCTGGCCGCCGGTGAGGCTGGCGGCATCGAGGTGTCGGCACGCTTTCGCCAAGAGGCCGGATATACGGCCGTGGGAGCCGATGAAGTCTCTGCCGAGGTCAAGTTCGACGATGGGTTCGTGGCGACCTTTGCGGCATCGCGTATGGCTGAGGCGCGCGAACGCACCATGCGGCTCGTCTATCCGTCGGGTGAGGTGTTTATCGACCTGCTTAACCGTAAGTTTGAAAACGGCACGCCGTTCGACCTCAATCCCGACTTTGCTCAGGCCGACATTGCGCGTGACCCGCTTGGGACCAGCGTGTTCCGTTTTCTGGATATGGTCGCTGGGCAGCGCGATAAGCCTCTGGCGACTGGCGCAGAGGCGCTGAAAGCCCTGTGTCTGGCGCTGGCGATTGATGACGCCGTGTCGGGTAAGGACGCGGTTTAGGATTAAACTCCGAAAAACGCGAGCATGGTTACGTGGATGCGTTGCGCGAACATGGTTACGTGGATGCGTTGCATGAAGCGCCTGATGTCGCATATGCCACCCGCACATCATTGACCATTCAGGGCGAACAGAATTGTAGCTCGGCGTTGGTGCTTTTCGTGCCGTTGTCGCTAATTCTCACCGGCTTTTGAAAATCACGGCAAAGGCCAGGACGGCATAACCGGCGCCCAGCAGCACGTACTTGTACTGGGTCATGAAGTCGACGCCTTCGCCCTCGAAAGGACGGAAATAGCCGATCAGACTGGCGAACACGAGGCTCACCGAGATCAGGAACAGCAAGATTGTCGTTGCCGTCAGTTTCATGAAATACCCGCGCGTTTACCCCGGTTCCGCATCCTATCCGCAGTTATTCAAACATTTGTGATGAGATCAATGGGGCGTTAAGGATTTTTTTGCGGCGTTGCACCGAAGTCGGGAAGTCGCGCGTCTGCGTTCGCGTAAAGGGCGAAAAAGGCTGGGTTTGGACGGGAACTAGAGCGCCGGCCGTAGGAACAGTAGTTCATGCAAAACCACCAGACAGGTAAAGACGGATGTGGCAACCATGACGCGTAACACACCCAGCTCTGACGCCTCAAAGCGTACCCGCTTCTGTGCAATGGCGAGGAACGGCAAGATGGAGGTCGCGCGCATAATCGCGTGATAGGCTTCACCGTACTTTTCTTCGCGCTTACGGTCGATGCTGTTGGCCCCCAACAGGCTTAGCGAAAGCAACGTCCCGAAAAACACCCATGCCGCCAGCGTGCCTGTGGTGATCAAGTGCGTGGCCGACAACAAGCCGATACCTGCCAGCACCGGGTGACGGCTGATGCGGATGATGCCGCTAACCGGACGATCTGGTAGTTTGCGCAGTGAGCTCAAGGCCGTCGGGCTGGGGCTAAGGGCCCCGACGATAATAAGCGTCAGGCTGACGAAATTGACCGCGAAGGCCAGAATTTTTAGGAGGAAGGGCGCCGACCACAGGTGCAGATTGGCCGGGTCTCCACGCGAGTCGTAATAGGCGGCGATCATCCAGATAAACCCCATGAACGACAACAGGCTGAACAGGATGAAGTAGGTGCGCGTGCCGATGGCGCCGATCATCTGCTGCCGCAGATCTGAGCCGGACACCAGAATATGAATCAGGATGAAGAAGGCGCAGGCCAAAGCCAGGGTCCACATGGATAGATCGCCTTACAGATACTGTATCAAGGGGGAATTGAGCACGTCGCCGTCTTTGTGGCCCGGTTTGGGCGCCGGCGGTGGGGCGTCGTCATTGTCAGAGTCATCATTGCGATGATCGTGAACCGGCGGCTTTGGGGCGGGCTCTGGCGGCGGCGGCGCGGGCGGCGTAAGCTCTTTTTCGATATCCGCCAATGGCTTACGAATGATCGCTTCGACGTGATAGAACCAGCGTCGCGCCGTTTCCATCGCGGCGCGTGGCCCTTCGGCGCGCGCCGTAAGGGCGTCGTTGGGGTCCCACAAGATCAACTCGAAATCGGGCTTTGACGGGTCATTGAACATCAGTCGGATGGTGACGCGATCAACCTGCGGTGCAATGTCGTCGAACATCTTGTGTGGGCCGCCACGAATGATGCGGGCTGCGACCTTATTATTGACGAAGACCTCGATGCCGATAAGTTCGGCCATGGTGTAGAGGCGCGTCGGAAGTTTCCCAAACTCACGCACGATCACGCAGCGATTGCCGAGATAGGAGAGGGCGGCGGCTGCTTTGCGCGCTGGTTCTATGGAGGCCACATCGGCCTTTGCGCCATTTAGAGCTTCGGCGACTTCGTCCTCGAGCTTTTTGGGCGCTTCGACGCGCGAATCCCATATCCGGTAAAGGATTAACAGGATGGCCAGGGCGGCTGCCGTGAGGATGATAATGGTCGGCAGGTACTGGTTCACGGCTCTTGCGTTCAACCCCCAAATACGAACAATGGCGTCATATTAACCACGAATTGGCGCAGCCGTTAAGAGCCCGCACGCCACAGGTGTGGATTTAATCGTGCTCCGGGCCTTCGATTTGGGGTTCAGGCGTCGCAGGGCGAACCGGTTGCGCCTTTGGTGGTGTGCGTTTGATCACGGCGTCGATGTGTGATAGCCATTTACGACCCAGTTGTACCGCCTCGCTGGCCGTTTTGGGGTAGGCCGCATGAGTCGTCAGGTCGCCGAACAAGGTGACCTCAAACTCCGGCGTCTCCAGATCATTGAAGATAAGCCGTAACACGACGCGCGATGCCCCCGGATAGGTTTCTTCGAGGACACGGCGCGGTTCACCCTTCTGAGTGCGTGCCACGACGCGCTCATCAACAATCAGTTCGGCCCCTTCGATCTCATCAAAACTAAAGACCAGTCCGTGCCGCCCCAGATCCCACAGGACGGCCAGATCACCGTGCGTGAAGTCGAGGCCAGCGGCCTTTTTCATGCCGGTATCGAAGATGATAGCGTCCGGGGACTTACCTATGGCGGCGGTCAGGCCGCGCGCCAGACGGCGAGTGCTCTCATGCCACCACAGGGCACCTGACGCGACCAGGGTCAGGAGCAGGGCCGCAAAGGCAAACCACAAGATGACGCGGAAGGCTTCTTCCATTACACAGTTACATGACCGATCAAATGTTTAATCAGTCCTTACCGGTATCGGGTTAAGAATAGGTATAGTGACTGCTAAACATCCAGTTCCACGCCCACCGGGACGTGGTCCGACGGTTTGGCATCATCGTGAGTGCGACCGCGGGCGTCTTTGTGGATTTCGAAGCTTTTCAGGCGGTCGGCGGCCTGCGGCGACAGCAAATGGTGGTCGATGCGGATGCCTTCGTTCTTTTGCCACGCCCCCGCCTGATAGTCCCAGAAGGTGTAGCGGTTGCCTTCGGGCGGCATCAGGTCGCAAGCGTCGCTGTAGCCGAGGTTTTTCAATGATTGATAGGCTGCGCGTGTTTCGGGCTGATAAAGCGCGTCATCCAGCCATGCTGACTCCCGGTAAAGGTCAGACTTGGTCGGTATGGTATTGAAATCACCTGATAAAACGCTGATCTCTTCAAAGGCTAGTATCTCCTTGGCGCGCGCCTGCAAGCGCTTGTACCAGCGGTGTTTATAGGGGTATTTGTCGGTGCCGATCGGGTTGCCATTGGGCAGATAGATAGAGGTAACGCGCACCGGCACCGAGCCATCGACCACGGCTTCGATATAGCGCGACTGCTCATCTTCCGGCTCGCCCGGCAGGCCGCGCACCACGTCAATCAACGGTTGCTTCGACAGCAGAGCCACGCCGTTCCACGTCTTTTGCCCGTGCACAGCGGCGTTGTAACCCAGACGTTCAAAGGGCTCATACGGGAACTTTTCGTCCAGGCATTTCAGTTCCTGAAGGGCGCAGACATCGGGCTGCGTCTCTTCGAACCACTCCAGGATTAGGGGCAGGCGCGCATTCACCGAATTGACGTTGTAAGTGAAGATTTTCATGCCGGACCCTGCTGAGTTGTTGAACGCTTCCTACCCCGCTTTGCCGCGCGCCGCTACAGCTTGGGTTGCGGTTTTTTCGGCCCCTTGAGGAAACGCGGCAAGGTCACGCCCTGCGGTTTCAGCGTGTATTTCAGCTTTTCAGGGCGTGGCGGGGTCAGGAAGCTGTCGTCCGGAGTAAAGGCCGGGATATTGGGGTGCAGGCTTATGCCCAGTTTGCGCAACTGCGTCACGGGGTGCTCAAGCTGGGCCAGACTTTGCACGCTGGTCTGATAGCCGGATTCCACCGCCAGATCATAGGCGTGCCATTCGCGGATTTCGACGCCTTCGGGTTCGGGAATGATCAGCAGGTCGCAGGCCAGACGGCTCTGTTCCAGATCGGCCGCGGTGGTTATGGTGGCCGAACGCATCAGGATCGAGACAATCGGCGGTCCCTTACGCCAGTCGCCTTTGAGGAACCAGGTTGGCAGGCTTTTGGGAACGTGCACGCTCTTGGGGTCGATCCCCTTGGCACGTGTGACATCGACGCCGATGACCGTGCCCAGGTGCGAATTGCGCATCATCAGGGCCGGGAAGGAGCGCATCACGGCCCCATCGACCAGCACCTGATCGTCTTCGACCACCGGCGGCATGACGCCCGGCAGGGAGATGGAGGCGCGCAGGGCCTGACGCAGGCGGCCCGACTTGTGCACCTTGATGGTGCCGGAGGTTAGGTTGGACGACAGGCAGAAGAAGGGCAGCGGCAGGTCTTCGATCAGCACGTCGCCAAAATGCGCTTCTAACCGCTGATCGACCTTGCGCCCACCGGTCAGGGCTACAAACGGGAAGGTGACATCATCCAGCGGCGAGGACATGACAAAGGCTTCGCGGATATGGGTGTCGATTTCAGCGTCCGACCAGTCGAGCGCCACGCAGCCGCCGACGATCGCCCCCATGGACGAGCCGCAGATGAAGTCGATGGGGACATGGGCTTCGCGCAGAGCCTGAACCGCGCCGATGTGCGAAAAGGCGCGCGCCCCGCCGCCGGAAAACACGACGCCGATGGAATGGCCGGTGACGATGCGGGCGAGGCGCGCCGCGTCGGGCAACGAGTGCTCACCGACGTGGAACCAGCGCGCCGGTTTGAAAGCATCGAGCCAGTCACGCGTATGGGCGATTACTTTACGCCCATCGGCCTCCTGCGCCTGGATGAGGATCAGATCGGGCGCGCGTTGCAGGCCCAGTGGGTCGAGCAGCTGCGAGTCTTCGAGGTTAAGCGTGCTGGCCGGCAGGCGCGCCGGGTCGCTGTGGGGGCGCTGCGAATGGTGGCGGGCGTCGGCGATCCAGAAGGTGTGATCGACCTGACGCGAACTCAGCAGCCGCCAGTGGCTTTCTGGCTTTTCAGCGACATGCAGCACATAGTCGTTGTTCGCCTCGGCCTCGGCAAAAACATCAGCACCCGTGCCGTGGTGATCCTTATCGAGCAAGGCAACGCGGTAGCCCAGTGCGCGTACCTGTTCGGCAATGCGTTCGACCAGCGGGCGTACGATGATGTCGTTCAGAGCGAAAAAGGCGAAGACATTGGGGGTGTTGTGGCGTCGGCCTTCGCGCGGCGTGCCGGAGCGGGCGCGCTCGATCATCTGTTTCGAAAGCGCCAGCAACACGTCCGGCGCGGCTTCGATGGCCTTAAGGAAGTCGGCCTTGGGCAGAACCATCAGCTCGCAGTCGCGCAAGGCAATGACGGTCGAGGTGTGCGGCGTGTCCGCGATCAGCGACATTTCACCCACCGGCTCCCCCGGTTTGATCACCCCGATCAGGTGTAGGCCCTGATGGTCGTCGTCGTGGCGAAACACGCCCATGCGCCCGCTGCGCAGCAAATAGAGATGGTCGGACTCATCGCCGGCGCTGAACAGCCGCGTGCCGCCGGTCAGAGTGATCCAACTGGCGGCCTTAAGCCCCGACGGCGTGTTGAACAGTCGGGCGAGGGCGGCTTCGAGAGAGGTATCTTCCGCCATGCGGGTGGCCTTGAATTATGAGTCTCTTACCCATAGATAGCCCCGGCGGGCGCTGTTGCCAATGTGGTTGAAGAGACCAATCTGATGAGCCTTAATCTGGTCAAGCTGTGCGTAGGGGCCGATACGGTCGATGATCTGCTCCGCTGGGAGCAGGGGCACAAAACCCGCACCATCCATACGCGCCAGACGCCCAAACGTGCCGAGGAACTGCTGGATGGTGGCTCGCTCTACTGGGTGATCAAGGGCGTCATTCTGGTGCGTCGGCCGATCGTGGCCATCGACACAGTAGAAGGCGACCTGCCGCAATGCCTGATCACGGTTTCGACCGAACATATCCTGACCGAGCCGCAGCCACGTCGTCCCTTTCAGGGCTGGCGCTATCTGGAGGTCAAGGATTCGCCGCGTGACCTGCCGCAGGGGGCGGGAGGCGAGGCTCTACCGGCGGACCTGATCGCGGCCCTGCGCGATGCCGGGGCGTGGTGACCATCACTGTGCTAAGCTGGTGACGAATCGCCGGGGATTGACGCCCGGAGAAAGTCACGGGCGGAGGGACGTCGATGCGTTATCGCGAATTGTTGGACGGGCCTGTGGATTATGGTGATGCCGGGTTTCTGGCGCGGCTTGACGCCTTAAGCCGGGCACGGTCCGATTTCGATTATGATCGCGTGCCGCTGGTACTTCTGGGGGCGGGCTCAGTAATGGCCCAGAGCTTTGTTCGCTATGCCTGCGAGCGGCTGAATGTTATCGCTGTGGTCGATAATCTGCGCGATGGGCAGAGCCTTTACGGCTTACCGGTGATTGGTGACGCGGCGTTGGATCAGCTTTTGGCAAAGACACCCAACGCGGTCGGCGTCATTTGTGCCGGCTCGGAAAAACCCGCCAAGCATTTTCAGGCTATCTGGGGCGCGCATCCGGGGCCTTTGCTGTTCTATTTCGAGGTCATGCCGAAGCTGGGGCAAACCTTCAGCGGCAATGCCATGTTTACGGCGCTTCAGGCCTTTTCGGACCGCGATGAGGTGGCCGCCATCCATCGTCTGGGGCAAGAGCTGTTCACGGACGCCGAAAGCCTTCGCACCCTGTCGGCGCTTCTGGCCTATCGTCTGACCTGGGATGCGGCGGCGCTGGACGGCATTACGCGGCCGCATGATCAGATCTATCTCGATAATGCGCTTTGCCCGCCGTCGCGTAACGATGTGCTGGTCGATGGCGGAGCCTATGATGGCGACACGGTGCGCGCCTTCTTCGGGCATCTGGGCGGGCCATGCCGGCAGGTGCACGCTTTTGAACTTGATCCAGAGAATTTCACGGCCCTGAGCGCGGCTTTTGCTGCGACGCCGCATGTGACCTGCCACGCGGCGGGCCTGTGGAGCCACGCCGATACGGTGCGGTTTTCAGCCACCGGTGCGATGGGGAGCCGCATCGACGCCGACGGTAGCATTCAGGTGCCGGTGGTCGCCCTTGACGCGCTGGATCTGGGGGAGGTCACCTTCGTCAAGCTGGATATCGAAGGCGCCGAGGGGCCGGCCCTCGAAGGGATGCGCCGGACGATTGAGACCTATCGTCCGAAACTGGCCATCAGCGCCTATCACAAATCCGACGATCTCCTGCGCCTGAGCGCTCTGATTCGGGACATGCGGTCCGATTATCGCTTTGAACTTAGACACTATTCCGGCATGATCTGGGACACGCTGCTGTTCGCGGGCTAATCCCTTAAACCGCAATGTTATCGATCAGGCGCGTCTTGCCCAGCCATGCCGCGGCCAGAAGGCGTAGGTTTTGTGTCTGCGCGTCCGCCATCGCCAGCGTATCGGCGTCGCGCAGTTCCACATAGTCCACCGGACCAAAACCGGCGGCCAGAAGATTGGCCTTCGCCGCGCTGAGCGCCTTTTCACGCTGGCCCCCCGACCGCACGGCCTTCGCCACGGTGTTCAGTTCGACGATCAGGCGCGCCGCCTTCTGGCGCTCATCGGCACTGAGATAGGCATTGCGCGACGACAGGGCCAGGCCGTCAGCTTCGCGCACGGTCGGCATCCCTACCACCTGCACCGGCAGGTCGAGATCGCGCACAAACGTCTTTACGACCTGGAGCTGCTGGTAATCCTTTTCGCCAAATATGGCAACGTCGGGCTGAACCTGATTGAACAGCTTCATCACTACGGTGGCCACGCCATCAAAAAACTGCGGGCGGAACGTGCCTTCAAGTTCGCGCGCCGGGCCTTCGACGTGCACGCTGGAAGCGAAGACGGAGGGATACATCAGATCGACGCGCGGCAGATAGAGCAGGTTCGCTCCGACGCTTTCCAGAAGCTGCGCGTCCTTGTCCTCCGTGCGCGGATAGCGGTCGAAATCTTCATGCGGCGCAAACTGCTTGGGGTTTACGAAGACTGAAACCACCACCACGTCGCTTAAGGTTTTTGCGTGTCGCACCAGCGCCAGATGCCCTTCGTGCAACGCGCCCATGGTCGGCACAAAGCCAATACGCAGTCCCTTGTGGCGAAAGCCTGAAACCGCAGCGCGCAGGGCGCTCAGATCGCGGACGCGGGGCAGGGGAGAAGCAGCGGAAGCGGGCATGGAGCATTAACCAAAATTACTAACGACGATTTAAACGGCTTGTGAGAGGATGAAGCTATGCGCTCTCACTTTTCGGTTTCAAGACTGGCTCTGCTGACCGTCGCCTGCGTGGCGGCCGGGCTGTCGGGGTGCGAAATGCCCAAAGGCGACGGCAAGGATTTCCAGCGGATGGCCGCGCGTTTAGCGGAAATCGATATCGAAGGAAAGGGTGACCAAGGGGCATCCGCTTCGGAGACTTCATCCTCCGCCACGCGTGACGAACCGATTCAACTCGCTTTTGAAACGGCGAAGGAACTGACGACGGGTAAAGATGGCCTGCTGGCCGCCATGCCCAAGAAGGAGACCGGCAGCCTGATCCGCGTGGTCAATCCGCTCGATATGGAGCGGCCGGACGCCGATACGCCGCTGGAGACGGGCGTGTCTGCCTCTGCGGCGACGAGGCCAGCTCAGACAAGGACCCCGACAGAGCTGCTAATGAAGGCCGGGCCTGAAAAAGTTACGAAAGCCCCGGTACTCAAACCCGCGGCCAAACCCGCCGATAGCGGTATAGAGCAAATGGTCCGCAGCGTTCAGGTGGGCTCATTCAGTTCGCGCGCGGTGGCCGAAGCGGCGTGGCACGACCTGCGGGCCAAACATCCGGGCCTTGATAATTTCAAGCCGATCCTACAGCCGGTCACCGCCGCCAATGGTCAGGCGCTGGTGCGCTTACGCATCGGGCCCGTACATTCGCCCGAACAGGCTGAACGCCTGTGCAACCAGTTGTCTATTCAGGACGCTTGGTGCCGTAAGGCGGGGTGACGGTCCTACTACGCCGCGAAAACGATTTTAGCGAATCCCCGTGCCGTGTAAGGTGAGGGGTATGAAGCATCATAAAGACATCAGAGCCCTTGTGCTGGACATGGCCATCATCGCCGTGCCCAAGATCATGGCGGTATTGATGATGCTGGCCGGCACCTTCCTACTGGCTTCGGTGCTGTCGCCTATAGATCCCGAAGCCATGCCCTTTGTGCGTCAGTGGCTGCCGCTTGAGGTGGTTGAGCTGTCGCACGTTGCGGGTGTGGCGACCGGGGTGTTGCTTTTGTTTGCAGCGCGCGGCCTGTGGGAACGTCTGGATTCGGCCTGGTACATGGCGCTGGGCCTGCTGGTGGCCGGGGCCATCCTGTCGATGACGCGCGAACTGGCCTTCGGCGTAGCCGAAGTGATGGTGGTCTGCGCTCTACTGCTCTTGCCGTGCAAGCGCGCCTTTAACCGCCGCTCCCGCCTGATGACCCTGACGCTTAAGCCGATCTGGCTGCTGGTGACGGCGACTGTGCTGATTCTTGTGGCCACGGCGGGCTTTTACTTCTATGAGCGTACGCCCTATGCCCATGAACTGTGGCAGCGTTTTGCCTATGAGGCTAGCGTCTCGCGCTTCCTGCGCGGTCTGGTCGTCATCGCTATCACAGTGGCCCTGTTTGCCCTTTATCGCCTGTTCGGGCTGGCGCGCGCCGCGCCGGACCTTCCCGATGATGAGGATATGGAGGATCTGCGCGGCGTGGTTTCGCTGGCTCAGGACCCGCAGGCCTGGCTGGCGCTTACCGGTGACAAGCATATCCTGTGGAATGAGGCGCGCACGGCCTTTGCCATGTATGGTGTTGCAGGTCGCAACTGGGTGGTCCTATCGGCCCCGGTCGGCCCGCCGGAAGAGGTTGAAAAGCTGGGCTGGCGGTTGAAGGAAATGGCGGCATTGGCCAATGCCAAGCTGTCCATCTACCGCGTAACGACGGAGTTCCTGCCTCTGGCCATTGATCTGGGGCTGAGGCCGTTCAAGATCGGTGAAGAGGCGCTGGTGCCTGTGCAGAGCTTCGACCTGGCCGGAAAAAAAGGCTACGGCTTCCGACAGGTGTGGCGTAAGTTCGAACAGGCCGAGGCAGAGTTCGAAGTGCTGCATCCCGAAGCGGTGGAAACCCATCTGCCGCGTCTCAAAGCCATTTCCGACGCCTGGCTGGAAGAAAAGAAAGGCAAGGAGAAGGGCTATTCTCTTGGCTATTTTGATCCGGACTATATCCGCCTGACGCCAATTGCCGTCATCCGCATCGGCGATGAGATCATGGCTTTTGCCAATCTGTGGGCCGCCGAAGGCCGGACCTCGCTCAGCCTTGACCTAATGCGCTATGCGCCGGAGGCCCCGCCCAATATCATGGAGTATCTGTTTCTGCGCCTAATTTTCCACGCCCGCGATGAAGGTTATCAGTGGTTCAGCCTCGGCATGGCCCCGCTGGGCGGGCTTGAGGCGCGCCCCTTAAGCCCCATGTGGAACAAGATCGCTGCCCTGATCTACGCCTATGGCGGTGAAATGTACAACTTCGACGGTCTTCGCGCCTATAAGGAAAAGTTCAAACCGGTCTGGAAGCCGATCTACTTCGCGGTATCCGGTAACGAAGCGGCACTGATGCCGGCGCTTCTGGCGGTGGTGCAACTGGGTGGGCGCGTTGATAAAGCCAAAGAGGTCTAGCCCTTTATCTCGAGCTTGTGGCTGTGGGTAATGCCATCGGGCGTGACGCGAAAGGCGTGGGCCAAAAATTCGACGCCAGCCTCACGCGCCGCTGAATAGGCTTGGCCGAATACCAGATCGAGGTCACGCGCTACGTCAAAACGAAACACATCGTCACGCTGTACGCAAAAGACCACCACGGCGCGCGCGCCTGCCTCAACTCGGCCGATCAGCTCCATGAGATGCTTGGCGCCGCGTTCGGTTACGCTGTCGGGAAATTCGGCGAGTCCGGGGACGCGGCTGTAGTGGACGTTTTTGATCTCGACCCAAGCCTCCGCTTGAAGCGCGTGCTCCTGCAATAGCCAGTCAATGCGCGAATTGTGCCCGTATCGGACCTCTGGACGCTGACTGGCGTAGCCGCGCAGTTCGGGCACCTGTTGATCCCGGATAAGGTCGCCGATCAGCTGGTTGGGCCACTGCGTATTCACCCCGACCCAGGTATCTCCTTCGCGCAGGGCCTCCAGCCGCCAGCGCAGCTTTTTCGTCGGGTCACTTATTTTGGTCAAAAGCGCAGGCGTGCCAGGTCTCACGAGCCCCAGCATCTTGCCGGGATTGGGACAATGGCTTACGACGGTTGCACCCGTATCCAGTTCGACATCGGCGAAGAATCGTTTGTATCTCGTCACCAGACGGCCTTGGGTAAGTCTGTGCGCGAATAGCATTAGCGGTTCTCGGTGCTTATGTTCAGGGTCGTGATAAGGAGCCTGCCTAATGACGGTCAATACAGAAAATCCCACCGCCGCCGTTATAATTATCGGCGATGAAATCCTGTCGGGCCGCACGCAGGATACCAATGTCAATACGCTGGCCAAATTCCTAGGCGCATTGGGCATCGACCTGATCGAAGTGCGCATGATCCACGACGATGCGCCGCAGATTGTTCGTACTCTCAACGAATTGCGTAGCGCTGCGGATTACGTCTTTACCACCGGCGGCATCGGGCCGACGCACGACGACATCACCGCCGACTGTGTGGCGCAAGCCTTTGGCTTGTCGATTGCCGAGCGTGAGGACGCGTTAAAGATACTACTCGATCGTTATGGCGGCGATGCGCGTTTGCTAAATGCCAACAGCCGCCGAATGGCCAGGATACCGGAAGGGGCGTCGCTGATCCTCAATCCGGTGTCCGGTGCGCCGGGCTTCCAGATCGAAAACGTCTTCGTCATGGCAGGGGTGCCGCGCATCATGGCCGGGATGCTCAATGATGTGGCCCCGCGTCTGCGCCAAGGCGAACAGGTGCAGGCGCGCACCGTAAAGGCGACCTACGTGCCCGAAAGCCTTGCCGCGGACATTCTGAGCGCGCTCGACAAACACTATCCCGACCTGTCGCTGGGTTCCTACCCCTTCGGCATCTTCCCCGATGAGTTCGGTACGCAACTCGTCATCCGGGGGCGAAATCGAGAAGCCCTCGATGAGGCCTTTAAGGCCTTGCTCGACGGCCTGCCCGCCGTGGTCGAAAAGGCTCGCGAACGCTTTCCCGAAGCCCGTTTTGAAGAACTCGTTACCCAGGATTGATCATGAAACTCAAGGCTTTTCTTTTTGTCACCGCGGCGTTGGGTTGCGTGACCACCCCGGGCCTAGCCAAGCCGAAGGCCAAGCCCGTGGCCCCGGTTGCGGCCGTTGCTGAAGCGCCCGAAGTCACCGCCGCGCGCTTGCGTGACGAGGCCCTACAATCGAACGGGGCTTATGACTTCGTCGCGCAGCTAACGACGCGCTTCGGTGCGCGTCCGGCAGGCTCGGAGTCCGAACGCAAGGCAGCCGAATGGTCGGCAGCTGAGCTCAGAAAAATGGGCTTTGAGAATGTACGCATCGATACCTTCCCGCTGGTCATCTGGCAACGCGGGGCCGAAAGCCTCGAAATCACCGGTCCCTTCGCGCAGAAAATGGTGGTGACCGCGCTTGGCGGCTCAGGCGCAACGCCAGCCGAGGGGATTGAGGGCGAGGCGGTCTTATTTGAAACCTACGCTGAGTTTATCGATTCCAAGACGGACCTGGCCGGGAAGATCGTCGTCATCCTGCAACCCACTGTGCGCACACAGACGGGGCAGGGCTACGGCGTCAATTCCGGCTCGGTGCGTCGCAGCGGACCTGAAGAGGCCAAGAAGCGCGGTGCCGTCGGATATGTCATGCGTTCGCTGGGCACCGAGGATCATCGCTTTGCCCACACCGGTGCCACGCGCTTCACCGGCGTAGACGGTCTACCGGCTCTGGCCATGTCGCCGCCGGATGCCGAACAGTTCGAGCGTCTGCTGAAGTTACAACGCGCGGGTGAAGCCGGTCCGCTGCGACTTAAAATGCTTTCAACACCCACGGTTCGTACCGGCGGGCAGTCACAAAACGTAATCGCTGAGATCAAGGGTTCTAAGCGTCCGGAAGAGATCATCGCAATAGGCGGCCACCTTGACAGTTGGGATCTCGGTACCGGAGCAATCGATGACGGCGCTGGTGTGGCGATCACGATGGCTGCGGCCAAGCTGATAATCGATCACAAGTTGCGTCCAGAACGCACGGTGCGTGTGGTCTTCTGGGGCTCCGAAGAAGTGTCCCAGCCAGGCGATCTGGGTCTGTCGGGAGCGATGGCCTACGCCAAATCGTCCGACAAGGATAAGCATATCGTCGCCGCTGAATCTGATTTCGGTGCGGACGTGATCTATTCACTGGCCCTGCCCAAAACCGACACCCCTGATTTCAACAAGACTCTGGGTAAGGTGCTGTATCCGCTGAGCATCTTCATAGAGCGTGATCCGGCAACGGGCGGTGGCCCGGACACCAGCCCACTCAACGCGAAGGGTGTGCCGATCTTCGATCTGCAACAAAACGGCACGGATTATTTCGATGTCCACCACACGGCGGACGATACACTGGACCGCATCGACCCCAAGAAGATGAGCCAAAACGTCGCCGCCTGGGTCGCAACGGTGTGGATGATTGCAAATACCAGCGTCACCTTTCAGCCGACCAACGGCAAGTAACGTAAAAGCAGGCGGAAAACCGTTTACAGTTTTCCGCCTCTTGATATAAGGGCCGACCGGTTTGCGGGCATGGCGGAATCGGTAGACGCAACGGACTTAAAATCCTCATAGACTGACTTTTGCGAGGTAATTATCGCAATAAATTCAGCTACTTGTGAGATGTCGGTGCGCGGCGCAACTCTTACACAATCCTTACACACTCCCTCCTCGCCGGTTTCGGGCGGATTTTCAGCTCGCAACGGCTGTGAGAATTCTTCGGAAGCTCTCCGTAAAATTGCAAAAACTCCCCATTTGCCTTATCCTGAGTGGAGTGAGTGATCGGGGAGTGAGGAGATGGACGAAGCCTTCGAACTCATGCACGGCAAGTTGCATGTCTATAAGCGGCCCGGGAGCCGCCTGTGGCAGTGTTCGGCTTATCTCGCCGGAAAAAACCGACGCAGAAGCACCGGACAGACCGATCGGGAGAGGGCCGCCTATGTTGCCGAGGAATGGTATGTCGGCTTACGCGGCAAGGCGGCAAACGGGGAGGGGCTGCACAGCGGCAAGAAGTTCAAAGAGGTTGCCGCCAAATTCATCGAAGAGTTCGAGGTCATCACGGCTGGCGAGCGCAATCCCCGCTATGTGAGCAACCATCGGGCGCGGATAAAGAACCACCTCAATCCGTTTTTCGGGGACCTCTTCGTTACCGAGATCACGTCAGGCCTGGTACAGGAGTATCGGGTTCACCGCATCCGAACCAATACTGAATTCAAAACGAACAAACCGAAGCCTCTTGCGCGCTCGACGCTGCATCAGGAGATTGTTTGTCTGCGTCAGATCCTTACCGTCGCTGAGGCCCATGGCTGGATTAAGGCTGTGCCGACGGTGACGCCGCGCTATAAGGCGTCGGGCAAGGTCACGCGTCGGGCATGGTTTACACCGGCCGAGTATAAGCGGCTGCGGGATGCGACCCGCGACCGGGCCGCAAATCCCGGGCGTGAGCGTTATCGCCCGCACTGGGAACTGCTCCACGACTTTGTTCTGTTCATGGTGAATACCGGGCTGAGGCCGGATGAGGCCCTGCGTCTGGAGTTTAGGGACGTGGCCATTGTTGAAGATGCGGCCACCGAGGAACAAATTCTCGAGATCGAAATCCACAAGGGTAAGCGCGGCGTGGGTTTCTGTAAAAGCATGCCCGGCGCCGTTTTGCCCTTCAAGCGCATAAAAGAAAGGCGCGAGCGTACGCTTCGCGCAGAGGCAATGGCGGCTGGGAACCCGGCTAAAGCCATTGCCCTTGAGAACGGGGCCGAACGGCTCTTCCCGTTCTCACTAAACAATCTTCTCAACATCATTCTGCGGCAACTGAACCTGAAGCACGACCGTGAGGGTCAGGTTCGGACCGCCTACAGCCTGCGCCACACCTACATTTGCCTACGTCTCATGGAGGGGGCGGACATTTATCAGATCGCCAAAAACTGCCGCACCAGCGTCGATATGATCGAGAAGTTTTATGCGGCTCACATCAAGGATCGCATCGATACGCGGGCGATCAATGTCCGAAAGGAGAAGAAGCCCGTCCGTGGTCGCACCAATAACGAGGAGGGTGCGCGGAATAAGGGGATAGCCCCATAATCATACTCGACGTGGCTGTTCTGCCTCTTTATAAGATCCCTCGGTTTAAGCGGGCATGGCGGAATCGGTAGACGCAACGGACTTAAACCAAAGGATTGAGTGCCTTCGGGGAAACCCGGAGAGTAGAACTGCTCAAATTCGGGGAAGCCTTCGCTGGTAATCCCGAGCCAAGCCGGTCGAAAGATCGGAAGGTGTAGAGACTAGACGGGCAGCACCTAACCCCGCTCAGGGCATGGTGAAGGGATAGTCCAGACCACGAACGCGCAAGGGCGGCGGCGAAAGCCGAAGTGGTAAGAAAATCCGTCGGCCGAAAGGCCATGCCGGTTCGAGTCCGGCTGCCCGCACCACAAACATCCTTACAACGTGCCAGCGCTTAGGGGACCAACAGCACGGCGAGTTAGTGTCACGCCTACCGCTTTTGGCTAAAAAAGTCGACATTTTGACCATTCATTGCAAAATCCAATTCGTACCTCGACGAGGCGAACCAGCAACGTTTCGTCTTCTAGGGTGAAGCAGGATGTCCTAAATTTGGGCTCCGATAAAATCTAGTTGAATCCCGGAGGGCAAGCTAAATGACAGGCACCCCATTTGACGCGAGCAGAGTTCAATTCCCCGGTCTCCCAGTCCATTTGCTTGCCTTTTTCAGACTGGAAAACGCCAAGAAGACAAATACAGGTATAGTAAGCCGTACAGTTGCGGAATACCTCGCTCAGTTCGTCCCGAATGCTTCAGGGCAAAAGCCCCATCCGGAAACAGTCGTAGAAATATGCCGTAGGCTGGTGCGGAACGGATGGCTGTCTCAGGTGGCCGTTGGTGGCATGATGGGCACTGACAACAGTTACTTCTGTCGGGCAGATTTAGACCGCATTCAAACATCGTCGGTAATTCGATTGCTGAATTGTGCTGTTTATGGTCTACCTGCGGTCTATGACCTCTACAATTCCGCCGTTATTCCGCTAATAAATTGGAATTCGAAGTCTGATGCACAAATCGGAACGTGTTTTGTCGTAGCTTCTGACGCCATTGTAACTGCGTTACACTGTGTTCATCCTTCGGAAGCATTGGCAATTAGAGGAGTCTCGCCGGAGATTTTTTCGAAGGCATCACTGTATGTACATGAGAACGAGCAACTTGATCTGGCCGTGATCAAGTTCCCTGAACCGATTTTCGGCGAAATTCCGCATATATCATTGCCTGACGAACCTGCAAATGTTTTGGACGAAGTAATGGCGTTAGGATATCCGAATATACCAGGATTTGTTCCGGCATTAGCTGCTGAGGCGGCCCATGTTTCGGGTCGTTTAACTGTGGCGAAAGGAAAGATTGCGAGCAGTCCGACAGAGATATTCGCTAAGACCGAGCTGTTTCTGATAACCGCTCGCGTGAGAGGAGGATTTTCCGGCGGTCCACTTTTGGACTCATATGGCCAGGCGGCCGGTTTTATTTCTCGAGAGCCGACAAGTGACGCTAGTTCGGACACAATAGTAAAATATGACGAGCTTGGTTATGGCGTCGCGGTCCCTGTAAGTGCTATTTCGTTTCTTATTCAATCAATATCAGAAGGTGCCGCCACTCCGGTAGCTTTCGCCAATATAAAGTTCCGAGATTTTGAAGAGTAAAATTTACTGATGCCTAGAACGTCATTGTTACCGTTGATCGTCGGGTTTTCTGATATTTTTCAATTGCTCCCGACGAAGCGATCACTGGCTTCCAATCTGTGCAAATCGCCCTGATGGTGATCGCTTAAAGAATTTCGCTTTCATCCGCAACTGCGCGAAACTCATCTCCGACATGCGGACACACGGCCAGCATGAGGCCGTAAAGCTCCCCGACCGCCGTCTCGTCCTCAGCCCAGAAAAATGAGTAGCGGTGCTCGATCATTTGCCGATGACGCACGAGGCGGCATAAGGCGTCAAGCTCTAACCACGAAGGCCGTGATCGTGCCCCGGTCATCGCCACGAACCACTGACTAGTATTCCGGCGGCTTATTGACGTGCAGCTGGACGCGGCGGACCGTCTGGACGGGCAAGGTGCAATCCTCGCTATGAATATTCTTCAAATGTTGTGAGAATGTAGCTAAAGGTTGTGACGGCAAACGAAATTTCGAACCATGAGTCGAATTGGGGGAATAAATGAGCGAAATTAGCGGGAGTATAGCCGTATGGTGCAAACCAGCGAATGGTGCGCAAAGCGAGATAGAGGCGCACTTTAACTATTGGCATATGACTGGGGATGCACAGTTTAAGCCCACCGATGGATCTAAAGCCGTAGATTTTATTGAAATCGGCGTTCTACTCGATGATCCGTGGACCGTGGAGGCGATAAAAATATACCTACCGATAAAGGTTGATCGATCCAGCATCGAAGATTGTTCGACATATTTTCAAGAAGTTAGCATTGCTCAAGGTATATTTAACGAGGTACTCGCGACAGCGGGTCCAAAGGCTATTGGCCCGAAATTCATAGAGCTCTCCCGAGGCGGCGGCCATACATTTGCGCGTGTTCATGAGTTTGCGTTGGATGGAAAATCCTTGTGCCGACAAGAAGTGCTCTTGGAAGATAAGGGTGACGGTACAATAATCACGATTAGCGAGGTTGCACTTAAAGAAGCACGGGACGCGGCGACATCTTCTGGCCGATCATATTTCCGGCTTCGAGCTTATTTCCGCAATGGGCAAAGCAATCCATTTATTCGAACAATTTCAACTCCAGATAAACTTTTGCAGAGCAGTTATGATGAAATCGAATATCTGGATTTCCGGGTGAATGAGGCAAGAACGTTGCCTGATACTATCGAACAGGCAATGCGCATCGATCGACGGATCGGTGAAGTAAAGGTGAAACTGATAGCATTTCTAACCGCAGTACCGGTTAAGTCTGATCTGACTACCCAAAGCTCGCAATCGCATAAAATGCGGCTCCTTGAACATAAGCTGTGGAAAAACTATGTACGTGGTGAAATTCCAATAGGTATGATGGTTTACCATTGGAAACGGGAGGCGCAAAGGACTCATGCTGGAAGCGCTTCCGTGGCGCAGGAAGTCACCGATTTTACGGCATTTGTTAAGTTAAGTACGAAGCGTGCCAGTAAAAAAATTTGGTTGGCATATTTAATTGTAACATTTTTGATAGGCCTATTGGGCAATCTGCTCGCCGGCTATATCCAAAACATAATTGCGAACCGCGATATATCCCGATCTGTGCAAACGATGCCTTCTGTAAATGACGGAAGCAGAGCGAGCGCGGAGGCAGACGCAAATACGTCTGCTCCCGGAACTGTCCCGACCGCCAAAAATATGATAAAGAGTGGTGAATGAATATCAGCGACACTTCCGCCCGAGTCATTTTGCCATACTCCCGTTCGGAATTGAACTCGGGAGATTTGCTGCCTGATGAGGCCGCGGCACTGCGCTTTCTTTTGCCTCTTTCCCAGGATTATCCCGGCATCGAACAGTGGTATCGGACCAAAGTCATTCCTGGTGTCAGGAACGGAACGAGGCGACTCGTTAAAATAGAACGTCAAGGAGATTTGGTGGGGTTGGGCATTGCTAAGAACGAAGAGGGTGAGCGCAAAATTTGCACCGTTCGGGTAGCACCTGAGCATTCAGGTCGGGGAGTCGGACCGCGCATATTCGACACGCTTTTGCATTGGTTGGACGACGACATGCCGCACCTCACGGTGAATGAGGGAAAGTTACCGTTGTTTCAAAGAATTTTTGACTACTATGGGTTTGGAAAAACCTCAACCAGAACTGGCCTCTATGTCCCTGGTTCGATTGAAGTGGGGTATAATGATCCTGGTGCCGTTCCGATAATGCCTCAGAGTAGGGCATTGAAGGTGGTCCCTCGTGTCAGGCGATCTATCGCAGACTCGAGCTCATAGCCGTCAAGGACTTCGTCGATTTCGAGAGGAATGTCTAACGCCTCGGCGTAATGCTGCACTATTTTTCGTTCTTTTGCCGTCTCAAGTTCAATTCGCGCGACGTCCCGAAGAGGTCGTCGTCTTGGGCCAATTTGGCGTCGCCGAATTACATCCAAGGGCGGGGCCTCGAGTAAAATTAACCCCAAAGGTCTTATTGCTTGGATTGTCGCGGTCGGAATTTCAATAAGATCTTCATCGTTGTCGATCACTGCATGAGCATCAAGTATAATTGGACTTTGTGGTGACTGTATAAATAAGTCATTCAAGGCAGAGATTAATGCAGTTTGGTTCTTTTCAATTTCGGCTTCGCTGCTTTTACGCAGTTTTTCAGGTGAGTGACTCGTCGCTGAACTGATTATTTCGCTAGCGCTTACGTACTTAAACTCCGGGTGAGTATTAGTGAAAACCTTACAAGCGGTCGATTTTCCAACACCGGAAATGCCAAAGACCAAAATGCACGGGTTGTTCATGTCAGAGGAGTGATAACTGCGCGCCGCGTCTGATATCGACGCCTTGCCCGGCCACATACATGTATGATTGAGGCGGTGTGAAGTCGTCAATCACATCGAGTGGGCGAACAGGCTCGTGAAAAATGCGAAGGTTGCATATTTTCAACGCATAGGCAGTGGTTCGGCCCGCGAAATAGGAATCATAAAAATCCTTGGAAATTCCGGAGCCAAATTTGGTCTTGCTCCACAGCGCCTCTGGATCCTCTTCAAGTATGGTTTCGATGTCAAATTCTCCAACGAACCGCCCGACAGGCATAGTCGCGTAAATCAGAACCGTCTTAATGTCACGGCGAGCAAAGAGCCGTCGCCGGAACTCAAAAATTTTACGACCGGCGATAATATTCGCTACGTGTTCTGGTTTAATCGACAATAACACGCGCATTTACTTCACCCATGGCGACAATTTGGTTCAATTGGTGCAGGCTTAGCTCGCGCATATCCCATCGTGGTTGTACGGAAACGACCCCGGCGTCAATCAACTGCCCCCTCGTTGTCCGTCGACCGAGAGCAACATTATAGGTCATTTTAGCTACGCTGAGTCGCGGCCTTTCGTACAAATTCCTGAGTCTTTCTTCTGAGAACACACTGCGGGGCGTCGTGTAGGCCAAAAACGCGTCGACATTCGGAAAATCGTTCTTTCTTCGAACTTCCTCTACGACACAAATGGACGTTACGACAGAGCGAAAATAAGCTGGTCCTTTTCCATCGGTCGTTCGATAGAAGACGACCACATCACCTGGCGACATTCGCTGAAGGGCAAGACCGGATATATAGACCTTATGGATGGTGTTTGTATGTGATACGTCGCGTACCAGCGCCTCTGGCTCGTTGTTCAAAATGGAGTCAGGAAGCAATTCAGTGTGGTATTCCGGATATATTGCCAGCAGCCAAGATCGTCTCCCGGCAGTATGTACGAAGGGGTAATCCAGTAGCCGGTCGCCCGTAAAATCCACCAGCGAACGAGCTAGGACCAGCTCTTCTCCGTCACCCGTTCGTTTGATGCCGTGCCTGACAAATCCATAGCGTTCGAAGAGAGCAATAAGGTCTTCGTGTACTTCAAAGACAGTGACGTAAACACCTGCAGCGCCTCGAGCTAGCGCCGTATCGAATATCTTCTTAATGACACGTTCGCCGAGGCGTGTACCCCTTCCCACGATTTTAAGGGTGCCTACTTTTAGCCAAACGCCGGCAGAGAGCGGAGGTGTGACATCAGTCACCGGGCCTTCCTCTGTCTTCAGATAGATCATCCCGCTGAGTTCGGCTTCATCATCAACAACATAAAGCTCTTCGTCGCGTTTACTCTCGAACCATCTGTCAAATCCATTGTAGCCAGCCTTTAAGCTGTCAAAGAACGGATTGTCGATCGAAAGATCGCGAAAATGAGTTAGGCGTAACCGTCTCGCCATCTCATTCCCTCCCCAGAAGGCGACCTTCTACAAAAAGAATCGGCCGCGAAGCGATTACTTATGGCTATCCACCTACAGTATATGCGTCAAGCGAAACTCGGGCCAAGCAAACCTGCTCGCTTGGTGGTGCTCGTCGCGCAATCAATGTCTGGTTTCGAGCGCGTCGCGCGATCGATGATGGAATGTCTGCATTGGGCGCAGAGGGGTCAGCGACGCCATCTGGAGGACGATACCAAGCCGGTCCCGCTACGGGTCGGATAGAACGCCCCCCTTGTTGAAGAGGTATTCCTTCGACAGAACTTGGTCAGGCTATGCAGTCACCTAGGCGCTGAGTGGTCATAACTTGCACAGAGAGGTCGTGCACAAGGGCGGGGATTTTTCATAAATCATCGGCTGTTTGCTGCAAATTCCTTCACCTTTTTCGTACTTTGTGGGGTCAACGTGGAAAAGGGCTTCGAAGGCCTTCGGATCAACTTTTTCACCTCGACAGACCTTATCGCGGATAGCTTTCTCTACCCCGGGATTGTCTTTTCCCTTCCCAACCTCGGAACTATATCCCTTGAGAACGACGACCCTGCGCTGATAGGCAGATTTAATCATCGCGTCATTGATCAAACGTACCTGTTCAGCGGGATCTTTAGCTGAATTGGCGGCCTCCCAGGCTTCCCTTACCGGCCGATCTTCAGGAGCGTCGTTAGAAGCTTTGTACTTACCCAGGTTGATACCGAAAGCGGCCATGGCTGGAGCTTCTCTGGACCCGTTCATAGCCGTAGCCGGTGACCGCGAAACGACATCCATCATTGCGTCCGCGCGGTCGTTTCCAAGCTGCGTATTGTGAGTTGACGAACCTTCGACCGAGGCCGTGCCCAGCACTACATAGTAGTTTGTCTGACTCTTATCCTCGTCCGGGATTTTACATTGCGTAGAGGAGTCCAGCAAAATGTAACGGTCGCGATCGAACCAGAAGCTGCCACCACTCATTGCAATCGCATCGGTCGATGAGGTCGCAGTGTGACACTCGAGGGTCGCATATCCCAGATTATCGGGGAGAGCTGGGATCTTCACGTGCCAGCGTGTCGGAAGAAGCCCTGTCGCGAGGCACAGTATCGTTGCAACTCCAACTGGAGCGACCAGGGCTCCCGTCCGGCCAATCATGTTCTTGAAGCTGGCATCAACGAATTTGGCGCTGACCTCAGTGAGCCCAAACCCTATTGTTGCAAAAAGAACGGCAATCAAAAGGTTCACGAACAGGAAGGGTGCCGTCGCGAATTTAAGATGTCCAGTCGCGGAAATAAACCGATCAATGTCTTGGACTTCTGGCAGATCCGGCGCAGACACAATGTTACCGAGTACAAACAGCAGTGAGGTAGGGAGTAGCAGAAATAAATAGCTCCTCTCTGTTGCCTTCTTTTTTGTCTTGGCCTCCTCGATAGACACCTCTTTTTCGCCAACCCAGGTTTTCAAACGAATCTTGCCTGGGGGCAGAGCGCGGCTGATGATTTTCGAAATTTTTTCCCGGATCTTAGTGCCGCCGTCGAGTAGAGCGTCCAGTAAACCGTCGATACGCCCCTGGCGTGTGCGGGCGTCTGCGATTTTTGCGTTCAACCTTTGTAATTCGGCACGAACAATGTCATCGCTGCGTTTAGGGGGTGTTGCCGCCTGTCCCGCGTCTTTACTCTCCTGTATCAAGGCATCAAGGGTCGATTGGGTCGTGCCTCGGGCCAGTTCAAGGTCTCTGATGCCTTGAGCGAGACCATTGAGTGCCGGCTCAAGCGCGTCCGTAACTGCGGAACCAAAGGCTTGACTTAGCACTTCATCAGCTCGCTTGTCAGCAACGTGGGCATGTTTGCGTCGCAAATCCGCCAGGTATTCATCGAGCACCCTGAGATAGAGCTCCAGGTGATGGCGTTTGTCTTTCCGCGCGCGATCGGCGTTCGCGGTGTCCGCCTGTTGGAGGTGGTAGGCCTCCCACGCCTCCAGTTCCTCCATGAGGGGCTGAATAGCTTTTTCTAAGCTGTCTATCTCGGATTGAACGCGCGCGTGATCGTTGGGTAAGGTGGCCTTTTTGGATTCGATACTATGTAGTTCTTTTTCAAGCTCTTTTAGTTCATCCGACGAATCTGCCTGTCCCAGTGCCTTCACAACGCGAATATTGTCGATCGCTTTCTTTGTCAGGAGCACTGGGATGAAGCTCGCCACAGAGACCAGCACGACTAGAAACGCGAAGTAGCCGTGATGGTGGTGATCGAACGGTAAGGCGCCGTAGATGTCGCGTAGTGCGTTACTGCCTGCAGTCCACCTGTCGTCATCAATCGGCCGCGTGGGGAGAAGATTAAACTGGCTGCCGGCGTGCGGCTTGTCGATGAGCTTGTAGTGCTCCGTGACAACGAAAATCCCCAGTGCAGCAACAGCACCCATTGATATGGTCACCAATGCAACGAAATTTCGTACCTTTCCATAGCCCTCATCCCCTCTTTCTTCAGAGCGGCTGGATGGGGGGATAAAGGCTCTGTTGAGCGCCTCGCCGCCCATATAGGCAACCATCGCCATCAGAAACGAAATGATGACCACGTGGTACCATTTAAGATACCAGTCGTAATAATCCTTCGCAGCGGTATGGCTCTTAAAGGGATAGGCGTTCAGGTCCTGAGTAGGGTTGTTCGAGTAGTCGTGGAGGTGCTGAACGGAAACAGGTTTCCCTGTCTTGAAGGTCTTCGTCGTCTGACCGGCCGAGGTCGTTTCTTCTACGTGGTGAGGGGCGTCAGCGCTTACAACTCTTATCATTCCATGGAAGCCGACGAACCACAGCATGACGGCCATCACTGCAATAGCAACGAGTGCGCCCACTGCCTGCCACGGGGTCCAGCTTTTTACATTCGCTGCCTCGTCCGATGCTGCGGTCGTCTCTAATGCCGCCACTGGCTGGCTATCAAACATGGCAATCCCCCGGCTACCCCAAGCCCAAATTCCACCAAAAAGATAGTTAGCGATTTCTGGAAGTGTCAAATCACGAGCGCATCTCGCCCTTTAATTGAGTGTGCCTGCGCTGTAATTGACACATCCGATGCGAGGCTTCTCACGCAGGGCCTGGTCAACACATGGGGTTTCTGATACTGTCTCATGGGTATAGAGGAGAAACAGCCATGACCATTATCGTGGATATAGCGAACCGCCTTTATGACTACACTGACGAAGAGAAGGCGGCTGAGGCTATTGCGGCGTTTCAGGCTGATCAAGGGCTAAGCGACGCCGAAGTCCTCGCCATTTGGGAACGTGACTCAAGCTCACAACGTGATGAGCTTGAGCGGCGCATTTTCGAAGCGGTTGATGCCAACGGCGGCGCGGGCCGTGCACGTGACGAAATTCCCTATCCGCTGAGCCTGATGACTGAGGACGCCTGAGCCGTCGGGCTCGTCTCTCCTGCTCTGGGAACAAAATAAAAACATTTGCGCTGACGCATCACTTGAGTTAGGGGGCAAATCAGGACAGCGTGTCCGGATTATTCCCAGGGGCGTCTCTAATGCGAAATCAGGATTTTCACTCATTACGTCTGAAAGCTGGCATTTCGTTGGAGGAACTGGCTGATAAGCTCGGTTACAGTCCCCGTCAGGTTCGCCGCTGGGAAACGGGTGAACTGGCTCCCCGGCGGGCGGCTATCCGGTTTCTGGAAACTCTGGTCGGAGGCGCAACCGATGTGACCGCATCGCCGCCGCGCTTCACCTTTATTGATCTGTTCGCCGGCATCGGCGGACTGCGTCGCGGCTTTGACGAAATCGGTGGCCACTGCGTTTTTACGTCCGAATGGAATAAATACGCGCAGCAAACCTACGCCGCCAATTTCCGCGATAACCATCCGATCCACGGCGACATCACGCAGATCGAAACTGCTGACATTCCCGACCACGACGTGCTGCTTGCCGGGTTCCCGTGTCAGCCGTTTTCGATTGCGGGTGTTTCCAAGAAGAACTCACTTGGGCGCAGCCATGGCTTTCTTGACGAGGCTCAGGGGACGCTGTTTTTTGACGTTGCCCGCATCATCGCCGACAAACGGCCTGCGGCTTTCATGCTGGAAAACGTCAAGAACCTCAAAAGTCACGACAAGGGCCGGACATTTGAGGTCATCATGAAGACCCTAGAGGGCGAACTTAGATACAAGGTGTGGCCGAAGGTCATCGACGCTCAGCACTTTGTGCCCCAGCACCGCGAGCGTATTGTCATTGTCGGTTTCCGGGAAGACGTGCCGTTCTCATGGGATGACCTCAATCTGCCTCCCAAGGGGTCAGTGAAGCTCTCATCCATTCTCCACCCTGAGAACGCGATCGAAGAGGCCGAGCCGCCCTATACAACCGGTATCCGGGCTGAGGTGGCGTCGAAGTACACGCTGACTGACAAGCTGTGGGCTTACCTGCAAAACTATGCTGACAAGCACAAAGCGGCAGGCAATGGCTTTGGTTTCGGGCTTGTGGGGCCGGGCGACGTATCGCGTACCTTGTCGGCGCGCTACTACAAGGATGGCTCAGAGATCCTTGTGAGCCGGGGGAAGGGGAACAATCCCCGACGACTTACCCCGCGAGAGTGCGCGCGCCTGATGGGCTATGATGACAGCTTCCGCATCCCGGTATCAGATACGCAAGCCTATAAGCAATTCGGCAACTCTGTGGCGGTTCCAGTGTTCCGGGAGGTCGCACGGATTATGCAGCCCCACATTCAGGCGCTGATCACTGATGAGCCCGAACTGAAAGTGGCTGTCTGATTGGCCGACGTCCACGACACCGCAACCCGTAGCCGCAATATGGCGGCAATCCGGGGTAAGGATACAAAGCCAGAATTGCGTATTCGTCGTGCGCTCCATTCACTTGGCTTTCGTTACCGTCTTCACGCGAGAGACCTTCCTGGCAAGCCCGATCTGGTGTTTCCGAGGTACGGAGCTGTTGTGTTTATCAATGGGTGTTTCTGGCATCAGCATGACTGTCATCTGTTCAGATGGCCGGGCACCCGCGTCGATTTCTGGCAAGAGAAGATCGGCAAAAACGTCGCCAGTGATGAGCGCAACATCAAAGCACTGGAAGCACTTGGCTGGCGTATCGCCATAGTCTGGGAATGCGCGTTGAAGGGACGCACAAGGCTACCGGACAATCAGCCTGTACAGCTTCTGGCTGAGTGGCTAAGCTCGGCGGAAAAGAGACTCACTATCCGGGGAAACTGAGTTGGTTGCGTCATTGTCGGGTTTGCTCAGTCTGATGCGCCACCACGGCGCGGAGCGCATCTATGCCAAGAAACTGGCCCCCAACGACAATTCCAAAAATCAGGTCTATCTGGGTGGTGGTTTCGGGGCGCTGAACATCATTCCTCATGGTGAAATCGTCATAGACACTCGTGAAGTGGCCGGAAGCAAACAGGACCGGCCGAAGGCAAAGGTGAAATTCTTTTGGCTTGACGAGGACGGTCGCCAACCCACGCCCGACGCTCAGCTTATCCTTTATCCGGACTACCCCGAAGTCCGGATGTCGGGCTTCCTGAAAGGCTGTAAAGCCGCACCTTCAGCGATCATGACTGTCCGCGATCCGGGCCGCGTTTTGTTCATGGGGATGACGGCAACAGGCGACGTTCTCGGATATGCGACGTTCGCTGATAATCCGATAGCCGACGAGGTGAACGCGCGCGAGTGGCAGTCCGTTGGCGTGTTTTTAGAACTACCATTAGACCCCGACCAGAAAGTCAGTCCAAAAGCTATTTTGCTAAGTGAACTCCGGCGGGTTTACGAACAGCATTGGATAGCCTCTCAGCGTCTCGCCAGAGACGGCCAGAAAATGCAATACACCGCCCCGAACGCAGGTGGATACACCCTTGAAGCGGAGCTGGGAATCATCCCGAACGGGATTGCAGAGCCTGATTTCATGGGGTGGGAGGTGAAGCAGTACGGCGTCGGTGACTTCATCAGCTACCGTGCAAAGACCCCCGTCACTCTGATGACGCCCGAACCCAACGGCGGCATCTACAAAGATGACGGCGTTGCACCGTTCCTGCGTCGCTATGGATATGCGGATAAAAACGGAAAGCCTGACAGGTTGAACTTCGGGGGCATCTACACCTGCCAGAAGGGGCTTCATCCTGATACCGGCCTGCGCATGACGATTGCCGGTTTCGACGCCGACAAGGGTATCATAACGGACCTCAGTGGAGGCATCCGGCTGGTCGATGGTGCAGGCGAGGTCGCGGCGAGCTGGTCGTTCACCGGCATGATGGAGCACTGGAATCGGAAACACGCCCAGGCTGCTTACGTGCCGACCCTATTCCGCACACCTCCGCCTGAATACAGCTTTGGTTCTCGCATACTCCTGTGTGAGCAGACCGATTTTATCCTGTTCCTGAAAGGCTTTGCATCCGGTGCGGTCTATTACGATCCGGCGGTGAAGCTGGAGCGGGCCTCTGAGGCCAAGCCTGTCTTGAAGCGGCGCAGTCAGTTCCGTGTGCGACACGGTGACCTGAAAAAAATGTACCACCACTCGGAGGTGGTTGATCTTCTCCCCTGATGTCAAAGGCCTCAGTCTGGGCGAGTATGACGGCGAAACGGTATCTCCGGAGGGCAGGGGGTGCGTAGGCCCCGGCTTACAGCAATGGCATCATACGGCTAACTCTCAACAGGAGCAGAGTGAGGCTTGGCACGCCTGCCAGCGACACACCTGCCTATTCATTTGCATCCAGACGGATGCGAGGGGACAAAGCATGGCCACGCAATCGACGATCGACACGCGGAAGCTGGCCTACCGGATAGATGAGGCGGTGAAGGCCAGCGGTCTGCGGCGGTCAGTTCTATATGAGCGCCTCGCCGACGGTTCGCTCAAGTCGGTCAAGATCGGTAAGTGCCGTCTGATAATGCGCGACGAACTGCTGCGTTTCCTCTCCGGAGAGCCTGATGATGTTCCACTGACGGAAGGTTCTGAAGCTGCCGTTTCGTCCGAACCAGGGCGCAAACCACGGGGTCCGGGGCCGGTTAAACCAACAGGTCAGTTGGAGTTGCCCCTACGCCAGTGACTCAGCCACCCACCGAAACGCATCAAAGGTTTTGCAAGAGGTTTGCTGGATTTTCTCCAGCGGTTTGCCTGACTCGGACTGAGCCATGGACACGATCTTCCCGGTTGCCTATTTTGGGCGCCCGAATTCCGGCATGAGCCGCAATGTTGCGACATCTGGCAAGCCCAAGGGCCAAAAACAATGTCACGCAAAACCTAGCAAACTAACTTGCAGCTTTTCGCTAGTCTAATTCGAGGTCAAACAGTCCTCGCTCATGTACCACCGTGCTAACTCGATGGGTCCCAAACGTGATACCCGCCATAGCCCCTAGGTCGCGAACCACTTGCATGATGTGATGCAGGGTATTCCATTCTCGCCACATAGACGCATTGCCCGGGCCGTCTAAGCCCTGTGCAACACGAAAAATTCGATCGTCGGCTTCCGAGAAAGCCTGACCAGCGTATGTCATGGATTCATGTTCCATCAGGCGTTGGCAAACTTTCCGCATTTGTTCAGCGTCTTTGCCGTCCTTGTCTGCGAAGACTATCAGCGTATGTGTCTTACCGGTATAGCGAAGGTGGCGCGTAGCTTTGCCGCCGCGCAGTCCCTTAGGGAAAACCATTTTGCCTGTGTCCGCACCAAAATCGCCGTACCCTATACGTTCCGGCGGCACGTCACAATCTTTCATAGCTTCATGAAACGCAGTCCATTCATCCCTAGGTACGAATTTGTTTTTGCCATACTCAGGCGGGTTGGTTTGGGGGAAATTCGATGCTTGGTATACAATGCGGTGCCAGTGCCCAATCTCATTTAGCACTTCGAATAGGCCACTAATTGAACCTGATGCAATTTCCGGCTTTAAGGGGGCTCCTGTAAAGTCAACAAAAAGTACGCATTCATTTGCAGAAAGGCCAATGGCGTTCAGCCCCTGAGAAATTTCCTCTGGGTCCACTTGATCATAATCAATTAGAATAGCCAGCTTGATGGCACCGGTCGTGCACAAAACCTCTTTAAAAAAGGGGTTGGAGAGACCTTCTGCTGAGACGACCGGAACAATTTTGGGGTTCCGTCCCTGCGCAAGCCTATACAGAGTCCTAAGTCCGTCATTTCCAAGGGCGTCATGGACAAATCTGGTGTCTAGAAATGCTCTACGTAGAGGCCAGTGCTTGGCAATGCGGTCACCGGTGATATGGGCAATTTCATCAATAGTCGGGATGCGCCCAAGTTCCGGATCACGATCCTTTGGAGGTGGCACCACAAAGCGAGGTTCAACATGTGGTGCAACATCGTTAGGCAACTTCGCCATAGCAATATATTCACCCTGCTTAAAACGTAGACACGGATAGTAAGGCAACATTTGGCGTCCTTTCTAAGCCTCGCTTAGGAATTGTTTGCGAACTGTGTTTGCACCGATCTTTTGTGTGAAAATGGTATAATCGTTTCTTTCTTTTCTAATCCTCCCAAAAACGATGGCCGGATGGATGCCCAGACTGTTGGCGAACTTTTCCGGAACGTCAGGAGATCGAGAAATTCTAGCAGTCGATTTTCGCCATACCTCATCGGGAATAAGCATATTCGCTGCAAAGGCGTCCGCTTCCGCCTCTTGCTCATCAAGAGAGGGGGCTTCGGACTGATCGTAGAAACCTAATGCAAGGCCGGTACGATAGTGAAGTACGGCATGGGCGGTTTCGTGCAAGAGCGTGAACCAAAAATTATCGATGGTGTCTTTGCGAATTGTCATTCCAATGACGGGAATATCACCTTCTAAGAAAGCCGCACCGTCGATAGCCAGTCCCGGAATCTGAGGTTCAATGATTAGAACAATCCCGTGCTGGAGCAAAAATTCACGCGCGCGAAGCGGACCGTCCGGCGAAGCACTCAGTTTAACTAGACTTGAGAGCCAAGAGAGGTCCAGGGGACTAAAACGGGGCTTTGAGGTTTCAATAACGCCCTGCGCTCTGGAGGCGACCCGTGCCCGCCAGGCGTGCAGAAGAATGTCTTCGCTATGATCCTTCACGTTCAAGCCGGTTCGCAGAAGCGATGGGCTACCAAACGTAATTCGATTTTCCGCAATGAACCGACGTAAATCTTCTTCATCAGCATCTTCAGAAAACCAGCCGTTCTCGCGGCCATGCTTAAGGATTTTCTTGATGTCCGCCTTCGAGACGTCCTCAATCATTCTGCCAAGGCCACGGAGGTCTTTTAATTCAGTGATCGTAGCCTTAAGCTGGACGCCTAACAACGCAGCGATCTTGCTGTAGTTTTTGAGACTGATTGTGGTGTAACGGTCGCTCTCGTAGCGCTGGACTTGCTGTTCCTTCAATCCGAGACGCCATGCTAAATCGCGTTGAGATAGGCCTTTCGCTATGCGCGCCACTATGAGCGTTAAGCCTGGATCAGTGCCAGCTCGCGAATGCAGTTCATGATGATTGCCTGAATCTTTTGCAGTCTCATACGCATTGACAGCCGCTGTCAGCTCCTGCCTTTCGGCTTTCATTGCACGTACCACCGGTACGACCACTTCGGGCGGTAATCCGACGATCATTGGCTCTAACGCTCGATTTGAGGATAAGGCGTCCTCGAGAGCCGAAATTTTGGATCTGGCTTCGCGTAGCTCGCGTTCGTTAAGAATCACACCACTTCTGAACATAGCCAACAATAAACACAACATAATTGTTGCGTCAATAATTCAATCCGGGAGCGGCCCCTTTTATGAACGATAAGAGCAGCCCACTTGTGCGCAAATCCTAGAAAACGCTCCATTCTACATCAGCCCGCAAGATCGTCTCCGAGCCGTTTCGACGACATGAACTGCTAAATGTCGTTCCGCGATGCGTTCACAAATCCCCCTTTCATTGCGTTAGAAAATCGGGAACACTCTCTGCGTTAGCCGTTAACTACATAGATCTGTAATATTCCCGTCGGTAAAGGTTCAACTAGGGTCTGAAGGCGCGAGCTGGTTTGCGACGGCATATCTAAAAACCTGACCAATTAACTGTAGCGTCCGATCGGCCTTCTCATCGTTCTTCGAGGCTTCGAAAGGACGTACCGCATTCAGGACCTCAAACGGCTGTATCTCCGCGATCGGCCTGTGGCCAAGGCTTCGCTCGACAAGGCGAGTGAACCACTCACGCTTCTGTACCGTCGCCTCTGCGAGCCCTTCCCGCTTGTTTTTGGCGATGTAGGCTTTGGAGACGGCATCGAATGTATTCGCCGCGCTGATTTTAGCCGTGTGCTTGTCGATACGTTTTGCTCCGCCGGATCGATACCGTCTGATAGCTGGCGACGGGCCTCATCTCTTCGTTCGCGGGCTTGTTTAAGTCTTACGTTAGGGTAGGCACCGATGGAGAGTTTTTTCTCAACCCCGGCTTTGTTTCTGAATTTGAGTTTCCACAAACGTCCGCCCGAAGGCGTGACAAGGAGATATAGCCCTTTCTCGTCTGTGAGCTTGTACGGCTTGTCCTCAGGTTTGGCATTACGCAATGCGATATCCGTCAGAGCCATTTTGGGGGCCTTTCATTTTCGCTATTCGCAAAAGGTCCCCACGCAGGCCCCCAAAACCGCTCGGATGTAGTTGGATGAAGGCGGACGCTAGCGGCCAACTAGCGTCTAAAGTATCAGTTTTTCCTGGATTTTTCAACCTTGGGCGGATTTCAGAGAACAAGGTGATGGTGCCGCTTAAGTGACTCGAACGCCTGACCGTTCGACGGGCGACGATTAGGAAATCCGTTCCCGGCATAATGTTTCGACGGCCTCTTGCAACAATCCGACCCGTTCGCTGAGCCACGCCAATTCGTCCTCCCCGATGCTATAGCTCGCTGAGTATCGGGCCTCGACATACGCGCGCCTGAGCCTGTCAAAGGCTTGCCGATGTAGCTTGGTATCGTTCGGCCAGATGTTCTTCAACCGGTCATCCAGCGCTTCCGCTTGTGAGCTTAGCATGGTGATGCGGTGGCTTTTTGGACTGTACAGAGACAAAGTCAGCAGCAGGCAGTGGTAAAGGGCTTCTGTAGCTTGATGCAGCAAGAACGCGGCGTACTTAGCGTCCTTTTCGCCGAGGTAGAATTTAGCCCCCTTGATGGCAGAAGCACTTTGGGCGCTCCACTGCTCATAGTGCCCCCTGGCCTCTGCCAAACGCTCTTCCTCCGTCAACGGCTTTGGCGCGACCAGCGGATGCCCCGGGGCCTCGTAAAGCATGATGCCATCGCGGGCGATATCAACGAAGAAGGGCCGACCTCGGGCGAGGTTGTCGTTCACCTCATCGAGACTGTGCACGATGAAGTTGACCGGGGTGCGGATATGCTCCGTGACGGTGTGTTCCCGGATCAGATGCTCGTCGGCTTTGGCCCAGTAGTCCTGCAGATCGGTGAAGGCCTGACCGTTGACGACGATCAGGAGATCATAGTCCGAGCGATAGCCGGAAGAGCGGTCCTCGACCCAGTCGCCGCGGGCATAGGAGCCGAACAGGATGATCTTGAGAATCCGCCCCGCTTTACGCTTATCGGAGAGCGCGGTCTTTGTCGCATCCTCGAACTCGTCAAACAGGATCTGCACGACGCGGGTCAGTTCGCGCCGTTTCACATCCGGTAGGTGTTCGAGCTTATCAGCCAGCATCAAAAAGGCCCCGCAGTTCGGGATCAGCATAGTACCGGAGCCGTGTTGCCACAATGGGGCGTTGACCATTGAGGAACAGGAGTTGTGTATCCGAAGGCATCTGACGCACCTCATCGGGCGTCAGAAGCGGCCGCCCGGTGTGATGCTCACTGTAGGAAAGGCCGCTCTTGTTGGAGTCCATATTGCGGCCCGTGGACTGGAATACGACCGTCTCCTGACCCAGCAGATCCGACACCAGCCGTGAGGTCTCATAGTCGTTGACGCCGAAGACCTGAAGGACACCGGCATTGGATAGAAACGTGCCCGCTCGCTGCCCATAGAGGGCGCGTAACTGATGGATGTCCTGAAGGATAGGCCAGAGCTGTACGCCATAGCCCGCCATCAGACTCATGGCGCGCTCAACGAAGGACAGATAGCCGAGGCTTGCAAACTCATCCAGCAGATACAAAACCGGCGAGGGGAGAGGGCGCTTTGCCCGCACCAGTTCTGTGAGACTTTGCGTCACCAGCAGTCTGAGCCAGCGCGCATAGGTGTCAAGGCGATCGGGCGGCAGAACCAGATACACGGTGGCCACGGATTGCTTCAGATCACCAAAAGCAAAATCCGACCCGCTCATCACCTCGGTCATGCGCGGACTGTCGAGGAAATGCGTGTGCCGCTGCGCTGACGATAAGACACCGGCGGCCTCCCGATCGGCCTTGGACCGGTGCCGGTTGGCCGCCCGCCTGATCAGACCATGGCAGGCGTCCGTTTCCTGCATGCGGTCCAGTAAATCAGCAAACTCCGGAACGTCCAGCGTCAGATATTCCCGCAAGGTCGCCAGACTGCGTCGGTATCCAAACTCTTCAGTGGCGATATAGAGAATAATCCCCGTGATCAGAGCCTTGGCTTCTTCATTCCAGTGCGCTTCCCCGGCCGTGCCTGGGGCATCGCACACGAGCGCATCGGCCAGCAACGCCGCGTCCTCAGCAATATCCGGACTGTCGGGATCCAGAGCCGCCAGCGGATTGAACGAAGCCGAAGGCTTTCCCGTCACGCCGAAGGGATCCAGAATATAGACCGGCCCAAATGCCGATCGGGCGCGCGCGGTAATGCGGGCGTTCTCGCCCTTGGGATCCACACAAACGACCGAACGGTACTGCACGAGGAGGTTTGGAATAACCGTCCCCACGCCCTTGCCCGATCGTGTCGGTGCCAGGGTCAGAAGATGCGCCGGGCCTGAATAACGGATGAGCTTGCTTGTACTCCTATCCCGGCCGATCAGAAGCCCCTCATGCCCGCGCGTAACCGCAGCAATCTCCCGCTTCTCAGCAAAGCGCGCTGAGCCATGGGTATCTGATCCATCCCCATCACCCAGATGATCAAGAAGCGGCTTGACCAGAAGACGCCACAGCACCGCAAGTACGATGCCGACCACGATCAGATCAAGTACCCTCTTCAGGGGCTTTCCGCCGATGCCGATCAGATAAAACTGGCCCTCAATCCACTCAGACAGAAGCGCCAGCAAAATCAAAATCACAACGGACACCACAAGGGCGTACAGGACGGGCTTCCACACCCGAACCGGCGTGCTGATAAGCCACAGGAAAGCCCCCAAGGGGTCACGCACCGCGCGCACCAGACCCTTGCGAAGTGCGCGTAACACCCGAAGAACAGAACTGCTCATCCCCTTGCCCCCGTGAGACTCTCTAACCGGTCTTGCCCGGACCGATCAGATCCTCGAACAGACGCCTGTCGATGTCGCGCGTCAGAAAGCCCGGTAACTCGCGCTGGATAAAGTCGCGCAGATAGTCCGCGCCACTCTCGCGGCCCTCTTCAAGACGATGCAGAACCAGAGCCCCCAGCAGCACCTTGCGGCGCGTATCCCGGGCACGCTCGTCCTTCGACAACCGTGCCTGCAGTGACTTCCGCTGCGCCTCAAGCTGCGCCAGCCGTTCTTCAATGGATTTACGCGACATGGAACCCCCTTTGCGAGACACCAACCGCCACACACACGCGTCGCCAGCTGACCGGTGGTCAAATCAGACGAAACGTCTACAGACCAGCCCGCTACCAACGCGGCACGTGAGACGATAGCAAATACCACCATTGCGCGCAATCTCTATTGTGGTATCGTTCCGATAATCCGGCCTGTCCGGACGCGCACAAACCGCGCAGCACACCTGAGAAACCCGGCGAAGCAAGGGGTTTGAAGGGCGCACTTACGAGTTGCTTCGCAACTCAGGCGCCGCATCGCCAAACGCGATGCGAGGAAAAGGCAAGTCGCTGGGGCACCGCCCCCGCACCCCGTATGTGGCGTACCCTGGTGTCGGCGAAGCCTGTCCTCGCAGTGCAGGGTCCGGCCTGGCGTTGTGCCGCGTTCCGTATCGTCCTGTAGCGTCTGCGTTTGTCTCCGAGTGTTCTGGCGTGTCGTCTGGATTTTGCCTGAGAGCGGATCATGGCCATCTACCACCTGAGCATGAAGCCCATTTCCCGCGGGTCGGGTCGCTCCGCCGTGGCCGCGGCCGCCTATCGCTCAGGCACCAAACTCACCAACGAACGCGATGGCCTCACGCATGACTACACCCGCAAAAGCGGGGTGGAGGAGACAGAGATCGTCCTGCCGGAGGGTGTGGATGCCGAATGGGCACGCGACCGTGAGCAACTGTGGAATGCGGCGGAGATGGCCGAAAAGCGAAACGACGCCCGCGTCGCCCGTGAATTCGAAGTCGCCCTGCCGCATGAACTCAATGCCGACCAGCGCTTAGAACTGGTGAGAGAGTTCTCCCAGTCTGTGGCCGACACGTATGGTGTGGCCGTGGACTTCGCCATCCATGCCCCCGATGAGGCTATGGATGAGCGCAATCACCATGCGCATATCCTGATCACGACCCGCGAGGTGACAGCGAACGGCCTCGGCGAGAAGAGCGACCTCGAACGCGAGAACAAATGGCTGAAGGCGCACGACAAGCCGACAACCGATGCGCAGCTGAAGGCCTTGCGACTGGAGTGGGAAGAACGCACCAATCAGGCGCTGGCTCTGGCCGGACACGATGTGCGCATTGATCACCGCTCACATCAGGAACGCGGCCTCGAGATTGAACCCACCCAGCATGTGGGGGTGCACGCCACACAGATGGACAGACGCGGTCAATCTGTAGAACGCGAACGTCTGGCCGAGGAGGCGAGGGTACGCAATGCCGATCTGATCCGTCAGAACCCCAATCAGGTCCTTACCCTGATCACCGGAGAGAAGAGCGTCTTCGACCGCACAGATATCGCCCGAACACTTCATCGCTACATCAATGAGGACGCCTCAGAATATCAGTCCCTCTTCACAACGGTCATGGCGTCAGATGAACTGGTGCGACTGGCCGTAGGTCCTGACGGTACACGCTATTCCACGCGCGAACTCGTCGAAGTGGAAACGCGCACGGCAAGCCATGTCGAGGCTATGGCGCAGCGTTCAGATCACACCGTCGCAGACCGTTACATAGAGCGTGCCATAGCCCGTCAGGATGAGGCGATACGGCGCAGCGTTTCATCGAGTTTGCCAGAGGATGTATCCGCCGCCGAACGTGAACGCAGCCTCAAAGATGTCGGCATGAGCGATGAGCAGAAAGACGCAGTCCGTCACATCACCGGCGATGCGCAGATTGCCGTCGTTGTGGGCTTTGCCGGCGCCGGCAAAAGCACGCTTTTGTCGGCCGCCAAAGAGGCGTGGGAAGCGCAAGGCTACACCGTGCATGGAGCGGCCCTGGCCGGCAAGGCGGTGGGTGGTCTGGAGGAGAGTGCGGGCATCGAAGGACGTACCCTGGCCTCATGGGATACGCGCTGGAAGATGGGCACGTCTGAGCTTGGCCCAGGCGATGTTCTGGTCATCGACGAAGCCGGTATGATCGGCTCCCGCCAGATGGACCGGTTTGTATCGGAAGCTGAGCGCACGGGTGCCAAGCTGGTGCTGGTGGGTGACCACGAGCAGCTTCAGGCCATCGGTGCCGGCGCGCCCTTCCGGGCCATTGCCGAACGGGTGGGCCATGCCTCCGTCGAAGACATCCGTCGCCAGCGCAGCGACTGGCAACGAGACGCATCGAAAGCCTTTGCGACCCAGCGTACAGCTCAAGGACTGGCAGCCTACATAGAGCACGGCCACGTGCACCTCAAAGCCGATCAGAGCGAAGCAACAACCGCACTTGTCCGGGACTATGTAAAGGACGTCGAAGCCCGGCCCGACGGGTCACGCGCCGCCATGGCGCATCGGCGTGTGGATGTGCGTGAGCTCAACAACGGCATCCGTGAGGAGCTGAAGGCAAGGGGGCATCTGAAGGGCGAAGACGTCCCCTTCAACACGGACGATGGCCAGCGGAACTTCACCGAAGGCGACCGTCTGGTCTTCCTGCAAAATGACCGGGAGATGGGCGTAAAGAACGGCACGCTGGGAACCGTCGAGGGCATCGAAAACAACAAGCTGATCGTTAGGCCTGATGGCAGCCAGACCGACGTTCAAATCAACGCGTCCGAGTACAAGGCCTTCGACCATGGCTATGCGACCACCATCCATAAGACGCAGGGGGCCACCGTGGACCGTGCCTATGTGCTGGCGTCAGACACCATGGACCGGCACATGACTTATGTGTCCATGACCCGGCACAGGGACGATGCCACCCTCTATGCTGGTCAGGATCAGTTCGATGGTCATCGGGACCTGACCCGGAGCTTAAGCCGTTCCGGCTCAAAGGAGACGGTTCTGGACTATGTGGATTCAAGCGGCCGACGCCACGACACCGGACAGCCGGTCATAAGCACCGTAGCCACCACAGGCTTCGCACAGCGGCGCGGTATGAACAGCGACATCATCTATCCCGCGCGGCAAGGGGCAGCCCCGGAATCAGTGCCAGAGGCAGTGGACGGGTCACAATCAGAGGTCAGGCAGGAGCGTGACCGAAGCGTCGATGCAGCGTCAGCAGCCCAGATAAAACGCGACATGTTTGCTGGCTTGAAACTGCCAGTGACCGACATCAACAAAGACATCGGCATCGACAGCGAACGCATACCGCATAAGGTTTGGCGGACACAAAAGCCTGAAAGAGATTTGCCGTTTGGAGGCAGCCGCTCACCTCTGGAGAAGGCCGCGGATCGTTATGCCCGGGCTTATGGCGACATCCAGACGATGGAGAAAAAAGGATTGCCTGTCCTCGAAGGGCAGAAGCAGGCCTTGCGGCATGCGGAAGAAGCGCTCGAAAAGGCGCAACCGGGTGCGGCCAGTGTCATGGCTTCTGGGCTGGAACACGCACCCGGTATGCGGCGGGCCATAAAGGAACTGACAGGTGAGGCAAGGACGCAGGCCCTGATCAAGGGCCTGTCGCAGGAGCGTCAGGCCCTCGCTGACCCGGCTGTCAGGGCCGACCGGATGGTCGGGCGCTGGAAGACGCTGACTGAACAGCATGACCGTCTCAGGGGCTGGCAGCATGCGGACGCGCGACACGCTCTTGAACAGAGGATGCAGGAGACGGCGAGGGAGATCGCCCGTGACCCGCTGATGGAATCCCATCTGCGTTATCGGCGCAAAGAGTTTGGGCTTGGCCGTGAACAGAGCCGAGACCAGAGCCAGGAGAGTCTCAGCCGGGAGCTTGAGCGCAAGTTTCAACGCGGTCTGGAGCGGGACCGGGGGATTGAGCGGTAGAGGGGGAGGGGGCGACTATGGTTGACGAGACAAGGCCCAAGGGCGCCGACAGAGATGAGGCCGAGGCCGCCACGAAAGCGTTTGATGGGCTGCGCAATGCGGTCGACAAGCGCGGGGCGGCGACAGCGGCGGAGCTCAAGCTTATCCGACAGGGCGTCGAGGCCCTTTTCGATCAGGTCGAAGTGATTCAGGCAAAACCTGACTATGCGCAGGATTTGGCGGAAATCAAAGAGGTTTGCGTAGACATCGCTGATCGGCTGGAAACCATTGAGGCAATGCCGGCGCTCAAAGGAGGCGTTCAGGACTTTGAGCGGGCAGGGTCGGATCTCCTTCGATCTTCAGTTACAGCGCTTGAGCAAAAGGCGCAGCGGTTTGATAGTGCGGCCGTCACACTCCAACGGATCGCCAGCCATGTGCAGGATCGGCAGGAATGGTGGAGGTATTTGTTTATCGCCGGTGGCCTCGGGTTGGTGGCCGGCGTCCTCCTAGTGCTGTTCATACTGGGACTTCTGCCGCTGGAAGTCAGAACCAATGTAGCGGCCGCACTGGTGGGGACCGGTCGGTGGGAGGCAGGTGCGGTCCTGATGCAGGCGGAAAGACCAGAGGCTTGGGCTGAAATTGTCCAAGGCGAGAAATTGAGAGAGCAGAACAGGAAGGCTTTGGGCCGGTGCCGCGAGTTGGCGAGGAAAAGGGGTGTGGCTCAGAAGTGCAACATTGTCGTTGAACCTGACATCCCTCGTTAAATGTCGAGTTGGCTCGGGTTTAAGCCAAACGTGGCAGCGACACTGCTCACTAGACTTGATCTCGACTTGGTTTGGCCATGTCCCCGCCTGCTCGTGAGTTCGCATCCCCGATAAATACAGATCTGCATAGGGAAGCAGCTGTTTCAGGTGATGAGCACGAGTTGCAATTCGGCCGTTGACGATTCACGGATGGGACCTCAATCTGACAGCCGCCAAGAGATGATGAATGGGAAAGATTGAAACGCGTGTTTTCCGAATTACTCAATCTCTTTCGCCCGAAGGTGTTCGAAGAGGTGACCAATTCGCGCCTGCATGCGATGCTCCACGGCGAAGTGGAGCGCCTCTTGGCAAATAAGGGGTTTGAAGCGGTCAATGACTTAATATGGGTTCGAGGCGACGATGCACCTATCCGCCAAGTGTTCAAATTTTCAAAGTTAAAAGGCGGCATATTTGTGCCCATGTGGGGCGTGTCACTCGACTTTGTACCACACCTCTCAGGTAAGAAGGTGGCATGGCATCGCTCGAACAAGTCCGCAAAGTTGGACTTGTGCTTCCATCCTCAGGGAAGCGCACTTCAGATGTCTTACATCGAAGGGCCAACACCAATCCTTCAGCGGCGCAAATACGTCGTCGGCCAAGCGGTCGAGGAAGCGACCAAGTTTTGGCAAATGTGCCACAAAATCGACGCGCTTCCTGACGCTATCAAGTGGCTGAGAGCATACTATAGCGAGGGGAAGGGTCTTGCCTTTTATAACTATACCCAGCATTTTCTCACCGTGGCCTTCCTCTTGAAACGTAACGGTCAGCCTGAAGAAGCCATGACGGAGTTGGACCGCCAGTATGCCGAGTTTCGAGAGCCCGAAGCTTGGCAGAAGCTTAAACCCCTGTTGTCGGAGTAGGGGGCTGACAGGAAATAGGGAGCACGTCACAATACCCAAAGGCGGGCACTGTCGTGTGGACGCAACGGGCAACCGAATTCTCCGTGTGGTATAATTATTGGCGCGCACCAGGATGGATACAGCCAGTCCACAAGCGCAGCCAGAGGGAGCTGCCATGGATTATTATGTCGCAGTGAATAGCCTAGGGTTCGGGCAGACCATATGGGAGGTGGATAAACCGAACGCGCGCAATATGATGCAGCCTAGTACATTGACTTCAACTCTGACGGAAGGCCCTGGAGAGGACGTTGTGACGCTTGTCGCTGACGATATGAGCCCGCACGTGATTCACAAGCTAAATATCACACCTGGTCAGTATTATCCGCGTATTGCAAGGCCAAGCTATCCGCGTTTGGACTTTCCCAGTTCAATTACCCCTCTCAGCGATGAAAAGGTTTATCGGGCCGACGCTTTGCGCCAATTGCACTTTATCTTGTCCACCTTAGACGATTTGTTTCTGACCGTAGAGCCGACAGAGGCCAACTTCTCAACTTACGGCCACGCATTCCGCAATCTCCTGCTGATTGCCTGTACCGAGGTCGAGATGCACCTAAAGGGCATTATGACTGCCAACAATTACACACCGTCAGGCTCGAGGTTCACAATGAATGATTATTGCAAGGTAGGCCCTGCCATGCGACTTTCAGAGTTCGAGCTGAAATTCGTACAGTATCATACGATCCCCAACAGGCAGCCTTTTGCCGCTTGGGCAAGCGCCTCTGCGCCTCTGCCTTGGTACAAGGCCTATAACGCTGTAAAACACAATAGGGAGGTAGCCTTCGACCAGGCCAAGATGGAGCATGTGATTGACGCCGTATCAGCCGTCATCGTTCTTCTTGCAGGTCAGTTTGGTGCCCATCTTGGCCAAGACGTTGATTTCGAAGAACGGCCTTGGAAGCCGGTGAAATTTACGTCGCTACCGCAGTGGCAGCCGAGTGATTGGTACCACTCTGATTTTTCAGGCACCGGAACCAGAAGACCCAAAAACTTTGCCTTTTAGCGAGTTTGACCGCGTGGCTTTTTATACTCTGCCCCATGTTAAAGCGCTCAGAAGGTTGACCCGTCGGCTCGCCAGTTCCAGAGTAACGTACTGGCTTTAATGATAGCGCGCAGACGATCATGTTCTGTAGGACGAGGGGAGGCACGATACAAACCCTACATCTAGATTCAATTCAGTTTGAGGTTTTGTATCGCTAAGACTGTAAATGGTCCACTAACATCAACTTCGCAAGGTATCTAAGAAGAGCTAATCGTTGTCGGGGGGCGACGCGGTACCTCTACAGCTAGGAGGGAGCTGACGAGGATACACGGGAGATCATAACCACAACGCAGCCGCGCATGTGCACGAAATACGCTCCGCAAATTATGTGGAGATTAACCGGGCTATTCTCCGCACCGCCTTTATACCGTTTTCCTGAAACTGGTAATAGCCATGTGCAGGAGCCACGCCTGCCATAACGCTTTTAACTCATCTCTCCAAATTTCCCGACCTGGGGGGAAGCGTTCGCCTCAAAAGTGTGGCCGTTCGGCCGGTGCGGGGGCGTTCGCCCCCTTATTGGTCTGAATCCGTTCGGATTTCTGGGCAGTTTGGAACGTGAAATTTTCACATTCCTTACACATAGCACATTTTCAGCGTTTGTAAACCATTGAATTTATTGATTATTTTGCTGGTTGACTTCCACTTAAAATCCGTCGGAGCAATCCATGCCGGTTCGAGTCCGGCTGCCCGTACCATGTATTCCGGTCACACTTGCGCTCGCCGCCCACGCAGAGCTGCTTGTGTGCCATCGGCTCGTCGCTCCTTTGGGGGGGGGGCGGTGAACGATCGCCGGGCCACCGTCAGGTCCTTCGGTAGTGATGCCTTTAGTGCAGTATCAGGTGTTCATCATACTGCGATGCGGCTTCACCGCCTGCTCGGCGATGGGCTGCATTATGCGTCCCAGACCATCAACATAGAGGCCATAGAGGCGGGCAAAGCCCCCCATATGCTCTTGGAGCGTCTCAACCGTGGCGCTCTGAAGATTCACCAAGTCCTGCACGGTACGCACCCCTATGGCCTGACGCGATAGGCGGTCATAGTGCGAGATCGACTGATTGCCCAATTCGGTCATGGCCTGATTGAGTTCTGACATAAGGTCAGCCGTTTGATGGCCGGCGGTGACGCAGACCTTGAGCGCTTCGCTCCCCATTTCGACGCCGCGTTGGCCAAGGCGTTGGGTTTCAGCGTGGGTGCGGTTCAGCGCGTCTTGACCGAAGGCCATGCCGCGCTCAGTGGACTCCTCCACGGCATCCCGTGTTCGATGTAGGACCTCGGACGCGGCGGAGGTGGCGGATTGCGCCGCGCCGCTCAGCGTGTCGGCGGTCTTGGGGGGCGTGTTTTCGGATTGGTTTTGCGGGGTCTTCAGCGGATCCTTAGTCGCATCCTTACGGGGGGCACGGGCAAGCGCGTGACCCGG
This sequence comes from Asticcacaulis excentricus CB 48, assembly GCF_000175215.2. Taxonomy (NCBI): domain Bacteria; kingdom Pseudomonadati; phylum Pseudomonadota; class Alphaproteobacteria; order Caulobacterales; family Caulobacteraceae; genus Asticcacaulis; species Asticcacaulis excentricus. The sequence continues at coordinate 1,588,661 of NC_014816.1, read as the reverse complement.
GAGGGGAGGGAAGAAGGGCGGGGGTAAAGCCGGGGAGGCGACCTTGGTATAACCCGTTCTCCGTAAGGATGTTGCGGTGCTTCCCGCGACGAGGGGTAAGGATTGCCTAAGGTTTAACTGCGCCGTCCATAAGCGGAGTAAAAGGTGTCAACGGCGGCCTCGACCTCGGCGGCGATTTCGGCCTCGTCCGGTTCGGGGAGGTAGTTGAGAAAACGGGCCTTTTGATAACGGCTCTGGCACAGGGCGATGAACTGGTGAGCCGCGCGTAAGGTATCGTCGATGACGAATTCGCCGGCGTGGGCCGCCTCGGCCAGGAAGTTGGCGACATTGCGCGCGCCACGCAGCGGGCCGTTTTCATAAAAGGCCCGGCCTATGTCAGGCCAGCGTTCGGATACCGCCATGATGACGCGGTAATTGCGCATGGTTGAGTCGGACGTCACGATGCGCAGATACTGACGGGCCCAGCGGCGCAGGGCTTCGCGATATCCGCCGCCCTCGACTTCGAACGAGTCAATCAGCCGCGCATGGATGGCGCAATGTCGATCAACAAAGGCTTCGAACAGCTCTTCCTTGCTTTTGAAGTAGTTATAAAGCGTGCCCTTCGACCCACCCAACTTCGCAGCGATGGCCGACATCGACGTGGCGTCAAACCCTTCTTCAAGGAAAATCCGGCTGGCCACGTCCAGTATAGCTTCACGACGGGCGTCCTTGTCAGGACGAGATTTTAACTCTTGCATCATAGCCTCGGTGTGACGTGCAATCATTTGCAGACGTTGCAACGAACCACGTTTTGAATATGTGTCGCCGGTGCATCAGCCTTTTGCAGTGCGCAAAAAAATACTGACCGTACCGTACGGTTCAATTGACAATATAGCGTTCGCGGCGTATACGCGCAACAGATAAATGACCGTACCGTACGGTTCTATAAACTGAGGGCTTACCTGATGTTTGTATTTAAACGACCCGCAACTGGTTTACTCATGGGCGTTTCGGCTTTGGTGCTTACCGGCTGCGCTGCGCTACCTAACACAGAGCCCGTATCCCCAGTCCCTTCCGCCAGTCCTGTGCCTCAGGACATGCTGATCGGCCGCTGGTGGGATGGCTATAAGGACGCGCAACTTACCGATCTGGTACAAACGGCTCTGCGCGACTCTCCCAATCTGACCGCTGCCGCCGGGCGTCTTCTGAAAGCGCGCGCGCTGGAGGACACGCAAAAGGCGACGCTCTATCCTACGGCGACGGCTCTGGGTGCGTCCCTGCAGATGGGAGGTAAGGATCCCGCTATTGATGCCGTGACGCTCGGAGGCATCAATTTCGGCTGGGAGCTGGATTTCTGGGGTAAGAACCGCGCTGGGCTGAAGGCTACAGTCACCGCCGCCGAGGCCGCGCGCGCCGACGGACAACAGGCTGTGCTGGTCCTTTCGACCTCATTAGTCAATGCCTGGTTCGAGCTGGGTCATATGTATAAAGACCTTGATGTTGCCGAGCGCAATTTGGCCATCCGCACAGACACACAGTCTCTGGTTGCGCAAAGGGTCGAGGGCGGTCTGCGCCCGCGCGCCGAACTGGAACAGGCCCGCGCCAATGTTGCCAACAGCAAGGGCGAAGTGGCAGCTCTGAACGAGCGCATCCTGATCCAGCGTCACCTGATCGCGGCGCTGGCCGGTCAGGCCCCGGCATTCGGCGAAGCGCTGCCGAGACCCGTCCTGCCCGACACGCAGGATTTTAAGGCACCAACACGCATCGATCTGGAGTTGGTTGCCCGTCGTCCGGACGTGGCCGCCGCGCGGGCGCGGGCCGAACAGGCCGTGCACGGCACCGAACGCGCCAAGGCGTCTTTCTATCCCAATGTGAACCTGATGGCCTTTGCAGGCAAGGTGTTCCTCAACGACCTCTCAGGGTCGGGAATTGACGCCATCAATGCTGGCCCGGTGATCAGTCTGCCCCTGTTTGAGGGGGGGAGGCTGCGCGCCAATCTGCGCGGCGCAGAAGCGGATCAGTCGGTCGCTCTGGCCAGCTATCATCAGTCCGTCATCAACGCCATGCAGGAGGTCGCCGATACCGGTGCCAGCCAGACGGCGCTGAGCGAGCGGCTGAGCCTGTCCAACGAAGCCCTCGCTTCAAGCGAAGAGGCCTATCGCATGGCCCGTCTGCGCTACGAGGCAGGCCTAAGCGACTATGCCAGCCTGCTGGTTATCGAACAAAATCTCTTGTCGCAGCGGACCGCCAATACGGCCCTGCAAAGCCGAGCCCTGACCCTGGAAGTCGCCATGGTCAAGGCGCTTGGCGGTTCCTACTGAATTCCACGCTGAAGAAAAAGTGACGCACCATGTCCGATACTGAAAACACCCCGCCCGTTACACCTTCACAACCATCTCCCGCCAAATCCAATGATCGCCGCCGTCAGCTCCTAACCGGTCTGGCTGCTGTGGTGGCCGTGGGTGTACTGGGCTACGGCGCCTATTACATGCTGGTCGCCTCGCACTATGTTTCGACTGACAACGCCTATGTTGGGGCCGAAACGGCGCAGGTCAATGCGCTAGTCGGCGGGCCGGTCGCCCGCATCCTCGTCAAAGAAACTCAGACGGTGAAGGCCGGCGACGTGTTACTAGTCATCGATGACGCCGATGCCAACATCGCCGTACAGTCAGCACGGGCCGCGCTGGCTACTGCCGAACGCCGCGTGATGGGCTACTACGCCAACGACAAGGCGTTAGGCGGTCAGATGGGGGCCCGCGAAGCTGACATCGTGCGCGCCGACGCCGGGATCAAGGCCGCTGAGGCCGAGGTGAACCGTACCAAATTCGAATTCGAGCGTCGCAAGAACCTTGCCACCAGCGGAGCGGTGTCTCAGGAAGAGGTCGTGGCGACCGAAAGCGCCTATGCCGCCGCCATCGCCAACCTCAATGCCGCCCGTGCGGCTCGCATTCAGGCGCAAGCCGCCCTCGCGTCGGCCGAAGGCAACCGTCAGAGTAATGCCACGCTGATCGCCGGCGTTAAGCCAGGGGAAAACCCGGAAATCATGGCGGCGCGTGCGCGTCTTGCTTCGGCGGAACTGGAGCTGGAGCGCACAGTCGTGCGCGCGCCCGTAGCCGGCGTTGTTACCCGCAAGTCCGTGCAGGTGGGTCAGCAGGTGCAAACCGGTACGCCGCTTATGTCGGTGGTGCCGATTTCACAGGCCTATGTCGATGCTAACTTCAAGGAAGTGCAGCTTAAAAAAGTGCAGCCGGGTCAGGAGGTCGAACTGACCTCCGACCTCTATGGTGAAGGCGTCAAGTATAAGGGCAAGGTCGTCGGCGTGTCCGGCGGTACGGGCTCGGCCTTTTCACTGATCCCGGCGCAAAACGCTTCGGGCAACTGGATCAAGGTTGTGCAGCGTCTGCCGGTGCGTATCCAGATCGACGAAAAAGATCTTAAAATGCACCCATTGCGCGTCGGCCTGTCGATGAAGGCCAAGATAGACGTGTCGAAGTAACCCCGCCACGCATACCCCCTTTCCGGCTAGGCCGGTATCCCCCTTGATATCAGGGGGAAAGCTGAACTGAATGGAGCGCCTTATGGCCTCATCTTCTTCCAATGGCGGACCCGCGCCGCTGACCGGCGTGTCACTGGCTCTGGCCGCGGTAGCCTTGGCGCTCGGCACCTTCATGCAGGTGCTCGACTCGACCATCGCCAATGTGGCCTTGCCAACCATCGCCGGTAATCTTGGCGTCGCGTCTGATCAGGGTACATGGGTCATCACCTCCTTCGCCGTCGCCAACGGCATCTCGGTGCCGCTGACCGGCTGGCTGATGATGCGCTTTGGCGTAGTGCGTACCTTTGTCGTCTCGGTTGCCCTTTTCACGCTGGCTTCGTTCCTGTGCGGCATCGCGTGGAACCTGCCGTCGCTTATCCTTTTCCGCATCCTCCAAGGGGCGGTGTCAGGCCCGATGATTCCGGGTTCTCAGGCCCTGCTGATCATGATCTTTCCGCCTGATAAACGCTCAACGGCGCTAGGTGTGTGGTCGATGACCACCCTGGTCGCCCCGGTGCTTGGGCCCATTCTAGGCGGCTGGATTTCGGATAATTTTGCCTGGGAATGGATATTCCTGATCAATGTGCCGGTGGGAATTGCCTGTACGTGGATCTGCTGGCGCTTCATGCACAACCGCGAAACCGCGACTGTGGCGCGCAAGCTAAACTTGGTGTCCTTCTCGCTGCTTGTCTTCTGGGTCGGGACGCTGCAACTGGTGCTCGATACCGGTAAGGACGCCGACTGGTTCAATTCAGCGCATATCGTCATCTTGTCGCTGCTAGCCCTAATCGGGTTTGTGGCCTGGCTGATCTGGGAACTTCACGAAAACAACCCGGTGGTCGATCTGACATTGTTCAAAAGCCGCAACTTCGCGTTCGGCGTTATCGCGCTCTGCGCCGCCTATGCGGTTTTCTTCGGCAACAATCTGCTGATGCCACTGTGGCTGCAGACCAATATGGGCTATGTAGCGACCTGGGCCGGTCTGGCGGCGGCGCCTTCGGGGGTAGTCGCCGTCTTCCTAACGCCCTTTGTGGCAAAGATTTCCAACCGCATCGACGCGCGTATCATGGCGACGATCTCGTTGCTGCTGTTTGCCCTGTCGTTTTATATGCGCTCGCTCTATTCGCCGGATATCGACTTCGGCCATCTCATCTTGCCCATGTTCATTATGGGGGCGGCGATGAGCGCCTTCTTCACCTCGATGATCACCGTGTCGTTCCGTGATGTTGCCCCGCATCAGATGCCGGCGGCGTCGGGCCTGTCGAACTTCGCCCGCATCACGGCGGGCTCGTTCGCGGCTTCGCTGACCACTACCTTGTGGGACAATTACGAAACCCACGCCCTGAACAATATCTCAGGTGCGATGGCAGGCGGTGGAGGCGGCGGAAATTCTGGTGGGAGCGGTGGCGTCGATCAGGTCGTTTATCAGTTGATGCAGATGGGGATGTCCCACGCGCAAGCCGTAGCTGCCATTACGCGGCAGGTTAGTCAGCAGGCATATCTATTGGCCACTGTGGATATCTTCCGCATCTCGTCAATCATCATTGTGTGCCTTATCCCTTTGATCTGGCTGAGCCGCAAGGCCATGGCTAACGGGCAGGTCCACGCCGCGGATTGATCTTAGGACATACTTAGATGACAAATGCTGCCGGACGTCTCCGGCAGCATTTTTTGTGCGGAGGCTGAGGCAGATCTAGGCCGCTAGATCAAAGACCCCAGCCTTATCATGAGCGAGTGCTATGTTAGACAAGCTAGGTCGGGTTTCCGTTTTTCCGATTACTGACGAGATGTTGGCTAAACAGTACATTGCGCCCAAGCAAAAGCGGCGGCAAGTTTCCCTGCCGCCGCTTCCAAGAATGGGCCCGAGGGCTTAGCGCTTGAAGTTAAAGCCGATGTAGAAACGACGGCCGAACAGGTCGAAGTTATCAGCCGAAGTTTGACCCAGCCAGTCAACTGGATCAGCGTCGAAGGCGTTGACCACGCCACCACGCAAGATCACACCATCCTTCACACGCCAACGGAACGAGAAGTCGTGTGTGACATAGTCGCCGGTCGTGAGGAACTTGTACTCACGGTTATCCGGATCACTACGCAGGAAGTCTATATCGGCAATTTCCTGGCTCGACTGGAAGTCGATATTCCAGAAGAAGCTGAGGTCCGGCTTGTAGTTCCAGGAGAAGCTGGTGTTAAAGCGCAGTTGCGGCTCCTCGACGGCTTGTGCGAAATCGGTGTGCACCAGAGGCGCATCGATATTTGTGTACGAACGGTCGAATTGCAGGTAGGTGCCGCGCACCTGAACGCCCAGATTGCCAAGGTTCTTGCCGAAGACATTGTTCAGCGGTTGACGATACAGGAAGGTGAAGTCCATCCCCTGGTTTTCGTACTTGGCGTAGTTGAACGAGCCTTGCAGGAACGACGTCATCCGATAGCTGACATCGGCACCGCCGCGGGTAATCAGACCGCAGGCCTGAGAATTGAGCACCGGTCCACCCACGCATTGGTTCGCCAGGGTCTGAGCCGTGATTGAAGCGATAACGCTGTTGATTTCAATATTGTACCAGTCAAACACGAGCGTAGTGCGCGGGAGAATTTTCGGCGTCAGGATCAGGCTGAGGGTCTTCGAAATCGACTCTTCAGGCTTCAAGTTCGGGTTGCCCCCGTTGAAACCCGCGGGCGAAGTCGGATAGCTGATAGCGGTCCCTGTCGGAATGCCTAGGGCAAGACAGTTGGCAGTGCGGTACTGACGAATTTGCGTATTGGCTGTGTTGTTGATGTTGGTAACATCGCACGGATCAACGAAGCCGTTAGCAAAGGTCTGGCTTTGCAGTGAGAAGTTCTCCGAAAGCGACGGGATGCGCACAGCCTTGCCTCGGGTCCCGCGGATCTTCACTTGCTCATTAATTTCCCATAGGAACTGAGCTGAGTAGGTATCCACCTTGCCAACCGTCGTGTAGTCCGAGCGGCGGGCCGCGCCTGAGAATTCGAGGCGGTTAACAAACGGCAGGTCTTTTAGAAGCGGGACGCGCAGTTCAGTGAAGATTTCTTTGGCTTCGTACTGCGAGTACGGGAAGTCAGCTCCGGTGTTCAAGAACAGAAGGCGATCACCTGTGGAAGCCGTACGGCCCTTGCCTTCAGCTTCTTCTTTACGCCACTCGACGCCGACGGCTGCACCGATTGGGCCAGCACCCCAGAAGTCCCAGAATTCACCCGATCCGTAGGCAAGGAAATGCTGTTGCTTGTTGGTGTGGGAGACCTGTATCTCAGCGTCAAAATAGTTGCGCGCCGCCGGATCGTTTTGCCCGTTGCCGAAGATGCTAAACGGCACGCAGCCTGTGACCTTCGGATCGGTCGGGCTCATGGTCCCAACACGGTAGGGATCGGGGATGGAAATGCCGTTGGCAGCTAACAGTTGCACGCGGCAAACGATTTGCCCCGGCTTACCGCTGACCTTACCCGCCGTATCGACCACCGCATCCGCGCCGTAGCGGTAACGTTCAACATCAACGGCGCGTTCATGGTTCTCATTCGTAAGCTCGCCATAAACGTAGCTTGCTTCCCAAGAAATGTTCTTGGCGAACAGGAACTGATCAGCTTCGCCTTTCGCACCGATTACGTAACGCTGCACTTTGCGGTAGTTTAGCTGATTGCGCAGCGGGCCAAAGTTTGTGAACATGGCGCGCGGGTCGAGGGCGCCCGTCGAAACCACATTCCCGTTGGCATCGTAGGTTTTGCGCGTATTCGTGAGAATAGCCGTCCGCAGATCGGAAGAGAGATAGGCGTTATCAAGGCCAATGTTGAACGAACTGGTGGCTGGAGTCCATTGCGGCATAACCGCGAGGGTGGGCGTTGTCGTCCCATTCGATACAGGGGCCCGCGTGAAGTCATAAATACCGATGTTGAAGAACGACCCCTGTCCTTCGTCGTAGGTCGTTTCTTTGATGTACTTGGCTTCTGCATAAAGCAGGACGTTCTCGGTCAATTTGAAGTTCAGACCACCCTGAACGCGGCTGGCGTTCGATTCCGGGATCCGGCTGCCTTGCGAGAATTCAGTACCAATATTCAGGCCGTCGCCGCCAACGTTGTTGGTGCGTGCCCCGCCAACCGTAACTCGTGAACCCACATTGAGCCCGCGCGGTGTACCATCATTGGCGAAGACGAATGCACTACCGGCGTTGGCAAAGAAGCAGTTTGTGTTGGTGCCGGTAGCTGCAGGGAAGGCATTGTAAGCAAGCTTTTGAGCAGCAGTTGCGGTGGCCGCCAAGGTCGGGGCACTACAACCGGCGGAGGACGCCGGAATATCTGGGTCGGTTGTCGGGCTGGCCGTGATCGCCGACGAGAGAACCAATAGGCCTGTATATGGGCGCGAGAAGTTGCGAACGCCGCAGAGCAGTTGGTTATCAAGGACGCCGTCATTATTGTTCGGCGAGGCCTGATCGGCATCCATCGCGTATAGGCCGCAGGCGCGGCGGCGCCAATCCACGTCGGAGTCTTTGACCTGATCGTTTTCTTCGTGTTCCAGCGATAGGTATGCGTTCAGCTTGTCATCGAAGAAGTTTTTGCCGAACAGCATGGACAGACGCTTTTGCGCTGTGCCGTCCTGGTTGATTTGCGAATAGGCCCCATCGACTTCGACGCCTTCGAAATCGCGCTTGAGCACATAGTTTACGACGCCCGAAACGGCATCGGCACCGTACATAGCCGATTGACCGCCCGTGATGATGTCAATGCGATTGATCAACAGGCGCGGGATGGAGTCCACATCCACCGAGAGAGACCCTTGCGGTGCACCAACGTGACGCTTGCCGTCCACCAGAACCAGTGTGCGCTGCGAACCGAGGAAGCGCAGGTTCAGCAGCGAAAGCCCGCCGTCGTTTAGGTTGGAACCCGTGGTGTCTTCCGGAACGGTCGAACCGGACAGGGCGGGGATATCGGCCAGTTGGTCGATGATATTGGGCACGCCCGATTGTAGGAGATCGTCCTGGGTGACGCTGATCGTTGGGGCCGGGGCATTGGCTACGCTGCGGCGGATACGCGAGCCCGTAACAACCACTTCCTGTACAGCTTCGGCCGGCTTAGCCTCGTCCGTTTTTGGGGCTGCGTCTTGGGCCTGCGCAGCACCGCCGGATACCGTCGTCATTACACCCGCAACCACCGCACTGCAAAACGAGGTTGTGGCCAGAAGACCAAATCGTCTCGATTCTTTTTTCACACTCTATCTCCGGGATTATGGACACTTTTGTAGCCGAAAAGCTGCGGCCATTTTTTTTTTTGGAAACACATAACGCCTCGTCGTCACGGACTCGTCAATGTCTCGCCACAAATTTGTCCATTACGAATGAAACCTGTTTCAATAAGGTCACACTGGCAACTAGAAAACGCTCGTCACCTTGGGGAAATGACCTGGAAAAAGTGCGTGTTTTTCCCTTGTTTGAAAGCGTTCAAGGCGGAGAGCAAAAAAGAAACCATGCCGATCACCCGCTCTTGGGTCCTTCGAAATGTGTCGAGATAACGGTGAAAAAGCGTCCTTCCCTATGACTTAGTCGTAGCTATTCGCGCTCGCACACATTGCGGCGCATCATTTTTTTGGCTTCCGACGGGTTTGCTCTGAACCGCACGCTGGTCTAGCTTGGCCAGTAGTCTTGCTGGCGGGTGCGCATGAACGGCTACATTCTACTCACTGCAGCGGCGGCCTACGTGGCAGGCCTGTTTGCTATTGGGGCTTGGGCCGAAAGCTGGGCACGTCGTGAGAACCGCCGATCACCTCTTCGTTTGCCAGCCTATGCGCTCTCACTTGGCGTCTACTGTACAAGCTGGACCTTTTTCGGCGCGGTCGGTTCTGCAGCCGGGGAGGGATGGAGTTTTGTTCCCATATATATTGGGCCCATCTTGCTATGGTTGTTTGCGTCGCGTTTTCTGACGCGACTCATTGCCGCTGTGCGTGCCGAAGGAGCGACATCGATTTCCGACTTTATCGGCGCGCGGTTCGGCAAAAGTCGCGGTGTGGCGGCGCTGGTGACGCTGCTGGCTTTGTTTGGCACAATTCCTTACGTGGCGTTGCAATTGCGCTCGGTGGGGACCAGCTTTGCGGCGGTGGCGGGCGGTGAACGCCTATGGCCCATGACCCTGACGACGCTGGCCCTAGCGTTGTTTGCCATGCTGTTCGGGACACGGCACTATGTGGCCTCCAGCCGTAATGAGGGCATATTCTACATCATCGCCACCGAATCTCTGGTCAAGTTGGTGGCGTTGGTTGCCGTTGCCGGGTTCGCCGTTGTGGCATTTATGAGCGCGCCGCCCGATTTGCGCAGCGTCGGCTGGGCCCACTTTTCAGCCCGCTTTGCCCCGACGCAGCTAAATCTCGATTTTGGCGTCATGACGCTTCTGTCGATGGCCGCCGTCGTGTGCCTGCCGCGTCAATTCTACACGGCGGTCATCGGGGCTGACCGGTCGGAGGACGCACAAAAGGCGCGCTGGCCATTTGTGGGTTATCTGCTGGCGACGCTCGTCGTAGTGCCGCCCATTACGTTGGCCGGGCTGACGCTTCTGAGCCCGGATGTGCCGCATGATCTGTTCGTCCTCAACCTGCCCTATGCGGCAGGGCTTAACGGTCTGACCCTTCTGGCCTTTATCGGCGGCTTCGCGGCGGCGACCGGCATGGTGCTGGTGGAAACTATTGCCCTATCGACCATGATCTCGAACGATCTGATCGCGCCCTTCTTGCTGCGTCACCGCAGCGCCTCATCCGCAGTGGATTTCGGCAAGCTGATGCTTTGGGTCCGCCGCGCCTCAATTGCAGCGGTGATGGGGGCCGCCCTGACCTATGCCCTGTGGGTGCCGCCGGGGCAGCAACTGGCGGTCATTGGGCAGATTGCCTTTGCCGCCATCGCGCAGTTTACACCGGCTCTTCTCCTGGCCGTCAATGGTAAGCCGCGCGATGCCGCCGCTATTCAGGCCGGGCTTCTGGCCGGGCTGATCGTGTGGACCTACACCCTGTTCTGGCCAACCATAGCCTCGCTGCAATGGCTTGAGGGCGTGGCTATGACGCCGTTCGATCCGCAGGGCCTGTTCGGAATAAAGGTCTTTTGGCCTGAACTAAATCCGTTGGTGCACGGAGTGGCGGCCTCGCTGGGTGCCAATGCTGCCGCCTGGGGTCTGGTCTCGGCCTTCGGGCGCACACGTCCGGGGTTTGGCCTGCGCCTGACGCCGGCGGTGCGGCAAGGTGCGGTTCACAGTCTCGGGCAACTTACCGCGCTGACAGCGCGCTTTGCCGGGCCCGAAGCGGTGGCGGAAGCCTTTGGCCGCATACAGGACCAAGCCCCCATCGACCGCGCCGACGTGCGCCGGGCCGAGCGGCTGATTGCCGGCGTGGTCGGCGCACCTTCGGCCCACGCCATCGTGTGGTCGGCCCTCTCCGGCACGGCGATCAGCGTCGATGAGGTCGCGCGCCTACTCGACCGTTCGGGCCAGAGCCTGCAGTTTTCGCGCGGCCTTCTGGCGGCGACGCTGGAAAACATCGACCCCGGCGTCAGCGTAATTGATCAGAACCTGCGGCTAGTGGCGTGGAACACGCGCTATCTGGAGCTGTTCCAGTATCCGCCGGAACTTGTGCGCGTCGGCACGCCGGTGGCCGAGCTGATCCGCTTCAATGCTGAACGCGGCGAATGTGGTCCGGGAGAGGTCGAAAGCCACGTCGAGCGCCGGCTGGAGCATATGCGGCGCGGCACCCACCACGCCTTTCAGCGGCGGCGCAATGACGGGCGGGTGATCCGCACGGTCGGCGGCCCCATGCCCGGCGGCGGTTATGTCATGTGCTTTACTGATGTGACGGGTGAGGCCGACGCCCTGTCGGCGCTGGAAACGGCGCGGGCCGAGCTGGAGAGCCGCGTAGAACGTAGGACCGCTGAACTGCGTCTTGTCAATTCGGCTCTGGAGCGAGCGACCGAGGAGAAGACACGCTTTCTGGCGGCGGCCAGCCACGATCTCCTCCAACCTTTGCACGCCGCGCGCCTGTTTACCGCGGCTTTGGCCGAAGAGGTGCAGGGCGAGGCGCGGGACCTCGTTGATAATGTCGAGCGCTCGATCGAGGCGGCGGATGCCCTCCTCAAATCCCTCCTCGATATCTCCAAGCTCGATGCCGGAGGCGTCACGCCGCGCCCGGTGCGCTTCGATCTGTCGGTTCTGGCGCGGGATCTGAGCCTGATCTTTACGCCCTTGGCGGCGGAAAAGGGGCTGAGTCTGAGGCTGATTGCGCCTTCCGTGTGGGTGGAGACCGACCGCAACCTGCTGCGTTCGATACTGCAAAACTTCCTGTCTAATGCCGTGCGCTACACAAAAACCGGTGGCGTGTTAATGGTGTTGCGGCCGCGCACCGACCGTGTGCGCATAGAGGTCTACGATACCGGCGTCGGCATTGCCGAGGCCGATCAGGACCGTATTTTCCGCGAATTTGAGCGGCTGGGGGTATCGGGTGAGGCTGGGGTTGGGCTGGGGCTGGCCATAGTCGAGCGCACGGCGCGGCTTTTGGGGCTGCGCGTTGAGCTACGGTCGCGCCTGGGGCGCGGCAGTCGCTTTGCCGTGACCCTGCCGCGTGTTGCGGCGGTGGAGGTCGTGACGGCGGGACCGGTGCCCATTAACGCCCCGGCAAGACGTGTGCTGATCGTCGATGATGAGCCGGCGGTGCGTGAGGCCATGTCGGCGCTTTTGACGCTGTGGGGGTGCGAGGTGCAGGCGGTGGATGACACGGAGGCGGCCCTCAGTCAGGCTGAAACTGTCGACTGCGCCCTGATCGACTATAATTTGAGTGAGGGTCAGGACGGCCTGTCGCTGATCCGGCGCTTGCGCGGGCGTAATCCAGACCTGCGCGTCGCCCTGATCACCGCGGACCGGGACCCGGCGACCGAGGCGGCCGCTGAGGCGGTGGGCGTGCCGGTCTTCGCCAAACCCGCTGAGCCCAAAACCCTGCGGCAGTGGCTGGGGGTTTAACCGTCGATCCCGATGCCCAGAGCGCGGGCGGCCAGCACGGCCTGAGTGCGGTTTTGCACATCCAGCTTGCGCATGATGGCGGTCATATGGGCCTTTACCGTGGCCTCTGAAATGCTGAGGTCGTAGGCGATCTGCTTGTTAAGCCGCCCGGCCAGCACGCCCAGCAGGACGCGCAACTGCGTCGGAGTCAGGTCGGCGACCTTGGCGGCGACCGTATCGACCTCCGGGTCGGCGGGCGGCGTGTCGCTGATGCGGCCTTCCAGAGCATCGCTGATGGCCTCCTGCATCCGGGGCAGTGGTTGATCCTTGCCGATAAAGCCCACGGCCCCGAAGCGCCGGGCCTCGCGCGCCGCCTTTTCGGCTTCGGCGGCGGAGACGACCAGTACAGGCACGTGCGGCACTTCAGCGTGCAGCAGGGCGACACCCGAAAAGCCTTCGGCACCGGGCATGCGGAGATCGAGCAGGACCAGTTTGAGGTTAGTGGCCTGACGCACGGCCTCAAGGGCGGCGTCCAGCGTACCGGCTTCGAGGATATGGGCGTCCGGACGGACCTTGCGCGCCGCCAGTATCAGGGCCTGACGAAAGAGCGGGTGATCATCGGCGACCAGAATGGAGGGTGCCGAAACGGGAAGGGGCATACTCAAGACGAAACCTCCGGCCGCATTCTTTTTATTGTTGAAAATGCTGGCGGGCCCAATCTGTACCCTGGGCGCGGACATGTCCAGACCCAAGTGCGGCCATGGGCTGGATTACGTTACGTTATCCGACCAAGGTCTGAACGACCAAGGTCGGGGGCCGTCTCGACCAAGGTCGCCCTTCATTTACAACGTCTTCGGCCTGATCCTCTGTCTCACCGCTGCCCACCCGGAATACGAAGAAGGGCAAAAAAAAAGCGGGGAGGTTCACATGCGATATACCCTGATCGGCCTGACCTCTGCGGTCGGGCTGGCGCTGGCGGCTGGCCCGGTCAGCGCGCAACAGACCGCGCCGTCTGAGACGGCGGCGCTGGAACAAAGACTGGCGGCGATGGAGGGCGAAATGAGCCGCCTGCGCGCGGAACTGGCCGGGCTGAAGGCTGAAAAGGCAACGCCGCCCGCCCCGTCCCAACCCGTCCAGAGCACTGGGCCCGCCTTGCGTTTCGGCGGTTTTCTCAAGACCAATGCCCTGTTCAGCCGCTACGATTCCGGCGATCTGGCCACCGGATCGCTGGGGCGCGACTTCTACCTGCCGGCGTACATCCCGGTTGGCGGAACGCGCGAACACAGCGACGCCGATTTTATCGCCAAACAGACGCGCCTGACCGTGTCGATGGACAGCGGATCGGGTTTAGGGGGGTATGTCGAGGCTGATTTCCAGACCACGCCCGGCGGCGGCAGCGAGCGTACCACCAACGGCTATAATCTGGCGCTGCGCCGCGCCTATATCACCTATGGCCGCTGGCTGTTCGGGCAGGACTGGACGACGTTCCAGAATGTCGCCGTCCTGCCGGAAAGCACGGACTTTGTCGGGCCCACCGAAGGCACGGTCTTTGTGCGTCAGCCGCAGGTACGCTACACCCTGCCGCTGGGTGCGGGCTACACTCTGGCCGTGGCGCTCGAAAACCCCGAAACAGCATCGATTACAGCCACGGTGGCGACCCTGATCGAAAACGACGACGACCGCCAGCCCGACGTGACGGCGCGCCTCAGTCTTAAAAAGCCCTATGGCGATTTCGCGGTGGCGGTTCTGGCGCGGCAACTGGCCGTTGATAATGGCGCGGTCGGGGCCACGGCGTCGGGTTACGGACTCAGCCTGTCGGGAAAGGTGCCCTTCGGGACAAAGGCGCGCCATGATCTGCGCTTTATGCTGACCGGCGGGGAGGGCATCGGGCGCTATGTCGGGCTCAACTTCGCCCCCGATGTCGTCTATGCCGGGACGCCGGGTGCGAAGATGGAGACGGTCGGCGTCACCTCCGGCTTTGCGTCGGTCAAGCTGGGCTGGACGCCGCGCCTGCGTTCGACCTTTGCGGCTTCCTTCCTGAGTGCTGACTATCCGGTGGGCAGCCCCGCTCTGGCGTCGAAATCGGCGCAGAGTCTGGCCGCTAACCTGTTTTTCACGCCGGTCAGGGGGCTCGATCTCGGTATCGAGCTGCGCACCGGCAAGCGTGAATTGGTCAATGGCCAAAGCGGGCGGCTGGACCGCCTCGAACTGGCGGCGAAATACGCCTATTGAGTGCGGGCGCATTGACCCCGGCCCGCGGCGGTGCTTAGGCTCACCCCTTCGTTTTTGCCTGAGTACCCGCATGGCCGCTTCTGCCTCCGCCTCCGTTCCGTCTGTCACTGGTCTGTCGTCCGGTTTGACCAGTAACCACTGGCTGATCGGCATAGGCGGTATTCTCACCCTGCTGCTGATTGCCGTTCTGGTGTCGGCCGATCGCAAGGCTATCCGGCTGCGGATGGTGGCCTGTGCTTTTGCTCTTCAGGTGCTGATCGGCGTGCTGGTCCTGCACACCAGTTGGGGTAAGGCGGGGGTTCAGGCGATTGCGCAAGGCGTCGAAGCCCTTATGGGCTATTCTAAGGGCGCCATTGACATGCTGTTCGGCGGGTTGGTCAATGTGCCAGGTGGGGCGGGCTTTGCTATCAATGTCTTGCCGGTCATCGTCTTTTTTGCCGCGCTGGCTTCGGTGCTCTACTATCTAAAAATCATGCAGTTGATCATCAAGGTGATCGGCGGGGGCCTGGGCTTTATCATCGGCATCAGCCGCGTCGAGGCGCTGGCGGCAGCCGCCAATGTGCTGGTCGGGCAAAGTGAGTCGCCTTTGGTGGTGCGGCCCTACCTGGCGGGCCTGACCAAGGCGCAACTGTTTGCCATCATGGCGTCGGGCATGGCCGGCGTGGCTGGCACCATTCTGGCCGCCTACGCGCAGATCGGCATCAAGATTGACTACCTGTTGGCCGCCAGCTTCATGTCGGCCCCCGGCGGGCTGCTGATGGCCAAGATTATCATTCCGGACCCCAGACGCGCGGTGATCCACTCTCCGGAACCTATCATGGAAGACGCCGACCACCACCCCAAAAGCCTTCTGGCGGCCATTTCCGACGGCGTGCAGGATGGCCTGAAAATCGCCATTTCGGTGGGCGGCATGGTGCTGGCTTTTGTGGCTCTGATCGCGCTGGTTAACGGCATTCTGGGCGGCATAGGCGGCCTGTTTGGCTATCCCGACCTGACGCTTCAGGGGATGTTGGGCTTTGTCTTTGCGCCGGTAATGTTCCTGATCAATATCCCGTGGCATGAGGCGGTGACGGCGGGCGGTCTGTTCGGTGAAAAGCTGATCATGAACGAATTTGTCGCCTATCTGCACCTGATGGACGAGGGCGGGCAGTTGTCGGCGCGTTCGACAGCCATTATGAGTTTTGCCCTGTGTGGCTTCGCCAACCTGTCGTCCATCGCGATCCAACTGGCGGTGATCGGCGGTCTGGCCCCCAATCAGCGCGATATGATTGTCAAGCTGGGGCCAAGGGCGCTTCTGGCCGCTACTCTGGCCAATCTGATGAACGCGGCGATTGCAGGACTTTTGCTGTTTCATTAATCCTAATCCGCGACAAAGGCATTATGCGTAATTTATAAATGGCCGATAAGGCTGTTATCTCACTCGGTTTTTATTCGCGCTAATCTGGCGGTGGTTCAGACACCTTGATACCCGCCGGATTGTTGCGATGCGTTTTGCCCTCTGTCTCCTTCCTTTTCTGCTTGTGGCCTGCTCACCCAAGCCCGACGCCTCTACTCCTACAGAAGCGGAGGCTTCGGCCTCAAGCGCCGCCTCGACCAGCGCGTCGAAAGCCGCTGATGTCGCCGCCGGTTATGTCGGGCGCTGGACTGGGCCGGAAGGCACCTCGCTGGAGGTCGTAGCCCGTCAGCACGATTATGAAGTGACACTCAGCGGTACGATAACGCCGGGCGTCTTTACGGGTACGGTCAATGGCCATGCCATGCAGATCGAGCGCAACGGCGAGACCCAGCTCATCCGCCATGCCACGGGAGCCAAAACCGGCGTCAAAGATCTGGCGGACAAGCTGGATTGCGTGTCCGTCTCGAACGGTGAAGGTTTTTGCAGGGATTAATTTCCTCACATCTGTTGTGGAAATGGGGCCGATCGGTTAGGCAAGGCTCGACTTAAGCTAAAAAGGAGCCTCGCCATGTCCGATGAAGAATTGATCGTAAAAGACGCCAATGGCGCGCGTCTGGCGGATGGCGACAACGTCACCCTGATCAAGGACCTAAAGGTCAAGGGATCGGGCGGCGTGACGCTGAAGCGCGGGACGCTGATCAAAAACATCCGTCTGACCTACGACGAAGACGAAATCGAGTGCAACCACGAGAAGGTACGCGGTCTCGTCCTGCGCACCGAGTTCGTCAAAAAAGCCTGATCTCTCGTTCGTGAGGCGGCGGGCGTGAACATTATCCCCTTGGCGAGCGTATAAACAGCGTTTCAAGAAAGGGAGAGTCACATGGCCCGCACAATCACCCCTAAGGATTCCGTGAGCACCGGTCGTGTCACCGTCGCCGGGTGGCTCCTCTTGATGCTTGGTCTGGCGCAAATCTTCAGCGGTCAGGTGCCGGAGTGGCTGGGCATTGGCCGCAGTGTCGCCGAACAGTCGGCGCTGACCTCACACCCGCTGGTGCCGCTGGGGCCGGCCTTTGCCATCTGGGGCGTCATCTATCTGTGGGCGCTCGTCGGCGCCGTGTGGGGCATTCGTCACCCAGACAATGCGGCGCTGAAAGTCGCCTGGCCGCATACAGCAGTGATCTGGGCGCTCAATTCGGCATGGTCGATTTGGGTGCCTATCCATGGCATCGACTGGGTCAGCTTTGGTATCATTACCGTCTCGCTGACGGCAGGCCTGACGGGACTGATGCGCCTGAAACGGTTGAGCCTCAGCAAGAGCGAAACGGGCTTCGTCGTCGCGCCTCTGGCACTGGTGACCGGATGGATCTCGGCAGCGACGGTGGTCAACTTCACCTCCGCACTGGTGGCAGCGGGGCTTCAGCCCGACCCACGTCAGGTCATGGTGTCGCTAGGCTTTCTGCTGGGGCTGATCGCCTTTGCGGGCATCATGCTGCGCCTGACGCGTTCGCGGCTTTACGCCGTGCCGCTGGTCTGGGCGTTGGGCTGGGTCGCCGCAGCTAATGTGCAGCGTCAGGACGTGCCGCTGATGGCGTTTACGGCGGTCATCGGCATCGGCCTGTTGCTGGCTCTGGCCCTGACCGTGAGGCGCCGGATCGCCTGAGGCCGAACAGGGAGCGCAACAGGGGCACGGCGCGAACGATAAGATAGGTTAGGACGCGGCCCACGACCGCCATCTGAGTTAGGACTGCGAAGTCCAACACAATGAGCAGGTTGACCTTGGCCAGTTGATAGGGCGCCACGATGATCAGGCTCTGATGCACAATATAGAAGAAAGACGGCTTCGGTCAGGGAGCGCCTCGGAGGATCGTTGGCGGGGGAAGGCGCTGACGGGCGGAGCCGAGCAGAGCCAGAATGGCAAACCACATCTGTGTCTCACGCGCCCCGCGTAGCACGAATATAGCCCATGCGGGCAGTTCGCGGTTTAACCAAAAGCTCATCGGCATGAAGACAGCAAATGTGAGAACGGCTACGCACAGTAAATGACAGGCTCAACCGACAGGCCCAAGTCGCCCCGTGCGCCCGGTGCTAGCCGGAAATGCGCGACAGGGGGCGCATGGTGTTTGTCGATCCGGCGGAGCTCTGTGAATCGAAGCCGTCGGCAACCGCCGCTATAAGGGGGGCACTGTAAATAAATCAGCCCTGTCAGGTGAACTGGCAGGGCTGTTTGCGCTGTCTATCTGTTGCTTTTCAGCGCCGCGCTGATACCCTCAGCGTAGTCCGGGTGGATGCGTTCGAAGTGGGTGAGGGCCCGTTCGATGATGACGTCGGGCACCCCGGCCATGGAGGCGGCGATATTCGCAAACAGTCGCGCCTTTTGGTCGTCATCGAATAAGTTGAAGAGGGCGCGCGGCTGGCTGTAATCGTCATTGCCGTTGCGGTGGTCGTAGCGGTCGGCGTCGCCCGTGATCCGCAGCGGCGGTTCGCGATATTGCGGGGCTTCCCTGGGGCCGTCGAAGCTGTTGGGCTCGTAATAGGCGTTCGGGTTCGACTGGAAGTTATCGAAAAAGCGCATGGAGCCGTCGCGGTGATAATGGTTCACCGGGCATTTCGGCGCATTGACTGGCAGGGCCTCATAGTGCGTCCCCAGACGGTAGCGGTGGGCGTCGGCATAGGCAAACAGCCGCGCCTGCAACACCTTGTCGGGCGAGAAACCGATGCCGGGCACGATGTTGGATGGCGAGAAGGCCGCCTGCTCGATCTCGGCGAAGTAGTTGGACGCATTACGGTTCAGCTCGATAACGCCTACGTCGATCAGCGGATAATCGCTGTGCGGCCACACCTTGGTCAGGTCGAACGGGTTGTAGGGCGTGGTGTCGGCCTCCAGTTCCGGCATGATCTGCACCTTGACGTCCCACTTCGGGTACTGATGCGCCTCGATGGCCCCGAACAAAGCCTCCTGATAGGTTTCGCGCGACTGCCCGATCACATTGGCAGCCTGGGCATTGGTATAGTGGGCGTGGCCCTGACGCGTCTTGAAGTGGAACTTGACCCAGAAGCGCTCATTATCGGCATTGAGGAAGCTGTAGGTGTGCGAACCGAAGCCGTCCATATGCATCGGATCGGTTGGGATGCCGCGATCGGACATCAGTATGGTCACCTGATGCAGAGCTTCGGGCGACAGGGACCAGAAGTCCCAGGCGGCGGTTGAGGAGCGCAGGTTGGTGCGCGGGTGGCGCTTCTGCGTATGGATGAAGTCCGGGAATTTGAGCGGGTCGCGGATGAAGAAGACCGGCGTATTGTTGCCGACGAGGTCCCAGTTACCTTCTGAGGTGTAGAATTTGAGCGCAAAGCCGCGCACATCGCGCTCGGCATCTGCGGCGCCCAGTTCGCCGGCCACGGTCGAAAAGCGCGCCAGCAACGGCGTGGTGGCCCCTAGTTCAAAGACGCGGGCGCGTGTGTATTTTGAGATGTCGTGCGTGACGGTGAAGGTCCCGAACGCGCCCCAGCCCTTGGCGTGCACGACGCGCTCAGGGATGCGCTCACGGTTTTGATGCGCCAGCTTTTCAATGAGCTGATAGTCCTGCATCAGTAGCGGCCCGCGCGGCCCCGCGCTCAGGCTGTTCTGATTGTCCGCCACCGGCGCACCGGCCGTCGTGGTCATGATTTTGCCGTGCATAACGGGGCACTTGCTCTCGCTCATCGTCTTGTCTTTCCTTAGCCTTTTGTCCTCTGTGGGACGTAGGGCAACTATGGCGAAGCTACGGGAATAAATGAAATAGATAGTCTTTGAATTTTGAATAAGGAAAACTTTGCCGCAGGGAACGCCCTACTGACGGGAACTGGCAGGATAGATGCGGTGAATGGCAACCTCGCCACTGGACGTGCGATCGTTTCCACCGCAAGAGACGGGACGCTTGTTCAATGCGTTGCATACATCCTGCCTTGCGAAGCGGGGGAGGGAGTTGAGGTTTTTTATGTCTGTTGCCAGCCTGATCCGTCTGTTGTCTCTGGCCGCCATCTGGGGCGGGTCGTTCCTGTTCATGCGCCTGAGTGTCGGGGCGCTGGGGCCGGTATGGCTGATTGCCATTCGGGTGCTGCTGGCGGCGGTGTTTCTGACCGGTGTGGGCGTAGCAACGCGCAAAACGCTACAGATCAAAGGGTTTTATAAGTACTTCCTGATCCTGGGCCTGTTCAATTCGGTGGTGCCCTTTGTGCTGTTTGCCTTTGCTGCCGAAAGTTTGACGGCCTCTCTGCTGTCGATCCTCAACGCCATGTCGCCGTTGTTTGCCGTTATCATCATGGCGGTGTGGTCGCGCCGGATGCCGGATATAAAAACGGTCTTCGGCCTGTTGCTGGGCGTGGCCGGGGTCGGGGTGCTGGTCGGGCTTGATGCCACACACCTCACCCTACGGGAAGCCGTGGCGTTGCTGGCGGGGCTGGTCGCGGCGCTGTGCTACGCCATTGCCTCGGTCTATGCCCGTCACGCACCGCGCACGCCCGATCCGTTGTCCAATGCCCACGGCGGCATGTGGGCCTCGGTGGTGCTGATCGCGCCCTTCGTGCCGGTCCTTGCGCCCACGACCACGCAACTGATGACGCTGACGCCTGTGGCCGCCGCCGGTGTGGTGGCGCTGGGCGTCGTGTGCAGCGGCATTGCCTATATGATCTATTTCCGCCTGATCAATGACATAGGGGCGGCCCCCGCCTTGACCGTCACCTTCCTGATCCCGGTCTTCGGTACGCTGTGGGGCTGGCTGTTCCTGCACGAAACCGTGGGACTGAGCACCCTGATCGGCGGGGCGCTGGTCCTGTGGGGCACAGCGCTGGTGGTCGGGTTCGACCCGCGCGCTCTGTTTAGAGCGGAGTGATTTCTACTGAAATCATTCCGCTCAAGCCGCCATTGAGGCGGCGGCCAAGGTGGCGCAAGCCACCGCCCGGCGAGGGGCTAAACAAAATCCAGATCATTATGTTTCTAGCAGAAATCATAATGATCTGGGAAACGTCAGGCGACTTTGGAATAGCGGTTCGGCGCTTCGGATTGCCGCGCATAGGTGTCAAAGGCGCAGGCGACATTGCGCGCCAGCATCTTCAGCGGCGAATGGAAGCGCACACGGCGGTTTTCGACGCTCACCAGGCCCGCCGCCATAAAGTCGGCCAGCCCGGCAATGTCGGCATCGAGATAATCCGCCGCATAACCATAGCGTTCCAGTATGGCCGGAATATCGGCTTCGAAATAGCACATCAGGTCGCTGATCACCGCCTTGCGCAGCGTGTCATCGCCCTGATAGGCCCAGCCGCGCACCGTCGCCCAGTCGCCAGCCACAAGGCGGTTCTGATAGGTGGTCGATTGTGGGATATTCTGCATGATGCCGCCGTCCAGCTCACCGATGGACGAGGCCCCCAGCCCCAGCAGATAGTCATTGGGCAGGGTCGAATAGCCCATGAAGTTGCGGCGCAGCGTCCGCGCCTCAAACGCGCGTGACATCTCATCGTCGGGCTTGGCGAAATGGTCGATGCCGATGGCGCGATAGCCGTGTGAGGTCAGATAGTCCGACAAGCGCAGGAACATGGCCACCTTGTCTTCCGTGCCCGGCAGGCGGGCTTCGTCGATCAGGGTCTGGTGCCTTTTTACCCATGGCACATGGGCGTAGGAAAAGGCCGAAATGCGGTCGGGGTCCAGTTCGGACACGTGGGCGAGGGTGGTGTCGAGGCTCTTCAGGGTCTGGCCCGGCAAGCCATAGACCAGATCAATGCCGATGCGGTTTAGGCCATTGTCGCGCAGGTGGCCCATCACTGTCTTGACCTGCTCCAGCGGCTGGATGCGGTTAATGGCGGCCTGCACGGCGGGATAGGTGTCCTGAATGCCCAGAGAGACGCGGTTGAAACCAAAGGCCGCATAGGCCTTGATTTTGCTCAGCGTGACGCGGCGCGGGTCCAGTTCGATGGCGATTTCGGCGTCGGGCAAAAGGTCGAAGGCCTCATGCAGGGCCTCAAAAAGGCGGCCCATATCGGCCGGCTTGAGCATGGAGGGCGAGCCACCGCCGAAGTGGACGCTGTGCACCGCCGGACGGAAGCCCAGATGCGCGCCGACGGCCTGAATTTCGGCGACCAGCGCCCCGACATAGGCCTCGACCGGCGCATATTTCAACGTTGCCCGCGTATTGCAGCCGCAGAAATGGCACATCTGCTCGCAGAAGGGGATGTGCAGATAGAGGGCAATCGGCTGATCCGGACGCAGGGAGGACAGCCAACCCTTATAGGTCTTCGGCGTCAAGGCGCCGAAATGATGCGCCGACGGATAGGAGGTGTAGCGCGGGGCTTCCCGCCCCATAAAGCGCATCACATCGTGCTCTTGCCACGATTTTTGAGCAAACGACTGAGTGGGAAAAGAAGTGTCGGGCATGAGCGGCGTCCTGAGGCGGTACGTTCTGCTCTTACGCCGGTTTGTCCTTAGGCTTTATGTGGTCTTTCGTCGCACATCCGCCATTCCTCCAGCCTAACGGGCCGATTTACGGCAGTTTGGCGCTGGCCATGGTCGCCAGTACGTCTTTCAGGCTGGCATCGTAATAGTGTTCAGCCGGGGCGATATAGACGATGTAATAGCCCAGCCCGCCCTTGGAAGCGGCCTGCGCCACGCCCCGCACGTTCAGCCCCTCGGCCGTCTTGGCCGTAATGTCGAAACGCACGGCGCGCTGACCGTTCAGATCGACCGGTTTGGGGGCCGAAGCCTCGACCTTCTGATAATCGAGCGCTGCCAGCGAGTTGGTGACAAACTCGATCTGTTCCGGATAGGACATGTTGGCCTTGCCACGCGGGGCCGGGGCGTTTTTGTTATCGCCCTTGACCGGGTGGACCATCAGCGGGTCGGCAGCACTCAGCCCTTCGGAAACAAACAAGCGGTTAAGGCCGGGCCCGTCGATCGACAGGATTTTGACCTTCTTGGCGCGGCTGTAATAGAGCGGCGAGATGTCGGACCAGTCTCGGCTGAGGCTGACGCTGTATCCCGTGCCGACGGCCAGAGCCCCCTTCGGGGCCAACGTCGCGCCGCCACAACCGGCCAGAAGCGCGGCGGCAAGTGTGGCGGCAGCGATGGTTTTCAGAGCGGTGATTTTACGCATGATTGTCCCCCGATAAATCAGTTCTTGGCAGGCGCGGGCGACGGCGCTGCGGGAGCAGGTGCCGTCTTCAGGCCGGTGAGCAGGTCTTCGACCATCCAGGCGTCTTGCGCCTGCGGATAGGTCTTGAGATAGGTTTCGTAAGCGGCGACGGCGTCCTGCGTGCGGCCCATGCGGCGATAGACCTCACCCAGTTGCCGACGGGTTTCCGGCGGCGCGTCGGGCAGGGCGGCGGCTTCGCTATAGGCATTGGCGGCGGCCAGCAGGTCCTGAGAACCGATGTTGTCCTTTGCCCTCAGACGATAGGCCTCACCGGCATAGAAGGTGAGCAGGCCGCGATCGAGGCCGTCCTGCTGTAGTTCAGCGATTAGGAATAGGGTCTGACCATAGTCCTGACGGCGCAGATCGTCCTTCAGCCAGCGCGCGAGATAGGGGCGGATTTGGGCGCGATAGGCGGCGCGCTTCTCTTTTTGCACCTCGTCGGAGTCGCTTTTGACCTTCAATCCTTCGGCCTGCCGGCTGAGCGCATCGACGCGCTCGCTTTCCAGCGGGTGTGAGCCGAAGATATTGATGCGGCCGCCACGCTTGCGCGTGCGTTCATAGTCGGATGCCTGAGTCTCGTCGATCAGATAGGACCAAATGCGCACCGACGCATAGGGGTCGTAACCGGCCTTCAGCGCGTAGCTATTACCGAAGCGGTCCGCCTCGCTCTCATTGTCGCGCGAATAGGCAAAGTAGGAAGCGATGGCCCCCAGATACACCGCGTCGATCAGCCCGCCGGTCAGGTTCGATATGTCGCGCGCCGCGGAATAGCTGCCTGCATTAGCGGCTGCCCCCGCGCCGATGATGGCGATGACCATGCCCGCGGCGGCGGCGGCGTTCTGGTTCGACTTGACCGTCTCGAACGCTTCGGTCGAGTGATTGTGGCGATAGTGGGCAAATTCGTGCCCCAGAACGAAGGCCAGTTCGTCTTCGGTTTGGGCTCGGAGCAGCAGGCCGGTCCATACTTCGGTATAGCCGTTGGGGGCCATGGAGGCGTTGAAGAAGGGCCGATCCATCACATAGAGGCGCAGGTCGCCTTTGTAATCTCCGGCCACCCGATCCAGCACGCTGCGGACATAGGCATTGAGCGCTTCGTCATGGTTGCGCTCCCCCGACGTGCGGGCGTCGCGCTCGGCCTTTTTCGTCTCTTCCCAGATGGAAAATTCCAGCGTTCCGGCCATAGGCGTCTGGCCCGGCTGACGCTCCGGATATTTGTCGAGGGCCACAGCCGGTTGCGTTGCCGTCATCAGCAGCGCGCAGGTGAGGGCGGTAAGCGCGCGGCGCATCAGAGCGGCAGGTCCTTGAACAGTTTTTCGACCGCCGCGGTCGCCCCTTCGGCTTCCCGGATGTCGGTGCCTGAGGCCACCGTGTTAAACTGATACCACACGACCTGACCCGTATCGAGATCGACCAATGTGGATTGCAGGCCCTGACCGCCGAACTGCATCGGCCCGCCCAGTAGCGCCATGCCGACGTTCAGTGCCGCCTTGGCCGAGCTTTGGTAGCTGCCCTTGCAGGTGAGAAACAGAGCATAGCGCGGCGCCTTGTCCGTCATTGCGGCGGGCACCAGCGTGCGTGCGCCACTGCCCAGCGTCCAGTCGAAGGAGGTCTTCGTCGGCAGACGCAGCATAGGCACCTGCTGCCAGGCGATGGCCGACACCACCTCATCGTTCAGTTTCAGTATCTGAAGGGCGCGCGGGTCTTCGTAGGTGTCGAGCGCCACTTCGCTGACGGCGTATTTTTTGGCCTTGAGGGCGGTGGTCAGGGCCGCCGACAGGTGCCCCTGCGACGCCTTTGACCAGTCCGAGCGCGGCTCCTGCACGCCGCCGGCGGTCAGCAGGGACAGGCTGACTTCGGGGGTTACGATCAGAAGCGGCGCGCCTTCGGCGGGCTTGTCGATCTTGACGAAGGACTTGATCGTCTGAGCCTGCGCCGCGACGGGGGCGACAACGCATGAGAGCGCGCAGGTGGTCGTAACGGCGGACACCGCCGCTGCGAAAAGCACTTTTTTCATCTCATTCCCTCCCCCGAAGGCAAATAAAGCCCGCCCGTACAGGTTTCCGCGGCGAAACAAACCTGATCCTCAGGATTGCAAAGATGAACGCTAATCGAAAACGGATGACCCCGCAAGAGGTCATCCGTCGTGATAAAAACTCTCAACTACAAGGCGTTATTTTTGCAATGCGGCATCCAGCGCCTCGGCGAAGGCCTGTGGCTGATCGTACATGATGAAGTGGCGGCTATCCTTGATGCCGACAATATTGAGTTTGGCCGTGCCGCTATATTGTTGCGTATAGAAGCCAAAGGTCTGTTCCGCCGTAAAGGGCATGGAGGCGTGGTGCGGGACGAGGACGGTCACCGCGGCGGTGATCTTCGAAAGCTCAGGGCGCAGGTCCATGGTCATGTCGTCATAGAAGGCCTGAGCCGAGGCGCGGCGGTCGCTCAGCGCCGTCCACAGGGCGATGCGGCGTTGGTTGCGTTCGGCATCCGTGGTGGCTGCCGCCAGAGCGGCACGGGCGGCGTCCTGCTGTGCCTTATAGGTGGTGTCATCGACCTTAAGCTGGGCGTCGCGCAACTGAGCGGCCTGCGGGGCGATGGTATCGACCGTGGCGACCGGGTTGAACAGCACGCCGATAAAGGGCAGGGCATCGACGACGATCAGCTTGGACAGAGCCTGCGGGTGGCGGGTGGCCAGCTTGAGTCCCATCAGCCCGCCCAGCGAATGACCCACCACGATTGGGTCTTTCAGCTTGTTTTGCGCGATATAAGCGTTCAGCGCCTCAACGGACGGGGTGATGACCGGGCCTTCGGCATTGCCGCCGGCGGGCTCACCGGCAAAACCGGCGATGTGCAGCAGGTGCAGGCGATAGCGACCTTTGAGGCGTTCGGCCGTGGCCTCCCACACTTCGCGCGAGCAGTTGAGGCCGGGAATAAGGATCAGGTCGGGGCCTGTGCCCACCACCTCAACCGAAAAGCGCGCCGTGGGGGCATCGGGGTAAAGGGTGGCGGATTTGGCGGCCGACAGGTTGGCGGCGAGGATGCCCAGGGCGACCACGACCCAAATGGCAAAGTGGTAGCGCGAAGGCTTTGCAATAAAGCGCTTGAACATAGGATTTCCTTTTCAGATCAGTTTCTTATTCGCCTGAGTTCAGGCGATGCGGATTTTCAAAAATCGCTTCGACGGCAAGGTCGAAAATGGCGGCGATACGATAGGCCAGATCGAGCGACGGATCATGTTTGTCGGACTCGATGGCGATAACGGCCTGCCGCGAGACGTTGAGGCGGGCGGCCAGATCGGCCTGGGTCAGACCGGCCTCAGTGCGCAGGTCTTTCAGGCGGTTCTTCATTTGCTGCCCCGGATGAAGGGCGAGGCCAGACCGAAGCAGGCCCAGAACATGGGATAGACCAGATAGCGCTCGATCAACTGGGTTTCGGTGAAGTTCTCGATAAAGCCGATGACGGTGCTAAGGAACAGGGTGAGGCCCATGGCGATCAGGACGCGGCGGACCATCATGGCGCGGATAAATTCATCCGACCGCTCGATAAAGCGCAGGAAGGTGACAATGGTGCCGCCAATGGGCAGGGCGGGCAGGACGGCCAGTGCGTACAGCAGCGGACCCGTCGGGTGATTGGCCTTGATATACAGGATCGCGCCGATCAGCAGGCCAGCATAGAGCGCCATCCAGAGGGTCATTTGAATCGCGTATTCGGCGGCGGGTGTTTTCAGGTTCATGGGTGTCGTCCTTGGCAAAGGTGAAAGGACATCGGGCCGGATGTAAGGTTAAGCTTACATCGCAAAAATGTAATGTCAACCTGACATGAGAAAAAAATGTCAGGTTTGTGTTACATGGCGTCAGACGTTGCAGATAGCCGAACGCTCCGGGGCCCGCTTGTCGTCTGTGTAGCGCTGTGATATTACTTACTGACCAGTCAGTCAGTAAGTGAAAATGTCTACTCTCCTGCCTCAAAAACGTCTGCGCCTGTCTCCCGATGTCCGCCGCGATGCCCTGTTGCGGGCGGCCTATGACCTGTTCAGTCGCCACGGCTTTGCCGATACGCGCATGGACGATGTGGCGGCGGCGGCGGGCGTGTCCAAGGGCACGGTCTATCTCTATTTCCCGACCAAGGAGGCGCTGTTTGCGGCCTTGCTGCGGCGGGACGTCTTGCCACGCGTCGGGCGCATCCTGTTTGTGCTCAACCATTATAACGGCCCGGTGGGCTGGCTTTTGAAGCGCGTGACGCACTTTATCGGTGGCAAAATCGACGCGGGCACCGTGCCGCTTTATCCCAAGCTGCTGGTGCGCGAAGCCTCGCGCTTTCCCGAACTGGCGCGCTTTTATCATGATGAGGTCATCACGCCGGTACTGGAGGCGGTGGAAGGCCTGTTCCGGCGGGCCATAGCGCGTGGGGAACTGATCGCCGGTGAACCGAAGATGTACGCGCATCTGTTCATCGCGCCGGTGGTCAAGGCGGCGCTGTGGTACTTCACCTTTGGTGAGATCAGCGCCCCGGCGGTCAAGGCGCGGCCCTATCTGAAAGCCCATGTCGAGACGTTCCTGAGAGGAGTGAGGCCATGAGTCGTCGCTACGCGCTTCTGTGTTTGCCGTTATGCTTAAGCGCCTGCGCGCGCGAAGAGGCCGGGCACTATACGGGTTATGTCGAGGCGCAGTCGGTGGCGGTGGCCGCGCCGCAATCCGGCTGGCTGACGCAGGTCTATGTCGATGACGGGGCGACGGTCAGCGCAGGTGAGCCCTTGTTTACGCTCGACGCGACACAGCAGCAGCAGGCTTTAAGCGGCGCAGAGAGCCAGAGGCGCGCCGCCGAAGCGACGGCGACCGACCTCAGCAAGGGCGCGCGCGAGGCGGATATTGCGCCCCTGCTGAAAGAGCGCGATCAGGCGCGCGCTTCGCTCGATCTCGCCCGTTCCGAAGAGGCGCGCTACGCCAAACTGGCACCGCAGGGCTATGTGTCTCAGGCCAAACTCGATCAGCTCAGGGCCACACGGCAGGCGGCCGAAGCCAATGTCGCCGCCATTGAACGTAGTATAGTAGCGCGTCGTCAGGCGGCGCGGACGGATCAACTGGCCGCCGCGCAGGCTCAGGCGCAGGCCGCCGGGGCCGAGGCATCTCAGGCCCAATGGATGCTGGACGAGCGGGCGGTGAAGGCGCGCTTGAATGGGCAGGTCGAGCGGCGTCTGCGCGAGGCCGGGGAGTTTGTCGCCGCAGGTACGCCGGTGCTCAGTGTCTATCCCGGGGGGCGCGAATTTGTGCGCTTTTACGTGCCGCAGGGTGATCTGGCGAAGATCAGGATCGGGCAGACGATCCGCCTATCCTGTGACGGATGTCAGGCGCAGACGGCGAAGGTGCGCTATGTGTCGCCGGAGGCCGAGTTTACGCCGCCGGTCATCTATTCGGTGCGCGAACGCAAGAAACTGGTCTTTCTGATCGAGGCGACGCCGCAAAGGCCCGACGTTCTTAAGGCCGGTCAGCCTGTGGATGTGGCACTATGAAGACGGGCAATTCCCACGCTTCAGTAAGCGGGGGAGGTATAAAAGATGTGGGCCTTTCTCCCTCTCTGCTTGGCGGGGAGGGGAGACCGCGAAGCGGTGGGAGGGGCAGACCGCGCCGATATGGCCCCCCCTGTCGGCGATTGCGCCCCGACACGTCCTCCGTAAACAGGGGGAGGCGGCCATGACTGACCGTGCTATTGATGTGTACGGCCTGACCAAGCGCTTCGGTGATCGCGTGGCCGTGGATAACGTAGCCATTCGTATGCCTAGAGGTCAGGTCTGGGGCTTTCTAGGGCCCAACGGTTCCGGAAAAACGACAACTATTCGCATGTTATGCGGACTTCTTAAACCAGATGCAGGACAGGGCACCTGCCTTGGCTACGACCTCATAGCCGACAGCGGTCAGATCAAGCGGCAGGTAGGGTATATGACTCAGAAATTCTCCTTCTGGGAGGACCTGTCGATCCGCGAAAATCTGGAGTTTGTGGCGCGGCTTTATGAGCTTAGGAATATAAAACAAGTTATTGATCAGACTCTGGAAACACTTGGCCTGAGCAGCCGCCAGAAACAACTGGCTGGTACGCTTTCGGGCGGCTGGAAACAGAGGCTGGCACTGGCCGCTTGTACCCTGCACAACCCCGCCATGCTACTGCTCGATGAACCAACGGCGGGGGTCGATCCGCAGGCGCGCCGCGACTTCTGGGACCAGATTCACCGGCTGGCCGCTGAAGGCCTGACCGTGCTGGTTTCGACCCACTATATGGATGAGGCCGAGCGCTGCGATGAGATCGTCTATATCGCCTATGGTCAGTTGATGACGCAGGGGCCGGTTAGCCGCATTATCGACGAGAGCGGCTTGCACACCTGGGTTGCCGAAGGGCCCGGTGTGCGGGCACTGGCCGACCGTTTGCGCGGCCGTGATGGCGCTGAGCACGTAGCCTATTTCGGCTCGGCCCTGCACGTTTCCGACAGCAATGCCGCTAAGCTCGACGCCCTGATCGCCAGCGAAGGCGGAGCGGGCACGCAGTGGCGACGCGAACGCCCCAGCCTCGAAGACGTCTTCATCGATTTAATGAGTCAGGCGCAGGACAAGTCATGAAAGAAGACTCTGTGTTTGCCGCTCTGCCCTTGCCTTTCAGGTTTGGTCCGTTCTTCCTCTCGGAAAAAGCGGACGCGGCGGAGGACAAATCATGATCGCCCCGCTGAAGCGCATCCTCGCCATACTGGCCAAGGAATTTATCCAGATGCGGCGCGACCGCATGACCTTTGGCATGATGATCATGGTGCCGATCCTCCAGTTGACCCTGTTCGGTTTCGCTATCAATTCCGATCCACGCCACCTGCCGACCGCCGTATATCTGGAAGAAACCAGCCCTGCCGTGCGGTCGATCGTTGCCGCCATGCGCCAATCGACCTATTTCGACATCAAACAGCAGGTGTTCGACCCGGCGCAGGCCGATCGCCTGCTGCAAAATGGCGAGGTGGCCTTTGTCGTCGAGGTGCCATCGGGCTTTACGCGCGGCCTGCTGCGCGGAGACCGGCCGCAACTGCTGCTGTCGGCGGACGCTTCTGACCCGTCGGCGGCGTCCGGGGCGGTCGGACAGATGAACGAGATCGTGCGAAGGGCAATCAACGATGGATTAGGGCGTAGCTGGTCCACCTTGCAAGGGCAAAAGCCTCTGGTCGATGTGGTGGTGCATCGCCGCTACAATCCCGAAGGCATCACCCAGTATAATATCGTGCCGGGTCTGCTCGGCGTTATCCTGACCATGACTATGATCATGATTACCTCGATGGCCATGACGCGTGAGCGCGAGCGCGGCACGCTGGAAAACCTGCTGGCTATGCCGGCGCGCCCGTGGGAGGTGATGGTGGGCAAGATCACCCCCTATGTCGGGGTGGGGCTGATCCAGACGGGTATCGTGTTGCTGGCCTCGACCTTCGTGTTCGGCGTGCCGTTTCTAGGCTCGCCGTGGCTGCTTCTGGCCTGTGTCGGTCTGTTTATCATTGCTAATCTGGCCGTCGGGTTCACTTTCTCAACCATTGCCCGCACCCAGATGCAGGCCATGCAGATGACCTTCTTCTTCTTTCTGCCGTCTATTCTGTTGTCAGGCTTTATGTTTCCGTTTCGAGGTATGCCTGAATGGGCGCAGTGGGTCGGTTCGGTTTTCCCGCTGACACATTTTTTGCGTGCCGTGCGGGGCATCATGCTCAAGGGCGCCGACGCCAGTGCTGTGTGGCACAATATCTGGCCGCTGTTGATCTTCATCACTGTGGCCAGTTTTATCGCGCTTAAGCGTTATCGACTGACCTTGGACTAAACGTGAATCTTTTTACGTGCGGCGCAAAATTAACTCAAATTAACCATTGCGGCCGTAAAACCGAATCCAGCGTTTTATGAAAACGAGGCGGAAGATGACGGTTCAGGGTATCAAGCCCCTGCGCGACGGCTTGCTGGCGGGGGCTTTGGTGTTCGGTGTGGCGCTGGTGGCGTCGCTGGCAGTCTATATGACGGCGCAGCACGGTATGAAGACCGAGATTCGTGACAATCTGAACGGTCTGTCGCATCAAGCCGCCGCCCTGCTGGATACGGGAACTCTTTCGACCTTCACCTCCGACACGGACAAGGCGGGCAGCGATTATCAGGCCGTCGCCGCGCCGTTTCAGAAGCTGATCGATGCTGACAAGCGTCTGGCGTTCATCTACGCCATGGTCGAGCGCGAGGGTAAAGTCTATTTTGTTATCGACGTGCAGCCGACCGGCAGCATTGGCGAGCCCTCGTCGGTAATGGAAGAGTATAAAGACGCCTCGCCGCTTCTGATTCAGTCTTTTCGCGACCGCAAAGGCGCAACCGAAAGCGAACCGGTCACCGACAAATGGGGCACCTTCCTGTCCGGCTATGCGCCCTTTACCGACGCCTCGGGACAGTTTGCCGGTCTGGTTGGGGTGGACATCACGCTGAAAGAATATCAGGCTAGCTTGAACCGTATCCGTCTGGCCCTGCTAATCGGTCTGGGGCTGGCGGCCCTTTGCGCGGTGGGTGTCGGCCTCGGCGTCTATCGGGCGCGTCAGGTCATAGCCCGCGCGCGGCAGGCCGCCGCCGAACAGGCGCAGCGCATCAGCGATATGGAACGCCAGCGTCAGGAAACCGAAGCGCATGAGGCTGAACGCGCCGCACAACTGCGTCGCTGCACGCTGAATGCCCTGGCTGACGAACTGGAAGCCTCTGTGACGACAGTGGTCAGCGAGGTGGTTTCAGCCACGGCCCTGCTGAAAGGCGAAGCCGATAACGTCACCCATATCGCGCAGGACACCAAGACGCGCACCCATCGCGTCTGCGGCATTTCGCAGAACGCTGCCTCCAACTCCGCTCAGGTGGCCGCCGCGGCCGAAGAACTGACCGCCTCCATCGCCGCTATCCGCGAACAGGCCGAACACGCCGCCGCCGTGGTGCGCGTGGCCTCGGTCAAAGGCGATGCGGCCAAGTCGGTGATTCAACGGTTGAGCGATTCTTCGGGACGTATCGGCGATGTCGTCGGCTTGATTAACACCATTGCCGGGCAGATCAATCTCCTGTCGCTCAATGCCACCATTGAGGCGGCGCGCGCCGGGGAGGCGGGCAGGGGCTTTGCGGTTGTGGCCTCTGAGGTCAAGGCCCTGTCCAATCAGGTGTCGAAGGCGTTGGGCGATATTTCGGCGCTAGTGGGGGCCATTCAGTCCGAGACCCAGTTGTCGGTTGAGGCGATGAATGACATTCTGCGCACTATTGCCGAGATTGAGGCGGGCACCGGCGTCATCGCTGAGGCCGTCGGTCAGCAGTCGCAGGTGACGGCGGAAATCTCGCATACCATCCACGCCACGGCGGCCGGGGCGCGCGAAATCGCCGACAATATGCAAAACGTCACCGATTCTGCGGAAAACACCGGCCTGACGGCACAAAAGGTCGCCGGGGCCAGCGAAACCTTGCAAGGCCGCGCCCGCGAACTGAGTGACAAGGTTGACGGCTTCGTTCGCCAGATCCGGGCTTAGGACATTTTCGACACAGTCAGGCATTCAGACTTAGTCCTTGAGGTTCAGGCCGGGGGCACTCATCGAATCCTTATGGCGATCGCCTTATCCGGCTGTCTTGACCAATTACCTGAAGGATCTCCGATGAAAACGCTGTTTTTGAGTGGCGCACTCGCCTTCGCCGCGCCCGCCATGGCGCAGTCTCCAGCAGACTTCTCCGGCCCCTATATTGCGGGGCAGGGCGGCTATGCCAAGACCAAGCTGGAGGTGACGTATAGTGCCGGCACCACCACGGAAAGCGCCTCCGATGATACCGGCAATGGAGCGGCGGGGGTCATTCTGGGCTTCAATGCACAAAGCAATGGTGCAGTTTTCGGCGTCGAGACCGATCTGAACTGGAATAATGCCAAAGACCGTTACAGGGTGCTTGGCGAAGAGGTCGAGACCGGCATCGACTATTCCGGCGCGGTGCGTGCACGTCTGGGTTTTGTGTCAGGCAACACCCTGTTTTACGGCGCGGCCGGAGTCGCCGGGACGCGCGCCTATGTCGAATATGACGGCGAGAAGGAGACCGAAACCGTCGCCGGCTGGACGGCGGGCATCGGGGCTGATCACGCCTTCAGCGACCGCGTGTTTGGCCGCATCGAATACCGCTACACCGACTTTGGCGATGTCGAGGACGACGGTGTGAAGGCTGAACTGATGCAGCAGTCGGTGTGGCTGGGTCTGGGCATGAAGTTCTGACCTGGATTTTGTTTGGCCCCTCTGCGGGTACGGGCTCCCAAAACTTATAAAAGGGCGGGCGTCTGCGGACGCCCGCCCTTTTTCGTGTCACGGGCTTTTTCCTTTGAGATTTGCCGTCAGAAGTGCCAAACAGTGCGCCGGTAAAACCTGAGGTCGGTAAAAACCTAAGGCCGGCAAAAACGAAGGTGCGTGTGATGACGAACGAACAGGTCAACCCCATCCCAAACATACTGACGGCCACCCGACTGGTGCTTGGGATCGCCATGTTTGTGCTGATGGCGGTGTCGGCGGATGCCATTCCGATGGTGTCAGTGATGCCAGACATGATCTTCGGGTTGCAACGCTGGGCCTTCTACCTGTTTGTCGTGGCTGCGGTGACCGACTACCTTGATGGTTATCTGGCGCGTAGGCTCAACGCCGTTTCGGTCTGGGGCTCGATTCTTGATCCCATAGCGGACAAGATTCTGGTCTGCGGCACGCTTCTGGGCCTCTTTGCTATGCACACGGGCGACCCGATTTTCGTATTGCCTGGCGCGATCATCCTGTTTCGCGAATTTGCCGTCTCATCCTTGCGCGAAGCCACCGCCGGGCGCAGCCTTTCCCTGCCGGTGACCGTGCTGTCGAAGTGGAAGACGGCCATTCAGATGACCTCACTGGGCGCGTTACTGATCACCGAAAGCTGGGCCGCCTTTGGTTTGGAAAAGCTGCTGCCCCTTTGGTACGACCCCTTCTTCACCATCGCCTATCTGGCCCTGTGGTTCGCCGCCTTGGCCTCGATCTGGACGGGCGTCACGTACTTCATTCAAACGCGCCGCCAACTCTAAGGAATGCCCGGAATTAGAAGGCTGACCCGGGCTGTTGAAGGTTTGGCCTTGGTGGAAGGCGCTGATAAAGAAGCGCCTTCGGCGATTTATCGGAATAAATTGGGTGAGGCCCAATTTATTATAGATCAACTGGGCATCAGGGTTCATGCAACCGACAGGTCGATTTCTTTTTCGGAAATCTTATCTGTACTGTGTAGCCAAAGGTCAAAAGTAGGTGTTTCCAACGAAGTCGTGACTCTCGTTATGGGTGACGGGGACGACGTACAGCTTTTCATTGACACTGGCAGAGGTCAATTCATCGATATATTTCCGATCTTTGCCTTTATCCGGCACAAGGTCGAACGCACCACATAGTCAGCTATCGGGTTTCTGCGAAAAAGTTAACGCGCTAACCGTCTTTCCAAACGCTTCGTTAACCATGTTTTGAGAGGCTGACGTCATGTATGGACTCATGGTGTCGGGCGGGTAATGGCTAAGAAAGAGAAACCCAAGAAGGAAGAGGCGCCGCCGGTTGACGGTGCCGAAGGCGAAGACGGCGAAGCCCCAAAGAAAAAAGGCTTGCCGATCATGCTGATCGCTATCGCTGGGGGCGCGGTGGTGCTGCTCGGTGGGGGCGGGGCTGCCGCCTATTTCCTGTTCCTCAAGCCCAAGCCAGCCGCCGAAGCCGGTGCGCACGGCGAAGAAGCCAAGGGTGGCCACGGCGAAGAAAAGAAAAAAGACGACGGCCACGGCAAGAAAAAGGAAGAGAAGGGCGGTCACGGTGGTGGCGGCGAAAAGGTCGATCCCAAGACCCAGCCTGTGATCGCCGAAGGGCCGGACGGCATCACCTATTTCACCCTGCCGGACACGCTGGCTAATATCCAGACGACCAATGGCAAGGCGACCTATCTCAAGCTGAAATTGACCTTCGAAGTGGCGGATCATGAGACGGTAGAACTTCTCAATCAAAGCCTGCCGCGTATTGACGACGTGTTGCAGGGCTTCCTGCGCGAGCTGCGCCCGGAGGACGTGACCGGCTCTCAGGGGAGTTATCAGTTGCGTCTGGAGATCCTGCGTCGTGTCAATCTGGTGCTGGCCCCACATAAGGTGAATGCGGTGCTGATTGAAGAGATGCTGATTACCTGAATCAGGGTAGCAGCAGGTTTCGGGTAAGAGTCGGGAAGCAGGCGTACATGGCGGAAGTCGATCAGGAAGCCTTAATGGCCCAATGGGAGGCCGAATTGGCCGCTGAGGCCGAAGCGGCGACCGGCGGCGGGGGCGACGGGGGTGCGGGCGATCTGGCGGCCGAATGGGAAGCCATGGTCGGCGGAGGTGGAGGCGATGCGCGCATGGCCTCTCCCACCGGGGCCGAACGCATCCTCAATCAGGACGAAATTGACAGCCTGCTGGGCTTCGACCTCAGCGACGACGATTATAATGAGCGGTCCGGCATCCGGGCTATCATCAATTCGGCCATGGTGTCCTATGAACGCCTGCCGATGCTGGAAATCGTCTTCGACCGCCTGGTGCGCCTGATGACGACGAGTTTAAGAAACTTTACGTCCGACAACGTCGAAGTGTCACTCGATAATATCTCGTCGATCCGCTTCGGCGATTATCTCAACTCCATCCCGCTGCCAGCTATTCTGGCAGTGTTTCGTGCCGAGGAACTGGACAATTACGGTCTTCTGACTGTCGATTCCAATCTGATCTATTCCATCGTGGACGTGCTTCTTGGCGGACGGCGTGGCACGGCAGCGCTGCGCATCGAAGGTCGTCCATACACCACGATCGAGCGCGTGCTGGTGCAGCGTATGGTTGAAGTCATCCTGCACGATGCCAAGATGGCGTTTGAGCCGTTGACGCCGGTCAATTTCAATCTGGACCGTTTGGAAACTAATCCGCGCTTTGCCGCAATTGCGCGCCCGGCCAATGCCGCCATTCTGGTCAAGCTGCGCATCGATATGGAAGACCGCGGCGGTCGGGTCGAGCTGCTGCTGCCCTATGCGACGCTGGAACCCATCCGCAAAATGCTGCTTCAGCAGTTCATGGGCGAAAAGTTCGGTCGCGATAACATCTGGGAGAGCCATCTGGCCACGGAACTGTGGACGACTCAGATGGAAGTGCGCGCCGTACTCGACGAACAGCAGATGCCGCTGTCTGAGGTCTTGAACTTGAAGGTCGGTGAGACCATCGTACTCAATGCAACGGCTGATTCTCCCATTGAACTGCGGTGCGGCACGATTCCGCTGACCAATGGCAAGATGGGACGCAAAGGCCACAACATCGCTGTCCGCGTCGATCACCCGCTGGCGGCTTCAACCAAGCGCCGATTGACGCAGATCAGGAAGAAGTAATCCGCCCCCATGCCTGCCGCAGCCGGACTGATCATGGATATGGTCCTTATGGGCCTGCTGCTGGTGGCCCTTTGGTACGGCACGCGCCTCAATGCGCGCCTGAAGGCGTTGCGCAGCGGGCAGGAGAGCTTCATCAAGGCGGTGGCTGAACTGGATCAGGCGGCCATCAAGGCGCACACCTCCTTGCGCGAATTGCACACCAATGCCGACGAGTCACAGGAACTGCTCCACGGGCGCATTCTGGCGGCCCGGGACCTGTTGTCGAAGCTGGAAAGCCAGATCAACAGAGCCGAACGCGCCCGCCGTGATCTCGAAGAGGTAAATGTCACTAAGGTGACACGCATCTTAGAGCCTGAGCCGGAATCGCCTCTGTCAGTGGCGCGAAGCAATCAGCGCGACAGTTGGGCCGCTGCGCGTGGAGCCGAAGGGCGCCAGACCTATGCCGGGCGTGGACGACCTGCTTTTGAAGACGAGAATGCCGACGAAGACCTCGGCCTGCCTCTCTCGGGGCGTCTGCGCGACATGAATGATCGCCTTTCGCGAGTTCAGCGTTCCGAAACGCCGACCGCGCCGCGGGCGCAGCTCGATGAACAGGCCGCCGTCAGCGCCATCGGGCTGGAGGCAATTAACGAAATGTTGAGAGCGTTCGCCGATCCTGAGGACGTGGAATCCCAGCGTATGGCCCGTCGCGCGTCAGCGGAGACGCCGTCGCTGAGTACCGAAGGCCGCAGAAGTGCGGTGCCCGACCGTTCTATGGCTCCGGATGTTCGTTCAGATTCTTTGCGGCTGTCGCGTTCGCGGCTGCCGGCGCTCGATGACGAACTATTTGACGCGGGTCAGACGGCTTCGCCGGACAGGCCCGCTCCCGAGGCCACAGTTGCGGCCCCCAAACCTGCGCGCCCCGTGTTCCGGCGGTTGCGTTGAACCGAGTACATAATTTATGGCCAATCATCTCCGCCTCCTGCCGCTGATCGCCGTTGCCGTGGGCGGCGTTTTCGCCGTCCGTGCGGTCGGTTCCATCGAGGCCATGCCCGCCTTCCTCAAAAGCGCCACCGCCTGGGCCGAGGCCCCGAAGGCCGATGGCGCGACCAAGAAAGGTGAGAGCAAGCCCAAGTCGGAAAAGGCCCCTTCGGCGGATGACACCGCCACCGATGCGGCCGAATCTGCGGCCGGTTCGGTCTCTGGCGATAACAAGGCCCTTTCGGTGCTCGATGCGGCCCAGCCCGCCGCGGCCAAGGCGGCCCCTGTTTGTGCCACTTCGGTCGATGACCTCGCCAAGCAGGCGGGCATGTCACCGTCGGAGTTGAAGGTCATTCAGGCGCTGGCGCAGCGTCGCGCTGAGCTGGACGCCCGCGAAAAACAGATGGCGACGCAAGAGCAGCTGATCGCCGCCGCCGAGAGCAAGCTCGATGGCCGAATCAAGCAACTGGGTGACCTCAAGACACAGGTGCAGGCGCTGCTGGATCAGGCCAACAAGACCGGCGACGATGACGTGGCCCGCATGGTCAAGGTCTATGAATCCATGAAGCCGAAGGACGCCGCAAAGGTCATGGAAACACTGAAGGACGATGTGCGCCTGCCCATCGCGTCCAAGATGAAGGAGCGCAACCTTGCCGCCATGCTGGCTCAGATGCAGCCCGACAAGGCGCGCGACCTGACTGAAAAGCTGGCTCAGCGCATGAAAAAGGCGGATGACCTGCAAAATCGTCTGGATAAGGTCAATGCCGCCGGTGCCACGCCGGCCCCGCAAGCCCCCGCGAAGAAGTAGTACGCTGCCTCTTGCCTCCGGCAGGGGGTGCAGGCCCAGCACTCTGTTAATACCGCTCGGCTTTTCATTCTACCCCGTCGTCCCGGAGGGGGGGCGCGCGCCATGTCCTTTAGAAGGGAAGGATTTCCCATGGAATTCCTCCGCTCTAGCCGCCGTTGGGGGCAAGATGGCGCAGCCACCGCCCGGCGAAGGAAGATCGTGTCCCGTGACGTGGTGTAACTGAGCGCTAGGCATCAGTGGTTTCCGGACGGGTCCGGATTTTCGTCAGCTTGCCACGGCTGGCATGCTGAGAACGGGATCATCGCTGAGTTGTGCGATGGTTTCAAGGGTGATGTAGCGGCCGCGTTGAACCGTCCACTCGTCGTTCTGCTCCAGCAAGATGGCGCCCACGAGGCGGATAATGGCATCGTCGTTCGGGAAGATGCCCACGACATCGCAACGGCGCTTGATTTCGCCATTGAGACGCTCAATCGGGTTTGTGCTGTGAAGCTTGATGCGGTGCTCCTTTGGGAAGGTCATGTAGGCCAGGACGTCATGCTCAGCCTCGTCCATGATCGTTGCCAGCTTTGGCATTTTGGGCCTGAGCTGATCGGCGACGTTTCGCCATTGTGCGCTGGCGGCTTCAGGCGTTTCCTGAGCGAAGGCGGTACCGATGAAGGCCGAGACGACCCGGCGGCCACTCTTGCCTGCATGGGCGCAGACATTGCGCATGAAGTGTACGCGGCACCGCTGCCAGGTGG
Organism: Asticcacaulis excentricus CB 48; assembly: GCF_000175215.2. Taxonomy (NCBI): domain Bacteria; kingdom Pseudomonadati; phylum Pseudomonadota; class Alphaproteobacteria; order Caulobacterales; family Caulobacteraceae; genus Asticcacaulis; species Asticcacaulis excentricus. The sequence continues at coordinate 1,549,472 of NC_014816.1, read as the reverse complement.
CGTTCAAAACCTTCGATACCGCGCCTTTGATCCCGATATGTGCATCGGAGACGACCAGCTTGACGCCGCGCAGACCACGACGGGTCAGGTTGCGTAAGAACTCTGCCCAGATCGGTTCAGCTTCTGACGTGCCGACCTCCATGCCAAGAACCTCCCGGCGGCCGTCGGTATTGACGCCCACAGCGATGATGACGGCGACGGAGACAGTCCGGGCCCCACGGCGAACTTTCAGGTAGGTGGCATCGATCCAGATATAAGGCCATTCCCCCTCGATCGGACGATCGAGAAACGCCTTCACGCGCTCATCGATTTCCTCACAAAGGCGGCTGACCTGGCTTTTCGAGATGCCGCTCATGCCCATGGCCTTGACCAGGTCGTCGATAGACCGCGTCGAGATGCCCTGAACGTAAGCTTCCTGGATAACGGCAGTCAGTGCCTTCTCGGCCATGCGCCGTGGCTCCAGAAAGCTCGGGAAATAACTGCCTTTGCGAAGTTTCGGAATACGCAGTTCGACCGTGCCGGCGCGTGTTTCCCAATCCCGATCGCGATAGCCGTTGCGCTGGACCATACGTTCGCCGCTCTTCTCGTGGTAAGCCGCGCCGGTCACAGTGCCGACCTCCATTGCCATCAGGCGCTCGGCGGCAAAACCTATCATCTCACGCAACAAATCGCTGTCGGAGGTCTTTTCAACAAGCCCTTTCAGGGCCATCATCTCTTTGGTCATCGGTGGTTCTTTCGTCTCTGGAATGAGTGTAGGAACCCAAACCATATCCGAAAATCACTGATGACCAACCCGCGACGCTTCAGGCTCGCCTGGCCCTTGAATGGGGCCGCGAGCCTAGCGCTTCGCTCTTACCCAATTACACCACCCGGTGGGACACGACCCGAAGGAAAAAATAATCTAGATCATTAGGCTTCTATCAAAAGCCTAATGATCCAGCGGCACTGGCTTGGCCTCATAGGGCGTTCTTTACTCCAAAAATCAACCTTCGTTACCTCGGCGTTAACCCTGCCTTAAGCCCAATCAGGGCAAGGATTCGAGCGTCATGACGCGCCCACCTCACGACCTGTCACGGCTAAAAGCCGCGCTGAACGCGGAAACGCAGATGCGTTACACGTCGCGGGAGGTCGCGTCTGCCGGATTTACGGTGCGCAATATTCGTTTTGCCGCCGCGGCTGTGGCTCTGACCGGCTTCGGAGCTGCTGGTCTAGCCGTCTCGGCGCCGCTGGCCGACCAAGTCGCCGCCGCATTGGCCTCCAAAAGTGAAATCGACCTGCGCGTCGGGCGCAATGGGGGCGTCAGTCGCGTTGAACTCTATGGCTCTGTCGGATCGCGCGCCTCTGTGCGTAGCGACAAGGGGCAGGTGGTCATCCGTCTGCCGGGCGCCAAAACGCCCGACATCGGTGACTTCCGCGTCAATCCGCCCACCGGCGTCAAGGCCGTGGACGTGCGCCGCGATGCGCGCGCCAGCGAAATCGTGCTTACCCTTGATGAGGGAGCCAAGGCCCGATTCGGGCGCTCAGACGGGGCGGTCTTTGTGCAGATCGACAGCAAGGACGATCACGGCGAAGCAGCCGAGGTCCTGAAGACCGTCGCAACCGAAGACCGCAAGGCGGGTGAACTGCCGCCCGCTCCGATGGCCGAGGCTAGGGCCAAGGCGGTCGTCCCCGTCGTCGCGCTCAAGCAGGTGCGCGTGCAGGACGGTGTCCAGCTCGATTTTCCTTTCCCGGAAGTGACTGGCGCCGCCGTTTTCCGTCGTGGTGAGGCTGTGTGGATGGTCTTTGATCGAGAGGTCGATTTCCGTCTGCCCGCAGGTCTGAAGGATGGCAATGTCGTCACTGAGGCCAACTGGGTCAAGAATGACGGCTTTACCGCCCTGAGACTGGTCGCCCCGTCGGCGACGGGCCTGTCGGTCGATACGGAGGGCGCAACCTGGCGTGTGCGCGTCGGTGGCCGGGCCTTGAGCGCGGCAGCGAGCGAGGTGGCGGTCAAGCGCGACGACACAACGGGCTCGCCGACCCTGACCCTCAATCTGTCCGGGGCCAAGCGCGTGGCGTGGATTCGCGATCCGATGGTGGGCGACCGCATGGCGGTCATTCCGGCTCCTGGCCCGGCCAAGGCCGTCCGCGACGATCGTTCGACGCTTCAGGCTTCGATTGCCGCTACGGCGCAAGGTGTGATGGTCGAGCGCATGACGCCCGACATCATGGTCACAGTCGAAGGCGACCGCGTTGCCGTAACGCGTCCCGGCGGCCTGTTGCTGTCGTCCAATGGCGAAGGCGTGCAAAAGCCCGATCGCGCAGGTTTTAAGCCGGCTTTGTTCCCAACCCTGCCGGACCCGTCGTGGAGCCAGATCCCGGAAGAGGGCTTCCTCAAGACCTATAACCGTCTGCAGGAGGCCGCCGCTGAGGAGCAGGGGGCCGGGGCCGAAGGGCCCTACGCGGCACGCCTTGATCTGGCGCGTTTTCTGATTGGGCAGGGTATGAATTTCGAAGCGCAGGGCGTGCTCGACCTCCTGACCAAAAACAATCCACGCAGTCTTGGTGATCCGCAAGTGCGCGGCCTCAAGGTGGTGGCCAAGGTCATGGTGGGTCGCCTGTCCGATGCGCAGGTCGATCTCGACTCAACGGCCCTCCAAAACGACCCGGCGGCCAATTTGTGGCGTGGCTACATCGCTGAACGCGGCCGCCATTACGAAGACGCGCGCAAGGCCTTTGCCGAGGGCGTGTCCGCCATGGAAGGCTTTCCCCCGGAATGGCGCACGCGCTTTGCCACTGCCAATGCCCGCGCCGCTCTGGCGCTTAAAGACACTAAGGCGGCGTGGGAGTTGATCGTCTTTGCTGCTGGGCAAGACGTGCCGCCACTCGATCGCCTTGAGGCCCAACTGGTGCAGGCAGAAATCATCGAAGCGCAGGGTGATAAGGCGCGCGCCTACCGCGTCTATGCGGCCATCGCCAAATCCACTTCGGACCGTATCAATGCTCCGGCGCAGTTGCGCGCCGCACGGCTTAAACTGGAACTGGGTGAGGGCAAGCCGGAGGAAACGCTGCAACTGCTCAGTTCCCTGCGTTTCCGCTGGCGCGGCGATGAGACGGAACTGGAAACCATCCGTACCATGGCCGACATCTACCTCACGCAAGGGCGCTATCGTCAGGCATTGGAGGTGCTGCGCGGGGCCGGGGCGTCATTCTTCAACCGGCCCGATGCGGTTGAAATCAATGAGAAACTCAGCACCGCCTTCCGCAGCCTCTTCCTCGACGGCATGGCTGATGGGCTGCAACCCATTGAGGCGCTGGGGCTCTATTTCGATTTCAGGGACCTGACGCCGGTCGGTGGTGATGGCGACGCCATGGTGCGCCGAATGGTTAAGCGTCTGGTGGAGGTCGATCTTCTGTCTCAGGCCGCTGATCTGCTGCAGTATCAGATAGATAATCGTCTCCAAGGCGTTGCGCGTTCTCAGATGGCGGCGGACCTTGCGGCCATTCACCTGATGAATCGTCAGCCGGAAAAGGCGCTTCAGGCCCTGTGGAAGACGCGCAACACCCTGCTGCCGAAGCCCGTCCTGACCGAGCGTCGGGTGTTGGAGGCGCGGGCGCTGAATGAGCTGAACCGCCCTGATCACGCGCTGGAAGTCCTGGGCAACGATATGTCGCCCGAAGCGTTGGACGTGCGCGCTGACATACTGTGGCGGCAAAAGGACTGGGCCAAGGCCGGGGCGCTCTTGGAGCGGCGTCTGGGGGATCGCTGGAAGAAGGACGGGGCGCTGGCCATCGGCGAAGAGGCCAATCTGATCCGCGCCGGAGTGGCCTATAGCCTGGCCAGTGATCAGAAATCGCTGGACCGTCTGTCCCAGCGGTTTGGCAAGTACGCCGATACGGCTCAGAATGGTGACGCGGTGCGCGTCGCGCTGGCGGGGCTGGATAACGGGCCACTTCGTGCGTCGGACTTTGCCACCGCGGCCGCTCAGACCGACAGCTTCACCGCCTGGGTCGCCGCCATGAAGCAAAAATTCCGTGCACAGCCCACGCAACCATCCCCTGCAGCTCCGGCCGCGTCCGCCCCGAAGACCGCATGACGATCTGGTTTTACGGGAAACTGATCCCTATGGCGAATTTTCCAACTTCTCGCCGCACGGCATCCAGATGGCGGGTGTGTGGTGGCCGACAGTCGAGCACTATTTTCAGGCTCAGAAGTTTGTTGATCCCAATTATCGTGCGCGCATTGCCAAGGCCTCGACGCCCAAGATGGCCAAATCAATGGGGCAGTCGCGGGCTGTCCAACTGTGGGCGGACTGGGATGAGCGGCGTGATGTTGTGATGCTCGGCGCACTGAGGCAAAAGTTTTCAACGCATCACGCGCTCAGGGCCCTGCTCGTGTCCACGGGAGACGAGGAACTGGCAGAGGCGTCTCCCCATGATTTCTATTGGGGCATCGGCGGAGACGGCAGCGGTCAGAACCGTCTGGGCCAATTGCTGATGCAGGTCCGGGCAGAGTTATTGTAGCTACTTTTTCAGCAGCGGGTCGATGTGCGCCGAAAGTTCCTCGATCTCATAGCGGCTGAGCTGCACCGTCTTCCCGTTGATCAGGAAGGTCGGTGTACCGGTGACGCCGTCTTTCAGTGCCTGCTGGTTCAGCTCATTGAGCGCATTCAAGCCTGCCGGATCGGTGACGCAGCGGTTGAAGTCGGCCTCGCGCAGACCTGCCGATTGCGCGACGCGCAGCAGGACCGGGCGGGCATTGGCGTATTGTTCGGGTGCGCCACCCCGATCCATTTCCGGCTGAGCGCGCATAATCGAGTCGATGACCGTCAGGGCCTTATCGCGCGACACACAGTTAGCCAGCATGTGCCCTGCCGCCGCGACCGCCGCATTGCCCGTCATCATCGGACGATATACGTAACGCACCTTGCCCGTTTCGACATATTTGCTTTTGAAGACAGGCATCATCTTTTCGTTGACCTGCGCGCAGATGGGGCACGCGACGGAGGCGTATTCGACCACGGTGACGGGCGCGTCTGCCTTGCCTTCGCTCAGTTCATCCACCTTGATGGCGCCTTTTGAGCCGGATTGCCCGCAGGCTACCAGCCCCAGCGTTAAGAGTGCTGCAACCGTCAGGCGCAGGGTGGAAAAAGGTTTGGTCATGAAGGTCCCCAAAGGTGCCATTAGTGCGTTTAGAGCGCATCCGAAAAGTGTGACGCACTTTTCGGATAAATAAGCGCGTTAGATCAGAAATTCAGAGCGCCATTTCGGTTCAATGTAAACGAAATGCGCTTTGGCCGGTTATCCATGATGACAATGGCGGCGAAAGTGTGACGCAGGCCGGCTCCGATCACATCCGCGTTATCGTCGTTCAGATTCGCTTTGTGGCGAAGCTGTGGCCATGTAATATATCTACATTCTCCGGTGTAACGGAGTTTAACGAACGCAAAGGTTACCGATCGCCAAACGAAAAAGCATAGCCGCTCTGAAAAGATGCGCGGCCCCTGAATGAAGATGGAATGGCTCGATTTCACTAATCTTAGGCCACCATCCGCTAGTCGAAATCTCGGCCCAGCCCATATTTGCTTTACTTGCGATCAAGCCCCCGAAGCCCAGACGATGCTACCCCTTTTCAGGGCGCGTATCTTTTTGTCTCGAAACCCACTCTCACTTTTAGAAAGGACGGACCGCGCCGTATGACGGCGGGCCGAAGACGCCCATGAATCTCAACAGTCTTAATACCGCTCCCAAGCTTTCTGGTCGCTGGAAGGTCTATGCGCCGCTGGGTGCCGTGGCGCTTCTGGCGCTGTTTGGTCTGGCCTCGTGCGGGCAGACGATCCAGCCCGGCAATGTCGGCGTGAAGATCCGCACACTGGGCCCCAATGCCGGCGTGGACAAGACCGCCCTGCCGTCGGGCTGGCACCTCAACCTGATCGGCGAGCGGATTGTCGAATTCCCGGCCATCCAGCGCACTTATACTTACACGCGCGAAAAGGATGAGCGCGGCCCAGAAAACGAAGAGATCAACTTCTCTGACAACAATGCCCTGCCTATGACGGCGGACGTGCAGCTTGTTATGCGCATCGATGCGGGTAAGGCGCCTGAGCTTTACAAGCGATACCGCTTGACCTTCGATCAGATGTTCGAAGGCCCGATCCGCAACGACGTGCGTTCGGCCATCGCGGCGGAAACGGAGTTGGTTAGTGTCGAGTTCCTTTATCGCGGCGGGCGCCAGCAAGTGATCCAGAAGGCGCTGGCCCGCGTCAATCGCAAGTGGGAGCCGCAGGGCGTCAACATCAGTCAGCTCGACTGGATCGGCACCATCCGCTACCCGCAAGTGATCCTCGATTCGATCCAGGCCAAGACCAAGGCCGATGCCGACGCCGCTGCGGCTCAGGCGCAGGTCGCCGTAGCCAAGGCGCAGGCCGATGCCAAGATCGAAGAGGCCCGCGGTCAGGCCGAGGCGAACCGCCTGATCGCCCAGTCAATCGCCGCCAGCCCTGGCGTGGTGCAGCTTCGCGCCATCGAAAAGTGGGACGGCAAACTGCCTCAGGTCACGGGCTCGGCCACGCCGTTCATCGACCTGAAAAAGGCGGATTAAAATGAACGCTCCGGAGAGGGGCTTTGCGTCCCTCTCCAGTTTTGCTCGGTTTAAAACCTCTGAAAGGGAGGGGGGATTATGAAGCTATCGATTGATTTTGCCTTTGCGGGCATCGAAATCATCAAGAAGAACCCGTTGGCTGTGCTGGTCTGGGGTCTGGTCTATCTGGTGGTCAGTGTGGTGTCGTCACTGCTTATAGTGGCTGTGGCGGGTCCGGCGCTGACGGCGCTGCAGAACTATCAGACCGCGCCCGATGCCGACCCGATGCAGGTGTTCGGTCATCTCGGGGCGCTTATGCCGGTCTATCTAGTTGCCGGTGTTCTGGGGGTGATCTCTTCTGCGATCATCCAGTGCGCCGTCTTCCGTAGCCAGTTGCAGCCGATGGCCGGTGGCTTTGCCTCTTTGAAACTGGGGGGCGATGAGTTCCGGCAGATACTCGTCGGGATATTGTGGGCGCTGGCGCTGGCGCTCTTTTACGTCCTTTTCGGGATTGCGTTGGTCATATCTATTGGCTTGGTCTCGCTGGTTGGACAGGTCAGCGAGATACTGGCCGGGATACTGATCTTCCTTCTGTTCGTTGGCGGCATTGTCGCTTTTCTGTATGTCGTCAGTCGATGGTCGCTGGCATCGGTCCAGTCTTTTGCGGAGAAGAAGATCAATATTTTCGGCAGCTTCAAGCTGACCGAAGGACAGGGCTGGAAGCTGTTGGGTGGTTATCTGCTGCTGGGTCTGGTGATGATCCTGATTATGATTATTGTCTATAGCCTGGTCTTTGCGCTGGTGGTCGGCACAAGCGGAGGGTGGGTGCAGGCGATTACGCAGCTGAGCCGTCCGGACATGAGCTCGGTCACGGCCCTGTTGACGCCGATCTTTTTTGTACAGACCGTGGTCAGCAGTCTGATGATGGGCGGCTTCTATGCTCTGATCTACGGGGCTTCGGCAGCGGCGTACAGCGCCTTAAGCGATAGGGGGATGCGCTCGGTCGATGTGTTCTGACCTTGATGTGAAGATGGTCGGACGATAGGCTCACCCCAAAGGAGTCCTTCATGTTCGACCGTCGCACTGTGCTGTTATCGTCTCTGGCCCTGTCGGTGGCGGGGTCTGTGGCCGCTAAACCGCGCAGGCCCGTGCCGGTCATTTTTCATACCGACATCGGCGGCGATGTGGATGATACCTTCGCGCTCCTTTACCTTTTGCGGCGGCCGGAGCTGGCGCTCAGGCTGGTGGCTACCGATGCGGGTAGTCCCCAGTACAAGGCCCGCCTGACGGCCAAACTGCTCACTCTGGCCAGGCGCAGCGACGTGGCCATTGCCATGGGGCGTGCGAAGGGCGAGGAGACGGGCGCGCAGGCCGAATGGCTGGGTGATTACAAGCTTGCCTCCTATCGCGGCCTGGTGCGCAAGGACGCCGCTCAGGCCATAATTGACACGGTGATGGCCTCATCAGATACGGTGACGATCATCAGCGTCGGTCCGGCCACCGAACTGGCCGAAGCCTTGCGACGCGAGCCGAAACTGGCGCAAAAGGCGCGCTTTATCGGCATGTTTGGCTCCGTGCGTATCGGCTATAAGGGCGTTGCGCCTTCCGATGCCGAATACAACGTCAAGGTCGATCCGGCGGCGTTGCGCACGATCTTCGCAGCCGACTGGCTCAGTTGCTCAATTACGCCGCTCGATACCTGTGGTCTTGTGACGCTGGACGGGGCCGACTGGCAAAAGCTGTGGCGCAGCCATGATCCTTTCGCCGTGGCCTGCATCGAAAACAGCAAGGTGTGGTTACCCAACGCGCCGTGGATGGCGAAGGATTTCGACTTGAGCCAGAAAAGCTCGGTGCAGTTTGACGCTGTGGCGGTCGAGATGGCCTTTGACGAGTCGAAACTCGTGATTGAAACCCTGCCGCTCAGCGTGTCGGACGAGGGTATGACCCTGATCGACCCAGCCAAGGGCCGGCCGGTCCGCGTGGCCACGCAGTGGACAGACCTGGCCGGCTTCAAGCGACAACTGGTCGAGGGCCTGACGCGCGGCGCTTGAGGGCGGCGGCGGGCGGTTTTACTAACGTTTAGTGATAGATGGGAGCTTGGCATGGCGACCTCGGTCGCCCTCAACCCGCATTTCGAGGCCTTCATCAATTCGCAGATCTCCATTGGCCGCTGCAACAATGTCAGCGAGGTGATCCGCGAAGGCCTGCGTCTGCAGGAAGACTGCGGGCTGGAGAAACGTCGGCAACGCGAAGCCGTGCGCGCTGAGATCGCCAAGGGGAGGAAGGTTATTCTCTCACCCCGCGCTCTGAGCGGTCTGAGAGGATATTGCGGGCTTCTGTAACGGACCATATGTCAACTCCCGATAAGGCTCAGTCTTCGTCGCCGGCTTCATGCTTCTGTACGTAGTCGCCGCCAGGGCGCTACAAGATGGTTGTCCTAACGAACCCGGCCGACCAATCTAGGAACGCGCAGTCACCCAAAGGGCTGCTCCCGCATCACCGGCCTGACCTGATCCGTGCGTCCCGGCGACGGGACCTTGCCATCAGGCGTGATGGTCTATCCGCCTGAATCTCTCGTCTTTAGCGCCCCTTATGCCGCTGCAAGGGCAGGATCAAAACATGTGCCGTCAACCAGCATCCTGTGCATTACGACGCAAAGCTTGCGAGCTAGGGCGACCTTGGCCTTTTTCATCCCAGACCTCTGCGCAACCTTCGCCGCCCAGCTCTTAAGCTGAGAGCCCTTCACTGGCCTGGTCAGGATAATGTTCGCCGCCTCGTAAAGGGCGGTTCGAACCTCCTGATCTCCGCATTTAGAGATGCGACCGGTGATGTCGGTCTCGCCCGACTGATACTTGCGTTGCGTCAGGCCGAAGTGCGCACCGACGGTTCGCGAAGATCGGAAGCGCCCCGGATCATCGATTGCGGACACAAAGGTGAGCGAAATCAGCGCACCCACGCCGGGAACCGTCATCAACAAGCCCGCACGTTCGTCCTTGCGTGCGTGCGCAATCATCCGCGCGTCAAGGACGCGGAACTGCTCGAACAGAACCGCCCGCGCTTTGAGGAGGGCCTCAGCGACTTCTGCCAGGCCTGGGACATCTGCCGCCAGTTCGCGCACCCTCGGCTCGAAAGTCTTACGGGTGGTCTCTCCTACCTTCAGGCCATAGCCGCGCAGGAGACCGCGCAGGCTCATCTCAAGATCATGGTACTTGCACTGCAGGACCTTCCGGGCGGCGAGAAGCGTGCGGTTATCCTGCGCATTGACCGACTTGCAGTGTACCTGCCGGTACCAGCCCAGGCGCATCAACTGCGCTATCCCACGGGCATCCTTGCGATCCGTCTTCACCGGCATCGCCCGAAACGCGTCACGAACATGCCGGGTCTCAAGAAGAGACACCTCCAGTCCCGCCGCCTTCAATCCCGCGTAAAGCCATTGCGATAAGGGGCCAGCTTCAAGCCCAATCCGCTTCACCGCAAAGCCCAGAGCCGAAAACCATGCCACCAGCGCTTCCGGCTCGCTCGCAACTCTGGCCTCCTTTATGACAGTCCCTGCTTCGTCAACCACGCACAGATGCGAGGCTTCCAAAGAAACGTCGATACCCGTATAGTACAACATGGTGGTCTCCTATGATGCTTGGCGCAGTCCAATCACTGACGCCGTTCAACCATCATACCGGGAGGCCACCACCCTTCACAGGGGCCGCAGCAACCGGGCCGTTACACCATCTATATAACAGCAGATAACCCGCGCCGCACGGCACGTCGGTTAAGACGATATCTGTATGAGACCGACGCCTGCTCAACAGACACCCATGGGACGGTCTTATTCGTAGGTGGCCCAGGTTTCGCCGGTCTTGCGGCTATAGCTGATGGCGATGCTGGAGACTTCGCACAGGTTGAAGTTTTCCCATTCCGCCGACTCGCCGTCATCGTAGACAACCCTGAGGTCCCACAGGCAGGCCTTTTCCTTACGGCTGAAGGCGATGTCCACCTGAGCGTTGTTGGGCAGCACATCCTCTTCCATCACATCATCGTCCCAGCTGTCCGACTTGCTGGGCGACACATAGACTTCGGAGATCGTGTAGCCGGTGTGATTGATGAGCGTGAAATTTTGCTTGCCCTGAGCCAGAGCCACGGTTGTGGCAAGCATATAGACAACGAGAGCCGAAAGCGCGGCCATCAGCCAAATATCGCTTTGACGGCGCGTTTGAATATTTGAGAACATTGAAATTTTCCCAAAAAAGTTTTGCCGAAACGCAAAGAAGAGGTCTCGCAAGGTTCAATCACCGCGAGCCGGTTGATCCCATTTATAACGGCTTTTAACGCCGTGAACATAACGTAGATATCGCAATTTGTTCGTCTCAGGGCTCGGGGAGGTACCGTTGCCTATCCCCCCGCGCCGCCTGCCTTGGTGAAACTTTCGACCAATGAGCCGCACACCAGCCGCCAGCCATCGACCAGAACGAAGAAGATCAGCTTGAACGGCAGCGACACCACCACTGGCGGCAGCATCATCATCCCCATACTCATTAGCACTGAGGCGACCACCAGATCGATCACCAGAAACGGGATAAACAGGAGAAACCCGATCAGGAACGCCGTCTTTAGCTCCGAGATCATAAAGGCCGGAGTGATGACCGTGATCGGCAGGTCCATATTGTCCTTGGGCTTTTCAACCTTAGACAAGCGTATAAACAGGTTGAGATCCCCGGCATCAACCTGAGACAGCATGAAGGTCTTGACCGGTTCGGAGGCCGCATCAAAGGCCTGCGGCATCTCCATCTCCTGATCCATCAGCGGCCGGATGCCGGCGTCATAGGCCGCCTGATAGGTGGGGGCCATTACCACCGCCGACAGGAACATGGCCAGCGAGATCAGAACCGCATTGGGGGGGCTTTGTTGCAGGCCGAGCGCGGTTCTGAGCAGGGATAGCACCACCACGATGCGGATGAAGGAGGTGGTCATAATGACGATGGACGGCGCCAGCGACAGGACGGTCAAAAGCCCCAGCATCTGCACGACGCGCGCCGTTAGCGTGCCGCCTTGCCCGAGGTCGAGATTGACCGACTGCGCCAGCACGTCGCCGGGGAAGATCATCAGGGCAAAACCGAGAATGCCCCCCAGCAGGGTCACGGCATAGTCGCGTTTGCGCATCGGTTTGCCGAACTGACGAAAAAGGTCGGGCATCCGCATCACAGCACCGGTCGATTGACGGTGGGCACAGGGGCAGGTTTTGGCTTGGGCGCCGGCAGTTGCCGCGGCTCGATCAGTTCCTGACCTTCGCCCAGCAGCAACAGGCGCTCCTCATCATCGACGCGCACGATCACCAGACGCCGCGCCGGATCGAGGACAAGGGTTTCAACGACACTCAGGCGGCGTTCCCCGCGCTCCCCCTGAAAACGCGCAAGCAGTTGCGGCGCATAACGGCGCAGGGCATAAGCCAAACCTAGCACCAGCCCCAGAACGATGGCCAGCGCAAAGGCCGCCCGCAACAGACTTAAAAAGACATCCATCGGGCCAACCCCTCCATACGCGACCACCGCCCCGATTTAAGGCACAAGGTCTTAAAGCCTCATTAACCAACAAGAGGGCATATTTTGCCTGCCGCTTTGCATAGGCTGAGTCGGAGCGGACAGGTAAGGCATCGCGCATGAGTACGGAAAATATCGGCCTCCTTGGGGCGCTGAAAGAGAAGATGACCTGGCTGGGTCAGCGCCAGAAACTGGTGGCGCAAAACGTGGCCAATGCCTCGACGCCGGGTTTCAAGCCGCGCGACCTTAAGGCGCTTGATTTTGCCTCCGTCCTCAAAGGGCAGCAGGAACAGACCGAACTTGGCCTCAGCGTCACCAATGCCGGGCATATGAATGTCGAAGGCGGCAACAATTTTGCACCTAAAGCGGTGGTTTCGCCCGATTCCGAAACCACCATGGACGGCAATTCGGTCGTGCTGGAAGAACAGATGCTCAAAATGGCCGAAAGCCGTATGCAGTATGAGGCGGCGCTCGGTTTCTATCAGAAGTCGCTGGGCCTGATCCGCATGGCCACTAAGGCACCAGGCAAGTAAGGGGTAGGTTCAGATGCCGATTAACAAGACCACCGATACCCATCCCACCCTTTCGGTCGCCGCCAGCGCGCTTAGGGCGCAGCAGGCGCGGATGCGCATCATCGCGGAAAACATCGCCAATGCTGACTCGACCGGTCAGACGCCGGGCGCTGACCCGTATCGCGGTCAGATTCCGGTGTTTGAGGCGGCTAAGATTGACGGAGCGATGGGCGTCAAACTGGCGGCTGTGCGGCCCGATGAGGCGGCTTTCGAAATGGACTATGATCCCAGCCACCCGGCAGCCGATGCCAACGGCTATGTTAAACGTTCGAACGTCAAGAGTCTGATCCAAAGCATGGACATGCGCGATGCGCAGCGGGCCTATGAGGCGAATCTCAATGTCATCGAGACGACTCGCTCTATGGAACAGAAGACGCTCGATCTGCTTAAGCGTTAGAGGCTCGTTAAATGAACCCCATGCTCGTCGCCAAGGCCTACGGGGCCGTTCAGAAACAGGTCTCCGGCCTGCATGAAGAGGGCTCTCGTACGCAGGATGTGGGCGCCGCCTTTTCCAAGGTCTTGAACGGGGCCATGGAACAGACGATGAAATCGACCCAGAATGCCGAGTCGCAAATGATCGCGCATTCGCAGGGTAAGGCCGAACTGATTGACGCCGTGACCGCCGTGGCTTCGGCTGAGGCGTCTCTGGAAAGCGTCATCGCCATCCGTGATCAGGTCATCAGCGCCTATCAGGAAATCCTGAGAATGCCGATCTGAAAATATTGATCCGTCCGACGTTAACGGCAAATTAACCATGTCGCCGGCAAAATCTGCCTAGCGGATCGGTGGGGTCCGTGGCTTAAGTGTAGGGCGATTTTCCATGACCGGTACAGAAGTTCTCAGCGTCGGCCGCGATGCCATCTGGCTGACCATTCAGCTCTGTGCTCCGGTCCTGATCGTCGGTCTGGTTGTCGGTGTGGTGATCGGCTTGTTTCAAGCCCTGACCCAGATTCAGGAACAGACTCTTATCTATGCCCCCAAGATCATCGCCGTCTTCGTGACCCTACTGCTGGTCCTGCCGCTGATGGGGGCGCTTTTGTCCGGCTTCATGAAGGAAATAGCCACCAAGATCGCGGGCATCTGACGCGCTGTCTGAGCGGCAAGAATCGCGTCATAGGTGGCGGTTATGATCCCCGTTACGCCCGCTCCGGATTTTCCGACCGAAGTCACGTCATTCTTCGGTACGTCGCAGGTGGTGTTCACCGCCATGATGATCTTTGTGCGCGTGGGCTCGGTAGCCATCCTCATTCCGGGGCTGGGGGATCAGGCCGTGCCGCCGCGCATGCGCCTGTCCTTTGCTTTTGTCTTTACGCTGATGCTGGTGCCGGTGGTGCAGTCGCAAATGCCCGCCTTACCGCCCAAGTTGGGGGCCATGGCCGGGCTTATCATCCATGAGGCGGTGATTGGCCTGATGCTGGGGATGCTGATGCGCACCTTTCTGGGGGCACTGGCTATTGCGGGGGAGGTGGTGTCGCTGCAAACCACCCTGTCCTTTGCTCAGACCGCTAATCCAGCGCAGGCTCAGCCCTCAACTTCGATCGGCACCTTTCTGGCCATGCTGGGGCTGGTGCTGATCTATGCTACCAATCTGCACCACCTATTTATTGCGGGGATGCGCGACTCCTACTGGGTATTTCCGCCGATGCGCCCGGTCATGGTCGGCGACGCGACGCAACTGATGATCCGCACGGTTGGCGATACCTTCATGCTGGCTATCCAGATGACGACGCCCATTTTGGTCTTCGGCCTGATTATCAATGTCGCGGCCGGTTTTATCGGCCGCATCATGCCGGCTTTTCCCATCTTCTTCGCGGTCACCCCGGTCAGCGTTCTGCTGGGGCTGGCCATCTTCGCCCTCAGTCTGGGCGGCACCGGTCTGGTTTTCCTTCAGCACTATGAGGAATTCCTGCGCCTCTTTGTAAGAGGTGCTTAGGTGGCCGACGAAGGCGAAGACAAGACAGAAGAGGCCTCGGCCCGAAAACTTGAAGAGGCGCGTAAAAAGGGCGACGTTGCCAAATCCGCCGACGTCCCTCAGGCTCTTTCTCTGATCGCGGCCTGCGCACTGGTCATGCTCTATGGTGACAAAATCGCCCTGTCGCTGACCGAGACGCTGCGGGTGTTTGTGGCCGCGCCGCACCTGTTGCGCGACTCGTTGATGGGAGATGGCGGTCTGACCATAGCCCACCACCTGATGGGGCAGGTCCTGCCCATCATTGCCCTGATCCTACTGGTGGCCGGTGCCGCCGGCGCCATCGGTAGTCTGGCCCAGACCGGCCTGATGTTCAGTACCGAAAAGCTCAAGCCCGACTTTTCCAAGCTCAACCCGATGGCGGGTTTCAAGCGCCTGTTCGGTGTCGATGCCCTGATACAGTTCGCCAAGACGGTGATCAAACTGATCGCCGTGGGCGTGATTACCTGGATGATCCTCAAGGGACGGGCGGGCGATGTGGCGGGTCTGGCCGGCGCGTCGCCGCTTATGGTGCTGCCCTATGCCAAGGAGGTGTTCTTCTCACTGGCGGTGGCGGTGTGCTTGTTCATGCTGCTTGAAGGCGGGGCGGACTACTTCATTCAGAAGTTACGATTTTCGCAACGCATGAAGATGACCAAGACCGAGGTCAAGGACGAATACAAGCAGACTGAAGGCGATCCGCACGTAAAGGGCCGCCTGAAGCAGATCCGCATGGAAAAGTCGCGTCAGCGCATGATGGCCAATGTGCCCAAGGCAACGGTGGTAATCACCAATCCGACCCACTACGCCGTGGCCTTGCGCTATGATGAGGAAACGCCCGCACCGCTGTGCGTGGCCAAGGGGGTGGACACGTTGGCGCTCAAAATCCGCGAAGTGGCCGGTGACCACGACATCGCCATTGTCGAAGACCCGCCGCTCGCCCGAGCGCTCTATGCAGCGATCGACGTAGATGAAATTATCCCAGAAACGCATTTTCAGGCCGTGGCTAAGATCATCTCCTTCGTCATGGTGCGCAAGCGGCGAGGATTTTAGAGCGCTCGCCGAAAAGTGTGACACACTTTTCGGACAGATAAGCGCATAAAAATGTACAGAGCGATGAGGCGGCTCAACTCAGCCGACGAATGCACTGAGTGAAATCCGGGCAGGATTGGCAAATTAGGTTAAACTCTGGCGATTCGTTTTGGTGAGAGGTTTTCGCCTTGTCTTCGTCGCCCGCCCAAACATCGGCTCATAAGCCAACTGCTGCGCCCAAAAACCTGCCGGAGCGGTTGCGCGATTTTGCATCGCCTATGGCCCTGACGGTCGTGGGGATCATCGTGGTTTGCGCGTGCGCCGCCTTCTGGTTCATCGCGGGGGAACTGCCGGTGGGCGTGGTCCTGACCATCCTTGTAATCGTGATGGGCGCGGTCGTGTCGGTGGCGCTGTTTGCCTTTGGCCAAGACGATGACACCGGGGCACAAGGGCCGGGCGTCACCGCTCTGGTTGAGGCGCTGGCCGAGCCAGCGGCGATCGCCAGTTTTGACGGCCGCCTGAGCGCTACCAACCCCGCCTGGCGCGATGCGGGCGGCAATGAAAAGCGTCTGCCGGCCGGAGAGGGCAGCGCTGCCCTTTTCGTCGCCATGCGCGAAGCCCGCGCGCAGGGCCATAGTCGCGCTCTGGTGCGGCTGGGCAGCTTTGATTTTGAAATGCTGTTGTCGCGTCTGGGCGATGAGCGCGTGCTGGTGCGTGCCGCCTCGCAGGGCGTGCTGGGCACCGGTCTTCTGCTCAATCATGAATTGCCGGTTGCCGAGGGCATAGACACACCAGAAGAGGCGGAAGCCGTTGTGGCGCAACCCTCTGTCGCTCCGGCCTTTGACGGGTCGGATGCGCCCTTTGGTCAGGCGCTGCTGGAAGGCGACACGCTGCTGGCGGCGAAAATTACCCGCGTCAATCCGGTGTTTACGCGCCTGATGGGTGGCTCAGCGGCGGATTTGACGGGCAGGGTATGGGGTGACCTAATCGACGCCGCATCGCGCGAAGAGGCGCAGGCGAAGCTCGATGCCAAAAAGACCGCCTTTGAGGTCAAGCTACTGTCGAACAAAGACCTGCCGCTACAGGTGCGTCTGGCACATACGCCGGGCGGCTACATGCTTTACCTGTTCGACATCAGCGAGCAGAAACAACTCGAGCAGTCTCTGGCGCAGGTGCAGAAGATGCAGGCCATCGGGCAGTTTGCCGGCGGCGTGGCGCATGATCTGAACAATCTCCTGACCGGACTCAAGCTGCGCGTCGAAGACCTTTTGCACAATCACCCGCTGGGTGACCCGTCCTATGGTGGGCTGAACGAAATCCGGCAGATTTCGACGCGCGCCGAGGATCTGGTGCGCAAGCTGCTGGCCTTTTCGCGCAAGCAGACGGTAAAGCGCGTCACGCTCAATCTTGGTGAGTTGATCTCCGAATCCGAGGTGCTTCTGCGTCGTCTGATGCGCGAGGACGTGAAGCTCGAAACCGAATATGGCCGCGACCTGCCCGACATCCACGCCGACAAGGGCCAGATGGAGATGGCGGTGATGAACCTTGTCGTCAATGCGCGCGATGCGGTGCACGCGTCCGGCGGCGGGCGCGTCAAAATCCGTTCGGCGGCGCTGACTCAGGCCGAAGCCGTGGCGCAGGGCTGGGCCGACGCCCCGGCGCAGGGCGCGGCGTTGATTGAGGTGTCGGATAATGGCCCCGGCATCCCGCCGGAGATCATGACCAAGGTGTTCGAGCCGTTTTTCACCACCAAGCCGCTGGGTGAGGGGACGGGACTTGGGCTGGCCACGGTCTATGGCATCGTCAATCAGGCCGATGGCCATATCGCCATCACCTCGGTCGTGGCCCCCGCAGACGGTCACGGCGCGACCTTCAAAATCTTCCTGCCGATCAAGGTGCACGTGGCAAAGCCCGACGCGCCGAAGGTCGAAGCGGTGCCGGTAACGCCGCCCAAGGTGACGCCGAAGGACATGTCGGGTGCCGGGCGCATCCTGTTTGTTGAGGACGAAGAGATCGTGCGCGGCATTGCCGCCCGTCTGCTGCGTCAGCGCGGCTATGAGGTCACCGAAGCGTCGGACGGTGAAGAGGCACTCGACATCATCCAGAGCGGTGACAAGTTTGACCTGCTGATTTCTGACGTCATCATGCCAGGTCTGGACGGACCGTCCATGCTCAAAAAGGCCCGGCCCTTCCTTGGTAATGTGCCGGTGATGTTCATTTCGGGCTATGCCGAGGCCGAGTTCTCGGACCTTCTGGAAGACGAGGTGGGCGTGTCCTTCCTGCCCAAACCGCTGGACATCAAGACTCTGGCCGAACGGGTCAAGGCGCAACTGGCGGCTTGAGTTTTGCGTTCGCCTCATACCACGCCAGTTCGCTTTCAAGACCCTCAACAATGCGGGCCAGCTCGACGTCTGGATGCGAAAGGCTAATTGTGCGCAACTGATGGGTCAGTCGCGCCAGCCTTTCGCCGGGGATGGCGATATAGGGCAGGGGGCAGCCGGGGATGGCTAGTACAGCGGATTGTCCAGCCGTTGTCAGAAGTTGGGCCTGCCCCAGATCTCCGGTTGCGGGG
This sequence comes from Asticcacaulis excentricus CB 48, assembly GCF_000175215.2. Lineage (NCBI taxonomy): Bacteria > Pseudomonadati > Pseudomonadota > Alphaproteobacteria > Caulobacterales > Caulobacteraceae > Asticcacaulis > Asticcacaulis excentricus. Next base: position 1,531,258 of record NC_014816.1, on the reverse strand, counting down.
TCCAGACTGGCAAACATGGGTAAACCGAGATCACGGCTGCCCAGCCACGTCAGGCGGCCGGCCTTATAAGGTTCGCAGAGATACAAGACAGTGGCGGCCATGTTCTGGCAAAGGTACAACTCTTGAACTGCGTCAATGCCGTAGGCCTTTTTTGGCTTATCTGCTCCTAAGCCTTCGATGAGATAGGGGCAGGCCCACCTGACGTCCGTCTCCGCAAAAGGCCGCCAGACATAGAGATCAACAGTCCCGTCATCGTCGAGTTCAAACTAGCGATGCAGGATGGCGTCTTCTTTGCGATGGTCCATGGTCTCCCCGCGGATGGAGGCTATTCGCCCACCGCCGGATCGTAGGTTTTGATCAGTTCAAGCGATTCCAGCAAGATGGCGCGCATAGCGTGCAGCGCGCCGTCGGCATCGCCTTTTTCAATGGCAATCAACACGGCTTCGTGCGCTGGGATCGAGGCGGTGTGGCCGGAAATCTTGTTGGTGACGCTGATCGACAGGCGCAGGGCCGTATTGATCAGCTCACGCAATTGCCAGAAAAACGGGTTGCCCGACGCGCGCAGGATGGCGACGTGAAACTCGATATCGGCCTGTAGCGCCTGATCGTGGTCGGCCGTATTGTCGCGCATCCCGTTCAGGCCGTCACGGATGGCCTTAATGTCCTTACGGTCGGCATTCTGTGCGGCCAAGGCAGCGGCCACGGGTTCAATAGCCAGACGCACCTCGGTAAATTCGCGGTAGATGGTGTTGGAGAAGGGGCGTTCCATCAGCCAGCGGGTGACATCCGGATCGAGAAGGTTCCAGCGGCTGACCGGTTCGACCTTGGTGCCCTGACGTGGGCGGGCGCTCAACAGGCCCTTGGCCGTCAGCATCTTCACCGCCTCACGCGCGACGGTGCGGCTGGCCGAAAACTGTTGGCACAGTTCAGCCTCGGTCGGAAAACCGTTGCCGTCATAATGGCCGGAAACAATCGATTGGCCGAGGGTTTCCAAAAGTCCGTAGGTGAGGCTAACGCCGTGCTGCGTACGCATAAAAGGGGCCTGTGGGCATGTCTGAGTCTTGTTATAAGATGAGTAATCACCGATATTTCCGTCGCTTGTCCAGCTTTAATGACAAACAAGGCCCCATGGACGATCATCCAGACGACAAGTTGATGTGAAAACGATTGAAAATGATAGCGTTATCATTTTTGACCTTGCGCCCTAAAGCGAGGATGATTAAGACAATTGTATAATAAAAAATGGCGCCTTTTCAGAAGTGGTGTCGGTTGCGAGGGAACAGTGCGGTGCAGGCGCACCGTCTATAAAAGGCGGGCGACTGTTTATCCCTCAAGCGAAGTTCAGACGCGGACCGTGTGTCCGTCATAAGCGCCGGTGCGTCGCATCGGTTAGTCAGGAGAGCCGTGCATGGGTCTAAGAGTATCGCGCCGTTTGTTGATGTCTGTCACCATGTTCGGTGCCGCTATGTGCCTTGTGCCCCTCACGCAGGCGCTGGCGCAAAACAAGCCGCTGCCGCAGGTGGTCAAAAAGAACGGCAAGGCGGCGCTGATGGTCGACGGCGCGCCGTACCTCATTCTGGGGGCGCAGGCTAATAATTCCTCCAATTATGTGGCGCAACTTCCCAAGGTGTGGCCGGCCCTGAAGGATATTCAGGCCAATACACTGGAAATCCCGGTGGCCTGGGAGCAGATTGAGCCGAAGGAAGGCCAGTTCGACTTCTCATACGTCGATGAGTTGGTAAAGCAGGCCCGCCAGAACAATATACGTTTGGTGCTGTTATGGTTCGGGACGTGGAAAAATACCTCGCCCAATTATACGCCGGACTGGGTGAAGCTAGATAACAAACGCTTCCCGCGCATTACCAAAAAAGACGGGACGATGTCCTATTGCCTGTCGCCGATGGAGCGCACGACGCTGGAGGCCGACAAGAAGGCCTTTGTCGCCCTGATGACGCATCTGAAGAAGATCGATGGCGACCAGCATACGGTCATCATGATCCAGCCGCAGAACGAGTCCGGCACCTATGGCAGCGTGCGCGACTATTCGCCTAAGGCCGAAAAGGTCTTCAAAGGGCCGGTGCCACAGGCGTTGCTCAAAAAGAAGGGGATCAGCAAGGGCGGGACCTGGAGCGAGGTGTTCGGCAAGAATGCCGACGAATATTTCCACGCCTGGCATATCGCCAGCTATATCAATGAGATCGCGGCCGCCGGTCGCGCCGTCTATGACCTGCCCATGTACGTCAATGCGGCCCTGCGTGAGCCGCTGATCGAGGTGGGGCCAGAGACCTATTCGTCCGGCGGGCCGACCCACAATGTCATCGACATCTATCAGGCGGCGGCCCCGGCCATCGATATCATAGCGCCCGATATCTACAAGCGTGACTCGGCCAATTACGAGGCGGTGCTGAGCCTTTATTCGAAGTTCGAGAACCCGCTGTTTGTGCCGGAAACCGGTTCGGATACCGAATTTGCCCGCTATATCTTCAGCGTTTTCGGCCGTGGGGGCATTGGCTTCTCGCCCTTCGGTATCGACTATACGGGCTATACCAACTACCCGCTGGGCGGGAAGGACATCTCACCGGAAGGCCTGAAACCGTTTCGCGAAAAATACGTCCTGTTTGCGCCCATGATGCGCGACTGGGCGAAGATCGCCTATGAAAACCCCGTCTGGGGCGTCGCTGAGGCCGATGACCGCAAACCGCAATCCATCGACCTTGGCGGCAAGTGGAAGCTCGACGTGCTCTATGGTGAGTGGCAGTTCGGCCTGACCGAATGGACGTGGTTGGGCAAGATCGACCCGGTGCCGGGGCGTGAAAAGCCCAATGGTGGCGTGGTCGTGGCACAGTTGTCGGAAGATGAGTTTCTGATCACCGGAGTCCACGCCCGGCTGAATTTCGGGCTGGGCCCCAAAAACAAAGGCAAGAACCTGATCTTCCGTTCGGTCGAACAGGGGCACTTTGAAAACGGCCAGTGGGTGGTCGATTTCGTGTGGAATGGCGACCAGACAGACTACGGCCTGAACCTGACCGGCCAGCCGGCTGTTCTTAAGGTCAAGCTGGCAACCTATTGATAATCAACCCTCTTTCTGTTCGCGCAGAGAGAGGGCCGGGGTGAGGGGACGCTTAGTTTGTCCTGCGTGCCCCCCTCATCCGGCGCTTATGCGCCACCTTCTCCCTCAAGGGAGAAGAGATATTCGGGAGAAGACAGATGAAACCCTATATCTACGCCTCGACGCTGGCCGTCGCCCTGATGGCCTCCACGGCGCTGGCCGGGACCTACAGCCGCACCGATACCGGCATTGTGGTCAAGCCGGACACCGGCACGGCGAAAGAAATCCGCCTCAATGTCATCACGGACTCGATCATTCAGGTGGTCGGCGTCGATGACCCGGCGCGCGCGCAACTTCCGTCACTGATGGCTGTCGCCAAGCCGGAAGGCAAGTTCACGGTGGCCGAAGGCAAGGGTAGCGTGACCGTTAAAGCCGCTGCCGCCTCGGCACAGGTCGATCTCAGCACCGGACGCATCACCTTCTTCAACGCCAAGGGTCAGCCGGTCCTGAAAGAGGTCAAGAGCGCCATCACGCCCGTGACCGTCGAGGGTAAATCCTATGTGGCCACCACGGCTCAGTTCAACCCCGGCACGACCGAGGCCTTTTACGGTCTGGGGCAGCACCAGAACGCCCAGATGAACCTCAACGGCGAAGACATTGAGCTGCGCCAGCACAATATGGATATCGGCATCCCCTTCGTTGTGTCGGACAAGAATTACGGCGTGCTGTGGGACAACAATTCGGTCACGCGCTTTGGAAATCCGGTTCGCTTCGGTCTGGCCAGCCGCGATCTGAAACTGACGGCGCTGGATGGCTCAAAAGGCCTGACTGCCAAATACTATGTCGATGACAAGCTGATTCTGACGCGTGTTGAGCCCGACATCCGATATCAGTTCCTGAGCGATGTCGATAAGTACTGGCCGACCGATCCGGCGCTGAGCAAGGCCGCGACGACGGGCAAAAAAGTCAAGGTCGTCTGGGAAGGCTCGGCCACCTCAGACACGCCGGGCGTGCACAAGATGCGCCTGTTTGCCTCTGACTATGTGACGATGAAGGTCGATGGCAAGACGATCTTCGACCACGGTATTTGGCGTATGGGCTGGAACGCCTGGTACAACAATTTCGAGCAGACCTTCGTCAAAAACAAGCCAGTCAAGTTCCAAGTCGAGTGGCTGCCGTCGGGCGGTCTCATCTCTTTGCACCATTCCAATCCGGAACCGGCAGCCGACAAGCACTCGCTGCGCTTCACCTCTGAGGCAGGCACAGGCCTGACCTATTATTTCATCTCCGCCGACAGCCTCGACGGCGTCATTTCCGGCTATCACACCGTGACGGGTAAGCCGCCGATGATGCCAAAGTGGGCCTATGGCTTCTGGCAGTCACGCCAGCGTTATGAGACGCAGGACCAGCTTCTGGGGGTGCTCAAGACCTATCGCGACAATAAGTGGCCGATCGACAATATCGTTCAGGACTGGTTCTACTGGCCCGAAGACCAGTGGGGCAGCCACAAGTTCGACCCCGTTCGCTTCCCAGATCCGCAAAAGCTGGTCGATGAGGTGCACAAGCAGAACGCCCGCATCATGATCTCGATCTGGGGCAAGTTCTATCCCAATACCGACAACTATAAGGAGCTGGACGCCAAAGGCTATATGTGGCGCCGCAATGTCGAACTGGGTGCCAAGGACTGGGTGGGGCCGGGCTATCTCAACAGCCACTATTCGCCCTACAATCAGGAAGCGCGCGACATCTACTACCGCCAGATGAAGGAAGGTCTGGCCAAGTACGGCTTCGACGCCTGGTGGATGGACAATACCGAGCCGGACGTACGTTCGAACACCAGCCCAGAGGAGTTTGCCGAGTTGATCACCCCGACCCAGATGGGGCCGGGCGCACTGGTTCACAACGCCTATTCGACCATGAGCTCTCAGGCCGTCTATGAGGGGCTTAAGGCCGATCAGCCGGACAAGCGTCAATTCATCCTGACCCGTTCGGGCTTTGCGGGAGTGCAACGCAATGCCGCCGCCCTTTGGTCGGGTGATGTCGTCGGCACTTGGGACAATCTGTACGATCAGATTTCGGCAGGCGTGCAGACCGGCTTCTCCGGCGTGCCTAACTGGACGCACGATATTGGCGGCTATGCACAGGAAACGCGCTTTCAGGGCAAGGATGTCGGCGCGCTGCAGGAAAATCGCGCCGCCGGCGGTACGGGTACGGCTGAGGACCTGAAGGAATGGCGTGAGCTGAACCAGCGCTGGTGGCAATTTGGGGCCTTTTCGCCGCTCTTCCGCTCGCACGGCGAAGGCGTGAAGCGCGAAATCCACGAAATCTCGCCGCCGGGTTCGCCCATGCGTGCCAATATGGTGTGGTTCCTTGAGCTGCGTTACCGGCTGATGCCGTACATCTATTCGGCGGCGGCGGACGCCCATTACGAGTCGGCGCCGATCATGCGCGGCTTTGCGCTGGACTTCCCGACGGATGCCAGGGGTAAGGACGTCAAGGACGCCTATATGTTTGGTAAGTCGATCCTGGTCGCGCCGGTTACGAAGTATCAGGCGACCTCACGCAGCGTCTATTTCCCGGCGGGTGCAAATTGGTACAACGCTTATACAGGGGAGACAGTAAAGGGCGGTCAGACGCAGACCGTTGCGGCCCCGCTAGATCAGTTGCCGCTTTTCGTCAAGGCAGGGTCAATCTTGCCCATGGGCCCGGTCATGCAGTATGTCGATGAAAAGCCTGATGCCGCGCTGACCATTAATGTCTATACGGGTGCCGATGGCCGCTACAGCCTCTATGAGGACGATGGTGTGTCGAATGGCTATGAGAAGGGCAAGTTCACCCGCATCCCGTTCAGCTATAGTGACAAAACCGGTGAACTGACCATCGGGGCCCGCACCGGCCAGTACGATAAGATGGTCGCGGTGCGCACCTTTAAGGTGCGTTTCTTGAAGGCGGGCGACAAGACGACCGACTTCGACGCCCCGGCCATCAACGTCGCCTATTCCGGCAATGCGGTGAAGGTGAAGCGGCCGTAAGTGCGCGTGTCTTACCCCTCCCTGCTTCTGGTGGGGAGGGGATTAATAAGCGAAGCGCAGATGTTGGTTTCGCTGGTTTCAACGATCAGAGAATTTGTTGAAACTCTCGCAATGCGGCCTTCCTTTACCGCGCTTCGCGCGGTACCATCTCTCCCGACAAACCGGGGTCGTAGGACGGGGGGAGAGGCTGTCCCACACTGAAGACATCCGGGGCCTGTTTGGGGCCGGGGCGGTATTTGACCCCCTTCAGCCAGAGTTTCAAGGCTTCCCAGTGTATGCCCCATACGACCTTGAGAGTCATGAGCGGCATGGTAAGGAAGTATCTCATCAACACGCGGTCGCTCAGCGCCTCGCGTTGGGCAGTGAAGCTAGCAACCAGCATTTTTTCGCGGCCTTCTGGGCGCACTTGCTCCAGCAGGATGCGCAGGCCGAAGCGCGCCTCCGGTGGCGTCAGGTCAAAGCTGTAGGCCATGTCCATATCCATGAACGGCGATACGTGCAGCCGTTTGTCAGCCGCCTGATGAAGCCGCCCCTTGTCCTTTACCGGCAGGACGTAGCAATGACGGTCGCCGAAGGTATTGTTCACCTGATAGACCACTGCGCGCAGGTCGCCGTCGGGCTTTTCAACGAAATAGAGGCTGATCGGGTTGAAAACGAAACCCATAACGCGCGGCATGGCCAAGAGGAACAGCCTATCGCCCGGCTCATAAAGCCCCTGTGGCGTCAGAAAGGCAATGATCCGCTCCCGCAGTGGCGTGGCGGTGTCGCCCCTGATCGGCCCGTGGTCGCGCTCATAAAAGCCCAGCAGGTTGAAACGGTTGAGTCCCAGCGTCTTTAAGGGTTTGAGGCTTTGGTCGAGGTGGTCGAGATCGAACAGGATCTGAAACACTGAATATTCCAGATGGTGCACCTTGGGCGCAAAGCGGTGGTGCATGACGGGGCCGGCATAGAGGGCCGGGCGCATCATTCCGCCGCCTCCAGTAGGGTGCGGCTCGGTTGCCAGAAGATGCGTGAGCGGCTCCAGTCAAAGGCCCATGGGCGCGAAACGCCACTGATAGCCTCAGCAACGGCGAGACCCGATTGGAGGCCGTCCTCGTGGAAGCCCGCACCAAAATAGGCCCCGCAGAACCACGTGCGGTTGACACCCTGTAAGGCTCCCAACTGCGTCTGGGCGGCGATGGCGGCCTGATCGAAAAGGGGGTGGTCGAACATCATTCGCTTGATCACCTTGTTTTCGGCAATCGGCGTGACGGGGTTGAGCGTCACAAACACGTCCTGACCGGGCAGGTTTTGCAACAGGTTCATCCAGTAGGTCACGCACAGCATACGCCCCGCCGTCATCTCGTCCTTGCGGCCGATATAGTTCCAGCTTGCCCAGGCGTGGCGGCGGCGCGGCATCAGGCTGGCGTCGATGTGCATCACCACTTCGTTGTCGGTGTAGCGGAAGGCCGACAGCACCTCACGTTCCTGCGGCGTGGCATTGTCACCCAATATACGCAGGGTGTCGTGGGCGTGGGTGGCGAACACCACCTCGTCGAAGTGATGCCTCTCGCCTTGCGTATCGGTCAGGGTCACACCTTCGGCTTGGCGTTCGGCCCGCAATATGGCGCAACTGGTGCGGATGCGGTGTCTGAACGGTTCAATCAGGCGCTTTACATAGGCCTGAGAGCCGCCGGTGACCGTGCGCCACTGGATGCGTTCGGCCAGATTGAGCTTTAGCAGACCATGATTTTCAAAGAAGTTCATAAAGGCGCGGAAGGGATAGTCCATCACCTCGGCGGCCGATGTGGACCAGATGGCGGCGGCCTGCGGCACCAGATGGTCCTCGATAAAGGCCCGCGAATAACGCCGGCTGATCAGATACGCGCCCAAAGTCAGGGTCTCATCCTGACGCGCCTTGTAATCGAGGGGGGCGGTCTTGTAGAAGCGGACCAGATCCCACATCAGGCGCAGGAAACGCGGGCGCGCCACATTGCCCCACTGCGCCAGAAGCCCGGCTAAGGACACAGAAGCGTATTCCAGACGCCCCTTGTCGATGGAGACGCCGAACGACATGTCAGAAGACTGATGCGGCGCGCCGATATAGTCGAGCAGGGCCGTCAGATTGGGGTAGCAGGGCGTATTAAAGACGATAAAGCCCATATCGACCCACAGAGGGGCTTCGGCGCTGCCGATATTGACGCTGTGGCTGTGGCCGCCGGGTCGGTCTTCTTTTTCAAACACCGTGATGTCATTGTGTGGGTGGAGGTGCCAGGCGGCTGATAAGCCGGAAATCCCTGTGCCCACAATGGCGATACGGGGGCGGCGGGAAATGTCCGGGGTGGCGCGGCTGGCGTCGTACATTCTTGTGTCCTTATATATGCTGCAACGCTTACGCCGGGAGTCGAGCGCTGGATCATCCTATCTGATTTTCCGGAAATACTATTCTGATTCATCCAAACCTGTGGCCGCGGCGTAAAAGCCTCATGACAACAGCCAAGTCCACATCGACTCTTTACGGGCGGCCTCAAATGTCCTTTGACCGCGACGATTTAATCGGGTCTTCTGCGCGTATGATCGTCGCAGAGACTGGCCTGAGCCGGGGAGGGCGTCCCGTGGGTGTGCCCGAAGCCCTGATTTTACGCATCGCCGAAGGGCGTGACCGCGCGGCCTATGCGCAATTGTTCAGTCAGTATGCACCCAAACTCAAGGCCTTCATGATGGGGCGCGGTCTGACCGCCATCGAAGCCGAAGATTTGGCGCAGGATGCCCTGCTGAATGTGTGGCGCAAGGCGTCCTACTTTGACCCTTCCAAGGCATCAGCGACGACGTGGATCTATTCTATCGCGCGGAACCTGCATATCGACGGCGTGCGCAAGCAAAAGCGGGCGCAGACCCTGCCGGAAGACCTGTGGGCCCCGGAGCCGGAACAGGCTCCGGATACGCACCTGATCGGGGTGCAGGACGCCAAAACCATCGGTGTCCTGATGCAGACCCTGTCGCCGGAACAGCGTGAAGTGGTGCGTTTGTCGTTTTTTGAGGACCTGTCGCATGGAGACATCGCTCAGGCTCTTTCTATCCCTCTGGGGACTGTGAAATCACGCCTTCGGCTAGCGTTGTTGCGGCTGCGGGCGGCTTTTGAAACGCGAACTGAAAGTAAAAGCGTATGACGTCCATCAGCCATCACCTCGATGAGGTTATCCTGCTCGACTACCACCGCGGTCGTCTGAATGCTGGTCAAACCCTTCTGGTCGAAACGCATCTGGAAATGTGCCCACATTGCCGCATGTCGCTGCGCCTGTTTGACGCCATCGGCGCGTCTATGCTGGACGAGGTTTTGCCCGTCGATATGTCGGATGACGCGCTTGAGCTCGCGTTGGCGCGTATCGAGCGCCCCGAAGAAGCGCCTGAGCCGCGCGTTGCGCCCGAACTGCCCGCCTATCTTAAGGGAATTGAGTTGCCTGAGTCTGTGCGAGCAGCGGCCTTTAAGCCCCGCTACTGGGGCGCGCCCGGCGTTTGGATGGCGCATCTTGACGCCCCAAAAGATGGGCGCGGCCTGACCTATCTGATGTACGTCAAGGGCGGCATGCAAATGCCGGTTCACGACCATCAGGGGCTGGAGATGACTTTGGTTCTAAGCGGCTGTTTCAGCGACGATCGCGGGGCTTATCATCCAGGCGATTGCGTGTCGTGTGACGAAGGCGATCACCATTCGCCCCTGATCGCGTCGGACGATTGCCTGTGCCTGATCGCGGCGAACGCGCCCATCGCGCCGAAGACGCTTTTGGGTAAACTGTTGCAGCCTTTCGCGCGTATCTGATCCGACCCACATTTCCAAAGGTGAGGCATGAAGATGTTTCTGAGCGCGCTCGTCCTGACCCTGATCGCGTTTGCGGTCATTGACACCGTATGGCTGACTCTCACCGCCGGTCCTCTGTATAAGCCATTGATGGGCGGTCTGATGGCTACGCGTATCAACATACCGGCTGCCGTAGCGTTTTACTTGCTATATGGTCTTGGTGTGACGTGGTTCCTGACCTATCCGGCCTTGTCCGGACAGTTGCCGGTTCATGGTTTGGCCGCTGGATGGTCACTGACTGTCAGTGCGGCACTGTTGGGGCTGATGGCCTATGGCACCTATAATCTCACAGCGATGGCGGTGATCCGCGACTGGTCCTTCAAGCTGGTGGTGATCGACATGATCTGGGGCGCCGCGCTGACCACGGCCGCATCGCATCTGGTCGTGTTCACCGGGCGGCTCGTCAAGATATAGATTTTTTGCAGCGCGCGTTTTCTTTATAATAAAAAACTCAGACGGAGGCGGCCCTATGTCCAGCACCTCGACAACCCTCGGACCCCATTTTGCCACAACGAACGCTGATCTGCATGTGGTACCGAAGCCGCTGCGGCGGCCGTTGAAGACGCTGCGACATAACTGGCATCGCGGCAATCTCGACATCATTCTGCCCAATGGCACGCCATTTGAAATCCGCGGGCGTGAGCCCGGCCCGCACGGCGTGCTAAAGGTCAATGATTTCCGCTTCCTGCGTCGCGTGCTGTCGGCGGGTGATGTCGGTTTTGCCGACGGTTACGTAGCTGGTGAGTGGGACACGCCCGACCTGCCGGACCTGCTCGAAGTGTTCACGCTGAACATCGACCGGCTGACGCGCTTTTTTATCGGTAACCCCTTTATGCAGATGATGAGTCGCCTTCTGCACAGCTTCAACCGCAACACCAAGGAAGGGGCGCGGCGCAATATCTTTGCCCATTACGATCTGGGCAACGCTTTCTATGGCGAGTGGCTGGACGCCACCATGACCTATTCGTCAGCCCTGTTCAAAGGCACTGACGACCTTGAGCGGGCGCAAACGGCTAAGTACGCGGCGCTCGCGCGACTGGTTGATCTTAAGCCGGGGCAGAACGTGCTCGAGATCGGCTGCGGCTGGGGAGGCTTTGCCGAATACGCCGCCCGGATGGGCGCCAGGGCTACCTGCCTGACCATTTCGCCATCTCAGCACGACTATGCGGTCGCGCGCATGCAGCGGCTGGGGCTGTCCGATCAGGTCGAAATCAAGCTGCTCGACTACCGCGATGTGACGGGCGAATACGACGCCATTGTCTCTATCGAAATGTTTGAGGCGGTCGGGATGGAGTACTGGGACACCTATTTCCGCAAGGTGTCAGACTGCCTGAAGCCGGGCGGTAAAGCGGCGCTGCAAATCATCACCATCCGTGACGAGCTGTTCGAAGATTACCGTCAGCGCCCGGATTTCATTCAGCGCTATATCTTCCCTGGCGGTATGCTTCCGTCGCCGTGCAAGCTGCGAAGCCATAGTTCCAGGGCCGGTCTGTCGGTTCTGTCGGAGCAGTCGTTCGGCCACGACTATGCCCGCACGCTGAATATGTGGGCGCGGCGCTTCGATGCGGCCTGGGGCGAGGGGCGCATCATCGGTTTTGATGAAGCATTCCGCCAAATGTGGCTGTTTTATCTCGCCTATTGCGAAGCGGGCTTCCGCACTGAGCGTACCGACGTGGTGCATTTCGCGCTTCAGAAAGCTTGAACTACCCGGCATCTTGCCGGTCCGGCGCGTCCCATACCGCCTGTGCAGGACGCATTTAAGCACTTGTCTCCCCCCATTGGGCGGGCTACCAAACCTCTCACTAAAACGGAGCGGGAATCGTTTTCGATTCCTGTCAGAGAGGCAGCGGTTTGGCCAAGAGCGGCACAGCGCAGAAGCAAGACGGGGCGATTACCCTCGTGCGGCACGGCGAACCGGCCCTTTCGCGGCGCGTCAAGCTGACGGCGGCCGGTTATCGCGACTGGTGGGGGCGATATACGCTGGCCGGGCTTCTGGAAGGGCAAATTCCGCCGCCACAACTGGTCAAATGGGCACAAGAGGCAGGCTATGTCTACTCCTCGACCCTGCAACGCTCCATTGAAACGGCTCGCGCGGTTTGCAAGGACAAGCCTTTTGAGTCGCTTGATCTATTTATCGAAGCGCCCTTGCCGCCGCCGAATTTTCCGAACTTCCTGACTTTTTCGCCTAAATACTGGGGCGGGATTTCCCGTTTCTGGTGGTGGGCCTTCAATCACCATGCGGGCGAGGAAACGCGCAAACAGGCCGAGGCCCGCGCCGCGGCGGCCGCGCGCCTGCTGCACGACAAGGCGCAGACGGGTGACGACGTCTTGCTTCTGGCCCACGGCTATTTCAACTGGATGATTTCGCTCGAATTGGGAAAATTAGGCTATAGCCAAACGTGCGAGCAGGGGTTTAAGTACTGGGGCTGCCGTCGCTATGAGCGACGCGCCTGAGTGGCCCTGGCTGAACGCCACCCTCCTCCTTACCCTAATTGCGTAACGAAAGGCCAATGATGACCGTACCCGCCGAAACTTTGTCTTTTGAGGACGCGCTGGCCCAGCTTGAGCGCATCGTGGCGGAGCTTGAGTCTGGTCAGGCCCCGCTGGAAAAGTCTCTGGAACTTTATAAACGCGGTGCTGCGCTGAAGGCCTTGTGCGAGGAGCGCCTTGAGGCCGCCCGCCTTCAGGTCGAAAAGATCACCTTGTCCAAGACCGGTCAGGTCGAAGGCACGGCTCCGGCGGAGTTCAACTGAGGTGATGCCGGTCGCCGCCAATTCCGACCTGCCGCCGCTGCATGAACGGATGCAGGAGACCGCCGATCTGGTGACCATGGCGCTCGATGAGCTTTTGCCGCGCGCCGAGGGGTTTGAGTCGCGGCTGACCGAGGCTATGCGCTATGCGGCTTTAGGGCCGGGCAAGCGGCTTCGACCGTTTTTTGCGCTGGAAACCGGGCGTCTGTTCGATGCGGATTCTCAGGCAGTGCTGAGGGCGGCGTGCGCGCTGGAATGTATCCACGCTTATTCGCTGGTGCACGACGACCTGCCGTGCATGGACGACGACGATATCCGCCGTGGGCAACTTACCGTGCATCGCGCCTATGATGAGGCGACGGCGGTGCTGGCCGGGGATGCGCTTCAGACAGTGGCGTTTGAGATTCTGGCTTCCGAAGATACCCATGAAGACCCGCGGGTGCGGGTGGAGCTGATCTCGCGGCTGGCTCTGGCTTCGGGGGCGCAGGGCATGGCCGGCGGTCAGATGATCGACCTGATCGGCGTGTCTGATGATCTGGGCGGTGTGGCGCGAATGCAGCGTATGAAGACCGGCGCCCTGATTGTCCATGCGTTCGAGATTCCGATCATTATTGCCGATGCTCCAGAGAAAGAGGCCAATTCCCTGATCCATTTTGCGCAGGATCTGGGTCTGGCCTATCAGATTGCCGACGATCTTCTGGACGTCGAAGGCGATCCGGACCTGCTGGGCAAGGCTGCGGGTGGCAAGGACGCGGCCAAGGGCAAGACCAATTTCGTCACGCTTTTGGGACTGGATGAGGCGAAGGCGCGGGTGCGGCTCCTGTCAGAACAGTGTAAGGCACGGCTGGAGGTTTTCGGGACTGATGCGGACATTCTGCGCGATAGCGTTGATTTTGTGCTTAAGCGGCAGAGCTAAGTGTGAGTTTCTCCCCTGAGATCTGCGCAGAGTAACGGAAAGCCGTCGCTACTGGACAAAACCTTGCCGCAGTTTTATGTCGGTTATGCTAGTATCGTGAATATGAAGTTCGCTTCATTCGGATATCGACAACTGTGCGAACTTCATATTCAAAACGATACTGGCTACAATAAGTAGCTAGTATCCCGTAGAATCTGAAATCCGCCAGAGGGCGATATCAGGCCAATGCGAATTTCAGATTCAGGACACTAGAGACGAACAAAACCATTGCCGGTTCTGATCCGGCCTGTGAGTGCACCGCTTATGCCACAACCCGAAACGCCGGTCCTGGACACGCTGACGGTCCCGGAAGCGATCCGCCATCTGTCCGCCGCTGAGCTGAAGACGCTGGCCGACGAGGTGCGCGCCGAAACCATTGATGTGGTGTCGAAGACGGGGGGGCATCTGGGCTCGGCGCTGGGCGTGGTCGAGCTGACCGTAGCGCTGCACCATGTATTTGAAACGCCCAGCGATATTCTGATTTGGGATGTCGGTCATCAGTGCTATCCGCACAAGATTCTGACCGGACGGCGCGAGCGTATCCGATCCTTACGCCAAGGCGGCGGCCTTAGCGGCTTCACCAAACGCTCGGAAAGCCCCTATGATCCGTTTGGCGCGGCACATGCGGCCACCTCGATTTCGGCTGCATTGGGTTTTTGCGCGGCGCGTGACCATAAGGGCGAGACGAATAAGGTCGTGGCTGTCATTGGCGATGGTTCGATGTCGGCCGGCATGGCCTATGAGGCGATGAACAATGCCGCAGAAACTACCAGGAATCTGACGGTTATTCTAAACGATAACGATATGTCGATCGCGCCTCCGGTCGGCGGAATGAGCGCCTATCTGGCCAATCTGGTCTCCGGCGGCGCCTATCAAGCCGTGCGCCGCTTTGGCAAGAGCGTTGCCGAACGCCTGCCGCGTGCGCTGTTTGAGATGGTGCGCAAAGGCGAGGAGTTTTCGCGCACCTACGTGACCGGTGGCACCTTCTTTGAGGAACTTGGTTTTTATTATGTCGGGCCCATCGACGGGCACGATATGGACAACCTTTTGTCGGTCTTTAAGCGCGTGCGCGACATCACCGACCGCCCGGTGCTGGTGCACGTGGTCACGCAAAAGGGCAAGGGTTATGCCCCCGCTGAAGCCGCCTCTGACAAGTATCACGGCGTCGCGAAATTCGACGTCATCACCGGTGAGCAGGCGAAGCCGAAGGCGAATGCCCCTAGCTATACTGAAGTCTTTGCCGCCGAGCTGATTAAGCAGGCGCAGATCGACCCGAAGGTGGTGGCCATCACCGCCGCCATGCCGTCGGGCACGGGACTTGACCGTTTTGCTGAGGTGTTTCCGACGCGTTGCTATGACGTCGGTATCGCCGAACAGCATGCCGTGACCTTTGCGGCCGGTCTGGCGGCGGACGGCATGAAGCCGTTTTGCGCGCTCTATTCGACCTTCCTGCAACGCGGGTACGATCAGGTGGCGCACGATGTGGCGCTTCAGGACCTGCCAGTGCGCTTTGCCATCGACCGCGCGGGTCTGGTCGGGGCCGATGGGGCGACGCACGCTGGGACGTTCGATATCGGCTATCTGGGGACGCTGCCTGGTATGATGATAATGGCGGCCGCGGATGAGGCGGAACTGGCGCGCATGATTGCCACGGCCACCGCCTACGATGACGGGCCCTCGGCGTTCAGATACCCGCGCGGTGAAGGCGTGGGTGTCGAAATCCCGGCCGTACCGGAAACCCTGGCTATCGGGCGCGGGCGTATCGTGCGCGAAGGGTCAAAGGTGGCCATCCTGTCGCTAGGGGCACGCTTGCCGGAGGCTTTGAAAGCCGCCGACCTGCTGGGTGCGCGCGGGCTTTCGACCACGGTGGCTGATGCGCGGTTCGCCAAGCCGCTGGATAAGGAGCTGATCCTTCAACTGGCGCGCCACCACGAATGCTTGATTACGGTCGAAGAGGGCGCTATGGGCGGCTTCGGGGCCTTTGTGCTGCACTATCTGGCGGGTGAGGGCGCGCTGGATAACGGTCTAAAAATCCGCACCCTGACCCTGCCGGACCGCTTCCAGGATCACGATAAGCCGGAAAAGATGTACGCTGATGCTGGCCTTGATGCGCAGGGAATTGCGGCTTCCGCCATGAAGGCGCTGGGGTTCAGCGAGGCCGACATCGCCAAGTCAGCGGTGCTTTAACCCTGCTGGGCTGTCAGGGCCGTTTCCGGCTCTTTAGAAACAATCTTGAACAAGGCGACCCCCGCTCCAGTGGGTCTAAGGCGGTGTTGTTCCCAGTTTTGCAAGGTCTTAACTCTGACGTGCATTAGACGCGCAAATTCGCTTTGCGACGGACCGAGTTGTTTCCTCGTTGCCGTGGCATCGGGCGGCGCGAGGGTTCGTCCCGTCCGGCGGTGATTTCTGCTGCCTCCCCGAGGCTTTGTATCAGATCGGAAAAGCAGTGGCTCGTACACCATAGCGCCTTCACCAATTGTGCCAGAGTGGCGACTTTACTGTCCGTCAGAAATCCTTCTTCGATTTGGGATAGACAACCAGCGTCAGAGTTTTCTGGTCGGGTCTGATCTGATCCAGTAATAAGTGGCGCCCACGCCGCCGCCGCCCTTGATCAGGTCGCCCCAGTCGGGGTGAGTCGCGAGACGCCTTTGCAGATGCCTGTACTCATCATGCGAAAGCAGTTAGGTGAGCTGACAGGTGAAAGCAGATGTCCCAAGAAATTCCATCGAACGGCGTTGTGCACCAATGGCGGATATGGACGAGATAAAAACGGCGCCCCATTTGAGCGCCGTTTCTCATTCAAGGCCTTAATTGCTGAGCACAATCGCGGCGATCAGGCCAGTGGCTACCGCCGCCAGCACGTAGCGGTCATCGACCTGCCGCCATTCATAACCGCGCGGCGGGGCATAGAGGTGGCGGTGACGGCGATAATCTATGGCATAGCCCCGGTCCCAGTCACGATAGGCCACGTAGCCGCCGCGACGCCATTCGGAGCGTTCGCGCCATCCATATTGGCGACCGCGATCATAGCTGCGGTACGAGTCGTAGCGTCCGCGCCGGTCGTCGTAACGGTCATAGCGTTCGTATCTGTCATCGCGATCATCGCGATCATACCGCTCGTGTCGGTCGTGGCGATCATAACGCCCGTGGTCACGCGGTTGTGCCGCCGCTACATCAGCCAAAAGCAGGGAGCCAGCCACCATAGCCAGCAAGGACGTAGTCATTATGCGTTTCATAACGGTCTCCTGTCGTGCCCCATCCCTTTGATTACAGACTAATCCCGCCTGCCTGAACCGAGCATGAACGGATATATGGCGTAGGCATTCAGTCGCCTCTTCCCTGAGATAAAGAAGTGATTGAGCGTGGACCGATGCCTGATAAGCAGATCGTCCCTTATCTCCTTTATCTTTTTTGTGAATTGCCATCGATTGCACGCATTGGTTCCGGTTTACAGACGCAAAACCTTCGCTAACCTGAGGTTTTAAAGTAAAACGGAGCGCAGGGTGACCGAGCCGCAATCGCAAGACGCCATACGGCGTTCCAAAGGCTTTCTGGGGCTGGTCGAAAGGGCCGGAAATCTGCTGCCGGACCCAGTGATGATCTTTGTTTGGCTCATCCTTGGGCTGATGGTGCTTTCGACCATCGGCGCGCATTTTAGCTGGTCGGCCTCCATTCCCTATAACGGCGACGAAGCCCCGCACTGGGCGACGCTGGACAATGGCGTGGTCACCTATACGGCGACCAGCCTGTTTACCGCTGAAAACATCGGGCGGTTACTGGTCGATATGCCCAAAACCCTTACCGGCTTTGCACCGTTAGGCGTCGTGGTCGTAGTCATGTACGGGGCCGCCGTGGCCGAACGCTCAGGACTGTTTTCAGCGCTGATCCGCTCATCCCTGCGCAATGCGCCGCGTGCCATCCTGACCCCTTGCGTGATCATTACCGGCATGGTGTCGCACCATGCGTCGGATGCGGCTTATGTCGTGTTTATCCCTCTGGCCGGGCTGATCTACGCCTCGGTCGGGCGGCACCCGCTCGTGGGGATTGCTGCTGCCTTTGCCGCTGTGTCGGGCGGCTATGCTGGCAACATCACGCCAGGACAGATCGACGTGCTGCTGTTCGGCTTCACACAGGAGGCTGCTCGCATTATTGATCCGGCCTGGACGATGAATCCGCTCGGCAACTGGTGGTTCATCCTCGCCATTGTCTGTCTGTTCACCCCGGTGGCGTGGTTTATCACCGATAAGGTGGTCGAGCCGCGTCTGGGCAGATGGGGCGGTTCACCGGATACCGAACTTCAGGCCGAACTGGCCAAATCTGAAATCACACCCGCTGAGAAAAAAGGTCTGAAACGCGCCGGGATCGTTGCGGTGTTGGTGGTGGCCGGGTTCGCGGCTCTGGCCCTGTGGCCCGGCTATACCCCGCTGATCAACGAAGACGCGACGGGTCCGGCGCAGCTTCAGCCCTTCTATGCCGCCCTAATTGCCGGCTTCTTTCTGCTTTTTATCGCCACCGCCATCGCCTTTGGCACCGCGGCCGGGACCATCACATCTGACAACGACGTGGTGAAGATGATGGGCGAAGGGATACGCTCGCTGGCGCCCTATTTAGTGTTTGCCTTTTTCGCTGCGCACTTTGTGGCCATGTTTAACTGGTCAAGGCTGGGGCCGATCACCGCCATCAATGGCGCGGAAATCCTCAAAGCATGGGATTTACCCGCCCCGCTGTTGCTGGTTAGCGTGCTGCTGTTCTCGTCGATACTCGACCTGTTTATCGGCTCGGCCTCGGCCAAGTGGTCGGCGCTGGCCCCCGTGGTGGTGCCGATGTTCATGCTGGTCGGTATTTCGCCTGAAATGACCACAGCCGCCTACCGCATGGGCGACAGCTACACCAATATTATGACGCCGCTGATGTCCTACTTCCCGCTGATTTTGGCCTTCACGCGACGCTGGGACAAGAGCATGGGCGTAGGGTCTCTGCTGGCCCTGATGCTGCCCTACGCCTTGAGTTTTATGGTGGCGGGGATCGGCCTGACGGCGGCCTGGGTGGCGCTTGATCTGCCGCTTGGGCCGGGTGCACAGGTCCACTACACCCCGGCGGGGTAGGCTTGTGAAGCTTTGACCATAGATTTCACAGATTATTTTAATCAGAGGTCGGTTCCAAACCCTTGTCTTTTCTCATGGACGCGTTTTGGACGGCATCGCATCTGTGTAATCTGTGGTTCATTCAAAAATGCGGTCCCGCAAAGAGACCGCTTCTATCAAGGCGAGTCAGGGTTGTCCGTGGTCAGTTCACGCCACAACGCCGCCATATCGCGCACGGCAGTCTGAGCGTGATCAACCACCCCGGCAAACAGCGGGAAACCCAGAGGCAGGGTGTCATAGCGACGATAGAGGATGTGCGTGCGGCCCTCTCTCAGACGCAGGGCGTAGCGTTCGGCCTGTGCCGCCAGCGGATCGAGCCCGGCGGAGACGATCAGGGTCCTGGGCTGACCATTGATCACCTCTTCGTGTAGCGGCGACAGGGCGACGTCGCTCAGGCCCGTGCCGGCCCCGGCATAGTGGCCAGTCATGAGGTCAAGATCAGCGGCGCTGATCGGCCAGCTCCGCGCGAAGGGGCTCGTTTTGAGGTTCGGGTCTGACAGGTCAAGCAGAGGGGTTACCAAAAGCTGCGCCACGGGCAGAGGCTTGAAATCGCGTCGCAGATCGAGGCACAGACGCGCCGCCATATTGCCGCCCATGCCGATGCCGCCGATAGCCGCTTGGCCCGACGTCGCGCCCAACCGACCCAAATTACCCAGCGCCCACTCCCAGGCCAGGCGCGCGTCGTCATACCCCGCCGGAAAACGATGTTCCGGTGCCAACCGGTAGGCGGGCAAAAACACCGGACAATGCGCCTCATGCGCCAGGAGGCTGGCAAAGGCGAGGCTGAGTTCCGGACCGCCCAGCACCCCTCCACCATCGTGGAACAACACCAGTAAATAGGAATTGTGGTCGATACGCTGCGGCCGAACCAGTTGGCCGTTGATCAGCCCGCCATCGCCGACGGCTTCGATCTTCACCCGAACCTCAGACCCCACGCTCATCAGGGCGGCTGCCTCCTGCCAGTCTTCGCGCGCCCCTTCGACCGAGGTGCCGACAAGGCTCAGAGGTGTGCGCTTATCCGGACGCGCGAAAAAAGTCCTCCATAGGAAGGAGATCTGCGTATCGAGCGTGCGCCCGTCCACGTGCACAATGCCGCCGCCAGACAGGAATTTCAGTACGGAGAAGGGCAGGCGCAAGACCTGACGCAGAAGTAGGCGTCTCAGGACGGACTGACGAGGTGGCGACAAACGCATGGATGACCTGAAAAAAGCGCTTTCCAAAAAGTCTCACGCACTTTTTGGATTAAAGCGCGTTAAGCCGTAAATTTCGAGCGTATTTCGATTCAGCGTGACCAAATACGCTCTAAACAATGGTTACCACTGTGTTAGGTCGGATCAGGCGGGACGGCAAGACGGGGGAATGCGGATGACAGTCTTGAGGTGCCCCATCCAGAGGGTTACGACTGAACGTGGTGCATTGTCTCATCTGGCACGATAATACCATAGCCGCGCAAGCAACTTCGGCTCAGTAACAGTAAGTATTAATAATGAACTTTGAGATCACAAATCGGTAACGATGATTTATTGCCGGAGGGCGCGGTCTATATGGGATTTTTATTTGACCGGCTGACAAAGCTGCGTCTTACTCTCTGACGCAATTCGTTATCTGGCTGCTGACTGCTCGGACGCGGGACTTCCCGTTTTCCTGAACTCAAACTGCGCTACCGAGACCGACGATTGTAGGGGAGATTTGCTCCCGAACACCTCGATACTGCTTTTGACTAAGGAGAGCACATGGCCGAAGGTACGGTTAAGTGGTTCAATGCCACCAAGGGTTTTGGTTTTATTCAACCGGCCGAAGGCGGCAACGACGTCTTTGTCCACATCACTGCTGTTCAGCGCGCGGGCCTGCAAGGCCTAGCGGACGGTCAGAAGCTCTCCTATGAGCTTCAGACCGAGCGCGGCAAGACCGCCGCTGTCAATCTGCAATTGCTGTAATACATCGGTTTCAGCGTTTGAAACAAAGCCGTCCCGTTCTGCGGGGCGGCTTTTTCACGCCTTAGCCGTCGCCGCGATAAGAGCCTTGATCGCCTCTGTGTCCATACCCTCAATCCGGTAATCGCGCAGGCTCCTTGATCCTTTGCGTTTCGCAAGTCGGCGCCCTTGATCGTCGAGCAGCAAGGCATGATGGCAATAGAGCGGCGTTGGGAGGCCCAGAAGCCGTTGCAGCAAGACCTGCGTATGGGTGGCGGCAAACAGATCGTGGCCGCGGTGGATGTGCGTTATGCCTTCCCGCGCATCGTCAATAACGACCGCTAGATGGTAGGCAACGCCGATGTCTTTGCGCCCCAGCACCACATCGCCATTTACCTCGGGCCACGCCGTCTGGGGGCCGGTTTCGCCGTCCGGACCGTGCCCGGTCTCGACAAAACCCAGCCGCTTCCATTCTGCGCCTAGCGCCTCACACGCCGCCTTCAAAGATAGACGCCACGAAGGTTCGCGCTCGGCCGGCCCGTCTCCCGCCACAGCATCCCCTTCCTGTGGGGCACCTTGCGCGGCTTGCGCAAGTTCCTTGCGCGTCTTGTAACAGGCATAGACCAGCCCGCGAGTCCGCAAAGTCTCCAGCGCCGCCTCATAGTCGGCCAGATGATCGGATTGCCTCAAAGGTGGCTCAGGCCACTCCATCCCCAGCGCGCGTAGGTCTTCGTAAATCCCTGTCTCGTATTCGGGGCGGCAGCGCGTTCGGTCGATGTCCTCGATCCGTAAGAGGAAAGTCCCGCCCGCCTGGCGCGCCGCCTCAAACGCAGTCAGGGCCGCATAAGCGTGGCCCAGATGCAGGTAACCGGTCGGCGAGGGGGCAAAACGGGTGCGGTAGGTCATAAGCCCTTCCTATAAACGCTGTCATCCAAACTTCACTGTTTTCTTTTTACGGAATCGGGTTCTTACTGAGCTTGTGGATAAGCTGCTTAGCTAGAAGGAGCTCGGTCTTCCGGTACGATTATCCCTTTGCATCCCCGATGGCATGGAGGCGTCCATGCAGGTCCTGAAACATCCGCCCTCTGACTGGCGAGCTCTGGTCCTGAACGCCGATTTCAGGCCGCTCTCCTATTATCCGCTTTCGACCCGCCCGTGGCAGGATGTCGTCAAGGCGGTCTTCGAGGGCCGCGTCGATGTGGTTTCGACCTACGATGTCGAAATCCGCTCGCCCTCGATGACCATGCGTCTGCCCAGCGTCGTCAGCCTCAAGACTTATATCGACCAGAACCGCCCGCCGGCCTTCACGCGCTATAATGTTTTCCTGCGCGATCAGTTCAGTTGTCAGTATTGCGGCTGTCGCCACGACCTCACTTTTGACCATGTGCTGCCCGTTTCGCAGGGCGGCAAGTCCACGTGGACCAATATCATCACCGCCTGCGCCCCGTGTAACTTGCGTAAAGGGGGAAAAACACCCCAACAGGCACAGATGGCACTGGCCAAAAGTCCACACCGCCCGACAATGTATCAGCTTCAGGAGCTGGGACGTCGTTTTCCACCTCACTATCTTCACGAAAGTTGGGTAGATTACCTGTATTGGGATACGCTGCTTGAACCCTGACGGGGGCTGAGGGGTGTATATGGGTATTCTTCGGGCTGATTAAGACATGTCGCAGCGCGTGCGCTTTGAATTGGATCGCCGGAATTTCGGCGTGATACGCTTTCCCCGTGATAAGGGGCAGACTCTGGTGCCCCTGAAACCCATCGAGGCGGCGCTAGCCCGAACGCTGGACGTACAGGTTGAGGCGCGTCGTGAGCGCCTATTTGGCCCCAAGATACCGCGCTTTGCTTATATGGGTGAGGTGCTGTGCCTAAGGGTGCTCGACTCCGGTGATGCGGTGCTTGACCTTTCACATGCTGATGATGAGGCGCGTGAAACGATCATCGAACATATGCGCCTGTCCGAGGATTTTGAGAGTTTCTAAGCCACTGATGTACACGAATGGCCGCGCGGATGCGCGGCCTGCAGGAATGTTCATTGTGGAATTTATGAAGTCGGCGCACAGGTCATCTGTTTCAAGCGGGGTTCGCCCGCAGCATCTGTGTAATCAGTCGGGACTTTCTTTTGAGGTTTCACACGCGGGTGCTGACGTCTTCGCTCTTATCTTTGGGCCAAGCCGATAAGAGTTTTGCCAAGGTACACACGGAAGTTCATTCGCGTATATAGGGGGCCCAAATCGCAGATCATCCATGGCGGGCGGGCGAAGCCCGCCATCCGGGTCTAATCGCAGCAAAAAATCGATCCCCGCTGAAACGTGCACAACTTCAACCGTTTAGGGGCATTTTTTCACAATTTTTCGCCGCCGCAGAAACCTCTGCCCTGCTGAATCTATGACACAGATCGCCCCCCAATATTCCTGCTGCCCATCCGGCTACCCCCACAGCGGCCTATGACCACCTGATGCGTCTCGCGGCTTAAACTCTGACCGAGCTCGCAATCGCGCCGCCCGCATCGGCAAATGGCCTGACGGGACGCCTTACAAAATGTTGGTCTAATATGGCCTTAAACCGGCCTTTTCAGAGGACCGATCCGTTATCTACCGGCCCAAAGCGCGCGATGAATTCCTGTCGCAGGGCGTAGTCCACTTCATCCATGGTTACCGGCAGGCCCAGATCAATCAGACTGGTTACGCCGTGTTCCGAAATGCCGCACGGCACTATGCCATTGAAATGGCTGAGGTCCGGCTCGACATTGAGGCTGATGCCGTGAAAGCTGACCCAGCGGCGCAGCTTGATGCCAATGGCCGCGATTTTATCTTCTTGATAGCGCTGCTCAGGCGCCGCAGGGGCGCCCCGCAGGTGCTCGGACGGCACTGGTGTGGCGCTCTTGTCGCGGCGTTCGACCCAGACGCCGACGCGCCCGTCACGGATATGGCCTTCGACATTGAACTGCCACAGCGTGCCGATTATCCAGCCCTCCAGCGCCTTGATAAAGGCGCGTATGTCCTTGGTGCGCCGGTTGAGGTCCAGCATCACATAGATTACCCGCTGTCCAGGGCCGTGATAGGTGAATTGTCCCCCGCGTGCACTGTCGAACACTTCGAAACGATCGGGCTCCAGCAGGTCTTCGCGTTTAGCCGAGACGCCGGCCGTGTAAAGGGGCGGGTGCTCGATGAGCCAGATCAGTTCGCGCGCCTCGCCCTTGAGGATGGCTTCGACGCGAGCCTCCATTGCGGCCACAGCGTCGGGATAGGCCACCTGGCCCACAGACACGCACCATTCCGGCAAACCATTCTCAGGGTCTTTGAGAATAAAGTCCGGCGACACAAATTCCGACGGAGTGTCATCGGAATCTGCGGGGCTTAACCTGTCGTTCAGCATGTTCGGCCATTCTGCGGCGGGTGGGGTAGGATTCCCCGTATATGGGCATTCAAGGGATCAAGTCGAGCGTGTCGTCTCAGGTCAATTCCGTACCGGTGGAAATCTCAGTGCTTCTGGGACGTTCCGTCCTGCCGATGCAGCAGCTTCTGCGCATGGGCCGTGGCGCGGTCATCCCGCTGGACGCGCGTGAACACGATGAGGTCTGGATACTGGCCAACAACCACCCCGTCGCGCGCGGCGAAATCCAGATTTTCGAAGAGAAAATCTCGATCGTGGTTACCCGCCCGGCCAATGTCTATGACTTTATGGCGCTGGGCAATTAAACCCAGACGGCTCCAGTGTGTGAGCGCAGACCGCTGCCTGGTGTGCGCGTGATTCGGGGCTCATCCGTCACGAAAGCCTTTTGCCACTTCATCAGAAAATGTTCTATAGGGGCGTCATGACCGAACGTAGATGCGCCTATTGTCGCCAGACCTATCAGGTGGCGGACCAGACCCTTCCCAATGCCGCGAAGGACTATTCGCCCTTTTGCTCGAAACGCTGCGCCGATGCCGACCTGATGCACTGGCTGAAGGGCGAATACGTCATCAGCGGCACGGGGGCGCTGGCGGCCGAAGCCCCGGAAGAGCAGGGGGCGTTACCCTCAGCGGACTTATCCTCACCTTTTGACGATAAAGACGCGATTTAGGCGGGTTTTTTGCGAATTTAGGGCTTTGCGCGCTTGCCAAGCCCGAATGGCTCGCTTATTAGAGCCACCTCCCGGGGCGGCGCACCAAGGCCGTTCCGAAGCAAAGAGTGCCTGGATAGCTCAGTTGGTAGAGCAGCGGATTGAAAATCCGCGTGTCGCTGGTTCGATTCCGGCTCCAGGCACCATGGCGCTTTCCCTTTGCGTCAGACGGGATATCAAAATCTTCTTAACTTCACGGTTTAAAGGCCAGGCGGGGTACGCCGAAGTCCGGCCCATTCCTCGTACATCCGGGTATCTGGGGCTCGCGATCACACTCAAAGGCGAGCTCCCCAATTGTTGCCTCGGGAAACCCCTATCCAGTGTTTTAAAAGCAAAAATCAGGGATTCAAATTACTCAATGAGGGAGCTGCACCTTTTGATTGAGCTCGCTGTATTGATCCGCGCTGACAATTTAGCCCGCATGGTCAAATGTCGGCGGTAATCAACACGTGCTCGATTTAACCGACTGCATGGCCTTAACTTGAGCAGCTCCGAAGGCAGGTCTGCGCCGCATTCCACGGTGTGTAATCGTTTCTGAATAAGAAGCTGAACTAAATTTGTCGTGTTTTGTGGCTTCGCGCGTCTTACGTGTTAGGACACTCTCGAGCGCCGATGGAAAACCTTAGAGATATTTTAGCTAAAGCGAGGCGAGTGGTACTTCGCAAAGGTATTTCTCCTCAGGACGCAGAGGATATCGTTCAGAGCGCGTACACGCGTGTTCACGCATTTGAGCAGCGCGAGATCGTGCGGTCTCAGGAGGCGTTGTTGATCACCGCCGCAGTGAGGCTCGCCTACGATGAGAGGCGACGGCAGGATAGGGCCGCCATGTTCGAAAAAGTCGATGAGGTTCCGTCGGTGGCAGATGATGCGCCGCTGCCGGATGAAATACTGCGCGCACAGCAGCGTACCGCGAGGCTGAAGGAAGGTTTGGACCGATTGCCAGAACGGACCCGTCGCATTTTGCTCAGTCGGCGTCTTGACGGCCTCACTTACAAGCAGATTGCGCAGATAGAAGGGTCAACCGAGGCGGCGATAGAAAAGCAGGTGGCGCGCGCCACCCTTGAGTTAATGAACTGGGTGAACGGATGGTAGGTCCAGACGACAATATGCTTCCGGAACCGACTTTAGGACGCGTGCCGCAGCTCGATACAGCGGCAGAGGCCGCTGTGTGGATGGCGCGCTTGAAAAGCGATTGCCGGCTACCGGAGACGGAAGCGGCTTTTCGGCGCTGGCTGGAGGTAACGCCGGACGCTCAGTTTCTTTTTGATGAAGCGACAGATGTCTGGGAGATGCTGCCATCAGCGGTGCCGACGCGTCGCGCGCGCCTTGTGTCACCGGTGATGTCGCGCCGTATGGCTCTGGTGGGAGCGATGGCCGCGGCTGTAGTGGTGACCGTGGGTGGCGGTGTTTATGCGGTAAACCTTCGTCCGGTCGTCTATGAAACGCAAAAGGGTGAGCAGAGATCGATGTCGCTCACGGACACCTCAATGGTTACCCTGAACACGGATACGAAGCTTTCTGTCAGGTACAGTCGCAACCGACGCTATGTGCAACTGGAACGAGGGGAGGCAGTGTTTCAGGTTGCGCACGACCTCTCAAGACCCTTCGTCGTCGAAACGCGTAATCAACGCGTCACCGCGCTGGGTACGGTCTTTCTGGTGCGGTCAGACCCCACTGAAGTGCAAGTCGCTTTGTTTTCTGGGAAGGTCGAGCTTCGCGCAAAACAAAAGGTGTCGGCGTCAAACGGCATGATCCTGAAACCGGGTGAGCGGGCGACGGTCCGTGAGGGCATGACGCCGGTTGTGGATCGGCCGCCATCAGACGTTATCAGGGCGTGGCAAAGACAGGAGGTCGTTTTTTCGGGCGTGACACTTGCTGAGGCGGTGAATGAGTTGAACCGGTATAGTCGCTTGCAGATTGTTGTCGCGGACTCCGGTGTCGCATCCCTGAAAGTCGCCGGGGTTTTCCAGACTGGTAACTCAGAAGCGTTTGTTAGAAGTATGGCCCGTATTCATGGACTGAAAGTTCGTCAGTCTGAAAATGTGATTGAACTTACGCGGTAGAGCGCTTGCCAAAAAGGTTTCATGGCACTTTATCGGCTTGCACGTTAAAATCAGAATAGCCAGCAAACGGCGTCGGACAGGGACATGCGCTTACACAGGAATTGGCTGATCGGCCTGTCCATAGCAACGCTTGTTTGCGTCATGCCCGTTGTGGCAACGGCTCAGTCTCTTATAGACTGTCAACTCGCCGAACAGCCCCTTGGGACCGCGCTAACCGCTCTGGCACGGGCCGGAAAGATTACGGTTCTTTTCGATCCGGATCTCACCAAAGGCGAAAGATCGAAGCCATTAAATGGACATTATTCGCCAGTCGAGGCGCTTAGCCGAATACTGAAAGACTCCGGTCTGCACGCCGTTGAAATGTCTCAAGGACAATTCATTATTGAACGTGCGCCAGCCCGCAGGACCTCTTTGCTGCCCCCGATTCTGCAGCCATTGCGACCCTTACCAGTGCCGGACGTGATGCCACTCGTTGTTGTGCGATCGTCAAAGAGCGAGCTTCGGGAAGAGGAGGCCACAAAGCGGGGTTATACGGGCGTTCTTGAAGCAGCAACGTCAACGGATATCTCCAAATTTCCGGATGCCAACCTCGCAGAAGCCCTTCAACTCTTGCCTGGTTCCGCGCTGGCGCGCGATCAGGGGGAAGGCCGCACCTTGTCGGTAAGGGGTATAGGCCCGGAGCTTTCCATCGTCGAAATCAACGGGATCGAAGCGCAGGCACTCACCGACGGCCCCAACTTTAGCAGTTACAGGGGGCGAGGCTTTGATTTCAACGTCTTTCCGTCCGAAATTTTTGCCCAGATATCGACCGCCAAAACGACGCGGGCAA
Organism: Asticcacaulis excentricus CB 48; assembly: GCF_000175215.2. Lineage (NCBI taxonomy): Bacteria > Pseudomonadati > Pseudomonadota > Alphaproteobacteria > Caulobacterales > Caulobacteraceae > Asticcacaulis > Asticcacaulis excentricus. Next base: position 1,503,577 of record NC_014816.1, on the reverse strand, counting down.
GCCAACCTGAAGGGTCATTGGGAGCAAGTGTATTTCTAACGACGCCAAAGGCGCTTGAACAGACAATGCTGCCGGATCAGTTCAGCGTCACGCGAACCTATAATGATCTGTCAAACCGGGCAGGGAGCCGATATACGGCCTCTGCCACGCGCGTGGACAAAGACAAGCGGTTTGGCTGGACAATTTCGGCGTCCTATAATCGCGTGACCTTTGAGATACAAGGGGTGAATAGTGGAAACTGGAACACAGGAGCCTCCGATGGGGGCTTCTGCCGCCCCACGCTCCATCAGGGGGGGCTATGTGATGTCGCGCCCTCTGAGTATGTTCAGGCGCTCGCCGCCTATACACTGCTGGAATCACCCGGTGTTGTTTCCCCTCAATTTTACCGTTTCACCAGCATCTCAGGTCAGGCGACACGCCGCGGGCTGGCCACGGGTTTTCAATGGCGACCAAGCGATGCCACCCTGTTGACAGCGGACGTACTGGTTTCAGAGTTGCGCACTCAGCGGACCGCGCACTATCTGTTTCCCGTAGGGTTTAGCCGTGGCACGGCTCAGGGCGGCAAACCAGAAATTCTGGCAAGAGATGTCAAGGTTGATGGCGACGGGAGCGTCATCTATGGGCTTTTCGACAATGTAGATGTCCGCTCTGAGGTTATTTTCGACGACTACAAGACGCGTTTCGAGCAGGTCTCACTACAGCTTTCGCACGCCTTTGGCCCCAAACTGCGGTTCAAGGGGGCGCTTGGATTTGCCCGTTCGAATTTTCTCAATCAGAATGAAGTCAGTTTTCATCTCGATCGCTACAATGTCGATAACTTCGTGTTCGACACCCGCAGCACCGGTAGCAACAACCCATCGTTTGATTTTGCCTTTGATGCGAAGGACCCTGCGCAGTGGTATTTTGGTCCGCGGCAGTTGCAACCGGGAGGCACCGGATTGGTTGGCCCGGAAATCAGATACCGACCGAACTTTGTGGATAACGCGTTCGACGTTGTAAAAGGTCAGTTCATTTACCCGGTGTCTGCCGGCGTTCAGTTCGTGACAGGTCTTCAATGGAAACGGTATGGTTTCCGCTCAGTAGTCTTGCGGTTCGCAGAAGGTGACGTCGATTTCCCGTCACCTTCCCAAAACCTGAGCGCATTGGGGGAGGTGTTTTGCGGTCTTAGCCGCTTTAAAAAATCGGATCAGACCCCTGTGTGCTGGTTTGCGCCAGTGCCTGCGGCCTTTGCAAAAGAATACAATATTTATGGAAATACCGGGCGGACGGCCGTTTCACCTGAGGCCTCGTTAGCCAGAGGATTTAACCAGTCGGTTACCGAAACGGATCTGGCCGGTTTCGTCGAGCTTAAGCTCGATGGCATGTGGGGGGCGTTTCCTTTCCGGGCGGACGCCGGTTTGCGGGTCGTCGAAACCCATCAGACGTCTGAGTTTTATAATGAGGCGCGCGCGGGTACGTCTTCGTCTCCGCGTCTGGAAACCGTATCCCGGAAATATGTCGATACCCTCCCGGCATTCAATTTCGCTATGGAGCTAAGTCCGACACGGGTCATTCGGGTCGGACTGGCCAGGGTTATGGCGCGACCGCCCCTGACGAGCATTTCTGCAGCCACCGCGCTGAATATCGGCGGGGCATCGCGTCAGATCATAACCGGGAACCCCTTTATCCAGCCTATCCGTGGACAGACAGCCGATCTTACGGCGGAGTGGTATCCGAACCGTACCTTCCATTTTTCACTTGGCTTGTTTTACAAGCACATCAGCAGCTACATTCAGAATTATGCCTATGTCGGCGCATACAGCCGTACCGGGCTGTCGGATGCCCTGCTCGATAAGACTGGTGCCGCCCCCTCGGACGATTTCCTCATCTCAGAGGTGATCAATACGAAGGGCGGGGCGGTAAGAGGGCTTGAACTCAATCTGCGCTGGCGGGCGCAGAACCTGCCGCGCCCGTTCTCAGGCCTTGGTCTTGACCTGAATTATACGCAAATACACAGCCGGATCGAATACTTCCTCGACGATCAGGGGCAACGTCGTCGTGTGCATTTCGATCTGCTAAATCTATCTCCGCGCGCCCTCCGGGCAACCGCGCATTATCGTGTGGCAAATGTCGATGCACAGGTAACGGGTGTCTACCGGAGCGCCTATCTGACGAACGTGCCCGGTGCGCGGATATCAGACGCGGCGGGTGTCGATGGGGCGCTGTATCTGAGCGCGGCGGTCGGCTACAGGATTGCACCCAACCTGCAACTGCGTCTGGAGGGCCTAAACCTGACGGATGAGCCTTCCCGCACGTGGGAGGGGCTGGAGGCCAGACGTCTCGTTGATATCCAATGGAGTGGACGAACCGTCTCGTTAGGGTTCAGCTATACTTTTTAATCTCTATAATTTTCACCAGTGAAATAAAAAATTCACGAAGGAATGTCGGAAATCGGCAAGGGCAGAGTCTTACTTAATAAGGCTGCGTGACACCGGTGTCTCGGTGCGTTGTGACAGCCGGTTGGGTGGCAACAAATTAGATATTCCAGGGAGAGAGTAATGAGTCTTGCTCACAATGGACCGCATGCCGGTCTTCGCAGTGGCCTGCTGGCCAGCATATCGCTGGGTGTACTGACGCTGGTCGCGCCTCATACCGTGAGTGCGCAGGAGGCGAATGCAAAGGATGACCTGACGACGGTTGTCGTTACAGGCTACCGCGCATCGCTGCAAAGCGCGCTGACGACCAAGCGCAAGGCAGACGTGATGATTGACGCGATTAACGCTGAAGACATCGCTGACTTCCCGGATTCCAACCTCGCTGACTCGCTCCAGCGTCTGCCGGGTATTTCCATTGACCGCGACAATGGCGAAGGTCGTCAGATCAGCGTGCGTGGCCTTGGTGGTGATTTCACCCGCGTCCGTATCAACAATATGGAAGCCCTCTCGACGGGTGCGTCCAACGACGCCGGGTCTTCACCCAACCGTTCGCGGGCGTTCGACTTCAATGCGTTCGCTTCGGAACTGTTCAACTCGCTGCGCGTTCAGAAAACAGCCTCGGCTTCGACTGACGAGGGGAGCCTGGGGGCTACGGTTGACCTGATTACCGGCCGCCCCTTCGACTACAAGCAGGGCGCTGCCGCCTTCTCGATCGAAAACTCTTATTACGAGAACGGCGAAACTAACAGCCCGCGTATTGCCGGTCTCTTCTCGCGTCGCTGGGCGGATGGCAAGCTGGGCTTCCTGATGTCGGTGGCCTATGCCGAGCGCAATTCTGAAGACGATAACTATTCGCGGGGTGTCGGTTCGTCGGATTATGTGTATCGCGGATCGACGTGGGCGGGCGATGAACTGCCGGGGCGTGCCGGCTTTGCCGCGCCGACCGGTACGACGTTCACAGCCTTGATCCCCACGACCCTGACCGGAACGGCGCTTGACGCCTACAAAGCCAATCCGGCTAACTACTATAACCCGGTTGCCAATCCGGCGGCCTACGCCGAACTTACAGGGTCTGATCCGGCCGCTTACGCAAAGCTCTACCCGAACTGTGCTGCGGCTGTCGGAACAACGGCTGCCAGCCTGACGGCAACTTCGCCAGGATGTAACAACTCGCTGATCCGCTTCCCGGCCTTGCCGGCGATTCAGCAGCGCGACACCAGCACGGAGCGTTTGGGGGTTACGGCCTCGTTCCAGATGCAACTGGCACCGCAAACGCGTTTCACGATTGATGGCCTGTATTCCAAGTTCACCAGCGAAAGCACGAACTATCAACTCAGTCCGGTGGGCCTGAACCGCAACAATACGAGCAACACCTACGCCTTCGGTGCTAACGTGCCTACGGCCACGGCGCGCTCTGGTACGGCCTTTACCGATGCTCAGCGTCGTGGGCTCTATCCTAACGGCTGTACCTTTGCCGCAGAAACAGAACTGAACCCCGGTCAGGATTGTGGTCAGTTCCTCAATGGTACGACGCCGTTGACAGGCTATACCTTCAGCTTCAATCCTTACAACCGCGACACCTATGAATACTACACGAACCCGCTCTCACCGGGTTACGCGGGGACAGCCGCTTCCCTGGCCTTCCGAGGTGATCTGATTGGCCGCCCGGCGGTTAAGGTGCTTGATGCGGAGGTTGTTGGGACGAACGCGGAATACCTCAAGCTACAGAACGTTGACTGGCGTTCAGCTGCCGACCGCGGTGCCTACACCACCGAGTTTGGTCAGGTGTCTTTTGATCTGACCCATCGGTTCACGGACAAGCTGGCCAGCCAGTTCACTTTCGGTGTCTCGGAGTCAACGAACGTCAATCAGGGTACTCTGGTTGAGTTCAACTATATGGATGCTCAGGAACCTTTCATCTTTGATGAACGTGGAGGCCCGTCCATGCCGAAGTTTGATGTCGGCTTTAATGCCACAGATCCGAACAAATGGGGTATCGTCAAAGGCTTCTCAGGGATGCGCAACTATATGCGCACCACTGTCAATAAGTATGCCGGTACCAAGGCCGATTTTACCTATGACTGGACCGAAAACCTGACCATCAAGTTCGGGGGCGTCGCGCGCAAGTTCGACTTCTCGACCAATCAGCTTGAGCGCAACAACGATACGATCAACCCTACGGAAAAGGAAGCCGGTATTGCGGTGGCCTCTTTGGGCCGTGTGATCCAGTTCGGTCAGGGGCTGGATGTACCGGCCGGCAGCACGACCAGTTTCTTCGCTCCGTCGATCGAAGCGTTTGATGCCGCCTTTGGCTTTACCTGTAACTGTATCAACAAGTACGGCGATTTCCGCATTACCACCAAGCGGAACCGTACCACGACTTTTGCCGTGACCGAAGAGACGCAGGCCTTCTATGCGGAACTGAAGTTCAACTATGATGTCTTCGGACGTAACATCTTTGGTAACATTGGGGTCCGCCAGGCCCACACGGACGTGTTGTCCACCGGTCAGACCAATGCCGGTCGTACCATTTACGGCACCAATACCTATGATGACACCCTGCCGTCGTTCAACGTGGCGTGGGAGGTCATGAACGACTTCTACATCCGTGCGGGTGCGGCCAAGGTGATGTCGCGTCCTCTGCTGGGTAATCTTTCGCCTGCGGTTACGGGTATTTCCGTGCCCGGTGATGGTTCTGTGACGGGGGGCACCCTTTCGGTCGGCAATCCGCGACTGTCGCCCTTCCGCGGCGTGGCATATGACCTGTCGGCGGAATGGTACTTTGCCAAGGGCGCTCTGGTGTCGTTTGCCGTGTTCAAGAAGGATATTGAGTCCTATCCTCAGACCATCATCTACGACGCGCCTCTGTCCGACTTCCTTGATGCGGATGCTATCGAACAGTTGAAGGTCCAGATTCGTACCGGAACAAACCCAACGACGGTGGCAAACCAACTGGCCTATATCGACGCGGGCAATGTGTTTCAGGCGCGCCAGATCCGTGATGCACCGGGGGGCGTCCTCGAAGGCTGGGAATTCAGCTATCAGCAGGACCTGACCTTCCTGCCGTGGTATTTCAAGAACCTCGGTGTCCAGTTCAACATGACAAGCCTCGACACCAATCTGAACTACATTCTCGATCCGGGTAGCAAAAACACCGTAACGGGCGCGGTTATTACGCCTCCAACCCTTGGTACGGGTCCGTGGTTGGGTGCGTCACCGCGCGCCATGAACTTCACGGTTTACTACGAAACCCCGAAGTTCAACGCCCGCATATCAGCCTCGCAACGGGATGAGTATTACACGACCTACCCACTGGCTTCGGGGAACTGTCAGCCCGGCCTTCAGGCCAACGGTACGCCGTGTGATGGTCCGCTCATCAACGAGTTCGGGGGGTCCAAAGAAACGCTGAATGTTGATATGTCGGTACGGTATCAGCCGACCAAGAAGATTTCTCTCACTTTCGAGGCTCTGAACCTCACAGATCAGAAGTCAGAGCGTTATGCCTATACCGACCCGGTCGTTGCCAACTATTCGGCAGTGGGTCGCAATTTTAGGCTCGGGATGCGCTATAAGTACTAGATTTGCCTAATTCAAATGAGGCGAAATGTGTACTTTGTTGACATTCCAAGTATGTTATTATGCTCTTGCTTTGAGTGTCATAAGTGCTTTACTTTGCGGCCATGCTTCACTCCCTGTGGCATCTCCCGCGTATAACTGACGCTTTAAAGGAAACCCGAGCGCCTTTAACGTCTATACAGGTTGCGGGCATTTCGTCCCGCAACCTGTTCTTTTCCCCGTCTTTGCCAATTCATTCTTTGCTGCATATTGGCCATACGTGAACGATGACAGTTCAAACCCTCAGCACTGGTAAAAGGTTATGGATATACAACAATGACCATCGACCGGCGTAACACACTAAAATCTATCGGTCTTGGAGCGTTTCTGTTTGGAGCCCCCGCCGGGGCCGTTGCGGCTCCTAAGGCCAGGCGTACGACATGGCCCAAGGGGATAGAGGGGCAGCGTCAGCCGGATCTGGGTGATGGCACCTTCCTCAATCCCATCATGGCCGGGGACCACCCCGATCCGTCCATCCTGAAGGACGGCGACGACTATTACATGACGTTTTCGACCTTCGATGCCTATCCGGGGCTGGTGATCTGGCATTCGAGGGATATGGTCAACTGGCGGCCCATCGGCCCGGCTCTGACCCAGAATGTCGGCTCGGTCTGGGCCCCGGAGTTGTGTAAGCACAACGGCCGCTACTATCTTTATATCCCGACCAAAAAGACCTCGGCACCGGGCTCAAAGACCACCTCGTGGGTGATCTGGGCCGACTATATCGAGGGCCCGTGGTCTGAGCCCATCGACCTGGACCTGCCCAACCATATCGACCCCGGCCATGCAGTGGGCGAAGACGGGTCGCGCTGGCTATTCCTGTCTGGCGGTGATCGCGTGCGCTTGGCAGACGATGGTCTGTCGAAGGCGGGTGAGGTCGAGCACGTCTATGAGCCGTGGCGCTATCCGTCCGACTGGGTGGTCGAAGGGTTTTCGCCCGAAGGCCCGAAGATCACGCGGCATGGCCAGTATTACTACATGATCCTCGCTGTCGGGGGTACGGCGGGCCCGCCGACCGGGCATATGGTCATTGCGGCGCGCTCGAAGTCGATCAACGGTCCGTGGGAGCATCACCCGCGCAATCCGTTGGTGCGCACGACCTCGGTCGAGGAAAGGTGGTGGTCGCGCGGCCATGCCACGCTTGTGGAGGGGCCTGCCGGTGACTGGTGGGGCGTCTATCACGGCTATGAAAACGGCTTTTGGACGCTGGGGCGGCAGACGCTTCTGGCCCCGGTGGCGTGGTCAAAGGATGGCTGGTTTGATTTTGGCGGCGGTGATCTGTCGCAGCCTATAAAGAAGCCCAAGGGTGGCAAGCCGCATGGTTTTCAGCCGCCGCACGGATTTGCCCTGTCGGACGACTTTACAACCGACAAGTACGGCATCCAGTGGAACTTTTTTAACCCGTCGCCGGACGAGAAAGCCCGCATCCGCCGCGAAAACGGTGTGCTGCATCTTACGGCCACAGGTCAGGCCCCCAGTTCAAGCTCGCCCCTGATCACTATTGTCGGTGATCCGGCCTATGAGATTGAGATGGAGATCGAAATCGACGAAGGCGTGCGCGCTGGCCTGCTGCTGTTCTACGACACCAAACTCTATTGTGGTCTGGGCTTTGACGGCAAAAACTTCGTTACGCATCAGTACGGTATCGAGCGCGGGCGTCCGGTCAATCCCCATGGTCGCCGGATGTTCATGCGTCTGTGCAACGACCGGCATATTGTGACCTTTGACACCTCATCGGATGGCCAGACCTGGCGACGCTTTGATCGTGGCATGGAGGTGTCGGGCTATCATCACAATGTGCGTGGTGGTTTCCTGATGCTCAAGCCCGGCTTCTATGCCGCCGGGCAGGGCGAGGCACGCTTCCGCAACTTCCGGTACCGGGCGCTTTAACGCCCAGGTTAGGATCATGAGCGACTTAACAGAGGGATTCTGCCCATGACTATGCCCGCCTGCGGTATGAAAAAGTTCATTGCCTTTGGCGCCGCAATGATCGGGCTCGGCCTGCTGGCTGTGCCCGCCCTTGCGCAGACCGCGCCCAACCTGTCGCCTCAGGACATTGAGGCCCGTGCCCAAATCAAGAAGGTCAATGCTAAAAAGGTCATTCTGGTCGGTGATTCCACTACCGCGGTTCTGGGGGGCTGGGGCCCCAGCTTTTGCGGGCATCACCTCAGTTCGTTTGTGGCCTGTCTAAACTTGGCCAGAGGCGGGCGTTCGACCTTCAACTATATTGCCGAAGGCTCATGGGATATTGCCTTGGCTGAAATGAAAAGCGGCGGTTTCTCAAAAACCTACGTCCTCATTCAGTTTGGCCATAACGATCAACCGGGTAAACCTGGCCGTTCCACAGACCTCGAAACCGAGTTTCCGCAGTTTCTGAAGCGCTACGTCAATGAAACCCGTGCGGCCGGTGCCATACCGGTGCTGGTGACGCCCCTGACGCGTCGCGGGTTCAAAAATGGCGTGCTGGAGAACGATCTGGCCCCCTGGGCCGCTGCCACGCGCAAGGTGGCGGCAGAACTCAACGTCCCGCTTGTGGACCTTTACGCGCGCTCACAGAGCGAGGTTCAGGCGATGGGCCCGGTGGCTGCCATGCGCTTTGCACAAAAGCCGCCCAGCGCAGAAGTGCTGGAAGCGGGCAAAACAGGCACGACGATTTCCGGGTCCACAGGCGTGCCTGTGGCACCCACGCAAACCCCGCTTACTGAGGAGCAGATTCGCAACGCTCAGGAGCCCCTGGGGCAGGCAAAGCTGAGTTTCGATTACACGCATCTGGGCAGAGAGGGTGCGGACTTTTTTTCCAAAATCGTTACCTATGAACTGGCGCGTGCGGTTCCGGAACTGAAGCGGGACCTCATTCCGTGACCACTCGCTACTGTATATCTGAACCGCGTTTACTATTGAGGAACCGCTGATGAACGCAAAGCGACCTATGTTGAATCGCCGACTGTTCTGCGGGGCAGGCGCGCTGGCATTGAGCTCAGCGCCCGCTGGCTTCGCACAGACGCAGGCGATTGTGCGTGTGCCGACGCAATACAAGACCCTTGCCGAAGCGTTTGCAGCTCTGCCCGAAGCGGGAGGCGTGGTCGAGATTGCGCCTGGCACCTACCGCGAAAAACTCAGCCTGTCGAAACCCGGCGTGCAGCTCATCGGCAAGGGCAAAAAGCCGGAAGATGTGGTCATTGTCTGGGGCGACAGCGCGAAAATGGCCGGGGGCACGGGCAAGTCGGCGTCGTTTACCGTCAGTGGCGATGGCTTCCGCGCCAGCAATCTGACGATCCAGAACGATTACCACCTCACTCAGCCGGACAATCCCTCTCAGGCCGTGGCCTTATCTATAAGCGCTGACCGGGCGGTTTTACGCAATGTCCGTCTTCTGGGGGCGCAGGATACGCTCTATGCAGGATCGAAGAAGCCGACCGTGCCAAGCCGTCAGTACTATAAGGATTGCTACATCGAAGGGCATGTCGATTTCATTTTCGGCAATGCGCTGGCCTTCTTTGATCGCTGCCATCTGCATATCATCAAGCGCGACGGAGCCTTTATCACAGCTCATAGCCGAACAGCGGACAGCGAAACTACGGCCTATGTGTTCGATCATTGCCGTATTACCACGGCGGGGACGGGTGCCTATTATTTTGGGCGGGCCTGGCGGCCCTATGCGCAGGTGATTTTCCTCGATACGCGCATTGATGGGCAAATTCATCCGGAAGGCTGGCGTGAATGGACGCCGGGCAAGACCGAGACCTATGGCACAGCGCATTTTGCGGAATACAACTCCAGCGGCCCCGGCGCGGATGTCAGCCAGCGGGTCTTCTGGGCCAAGCGGCTTACTGCCGATCAGGCGGCAAAGTGGCGACTGGAGAGCGTGTTCCCCGATCGTAGCTGGATGAATTGAAAGAGATAACCCCTCCCCGTTTACGGGGAAGGGGGACCGCGAAGCGGTGGGCGGGGATATGACCCGCCTGTCTTTTCCCCTTCTGGCGGGACACGCCCGCCACCTTCCCCGTAAATGGGGAAGGATGAATGCTAGGATGTCATACTCATGACCCAACTCAATCGCCGTAACTTCCTCACTGTTTCCGCCGCGGGCGCGGCGACCGCTTCGGTCGCAGGACCCGCTGAAGCGGTCGAGACCACCCGTATGGCTATCCCCGACGAAGGCTGGAACCTGTGGGTAGATGAGAAGGCTGCCTATAAGGACGATGTCATCTATCTGCCGGCGCAGGCGGACCTGAAGACCCTTCCGATCAATCCGCCGACGGGAGGGTGGGGGGCGCTGACCCCCGAAGCCACGGTTACCCTTCCGGCCACGGTTGAACAGCACTTCTGGGGCCGCTTTGGACTAAGGCCATATAATGGCGATGAATACCGCTATGCCGAAGACGATCCGGTGCCGCAAAACGGAGCCTATCGAGGTGTGTCGTGGTGGTGGCGCGAGATCACTATTCCCGCCTCAGCCAAAGGCCAGCGCGTCCTCTTGCATATCCGTGGGGCGCGGTTGCGGGCCGAGGTGTTCCTCAATGAAAAGCTGGTTGGGTATTCGATCCTCTCCGAACAGCCCTTTGATTGCGATCTGACCGCTGCCATGGCTCCCGGCGGCACCAACCGTCTGGCCATCCGCATCACCAATCCCGGTGGGCGCTACGACTGGCGCGATTCCACCACCATGATGTGGGGTAAACTTAAACTGTTTGCCTCGCACGGGTTTGGCGGGCTGGACCGCGGCATGACCCTCAGCGTGCATCCGCTGGACAGCCATATCGAAGATGCGTGGGTGCTCAATACGCCTGAGCCCCGTAAGGTTACCGCCCATATGCAGGTGCGGTTCACCGACAAAATCAGCGCGGAAGGCCTCGCCAAACGCGGTTCTGTCCTGTTGCTAGGCTCGGACGGGAAGTCTGTCAAAGTCAAAATCGCTTTAAAAAGTGCGAGGATCGAAAACCGTGTGGCCACATTGGTCTATGATCTTCATGCGTCTGACGCGAAGCTGTGGGACCTAGAAAACGCTCACCTCTACAATATGCGCTTTGACTGGAAGGGTGAGACCGGACTGTCATCAAAGACTGTGCGTTTTGGTTTTCGCTGGTTCGCTGTCGAAGGGATCGGCACCAGTGCGCTTTTGCGGCTGAATGGCAAACGTATCAAACTCTATTCCGCCATCTCGTGGGGGTACTGGGGTTACAACGGCATGTGGCCGACGCCCGCATTGGCGCGGCGAGAGGTTGAGGCGGCGCAGGCTCTGGGTCTCAACTGCCTCCATGCGCACCGCAATGTCGGCAAGCACGATGTCTTTGATCGTCAGGACGAACTGGGGCTGATGCGCGTTATGGAGCCCGGCGGCGGCCGCCATGCCATCGGTAAGGACCTGAAACCCGGTGAGAGCCTGTCAGCAGCCGATGCCTTCAGCCGCGCTTACATGATCGAGAAGTGTCGCCTGATGGCGAGAACCTTCCGTTCGCATCCGTCGCTGGCACACTACACGCTTCAGAACGAAATCGGGGCGAATCTCAACAATCCTGACGTCCAGAATGTTCTGAAGATTATTCACGACGAAGACCCTTCGCGCACGGTCATCCTCAATGACGGCTTCGTCAAGCGCGGCGCGGCTCAGGCCATGTATCTGGCTTATAATGACCACTATTTCCGTTCGGATGTTGAACCCTTCGGCGGCTGGTGGGTGGAACATCAGGGGGCCGGGGATCAGTGGTACGACAAGTTCTATCAGTCGAAAGACAGCTATATCCACTATCAGACCGGCAAACCCTATATCGTTGAATTTGGCGAAATGCAGGGCTGTGCCACGGCGGACAACCATGTGCTGATGGTTGCTGACATTCTGGCCAATGGCGGTAAGTCCTACGACCTTGAAGACCATAAGGTCATTGTGCAGAACACCTCGGCCTATCTCGATAAATGGGGCTTCCGCAAAACGTTTCCGACGACGGAAAGCCTGTTCCTGTCGGTTGGCCGCAAGGTTTATGACGCCTGGCAGAACTATCTGGAAAACATCCGGATCGGTGACGAAGTCGATATTGCCGCGATTTCCGGATGGGAAACGACGGCTATCGAAAACCATTCCGGAATTGTCGATAATCTGCGCTACTTCAAATCACCGCCCGATCTTCTGCGCAACAGCCTGCTGCCGGTTCGGCCGATCGCCAAACAGCGTCGTCTGGTCTATGCGGCGGGTGAAGCGGCCGAACTCGACATCTACCTGCTCAACGATACCGACGCGCAGATTAGAGGTGAGATGATCCTGAGCCTGATCGCGCCGGACGGGACGACGACCGAGATCGCTCGGTATGCCGCGCCGACGCATGTGAAGGATCAGTTCCGTTACCTGCTGGCGGAGAAGGTGCTGACGCCAGCCCTGACGAAGCCGGGCATAAACAAGGTTCAGATTGAGTTAAAAGGCTACCCGTCCTTTGTGCGCGACCTGTGGGTGGTGGACGTTGCCTCAGGGCTGAAAAAGCCGGTGAAGCTGGCCGTATCGGGTGTGGCGAAATCCTTCCGCGATCAGTTGACGGCCATCACCGGCCTGACGGTTGAAGATTTCAAGGCCGGCGGAAAATATGATGCCATCATCGCTTCGGGCCTCAAAGCCGAAGAGATTGCCAAACGTCAGGTAGGAGAGCAGACGGGCCTTGAAGCCCAGCCCAAGGCCGGCGAAAAGCCCAAACTCATTCTGGGCGAGCTGCCAGCGGACGTGCTGGCAGCAGTGAAGGCGGGGACGCCACTGCTGGCCTATGTGCCGGAAGACGGTCTGGCCGAAGGGGTGGCAAAGCAGTTGTCGGCGCTGGAGCTTTTCTCCTACTCCGGTCAAGTGGGCAACCTGCGTGCGCCGTGGATGGGCAACTGGAACTATCTGCGCGCCCACCCGATCTTCGAAGGCCTGCCAGTGGATCAGGCCACTTCGGTATTCCATCAAGTCGAAGGTCAGCCCTCGAATGGGTTGCTGATTGACGGCCCTGTCATCGGGCCGGACGGCATTGAGGTCATCGCGGCTTATAGCCGGGACCATGACCGCCAAAACGGCGCCGCGAGCTTTACGGTGCGCAGGGACGGAATGAGGGTTTTCTTACACCGATTGCCCGACATGGTGGCCCCGCTTCAGCAACGGTTCCTGATCAATGCGATCGGCTGGTTGACCGGAACCAACTGACGACGATCAAAACCCGCCAGCACCGGTTTTGGCGCCAGGTATTTGAGGTAGGATTGACATGAAAGCTGAGATAGCCGCCCTTTTTACTGCACTGGCTCCGGTGTCAGTGGCGCCTTATGAGGTGAAACCGGAATTGTTCAACGCCTCAGAGGCCAATCTGGGATTGCGTAAGTCAGAAGGCACACAAACCGTCACGGTATTCCGACCGCAAGGTCCGGAAGATGGCAGATTTAACAACGGTGCGGTTCCGGTTGTCTTTAAGGGGCGTATGTTTGTTCAGTGGCAATCTTCGCGGCGTGATGAGGACAGCGCGGACACCCATGTCCTTTACAGCGTTTCAGACGATGCTGTGCACTGGCAGCCCCCGCAGGTTCTGGCTGCACCGGGTGAGGGCGGCGAGATGCGCTCGTCCGGTGGGTGGTGGACGGATGGCGAAGTGCTGATTGCGTACATCAATGTCTGGCCTGAGGGGTTTCAGTCCGGCAAAGGAGGGTACGCGACGTATCAGCGCAGTACGGATGGGGTGAACTGGGATGCGCCGCAACGGCTGAAAAACCAGAAAGGTGAACCGGTTGAGGGCGTCATTGAACAGGACCCGCATGTCTTGCCGGATGGGCGCATTCTGACCGCGTTTCACCTTAGGCCAGGCTTGTTTGCCACGCCATATTACACAGATGATCCTCTGGGCATAAGCGGTTGGGTGAGGGGGCGGATGAGCAATCTGCCCAGCGACAATGCGAATATCAGTCGAGAGCTGGAGCCCAGCCTCTTCTTGCGCGGGGAATGCGTTGTCATGGTGTTTCGCGACCAAATGTCCAGCTTTCGGCAGCTGGCCTCAGAAAGCTGTAACCGCGGTGAGGACTGGACTCCCCCGGTCGTTACGACGATGCCGGACTCGCGATCCAAGCAAAGCGCGGGGAATCTTCCCGACGGGACAGTGTTTGTTATCAACAATCCATCCGGAGATAAACTGCGATTGCCGTTGGCGGTTACGCTCAGCCCTGATGGACGAACTTTTGACAAGTCGTTTCTATTGCGTGGCGCCGATGAATTGACACCGTTGCGGTTTGAAGGTCGCTACAAGCGTATCGGCTATCATTATCCAAAAAGTGTGGTTTGGAAGGCGCATCTTTATGTAGTTTATAGTACGCACAAAGAGACGATTGATGTAACGCGCGTACCTGTTGGAAGTCTTGAAAAGATGATTTTGTCTCTTCCTGTGGTTCAATATTGATAAAGCCTGACCGTATTGAATCTAGGGCCGGGTGCCGCGACCTGCCGAACATGGCCGCGAAGTCACTACGTTTCATCCGGCATCCGTTTTCTTTTATGGCATGGTTCGGCGTTAACCCCTGGAGCAAGCGAAGGTATGAATGACCACTCTCTTAAGACGTCAAGTGCCTGTGCCGCAAAGACCGTGCGATGTGAGAACCAACTGACGACCTGATGTAAAAGCACTTACAAGGGTCACTCGCTCCACGATTTACGAACGCACTCGCGAGGGGCAATTTCCTAAGCCACTAGGGCGCGGCGGCGGCAACGTCGGCGGGGCAGAAGGAGACGTGACCGCTTGGATCGCGGGGAGGATAGCAATGGCTCGAGAGCATGCTTCCATACCTTAGCTAGACGTTCGGGGCGGCACTACCGAATCGGATGAATGTGGCTTCCGCCAGCTCTGCAGATATGGCCGAAATAGAAGCGCTATGGAAATTCAAAGCAAAAAAATTTGTGTGCCTTGCAAACTCGCTGTCAACCCCTACGGTCGGGTTGAACAATTCGCTATAATTGGATCGCTGCTATGATCTTAGGGGAGTCCGCATTGAACCGTCGTGAAGTTATGCTTGCAACAGGGGCGCTGCTCCTAAGCTCCGGACCGGTTTGCGCGGCAGACAGCCGTACCTACAGTTGGTCAACGGTTCCGTTTGGTGGGGGAGGCTACGTAGACGGTTTTTTATATCACCAGAAGGTCCCGGACATCCTCTATGCCCGTACTGACATCGGCGGAATGTACCGCTTTGAGTTTGCCGATAGGAGTTGGACGCCGCTGCTTGACCATTTGGGGCGTGAGGAAGCCGATCTTATGGGGGTTCTGAGTATGGCCCTTGACCCTTCCAATCCGGACAAGGTGTATGCTGCTTGTGGCCTATACTTGGCAGACTGGGCCCGCAAAGGTGCTATTTTGGCTTCATCAGACCGGGGGCGCACCTGGCGAAAGACTGAGCTGCCCATCCGCGTGGGGGGGAATGCGGACGGAAGAGGGACGGGGGATCGGTTGGTCGTTGACCCGAAAAACAGCGATGTGTTGTGGTACGGATCAAACCAGGACGGACTTTGGCAGAGCAAGGATGCGGCCATATCCTTTGCCAAGGTTGCCGGACCGGGTACGCACCTGAGCCTTGTGCTGATCGATCCCTCGTCAGGTGCCCTCTATGTAGGCGTAGGTGATGCCCAGCCGGGCCTTTATTTCAGCCCTGACGAGGGGGCCACGTGGCAACGTGTAGAGGCGACGCCGAACCAGGTGCCTCAGCACGCCGCTTTTGCCGCCGATGGGACGCTGTACGTCACCTTCGCGCGGGCAGACGACCCCTCGCAAACCATCAACCCCAGCTTTGCGACGGGGGGAAGCGTCTGGAGACGCGATGGCAAGAGCGGTAAGTGGCGGGACGTTTCACCGGTCAAGCCTGAAGGTGGTGCCCGTTTTGGCTTCTCAGGCGTAGATGTAGCGCCTGGCGGTCGGGTCGCTGTTTCCACCTTGAACCGGTGGTGGCCAGGTGACGACATATTCGTGTCTGATGACGAAGGGCAATCCTGGGTCGCCCTAGGCGAAAGATCAAAACATGACGCGACGCCATACCCCTGGCTTTCAAACTATTTGAGAGGCGAGGACAAGATGGGGCACTGGATCAGCGATCTTAAAATCAATCCGTTCAAGCCCGATGAACTCATCTACGGGACAGGATATGGCCTTTGGATGAGTGAGAATCTCACAAAGCTGGGCCAAGAAACCGTTCGCTTTGCCTTCAATGTCAAAAACCTTGAAGAAACCGCTACAATCCAGATGACGTCTCCGACGGGGGGCGCCACGCTACTGGTCGCGATGGGCGATGTCGGCGGGGCCGCCTGGGACGACCTGACCAAAACGCCTAAGAACGGGCTGTTTTTGCCCGTAAACGAGACGAATTGGTCGGTTGATTACGCGGGGCTTGCACCGGACTTTGTTGTCAGAACGACGAATGGCGGACATTTCGCGATGCTCTCCGAAGAGGGGGGCGCGAGCTGGGCCGCAATCCCGACTACCCCCTATCGAAAGCCAGCGGAAGGTCAAGCGTGGAAAGGGCCCGGCACAGCCGCCATTTCTGCCAAGGCGACCTCCATTCTGTGGGTTCCTGAGCGCGAAGGGGCTTATGTCTCGTTCGACAGGGGCCAGAGCTGGAAGGAGAGCGTGGGTTGGCCAGCAGGTCGAGAGCAGGCTCTCGTGCCCATTTCCGATAAGGTGGTTGACGGAGTCTATTATGTCCTTGACCGGTTTACCGGAAGCGTACTCATCAGCATCGACAGCGGGGCCACATTCAAACCGATCATACGGGGCCTGCCAAAAATTGAGAGTTGGCAAAGTGCTCAGTTGGCAGTGGTGCCTACGCGTATGCGCGACCTCTGGGTCGCATTGCCAGAGGGGCTTTTTCATTCACGCGATGCCGAGAGTGCTATGGCATCCGTCAAAGGCGTTGAAGCAGCCTGGTGTATTGGGTTCGGAGCGCCTAAGTCCCAAGGTGGCTATCCGGCTGTCTATTTGTGGGGCAAGGTAAGGGGCAGGGAAGGTCTATGGAGATCAGATGACGAGGGTCTTAACTGGACGCGCATTAATGACGATGCCCATCAATTCGGCGCTTTCCGAGCCATAGCAGGTGATCCGCTGGAATGGGGTACGATTTATGTGGCGCCACATGGCCGAGGCGTATTGGTGGGGAGGCCCCCCGCCTGAGTGAACGAGGTATCGCTATCCTTGTGCTGATTCCCGCTGATGGGCGAGCCACGGGGCGTTTTTGGATACTTATGGTTTAGACAACATTTCAGTTAGGTTGAGACGAGATCATGCCCAAACTTTCGTTTATTCTCCCATTTGCCTCCGAAACGGAGTTGGCCGAAGCCAATACCGCAGCAAACTTCTCCGATTGCGCTCTCCTATTCCCCACCGATGACGATACGGGTGTCATCGATACGCACCGTCACGTCGAGCGCTAGATGTACGGAACGGGCAAAGGTGTCCGGCTGATCGGCGCGGAACCAGCCTACCAACTTTTCGTCCCCCAGCTCCGGATCGGCGATAACGATCTTGCGGCTGTTGTAGCGGTTGAACTCAGCAGCGGCGTGGGCGAGGCTGTCATTATCAAGCGCGATCTGCCCCTCGCGCCACGCTAGACGACGATCGACGGTCTCAGGGGCATATTCAGCGCGGCTTGGTTGCGCCGCGTAGGGCATAAAGACACGGCCCCCAGCTTCAAGGCGTATGGGGGTGTCAGGCGCTTGCGTGTTCCACACCTCTACTACGCCCTCGCTGACCATGACTTCTGCCCCGTCTGGGTAGCGGCGTACGCCAAACGCCGTGCCCACTGCACGGGCGCGCACCGTATCGGCTTCGACCACAAACGGGCGGGCCTTGTCTTTTGCAACCTGAAACCACGCCTCGCCACGGATCAGACGGATGTCGCGGCGCTTGGTCCCCAGCGCCACGTCCAGTGCACTATCGGTGTTGACGCTAGCGATGCTTTGGTCTTTCAGCGGCACCTTGCGCAGTTCACCGACCTCGGTCCTAAGCCGCTGACGGTTCAGCGCGGGGAGGATTAGGGACGTACTGGCAATCGACGCCGCGATCAGACCGCCCCCGGCCAACCACTGGCGACGGGTGACGGTGCGCGGACGCGGTGCCAGCGCCTGAAAGGGCGAAGTCTGGACCGAATCGGCGGCGAAGCCAGCGCCCATCACGCTGGCGCGATCGAGCATAGCCCAAGCGGCTTCGGCGCGGAAAAAGGCGCCCTGATGCCGCGTATCTGCCGCCAGCCATGCCTCCAGGGCGACCTGATCGGCCTCATCCCAGCGCCCGGCGGCGCGCGCGGCGACGTAGGCCGCAGCCTGTTCGTCAATGGCAGACATGCCGGGTCCGATTGGGTTGCATCGGTACGAGAGCGGGGGCATCGTCTTCGGCGACCTGCTTTAGGATCAAGGTGAGGCCGCGTGCCGTTTCCTTTTCCACCACGTTCTCGCTAAGGCCCAGCCGTGCGGCGGTTTCGGCCTGAGACAGGCCATGCACCTTACGCAGCTCAAAGACCGCCTTGCAACGGGCGGGCAGGGTTTCGATGAATGCCATGACGCGCGATAGCTCTCGGCGGGCCGAAACGGCCTGCTCCGGCGTAGGCGACAGATCCGCCCGGCCCAGCTCATCGAGGTTTTGAACGGTGGTGATCGACACGACGCGGTTTTTCCTGATCTGCTCAAGCATTAGATTACGCGCTATCCTGTACAGATAAGCGCGCGGGTCGGTAATATGGGCGTAGCTAGTCTGGCGCAGAAGGCGGTAATAAACCTCCTGAACCAGGTCGTCGCGCTCCGATGGAGAAAGCCCGGCGCGCGACAGCCACTGACGCATTCCCGCCTCATGCGGTAGGATGTGCGCCCCAATGAATGCCAGACGTTCGTCGGTAGCGCTCATAATAGCCCCGCCCGCCGGACGCCTCCACTGTATAAAATGCACGAGCGCAGCGTTTCCGCTGCGTCATCACGCTTTTTTTGGCATAAGCTTGCTCGATTACGCACGGTGGCACTCCCTGAGTCCCCCGTCTCTAGCGATCTAGCCGATAACGGAAAAGGGTTTCTCCATTTCCGTTACCGGCCCACAGGCGGGGTTGTCTCATAGAGTAAACACGTCCCCGCTTTTTTGACCAGATAATTGTATGATAAAAGACTCGTGTGCGTCGCTGTGTGATTAATTTGTCGATAGGGTCACCACTGCAGCCTTAGCCGGCACGGCGATCTCCGAAGCAGGCGCGTCTTTTAGGGTTTCAGGTGTGGTGGCGACTCCTGCCAGCAAACTCGAACCTGGGCGTTGCCAGCTTCGGTAGACAAACCAGCCGTTTTTCCGCGTCATCTGCACGGCCAGACCTCCGGTGAAGTCGCCACTCACAAACAGGGCCGACTGACCTTCGTCCTTTACCCGGAAGGTTACTTCAACCGGATAGACGTAGTCGGACTTAGGCCAGTCCAGCGCCGGCAAGGCCTCGCCCGTAAAGTCAAAGAAGGTGGCGTTTTCCCAGTTTGAGCCACTGCCCCAGCGTGTTTTGCACTTGGTGGATACCCATGCCGGTTCCCAATAGACGACGCCCGCGCCGCCGTTGTCGAGAGTCAGTTGCATCAGGTCGTGCATGTAGCGTGCCTGACCTTCGGGCGAAAAGCCATAAGAAGGGAAGGTCGAGTCTTCACCCATCAGATTGACATTTTCGTCCATATGCTTGTCGGTATAGGGATAAGCGGTTTCTACCACTACAATATCCTTGCCCGGATAGGTATGGCGCAAACGGTTGATAACTGCTCCAAGGCCTGCCATGTCCATTTTCGACCATTTCTTGTAATAGCTTATGCCGATCAGGTCGTAGCCTTCAATCCCCGCCCGGGTTGCCTTGAGGAACCAGCTCTCAACGTTTTCCGGCTGTGCGATGTGCAGCATGATGCGCGGTGTTTTGCCCGCCTTGAGGCCTGCGTCCTTCACGGCGCGGATACCAGCATTGAACAGACGGGCATTGCGTTCCCAGTTTACTGGCTTGATTGGATCGCCCTGTTTCCATGTCACCGAGCCCATCATCTCGCCATTGGTTTCATTGCCGACCTGCACTTGATCCGGCATCAGCCCCTGTGCGTTCAACGTCATAAGCGTGTCGTAGGTAAATTTATACAGGGCTTCGACCTGCTGATCCGTGCTGAGATGGGCCCATGCTGCGGGCACCAGCTGCTTGTCGCCATCCGCCCAGTCGTCGGAATAGTGGAAATCGAGCAGGACGGGCAGACCGGCGGCCTTGGCACGTTTCATCGCTTTGGTCACGTCGGTCAGATTGGAATAGGAGGTCCATTTGGGGTCATTCCAAAGTCGTAGTCGCACCAAATTTGCCCCAGACGACTTGAACAGCGTGTAGACGTCCTCTGGCTTGCCGTCACGTCTATAGGTCGCGCCGCAATCCTCCATTTCATTCACATAGGACAGGTCGCTTCCGAAATAGTAAGGGCGGCCCTCACGGGCTTCGGCAGAGGGAAGGGTACCAAGCAGAATCAGCATGGCTACGGGAAGGGCGTGGCGCGGGCTGGCAAAGGGCATAATTACTCCAAAATAAGGAATGTCCCTATCCAAGATGAAGCGCACAGCCTTTTCCGCCGGACTTGTGGCTAAGGCCATGATTGAAAACTTATGCCGCGATCCATAGCGAAGGCATTTACTGGCTCTGTGCCCCAAGGTTTCCATGCCCGCCCGTGATGACGCACGCTTTGCGCCCCGATCCGCTGGCGGTTACGCCCGCAGTCTCTCATCTGTCGGTGGAGAGTGCGGACGATTAATCGCTGAGAAAGACTGGTCGCAGACCGAACTGGGCGACATCGAGAGCTGGCCCGCCTGCCTGAAGACCTGTGTCAGTCTGATTGTCGCTTCGCATGTACCCATGACATTGGTGTGGGGCGCGGCGGGTTCGCTGATTTACAATGACGGCTATGCTGAAATTTCAGCGGGTCGCCACCCCGAAATCCTGGGGATGGATGTTCGGAAGGCGTGGCCAGAAGCTTCTGATTTTAATGCCAATGTTGTTCGCAGTGGGCTGTCCGGGCAGACTCTGGCCTATCGCGATGTGCAGTTTGAGCTCAACCGGTCGGGAGAGCCCGAACAAATTTGGTTTGATATCGATTATTCGCCGGTGCGCGATGACAGCGGAAACCCAGTCGGTATTTTGGCCATTGTGGTCGAAACGACGCGCAAGGTCTTGCTCGAACGCGCTGCGACTGCCGAGCGCGAAAGTCAGGCGCGCTCTCTGCGCCATATGCCGGGTTTTGTGGCCATACTGGAGGGCCCCGACCACGTCTTTACCTATGTCAACGAGGCCTATCGCACCATTGCAGGGGAGCGCGACTATCCAGGCCATAGCGTACGGCAACTGTTTCCCGAGGTGGCGGATCAAGGCTTTTACGAACTGCTGGATCAGGTCTACAAAAGTGGGCAGCGCTTCAATTCGCGTAGCTTTCCTATCAACCTCTCCAATCAAACCGAAACCCGTTATTTGGACTTTATCTATCAGCCGATCTCTGACGAAAAGGGCGCGGTGACGGGCATCTTTGTTGGTGGCTACGATGTCACGGACCATAAGCACGCCGAGGACGCCCTGAAAGCGCTTAATGCGACGCTTGAAGAGCGGGTAACGCACGCCCTTGCCGAGCGCAAGATTCTTGCCGATGTGGTTGAAGCGACAGAAGCCTTCATCCACGTCATTGACACCGACTATAACTGGCGGGCCATCAATCACGCCACCGTTGGTGAGTTTCAGCGCCTGTTCGGGGTCACGCCGCACGTGGGCGACAACATGCTTGAGTTACTGGCCGGTCACCCCAAGGCGGTTACTCATGTGCGGACCCTTTGGGATCAGGCGCTGGCCGGAGAAAGCCCGGTTACCATTGAGGAGTTTGGCGGGGACACGGGTGAGCAGCGCGCCTATGAAATCCGTGCGGCGCCGCTTTATGGGGTCGATGGCGAGATTATTGGGGCCTATCAGTTTGCCTATGATGTGACGCAGCGGCTGGAGCAGGACGTCCTCCTGCTTCAAACCCTGCGCGAGCTTGAGGAGCGGGACCGGTTGTGGTCCCTGTCGCAGGACCCGTTCCTGATTACGGACAGTGAAGGACGCTGGCTAAAGGTCAGTGCCGCCTGGACCCATCTGCTGGGCTGGGCAGCCGAAGAACTGATCGGTCAAACCTCTCATTGGCTTGAGCACCCGGACGATCACGAAACGACCCGCGCGGAACTGCGGTCTCTGGCGGCGGGCGGCAGTACGTGGCGCTTTGAAAATCGGCTGCGTGGCCGCGACGGTCAGTACCGCACCTTTTCGTGGACGGCGAACGAGGAAAACGGACTCGTCTATTGCGTCGCCCGCGATATTAGCGGCGACATCAAACGTGCGCGCGAACTTGAAGACAGCCGCGATTTCGCCCGTCTGGCGCTGGGGGCTGTCGATGGTGTCGGCGTATGGACCTATGACGTCGCCAGCGACCTCTTCCATTATGATGAGGGGATCGCCAGCGTCTATGCGCTTGATCCCAAAGCGGGCGTGAGTGGTGTTAGCCGCAAGCTGTTCCTGTCTAATGTGCATCCCGATGACCGAGCTGCCCTGCGAACCACTATGGCCGAGGGGTTGACGCGCCACGGCGATATTGAACTCGAATACCGCCTGATCCATCCAGATGGCTCAGTCCGCTGGGTGTTGTCGCGCGGCCATACCTATTTTGAAAATGGACAACCGGTGCGTCGCACGGGCGTCGGCATCGATGTGACGGCCAAGCGCCAGCTTGAGGAGCAGTTGCGCCAATCGCAGAAGATGGAAGCAGTGGGTCAGCTGACGGGTGGGATCGCTCATGACTTCAATAATATGCTGGCGGTTGTTATGGGGTCACTTGAACTGCTAAAGCGCCGTATCGGCAGCGAAGACGTGCGTGCACGTCACTATGTGACGCAAGGGCTGGAAGGGGCAAAGCGCGCCGCCAACTTAACTCAGCGCCTGTTAGCGTTCTCACGTCAGCAGCCCCTGAGGCCCGAAACAGTCAACGTCAATCGCTTGGTTGGCGGGATGTCGGACTTGCTGGCCCATTCGCTGGGAGGGAGCATTCAGCTGGAGACCGTGCTGGCCGCCGGGGCGTGGCCGGTGCACGTCGATCCTAACCAGCTTGAGAATGTCCTGCTTAACTTGGGGGTCAATGCGCGCGATGCCATGCCCGACGGTGGGCGGCTGACCATAGAGACCCACAACGCGCACCTCGATTCACGTTATGTGGCCGAAGAGATCGGCATGGTAACCGGTCAGTATGTGCTGATCGCCGTCACTGATACAGGTTGCGGGATGCCGCCGGACGTCATCGCCCGTGCCTTTGACCCCTTCTTCACCACCAAGGGCGTGGGTAAGGGAACGGGGCTGGGCCTCAGTCAGGTTTATGGCTTCGTCAAACAGTCAAACGGCCACGTCCGCATTTATTCGGAGCCGGGACAGGGCACGACTGTCAAAATTTATCTACCGCGCCTGACAGGCGTGGATGTAGCTACACCTGCGCTTGGCCCGTCCGAGGGCGTGCTTTTGCCGGGGGAGGCACGTGACGTCATCCTGGTGGTTGATGATGAAGCCGTAGTGCGCCGCTTCAGTTGCGATGCCCTAAGCGAACTGGGCTACCGCGTGCTGGAAGCTGACTCGGCGGCTGAGGCGCTGCGGCTGCTGGACGTCCATCCGGAAATCCGGCTGCTGTTTACCGACATCGTAATGCCGGAGGTCAATGGCCGAAAGCTGGCCGATGCAGCCCAGAGGGCGCGGCCTGATCTGAAAGTCCTCTTTACCTCGGGCTATACGCGAAATGCCGTCGTGCACAATGGTGTGGTCGATGCCGGGGTCGAGCTTATCGGCAAGCCGTTTAGTATCGAAGAACTGGCGGCGCGGTTGCGCGAAATGCTGGATCGCAAGTGATAGGTCAGACAGGGACGCCGCCGCGTGTGCGGGGGCGTCCCTATCCGCTTTAGTTGTGAACCGCGCTCCACGTCAGGTCGGGGAGGGTAACCATTACCGATTGCGGCAGGTCATCGGCCGCCTGACCGAAAAGGACCTGATAGGTGCCTGCCCGGATGCGCCAGCTATTGTCCGCCACCTCATAGGTGGCCAGAAGACGCGGGTCTATCTTTTGCGTAAAGGTGCCAGACGTGGTGCCCGGCGCGACAGCACTCTTTCGGAAGGCGACAAGCCGTTTGGGGGCCTCCCAGCCGACGGCCTTATAGTTTGTCGGGGCGACATAGACCTGAATAACACCCTTGCCGGCGGTCTTGCCGGTATTGCGGATTGCGGCGGAGATGGTCAGTTCGCCCTTTTCGACCGTGGCCTTGGCATCAGTGACGGCAAAGGTCGTGTAGCTCAGGCCGTGCCCGAACGCGAACAGAGGCGTGTAGCCCTTCACATCGTACCACTTATACCCGATGGCCGCGCCTTCGTGATAGGTAATGTTGACCGCAACACCGTCCGGCTTGCCAAAGCCCGGAATGGTGGGATGCGCCAGTTGGTCATTCGAGGCCGGGAAGCTGATCGGCAGATGGCCGGACGGATTAACCTTGCCGGTCAGAAGCCGCGAAATGGCTTCCCCGCCCCGTATACCGGGATAGAAGGCCTGAAGGATCGCGCCGACATCGTCCTTCCATGGCATGAAAATGGCCCCGCCGGACTGCACCACTACTATAGTGCGTGGATTTGCGGCCGCCACGGCCGCTACCAAAGCGTCCTGATTTCCCTTCAACTCCAGCGTCCCGTCCATGCCTTCGCCCATCCACTGGGTAACAAAGACGATCGCGACCTCTGACGATTTGGCCAGAGCCACAGCGGCGGCAATGTCCTCACCCCCGGCATAGACAATCTTTGCCTTGGGCAGATCGGCCTTAAGCGCTTCGACCGGAGAGGAAGGCATGTAGGTGACCGGACCGGGCCAGGATTTGGGCTCCAGTTGTCCTTCGAGCGGGTTGCCACCCACCGGCGTCACACCAGATGAACCACCTCCCGATATGACGCCCTTGTCGGCGTGAGCGCCGATCATCGCCACCGATTTCACGCCGCTGAGCGGCAGCAGATTGCCCTCGTTTTTGAGTAGCACCAGCGACTCTTCGGCCGCCTTTTGCGAAACAACGGCATTGGCCTTGAAATCAATCGAACCCACCTTGGGCGGGTTGTCAAAGACGCCGGTAGAGAAGAGCGGCCAAAGGACGCGTTGCGCCATGTCATCGAGGCGCTTTTGCGAAATATCGCCCTTTTCCATCGCGGCCTTGACATTAATGGGTGCAAAATAGGGCTGACGGTCGCCGCAGCACGGGAAGCCGGTGAACTGATCGAGCCCGTAATTGGCCGAGTCAACGGTGGAATGGACAGCGCCCCAATCGGCCATTACATAGCCTTTGAACCCCCAGTCCTGTTTAAGCGTCTTGTTCAGCAGATACTCGTTTTCGCAGGCCCAGCGGCCGTTGACTAGGTTATAGGCGCACATGGCCGAACCAGGATTGGACTGTTCAAGGATGAATTCGAAGGCTAGCAAATCTGACTGACGCATGGCTTCGGGGGAAATGGTCACATTGACCGTTGTGCGCTGGCTTTCCTGATCGTTCACGGCAAAATGCTTTAGGGTCGAGACCATGTGCTGTGACTGAATGCCATTGATTAGCCCAGAAGCCATCTGCCCGGCCAGCCAGGGGTCTTCACCGACATACTCGAAATTGCGGCCATTGCGCGGTTCTCGCGCTAGATTTGCCCCGCCAGCCAGAAAGGTGTTGAACCCCGAAAGGCGTGCTTCTTGGGCGATCATGCGGCCTCCCGCCTCGGTGACGGCGGGATCAAAGCTGGCCGCGGTCGCCAAAGACGAGGGCAGCGCGGTGCGCGCCATGCCCTGAACCCGCACGCCAATTGAGGCGTCGGTCTGCCATTGGGCGGGAATCCCCAGACGCGGGATTGCCGGCACATAGCCTGCCGACCCGCGGATATGCTCCTTGTTCACCAGCGCCTTGATCTCAGGCGAGACGATGGAGTCGGGCTGTTTAGCCAGCTGGTCTGGATCGGTGAAGCTGAGGATGAGGGTTAGCTTTTCGTCGAGAGTCATGGCTGCAACGGCGGCTTTAGCGCGTTCGTCTGGCGATTTCGACTTGTCGAACCACGCCTGAGTTTGCGCCAGCGCGACACTCGACACCCCTGTTAATAGAAGGGCGGTTGCCACCATCCATCTTAAACGCATGTGTTTACTCCCCTTGTCTTGGATATTGCGGCTACGCTAACCGCATTTTGAGACTTCGGGAAGGCGCGGGGCGTTTTTACCGGGTAATTCAAAAATGCATCGGCGGCGGTAAACAGGCAAACTTAAATAATATTCAACGCCTTAAGTATTTTTGGCGACAGGCGCTGATTCATTCGAGCCATATCTGCCCACGGATCGGCCTTGCGCCGTCCGAGATGAGCAGGTGTGTTCTCCAAGGTGAAACCTGCCGGATCGAGGTCGCGGCTGAGTGCCTTCCAATCTATCGGCATCGCCACGGGCGCACCGGGACGCGCGCGGACAGCATAGGGAGCCACGGCGGTGGCGGTGAAGTCATTGCGCAGGTAATCGATAAAGACTCGGCCTTTGCGCTTGGATTTTGATGCTTGCGCCACAAAGCGTCTCGGGCTGTCGTGCGTCATGGATTCCGCCACGGCACGCGTAAAGGCTTTGATGGCGCTCCAGTCGTACTGGGGTTGAATAGGGATGACCACGTGCAATCCCTTGCCACCCGTGGTTTTGAGGAAACTCTGGAGGTCGAACTCGGTCATACGCTCGCGCACCTCAGCCGCCCCGGCCACCACGTCGGCCCAGTCCGCTTCCGGATCGGGGTCGAGATCGAAGATCAGGCGGTCGGGACGGTTGGGCGTGGTGGCCATGCAGCCCCGGGGGTGTATCTCCATCACGCCCCATTGCATCAGGCTGATCAGGCCGTGAGCGTCCGTAATCATTATGTAATCGTCTTCGCGGCCATTGACCGGAAGACCGGTATCGTTGACGTGCGGGATGGCGGCCTGGGTGAGGTGGCGTTGGAAAAAACATTGTCCGCCAATGCCTTGTGGGCAGCGGATCGTTGAGATGGGACGCCCGGCAATGTGCGGCAGGATATGGTCGGCGACGCTGAGATAATACTCAGCCACGTCCTTCTTGGTGATATCCGTGCCGGGAAAAACGACGCGGTCTGGCGACGAGATCGCGACCCCACCGACCACGTCTGTCGGGGATTTTTCTGATGCGGGGGCCCGGCGCTTGGGCTTGCGAGCCGCAGGTACGTCCTCGGCTTTGCGCACTTCAGTTGGGCTGAGTGGGCGGTCGCGGTGGATGTCCTGCGGCGGCTTGTCTTCACGCAGGCCTTGAAACGAGGGGTGGCGCAAGCGGCCATCTGAAGTCCATTCGCCGAACTGCACCTCGGCGACAAGGTGCGGCGCGACCCAATGCGCCCCGCGTTTAAATTCTGGCGGAATATCACTGAACGGATGATATTTTTGAGCGATCAGGTCCAGTCTGCGGCGCAGGTCGATGGCGCTGTCGAGAGTAAAACCCGTCCCCACCTTACCGGCATAGGTCAGGCGGCCCTCCTGAAAATAGCCGATCAGCAAAGCCCCAATCCCCTTACTGCCGGCCTTGGGGAGGGTGAACCCACCGATAACGAATTCCTGCCGCTTGTGGCACTTGACCTTCAGCCATGCACGGTTGCGCCCTGAGTGGTAAGGCGCATTGGCGCGTTTACAGATCAGGCCTTCCTGATCCAACGCGCAGAGCCGGTCCTTCAGATCAGCGGCATCCTTCGTAAAATGTTCGCTGTAGTGAACACGTCCGCCGAAATGATTGCCATTAAACAGCCTTTGCAGTCTGGCCTTACGTGACACGAGCGGAAGGGCGCGCAAGTCCTCGCCGTCGCTGTGCAGAAGATCGAAGACATAAAATTGCAATGGCACATCGGCTTCTCCGGCCAGGGTGGCCTGGAGGGTCTTGAAATCCGCACGGCCCCCCTCGTCCACGGCGACGATCTCACCATCAAGTATAGCGCTGGTGACCGGCATCTGCGCCAAATAGTCAGGCAGTGGACGAAAGCGGTGCGTCCAGTCCAGGCCCGTGCGTGTCAGAAGTCGCACCTCGCCATTTTCGATCAGGGCCTGCGTTCGGTAACCATCGAACTTGATCTCATGCACCCAGTCCTTACCTTTGGGGACCGCGACGGCGAGGGTTGCCAACTCCGGCTCTATAAATTCAAGCATTGATTTGGACTGCTTGCGTTTCGGCGGCTCGTCCCTGGTTCGTGATGTCCAAACACGTTGGGTGTTCGTGGCGATCTCCTCCATTCGACGTCCCGTGGTGATGCTGGTCGCCTGGGTTTCCAGCCACGCCTCGGCCGCATCGTCGCGTGCCGCCGCATCATCGTGTTTGATCAGCAACCAGTTGGCGCGATCAGGGCCTTTTGGTCGTGGCTTCATGCGCACTAGTGCCCATTCGCCGCTGAGCCGCTTGCCGTGGAGTACGAATTTGAGACTGCCCGCCTTCAGCCCCTTATGCGGGTCGTCCAATGGTTCCCAAGTCCCTTCGTCCCACATCATCACCGTCCCGCCACCGTACTGGCCCTTTGGAATGATGCCCTCAAAGGTTCCGTAGGCGACGGGGTGGTCCTCCACCTCAACCGCCAGTCGCTTGTCCTGCGGGTTTGGGCTGGGGCCGCGAGTAACCGCCCACGATTTCAGCACCCCGTCCAGCTCAAGTCGGAAATCATAGTGCAGGCGCCTGGCATCGTGCTTCTGGATCAAGAAGCGTTGGCCGCTCTTACGTCCCGGCTTGCCCTCCGGCTCGGCGGTTTTGGCAAAGTCGCGCTTTTTGTTATATAGGTCGAGACCCATCTAGCTTGCCTTCTTGCGGGTACCAGTCTTTGCCGGGGACTTCTTACGTTTGGCCGGCGTTTTGCGCTTCGGCTTTACTTCATTTGGGCGCGGCGGCGGTTCTTTCAGGCTCTTGCGCAAGGCATCCATCAGGTTGATGACCTTGGCCGCCGGCTGGTCGTTTTCAACCGCTACCGGTTCGCGGTTTTCGACCTTGGCCTCAATGAGCTCCTGCAAGGCTTCGCGGTAATGGTCGTGGAAACGGCCCGGATCAAACTTCGCGGTTTTTCGCTTGATCAGTTCGCGCGCCAGATCGAGTTCCTCCGAGGCTGCTGCCTTTTCCGTGATGTCGTCGAAATAGGGGTCGGAGTCGCGCAACTCGTCTTCATAACGGAGGGTTTGCAGGATCAGGCCCGATCCACACGGGCGGATCGTGCACAAGCGCTCACGACCGGCTATGGCCAGTTGCCCTATGCCGGTCGTCTTTGAATGCCTCAGCGCGTCGCGAATAACTGCAAAGGTCTGTTCGTCAGCGTCTTTCTGCGGCGCAACAAAATAGGGTGTGTCGAAATAGAGATCGTCAATCTCTTCGGCGGGCACGAACTGCACGATATCGAGCGTGCGCGAGGAGGGAATCTTTAAATCCTTGATCTCGTCGGTCTCGATGAGGACGTACTGCCCCTTTTGGACCTCATACCCTTTGATGATTTCGTCGCGTTCAACCTCGGTACCGTCTTCGGTGACATTGAGACGGTGCACGCGCTCGCCCGTTTTACGATAAATTTCCTTCAGCGGAATCTGACGCGAACGGTTGAGCGCTGAATAGACATTTACGGGGAGGGTGACGAGCGACAGCCTTAAATTACCGCTCCAGTACGGGCGAAGCGCCATAACCGACCTCCGGATTAGGAGGTCAGCCTACTACAATGACGCATAAGACCGCACTGCGCGGCTTTAGGCTAGGCGTAAAATTGTGCTTAGTCTAACGCCCGACGAGCCAATTCGATGGCCCCCAACACCCCAGCACGATCGCCGAGATGTGCTGCCTGAATGTAGCTGTCCATACTAGAGGCGGATTCCAGTGCCTCGAGATAGCCATTCAGCAGCCGGTGGCAGATCTCTCTAGACGCCCGCAGGACCGGCTCGTTCAACCCCACACCTCCCCCCACCAGAATTCGCTGCGTCGACGTGATGAGAGACAGGTTGCAGAACAACTGCCCCAGATAGTCACCCACTATGCCCCAGACGGGATGTTCGGGCGAGAGCGTTTCGGCCTTCTGTCCGGTGCGCGCTTCGATGGCCGGGCCGCAGCTTAGGCCTTCGCAGCAATCGCTGTGGAAGGGGCAATGACCGGCATAGCTGTCGTCCGGGTGGCGGCGCACGCGGATATGCCCGCCTTCGGGGTGCAACAGGCCGTGCACCGGCTGATCAGCGACGACCAGCCCGACACCCAGACCCGTCCCCACCGTCACATAAACGAAGGTATCGAGGTCTTTGGCCCCGCCCCAGCGTTTTTCACCCAAGGCCGCCCCATTGACGTCAGTATCGAGGCCAACCGGCACTTCAGGATAGGCTTCGGTCAGGGGGCTCAGCAGGTCGAAGCCGCTCCAGCCCGGTTTGGGCGTCTTGCGGAAGCGGCCATAGGTGGGGCTCTGGGGATTGACGTCGATGGGGCCGAAACTGGCTATGCCGATGGCGTCGAAGTCGCGCCCTTGCGATAGGGTGTCCAGCGCCCGCAGCACCTCCGGCCACGTCTCTTGCGGAGCGCGCGTGGGGATGCGCAGGGTCTGAAGGTCGTCGGGGCCGGAACCGGCAGCGACATTCACCTTGGTGCCTCCCACTTCAAGGGCTGCGAAATAGGGCATGATCAGGCCTCTTCGATAAACCAGCGCAGTCCATAGGCCGGAAGCGTGTCGCCGTCAGGGCCGATCAGCATACGGCCTGTGACGTTTTGGGTGACGGCCTCGGCGCTGAAATTGGCAACACAGACAAACCGACCGGCCGCGAGCGGGCGTTCGATTATCAAAACCCGCTCATCAACATCGGTGCGCACGGTCTGTCCCGGTGTGAAAGCGAGCCCCGACAGCGTGTCCGCCAATTGCCGGTGGAAGCTGTACATGTCGTGTTCGACAGAGCCGGGGGCGTGGCGGCGCTCGGCTCTGGCCCAGTCCATCACCGGACGATGCAGCCAGCGCACCTCATCCTTCAGGTCCGGGTCATCGCGATAGGCATCGAAGTTTTGCAACCCAATTTCATCGCCCATATACAGCAGCGGGACACCTTCCAGCGCGTAGGTGAGGCCGTACAGCAGTTTGAGGCGCGCGGCCATCTGCGGATCGTCTTTGCCGCCGCACAGGCTGGCCGCCATGCCACAGCTGGAGGCCGGGAAGCCTTCCGGGGCCTGAAACGCCTCGCCCTTTGCATAGGAGCCGTTGCCGGCAAAAAAGTCGGACCAGTGTTTGAGGCGTTCTGGCGCGGCCGTATCGGACAGGGCCAGCCAGATGATGTCGTCATGGCAGCGCACATAGTTCAGCCAGTGGCCATGCCCCGGCTTTTCTCCGGCGCGCTCAATCGTGGTCTTGAGCAAATCGGCTTTCTGATCGGCCAAGGCGCCCCAAAGGGCGGTCATTACGCCGTTGTTATAGGCCAGATCGCATTCGCGCGCCGACGGCGTACCAAAAAATGGGAGGACTGAAGCCTGCGATTCGATGGCTTCAGCCAACAGGAAGGTCGAAGGGGCCACAAGGGTCAGCAGGGCGCGTAGCGCCTGAAGGATCAGGTGCGTTTCCGGCAGGTTGCGGCTGATCGTGCCCTTGCGTTTCCACAGGTACGCCGTGGAATCGAGGCGGAAGCCTTCCACCCCGGCATTGGCCAGAAAGAATAGGCTGTCGGCCATCTCGATGAACACACGCGGATTGGCGTAGTTCAGATCCCACTGGAACGGATAGAAGGTCGTCCACACATAGCCCCCAGCTTCGGCGTCATAGGTGAAGCTGCCCGGCGCGGTGTCCGGGAAGACGTCCTGAAGCGCCGTTTCCCATTCGGCGACCTCATCCGCCGAATCGAGTACGATATAGAAGTCGGCAAAGGCCGGGTCACCGGCCATCATCTTCTGCGCCCAGGGGTGTTCGCGCGCCGTGTGATTGCACACCATGTCGAGCACCAGCGACATATCGCGTACCCGCAGCTCAGCCGCCAACGCCCGCAACTCCTCCATGCTCCCCAGACGCGGATCGACCTCGCGATAATCGGCCACGGCAAAGCCGCCGTCCGAATTGCCTTCGCGCGGTTTCAACAGGGGCAGGGGGTGGAAGATGCCGACCTTGAGGCCTTCGAGGTAGTCGAGGTGCTGCGCCGTGCCTTCAAGCGTACCAGCAAACCGGTCGATATAGGTACAATAGGCAGAGCGGCCTGGTTTAAGGAACCAATTGGGCGTATCGGCGCGTGCGATATCGAGTTGACGCAGGGCGGCGGGCCGTGCGCCGCGCGCATCGGCCACGCGGGCTTTCAGTTCGCTGAGGCAGTGTTGAAAGCGGGGATCGCCACCATAAAGCGTGCGCAGGCAGGCCTCCGCCTGACGCCAAAGCGGGTCGCAGGACAGATCGGCAGAGGCATGAATCGTATCGGGCATCATTGCGCTTTCCGAAAAGTGTAACGCACTTTTCGGATAAAAAGCGCGCTAACATCAAAAATATAGAGCGATATTTTGGTTCAATCTGAACGCAATCCGCTCTGGGGTTCCCGGTCTGAAAAAGCGGGCCGCCGTACACACGTCGGCGGCCCAGGGGTAGGGAAGAGGGATCGCAACCGCGTCCTGCCTTAGATACATATAGAATGAAAAGGATTACAAGAAAAATTTCTTTGAGCTCATGCAATTTGACGAACTTGTTGGGCTTAGCTGTGACAAATATGCCAAAACACAGCTCATTTAGTCCGGAATCGGTGATTTCCGAAAGAATTGACTTGAAAACGTTTACAATAAGTGATGTTTTCGGAGCCAGGCCCGGAGCGGGACTCAAAGATCCCGTCCGGATGATATGAAAAATGCGGAGCCAGGTGCTTCATCAGGAGGAATAGTATGTCTAAATCGATATGGACGACCGGCGGGGTTTCGTTTGTGGCGCTTATGGCGGTACTGGGCGCGCCAGCGATGGCGCAGGATCAGTCTGCCGATTCGGGCGTCACCGAAGTGATCGTCACCGGCGTGGCGCGAAAGGCTAACAAGCTCGACACGTCGATCTCGGTTAGCGCCATTCAGGTTGAGGACATGCAGAAGTTCGCGCCGCGTTCGGCCGCCGAAGTCTTCCGCAATATCCCCGGCGTACGCTCCGAATCGACCGGCGGTGAAGGCAATGCCAATATCGCTGTGCGCGGCCTACCGGTCGCGGCGGGCGGAGCCAAGTTCCTTCAGTTGCAGGAAGACGGCCTGCCGGTTCTGGAATTCGGCGATATTGCCTTCGGCAATGCGGACATCTTTCTGCGTACCGATCTGACGGTGGGTCGCGTCGAAGCCATCCGGGGCGGCACGGCCTCGACCCTGGCATCCAATTCGCCCGGCGGTATCATTAATGTCATCTCAAAGACCGGTGCGAAGGAAGGCGGCACGCTGCAACTCACGCAAGGTATCGACTTCGGTCAAACCCGCGGTGATTTTGAATTTGGCGGCGCACTGTCGGACAAGATCGACTTCCATATCGGCGGTTTCTATCGCTCCGGCGAAGGGCCGCGCAAGGCGGGTTACACCGCCAATCAGGGCGGGCAGATCAAGGCCAATATCACTCGCAAGTTCGATAACGGCTTCCTGCGTCTGGGCGTAAAATATCTGAATGACAAGGCCATTGGCTACCTGCCTATGCCCATGAAGGTGACGGGCACCAATGGCGATCCGAAATGGTCGTCGGCACCGGGGCTGGACGCCAAGTCCGACACCATCCACTCGGCCTATTTCATGCAGGACGCCGGCCTTAACGGCAGCAACAACCGCTCTTTGACCAATGTACGCGACGGTATGGCCCCGAAAAGCCTCGTCTTCAATGGTGAAGCGCAGTTCGAAGTAGGCGGCGGCTGGACGCTGAACGACAAATTCCGTTTCGCCAAGACCGAAGCCAACTTCATCGCGCCGTTCCCGGCGACGGTAGGCACCTCGGCGGAGATTGTGTCGGGTATCAACGCGGCTCTCGGCACAGCAGGGACGCGCCTTGTGGTGGCCAATGGGCCAAATGCCGGTTCGACCTTCACGGGCCTGGCCATGATCATGCACACCTTTAATACGCGCCTGAACAGCCTCGATAACTCGGCCAACGACCTCAAACTGCAAAAGACGTTTGACGCTCTGGGTTCGAAGATCGACCTGACCTTTGGTCTCTACAATTCGTCGCAGACCATCAATATGGACTGGGTGTGGAACAGCTATGCGATGGAAGTGGCTGGTGACAATGCGCGCCTGCTCAACCTCTATGCCGGCAACACTAACCTGTCGCAAAACGGACTGTTTGCCTATGGCGTGCCGGTGTGGGGCAACTGCTGCACCCGTCATTATGATGTGCAGTACGACATTGTGGCCCCCTATGTTATCGCCAGCGGCGAGTGGGGCAAGCTGACGCTCGAAGCCTCGGTACGTCAGGACGAAGGCAAGGCGCGCGGCACCTACGCGGCCTCGACCCAGATGACCAATTTTGACGTCAACGGCGACGGCGTGATTTCCAATCCGGAAAAGAGCGTCTCGTTCGTGAATTACGCGGCGGCTAAGCCGGTCAATTATAACTGGAGCTACACCTCCTATTCGCTTGGGGCCAACTATCGCGCCACGGACAACCTGTCCTACTTCGCCCGTTATTCCAAGGGCGCGCGCGCCAATGCTGACCGCCTGTTGTTCGGTAAGGTGCGCGACGACGGTTCGGTATCGCGTGAAGACGCCATCGACTTCGTCAAGCAGACCGAGGCCGGTTTAAAGTACCGCAGCGGCCCGCTTAGTGTCTTCGTGACGGCCTTTGCCGCGGAAACTGAGGAGCAGAATTTCGAAGCTACCTCGCAGAAGTTCTTTGACCGAGTGTACGAGGCCAAGGGCATCGAGTTTGAAGGTGCCTATCGTATCGGTAACCTAAGCCTGAACGGCGGGGCCACTTACACCAAGGCCGAGATTACCAAGGACGCCCTGAGCCCGACCGCGGTCGGCAAGCGTCCGCGCCGTCAGGCCGAATGGGTGTTCCAGTTCACACCGACCTACAAGATGGAAAAGCTGGAGTTCGGGGCTAACTTTGTCGGTACGACCGACGCCTATGCGCAGGACGATAACCAATTGGTCATGCCAGGCTACGTGCAGACGAACCTGTTTGCTGATTACAACCTGACACACGACCTGACCGTTTCACTGAACGTCAATAATGCCTTCGACGTTCTCGGGATCACCGAGGTCGAAGAAGGGGCGATCACCAATAATGCGACGAACTATGTGCGCGCCCGCGCCATCAATGGCCGCACCTCAACGATCAGTCTGAAGTATCGGTTCTGATAACCTCATGCCAAAAAGTGCGCACCACCTTTTGGGTACAAATGAGTTGTCAAAAAGTGCCTTGGCGTGAAGGCATCGGGAGCAGGTCGCATACCCTCTGCGGCCCGCTCCCGGTCTTTTTCATTCGCCTCTTAGCTTTAGATATATAAAGATAGATACACAGGGAATTGTTCTATGACGACATCTGCGCCTCATCTGATCCGTCCGGCCAATATCGCCCTGATTACCGGGCTGACCTATCTGATGTTCATGATGTTCGCCATGACGACCGATGCCGTAGGGGTCATCATCCCTGAAGTCATACGTGAGTACGGCCTGAGTATGACCGAGGCTGGGGCGTTTCATTACGCCACTATGGGCGGCATCGCCATTGCCGGCCTAGGGCTGGGGTTTCTGGCTGATCGTCTGGGGCGCAAGTGGACCATAATTCTTGGGCTAAGCCTGTTTGCGCTCAACTCCTTCCTATTTGCGGTCGGCAATGATTTTCTGTTCTTTGCTTGTCTGCTGTTTATCTCAGGGCTGGCCATCGGTGTGTTCAAGACAGGGGCGCTGGCCCTGATCGGGGATATCTCCACTTCGACCGAAAGCCACACGCGCGTCATGAATATGGTCGAAGGCTTTTTCGGCGTCGGTGCCATTATCGGCCCACTGATCGTAACACAACTTCTGGTGTCGGGGGCGTCGTGGAAGTGGCTCTACGTGATTGCCGGAACGCTGTGTACGTTGCTGATTATAACGGCCTTTGTGGTGCGCTATCCCGACCGGCAGACGGCCGCGAGCGACACTTTCAGCCTGAAAGCCTCGTTGAGCCTTGTGCGTGATCCTTACGCACTGGCTTTTTCGGCGCTCGCAATGTTCTATGTCGGCGTAGAGACGGCCATCTATGTGTGGATGCCAACCCTACTCAAAGGTTATCAGGGACCGGCGGTGTGGCTAGCGCTTTATGCCCTCAGTGTCTTCTTCGTGCTGCGCGCGACGGGGCGTTTTCTGGGGGTGTGGATGCTGGCGCGTCTGAAATGGACGCTGGTGCTGGTGCTGTGTGCGGGTGCTATTCTGGTCTGCTTCGTGGCGGCCCTGATCGGTGGGCAGACAGTGGCAGTCTATAGTTTGCCCCTCTCGGGCCTGTTCATGTCAGTAATGTACCCGACGATCAATTCCAAGGGCATATCGGGCTTCCGCAAGGCGCAGCATGGCGCGGCCGGTGGCGTGATTCTGTTCTTCACTTGCCTGAGTGCGGTTGTGGCGCCTCTTGCCATGGGTGCTGTGTCCGACCTGTTTGGCGGGGCGCAGTATGGGTTTGTGCTAGCCACCGGCCTTGCCCTGATCTTGTTCATAGCGCTGGTCTTCAACCACCGTCGCGACCCAGCGGGTGCGCGTCTGAAAGCGCTCAATGCCGAATACTGATCAGGTGGAGGCGCGCTCGATCAACCCGGCGGCCAGAACGGCGGAGGAGGTCTTTTCTCCCGCAAGCCGCCGGAACAGCAAATCGACCATCAGTTGTGCCCCCAGCCGCAGGTCCTGCTTTACGGTGGTCAGGGCCGGGGACATGGTCTTGGACATGGCCACGTCGTCAAAGCCGCAAACCGCCACGTCTTCCGGCACCCGCCGTCCGGCATCAATCAGCGCGTTGATTGCGGCAAGCGCGATCACATCCGATGCGGCAAAGATGGCATCGAAGCGCCGACGCGAGGCCACAAGCCCCTTTACCGTTTCATAGGCCGAATCTGGCGTGAAGTGCGTCTCGATGATCTGCGCGGGTATGAGTTTATGCCCGGCCTGTGCGAGGACCTCAGTAAAGCCTTTGAGACGCGCTGCCACTTCGGGCACCTGAGCTGGCCCTAGGAACAGGATCTGCTTGCGGCCCTTGCTCAGCAGATGCTCCCCCGCCAGTCGGCCGCCATGCACATTGTCCACGCCGACTGAGCAATAGCCCTGATCCGGCAAACGCTCGCCCCACACCACCATCGGGTTGTAGTGAGCCGAGATGGCGTTGATTTCATCGTGCTGATCGCTTTGGCCCAAAACCAGCATGGCATCGAAGCGGTGCGACTTCACCAGCGAATTGAGCCAACCGCTTTGCGGTGAAAGATTTTTGGAAAACAGCAGATCATAGCCGCGCCGGAACACCTCTTCGGACAAGTAACCGACCAGTTCGAGCAGGAACGGGTCGGTCATCTGCTGCCCGGTTTCGTGGCCCAGTGGCAGGACCAGACCGATGGTGCGCGTCGTTTGCATACGCAGGTTGCGTGCCGCCTGATTTACGGCGTAACCGTGCGCTTCGGCGATGGCGATGATGCGCTGTTTTTGCGGCTCCGGCACCAGCGGACTGTCGGCCAGGGCCCGCGAAACGGTGGCCAGTGACACTTCGGCCAGACGCGCAATGTCGGTCATCTTAACTTTGGCAGGGAGGGTGTCGCTCATCGCAAAAACGGTTCCATAGCCGCAGGTTAGAGTCATTCGAGCCGTAATTCAACGGCCTATGCCCGGATTCGTCCGCAGCTCACCGCTCTGGTCATGATGCGGCGGTCAAAAGCCAGCCGTAGAGCGGCAGACCGATCAGGATGTTGAACGGAAAGGTCACCCCGATGCTGAGGGGCACATAGACCGCCGGGTCGGCCTCCGGAAGGGCTGCGCGCATCGCCGCCGGGACTGCAATGTAGGAGGCCGAGGCGCACAGCACTGTAAACAGATAGGCCGTGCCGTAATCCAGACTTAGTAACGTGCCCGTCACGATCCCCAGTGCAGCCCCAATAAGAGGCATATAGATACCAAAGGCCAGAAGCGGTAGGGTGAACTTTGAAAGCTGCTTAAGATTGCGGCTGACCGTCAGCCCCATTTCTAGCAGGAAGAGACACAACAGCCCCTGAAATGGCTCGAAGACAAAGCCTTTCAGCTTTTCGGCCTGCTGCGGTCCGATCAGCGCGCCGATGATAAAGGCCCCCAGAAGCAGGAAGACGGCGCCATTGGTGAGGGTCTCAGACAGAATATGTAAAGGCGAGTGATTTTTAGTGTTCTCGCGCGCCAACATCAACCCGGACACAATGGCCGGGGCTTCCATCAGCGCGACAATGGCCACCACGACGCCGGCATAGGGCAGATGACGCGAGTCGAGCCAGCTTACGGCGGCAGCGAAGGTCACGACGCTGATCGAGCCGTAATGGGCGCTGACTGCAGCGCGGGTCGGGCGGTCCAATGGGGTGGTGAATTTCAACAGCCAGAAGCCAATAACCGGTTGGAGCAAT
The DNA here is from genome assembly GCF_000175215.2 of Asticcacaulis excentricus CB 48. NCBI lineage: Bacteria > Pseudomonadati > Pseudomonadota > Alphaproteobacteria > Caulobacterales > Caulobacteraceae > Asticcacaulis > Asticcacaulis excentricus. The sequence continues at coordinate 1,464,953 of NC_014816.1, read as the reverse complement.
CCGTACACCAGACCACAGCCTATCAGAATAAGAAGGGCCATGGTCAGGGTGCCCGTACCTGCCACGGCAATGCCCCCTTTCAGGCCAATCGACATCATCAGATAGATGGACAAAAACTGCACGACACCTTTGGGGAAGTGCAGGTTCGATCGGACAATGCCAGCCGCCGCCCCCAGTACGAAAAACAGGACCGGTGCGGTGAGGAAGTTTTGCGAGAGAGAAACAAACGTTGTCATGGGGCCTCCAACTGAGGAGGCCTTTACGAGGTCGCAATAAATTTATAAAATGAATTAGTTTAATCTCTATAATCGAAAAGGTGAATTAATGGCCTTTGACACCGATTTCCATACGCTGAGAGCGTTTGTCGCTCTGGCGGAAACCCTTCATTTCACCCGTGCGGCCGAACGGGTCGGGCGAAGTCAGTCGGCTCTGAGCGTGCAGATCCGCCGCCTGGAGGACACGCTGGGGCACAGCCTGTTTTTACGTAATCAACGCAATGTTCGTCTGACCGAGAGTGGTGAGGTTTTTCTGGGGTATGCGCGGCGGCTGATCGACCTGCAACGTGAGGCTTGGTCGCGCCTGTCTGAGCCAGAGGTGGAGGGTGAAATCCGGCTGGGGACGCCCGAAGATTTTGCCACCCACTACCTGCCGAGCGTATTGGCGACCTTTCGCAGCCTGCACCCGCGGGTGCACCTGAATGTCAATTGTGATCTGACGCTCAACCTGATGTCGGGCTATGAAAAAGGCCTGTATGATATTGTGCTGCTCAAACGTGACCCGCAGTCGGTAACGGGAGGCGTGCGGGTGTGGCGTGAGCCACTGGTCTGGGTCGCCAGTGGTGAGGCCGCCGATTCGGGGCCGTTGCCGCTTGTACTGTCGCCTTCGCCCTGCATCTACCGGGCGCGCGCCCTGCTGGCGCTTAATCAGCAGGGGCGGAACTGGCGCATCGCTTATACCAGCCCCAGCCTGACCGGCACTCTAGCAGCGGTGCGCTCAGGCCTGGGTGTTGGCGTGCTGCCGGCCAATATGATCCCGGCCGACATCCGCATCGTAGATCGCGCCTTCGACTTGCCGAGTCTGCCGGATGCAGAGATTGCCCTCCAGGCGCAACCCGAACTGGGCGAGGTAGGGCAGATGCTAGCACGCCACATTATGGACTGCCTTGATCACGGAACGCCTTCGTCGGGCCGCCATCCGACTTCAGCGCGGTGACAACCGGGTTTTTTTATGGGCGGCGAGGTTATTTGGGTGGTGTCTGGCTGGTCCAGCGGATTAGATCAGTGTTATAGCCCAGCTCTCGCGCCCGATCGCGGAGGTCTTCGCGCACTTTGAACGCCGGTGACGGTGCACGGGTCAAAATCCACAAATACTTCCCAGTCGGCTCGCCAACGATGGACCAGCTATAGTCGTCGGCATGATCCAGCACCCAGTAATTGCCGACATAGAACGGGCCGAAGAAGGAAACTTTCAGCTTGGCATTACCGCTGTCGCTGACGATCATGGCCTTGCCCTTCGACGACTTGCCCGGTTCGCCTTTGCGCCACCCGCAGGTGTTAAGAATGTTGATCTTCCCATCTTCGGCCAGGCTGTATTGCGCCGTAACCAGATCGCAGTCCTTCTCAAAGCGGTTCTCATAGCGCCCCAGTTCGTACCACAGGCCCAGATAACGAGTCAGTTCGACCGGCTTGGCCGGTGGCGGCACCTTCGGATTACCCACTGGCTTGGCGGATACGGCCTGAGCGCTTAGGGCCAAAACGGCGGCGGAAGCGAGGAGGACGGGCAGGGCGTAGTTGCGCGTTTGCATTTAGGTCTCCGTGTGTGGCTTAATCGTGCCGGTACCTTTGTAAAGATACGATCCGGCGGTTCCGTATCTTCAACTGCGAATTGGCAGAATCGTCCGCCCGTAAATCAAATACGGGGTAAAGGCCTCACCCTGCGCCGCTTCAGTTAGGATTTCATGCTGTATATTGAGCCCGCCGGTGAAGCTGCCGAAGGCGGGCAGGATTAGGCGGCTACGGTTGACGGCAAAGCACTTGCCGCTAACCTTGTGACCGCTAACCCGAGTGGTCAGCTTCGGGTGAAAATGGCCGATAATCTGGGGCTGATCTGTAGGTTCGGCTTCATGGCGGAAGCCGATTCCGTCCACCACATGATGGTCAACAAAGGTTAGGCTGTCGTCGCGGATGAGGCCGACATCATGATTGCCTTCGACCCACAGGCACGACTCGACCGCGCCGCACAGGCTCAGCAGATGGTGGCGCGTAGCGGCCTCCAGCCTTTGCCACGCCTCGCGATCGTGGAAACTGTCGCCCAGCAGGACAAGGGTGCGCGGCTGATAACGCATAATGAGCGCTTCGAGGCGCATTAGCGTGTCCAGCGTATCGTAAGGGGCGATCGGCGATCCGAACTGCGCCAAAAAGGTCGATTTTTCGAAATGTAAATCCGACACGGCCAGCACGCTGTGCGCCGGCCACCACAGGGCCAGTTCGGCATCCAGCACCATCCGGTGACCCGCGAACTCTACCTCAGCCGTCGAGGCCATCGACTACCTCCTGCATCAGACGTTCGGCGGCCGCTTCGGGGCCTTCCTGCTGCAACAGGGCCTCGATCCCGCCACCGGGCAGGCGCTCGGTCCGCACGTCCAAAATAACGGGCAAGGACAGGGGCGAGGGACGTGGCAGTTCGCAAAAGGCGATCCGGTCGCGGAAGGTCAAAATGAGATCTGTCAATCGGTCGAGGTCCAGAAGTTCGCGTTCGGCATCGGCGCGCGTCAGCCGCAAAAGCACATGATCGGGCTCGTACTTACGCAGCACATCATAGATGAGATCTGTTGAAAAGGTCACCTGTTTCAGTGTCTTACGCGCCGCATTACTGTTCTGTTCAACAAGGCCGGCAATGGTCGCCACCCGTCGGAAGGAACGCTTCAACATAGGCGAATCCGCCAGCCACTCCTCCAGTTCGTCCGCCAGAATGTCGGGAGAAAACAAGTCGTGAATCATACCGTCGGTCACCTGTTCGACACTGTTGATCGCCAGCCCGTAATCGGTGATGGTGAAACTCAAGGGATGAAGCTCGTAGCGCTCCATGCGCCGCGACAGCAGCATTCCTAGAGTCTGATTGGCGCGCCTGCCCTCAAATGTATAGAGGACCAGGGTGTAAAGCTTGCCGCGCGGAAAGCTCTCGACCAAAAGGTACTGACGGTCGGGCAGGCGCGAAAAGCGCGTTTGCAGCCTCAACCAGTCGCGCACCACAGCCGGCAGTTCGTTTAGCGTCGTCTCTGACTGCAACAGGCCGCGCACCCCGTCGGCGAGGAAGGTCGAAAGCGGCATCTGCCCACCAGAATAGGTGGGCAGCAACGGCTCCCTGGCCGCGGTGGGGCGGGCATCGAGCGTCATGTCGTGGATGCGCTCAAAGGCCAGGACCTCACCGGCAAAGAAGAAGGTGTCACCTGGACGCATGGACTGCCCGAACTGTTCCTCGATTTCCCCCAGATATTTGCCGCCGCGCCCGTGCAGACGACGCACCTTGAGCTTTCCGGCCTCGATAATGACGCCGATATTTTGCCGGTGGCGGCGGGAGATCTGGGGGGAGGCCGGTATCCACCCCTGTTCGGTCTCGCTCAGACGGTGCCACCGGTCGTAATTGCGCAGCACGTAGCCGCCATCAACGACAAAACGGAAAAGGGTCTCGAACTCGGCATAGCTCACGTGGCGATAGGACCATGCGGTACGCACAAGGGCATAAAGAGTTTCGGGCGTGACGGGCGCGCTGCACGCCGCATTAAGGATGAACTGTGCAAGTACGTCCTGCGCCCCCGGCTGAGGGACATCGCCGTCGAGTTTCCCTGCACGGATGGCGGCAATGGCGGCCTCGCATTCCAGCACTTCGAAGCGATTGGCCGAGCACAGAAAGGCTTTTGACGGCACATCGACGCGGTGGTTTGACCGGCCGATACGCTGCAAGAGGCGGCTCACGCCCTTTGGTGCTCCGACCTGTATAACCAGATCGACATCGCCCCAGTCGATCCCCAGTTCGATGGCAGAGGTGGCAACCAGCGCCCGCAGCTTGCCTGCGGCCATAAGACTGATGGTCTTCAGCCGCATCTCGCGCGTCAGAGAGGCGTGGTAGATGGCTATAGGCAGTGCCTCTTCATTGGCCTCCCACAGGAACTGAAACAGGAGCTCGGCCTGAGCGCGGGTATTGACGAAGACGATGGCGGTGCGGGCCTTCGCAATCTCAGACAGGATTTCCGGCACCGCATATAGCGCCATGAAGCCGTTATAGGGCGGCGCTTTGCGCGTGGGCAGTATGGCCACTTCGGGCGCGGCCTCAGCCATACCCAGGGTGCGGCTGTCGAGATGGTCGACGCGTTTATTCTCCAGCCCCAGCCAGCCGCAGAACAGCTCAGGCTCGGCCACCGTGGCCGACAGCCCGATGCGGCGAAAGCCCGGGCTGTAGGCCTCAAGCTGCGCCAACGCCAGCGCAATCAGGTCGCCGCGACGCGACGCCGCCACCTGATGGATTTCGTCGATAATGACGGCCTTTAGCGTGCCGAACATCTTTGCCGCGTCAGGATAGGACAGCAGCAGCATCAGTGATTCCGGTGTCGTCAGCAGGATATGCGGGGGCTTGGCGCGTTGGCGCTGGCGACGGTGTTGCGACGTGTCCCCTGTGCGGCTTTCCACACGCACTGGCAGGCTTAACGCTTCGATCATCGCTGTGACATTGCGTTCGATATCGTAATTTAACGCCTTCAGCGGCGAAATATACAGCGTGTGCAAACCGTTTGGCCGCGTCTGCGTAATATCAATCAGGGACCCCAAAAACCCTGCCAGCGTCTTTCCAGTGCCGGTCGGTGCGGTCAGAAGCGTCGAATGACCGGCGGCAAAGCGCGCCGTCATCTCACGCTGATGCGGCAACAGGGTCCAGCCTTGCAAGGTAAACCAGGACTGGAAGGCATCAGGTATCGTCATGGGGACGTTTTTAGCGTGAACAGTTATAAAAAGGCAGTTATACCACCCGTTACGTTCAAGATCGCCGGGGTGATCAGTGACCCATCCGCGTGACTGGATCGAAATCCGGCCCGAAGGCGTGTGGTGCCGGCCCGGTGGATTCTTTATCGACCCCATGCAACCGGTCGAAGTCGCGGTCATAACGCACGGCCATGCCGATCACGCGCGAGCCGGCCATCAGCACGTGTTTGCGACGCCGGAAACGCTCGCCATCATGCGCAGCCGCTATGGCGAAGATCATTTCAGCGAGGCCGAGCATCCATTGGCCTATGGGCAAATGGTTGACATCAATGGCGTGCGCCTCAGCCTGCACCCGGCGGGGCATATCTTAGGTTCGGCGCAGGCGCGGCTTGAATATGACGGGTCCACCATCGTCTTTTCCGGCGATTATAAGCGTCGGGCGGACCCAACCTGCGTGCCGTTTGAACCGGTGCCGTGCGATGTCTTCGTCACCGAGGCGACGTTCGCCCTGCCAGTGTTTCGACATCCGCCGCTGGCGGATGAGATCGCACGCCTGCTGGCCTCGCTGCGGCAGTTTCCCGATCGCTGTCATTTGGTCGGTGCCTATGCCCTGGGCAAGTGTCAGCGCGTGATTTGCGCCCTGCGCGCCGCGGGGTACGCTGATACTCTCTATCTGCACGGCGCCATGCAACGGTTGTGCGATCTTTATCAGTCACTTGGCATTGATCTAGGGCCGCTGGCGCCGGTGACGGCGGAAAACGCCCGGACGCTAGCCGGAAAGATCGTCCTTTGTCCGCCCTCGGCGCTCAAGGACCGCTGGTCACGCCGGCTGCCAGAGGTGCTGACGGCGGCAGCCTCCGGCTGGATGCGCATACGGGCGCGCGCCAAACAAAAAGGCGTCGAACTGCCTCTTGTGATTTCCGACCATGCGGACTGGGACGAACTGGTCGAGACTCTCAGAGATGTCGGCGCGCCGGAGGTATGGGTGACGCATGGCCGCGACGACGCATTGGTGCATCAGGCAACACTGATGGGGCTGAAGGGACGCGCCTTGCACCTGATCGGTTATGAGGATGATGCGGAATGAAAGCCTTTTCCCGTCTGCTGGAAAGCCTCTATTACGAGCCATCGACACTCGGCAAGACGCGGCTGTTACTCGACTATCTGCGCACCACGCCTGATCCGGACCGCGGCTATGCGGTGGCGATTATCGCAGGTGAGCTGTCCCTGCCCAATTTCCGGCGCTCAATGGTGATGGAGCTGATCCGCGCGCGTGTCGATCCGACGCTTCTCGCCCTAAGCCATGACTATGTGGGTGAGCTGTCGGAAACAGTCGCCCATCTGTGGCCGGCCGCCGAAGCCGAACCGGGCGACTTACCGCCGCTTCACGCAGTAGTCGGAGCCTTTCGCGATACGCCCAAGGCGCAACTGCCCGACTATGTGGTGGGGTTGCTCGATCAGATGACCTCGCCCGAACGCTGGGCTCTACTCAAGATCGGGGCCGGGGCACTGCGCATCGGCGTGTCGGGGCGTTTGCTCAAGCAAGTGCTGGCGAAATTTGGTGATCAACCGGTCGAACGTATCGAGAGCCTGTGGCACGGCATCGACGCGCCTTATCAACCGTTGTTCGACTGGCTCGAAGGGCAGGGGCCAGAGCCGGTCGTCAGCGGGCGCCTGACCTTCACCCCGGTCATGCTGGCCCACCCGCTGGAGGCCAAAGACCACGCCCTGATCACGCCGGAAACCTATGCAGCCGAATGGAAGTATGACGGAATCCGCGTTCAGGTGGTGGACTCGGCTCTGGGACGGGCTCTGTTTACGCGGACCGGCGATGATATCTCCGGCTCGTTTCCGGACGCGCTGGCGCATCTGAATTTTCATGCGGTGCTGGACGGCGAACTGCTGGTGCAGCGCGGCGAAGAGATGGGGACGTTCAACGACCTCCAGCAGCGACTGGGGCGCAAGGCCCCATCGGCAAAATATATGGCCGATTATCCGGCGGCAATTGTCGCCTATGATGTGCTGTTTCTTCAAGGCGAGGATATGCGCGCCCAGCCCTATGAACAGCGCCGTGCCCTGTTGCAGGCCGCGCTTGAGCACCACCGGCCCTATGGCATCCGTTTGTCGCCGCAACTGCCCTTTGGAGACTTTGCCGAACTGGAGGCCTTACGCGCCAGCGTCGAAAACGCCTCGGTCATCGAAGGTCTCATGCTCAAACACCGCGACAGCGCCTACGTCGCCGGGCGGCCGACGGGGCCTTGGTACAAGTGGAAGATCACTCCCAAACTGGTCGATGCAGTTCTGATGTACGCGCAACGCGGATCGGGCAAGCGGTCAAGCTTCTATTCCGACTTTACCTTCGGATTGTGGTCGGGGAACCAACTTCTGCCGATCGGCAAGGCCTATTTTGGTTTTACCGATTTCGAGTTGAAGGAGCTGGACAAGTGGGTGCGCCACAACACACTCAACAGCTTTGGGCCGGTGCGAGAAGTGAAGAAAGAGCTTGTGTTTGAGGTTGCCTTTGACGCTGTCAACCGTTCCAAACGCCACAAATCAGGCTATGCCCTGCGCTTCCCGCGCATAAGTCGGATCCGCTGGGACAAGCCGGCCCAGGAGGCCGATCATCTAAGCATTCTCGAACCTCTTGCAGGGACAAGCTGAGGCTTGCCGTACGTTTCATTTGATGAGACTGTGCGGCGTTACTCAGGGGTTTCTGCATGGCAGGTATTGATCTTTACGCACCGCGTCCGGAAAAGGCGCGTCGCACATGGACATGGGCGGCGATCGTGCTCACGATCGTCTTCATCATTCTGGGGCAGATCCCCGTCGTGATAGCGATGACGTGGCTTAAGTTACCTTTGGCTACAGGCATCGACTGGCGCGCCGACGCGCTGATGCTGCTGTTCTTTGCGCCAATAGCCCTCATCTTTTTCCTCTGGACCTTTCTGTTTGAGCGGCGAGGGGTCGGGGCGCTCGGCTTCAATAGGGGCGGTCTCAAACGCTATTTGAGGGGGCTGGCGATCGGCTTCGGCTTTGCTGCGGCGGCGATAGGAGGTATCTGGCTGGCCGGGGGATACACAATCGAAAGCTTCGGCGCATGGGGTGAGCCCCGGCTCATGACCTTTGTGCCCATCGCGGCCATTTTTGCGGGTTTTTTGGTGCAGGGCGCGACCGAAGAGATTGCGATGCGTGGCTATCTGATGCAGGTCGTGGCGTCGCGTCACGGCATCTATTGGGGCATAGGCATCAGCATGCTGGTCTTTTCCCTGCTGCACGCCGCCAATATTCCGCCGTCGAAGGAACTCTTGCTCGGTCTGACGAACATCGTTCTGGTGGGTATCTTTTTTAGTCTCTACGCGGTTCAGGAACGGTCTCTCTGGGGCGTCTGCGCGTGGCACAGCGCATGGAATTTCCTTCTGGGGGCCGGGTTCGGCGTTGAAGTCAGTGGTCAGAACCTCGATGTCCTCCCGCTGGTCACCGATCTAAAATCGACCGGTGCGGACTGGTGGATTACCGGCGGCAAGTTCGGCCCGGAAGGCAGCGTTATCACGTCTGTCGTGCTGATCGTCGGGATCGCATATCTGGTGTTGAAAGGTGCACTCAGGCCGCAGACAGTGCCCCCCGAAGACGTCTGACGGGAAAGTGTCGGGGCCTAGTCGAGTACCAGATCGCTCGAAAAAGATGAGGGCCGGGATTTGCGCGCCTGATCCGTCTGCGCATCAGCAATTTGCAAGAGATAGGCGTGCCGATCCTTAGCTGTCAGCCAGTTGAACGCGTGCGAATAGCTGGTGAAACGGCATAAGGTTTCATTGGGAAAACCGGGCAGTGGTCCTGCTTGATGCCAGCGCTCGCAACGCGACGCACAGACCAGTGCGACATGGGCGTAGCACTTGTGACGCCCGCGCAGGCCCTGCCAGCGTTTGGCCAGATTTGTGACGTGTTCGCTGCTGAAATCACGGTCATAACGCCGCATATCGACCAGTCGGTGATAAAGCCAGGGCCCCTCCACGCGCTTGAGCGACAGGAAGAATTGCTCAATAAGGACTTCCGGCGGCAGGGCGCCAACAGGACGTAGAACGATCACACGCAGGTCGCTGTGCGCCATGAAGATCAGCCTGTCTTTGTCTGTGAGCTGGCCCATCCTGTCCTCCGCCTTGGACGGTAACATGAAAGAGTTATCAAATTACAACCGAAAGTCGCGGAATAAAAAACGCTGTCGCTTACGCTGAAATCTTGCCTCGCTAGCGAAAACAGACGTGTATAAGGGTCGCGCGCCGCTTTTTAGATGGGCCTCTCTTTTCGTATGGACTTAACCCTGCCAAAATGGCGTGCTTCGCTGCGCATGATTCGTAAAGGCGCAACTACAGGATTTTAAGGTCATGGTGGAAGACAATGAGCGCGGCACTTACACGCCGCCGACCGAGGATCATCTGAACTACGACAGCCGTCGTACCGCACCGAAGCGGGATCAGACCCCGATCACCTTGATCGCGTCGTTTATCGTGCTGGTGGTACTGCTGCTGGCGGTCGTACTGTTCTACAATTCCGGTCTGAACACCCGTAAGGTCACGGATGTGGGTGACCCACTGACTGCCTATAAGGACGGCAGTATAGAGGAAGCCAAGCCGCTGAGCGACGAGGACCTACTCGATCCTTCGGTCAGTCAGGAAGCGCATGCCTCAGGCGCCGCGCCCGTTTTTGCCAATGACACAGAGGCTCCGCAAGCCCGCGAAGCCTCTTCGGCCGCGGCCCCGGGGGCCCCCAGCTCTAATGACAACCTGCTGCCGCCGGCCACTCAGCCGACGCAACCAACACAGCCTGCGCAACCGGCCCCAGTGGCCACGAAACCTGCTGAACCTGTGAAAGTCGCAGAAAGTAAACCCGAGATGAAGCCCGTGGCTGCGCCGGTCTCCGGCGGCGCATCTGTGCAGATTGGCGCCTTCTCTTCGCAGGCTATCGCTGACCGTGAATTCGCCGCCTTGGCCTCATCCTATGGCCTATTCCTCGGCGGCACGCGCAAGGTGGTCGAAAAGGTCGATCGCGACGGATCGACTTTTTACAGAACCTCCTTTACCGGCTTTGCTTCCAAGGAGAAGGCTCAGCAATTCTGCAACGCGCTGAAATCGGCGGGCAAGACCTGTTTCGTGAAGTAAGAGTCCGGTAAAACATGCTGAATATAAAACAAAAAGCCAAGGTTTCCGCAGCCATTTACGGCTGCGCAGGGCTTGAGCTGTCCGCCGCTGAGCAGGCGTTTTTTGCCTCTAAAAAGCCGCTGGGCTTTATACTGTTCAAGCGCAACATCGACACGCCGGAACAGGTTCGTGCTTTAATCAGTACACTCAAGGCCGCGGCCGGCCACCCCGATGTTCTGATCCTGGTCGATCAGGAAGGCGGGCGTGTGCAGCGTTTCAAAGCGCCGCACTGGCCGTCCTACCCGCCCGCCGCCGCCTATGAAGCCGTGGCCAACTCACCGTTTGAACAGCGCGAATATGTCCGCATGGGCGCGCAACTGATGGCACACGATCTGCGCGCGCTGGGCGTCAATGTGGATTGTGCACCGGTGCTGGATGTCCCGCAGGCGGGCACTCACGACGTAGTCGGTGACCGGGCCTATGGCCTGACCGCTGAGACGGTGGCCATCATGGGCCGCGCCGCCGCCGAAGGATTTTTGGCCGGCGGGGTGCTGCCGGTGATTAAGCACGCGCCCGGTCATGGCCGCGCTCAGGTCGATTCGCATCACGAACTGCCGGTCGTTAAGGCGCGTCGTGATGAACTGGAAAAGGTCGATTTCCTGCCTTTCTCCGTCAATGCTGACATGCCCTTAGCCATGACAGCGCACGTCGTTTACACGGCGCTCGACCGCCGCAACCCGGCTACCACCTCCAAAAAGGTGATCAAGGTCATCCGCGAAGAGGTCGGCTTTGACGGCCTGCTGCTCAGCGACGACATCGGCATGGGCGCGCTGAAAGGTCCGGTTGGGGCGCGGGCACGGGCGTCGCTGCGCGCCGGTTGCGACATCGTCCTGCATTGCAGCGGCGACCTTGAGGAGATGAAGGCCGTGTCGGTCTTCGTGCCAACCATCCGCGGCAAGGTTCAGCAGCGTCTCGAACGCGCGCTCCTGCGCCTTAAGCATAAGATCGAACCGCTGAACATCGAAGAGGCGCGCGGCCGCCTTCAGGTGTTGCTGCACCGTCCCGTCACTGTGCGCGAAGAGTATGAGGATTTCGTCGATCCGACCGCCTATCAGGAGGTCTACTAAGTCGTGAACACGCGCGGGGGCGCTTTGCCGGGGCTTGAAAACGAGGTGTTTCAGCACCGCCTCGATTTCACGACCGATGCCGTGCCCGTGGCGGAAATTGAGGCCGACGACGCCCTTCTGCTCGATCTCGATGGCTACGAAGGCCCCCTCCACGTGCTGCTGGAACTGGCGCGGCAGCAGAAGGTCGATCTGCTGAAAATTTCGATCACGCGACTGGCTGAGCAGTATCTCGTATTCATCCAGCAGGCACGGCGGTTGCGTTTTTCGCTGGCGGCCGACTATTTGGTCATGGCCTCGTGGCTGGCCTATCTCAAATCCCGTCTGCTGCTGCCGGTACCGGAACGCAAGAAAAGCGATGAGCCGGAACCGGAAGAACTGGCCGCTGCGCTGGCCTTTCGCCTCAAGAAACTGGAGGCTATCCGTAAGGCGGTGGAGGCCATCACCTCTCGCCCCCAATTAAAACGCGACGTGTTCGCGCGTGGTGATCCGCAGGCCACAGTAATTCTGCCGTCGTCACGACTGGATGTGTCGCTATTTGATCTGATGGGGGCCTATGTCACCCAGAGGCAGCGCGAAATCGCTCGCCATTACGACCCTACCATGCGCGTCGAGGCCTTCGCGCTGGAGGACGCGCGCGACCATCTGCGTGATGTGCTGCCGCAGTTATCGGACTGGACGGCGCTAGATGAAATTGCGCCGCAGCCGGTCGGCGAGGGCGGTCCGCGCCGCGCCTCCTACATCGCTTCGACCTTATCGGCGGGGCTAGAACTGACCAAGGAGGGCCTGATGCAGGTGCAGCAACTGGGCACGTTCGACACGCTTTACCTGCGCCGTCGCCTCCCGCTGATGGAGGGACGATGACCCTCGATTTGTCCGCCAAACTCGATATCGAACGCGCCATCGAGGCCCTGTTGTTTGCCGCTGCGGCCCCTCTTTCGGCGGCTGATCTCGCGCGTCGCCTGCCCGAAGGGGCTGATGTGGGTAAGGCTTTGGCGGCGCTCAAAAGCCGCTACGCCGACCGGGGCGTGACCCTCGAAGTTGTAGCCGACAAATGGCAGTTCCGCACTGCGCCTGACCTCAGCCACCTGATGGTCGAAGAACGCGAGGAACCGCGCCGTCTGTCCAAAGCTGCTTTGGAAACTCTCGCCATCATTGCCTATCACCAGCCGGTCACACGGGCGGAGATCGAGACGGTTCGCGGCGTCGGCCTGTCGCGCGGCACGCTGGATGTGCTGCATGAGATGAACCTGATCCGTCTGCGGGGACGCAGGCGTTCGCCGGGCCGCCCGGTTACCTATGGCACGACCGAACACTTCCTGGAGGTGTTTTCGCTACCCAGCCTTCACGACCTGCCAGGCGCGGCAGAAATGCGCGCTGCCGGTCTGCTCGACCTCAATGTCCCCGCCGATTTCGTCATCCCCGAACCCGGCGGCGCGCGGGAGGCCGAAGACCCCATCGGTCTTGAAGAGCTGGAACAGGTCGAGTTTGCACAGGATTTCTTTGAAGGCGCCGACAGCGACCGCGACTAGACGGTGGAGTTGGGCTTATTTTCGCTTTGATGTACGCCTACAATACGCCTATAAGAGAGCAATACTTGTATCCCGAAGATGCGCCGCCGCAAGGCAGCGCCGCGCGTATGGAGATCTGACATGGGTAGCATGAGCATCTGGCACTGGGCCATCGTCGCGGTTGTCGCGCTGCTGCTGTTTGGCGGCCGCGGAAAGCTGTCGGGCCTGATGGGCGATGCCGCAAAGGGCATCAAAGCCTTCAAGGACGGCCTCAAGGACGAGGACGTCAAGAAGGACGAAGCCAAGCCTGAAACGGCCAAGACCGTCACTGACAAGGACGCGGCCTAAGCCTTTTTCGTTATTTTGTGCGTGACCGCCCCTCGCTAAAAAGGGGCGGTTGCTTTTTCTTGTTCTGACCCTAAGGCGTAATTTGAATGCTGCCCGGTATTGGGGGCTCTGAGCTCGTACTCATTGCGGTGGTGGCCCTGATTGTGGTGGGGCCCAAGGATTTGCCGAAGCTGTTGCGGCAACTGGGTCGCTTTGTGGCCAAGATGCGCTCCATGGCCGACGAATTTCGCACCTCCTTCGACGACATGGCGCGTCAGTCGGAACTCGACGATCTGCGTAAGGAGGTGGAGGCGCTGCGCTCCGGCAATGTCACCTCGCCCGTCATCGACGACATCCGCGAAGACATGCGGCGCATCGAAGGCGAGATCAACGACGCCATCCCGCCCAAGGGTCACTATTACAGCGACAATGTCGATGTACCGTCGCCCGATGCCTATGATCATGGGCACACCCCGGCGGATTTCGGCAAGCCGTCTCTGACCGACGAACCCGAAGTGCCTAAGCCGGCAGCGGACCCAGCCATAGCAGAGCCGGAAAAGAAGCCGCGCAAGCCGCGCGCGAAGAAAGCCGCCGAAGCCGTTGAAAATGCATCGGTTGTGGCTGAAGCTGAAACGGTTGTGTCTAAACCTAAGCGCAACCGCGCCAAAAAGACGACTGAGACTTCCCCGTCATGAACGATCTGGTGACCAAAGACGACCTCCACCCTGATGAGGCCGAGATCGAGGCGTCGCGCGCGCCACTGATGGACCACCTGATTGAGTTGCGTTCGCGCCTGATCTGGATGGTCGTGGCCTTTGTGGCGGCATTTCTGCTGTGCTTTGGCTTCGCCGAGCCGATCTACATCTTCCTAACCCATCCCTATGAGATGGCCAACCGCATGTTTGAGGCCTCGCGCGCCAGTGGCGGACATGGGGCCGGGCCATTCGATCTGATCGAGATCATTTTGGGCCTCAAAGAAGTGCCGCAGGCAAAGAACAGCGTGGCGCTGATCACTACGGCACCGCTGGAATTCTTGTTCACCAAGATGAAGATGGCGGGCTTTGGGGCGGTTATCCTAAGCTTCCCTGTGATCGCCTGGCACCTCTATCGCTTTGTTGCACCGGGCCTCTACAAGCGCGAGCGCATGGCCTTTTTGCCGTTCCTGATCGCCGCGCCAGTGCTGTTCGTAATGGGGGCACTGCTTGTCTATTACGTTATCCTGCCGATGGTGCTGTGGTTCTCATTGAGCCAGCAAATTCTGGGGGCAGGGGCCGTCACCGTGCAACTGATGCCCAAGGTGTCCGAATATCTGTCGTTGGTCACCACCCTGATGTTGGCCTTCGGCGCCTGTTTTCAGTTGCCGATTGTGCTGACGCTGCTTGGCCTGACCGGAATGGTGTCGTCGAAAATGCTGTCATCGGGCCGTCGCTACGCCATTCTGGGGATCGTGGTCGTTGCAGCCGTGGTCACGCCGCCGGACCCCATTTCGCAGCTCATGCTCGCCATTCCGATTGTGCTCTTGTACGAAATCTCGATCCTGTGCGTGCGGGTGATCGAATGGCGGCGCAAAGAGCCGTCGATTGTAAGCTGAGCCATCCCCCTTCCGTCTTTCTCGTCAATGAAGCATTGACGAGAAATCCACCTTCCCCGTAAACGGGGAAGGATTTTTCCTCCCTACCTGCGCAGCGGGGAGGGGGGACCGCGAAGCGGTGGGTGGGGCGACCTGTCCACCGAGACCTTGAGGACACTTCCATGCACGATATCAAAGCTTTACGCGAAACACCAGAAGCCTATGTAAGGGGCTGGTCATCGCGTGGCCGTGAGTCGGCTCAAGCCGATGTCGATGCGCTGCTGACGCTGGACAAAGACCTGCGTGCCGCCAAGACGACCTTCGAGACCAATCAGGCACAGTTGAAGAAGCTGTCCGGGGAAATCGGCAAGGCCAAGGCGCAAAAGGACGAGGCGCGGGCCGCTGAACTGATGACCGAAGTCGAGGGCCTGAAAGGCGCGATTGCCGTGGCGCAGGAAACCGAGCGTCAGACCGAAGAGGACCTACGCACCCTGCTGGCCTCGCTGCCCAATATCCCGTTTGAGGACGTGCCGCTGGGCGAGGATGAGGCGGGCAATGTCGAAATTCGCCGCCACGGCGCGCCGAATATCCTCAGCTTCCTGGCCAAGGATCACGCCGATCTGGGCGAAGCGCTTAAGGGGCCAACTGGCCCATTGATGGACTTCGAAGCGGCGGCCAGGATGTCTGGCTCGCGCTTTGTGGTGCTTAAGGGGCAACTGGCGCGTCTGGAACGCGCCATAGGTCAGTGGATGCTCGACACCCAAACCACCGAGCACGGCTACACCGAAGTCAATCCGCCGGTTTTGGTGCGCGAAAATGCGCTGTTTGGTACGGGGCAATTGCCGAAGTTCGAAGAAGATTTGTTTAAAGCAGGTCTTACGTTTAGCCGTGAACGTCTGGCTGGTCAGGCGCGTGAGGCAGGAATAGAACTGAAGTCGCTTGATGAGCAAACATACGAATTGATTATTGCTCAAATGGGTGAAAACGCCCGCTACCTCATCCCCACCGCCGAAGTGTCTCTGACCAACCTCGTGCGCGAAGCCATTACGGCGGAAGAGGAACTGCCGCTGCGTCTGACGGCCCTGACCAACTGCTTCCGCGCCGAAGCCGGGTCGGCGGGCCGCGACACCAAGGGCATGATTCGTCAGCATCAGTTCCAGAAGGTCGAACTGGTGTCGATCACCACGCCGGAACAGTCGGCAGCCGAGCATGAGCGCATGACCGAATGCGCCGAGGCCATCCTCAAAAAGCTCGACCTCAGCTTCCGCACCATGCTGCTGTGCACCGGTGATATGGGCTTTGGCGCGCGCAAGACCTATGACCTTGAGGTGTGGCTGCCGTCGCAGAACACCTATCGCGAAATTTCGTCCTGCTCCAACTGCGGAGATTTCCAGGCGCGCCGCATGGACGCCCGCACACGCAAGGCCGGCGAAAAGGGCACGCGCTTCCTGCATACGCTGAACGGTTCGGGTCTGGCGGTCGGCCGCACGCTGGTGGCGATCATGGAAAATTATCAGGACGAGGGCGGTCGCATCGCTATCCCCAGCGTGCTGCAACCCTATATGGGCGGCCTGACGCACATCGGCTGAGCCAGCGCGGGCCAAATTCGCCTGTGGATAGATTTTTTATTAAAACAGTGGCACACTCTCATCTTATTTTCGAGTGAGTGCCATGCAGACCCATCCGTCGTTGATTGAACGTTCGGTCGGTGCCACGCTGTGCGCCTTTACGCGCCGGGACCTGCCGCCTGAAGAAGCCGAGCTTGAACTGGTGGAAATCATCGCCAGCCAGATCGACGGCAAGACCGACTACGCCATGGCTGTCATCGGCTTTTATGTGCGTCAGATGCTCAAGGCGCTGGCGGCCCGGCAAATGGCGCTGGCCGACGCCTTTGATGCCGTGGTTGATGCGGCGGCCTGCGCCACCTCCGGCCATATGCAAGCGGCTCTCAAACTGTCTGAGCCAGTGTCAAGGCTGCGGCATTAAGCCCTGTCAGTCGCACGGCAATTTATTTCCCATAATCTATATTATGCGATATATTGGTGTAGCGCCCATATGAGAATGTCACCCCTAAACCAATTAGGAATGTCACTCTCCAGCTTTTTAGCTGGAGGTGTTAAAGATGGCAGTTCGCATCATGAGCGACAAAGAGTTGGCGCGATTCGAGGTTCTACGCGATCTCGACCACGAGCGCCTCACCGCCCAAGCCGCGGCAGATATTCTAGGCCTTAGCCGGCGCCAGACGCTTCGGCTGCTCCAAGCCTACCGGACGTTCGGCGTTAACGGTTTGGTATCAAAGCAGCGCGGCCCGCGGAGCAACCGGCGCAAGCCTGACGAAGTTCGCGCCGAAGCTTTGGCGATCATCCGCGAACGTTATGCCGATTCCGGCCGCTGATCGGCTGTGGATGGTTGAGCAAGGCCTCTGGACGACACGTAAGAAGCGCCGGCCGCGTGTCTAGCAAGCCCGTTATTGGCGGGTCTGCGGGGCGTTCAACTCTTTCGATGCCGCCTTCAGCATTCCCCGGGTCTACATGGCCCAGTAATTGGTAATCATTTAGCTCCCGCTTAGTGTCTCCCCTGCCCTGGCTGGTCGTCTTTCGCCCAATGGGAGCCAGGTTGAATCCTATTCGATCGTCTTCGACGTCGGATTAATGGAAAACAGAAAAGGGGCTAACGTTTTTAAAACTGAAAGGCATTTTACAGTTGAATTTTTGGTCAACCAATTGTATGGTGTTGATATGCGGTGTCCTGCACCGTTGCCCTTCGGGGCTTTCCTCCCTGTATCGACTTAAGGCCGTGCGTTTTTCGCGCGGCTTTTTTTCGCGGATGAGCCCTAGAGGTTCCACAGAATGCTCCACAGGGGGAATTATTAAGAATAACATTGTATTGAGTGTGCCAATCCCTTTTCGCACCCCGTGCGGCTCATCTAAACGAGGCAAGAATGGCTGAAGGACTGGCGCTGGTTATCGAAGACAGCATGACCCAGGCAAACATCGTCGGGCGGATGCTCAAGGACGAAGACTGGGACTATGTGGTGGCGCGCTCCCTTGCCGAATGTCACGACGTGCTGTTGCAGCAACGGCCGAACCTGATTTTCGTTGATGTGTTTCTAGGCGAAGACAACAGCCTTGACCATATCACGCAAATCCGCGACCGCGCATTGGACGCCACCATCGCCATCATGACTGCCGGATCGCGTGACGCTTCGGTGGACAGTACGCTGAAACTGGCGCGCAGCACCAATGTCGATTACGTTCTGCGCAAGCCCTTTTCGCGTCAACAGATGCGCGCCATCGTCGAGTCGGCGCAGGCTGACGCCTCCGAGGGCCGCAAGCGCAAGCACGCTCTGGTCATCGACGACAGCCACACCGTGGCCACCCTGACCGCGCAGACCCTGTCGGATAACGGCTACCGCGTATCGATTGCGCACAGCATGGAAGAGGCGCTAGACAACGAAGACATCGCCCACGTTGATCTGATCGTCTCGGACATCTTCATGCCGGGCATGGGCGGACTTCAGGGGATTCGCGTCATCAAATCGACCTGGCCCAATGTGCGGATTCTGGCGATGTCGGCGGGACTGGATGCGCGCGTCAGCTCGGACCGCGCGACGTCGGCCGCCATGGCCGCCGGGGCCGACGCTGAAATCCAGAAACCGTTCCGCCCGGTCGAACTGATCAATACGGCCATCCGCCTGATGGCCTCCTAACAGGTCGCACAGCCACAAAAAGGAAGTCGGCTCTGCAAACGGAGCCGGCTTTTTTAATCGCGGCAATAGCCTTCGTTGACGGCCACGACCAAACAGTCGGACTTTTCCGTCAGCCATTTCATGCCGGTTGCCTCGCCGTCACCGGGCACGATAACCGCAGGCGCACCATTGCGCTCGATATGCAAACCGTCGGCTTGCAGCGTCCCCACATAGGTTTTGGGTCCATCCAGATCGGCGATCACCACCTGATAGGTCGTGTCCAGTTGCGGCATGACGGTCATGTAGGTGCCCTCCACGCCTTTCCAGCGCCCGGCATAGTCAAAGGCGGAGGCGCTTGACGAGACAGCCGATGCCGGCGTTTCGCTCAGGGGGCTTTGGGCCACTTCTTCAGCCGCGGGCTGAGAGCGTTCCGCAGAGCAGGCCCCCAGAAGCACCGAAACCGCGAACAAAGCCGCGCTGGGTCTCCATAGTGAGGTCATGAAAAATCTCCTTCAATTCCGATGCGCCACTGTAAGCGGCTCAAAATAAGCGCGCCATGCGGCGTCTTGCAGATGTCAGGCTTCCGCTACGGCGGAAAATGCGTTAGGCGGAACAGCAATCAAATCACAGGGATTTCGGGATTCCGTCCATGTCCAACGCTACACCGGCGACTATCACCGGCCACAAGCCCGTCAACTCACCGGCGCAGGTCCTTTTGGCCAGCCTGATCGGCACGACCATCGAATTTTTCGACTTCTACGTCTATGCCACAGCGGCCGTTTTGGTCTTTCCATCCCTGTTCTTTCCGACCAGCGACCCGACCTCGGCCCTGCTGCAGTCCTTCGCCACCTTTTCCATCGCCTTTTTTGCCCGTCCGGTTGGGGCTATGGTGTTCGGGCATTTCGGCGACCGTATTGGACGAAAGGCGACGCTGGTGGCGGCGCTGCTGACCATGGGAATTTCCACGGTCCTTATCGGCTGCTTGCCCAGCTATGCGCAGATCGGCGTGGTTGCACCGGTCCTTCTGTCCCTGTGCCGTTTCGGGCAAGGCTTTGGTCTGGGCGGCGAATGGGGAGGCGCGGTACTGCTGGCCACCGAAAATGCGCCGGAAGGCAAGCGGTCGTGGTACGGTATGTTCCCGCAACTGGGGGCCCCCATCGGTCTGCTGCTGTCGTCCGGGGCCTTCTGGGTGCTGCTGCACTTCATTTCGCAGGAGGACCTACTGACCTGGGGCTGGCGCGTGCCGTTCATCGCCTCTCTGGCGCTTATCGGGGTTGGCCTGTGGGTGCGCCTGTCGATCACCGAGACGCCGGAGTTTCAGGCCGCTATCGACAAGGAAGAACGCGTCAAGGTGCCGCTGGTCGAAATCTTCGGCCGGCATAAGCGCTCGTTGTTCCTCGGAACCTTTGTGGCGCTGGTGACCTTTGTCCTCTTCTATATCGGCAGCGCGTGGCTCCTCTCGTACAATGTTAAGGTGCTGAAAATTCCGTTTGTGAAGGCTCTTGAGGTTCAGATTTTGGGCTCGATCGCTTTTGGTCTGTTTATACCGCTGTCGGCCAAGCTGGCGGAGCGCTTTGGTCGTCGCGAAATCCTGATCCTGACTACCGCGTTGATTGCGGCCTTCTCGTTCGCCTTGGCCCCGTTGATGGGCAACGAGGGCGGCATTTTTGTCTTTTCTATTGCCGCCATGGCGCTGATGGGCATGACCTATGCCCTGATCGGCACGGCGCTGGCGGCCCCCTTCCCGGCAAATGTGCGCTATACAGGGGCCTCCCTCACCTTCAATTTTGCAGGCATCGTTGGGGCGTCGCTGGCCCCCTATGCCGCCACCTGGCTTCAGGCAAACTATGGGCTGAGCCATGTTGGCTATTACCTTTTGGTGGCGGCGCTGGTCACGCTGGTCTGCATCTTTGCCTCAGGCAAGGACGAGGTCTGAGCATGGCAAACGAGGGGGGCACCGCAAAGCGTATCACGCTGAAAGACGTGGCCCGAGCCGCTGACGTCTCTTTGGCCAGTGCGTCGTATGCCATCAATGGCACAGGTTCGCTGGGTAGAGAGGTGCGAGCCCATATCCTCAGGGTCGCTGCCGATCTGGGTTATCGTCAGAACCTGTCGGCGCGGGCGGTGCGTACCGGCCGCACGGGAACGCTGGGCCTTATCCTGCCGGACTTTGCCAATCCCTTTTTCACCGCTCTGGCGCAGGCCGTCATGCGCAGGGCACGTGCCAGCGGCCATTATGTGATTATTGCGGATACCGAAGGGGATATCGGCCTTGAGCAGCAGGCCATAGCCAGCCTGATCGAGCGCGGGGCCGACGGGCTGGTGTGGTTTCCGGTGCAGGATCTCGACGCCCAAACCGTAACGCCGGGCTTGCCGACCGTGGTGATGGACCGCAAGGCAACGGGTCTATCTCTGGTGCTGGCTGACTATTTTGGCGGGGGACAGCAGGCGGCGGCGCATCTTCTCAAGGGCGGGCACCGCAAGGTCGGACTCGTCTCAGGCCCAATGAGCCTCAGCAGTATGATCGAACGTTGCGAGGGCTTTCGCTCTGGTTTAAACGACGAGGCCGAGTGCGTATTTCATGTGGAAACCGCATTTTCGGACGATTTGGAGCCCACCGTGGGTGAGGCTATCGACCGCCGCGACGTCACGGCCATCTTCGCCGGCACGGATCAGATTGCGCTGGCTGTTGTGCGGCGCGCCGCGCGAAGTGGCCTAAGGGTGCCGGACGACCTATCGGTCATCGGCTTTGGCGATGCGCCGTGGGTCGGTACCTCGGCTCCGGCCCTAACGACGGTCGAAATGCCCATTGAAGACATGGCCAATGAGGCTGTGGATCGCCTGCTGCAACGGGAAACCGGCACTCCTGCACGTGTCGTTTTTGACACGACTCTGATCGTTCGGGAATCGACGCGAACGCTCCCGTAACGGCGTTTGCAAAAAATTACCATTTTTATGAGAGGCTTATTTTCATCGAAAGTACGCGCCTCTGTGTCCGGACCTGCTTCATACGTTTCGGAAGGCGCGCACCAGTTGGAGTACGTCTATGATTGTTCGCGTTTCGCTCAGCACCCTCGCCTTGGCCGGTATCGCCGGCGGTGCACACGCTGAAAGCTTTTCCGAAGCTCTCGCCAAGTCCAAACCCATCCTTGAGTCCCGCCTGCGTAGCGAAAGCGTGTCGCAAGCCGGATTGAATGACGCCAGCTCCCTGACGTGGCGCAATCGTGTTGGTTTCGAGAGCGGTCAGTTCGGCAAGGTCAAGATCCTCGTTGAATTCGAGGACGTGCGCGCAGTCAAGGACGACTATAATTCGGGTTATAATGGCAAGACGACCTATGCCTCGGTCAACGACCCGGAAGTCACCGAACTTAACCGCCTGCAACTGACCTGGACGCCCAATGTAGCGACGACACTGACGGCCGGGCGTCAGCGCATCCTGATCGACGACAACCGTTTTGTTGGCAATTCCGGGTGGCGTCAGGACGAAATGACCTTCGATGCTCTACGTCTGGACGTTAAAAAGGGCAAGTGGTCGTCGACCTATGCCTATCTGACCAAGATCAACCGCACCGCGGGCGAATATGCCGACTGGGATTCCGACAGCCACATTCTAAATGTCGGCTATGCGGCAAGCCCGGCCATGAAAGTACAAGGCTTTGTCTATGCGCTCGATTTCAAGAATTCGGCCTATAACTCAACCCTGACGACTGGCCTGCGGTTCAGCGGTGAAAAACCGCTGAGCAAAACGACGAAACTGACGTATGCCGGTGTCATCGCCAAGCAGGTCGAGCACGGTAATAACCCCAGCGATTTCAGCCTCAAGGCCGTGAACGGCGAGGTGGGCGTCAATCATGGACGCTGGAAGGTCGTCGCGGCATATGAGAAGAATGAAGGCAATGGGGTGCGCGGCTTCATCACCCCCATCGGCAGCGCGCACAATGTCCGTGGCTGGGCCGACGCCTTTTCAACCAATGGCAACAAGATGCTGCCGGATGGTCTGAACGATCTAAATTTCACGACCACTTATGCTCATCCGACCCAGATCGGCCCCTTTAAGAAGCCGACCCTGACCCTCAGCTATCACGATTTCAAGACGGATCGTAACAGCCGCGCCGTGGGCAAAGAATGGGATGCGCTGGCCTCGACGGCTCTGACCAAGAACCTGACGGTCAGTGTCAAATATGCCGATTTCGAGCGCGCGGACTCCTCAATGCCGGCGTCGCGACGCAAGGTGTGGGTTGGTCTGGAATACAAGCTGTAATGTTGGAGACAGAGTGAAATTTCGGCGTCCGAAGCGATCCGGACGCCGTTTTCATTTATCAGAATAGCCAGCGTATTCCGATGCTTATGCGACTGTCTTCAGTCATATTTCCCGCAGCGCGCGCCCATTCGGCCGTCTCTCCCAATTTGCGCTGATGATCAAGCTGCACGTAGGGTGCAAAGCGCCGGTTGACCTCATAGCGCAGTTTCAGGGCCGCTGTCGCATCGGTCAGACCCGAACCCGTGCCGCGCTGTGTGTCGGCCTGACTGACCGCATTGACTTCCAAAGACGGCGACAGGATCAGCCGATTAGTCAACAGCACATCGTTTTCCTGCCGCAACCGCGCGCCGACGGTGCCTTCTTCACCCACGAGCAGATGCGCCTCGGTCTCGAAGAAATAGGGTGCGAGCCCGTTTACCCCTATGGCCAACCAGTTGCGATCCCCTTCCCCGAAATCGTGACGCACACCAATCTGCATGTCCCAGAAGGTTGACACATTGCGGCTGTAGAGAGCCCAGACGTCGCCATTCTTCCGGGCGTCACCCACCTTGCCTTCGCTTTTGAGCCAAAGCTTGTGCGTATCGCCACCGACCCAGCCGTCGGCCTCCCAATAGGCCGTCTCCTTCCCCTCGTGCCGGCTGAAGGCGGTTTCCAGCCACACGGCGTGATAGGTGGCCGAATGGTCGTGTTGGGCTAACGCGGCTGAGGGGAGCAGCAGGCACAGAGCCGTTATTTTAATGATGTTCATCATGGCCTTCCCCGTGTGGCGTGTGGTTCGGAGCGGGTTGCGCCGTCGGGGGTATAAAACCCGCTTCCGGTGCAGCGACGCGTAAGGTCGTCATCATTCCCGACTGCATATGGAACAACAGGTGGCAGTGATAGGGCCAGTCACCGGGCTCGGTAGCCGAAAGTAGAACCGACACGGTCTGACCCGGCGGCACGATCACCGTGTGCTTGTCTGGCATGCGATCCGCGTCCTGCCCGTTCTCAAGCTGTACGAACATGCCGTGCAAATGCAGGGGATGGGCCATCATGGTTTCATTGACGTAGATCAGCCGCACCCGCTCATTATAGCCCAACGCAATGCCGTCTTCGGGGGAAAAGGTTTTCCCGTTTATGGTCCAGATATAGCGCTCCATATTACCGCCCAGCACCACTTTGATAAAGCGCGTGGGAGCGCGCGTGTCACTCCGAGGGGTCAAGCTTTTCAATTGAGAATAGTTGAGCACCACGGCCCCTTTGGGTGCGCCCGTGTCGGCCCAACCGCTGTCATGGTCCATCTGGCTCATATCCATGTGGGGGTCGTCGCGCATCATGACGTCCATATTCATGTCGCCCATTTTGAGCAAAGCACGCGGGCGATGCACGGGGAGTTCGCCGGTCATCCCTTCGTGCGGGGCGAGGGTCCCAAGCGCAAAGCCCTCGCGATCGAGCGACTCGGCTGCAATCGTATAGGCACGCTCTTCGCGCGGGGTTACAATGACATCATAGGTTTCGGCATTGCCGAAGCGGAATTCATCCACCTCAACCGGCTGTACCGGTCGGCCATCGGCCGCGACAACCGTCATTTTCAGGCCCGGGATGCGTACATCGTACATCGTCATGGCCGAGGCGTTGATAAAGCGAAGGCGCACCTGCTCACCCGGCCGGAACAGGCCCGTCCAGTTCTGCTCATTCGTTAGGCCGTTGACGAGAAAGCGGTAGCCGGTGACGTCGGACAGGTCGGTGGGGAGCATACGCATCTTCCCCCACTCGCCGGCTGATTTTAGAGCTTTACCAATCCCCTGTGCATGCGCGTCCTCAATCAGATCGCTCACGGTGCGGCGCTTATACTGATAATAGTCGGAAGACTTTTTGAGGTTGGCTTGAATACGTGCAGCGCTGTCCTGATGAAAGTCGGAGAGCAGCACCACATAGTCGCGGTCGGCGGAAATGGGGGCCGGTGTCTTGGGAGCTATGACAATGCCGGCGTAGAGGCCGTCTGCCTCCTGCCCCAAAGAATGCGAATGATACCAGTAGGTGCCCGACTGCCGGATCGGGAAACGATAGGTGAAGGTCTCACCAGGGGCTATGCCTTTGAAGCCGTTAAAGCCCGGCGCGCCGTCCATTACACCCGGAAGCAGCAGGCCGTGCCAGTGGACTGAGGTCGGGGTTTTCAAGCGGTTGGTCACATGGATCACAGCCTCGTCGCCTTCGGTAAAGCGCAGGACGGGGCCGGGAATGGTGCCATTGACGGCGATCTTGGGTACGGGTTTGCCGCCAATGATGGACTGGACCGGCGAGATAGTCAGGTGATAGGTGCGGGTTTCGGCTAGAGCCATAGTGGCGCACAAGCTGAAGAAGCCCGCCAAAAGCATGGATTTCATGAGTATTTTCCTAAAAAACGTGACGAGTTGCACCCGCTCTGGGCGCCCAACGAGTCCGGTTTTCAGGCGCGTGGCGGGCGCATCAGGTCTTCACTCAAACCAAAGCTCAACCGTTGATCAAAGAAAAATTTGTGAAAATCAGGGTTATCATAGATCATCGGCAAGGTCAGCTGAGGCAGGGTGAGAGGACCGGCGGCGCAATGGCTGACCGGGCACTGACACGCACCGTCGCAATCGGTATGCGTTTTTTGGACAGGCTTTTTTATCGATGTTCCCTGTTCACTCATTGCCATCTCATGACAGGGCATAGGCTCGACGGCGGCCATGCGGACTTGAGCCATGGCCGGTCCCGCCACCGTGGCCACAACGAAGGCCAGCAATCCGAAAATAGGGCTCAGCCGCTTCCACATGCACCCTGTTTAGCAGGATTTCACGCGCTTGCCTATCGCTGCGCACACTCAGTTGACGCGGGGCCCTTTACCGAGGCCTTGACGGGCACCTGCGGGGTAACTGTAAAGGCCTGCCACTCCTGTGCCGCAACAGCAGCGTAGGACTTCCCATCAGTAGAAGCGTCGAACGCGGCCCGCAGACAGCGAGCGGCCGCTAGCGTAAACGAGACAGGATAAGTGGCGTCAAGACGGCTTCTGTACGCGGTTGTGGCCTTGACGGGTTTCAACGTTTCGCGGTCACGATAGTCCAGATGCCAGCCCTTTGGCGGCGTGACACCGACGCCGGAGCCTGCGGTTTGATAGTCCCAGAAATAGATACTGGCCCCGTTCAGCGTGACTGATCGCTCCCCCTTTAACGGCACCCATTTCTGCGTCGGATTGTTGGGCGATCAGGTGGCCCAAAATTTCTGGCGGCAGGCCGATATCAAGGGCGCGCAGCCAGTATTCCACAGGCGCATTGGAGGCGGTGACGCGGGCGTGCGAAGCGATGTTGCGGATGACCATGGCGTCAAAGGGCGCGTCGCACCGGGGCGTAGAGATAGAAGCACTTGTCCGATTTCTGCACGATCTGAGGGGCAAAGGCGCGGACCGGCGTCGCTCACTTGACCACCGCTTCCGGCTTTAGAAAGTACAGTTTATGCGTCCACTATCCCGATTACGGATCATCGCTGACCAGCATCTGCCATTCGGGCATGATGAGATCATGACGCCCGGTACGGCCGTATCGCGTCCGGTAAGAATATACAACCTGGCCCCGGAGATCAGCGGTGCGGGATCGGTCGTATAATCAGCTCCATCATCGAAGATGGGCACTTACCGTCCGCGCTTCCGGCGCCGAGTTGGGCGCATAGAGGACTGGCTCAGCGTGAGTCGTCCATCCGGCCGGCAGCGGCAGTAGGCTGATCAGGGACAAGGGCGCATCAGGATGCCTCAGGCCGGTTTTGCCGCAGGAGCCATGGTAAAGAGGCGGACACCAAAGACCGGGCCAGCAGATTTCCCCTCCTGCGGGTTGACCTTGACCGTGACCTTTTGTTTCCCGCGCGTCAGTTCGTGCGGGATGGGGTAATCGACATCTATCCACGCCCCCGGCTGACGGCCCGACAGTCGCTCATGCGCGATGACCGTGCCGTCGATCTCAATGGTGAAGCTGCGGTTGAATTCTGAACCCCAATAGGTGGCCTGGAGCATCAGCGGGCCCGCATCCTTCCCGTCCTTGGTCGTCTTCATCTCAAAGCTGAAGAAGCCCCCAGTGCGGGCGTCCCGGCCATTGCGGGCGCGATAGACCACCGGGTAGGAGTTGCCGCCGGTTAGGAGATTGTGGTCGCGTTCGGGCTGCATCTCACCCAGATGCATGACATCCACCGAACGGTTGGCGAGATCTTTCAGACGGGCCTGTTCAGCGCGATAGGCGACCTGCGCCTGTGCCCATTCGTCGTCGCTGTAGCGATTGAAATAGACCGCTGTGCGGCGTTCGTATTGCGCATAGAAGGGACGGAATGTCATATCCGCCGGACGTCCCGAGCCTTTGGATACATATACCGCTTCGGCCGCCGAGACCGGGTAGAAGCTGCCGATCAGATCGGACCCAACTAGAGCCGGGGCATCGCCTCCCCACGGCTGATCTGCAGGCCCCAGATCAGCGGCCAGCACCATCGGGCCGCGCAGGAGGGCCACGACCTTGTTATCGCCTGCCGCGGTCTCAAAACGCAGCTTCAGCGGCAGGTCCAGCGTCACCACGTCCCCCGCGCGCCATTTTCGGGTAATTAGGGCATAACCATCATTCATCTTGGCTAGGGCCGGCTTGCCATTGACTTGCAGAGTTGAGGCTTCGGCCCAGCCGGGGATACGCACCGCCACCGTAAAGGTCTTCGCGCCAGAAAGCTGGCTGAGTTTCAGCGCTACTTGGCCCTCATAGGGGTATTTGGTGGTCAGCTCGAACGCCGCCTTTTGTTCCGCCCAGTTGACCTTTGACGGAATGAACAGGTTGACGAAGAGCGTCTTTTCTTGGTGCCAGTAGATAGAGTCTCCGTGCTTGGAATGGGTTTCGATCCCCGACAGCACACAGCACCAGAAGGAGTTTTCCTCATCGGAGAAACCGCGCGCCGCGCCCGACATCAGCGGCATCATATAGGTGAACATGCCCGTCTTTGGGTTCTGATGCGCCAGCATGTGATTGAGATGCGCGCGCTCATAATAGTCGAACCAAGCGGCCTTCGGCGACCAGCTATAGAGGTGTCGCGTCAGCTTCAGCATATTGTAGGTGTTGCAGCTTTCGCAGGTTTGCTCGGTGATATGGGCCGAGATGGTGTCCGGCTCAAAGAAATACTCACGGTCAGCATTGCCGCCAATAACGAAGCTGTGGTGGTTCACAACCCGCTCCCAGAAGAAGCTGGAGGCGG
The DNA here is from genome assembly GCF_000175215.2 of Asticcacaulis excentricus CB 48. Classification (NCBI taxonomy): domain Bacteria; kingdom Pseudomonadati; phylum Pseudomonadota; class Alphaproteobacteria; order Caulobacterales; family Caulobacteraceae; genus Asticcacaulis; species Asticcacaulis excentricus. The sequence goes on along the minus strand of NC_014816.1, from coordinate 1,437,153 downwards.
TCTGATACTGCGGCTTCTGCGTCAGCTCATAGAGACGCGCCAGACCAATCAGCTTTGGCACCTGTGTGTTGGCGTGGTTGTTGGCAAGCTTGTCTTCGCGGGCCGCCAGCGGGTCGAGCATGCGGTGGTGATAGAGTCGCTCAGACAGCTTCAGCCAGCGCGGATTGTTCGTGCGGCTATACAGTTCGGCAAAACTCTCGTTGATGCCACCATGCTCGCAGTCGAGCACCTTCTGCGTCTGTGCGTCGTCAAGCGCCGCAAAAACCATTTCAATATAGCCACCCAGCTTTTCGGCCACCGGAATGCCCCGGTCGACGCCACAATAGGCCTGCGCGTCCAGAAGTCCGGCAAAAAGCTTGTGCCAGTTATAGAAAGGTACCCAGCAGCCATTGAGATCGAAGCCCGCCGAGCGGATATCGCCCGCCATAATTTCCGGGAAGATTTCCTTTCCATCGACGATAGAGCCGTCCTTACGCTTACGCATAAAGCCTGCTACATAGCCGTCGCCGTGCGCCGCCTGCACTTTTTCAAGTTCCGAAATAATGTAGTGGATGCGCGCCACGCATTCGTTGTCACCCGTCTGGGCGTGCATAAGCGATAAGGCCGATAGATAGTGCCCCAGCCCTTCGCCGGCGATGGTGTCCGATTCCCAACCGCCGTAGATCTCCCCTTTCACCGGCATACCAGCAAACTTGTGATAATTGTAAAGAAAGCGGTCAGGCGACAGGAACAACAAGTAGCGACGGTTGGCTTCGACGGCCTCAAGGAAAGGCGACGGCAGCAGGCGCACCTGTGTCAGCGGAATGGGCCTGGCGACGATCGGGGCTGAGGCCACGGCCGGGCCGCCAATTGCAGTCAGAAGCGTCAGGGCCCCGGCCCCACACAGCAGGGCGCGGCGATCAGTTTGAAAGGTCGTGCGGATCATCTGGCGTATTCCTGTATCAGGCGGGGTTCAGGTCGAGGGTGATGGCTTCGGCCTTCAGTGGCACCGCATAGGCACCCAGAGCCTTCTCGCCCTTGAGGCTGTAGGGCTTGGCTCCCTTCACCGTGGTTTCAAAATTAATGTAGGCGACGGGCGTTTGCGCGTCGGCAGCCTCCAGCGTCAAGCGCACCTTACCGCTAACACTATCATAGCCTACCTCAGCGATCTTGCCGGCATCGAGCGTGATCCACAGACCGGCTGGCGCGATGAAGACGCGACGTCGAGCGCTATCCTTGGGCGTAAGATGGATTACACCATTCGATGTCTTGACCACGCCGCCAAAGCCGATCCAGCCGAACACAGTGTGTTTGACCAGATATGAGGCCGAGGTCACAGCGTGACCGAAGAAGCTCATGCCATAGTCGCCATTGACGGCATCCCACTTCATGGCGTCCGGGAAGGAATGGAAGGCCGCTGAGGCAAAACCCTCTTGGTCGATATTGGTCAGTGACCCCATCAGGCCGCCATAGGCGACACGCAGCATATAGAGGTCATCCGGCGTTTCGCGATAGGCGTCAAACAGAGGCACGGCGTTCAACGACGAGCCGTAATGGTGCAACTGACGCTCAATGCGCGACAGCTTCCCGGCATAGAGAAAGTCCCAGAAGCGACGGGCCGAGCCGTTATAGCCCCAGTGCGGGATGGCAGGGTCATAGGCCATGATGACTTCGCGCGTGACGTCGGCCTTATCCTGATGGCCGAAATAGCGCATCCACATATAGACCTCGGCCTGACCGGTTGAATCCCACGGCATTTCCGAGCCGAAAGGATATTTCAGCGTCTTCCAGATTTCGACGCGGCCTTTCATCAACGCCTCGACCTCACTGGCCAGTTCGGTCCAGCCCTCACGCCTCAGATCGAGGAGGATGTAGAGGAAGACGTCGCCTTCCATCTGACCGAACTGCGTGTAGTAAGGGGCCTTACTCATCATGGCCTTGATGGTTTCGGCCGCCCGCGTCAGATAGGTTTGCCAGGTTTCACCAGACGTCATGCCCGTGTTATAGCGGCCGAGTCGATACAGCGTCCACCAGGCCGCCGCCGGGTGCGGGTAGTTGTAGGACCGTCCCAGATCGGCGGCGTGCTTGCGATCCCAGGCCGACCATACCTTCCAGTTCAGAGACGCATCATAGGTGCCGTTGGGCATCCCTTCTGGGTCATAGAACATCAGTGACTTGCGCACGCCGTATTTATCGGGGCCGTCTGGTGTCTGAATTTGCCCCCAAAGCGTGGTGTTGGCAAAGCGCTCGAACTTCTGCACCTCTTCGGGATTCGGATTGTCGAGCTGTTTCATGATGGCCGCCAGCCACGCCCCGGCCCCGCCTTCGTCTGACAGGCCAGATACCCAGACTCGATTGTCCTGAAGCACCAGTGCGTTCTTTTCGCGGTCGAAAATCATGATCGACGGCGAGCGCTTGAACGGATCATTGGGGTTTTCGTACCACTGCTTCGTGGTCAGGAACTGCCCCATATCGGCCACGGCCTCTGCTTGGGGCTTGGTCACCTTGTAATGGATAGTCTGTTGCGTACCGTCGGCATAGGTCAGTGTCAGCCGCGCGCGACCCAACGCCTTGCCCATCACGCTGTATTTCAGCCAGCCGCCCCTAATAGCCCCGACAGGCGTGACCTCCAGCGCGCCCTGCGGATGCACCCCTAAAGCTTTGACCGCCTTCGGCGCATGGATAAAGAGGTCGGCGGGCAGGTCGGTCGGCACCACATAGCCGGGAATGCCGACAGCGACCGGACGGCCCTGTTTGATCAGGGTCGGCTCGATCTCACGGATAGACGGCGACAGAACGAATTTCAGCGCCACGCTGGTCGATTGCCCCGGCTTGAGCATCAGCGAAGTGGGCGTGTTCCACTGCTCGACGCCCTTCCATTCGCTGTCGGCAAAACCTTTGGCGTGCGTCATCCAGCTATAAAAGCCTTCAAACGTCATGTTGCGCGGCTCGATATCGCTGTAGATCGCCAGCTTTTTGTCGCCATCGCGCGTGTTGAGGATCGGCTTATACAGCTCGAACTTCGCCGTATCGTTGGCTGGAAGGACCAGCAAGGAGGGCCCCTGCCCGTTCAGTCGGTTGACCTGAAGATAGCCGGCATTCAGACCGACATAGGGATCGTAGAAAGAGGCGACATCATGAGCCTCATCGAGATGACGCCCGCTGATGATATTGTCGAAGACCATGGCCATGCCCAGACCGCCGACTTCAATCGTCTTCTGGGTGGGGTTCGCCAGTGTAAAGCGCAAAACCAGCTTGCCCTCAGACACACTCCACGTCCGCACCACCTTCAGCGGCATCTCCGCGCCAAGGCTGGGGGTAATGTCCGCTGAGGCCAGCGCCCCCTCGGGCTTTGGCAGGGCTTTGACCTTCACACGGCGATAGGCCGTCGAATGGTCGCTCCACTTTTCTTCCCCTTCGATGCGCACACGCAGGTCGAGATCGCCTAGACGGTAGCACCCGTCGCCCAGACGCTGGGTAAAACGGTGGCGCGGGGCGAAGTCAAAGCCTCCCCCTACACCCTTCGGAGCCAGAGAGACGAGGGTTTGGGAGGTTTCCTGAAGCTCGATATGGAAATCCGGCGTCTCATGAACTGTGGTCTGCGCGTCCGCGCTGTTCCAAGCCAGACCTCCTGTATCAGCGGCCCGCGCCAGACTGGGGGCGGCCAGCGCCCCCGCTATGGCCGTAAGGCTGGCGCGGCGGGTCAGGGTCGAAACGGCGGATGGCGTCATGGTTCACTCCGTCGGGTAAGAAGTGGAGATACTTTCGAAAAATACTCAGGGTTCTTTTTCGCGTTAGGGGCTTGGCTGATCCACGGGGTTTGCGGAGGCCGACTAAGAATGAAGGTTTACACCACACGACAAAAGTGAAGCGTGGCGGACATGCAAGTTACTAGCGATCTCCGATAACACGTAGGGAGTCTTTAATGTCATCAGAGGCCGCACGGTAAGCCGGGCACGGGCCTCTTCACCGGAACCAAGAGTGCCCCACCCATCAAAAATGTAACCCTCCTTAGCCAGCGGGGTCAATTATAAAATATACGATTATGTAAATTAATTGTCGGAGTTATTTAATTTATCAGGGTTTAACTGCCACGAAACCGCGCCTGAGGGCTTTTTGTCGCTTGATCTGCATGACGAAAAATAGCTGCAGAGTGGCCCGCCTCAGCCCCTTAGATGGAGTGAAGCCCTCCGCGCCCCTTTTGAGATTGCCGTTTTGTCACGAATTGTTAATGGCAAAAATTTTGATTTCTTAATGTTCTCAGGGGATAGTGTCATCATCTTTGATGGCAATCATCATGCCTGTAAAAACCTCGCGGGGCATGTTTTTATGCAGAAAGTCAGGCTGTTCTGTGTGGCAACCCGTCAGCGCAGGTCACATTCTGGAACGGACGGAAGGCGTTTAGGCTCCGTCTCGAAAAAGCCGCCCATGCTTGCGTGATAGCATTGTTTCTTGCCCTGCCCGCCTGTGGACTGAGGTGGAGGTGGAGGCAATGCTTCGGTGGTTTGCGTAAAGACCCCACATCCGGTGTTGCTCAAGCCGACCAATACAGAGGCCCGCCAGTTTCTGGCTCAGACGACGTTTTGCCCCACCCATCCCGAGATCGCCTCGATTACCGCAACTAGTTACGCCGACTGGATATGGCACAGATGGCATTGCCTTCTTCCCTAGTCCGCGCAATTTCTCACAACCCAACCCCGGCTTCCTGTAAATTAAGGACCGCGCGGTGTATGCTGACAACAGCGGCGAATCGCAAGAATTCTCCGTGCAAAGATTATTGGGGGGCGAGCGTAACAAATCTGACAAACTTAACTGTTAGAGCCGCTTGACCAGATGACATCTTCACCGGGACGGTGCAGCCGTGACGCGGTATAGTGCGCGGTACAGAGCGTGAGCAAGGAGCGGCCCGTGCGGGCATTTTTGACGACAGCGGGAACAATGGGTGTGGTGCTTTGCGCCGCTTTACCCACCGCTGCGCAGGTGTTTGAGCTGGCCGACGATGGCGACTTTCACACCCTGTGCGCCTCCGTGCCGCCGGTAACCGTTCAAACGACATCCCTGCCCTATCAGGATGTGATCCAGGCCGCCGCCGAACGCTATAGTCTCAGCGCTGATTTTCTGATCGCGGTCATCCGACAGGAGTCGGACTTTAATCCGAAGGCCATCTCGCCACGCGGGGCCATCGGCCTAATGCAGCTTATGCCCGCGACCGCCGCCGAACTGGGCGTCGACCCCTTTGATCCGCAAGGCAATGTGTTCGGCGGTGCCGCTTATCTGCGCCGTCAGCTTGACCGCTTTGACGGTCGTATTGATCTGGCGCTAGCCGCCTATAATGCCGGGGCCGGCGCAGTCAACCGCCACGGCGGCGTGCCGCCCTATACCGAAACCCAGGCCTATGTCGCCCGCAGCCTTGACCGGCTGAGCGTAAAGACCGATCCTCAACCGACCGAGACATGCTCGTAAGGATAGACCTATGAAAGTCCGTAAATTCCTGCCCGCCCTTCTGCCGCTGCTTGCCGCATCACCGGCCTTTGCGCAGGACCCCGCTGGTTCCGGCCCAATTGTCAATGCGCTTGGCTGGATTCAGGGCACGCTATTGGGCAATGTTGCCACCGCCGTGGCCGTGATCGCTGTAGCCGCCGTCGGCTTTATGATGCTGTCTGGTCGAATGAACTGGCGCTTCGGGGCCACCGTCATCCTCGGCATTTTTATCCTGTTCGGCGCGGCCACCATCGTGGCGGGCATCCGTACGGCCGTGGGCTGAGGCATGAGCGAAGAGACCGTCGCTCTGGTCAAGGCGCCGATTTTCCGGGCGCTGACCCAGCCGCAAATGTTTGCGGGCGTGACCTATTCCTACTTCATCCTTAACTTCATGATCACCACCGAGGCCTTTCTGGTCACGCGGTCGTTCTGGGCTCTGGGGATTGCGCTTCTGGTGCATGCCGTAGGTTATCTGGCCTGTCTGCGTGAACCACGCCTGTTCGACCTGTGGTTCACTAAGGTGAGCCGCACCCCGCGGATCCGGAATTATAAATTCTGGCGCTGCAACTCCTATTTACCGTAAGGTTTTCGCATGAGTAAAGGCCTGTTCGGGCAAGTCATGAGTCTGGGCACCAAGGAGCAGCGGATCGGTGATCGCCTGCCTTTTGCCCATCTCTATAATGACCACACGGTTACGCTGCGTGACGGGTCGCTGATGCAGGCTCTCTATATCGATGGTTTTGGATTTGAAACGGCGGACACGACCGACCTTAACGGTCTGCACGCTCTGCGGGAGAGCGCGCTCCGTGCCATCGGGGACTCGCGGCTGGTGCTCCACCACCATATCGTCCGCCGAAAAGTATCGGTGACCAGCAGTGGGCAGTACGATGACCCCATAGCCGAATACATCAATGCCCGCTGGCAGGACCGTCTGCAATCGCGCGAACTGTTCGTCAACGATCTGTTCATAACCATTTTGCGTCGCCCGGCGCGTGGAAAGGCCGGACTTTCCGAAAGCCTCGGCAAGTTGTTTGGCGCGCATTCCGGGGCCGATCGTGACGGTTTGGGGGCGGAACTTCGGGACCTCGATGCGGCGCGCGACGCCCTGATGGCTGCGCTTGGGCGCTATGGCCCGCGGCTTTTGACCTCTTATGAGACGCGTGGCGGCCGCTGTTCCGAGCCGCTGGAACTGCTATCGGCCCTGATGCACGGCGAGATGCGCCCGGTGCTCAAGCCCGATCCGCTAGCTCGCGACGATGTAGGGCAGTACCTGCCTTATCAGCGCCTGAGCTTTGGCATCGATGCTTTTGAAATGAAAGGCGCCGGCGCAGATAAGTCATTCGGCGCGCTCATTTCAGTGAAGGAATATCCGCCGCAGGCCGCGCCGGGCATGCTTGATGCCCTGCTCCACCTGCCCTATGAAATGACTGTGTCGCAGAGCTTTCAGTTCGTGGATCGTCAGATCGGTCTTGAGCGCGTCAATCTGGCCCTGCGTCGTCTGCGCGCCGCCGATGATGACGGCATTACCCTGCGTGCAGGCCTTATGGCGGCCAAGGACGAACTGGCGTCGGGTCAGACGGCTTTGGGCGAGCATCACCTGACAGTCTGCGTGCGTGCACCGAGCCTTAGCGCGCTGGATCAGGCGGCAGCACAGGTCACGTCGGCAATGGCCGATACGGGAGCCGTAGCGGTCCGCGAAGACATCAATCTCGAACCGGCCTTCTGGGCGCAGTTTCCAGGCAATGAGACCTATATTTCGCGTAAGGCGTTGATTTCAGTCTCGGCCTTTGCAGGACTGGCTAGCCTGCATGGGTTTGCGTTAGGACAAGCCGCCGACAACCACTGGGGCGAGGCGATCACCGTCTTTGAAACGACCGCGGCTACGCCTTATTTCTTCAACTTCCACGCCTCGGACCTTGGCAATTTCACCCTGATCGGGCCGTCGGGGTCGGGTAAGACCGTGGTGCTCAACTTCCTTGCGGCTCAGGCCCAGAAGGCGCGCCCGCGCACCATCATTTTTGACAAGGATCGCGGTTCGGAAATCTTCATCCGCGCCATCGGCGGCCATTATGCCACGCTGCGCGCCGGAGAACCGAGCGGCTTTAATCCGCTGCAACTGCCCGACAGCGCCATCAATCGCGGGTTCCTGCGCGACCTGCTGTCACGGCTAATCGCCGGCGAAGGCCCGGCCCTGCCGCCGGAAGACGAGACCATCATCGCTTCGGCCATTGACGCCATGTACGCACAGGCCCCGGTTTATCGGCGACTGCGCTATTTTCAGGAGCTTCTCGGAGGTTTCCGTCGCCCCAGTCAGACCGATCTGGCGGCGCGTCTCGCCCCGTGGGTCGGATCGGGCGAATGGGCCTGGCTGTTTGATAACGAGGCGGATCAACTCGACCTGTCGGCGCGCGTACTGGGCTTCGACATGACGCAGTTCCTCGACGCGCCAATACTGCGCGGGCCGATCATGATGTACCTCTTCCATCGTATCGAGGAGCGTCTGGACGGCACCCCGGCCATGATCCTAATCGACGAGGGCTGGAAGGCGCTGGACGATGAGGTGTTTTCCGCGCGCATCCGAGACTGGATGAAGACGCTCAGAAAACGTAATGCGATCCTTGGTTTCGGCACGCAAAGTGCCGGTGACGCCCTCGACAGCCGCATTTCATCGGCGATCATCGAGCAGGCGGCGACGCAGATCTTCATGCCCAATCCGCGCGCCCGATTCGAAGACTACGGCGAAGGCTTCGGCCTTAGCGCGCATGAAGTTGGGCTGGTGCGCGCGCTTCCGCCGCACTCGCGCGCCTTCCTGGTCAAGCATGGTAACCATTCAGTCGTGGCGCGCCTCGACCTGTCGGGGACGCCGGAAATCCTGACGCTGCTGTCGGGACGTGAATCGACGGTGCGCAAGCTAGACGAACTACGCGAAACGCATGGCGACGCGCCGTCGGCGTGGTTCGAAGCCCTGACGGGTACGCCATGGCCCGGCTTTGGCCAAACGGAGCGCGTATCCGCATGATGCCGCCCCCGCCCGCTACCTGCCCCGGTATGCCGCTCAGCGGCGACACGGGTATTTCAGGCGCGCTGATGAGCGTGGACTGCCAGATCGGGCGCGTGGTCGAGGACAGCTTCGGGCGTTTGTTCGGCGATGGCGGCTATCTGGGCACGGCCCTGACAATCTGTCTGACCCTTTATATCGCTTTTCTGGCCTTTGGGCTGATCACCGGGCGCACGCGCCTGACTTTGACCACCATGACGCCGAAAGTGCTGGCCATCGGTCTGGTCCTGACCTTTGTCACCGCGTGGCCCGCCTATCAGACCGTTGTCTATAATCTGCTGACGCGCGGCCCCGATGAGATTGCCGCCGCTCTGACCGGATCCAATGAGGGGGCCAGCGCCGCCTTTGCCAAGCGGCTCGACGTGCTGTTCGTGCACTTTGCCGATGCCGCCACCGCCTTTGAACAGACGTCGCAGGCCGCTCCTGCGGCGAGCACAGCCCCCAGCGTACAAACCCCGCAGCCCATCCGCAATGGCAAGTCGTCAGCCTCGGACATGTTATGGAGTTCGGGCCTGATCCTGCTTTTGTCCACCGTAGGTGTGCTGGTCCTGTCGCGCCTGATCCTGACGCTTCTGCTGGCTCTGGGACCGCTGTTCGTCGTCTTTGCCTTGTTTACCCAGACGCGCGGCCTGTTCGAAGGCTGGTTGCGCACCTCTATCGGCTTTGCCTTCATTCCCATGCTGGTGACGCTCGGTGGTTCGGCGGCTCTGGCCCTCCTGACCCCCGCCATTCTGGCCATTTCGGGCGACCCGATGCAGACAGTGCGCGACATTCAGCCAATCGTCATTTTGTTCATGGGTTCCGTAATTTACGCGGCTTTCCTCATCATGTTGATGGTGGTGGCGTTTAATATTGTCAAAAATTGGAACCCGCTGCGTGAGCGGGGCGACAGTGCCGCCGACGTGCAGGCCGCCGCCGTGACCTCAGCCGCCGTTATGGCCGCCGTGGGAGGCTCCACCCTCATTACGCAAAACAGCCAGACCGCCGCCGCCGGGGGCCGCAGCTCCAGCCGCGACACGCGGGTTCAGACCGTAACCACCACCCTCTCTTCAATGCCACAGGCAGGCCAGCTGTCCGGCGGCGTGACCCGCCGCCAGGGCCTTGGCCAAAGATTCCGCGGCGCGCCCGGCCCTGCCGCCCCAGCCTCTTCGTCAGCCAAAACCGCCCCGACCCCGACGCCCCTTTCAAAGGCCCCCGGTTCATGAAGTTCGCCTCTACTCTTTCCCTGCTCATCGCCGTGCCCCTACTGGCCGTCGCGCCCGCTCAGGCGCAGGACAACCGCATCCGCACCATCACCTATGTCGATGGTGAGGTCATCCGCCTCGATACGTGCGTCAGCTTTCAGACCATGATCACCTTCGCTGACAACGAAAAGATCGAGAATGTCGCCGTCGGTGATGCCGCCCAGTGGCAGGCCACACCGAACAAGCGCGGCAATCTGATGTTTGTGAAACCGTTTCAGCGCGGGGCCTTCACCAATCTGTCAGTCGTCACCAACCGCCGCACTTATGCCTTCGAACTGCGTACCAAGGATGCGGCCGCCTGCAAGCGCGGTGAGGTGATCTACGATCTGCGCTTCACCTTCCCCAAGGACGAGGCTGAGGCCCGCGAAGCCGCCGAAAAGGCAGCCGCCGCACCGGCAACCCCGGCCAAGCCCGTCTCCACCCTGCCGGAAAAGCGCAACACCAGCTACACCTATGCCGGTGACCCGTCTCTGGTGCCCATGCGCCTGTTCGATGACGGGCAATCGACCTATCTGATGTGGGGCGAAGGCGTGCCGTTTCCGGCGATCTACGCCGTACTGGATGGCAAGGAGACTCTGGTCAATTTCGGCTATCGCGAAGGCTTTATCGTTATCGAACAGGTGGGCCCGGCCTTTGTCCTGCGTCGCGGCGACCTGACGGCCACGGTTTATAATGACGCCTATGTGCCGCCGGCGCTCGATGCCCTGTCACCGCAGCCGCGTCCCGAAATCCTGCGTAAGGCCGATGCGGCCGCCACCCAGAAGAAACGGACCGGCTGGTTCGGACGCAAGGAGGACTGAGTATGAAAACCCGTCTCCCCTCCAACGATCCGCAAGGCGATCCGCGCAAAGCCCTCGACCGTTCCGACCTTGGCGTCGCCTCGGTCAATGCCCTGCCCCAGGTGGCTTCGAAATCAACGTTGAAAGACAGTCTGGTGTTGGCCGGCGGCATAATGGGTGCCGTGTTTCTGGGCGCGCTGACTCTGGTGTTCATGAACAATAACCGTCAGGCGGCGCAGATCCGGCCACCGCAGACACAACCGGCGCAGCCCATGCCACCGCAGCAGGGGCAAAACGGCACGGTGGTCGAACTGCCGCCCGTCGCCCTGCCCGAAGGCCCGCCCGTAGCGCAGCCGCAACCGCCTCAGACGGGGGGAGCTGCCCCTGTGGCCGACGCCAATAATGCCCGCGCCAACGCCCTGATCTACGACGTCTCGGCCCCCGATCCCGACCCGACGGCCAATGCCGCTCAGGCCCCGGCCCCGGCGCAAAAAGCCGAAGGCAATGTGATGGACGGCAATTCCGTCACCGCCATGACCAGCCTCGACCCGACGCGTCAGGTGCGCGCTACGCGCATCACCACACCGTCGCGCACCGTATCGCAGGGGACCTTGATCCCGGCCGTTCTGGAAACAGCGCTCAATTCAGACCTGCCCGGCTATACACGGGCGCTGGTTTCGCGCGATGTGCGCAGCTTTGACGGGTCACGCGTACTGATCCCGCGCGGCTCGCGCCTGATCGGCTCTTACCGGTCGGGCCTACAAAGCGGACAAAACCGCCTGTTTATCACCTGGGCGCGCCTGATCCGTCCGGACGGCACGGCCATCGTCCTGACCGACCCTTCGACCGATAATCTGGGTCAGGCCGGTCAAACGGGTGATATCGATACGCACTTCTTCAAACGCTTCGGTTCGGCCATGCTGCTGTCGATCATCGGCGGGCTTGCCAATTCGTCGAGCAGTGGCGACCGCAACACAATCGTCATCGGGACGGCGCAGGGGGCAAATAATGCCGCCACAGCCGCGCTACAGGCGGACTCAAAGATCGGCCCCACTGTGCGTGTAGCACAGGGCACGCCGATTCAGGTCTTCGTTTCCCGCGATCTCGACTTTTCGCTATGACCGAAACCCTACCGACCGAAGCCGTCTATCTTCAGGCCTATCTGGCCCCTTTCCGACAGTGGCTTGACCGCGCCGAAGTGACCGAGGTCATGGTCAATCGGCCAGGTGAAGTGTGGGTCGAAATCAGCGGTCAACCGCATATGCAGCGCTTCGACGCGCCCGACATCGATGACGGGCTGCTTAACCGACTGGCGGCGCAGATCGCGCGCATCAGCCATCAGGGGATCAATCGCGAGAACCCTATGCTGGCCGCCACCTTACCGTCGGGTGAGCGCGTGCAGATCGTCGGTCCACCCGCGACGCGCCGCCACTGGGCCATCGCTATCCGTCGCCACCTGATGGTCAATCGGCCGCTGGAAGCCTATGATCGCGGGCCAATCCGCGCCCCGGCCTATGGCAATCCGGCCGATGAACAGCGCGCCGCGCGCGCCAATCCGGTCGGATTCCTCAAACAGGCGGTGACCGAGCGCAAGACCATTCTGATTTCGGGCGGCACCTCGTCGGGCAAGACGACCTTCCTCAGTGCGCTCTTAAGCGCAGTGCCCAATGAGGAACGGGTCATTCTGGTCGAGGACACGCCCGAAATCGCCGTGCATCAGCCCAATGCGCTGGGCCTCGTGGCGGTCAAGGGCGAGCTGGGTGAAGCCAAGGTGACGGTCAATGACCTGTTACAGGCTTCGTTGCGTCTGCGTCCTGACCGCATCATTGTCGGCGAAATCCGCGGCACCGAGGCGGTGACCTTCCTGCGCGCCATCAATACCGGCCACCCCGGCTCCTTCACAACAGTGCACGCGAACACGCCGCAGGGCGCGCTGGAACAGATCGCGTTGATGGTGATGCAGACCGGCATGGCCCTCTCACGGCCCGAAACCATCGCCTATGCGTCCGGGCTGATCGACGTTGTCGTGCAACTGTCGAAGGTGGGTGGTGAGCGCGGCATTGCCGATATTCTGTTACCCCGGAATGCCACTACGTCATTGTGATGGGTTCGATATAATCACATAACGATATTCGCCTCAATCGGTCGGGATAGCCTCCGCGATAGATTGCATTAATGGCGAATCGATAAGCCACGACAACCCGAACATCCTCGTACCAGCAGGATGAAGGCAGCCTTCAGGACCTCATTCTGTTGCTTTCCCGCCGGCGCGCGATCGCCATGTTGGGAAAGGTCGCTTGCGGGGCCAGCTTCACGGCCGCATGTGGCGGCGGTGGTCAACCACGGCAAGCGCAGCCACATCGTCGTCTTCATCGTCCACGGTCAGTCCATCCTCAGCAGCAGCTCATCTTCGAGCAATTCGTCCTGCGTGAGCGGCGCCTGCACAACCTTTTCAAATGAGACTGAGAGACGATATCCCGCCGACGCGGCTTTGTTCGCTCTATTCCTCGACCACAAGCACCCAGAACTATCTACGCGGAATACAGGTCAGCGACGCAAACTGTAAGGTCACATTCACCGCCATCTTCCCCGGTTGTTACACCGCCCGGATGCCGCATATCCACGTTGAGGTCTATCCCAGTCTTGCCGCCGCCACCAGCTATGCCAACAAGATAAAGACAACGAAATTCGCGCTTGTTCGGGAGGTATGCTCTAAGGTTTACAACACGGTCTCAGGATACCATGCCTCGAGGGCGACCCTGAACGGCATCACCTTTTCCGCGGACAATGTCTTCAGTGACCTGTCGTCATCGCACCTGTCTGCGCAGACCATCAGCCCCAGCGGTGACACGACCAACGGTTACACCGGGACCATCACACTGGGAATCACTATCTGACCCCTATCCCATAAGGGACTTAAGGTCTGCATAGGGCGAGCGCCAGTCGATTGCGCGCGCCGACAGCCAGCCATCGTTATAATAGGTGTCGGCGTAGCGCTCCCCGCCATCGCAAAGAATGGTAACTATTGAGCCGGTTTCACCTTTTTGCGCCATTTCCTGCATCAGGCGCACACAGGCCCACAGATTTGTGCCGGTCGAGCCGCCGACGCGGCGCCCCAGACGCTCCGACAACAGCCGCACGGCAGCGATCGACTGCGCGTCCGTCACCACCTCCATGTGGTCAATCAGTGACGGGATGAAGCTCGGCTCGACACGCGGGCGACCGATCCCTTCTATGCAGGAACCACAGCGGTCGATCAATTGCACGCTGCGGTCATGATAGTGACGATGGAAGACCGAGCCTTCGGGATCGGCGACACACAACCGCGTCGGCAATCGTCGATAGCGGATATAGCGCCCCAGGGTCGCAGACGTGCCGCCGGTCCCGGCCCCGGTCACCAGCCAGGTCGGCACCGGATAGGGCTCGGCGGTCATCTGGCTGAACAGGCTTTCGGCGATATTGTTATTGCCGCGCCAGTCGGTGGCCCGTTCGGCATAGGTGAACTGATCGAGGTAATGGCCGCCGGTTTCATCGGCCAAACGCTGCGCTTCGGCATAGACGGCATTAGGATCATCGACGCCGTGCACCTCACCGCCCTGAAAACGGATCGCGTCAATCTTGGCCTGAGCCACAGACTTTGGTACCACCGCGATGAAACGCAGGCCAAGCAGCCGCGCAAAATAGGCCTCGGACACGGCGGTCGAACCGGAAGACGACTCGATCAGAGTGGTTTGCGGCCCGACCCACTCATTACAAAGGGCATAGAGGATCAGGGAGCGCGCCAGCCGGTGTTTCAGGCTGCCGGTCGGGTGTGAGGACTCGTCCTTGAAATAGAGATGCACGCCCGGAAACGCAGCCACCTCATGATGGATCAGGTGCGTGTCGGAGGAACGGTTGAAATCCGCCTCGATGCGGCGCACCGCCTCAATCAGCCACTCGCGCGGTAACTGTGTCATACTGCTCATTCCGTTGCTCCCGAAACCTGTGGGACAAAGCGCGTGCGGGTTCAGGAGTCAAGAGCCACCTGCCTTACGGCTTGAGCAGGTCCAGCGCCGCTGCCGTCATGGCCGACGCACCGGTAACGATGGTCGCTTCCGGGTCGATCTTGAACAGCGCTGAGTGGTGCGAAGCCACCGCCGGGCCTCCGGCCCTAGCCGCATCGAACGCCGCCTGAGGCGTGCCACCGACGGCGAAATAATAGCCCGGCACCTTAAGGTCCGGCTGAACGAAATAGGCGAAGTCCTCCGCCCCCATACCCATCTGCTGGAACGGCACGACTGTGTTCGGCCCTAGAGCCGCGGCAATCGCCCCGTTTAGACGGCGCGCCAGTGCCGCGTCATTGATGGTGGTGGGGGTGCCTTCGACGACATTGACCTCCGGCAGTTTATCATCGGGCAAGCCGTTAACGCGGCCCATATTGACCGCGACACGCTTGACGCCGTCTACCAATTGCCCACGCGTCACCTCATCATTGGCCCGTACCGTCACCTGAAGCTCAGCCGCATCGGAAATGATGTTGTGCTTGCTGCCCGCGTGGAAGGCCCCGACCGTTATCACGCCGGGGCTTAGCGGGGAACGTTCGCGACTGATCAGTCCTTGCAGGGCGATAACAATCTGACTGCCGATATAGACAGGGTCCTTCCCCAGATGCGGAGACGCCCCGTGCGCGCCGACGCCATGCACATGGATGTCGATGGAATCAGACGACGAATACTGAATGTTTTCCGAAGCGGCCACTTTACCTGCAGGCATCTGCGAATTGACGTGGAAGGCCAGCGCATAGTCGGGCTTGGGGAAGCGGATATAGAGCCCGTCCTTCAGCATGGCCTTGGCCCCCATCACCCGCTCCTCACCCGGTTGGATGACAATGACCAATGTGCCCTTCCATTGCGACTTAAGCCGCTGAAGCTGACGCACCGTGGCCACCATGGCCGTGATATGGGTGTCGTGACCGCAGGCGTGCATAACGGGATATTCAACACCGTCCGTACCCACCTGTTTCGCCACCGAGGCATTGGGGAGGCCCGACGCTTCTTTGACCGGCAGGCCGTCCATATCGGCCCGCAGCATGACGACCGGTCCCGGACCATTGCGGATCACGGCCACAACCCCCGTACCCCCCACCTTTTCCGTTACCTCAGCCCCGGTCGCACGCAGTTCCTTTGCCATGCGCGCCGCAGTCTTACTTTCCAGCATCGACAGTTCGGGGTTACGGTGGAACCAGTCCCACATGTCCCCCAGATCCTTCTGATAATCGGCGCGGATGGCGGCAACATAGTCCGGCTCGGCCAGAGCGGGCAGTGGAAGCCCCATCAGAGCAGCGGTCAGTACGGGCAACAGGCGGCGCATGATAATTCCCCTCAAAGCTATATGCGAAATAGGCGGTGCACCCCACGCCTTGTCAATAGCCCAGCCTTGCGACCGGGACCCGCCCGCCCCACATCTGCTGAAACGTTTGAGGAGTTATCCATGTCACCAGCCCTACCCGATGCCCGTTTGTCCGGCACCTTTGCCATCGGCGGCGATCTTGCCGTCAACCGCCTCGGATTTGGGGCCATGCGCATCACCGGCAGTGGGGTCTGGGGCGAACCTGCAGACCGCGGGGAGGCCATTCGCACCCTGAGACGCCTTGGTGGTCTGGGGGTCAATTTCATCGACACAGCCGACTCCTATGGACCGGAAACCTCAGAAAAGCTGATCCGCGAAGCCCTGTATCCTTATGCCAACGACCTTATTATCGCAACTAAGGCCGGGTTGACCCGTTCAGGGCCGAATATCTGGACGCCAAACGGCCGGCCCGACTATCTGATCCAGCAGGCCCACCGCAGCCGCGACCTGTTGGGGGTTGAGCGGATCGACCTGTGGCAGCTGCACCGCATTGACCCGTCTGTTCCGCGCGACGAACAGTTTGCTGCTGTGAAACAGCTTCTGGACGACGGAGTTATTCGCCATGCCGGTCTGTCGGAAGTGTCGGTTAGCGACATCGAAGCCGCGCGAAACGTCTTCCCGGTTGCGACCGTACAGAACCTATATAACCTCGTCGAACGTCGCCATGAAGCCGTGCTCGACTACTGCACGGCACACAGTATCGGCTTTATCCCCTGGTATCCGCTGGCGGCCGGCGATCTGGCCAAGCCGGGGGGCACACTGGACCGTCTCACGGCGAAATACACGGCCACGCCGTCACAAGTTGCTCTGGCGTGGGTCCTGAAAAGGAGCCCGGTGATGCTGCCCATACCCGGCACAGGCAAGGTCCGCCACCTCGAAGAAAACGTGGCGGCGGCGCACCTCGCACTGAGCGATGAGGATTTTGCGGCCCTCGATCAGGCGGCGAAGCCAAAATAAACAGGAAAAAGGCCCGGGGCACCACTCCCGGGCCTTTTTCGGCGGCGCGGCGGCGTCAGATCAACACCGCGCCACCCCGAAGCCATCGCTGATAAAGGGGATAGATCAGGCGACGGCGTTCAAGCGTTTTGAGGGATAAGGCAGCTCCTTGGTGGTCAGCAGATCGGTACGGTTCCAGTCGCTGAGGACAAGCGCTTCTGGCACCGCCTGACGCTGTTTAAGCCAGTCGAGTAGGCCTTTTATGTCCATCAGTCGCGCCTCTTCGGCGCCTAAGGCAGTGCTTTCGGGAATAAGGTCCCCATAGGCGCGCACCGCGTCATCGGCCTCGACCTTACCCTCTTCGGCAATATGCGACAGGGCCTGTTTCGGGAAACTGCGCGCCCAGTCGGACGCTAAGGCAAGAGCCTGCACCAGACGCGACACGATCGCTTCATTGGCCTCCAAAAACGGATAGTCAATGGTCAGGGTGCGCAGTTCCGCCAGCCCTTTGAGGCGCGCATCGCTACGGATATCCGCTGCCTCAAACGCGTGGACGACTTTCAGGCCCGCTGTGCGCGCCAGCTCGATGCCCTTGGCTCCGAACAGCAGACCGGCATCGGCCTGACCGCCCATAACGGCCTCGATTTCACGCCGGGCAATGTCGCCAAAAGGCGTAGAGGGATGCCCGGCAACGATATTAAAGAAGGTCACGTCGGCGCCTTTCAGACCGCTGACGTCTAGAATACTGTCCCAGGCGCGTAATGAGCGCACCCGCGCCGGTGAAAAGCTTCCGGCTTCGCGCGGCAGGGCCAATGTGCGCCCCTTAAGGTCGGCGAGGCCGTTGATAGATGACCGCGCGGGAACCACAACGAGAACCGTGTGCCACGTGTGCCCGATGGCCAAAAGCCGCGAGCGCTCATTGACACCATAGGACCACAAGGCGGTGGCCGCATCGCCTTCCCGCACAAGATTGGCCAAAGAATGATCGAGGTAGCCCTGCCGCACCGACGGTAGGGAGGTTTCGCGCACCGAGATGAAATTTACCGGGTCACGACGAAACTCGCGCTGAAGCACACCCCGATGTGCCAAAAGGCCCATGGCCGTCAGGGTCGGACAACGCGCGTACCACACCAGTTGCGACGGCATCTGAGACGATGCCGAAGGCGGACTAGTGAGCGAGGCAGACGGCCTAACGGACATGGGAAGTTACCTTCGTTGGACAGTGCGCAAGGCCGCACCGCGGGAGGCAGGATACGCCAGAGGCGCCCTTTATTCCTACTTATCTACTTTTATTTTTTCCAACCCGTTTTTGCGTTTTAGGTGTGATAATTTCTCAATCGACAAATCAGAAAAGGTGATGAGGACTTAAACTCATCCTAAACGCCGACTACATTGATTTTAAATGAGACTCAGTGCCCGGCTGCCTGCCCAGCCAGCATATTGCCGATGCCGATGATCACGGTCGAACCAACCAGAAGGGTGATACCGCCCCAGACCAGCCCCTTGGTTTTGGCCGAGGTCCCGGCCCATTCCTTCAGCGCGAAACCCCAAAGGGTCGAAAACAGAATGATCGAGGCCATGTGCAGAGTCCAGGACGAGAAGCCGTATTCGCCCATCTGGCTTTCACCCATGGTGTAGAAGAAGAACTGGAAATACCAAAGGGTGCCGCCTAGCGCCGCCAGCAGATAATTGACCAGCAGGGGGATCTTGCCCTTGTCTTCGGCATCGGCACGCGGCTTACCCACCCATTCGGAGGCCGATTTATTCTTGAGGATCAGATAGCCAGACCAGACCAGATTGGTGGTCAACCCCCCAAGCAGGACCATACACAGGACCGGCAGGCCGACCCACAGAGGACCGGTTCCAGCAGCCGCTGAGGCTTCGCGTACCGGCGCACCGGCGGCCAGACCAAAGGCAAAACACGACGACATAATGCCGCAAAAGACGGCCACCAGGAGACCCTTTGTCAGGTTAAATTCTTTGAGACTTTCAGAGACTTCGGTGACTTCTTTCTCCTTGGCGTGACCGGCGCGCGCCACCAGCACGATACCGCCCAGCACCACCAGCACCCCGAACAGGGTCACCTGCCCGCTCAGCGTCCGGATCAGTCCGATGATCTTGCCCGTGAAGATCGGTTCGCCCAGAGTGCCGATAACCGTGGTCAGGCCTAGCGCCACCGCCATGCCAAGGCTCAGGCCCAGATAGCGCATGGTCAGGCCGAAGGTCAGTCCCCCAAAGCCCCACAGCAGGCCCCAAAAGACGCACCAGAACCATGTCGTCGGGGACGCCCCACCCAGCACGCCAAACAGGTCAGAGGTCTGAAAATAGGCAAATATCCAAGGCGCGATCAGCCACGAAAAGATGCCGCCGGTCAGCCAGAAGATCTCCCACGACCACAGTTTGATCTTCTTATAAGGCACGTAGAACGAGGCGGAGGCGAGACCGCCCAGCCAGTGGAAAAAGACGCCGATCAGCGGATTGGGAGTCATAGGCGGACGCTTCCTTATGATTGATTTTGTCCGCTTATGCTAACTTCATGTCCCGATATACGCAATGCAGTTCTAAAATTTTCGTCAAATGCGCTCAGACCGCCGTTTTCAGTCCACCATAGTGAGTACTCAGCACGGAATGATAGGCGCTCAACACGCCCTCGACATCTACTTCACGGCAGACGGTCTGCACCGGCAGGTCGTCCCAAGGCCCCGGCGGGAAGCTGCGGCCTTCTTCTTTCAGAATGGTTTGGCCGATGGCGATACCGTCCGTCACGGCGCGGATCGTGCCGCGCGCGTACCCGAACAGGTGTGGCTCAAACACGGCGATGGCGGCGGCCACATCGTGCATGGCGCAACCGGCGAAGCCGTCGCGTTGCGTATATAGCTTTTCGTAGCCGCGCGAGATGTCGAACAGGAACTGCCCGGTTTCACCTGCTGTGCGGCCCAGTTCACGCGCTGCCGCCGTAGAAAGGATAGATTGGGTAGTGACATCCAGACCCACGGCCCGGATAGGCCAGTTAGCTGTCAGCACCTTGTCCGCCGCGTGCGGGTCATTGATAACATTGGCTTCGGCGACGGGCGAAACATTGCCGCGGCGCGGGCCCCAGCCGAAGGCGCCGCCCATGATCACCACTTCCTTGACCAGACCCGTAATCTCCGGATCAAGCTCAAGCGCCAGCGCCAGATTGGTTAACGGCCCGACGGCCAGCAGGGTCACCTCACCCGGATATTCGCGGATCAGTTCGACGATGCATTGCGGCGCAAAGGTCGCCTGCGGTTCGGCCACAAACCCGTCCAGCGCACCGATATCGCCCAGACCGTCATAGCCATGCACGTGCGGTGCGGGCGTCGGTGCCGGCAGGACCAGCGGTGTATGCGCCCCGCGATAGACCGGCACGTCGATGCCGAAACGCTGCGTCAGATAGAGGGCATTGCGCGTAGTGATGTCCACGCCGCCATTGCCGAACACGGTCGTCAAGGCCAGCAATTCAGCCCGCGGCTGCGCCCCCAGATAGGCCAGCGCCATGGCGTCGTCGATGCCCGGATCAGTGTCGAAAATAATCTTCATCTTACTCATTTCGAAGAGTCTGCGGTCGTGTGGGTGTAGGTGCACAGGTCGGACTGCACCTGAAGGCACATGACGGTGCGGGTCGCATCCGACACCGCGTCGGCGGCGCTCAGGCGCGCCTTGTCCTTATGCAGTGCCTCGACCTTAGGCAGGACACCGGTGTAGCGATAGATATAAAGAGGCGTTTTGGTGACCTTCGCCGCCCGCACCATATTGTCGATATTGCGCTGGCTATCATCGACAAAATAGACGGCATCGAACTTGCCCAGGCTGCCCATCAGAAGCAGAAGCATAGTGCCCTTGTCCTGACCGGCGACCATCATTACGCCGTCCTGAACCGTCACGTCCTTATAGGCGGCATCACTCAGCGTGACCTTTAGCGCCGCGCCCGCCGCGCGGATTTCGCTGTCGCGCAGACGCCCGCGCCGGGTGCACAGGGGTTTGGCGCAATCGGGCGCTTTCGACAGGTCGTAACCGGCCTTTGACAGGGCACGTTCGGTCTGCCCGCGCAGGTTCGGGTCGCGCGCCGTCAGCGCATAGACGGGAATCCCCGCGTCCTGAAGCCCGGCCAGCACGGCCGGTCCATCGGCCTGAGTGGGCACCATATTCGTCACCTGATACCACAGGGCCTGTTCGTAAAAGATCGGCTCGTAATCCGGCGTCTGGCCGGCCGGGGTGCGGGCCTTAATGGCCGCCATGCGTTCCGAAAGCCACGCCTCGGACCCCAGATCCTGCGGCACGGTCAGGATTGTGTCGTCGATATCGACCACGAACAGCACGCGCTTTTTGGCGGCCTGATCGGCCAGCGCCAGATCGGCAGCGCTACGCAGGTCAGAGGTCGTATAGAACCCCTCTGCCGGTAGCGGCGGATGCTCAGCCGCCGCAAAGGCCTGCCCCGAAAGGGCCGTGGTGCTTAGGGCCATGGCGGCCAGCACAGCCGCAAGAGTTGGGAAACGCATGGGATTTCCTGAAAATGATTAGCTGGACCGCCTTGCTTTAACTTGGCAAAACGCGCGGATCAGGCTTAGATCAGCGCCTTGTTTGTCGCAAGGCAAACTGTCTATAGAGGCCGTTTATAGACACAGTTTATAAACACGGTTGTGAAACGTTTAATTACCTGCCTGCGGGCCGGTGTCAACCAAAGGGATTTTCGTGAGCGCCTCCATTCTCGTCCTCGGCTCGATTAATGTGGACTTCTTTATCCGGGTCGATGCCCTGCCTAAACCAAATGAGACGATCATAGGCCACGACACGGCGGTGGCCATGGGCGGCAAGGGGCTCAATCAGGCGGTGGCGGCGGCGCAGGCCGGTGTCACCACCCGCATGGTCGGCGCGGTGGGTGATGACAATTTCGGCGGCATGGCGCGCGATTTTCTCAAAAAGCGTGGCGTCGATGAGGCGTCTGTGGTGGTGCTGGACGGTGTCGGCACCGGCATGGCGAATATTCTTGTCGCGCCCGATGGTCAGAACATGATCGTCGTTTCCTCAGCGGCCAATGCCAGCCTGACGCCCGCCCATGCCGAAGCCGCCGAAGCGCTGATTGCCTCGGCCGGGGCGATGGTTGTGCAGCTTGAAACGCCGCTCGACACACTGAAAACCGCGCTGGAAATCGCCACGGCAAACGGCGTGAAGACCGTTCTCAACCCCGCCCCGGTCGATAACGGCGTCTTCGACCTCCTACCCCTGTGCGAAGTGGTGACGCCCAATGAGACGGAACTGGCCAAACTGACCGGCATAGACGGGCAGGACGATGAGTCGCTGATCCGCGCCATGCAGACCCTACGCGCGCATGGGGCTGAAACCGTCATCACGACGCTGGGGGCCAATGGCTGTGCCGGTCTGATCGACGGTGAACTGGTGCGCCTGCCCGCCTTTAAGGTTGAAGCCGTGGATGCGGTGGGCGCAGGTGACGTGTTCAATGGCGCACTGGCCGCACGGCTGGTCCTTGGCGACGACTACGTGTCGGCCATGCGCTATGCCTCAGCAGCCTCAGCCATTTCGGTCACGCGCCGCTCGGCCGATGCCGCCCCGACAGCGGCGGAGGTAGACGCGTTTCTGCGTGAGCGTACGTAGCCCTATTTCATCAGAAGGGACTCGTGAAACGCACGCCGGGCCGCGGCGCGCTGTGGATACCCACCTACATCGCTTTCATTGTCGATAATGCGCCCCTTGCCCGCCTGCGCCTCCGCGATAATGCGGGCGTCGATTGGATCGCGTGCCCACGGTCGCGCGCCGACATGGCGATAGACATGGGTCTCGATGTTCGCTGCGGGGCGCAAGGCCAGGCCCTGCGGCCACAGACTTTCCTTGGGCACGGCACGAATCCACGCCTTGGGGCGATAAGGGGTAGTGTCTTCATAACCATCCGACCGCGCCTGATAGTAGGCGATCATCGGAGCCGGGCGGCCATCGGCATAGGTGGCCATATTGTCGGCGGCGTGTAAATCGAGATCCCCGGCCCCGCCAAATTTCAGCAAACCCAGATTGGGCCGCGTATTGACACCGCCGCGCATCACATTGCCGCGCAGCAGGAGCTTACCCGCTATGGGGGAGCGGCCCTTCCACTGGTCTTCCACCAGCGTATATTGCGCGCAGGCCGAGCCGGGATTGACAAAGACATTGTTGACCACAACCGCCTGCGCCCCGCCCTTGATCAGCGGATGGCGCTCATTGTTTTGGGCATAGAGATTACCGATTAACTGCACCCCGGTCACGTTGTCGTGGAGCAAGGAGCCCATCGAATGCGCCCCTTTGGCATGGCTGGCTTGATGAAGACTTTCAGCGATCAGATTATTTCTGAAAACAATATTATGTGACGTGTTGCGTCGCCAATCATCCGGTGTTGCGCCTTCAAACCGCGGTCCTGAGGCTGACAGGGCCTCATCCACCGCCCAGGTAAAGCTGCACTGTTCGATCAGGACGTCGTGCGCCGCCGTGCAGGATAGGCCATCCGGCTCAAAGCCTGAGCGCTCCGGCATACCGGCGGTGCCGGGCCGCACGGCGACATGCCGGATAACCACGTGATGGCTCTGGACGCTGATCCCGCCCCGGATCAGAGTGATCCCAGGCCCCGGTGCCGTTTCCCCGGCAAGCGTGACATAGGGCTCGCGAATTACAAGAGTGGTTTTGCCAAGGTCGATAAGGCCGCCAACTTCAAAAACGATCACACGCGGCCCCTTGGCATCAAGCGCGGCCTTTAGCGATCCCGGCCCCTGCGGATCAAGGGTCGTAACGCGGATCACCGCAGGCCTTTGCGCGCTCTGTGCAGGAACGGCTGCGGCACTGATCAGGCCGCTCAGAATCATCCGGCGATGAAGACGGTGTGGCATTGTGTTTTCCCTGTTTTCTTCTCTTCCCGCCGTCTCTGGCCGGAGTTCAGGACATTTTACGGTCAGGGTAACCGGTTTCCGTTGCCAGCGGCAGCCTCAAACTGTGGGCTATTCTGAAAACGGAACCGGTGTTTATAAAATCGATTGCAGTTATCTCAATTTTGACACGAAGCCGGGGCAACTGGCGACGGGTCTACCTTCGGGCAGAGCGTTGTCTGATCATTTGCGTCACAGGCTCAGTCCGCAAAGCGGTATCTCCTTTTTCGGAACCTGCGCACGATGAAAACACCGGTCTTTTATGATCCCTCCGGCAAGCGCAACAAGGCCACGCTGATGGGCGTGATCGCGCTGGCGGCGGCTGCCAGCCTGCTGTTTCTGGGCCTGATCTTGTCGGTGCTGTTCGTGCCGGTGCCGCGTCAGCTTGATCTGCATATGGAGGCCTCGCACGCGTCGCGCTGGAATTTCCAGACCCACGATGCGCGCCATCCGCATCGGTTTCGCAATCTGACCCGCCACGCAGATACGCCTCAGAAAATCATCGGCTTTTACGTGCCGTGGGACGACGGCAGCCGCGCCGCGTTTGAGTCCCACGCCAGCGATATGGACGTGGTGATTGGGGCCTTTGCCAGCGTCTCGGGTCCCCAAAACACCTATAGCTATCAGCCGGATGTGCGCTTTCATAAGGTACTGGCGGCGGCAAAAAAGGCGCCTGTTCTGCTGACCATGGTGCAGAACACCTCGCTCAAAGGCTTTGAGCGCGAAAATACGCGTCGCCTCCTGACGAATGTCACCGCGCGGACGCAGTTGCTGGCGCAGATCGAAGACACCCTTAAACAGGAAAAATCAGGCGGCGTTGTTTTCGACTTCGAAAATCTGGAGCCTGCCGCCCTCAAACCCTATCTCGCCCTTCTGAAAGAGGCCCGCGCGCGTCTGGGGGCCAGGGGATATTCAGTCACCGCCACCGTACCGGTCGATGACCCTGACTGGAACCTGTCCGCCTTTGCGCAGGCGACCGACAAACTGTTCCTGATGGTCTATGATCAGCACTCGATGGTTGATAAGGCGGGCCCGATCGCCGCGCAGGACTGGTTCGAGGGACGTTTGGCGGTGACGATGAAGGCCGTCCCGGCGGATAAGGCTATCGTCTGTATCGGCAATTACGCCTACGACTGGTCGAAATTCGGCACCACAGTCCTGACGGTGGGCGATGCCTGGTTGATCGCGCACGATTCCGAAGCGCCTGTCTCCTTCGACCGCGCCACCGGCAACAGCGGCTTTGCCTATCAGGAAAACGGCGTCAATCACGAAGTGTGGATGCTTGATGCCGTCAGCGCGTGGAATCAGCTGCTGGCCGTTCACGCCACTGATGCCTATGGCGTCGCCTTGTGGCGTCTGGGCTCGGAAGACCCCGGCATCTGGCAGGATTTTGCGCATTTTCAGGGCAAAACCACGCCCGATCTGACAACACTTAACCCCGCAGGCAATGTCGATGTCGAAGGGGCGGGCGAAATCCTGCGCATCAGCGCGACCCCTACATTTGGACGCCGAACGGTCGAATTTGACGCCCAGCGGATGGCGCAAAATCAGGTCTATCAGACCCTGCCCACCCCCTATGTCGTGCGCCGTACAGGCTTCAAACCCGGTTCCATCGCCCTCACCTTCGACGATGGCCCCGATCCGAAATGGACGCCGAAGGTGCTGCAAATCCTAAAGGCCGAACACGTTCCTGCGACCTTTTTCGTGGTAGGCGAAAAGGCGCTGGGCCACCCCTTCCTGCTCAAAACCCTGCTGGCTGAAGGGAATGAACTGGGCAACCACACCTATACCCACCCCAATATGGCCAATATCCCCGCCGAATGGGCGAAGGTGGAACTGAACTCGACGCAGCGCGTGGTCGAAGCCTATACGGGGCGCTCCCTGCGCTGGCTGCGCGCCCCCTATTTCGGGGATGCGGAACCCACGACCGAAAACGAACTGGCCCCGGCCCTTCTGGGTCAGCAGATGGGCTATACCAGCGTCGGGCTGCACGTCGATTCCGAAGACTGGCAGAGGCCGGGCGTACAGGCGATTGTGAACAATGTCCTGAAGGGCGTCGCCGACGGCGCTGCTAGTGCCGCGTCCGAGGCCTGCAAAGAAGACATCAACAACTGTCGATCGGGTCAGATCGTCCTGCTGCACGATTCCGGCGGTGATCGTCAGCAGACCATCGACGCCCTCCCGCACATCATCCGGGCCCTGAAAGCGCAGGGCTATCAGTTTACGACGGTGAGCGGACTGACCGACCTGCCTGCGGCACAGGCCATGCCTACCCTTTCGGGGAATGATCTGGCTGCCGTGCGCTTTGATGTCGGCATCTTCATGCTGCTGGCCTGGGGGGCGATTGGCCTGCAATGGCTATTTATCGCCGCCATTGTTCTTGGGGTTTTGCGCGCCCTCATCCTCAGCGTTATGGCCATATGGGCCGATTATAGTGGCCATATGGACCCGCCGGCCGAAACCGATGACGGCCGTATCGCCGACTTTGTTCATGCCCGGCAAGTCAGCGTCATCATCCCCGCCTTTAACGAAGCCCGCGTCATCGAAGCCTCGGTGCGCCGCGTCCTGACCAGCGTCGATGTTGATATCGAGGTGGTGGTGGTCGATGACGGCTCAAAGGACGAGACCAGCGCCATCGTGGCGCGCGCCTTTGCGAACGAACCGCGCGTCACCCTGATCACTCAGGCCAATGCGGGTAAGGCGACGGCGGTCAATAATGGCATCGCCAGAGCCAGAGGCGAAATCATCATCGCGCTCGATGCTGATACGCAGTTCGAACCGGAAACCATTGCGCGGCTGGTGCGTTGGTTCATCCGGCCTGAGATCGGCGCGGTGGCAGGCAATGCCAAGGTCGGCAATCGCTTCAACTTCGTTACCCGCTGGCAGGGCGTGGAGTATGTGACGGCGCAGAATCTGGAACGTACGGCGCTGGCGACCTTTGGCGCCATGATGGTCGTGCCCGGTGCGGTTGGGGCGTGGCGGCGTTCGGCCCTCGAAGAGGTCGGCGGCTATCCGCACGATACTTTGGCCGAAGATCAGGACCTGACCATTGCCATTCAGCGGCGCGGCTGGGCCGTGGCCTACGATCAGGACGCCGTGGCGTGGACCGAAGCGCCCGAAAGCTTCGCCTCCCTGATCAAACAGCGCTACCGCTGGGCTTTTGGTACGCTGCAATGCCTGTGGAAACACCGTCGTATTCTGAAAGAAGGCAAGCCGAAGGGGCTGGCACATATCGGGCTGCCGCAGGCGTGGATTTTCCAGATCGGCTTTTCGGTGATTTCCCCGCTGATTGATCTGGCCCTGCTGATCAATATTGCCGCTACCCTATGGACGATCAGCCAGCACGGACTGAACCAGACTGACGGCACCCTTGAGCGGATGCTAATCTACTGGACGGTGTTTGTGGCCATCGACGCCCTGTGCGGCTGGATCGCCTACATGCTAGAGCCGCGCGAAAAGCGCTATCCCGTCTTCTGGCTTTTGTCACAACGCTTCGTCTATCGTCAGATCATGTACTATGTGGTGCTGAAGGCGCTGGCCTCAGCCGGGCGCGGGCTGGCGGTTGGCTGGGGTAAGCTGGAGCGCAGCGGGCGCGTCGCCCCTGCATCAACCCCGCAAGGTTAAATGGCCCTCAGTTGCGGCGGCTGTCCGGCGCAGGGCAAAACCCTCGGCAGGTCGCGCCCAACGGCCGTGCTAGCCGGCAGGCCGTGCCCACGTTGCGCCATCAGTTCCATCAGATGGCGGGCGGTCACATAAAGCTCGCCTGAGGGCTCCGCCCCCATCACAAAGCGCGCCAGAGCGGTGAAGCGGTCCACGTCCTGCGTCTGCGCGTCGGTGAGCAGGCTCAGAAGCATCTCCTCGTCACGGGTCAGCGCGATCAGGCCCGGCCGTCCGATTTCCAACCGCCGCCGACCTTTGGCCAATGCCAGAAGCCAGCCGTGAAAGGCTTTCAGCCCTTCGGATGGCTCTGGACCAAAGGCGTGCCCGAACTCACGCTGCAACAGACGACACTGAGGCGAGCAGGCCACCGAGGTACGCAGCGCCCAGGTCAGAAAATGCTCGGCATAGCGTAGCTGGCGAAGGTCGCGCCCCCTTCCGGAAACCCCTTGGGACATGAGAAAACCGCCTCCTACGTGGATTAATAATTGCGAATAATTCTCATTAACATTATTGAGAACGAGTCGCAAATAGAAATCTATCGGAGCCGGAACATGAATCCTTGTCTTGAAAACTTGCTCTCAGAACCGATCGTGCAGTTATTGATGGAACGGGACGGCGTATCGCCCGCTGTTGTAAGAGACCTTATGCGACGGGTGGCTTTGCGACGGTCAGGCGCTCCAGACAGGCCTGCAACTCATCCGGCTTAAAAGGTTTGGAGAGGTACTCATTCATCCCGGCCAGCAAGCAGGCTTCGCGGTCGCCACTAAGCGCGTGCGCTGTCAGGGCAACAATGGGCACAGCCATGCGACCGGTTTCACGCTCCAGCGCCCGGATGCGGCGGGAGGCCTCATAGCCATCCATCTCCGGCATCTGAAGGTCCATCAGGATCAGGCCGTAACGTCCCGTTTCAAACGCTTCGAGCGCTTCCCGACCATTTTCGACGCGATCATGGGCATAGCCCATCTGTTCAAGAAAGAGGCTCGCCACCAATGCGTTGGCGGGATTATCTTCCACCACAAGAATGCGGATCGACCCCTCCCCTGCCTGCGTAACAGGCGACAGGTTTAACGGAAGGGCCGGGTGCGGTTTGGCCATGCGGGTGACTTCGGTGTTTATTATGTGATCCAAACGGCCCGTTGCGGACCGTCCGGCCTCAAGTGATCACACCACAGATAAGTTTTCCATTCGGAGAGGCTTAGCCCTGTTTCGCCTTCCAGGCGATATAGGCCTTCAGCGCGCTTTGCGGCCCGCTGCCAAACCACGAATAGCCGCGGCGGCGTTCCGGCTCCACGTCATTAATCGTATCGTGCAGGGTCTTGGTCCGGTTGCCAAAGATCGGCTTCATCGTTTTGAGATCGTAGTAGCGCGACCAGATCGGCCCGGCTCCCGGCTTATCGACCAGCAGACGATCCTTGCCGTCCGGCGTCTTCTCAAAGGCCTTGCCTTCGATCTTTGTGGCCTCCAGCGTCGCAATCCCGGCCACAATTGCCGTCTTCATCTCGACCGACGGGTTGGGTTGCTTCATCAGATAAACCAGCAAGGAGCCGCTTTCCGACGAACTCAACGACGGCATCTCGTAATTGCGGGCCGATGAGGGCATCAGGGTCAAGGCATCGTATTGCTGCGCCCACATGGTCAGCTTACCGTCGATCACAACCTGCGCCTTGAGGAAAACGGTCAGGGCGCGCTGTTCCGCCGCCAGCAGGCGCGCGCGCAGGTCGGCTGGCAGGAAACCAAAGCCCGTGTCACCACGTCCGGCATCGCCCACCAGACGCGACACCGAGATCATGGCGTTGTCATTCAGCGTCATGGCATCGTGATAGCCACCCATCAAAGGCCACACCTGCGGCCAGCCGCCATTAGGGAACTGCGCATTGAGCAGGTAGGTCAGACCGCGAATAGCGGCGTCACGATAACGGACGTCCTTCGTCGCGTTAAAGGCCAGCGCCAGAAACCGCGTCTCTGTGATCGTGGCCCCGTTGTCGATGGTGCCGACATAGCTCCAGCCGGGAACCGCCGACGTATCAAAATCTCCGGATGATCCGTTGTGCGGGGCGTTGTTGGCAACATAATGCTGCCCCGTCACGCGCGGCTCGGTATCACGCGGCTGGTTCTTGCCCCAGCCGCCGGCGGGCGTCTGAAAGCTGACGATATTGTCAGCCACCTTACGGCCTTCCGCCGAGGCATACCACTCGGCGGGTTTATCGAGCGGCATGGTCTTTTCGCCGTCGCCGGTTTTCGGGTCTGCAGGGATTGTGCTCAGGCCCTTGCGCTCGGCCATCAGCGCCGCCTGATCAGCGGCCAGTTGCGCCTGCGACCGCGCCAGATAATCAAGCCAGGCCGCCTGCTCCGCCGCGGGCGCGATTGCCTTGATACGCTCAGGACTGAGCGGTGGAAACGGGGTATTGACGCCAATCTGGGCCGCCTGCGCCAGCAAAGGCGCTGTGAACGGCAGGATGGCAAGGCTGGTGAGCAAGGTACGGCGGTGCATGGCATTTCCCCGAAAAGACGGTTGGCAGTGTCTGTTTTGGTTGGTCATATATGATACCGGTGTCAAACGTATGGCAATCCGAAATCCGTCGCGGAGCGCAAGTTTGATTTTACTCAGACAAATGGTGGGTTATAGTGCAGAAAAACAGCACAGGAGAGAGGCCATGCAGGGCTGGACGCGACGCGGAGTAACTGCCGCAGGACTGGGGATGGCCGTCGGCGTATCCGCTGCCGGGGCCGTGACGCCCGACCCTATATCCGCCACGCCCTTCCCTCTGTCTCAGGTGCGGCTTAAGCCGTCGATCTTCCTGACCTCCATTGAGGCCAATCAGCGCTATCTTCTATCGCTGTCGCCTGATCGTTTTCTGCACAATTTCCGCAAAGGTGCCGGGCTGGAACCTAAAGGCGAGGTCTATGGCGGCTGGGAGGCGCGCGGCATTGCAGGCCATAGTTTGGGCCACTACCTGTCCGGCCTTTCGCTGATGTACGCGCAGACGGGCAAACCCGAATTTCGTGACCGCGCCGCCCATGTGCTGAGCGAACTGAAGACCATTCAGGCCAAACACAGCGACGGCTATGCGGGCGGCACGACCGTGGGCCGTAATGGGCAGGAGGTGGACGGCAAGGTCGTTTACGAGGAACTGCGCAAGGGCGATATCCGCACCTCTGGATTTGATCTAAATGGCGGCTGGGTACCGCTCTATACCTATCATAAGGTGTTTGCCGGAGCGCTCGACGCGCATCAGTACGCCGGACTGGCCGACGCTTTGATCGTTGCAACGGGTCTGGGCGACTATCTGGGGACCATTCTCGAAAGCCTTAGCGATGCGCAGATTCAGGAAATTCTGCGTGCCGAACATGGTGGCCTGACCGAGTCCTATGCTGAACTCTATGCCCGCACGAAAAACCAACGCTGGCTCACCCTGTCACAGCGTCTGCGGCACCGCGCTATTGTCGATCCTCTGGCCGCTGGGCACGACGAACTGGCCGGCAAGCACGCCAATACGCAGATCCCCAAGATCGTCGGCTCCGCCCGTCTTTTTGAGCTGACGCAGAACGCCGACGACGCCCGGATCGCGCGCTTTTTCTGGCAGACCGTATCGCGCGACCACTCTTACGTCATCGGCGGCAATTCCGACCACGAACATTTCGGAGCGCCGCGCCAACTGGCCAGCCGCCTCGATCAGCAGACCTGTGAGGCGTGCAACAGCTACAATATGCTGCGCCTTACACGCCATCTCTATGGTTGGAGCGGCGATGCGGCCTTGTTCGACTTTTATGAGCGGACCCACCTCAACCACATTATGAGCCAGCAAGACCCGCAAACGGGCATGTTTACCTATTTCACCGGACTGGCTTCGGGTCTGGGGCGCGTGCATTCGGACCCAACCAACGACTTCTGGTGCTGCGTCGGATCGGGCATGGAAAGCCATTCCAAGCACGGCGAAAGCATATACTGGAAGCGCGGCGAGGGCGTGGCGGTAAACCTCTATTACGCCTCGACGCTTAATGCGCCCGAAACGCAACTCGAGATGGAAACCGCCTTCCCGCTGTCCGATCAGGTGGTGATCACAGTGCACAAGGCACCCAAAGCCCTAGATTTGCGCGTTCCGGGTTGGTGCGACACCCCCGTGTTGAGGGTGAACGGCAAGGCTGCGGGTGTGGGTCAGGGGGGGTATCTGCGGCTCACGGGCCTGAAAAACGGCGACCGAATTGAGTTGTGTCTGGCCATGCACGTGCGCGTTGAAGCCATGCCCGATGATGCCAAACTGATCGCCTTCCTGAGCGGGCCTTTGGTACTGGCCGGTGACCTTGGGCCATCGGATCAGCCTTGGGAAGGAGTCGATCCGGCACTAGTGTCCGATGAGACGGCGCCCCAACTGGTCGCTGCCGGTGGCCTGCATCAGTACCGATTGGGGACGCAAGGCAAGCCCGGAGACCTCAGTCTGCAGCCTTTTTTCCTGCAACACCGCAACCGCACGGCGGTCTATTTCCGCCGTTTCGGTAGCGCGGAATGGGTCGGCGAAGAGGCCGTGTGGCGTCAGGCGGCAAAGGACCGCGTCGATATGGCCGCCCGCACGGTGGATTCCATACGGCTGGGTGAGCAGCAGCCAGAAACTGATCACGCTTTTGATGGCACGCCGAATACGGCGACCATCACCCATATCGCTGAACGTGGGCGGTTGATTCAAAAGGGTTATCTGGCGTTTGACCTCAAAACCGCTGAGGGGCCGCTGGTGCTACAGGTCGCCTATGCCGGACGCGACCGCAACAAATCCTTCCGTCTGCTGGTCGAAGGGCAGGTGCTGGCGACCGAAACCTTGTCGGGTGAACCAACGATGGCGCGCAATGTCATTACCTACCCGCTGCCCGCTGCGCTAACAGCGGGCAAGACCAAGGTGCGGGTGCGCTTAGAAGCCGACCGCGATCAATGGGCCAACGTCTATGAGGCGCGGATTTTGAAAAGAGCCCCCGCGCAGACCACCTGAGACACGCGTGTAAAAGAGACGGTTGACTCCATTTTACAAATGTAGAATATATAATCTACAAACGTAAATTGGAGGAAATTATGCGCCTTTTGTCACTGTGTCTTGCCTCGGCATCCCTGCTCGCACCCGGCATGGCTCTGGCCGCACCGTTCACGCCCCTGACCATCTTTCAGCACGCCGCCATGCCGGTGCAGGTGCTGATCCTTGGCCTGCTGGCGGCCACGGCTGCGGCTATCGCGGTCTGTATTCGCAAACTGCTGCAGGGACCGAGTCTGGCGGGCAGTTCGGCCTTTCTCAAGGGGTTGAGACTAGGCGGGCCGCTGGCCGGACTCGTCGGGGCGGCTTTTGGAACACTGAACATGACCATCGGGCTGGCCAATGTGAAGACCGTGCCGCCCGTAGCGGTGCTGGCGCCCGGCTGGGCCGAGATCGCCTCGTTGATCCTACTGGGCCTAATCACCGGCTCGGTCGCGGTCATCGCCCACTGGGCGGTCGAAGCACGGATCGACCGCGCTGTGCTGGGGGAATAGGGCGTGAGTCTGCCCGCCATTACCGATGCGGAATCGGCAGTTCTGGCCGCTCTGTGGCGGCTGGGGCCCCTGCCCCCGGCGCGCCTGATCGCCGAGGTCAAGACGGGCCGGGATTGGGGCGATGCGACCATCAAGACTCTGATCGCGCGCTTGATACACAAACAGGCCCTGCACTCGCAACGCGAAGACGGCACCCTGCGCTACCATCCGCTGATCACCCGCGACGCCTATGTGGCGCACGAGATCGACAACCTGATCAAACGGACCTTCGCCAGTGACCGTGAGGCCTTCCGCCGCTTCATCGATGAGACCTTCTGAACCGTCAGTTTCTGCGTAACGCTCCCCGTTCCACGGACCTGACCAAACTGCGCCCTATCCCATTTTGGCGCCGCCGGACCTTTGTGTCCGGCGTCCTTGTTACAGGGTCACAACAACTTCGAACGTACCGGGCGTTTGCGGCAGTGGCAGCACATCGCCCGCTATCGGCTGACCGTCCAGCATCAAACCCGGCGGGCCGCCCCGGCGATAGGTGACGTGGTACGTCGACCCCCGGAAAAGGCGTGTCGCCCTAGCCTCAGCCCACTGCGCGGGCAGACAGGGCTGGATGCTTAAGCCTTCGCGCGTGCCTTTCAGGCCAAACAGGCCTTCGATCAGGCTGCGATAGACCCAGGCCACGGTGCCGGTGTTAAAAAGCTGCGAAGAGCGGCCCGCCGTGCGTGGGTGGGCATGGAAATCACCGCGGTAATAGTTGGGGATGAAGACCGGAAACTGACCGCGCTGCACGTAGTCGGCTTCATCCACTCCGGCGAGCATTTTGCGCATAAGTTCAAAGGCTTTTTCACCTTTCTTCACCTGCGTCAGGCTATAGATATAAAACGCCGCCGCGTGATTATAGACCGAGCCGTTTTCGGCCACACCAGGCGATTTTTGCGTCAGACGCCCGACATCTTCGCGCATCTTTGTGTAGGGGGGGCCCAGCATTTCGACGCCATAGGGCGTCTCCAGTTCCGATGCCACGGCGTGCACCATGCGCTGGGCCTGCGCCTCTGAAGCCGCGCCGGACAGCAGAGCAAAACTCTGCGGATTAAGATACAGTCGCCCCTCCGGATCGCTCTTGATGCCAAATGCCGCGTCATCGTCGGTGATCCCCCGCCCAAACCAGTCGCCGTCCCAAAGATGCGTGTTCATCGCAGCGTTCATCGCCTCGGCCTCGGCCGCCCACGGCTCGGTCTCTCCCGAAAGACGCACCCACAGGCGCAGGGCATAGGCCACGGCGAGGGTTAGCCAGCCGGATACCCCCTTGCCCTTCCAGCCGACCATATTCATCGGGTCGTTCCAGTCGCCCTGATCAATATAGCTCATCCGGCGATGGTCACGGGTCTTGAGCAACCAGTGCAGCGCCGCCTCCAGACGCGCCCGCACGCTTTGACCACCAACCTCCGCCTCCAGAACCGCATAATCGTCGGTCTCATCAAGATAAGCTTCGAGCAGGATAAACAGCCACACACAATGGTCCGTATGCGGCACCTGATTGATGAAGCTGAACTGCGCCCCGTCATAGAGCTTGATGCCGTCGGGCATCGAGCCGTCCGCATTCTGCTTCGATAGAGCATAGAGCAGCGACTCTCTGGCGCTGTGCGGACGCACAAACACCATGCCAAGCGCGTCCTGTAGATAGTTGCGCGTCTGCGGGTCGGTGGTCAGGCGGTTGGTATCGCCGTGATAATAGACCTGTCGCGCCAGCCAGCGGTTCATAAAGGCATCGAAATGCGTGTCCGGTGTTTCGATTGAAAGGACACCCCGCCCCTGTTCCACGTAGGCGCGCGCCTCCGTACAGACGCGCTCAAAGGCCTCGGCCCCCAGATAGGCGTCTTTCAGACGCGCCACCTCGGCCTCATCAAAGGCGGGACCAAAGACGAAATGCCAGACCTGCGTCTCATGCGCGTCCAGCGTCTGATCGAATTGCAAGACCGCCGCGGGTGTCTCATAGAGCGCTTCACCGCCCTTGAGGCCGCTGCGCAGCATATCCGGATCGCTCAGCCCTCCCTCGCCTTCAAAGTCTTCGCGCCGCGTCTCAAAGGCGTCCGCGAGGCGATCACACGTAAGGAAGGTTTTGTCTTTAAGGTGCTGGTTTTTAAAGTAATCATCTATCTTCTGATAGGCGGTCACCGAGCTGGCGATAACGGCATTCAGCCCGGCATCAAAGTATGCTCCCTGATTCATCCAGCTCATATAGCCGACCGGGAAATAGGGTACGATGCGCAGGGCGCGCTCTATATCCAGCCGGTTTCGGATTTCCAGCCGCCACAGTTCGACCGCCTCATCAACGGGCAGCACCAAGCTCCAGCGGATATCGAGTTCATCCTGTTCTAAAGCCCATTCGAGCCTTTCAGGATGCTGCGTAAAAGCAAACATCTTTGGCGCGCGCCGCACAGGCTCATGCGGCACCGAGAAATGTCGCTGACTGACCAAATCACGCACATAGACAAACCGCCCCGGATGATGGGCGTAGTGCGCCGTTTCCGGCAGCATGAAGGTCCTGCCCTCGACGACCGGCGCGTGGCTGTATTTGGCCGGTTCCGGCTGCATGTGCTGGGCCGTGACGAAGCCGCGACAGGTCGAGTGCAGCATCATCTTACGGTTCCATAGAAAGCCGGACGCGCGCGGCATGGCCGTGGCAGAGGTCAGGGTACAGGAATCAGAGGTCAATGTAATCAGGCGCATACCCGCTTCAAAACACGACAACGTTGTCGGGTCAAGCCAACCCGATGTTTAAACCGGCAGAGCTATGGCGTTTTTAACCTCTTCCAGCACCGCATAGGTGCGGGTTTCACGCACGCCGGGCAGCAACACCAGCGCGTCGCCCAAAAACTGCCGATAGGCCGCCATGTCCTTCACCCGCGCCTTGATCAGATAGTCGAAACCACCCGCCACCATATGACATTCCAGGATTTCCGGCTGGCGCGTCACGGCGTGGCGAAAGGCGTCGAACACATCTTCGGTCGTGCGATCCAACAGAACCTCGACGAAGATCAGCAGGGCACGATCCAGCTTGACCGGATCGAGAATGGCCATGGTGCCCAGAATATAGCCATTGGCCTTCAGACGCTTGACCCGCTCGAAACAGGCCGCCGGTGACACGTGCACCGCTTCAGCCAAAGCCTGATTGGTCATGCGCCCGTCCGCTTGCAGCAGACGCAGAATCTTGCGGTCGATCTCATCCAGCATGGCGTTTCCTGATCCGATTTATACAGAATATATGCATAAAGATGGCAATAATGCATAAATATCCTTCGGACAATTGACCTAAAATTCCAAGGACATTTTCCATAAACCAGGCATACTCTAAAAAGTTTCACATATGACCATCCCGGAGCCTCCATGACGCCTGCTGACGCCCGCGCCCGCATGATTGCCCTTCATCGCGCCCCTGAGCCGGAGGTGCTGGCGGCCCTGCTGCCCGACGCCACGCTCGATACCGCCATGCGTCAGCGGGTGATGGCACAGGCGCGCCTCATCCTTCAGGACCTCAAGGCGGCGCAATCGACCGGCTGGGTCAATCGCTTCCTACAGGTATACCGGCTGAATACGGCCGAAGGCGTGGCGTTGTTGTCGCTCGCCGAAGCCTATCTGCGCGTGCCCGATCCTGAAACGGCGAACCTTTTGATCCGCGACAAGATCGGCGATGCAGACTGGCGAGCGCACAAGGCGAAATCCGGCTCGGCTCTGGTCAATACGGCGACCTTCGGCCTGATCGTCACCCGCGCCCTGGTCGAAGACCCGCAACAGGCCGGCACGCTAAAAAAGCTGATCACCCGTATGGGTGAACCGGTCATCCGACAGGGCGTGGCCGTCGCCATGAAGATGATGGGGGAGGTCTTCGTCATGGGCCGCACCATTGACGAAGCACTCGATGTCGCCGCCAAACCCGAAAACAAGGGCTTCACCGCCTCTTTCGACATGCTGGGAGAGTCGGCACGCACCTTTGCAGACGCCGAAAAATACTTCTCCGCCTATGAGCAGGCGCTGGACACGGTCGGCCGTTCACCCAAGGGGACTGGCCATTCGATTTCGATCAAACTGTCGGCCCTGCACCCGCGTTATGAGGTCGCCAATCGAAAAACTTGTGTTCCGCAACTAATTGAAATGATCCGCCATCTGGCAGCCAAGGCCGCCGGCTACAATATGGACCTGACCATCGACGCCGAAGAGACCGAGCGCCTTATGATCTCGCTCGACATCATCGAAGGCGTGCTGCTCGATCCGTCCCTTTCCGGCTGGGACGGCCTCGGCATGGCGGCGCAAGCCTACGGCAAGCGCGCGCGTCCGCTGATTGGCTGGGCGCAGGCCATCGGTCAGGAGACCGGCCATCGCCTTAAGGTGCGTCTGGTCAAGGGAGCCTACTGGGATTCCGAGATCAAGCGCGCGCAGGTCGAAGGCCTCAGCGACTATCCGCTGTTCACGCGCAAACCGGCGACGGATGTCTCCTACCTCGCCTGTGCGAAGGATATGCTGGATGCCACACACATCTGGCCGGCCTTTGCGGGCCACAACGCGCTGACCGTGGCGACGATCATGGAGTGGGCCGGCGAACGTCGCGACTTTGAGTTCCAGCGCCTGCACGGCATGGGCGAAGGTCTGCATGAGCGCCTGGTGCGCGAATTGGGCTATAACTGCCGCACCTATGCGCCCGTTGGTGGGCATAAAGAACTGCTTGCCTATCTGGTGCGCCGCCTGCTGGAAAACGGCGCCAATTCGTCGTTCGTGCATCAACTGGCCGACCCAGCTGTCAATGAGGAAACGCTTTTGTCCGATCCCTCCGCCCACATCGCCGCCGTCGAAGGTCGCCCGCACCCGGCCATCGCCCTGCCCGCTGGCCTCTTCCCCGGTCGCATCAATTCGCAGGGTCTGGACCTCAACGATCAGACCACGCTTGATGCGACCTTGAGCGCAATTGCCGAAATCGGTGCGAAACCTCACGCCGCCACGGCGTTGGTGTCGGGTCAGGCGGTTAGCGGCACGGCCAGGGCGGTCGTGCGTCCCGCAGACCCGTCGCAGCCCATCGGGACGGTCATCGAAGCCTCCAGCGACGACGTGGCGCGCGCTCTTATTGCCGCCGATGCCGCCGCCGACCGTTGGGCCGCCACACCGGTCGAAGAGCGTGCTGCTTGTCTGGAGCGCCTCGCCGACCTGCTGGAGGCGCACCGCCTCGAACTGATGGTGCTGTGCGTGCATGAGGCGGGAAAGACGATCGGTGATGCCGTGGCCGAAATCCGCGAAGCCGTCGATTTCTGTCGCTACTACGCCGTTAATGCGCGCGAACAATTCCGCCCTGTGAGCCTGCCGGGGCCGACGGGCGAACTGAACGAACTGCGTCTTACCGGGCGCGGCACTTTCGCTTGCATTTCGCCATGGAATTTCCCACTGGCCATTTTCATCGGGCAAGTGACCGCCGCTCTGGTCGCCGGAAACCCCGTGGTGGCCAAGCCTGCGCCGCAGACGCCGCTGATCGCTTTCCGCGCTGTGCAACTGGCGCACGAGGCCGGAATACCGGCCGATGTGTTGCACTTCCTGCCCGGCGGCCCCGATGTCGGTGCGGCCCTGACCGCCTCTGCCGCCGTGCACGGCGTCGCCTTCACGGGTTCGACCGGAACGGCGCGCGCCATTGCCCGCAGCCTGCTCAGCGATGACAGCCGCCCGCTTGTGCCGCTGATCGCCGAAACCGGCGGCCTCAACGCCATGATCGTCGATTCCACCGCCTTGCCGGAACAGGTGGTCGGCGATGTGGTGACCTCCGCCTTCCGCTCAGCCGGTCAGCGCTGTTCGGCCCTGCGCCTGCTGATCGTGCAGGAAGATGTGGCCGATAGGATCATCCACATGCTTAAGGGCGCGATGGATGCGCTCGTTCTGGGCGACCCGGCGGATATCCGTACCGATGTCGGCCCGGTCATCGACGCCTCTGCGCACAATAAGTTACTTGCGTATCGCCAGTCGATGAAAGCGCAGTGGATTCATACGCTTGAAGCCCCGCATACCGGCCTGTTTGTGCCGCCGACCCTGATCCGCCTCAACGCTATCGAAGACCTGTCGCAGGAATGGTTTGGGCCCATCCTGCACGTCGTCAGCTGGAAGGCCGGGGAACTGGACAGCGTCGTCGCCCGCATCAATGCGCGCGGCTATGGCCTGACCATGGGGTTGCATTCGCGCGTCGCCGAAACGGCCGAACGGGTCAAGTCTCTGGCCAAGGTCGGCAACCTCTATGTAAACCGCTCGATGATCGGCGCTGTGGTCGGGTCACAACCCTTTGGCGGCGAAGGCCTGTCCGGCACGGGCCCCAAGGCGGGCGGCCCGCACTATCTGTTGCGTTTTGCCAGTGAGCGCACGGTCTCAGTCGATACGACCTCGGCGGGCGGCAATGCCACCCTGCTGTCTCTGGCCGAAACAGACATCTGACGCCCTTTATTTCGGAAGCCCCTTCTCCTGATTGTCCGTTTACGGCTTCGGGGGCAGCCTCATCTTATCGGATGAGGTTGCCCAAGAGGCCTGCTATGATGATCGACTTGAAGGTTCTGGAACATGCGCTTGACCGGCTGCTCTACGTCTATGCCACCGACGATGAGGCCGAAGGGGCCGTGGTGCGGGCGCTGGCCATACTGATCAGCGACCCTCTGCCCGACCTGACGGGTGAAGACATTACGCGCATCCACGCCTACATTTATCATGCCCTTCAGGGCTTTTACGCGCCGACCATAGACTACCGGGCCATTCGCCGCGAGTTCGTCACCGCGGTGTTAGCCGCGCGAAAGGGCAACTCGGTCCTGCGCCGGATGATTGCGTGAGTTGCTTTGAAAATCTGCCTGCCAGCCTTCAAGCGGGCCCACGCCTTAAAGCGCATTCTGAAAAGTATGCAACGGTTTTGGCTTCGCCGAACTCCGTTTCGGAATCAAATGCGTGACAAAACAGAATGTTAGAGGCAGATTTCGATTAAACCTGAACAAAATCCGCTCTAATGACAGCCGTTTCGCTGACGCCGACACAAGCAGCCTGAGTACACCGACAATCCCTTATCAATGAAAAATGTCTCAAATGTTACAATATCGACGTTCCATTACTCAAAAAACACGAAAACAACATTATCAAACTAATTTATTTCATTATCGAATATAACGATCATATTTTGAAATATACCATGCTAAAATTACAATATACAGATACGTATATATGGTATTTACACGACAGTTTATTGACGTATAGAGGGCAATCCTTTTCATTTGATACGTTCTCGCCGCTTCCTCCCCTTCTGCGGCGACATTTGGAGCGTATAAATGAAAAAAGTCATACCCGGACGCTATGGACTTAGCAGCGCCCTTTGCACCGCTCTGGCTCTGACCGCGCTGGCCGTGCCGCAGGTTCAGGCGCAAACCGCCAAAGACAAGGAAAAGGCGGACAAGTCCGAAGCCAAAGCCACAGAAGACACCGCCGTTCAGGAGGTTGTGGTCACCGGTTCACGCCTGCGTCGCACCGAATTCAACGCGACCTCGCCGGTGCAGATCATTTCGACCGAAAAGGCCGAGTTGGAAGGCGTGGTGGACACAACGCGCATCCTGCAAAGCTCCACCATTGCCGCCAGCGCCTCGCAGATCGACAACAGCTATACGGGCTATAACGTAACGGGTGGTCCCGGCGTCAACACCCTGTCGCTGCGGGGTCTTGGGGCCAACCGCACCCTGATCCTAATCAACGGTCACCGTGTCGGCCCGGCGGGCACGCGTGGTCAGGTCGGACCGGTGGATCTCAACACCATCCCCTCTTCCATCGTTGACCGCTACGAAATCCTGAAAGACGGTGCCTCGGCCATCTACGGCTCAGACGCCATCGCCGGCGTCGTCAACGTCGTGACCAAGAAGAAGTCCATTGGCGGCAGCTTCCGCGCCTTTGCCTCCGTGCCAGAGCATGGCGGCGGTGAAACCTATAATGCCAGCCTCAGCCAGTCGATCAATGAAGGCAAGTTCCACGGGCTGTTTAACCTCGACTATTACAAGCAGGAAGCGCTGCGCCAGGGAGACCGCGACTATCTGGCCTGCCCGCAACAGCGCATCACCTACGCTGACGGCACCCGTGCCGACGTGGTCGATCCGGCGACCGGTGACTACAAGTGCTATGGCCTCATCGCCAGCGTCCTCTATACGGGTAACTATTACGTCTTTGACTCGACCCAGGCGAACGGACTCAAGCGCGTCATCTATACTGGCACAACGGCCGATGAATCGCGCAACTCACGCGCTACCGCGCCCTATATGCAGGACCGCTACCTGTCAAAGACCGTCATTTCGCCTGTGACGCGCCGCTCGGTGAACTTCACGGGTGGCTATACCTTCGACAATGGCACCGAAGTTTATGGCGACTTCATGTACAACCGCCGCACCTCGCGTCAGGAGAGCTGGCGCCAGTTCTATCCGACCGTTAACACGTCGAACCCCAACAATATTCTGAAGGCCACCAGCTATCCCATCATCCTCATCCCTTATAATGTCGATCAGGACGTGCGCTATACGCGCGGTCTGCTCGGCATTAAGGGGGATGTGCCGGAGATAGGCTTCCTGAAGGGCTGGACCTATGACGTTGCGGCTCAGATATCGCTGAACAATTCCACCTATGGCTACGACTTCATCTACAATGACCGCGTCAACGCCACGGTGGGGGCCAGCGTCTGCAATACCGCGCTGCTGACCACGGCAACCAGTTGTCCTACAGGCGGCGTCAAGTATTATCGTCAGTCAACCGTCGAAACCGGCATCTTCTCTCCCGAAGAAACCGCTTTCCTGTTCGGTTATGAAAAGGGTAGCACCACCTATCGTCAGTCCTATGTCGAAGCCAGCATGTCGGGGGACCTGTTCACCTTGCCCGCCGGTCCGGTGGCCGCCAGCATCGGTGTTATGCTGCGTAAGGAGTATATCAACGATACGCCCGGAACTCAGGCGCAGAAGGCCAACTACTGGGGCCTGACGACAGCGGGCCAGACGGTCGGCAAGGACAATATCAACGAAGTTTATGTCGAATTTGGTGTTCCGGTCCTGAAGAACCTGCCGTTCGCCAAGACGCTGGATATCGCGGTTTCGAGCCGCTACAGCGACTACGACTCCTATGGCGAAAGCTCGACCTACAAAGCCAGTCTGAACTGGGCTCTTACGGACACCTTCCGCGTCCGCGGCTCAGAGGGCACCTCGTTCCGCGCGCCGTCACTGTATGAGCAATATCTCGGCAATCAGGTCGGATATTCGACGCAGTTGTCGGTTGACCCGTGCATTAATTACGGTACGTCGGCGACCATTTCGGAAACAGTGAAAACCAACTGCGCGGCTCTGGGGCTCAGCGGCACGTATGCCGGTCTGGGGTCCTCGGCTACGGTCTATACCGGAGGCGGAAAGGCGGCGGGCCTTCAGCCCGAAACCTCTGACAACCGCACGGTCGGCATGGTGTGGACGCCGAAGTTCACCAATGCCAGCGTGGCGATCGATTTCTTCGAAACGAAGATCAAAAACCAGATCACGACCTACGGGTCCTACAACATCGTCTATGAGTGCATGAACTCTGTCGGTATGTCGTCACCATACTGCTCATTGTTCACGCGCGACCTCACCAGTGGCTCGTCGACCTACGGCAGCGTTCGCACGATCCAGAACGCCTATGTCAACGTGGCCCAGCAGTTTATGCGCGGGTTTGATCTGACCTTTGCCTATAACCGTCGGTTTAACTTCGGCAATGTGTCGGTGTCCAGCCAGCACTCGTTTGTGCGCAAGTGGACCTATCAACTGAAGAACGCCTCTACGCCGACCAACTATCTCGGTTATGTGGGTTATCCGGAATATGTTGGTAACCTGACGGCGTCGCTGCGCCGTGGCACCTATACCTTCACCTATAGCGGCACCTTCGTGGGTGAAACGTCAGACTTCGACTATTACAAGACGAATTGTTACACCGGCACGCTGTTCGGCGTGGCCAATCAATCCTATTGCTATGATATGAATACCGAGTTTTACGCCAATCACACCCTTTCGATACGCAAGTCGTTCAATCAATGGAGTGTCATTGCTTCGGTGCGAAATGTTCTGGACGAAACGCCGCCGGAAATTTCCAACTACGGCGCAGCGCGTCTCGGCAATGCGGCCCTGACCAGCCAGTACGACCTTTTGGGACGTACCTTTACCCTGTCTATCGAACGTAAGTGGTAAACGCGGTCAGATAAAAAGCGACCCCGCTGGACTTAGCTCCAGCGGGGTATTTTTCAAAAAAGACCCTAACCCCAGAGGCCGTGGCGTTTCGCAAAGGCCTCAAACAGCGACATATAGGGCTGATCCTGTCCATTGACGCGAAGGCCGTGGCCACCATTTTCGAAAATATGCAGCTCCGTCGGTGTCTTCTGTGCGCGCAGGGCCTGATAGAGGATCAGGCTGTTTTCCGCCGGGACCGTACGGTCATCCCCCGCATGCGCCATGAAGGTTGGCGGCATATCCTTAGGCAGATTGAACTCTAGCGAGACCTTGCGCTTTTGCTCGTCCGTGCCGCCATTCGGGAACATGGCATTGACCGAGCCCCCATGCGCGTAAGGGGCCATCATGGTCATCACCGGATAAAACATCCCGGTCACCAAAGGCTTGGTTGGCTGTGTATCGGCTGCATCGACCGGCGCATAGGTTTCCCGTGCAAAACTTTCCGAAAGCCATCCGGCCAGATGCCCACCCGCCGAAAAGCCGATGACGCCGAGACGGTTCGGGTCGATACCGAAGTCTGCAGCGCGATGGCGGATCAGGCGGATGGCGCGCTGCGCGTCCTGCAACGGCGCTTCGGGCCCTGCACCCCAGCCATCCGCCGGCAGACGATAGGTCATGACAAACACCGTCGTGCCACGATCAGCAAAGTCCTTGTCCGTGCCGCCTCCTGCGCGACTTACGGCAACGCGCACATAGCCGCCGCCAGGGATCATCAGAATGGCTGAACCATTCGGATTTTTCGGTCGCCGCACCATAAGGACTGGCTCAGTGACATGCGTCGCCGCTGTGTCGTTCGGGTTCCCCTCTTTGGGGTTGCGTAAAATCCACTCTTCCTTCACCGTCACGCCCATTGCCCCCGGCACCTTGCCCTTGGGCCATAGGGGGAAGCTTTCCAGCGGCGGCAGAAGTGGCACCTTCGTCCCTTCGGACGCCAGCGGCGCGCCGGAATCCTGCGCAAAGGCCACACCGGGCAACAGGGCGGAGGCCGCCGCCGCGGTCAAGAGCTGACGGCGATCCATAGATACGGGCATAACATGACTCTCTGCTCAATATTGATTGTTTGTGCTCAGTTTAGAGCCTAAGCTGGATTTGACAAGCGTGTAACGCACGACTTTCGTCGCACCGTCGAAAGGTCAAGCCAAAACCACAAAGAAGTGAGGAAACCGATGCACAGACGATTTTTTGCCAGCACATTTCTGGTCTTGGCTGCGACCCTGAACCTGGGGGCGGCCCCCGTCTCAGCGGAGGTAAAACTACCGAACCTGATCTCAGACCACATGGTGCTTCAGGCGGGTCAGCCGGTCGCCATCTGGGGACGGGCCGAT
Source organism: Asticcacaulis excentricus CB 48 (assembly GCF_000175215.2). Lineage (NCBI taxonomy): Bacteria > Pseudomonadati > Pseudomonadota > Alphaproteobacteria > Caulobacterales > Caulobacteraceae > Asticcacaulis > Asticcacaulis excentricus. The sequence goes on along the minus strand of NC_014816.1, from coordinate 1,392,597 downwards.
GCGGGCGAAATGGTCACGGTACGCATTGCCGGTCAGACTCACCGCACGGCGGCCGGGGCTGATGGCCGCTGGAAAGTGATGCTAAAACCCCTGAAATCCGATGCCGCCCCCCTCAATATGACCGTCGCGGGTAAGAGTAACCGCCTGACGGTGTCTAACATATTGATCGGCGAAGTCTGGCTGGCGTCGGGGCAGTCAAACATGGAAAAGCCCTTCCGCAATCAGCCAGGTCAGAAAGATGTGATAAATGCCGACGCCGAACTGGCGGGGGCGAACATGCCACAAATCCGTCTGTTCAAAGTGAAAAAGGCGCGTTCGACCACACCCGCAGCGGATGTTGAAGGGCAGTGGGTGATTACAACGCCAGAGACGCTTGATACATCACGTTTTTCCGCCGTTGCCTATGTCTTCGGCAAGCGCCTGCATACGACACTGAACACTCCAGTCGGGCTGATCGACTCGACCTGGGGCGGCACGCGGATCGAGCCGTGGACGGCCCCGGAAGGCATGGCAGCTGTGCCGACGCTCAAACGCTATGCGGATGTTAAACCCGGTCAGAAGGTGGACGGGTCGGATATCTCAGGCCTTTACAATAGCATGATTTCTCCACTGGCGCCCTTCGGGCTGAAAGGCGTGATCTGGTATCAGGGAGAATCAAATCTCATGACTGCCGGTGAGTTTCCGGGCGGGGCGGCCGATTACACAGACAAGATGGAAGCCCTGATCGGGGGCTGGCGCAAGGTGTTCGGGCAGGACCTTGCCTTTTATTATGTTCAGCTTGCGCCGCATCTTTATCACGTTGTGCGCCCGGCTCAGGTAGCCTCAGCCGAAGGCCTGCCGCAGATGTGGGAGGCTCAGACGGCTGCCCTGCGCATTCCCAATACCGGCATGGTCGTCACCACCGATCTGGTCGATGATCTGAGCGACATCCACCCGCGTGATAAGGTTACGGTGGGGCAGCGTCTGGCCAATCTGGCCCTGTCGAAGACCTATGGACAGACGGGCCTTGTCATCAACGGACCTAAGTTCCGCGACGTGCGTATTGAAAATGATAAAGCCATTCTCAGCTTTGACGACATTGGCGGCGGGCTGGTCGCTAGGGACGCCAAGCCACTAACGTGGTTTCAAATTTCCGGTGCTGACGGCGTATGGTGGCCCGCTACAGCCAGTATCTCCGCTGAAACAGTCATCGCCTCAAACCCCAATGTGCGACAACCCATTTCCGTGCGGTTTGCCTGGGACGAAGCCGCCCGCCCCAACCTGATGAATAAGGAAGGCTTGCCCGCCCTGCCGTTCCATACACGGTGAAGAGATAAAAAACAAAGGCCGTTGTCACTAGGCTTCCGCGCCAAGCCGAACTTCACACCGGTCGTTCTCGCGCGAGGCGACGCCTTTATCGCTGTGCTGCATGAGGTGGCGCCGGCAGAGGGCGTCAGCGTGGCGCAGGTGGCTCTGTCGTGGCTCCTACATCAGAAGCACGTGGCAGCGTCATCATCGGGGCCAAATGCTCGGTGCAACTGAGCGACAATGTTAAGGCCCAAGAGGTTAAGCTTAATGCCGAAGACCTAGTCGTGCTGGACGCGGCCTCTTGCCTGCTCGCCGAGTATCCGGGCTGGGTGCTGGTGCGTCGGGGACAGTGCCGCGCTGGCTTAACGCGTAGAGGACTATGCTGCCATTGCCCCGCTTCTCGACCGGTCTTATTGGGGAATATTGAATCCTTGATGACCACTTGCGGGCAAGGTAGTACCGAGTTAACCGACGTCCCCACTGGGCGAAAAGCTGCCCTACGCCATCGTTGGGATAACAAAGCTTTGGTCGCGTACAACCCCGCCTTGCGGCCATCTTTGTGTAACGGTTTTGGTGCGGGTATAGAAACGCACGCCATCCATGCCATATTGGTTGAGGTCGCCGAAACCGGAGCGCTTCCAGCCGCCGAAGCTGTGATAGGCCACTGGGACGGGGATGGGGACATTGATGCCGACCATGCCGACCTCAACCTGTGAGGCGAATTCGCGCGCCGCGTCGCCGTTGCGCGTGAAGATAGCCACGCCATTGCCATACGGGTGTTGCGACGGCAGGCGGATGGCTTCTTCCAAAGTCTTGGCCCGCACGATTTGCAGCACCGGACCGAAGATTTCGTCCTGATAGGTCTGCATGGCGGGGGTCACGTGATCGAACAGGCTGGGGGCCAGGAAGAAGCCCTCCTCATGCCCCTGAAGTTTAAAGCCGCGCCCGTCGAGCACAAGTTCAGCGCCCTCATCGACGCCCATCTGGATATAGTGTTCGATGCGCGCCTTGTGCGCCGCCGACACGACCGGGCCATAGTGGGCCTCGGCATCGGTCGAGACACCGACGCGCAAGCCTTCGGCCGCCGCCAGAAGCTTCGGCCGCAGACGCTCCGCCGTCTCTTCGCCCACCGGCACCACCACAGGCAGCGCCATGCAACGTTCGCCGGCAGAGCCATAGGCGGCCCCCATTATATCGGCCACCGCCTGATCGAGATCGGCATCAGGCAGGACGATGCCGTGGTTCTTTGCGCCGCCCATGCACTGCATCCGCTTGCCGTTTTGCGACCCGCGACCATAGACGTATTGCGCGATGTCAGACGAGCCGACGAAGCTCACGGCGCGGATATCGGGGTGATCAAGTATGGCATCAACCACCACCTTGTCGCCGTTCACGACATTGAGCACGCCTTCGGGCAGACCAGCCTCCAGCAGCAGCTCCGCCAGCCGCACGGGGACGGAAGGGTCACGCTCGGACGGCTTGAGGATGAAGGCATTGCCGGTGGCCAGCGCCGGTGCGAACATCCACATGGGGATCATGGCCGGGAAGTTGAATGGCGTGATGCCGGCCACGACCCCCAGTGGCTGACGCATCGAAAAGACGTCAATGCCAGGCCCGGCGCCTTCTGTATATTCGCCTTTCAGCAGATGCGGGATGCCGCAGACGAACTCAACGACCTCCAGCCCACGCTGAATATCGCCCTTCGCATCGGAAATGACCTTGCCATGCTCGGATGCCAGAAGATGCGCCAGCGCGTCCATGTCACGTTCCAGCAAGCGTTTGAACTCAAACATCACCCGCGCGCGGCGCTGCGGATTAAGCGCGGCCCAACCCGCCTGCGCCACCTTCGCCACCGCTACGGCCTGAGCCAGCTCCTCCGAGGTGCCCAGATCGACCTTCGCCTGAACCCGGCCGGTATTCGGATCGAACACCTCACCGACCCGGCCCGACACCCCCGCTACCGCCTGCCCGCCGATAAAGTGTGAGATATGTCGCATGGGAGCCTCCGACGCCAATTCGTGATCACAGACTATCGCATTCCCAATTATGGGGAAGGGGAAATATAGCCCAGAGCTGTCAGTTGGTTATGAAGCGGCTTCAAACCTTTGGCGTAGCGTCTCCAGGCACCAATTCCTTCGGCATTGATCGGTTTGCGTACTTGTGTCGAAGAGGCGGTGGCCACCGCACCCATGACCTCATGCGGTGACAGGCAGGCAGGCTCGAACGGCAGGCCGCAGTCGCTAAGCAACCGGCGAATTTCACTTTCGGGGTTCGCAATAAGGCCTTCGAGCGAAACATCAATAATGGCCGGATCAACAGCCTGCCAATGCGCCATCAGACGGCGATAATGGTCGTAATGGGTAGCGAGATCTTCGAAGTCATAGGACCATTTGTGTGCATGCGCAAATAGCAGACGATAGGCTCCGAACAGGGCATCCAGAGGCTCACGTCGGACGTGTACGATGAGCGCATCCGGAAAGGCTCGGCGGATCAGGCCGCAGTAGTCATGATTATGCGGCAGCTTGTCGATGGTGACCGAGCTTCGCCCGTCCCACAGGTAGTCGGTCTCGGGGTCGTAACAGGCAGCTATTTCCGATGGATCGGCTTCAGACACGCGGCGCACTGTATCGGCATCTAGCAGATACGGAGTGCGGCTTTGCGACACGCGCTTGACCGCGAGGCCAAAAGTTTGAAGTTCGCCCAAAGCCTGAACTTCGGAATGTGCCGCCAGTACGCGCTCTACAAGCGTTGTGCCGGAACGCGGCAGACCAACGATAAAGAGTCGGCGCGGGCGCATCCCCTCTATCCGGCTCAGGCCGTCGCCCCTTTTTAGAGAGGCGGCGTTTGGGAACGCCGTCATCCAGGCTGCAAGCGTCTCGGCCTCCTGCTCCGCGTCCCACCCCCCGATGGCCACTTTCGCGACCTCAGCACCGCGCCTTAACCTCTCCCAGGCTTCATCGTGATGGCCGACATCATCCAGTTCTTTGAACAGGGCATAGTTAAGACGCGCTTCGTCCAGCGGCGAAACCAGTGGTGCCGATTTCAACCGTTCAATGTGATTATCTGTAACAGACCATTTACGCAGCCTTGCCAAAGCCAGATGCGCCGCGGCATTGGACTCGACTGAAATAGCACGCTCAAAGGCCGTAGCCGCGTCCTCCAGACGCCCCATAAACTGGTACAAACTGCCCAGGTTGTGCCAAGCATCTGACGCCAGCGGATCGAGTGCGACCGCCGCCTCAGACAAAGGCAGGGCCTCGTCGAGCAAATTCGCCTGTGACATCACGGCGCTCAGCGTATTGAAATCCGCGGCCTGAGTGATCTGCGGGACGGCTGCACGTGTGTTGGCGACCGCTTCAGCTGAGCGACCGAGCGCTGTGAGGGTCCGGGCGCGCGGAACGAGAAACCTCGCCCGCGCATTTACGGGAGAGCGACGCGCCCCTTCCCCCAGCACCTGCTCGGCTTCGGACAAACGACCGGCGGCCAGCGCACTGGTTCCCCAGATAAACCAAGCCTCCAGCCGCCAAGGAGCCACCTCGGTCAGGCGGCGCGCGGCAGCGATCGCGTCCGTCAAATATCCGGCCCGCCGAAGCCTCAGCGCTTCGGCCAGAATAGCATCTGGATCAAGTTGTAACACTCAGAAATTCTTGGAGATGGACACACCTATCGTGCGGGGGCGGATCGGAATGAGGAACTGGCCTTGCAGACCATAGGTTGACGGCCCCTGCGACGAAACGAAAGCGTACTCATTGGTTAGATTGGTGACATAGAACCGGATCTTCATCCCATTAGACGGGATCAGCAAGGCCGAGGCATTGACCTCAGAGAAGCCATCCAGCATGCGGTAGTCGAGGCTGTCTTTTTCCGCCGACGTGGTTACGCTCGATGAATGACTGACATCGGCATGAAGGCTCAACTCGCCGACCGGTAGGGTCGGGAGGTTGTAATCGACCGCCAGGCTGACCTGGTGTTCCGGCGTCCCCGGCAGAGATGTACCTTTGAGGAAAGTGTTAAGGATGTCGCCGTCTTCATTACGATTGTAATAGGTCTGCGCCATCTCGGCCTTCGTGTACGCGTAGCCGAAACTGAACGTCAGAGCGTCATTGGCCTTCCACTCCGATTCCAGCTCGACGCCGTCGGAGGTCGCCTTTCCGGCATTGGCAATGATGGGAAGGTTGCCCGGTGCCAGAGAAGCCAGTTGCACGTCCTGCCAGTCGATGTGAAACAGGGCGGCATTGAGCGTCAGACGACGGTCGAACCACTGTGAACGCACGCCCAGTTCGAAATTGTCGACACTATCCGGAATATACTTGCGCTGCGCGTCGGTGATGCCGGCAAACTGCGCACCGTCAGGGAGGGTGTTGACACCACCACGTCGGAAACCTTGCGAGAAGGTGCCGTAGAGCATCATGTCAGGCGTCAGCTGGTAAGAGCTATTTGCCTTGTAAATGGTCTTGCTGACCTTGGACGCGCCGTTTGCACAAGAGAAGGTGATAGTGTCCGAGAAGGGATCGTCATAAAGAGGCAGGGCCGTACACGACACCACATCGTCTTTCAGTTCGAACGTCCGCAGACCACCGGTGATCTGCCACAGATCATTGACATGCCAAGTCAGTTCCCCGAACGCCGCCATTTCGGTATATTTTGAGTCCTCGACCGAGAAATACTCTAGGTCATCCGTACGTCCTAGCCCCCAAAACTGGGCAAGTCCCGGGGTGAATTCCTTAGAGGTACTGTGGGCCGTTTCGCGGGTGTAGTAGAGACCTACGGCGTAATCGAACGCACCTCCCGATTTCGACACCAGACGCAGCTCCTGCACCGTGGCTTCAAAATCCGATTCTTCCGTGGTGAAGGCCCGGAAATCGGGGTAGTTTTCGTAGCCAAACCCCAACCCCAGCAGGAGGTCGGTCTGGTCTCTGTGACCCAGCACGCTTTCCGTAGTGTAGGAGCTCGACGACGTCAGGTCCGCAAAACCTAGATCGTATTTAAGTTCAAGTGCCGATAGGAGGTAGTGGTTGGATTCAGGCTCCTCGAAACGCTGGCCGATCTCAAACTTGCCGAGTGTGTAGGGGCGATAGTTGGAAGCCGGATAGGACCACATTGTCGGGTCGGAATTATCCGAGACGCCGTCATAAGGCGCCTTGATGGTGAGACCGGCATTGGAGCCTGTGCGCCCGCCCGCCTTGGCATTGTCGTAATAGACGCTGGCCGTCGCAGAGAAGACCGCTGTGGGCTTCCAGAGGAGAGACGCACGCGTCGTGGTACGCTTTTCGAAATCAAGATCGGTTTTCGGACCGCTGATGACCATGGGGTAATCGGTAAAGCCTGAATCATCAAGGTGCTGCAGGGCGACGCGCAGGGCCAGCTTGTCTTCGACCAACGGCAGATTGATCATGCCGGTCAATTTATACGACCCCTCCCCGGCTTGGGAAATTTTGTAAACATCAGCACCGGCAGAGGTATTGAAATACATTTTAGGGTCATTGACGATGTAGCGGATCGCGCCCCCTAGAGAACCCGAGCCATAAAGTGTCCCCTGTGGCCCGCGCAAGACTTCGATATGGTCGATATCGAACACCCGCGGTTGATTGGTGACCGGTGTCTCGTTGATATACTGTGCAACTGATCCGTTATCGCCACCTGTCGAGACGCGCAGGGGTGAAACGGACAGGCCACGTAAGATGACGGAGCCGTTGTCGCGGGCACCTACGTCGCGAAAGCTCAGCCCCGGCGTTACGCGCGCCAGATCGGCGATTTCCACGATACCGTTGCGTTCAGCTTCGGCAGCCCCGATGGCCGAAATATTGTAGGGGATTTTCTGCACATTAGTAGCGCGGCGCGTCGCCGTCACCACCACGTCTGTCACTTCAGGTTCCGGCGCAAGTTCGTCTCCAAATGCCACACCCGCGCTGAGAAGCGCCAGAGCAGAGACGCCGGCAAATTGGGAAAGACTTTTCGCCCTGAGACGGCCTGTCGCATTCAACATGTATGATCCCCTTTTGCGGAGCGCCGGTGGTGCACAATACCGACCACTCACTGTGTATAGATCATAAAAACGTCACACAGTTTTTTGTGCTCCGCAATAAGTCCGCTAAACATAAATGCGATTTAAGAAACGCTTTGTCAGGAAACAAAACTGAGCCACTTCAACCGTTTGATCGCAACTGAAACTGTGGCCATTTTGCTGCACTGCAAATAATCCGTCTTAGACTATCCCACAAAGACGGCGGGCAACGGTGAGCCGCTCAATCCCGCGATCCAGCGTCGCATCGCTTTTGGCAAAGCAGAGCCGGACAACCGGCAGACTGTCACCTCCCGGCGCGCAGAACGCATCGAGCGGGATGACGGCGACACCTGCTTCTTTGAGAGCACGACGGGCAAAACTCTCCCCCTCCAGCGCAATACCTGAGCCCGGAAGGTCAATATTGAGAAAGTAGGTACCTTCGGACGGCAGGGTTCGAAAGCCTTCAGCCTCAAGGCCCGCGCGCCAGCGTTCGCGGGACCGCTGAAGGGCGGCGACCTCTTCGACAAATCGGCTTTTGGGTAAACCCAGACCAAAGGCCACCGCCGACTGCAACATAGGGGGCGTGGAGAAGGTCAGAAACTGATGCGCCTTCGCCATTTGGCTGACTAGACGCTCATGGGCACAAACAAAGCCCACCTTCCAGCCGGTCAGGGCAAACAGCTTGCCTGCCGAGCCGATCTTGACCCCTAAAGTCTCCAGTCCAGGGACGTTCAGCACGCCCTTATGGGTCGCGCCATCGAACACGACCTGCTCCCACACCTCGTCTGACACCACATAGGCCTGATGCTCGATGCAGAACCGTGCCAGCAGCGCCCAATCCTCGGTGGGTATCAGGCGGGTGGTCGGATTGTTGGGCGTGGTGACCATCACCATGCGGGTGCGCCGCGAAAAGGCTTCGGTCAGTTGCGCCTCGGTAAAGCGCCAGTCGGGTGGGCTGAGACGCACACGCACCACCACGCCCCCGGCGCGCTCGATCAGGGGCGCATAGGCGTCGTAATGGGGCTCAAAAACAATCACCTCATCGCCCGGTGAAATCAGCGAAAACACCGCCGCCGCCAGCGCTTCGGTCGCCCCGGAGGTGATCAGCACATTTCTTGCCGGATCAAGGCTGAGGCCCTGCGTGCGGCCATAAAACTCTGCCACGGCCTCCAGTAACGCAGCCTGCCCTTTCATCGGGGCATACTGATTTGAGCGGTCGATCAGCGCCTTTGCTGCGGCCTCACGCACCTCCGGGAAGCCGTCCGTTTCGGGAAAGCCCTGCCCCAGATTGAGGGCGCCGGTCTCAGCCGCCATTGCCGACATGGTGGTGAAGATGGTCGTGCCAAGCCCGGCATAGACCGGATTGAGCGGCGGCAGGGTCATGAGAGCGGTTCCGGTTATCGGGCGCTCTTTTTAGCCTGGCGGCAACGGTCCGAGCAATAGCTCACCTCGGCCCACACCTTTTCCCACTTTTTACGCCAGGTGAAGGGCAGGCCACAGCCCTGACAGGTCTTTTGCGGCAGGTCGCATTTCTTTACCCCGCGTGGCATCACAGATGTCCTTCGCGCATGGCCTGAAGGTGCGCTTGTGCCTGGGCGCGCAGGGCTTTTTGCTTGTCGTCGCCCATACGCGTCCAGTTGGCATAGACGTAAGACAGGCGCGGATTTTTGCGGAAACGCTCTTCGTGACGCGCGATAAAATCCCAGTACAGAGCATTGAACGGACACGATTTTTCGCCCACCGGCATTTCGACCTTGTAATGACAGTCTTTGCAATAATCGCTCATGCGGTTGATATAGGCCCCTGACGCGGCATAGGGCTTCGAGGCCATAATCCCACCATCGGCGTGCAGCGCCATACCGAGCGTATTGGGCAGTTCCACCCACTCATAGGCATCGGCATAGACGGCCAGATACCATTCATGCACCTGTTTTGGATCAACACCCGCCAGCAGAGCGAAGTTACCGGTAATCATCAGCCGCTGGATATGGTGTGAATAGGCGTGTTCCAGCGTATGCGCCACCGCCGTGCGCACGCAGTTCATCTGCGTATCACCGGACCAGTAGAACCACGGCAGGTCCTCGTGGGCGTCCAGCGCGTTCATCGCCACATAGTCCGGCATAAAGTGCCAGTAAAGACCGCGCACATATTCACGCCAGCCCAGCACCTGACGGATAAACCCTTCGACGGCATTGAGCGGCGCGCCGTCTTCGCGATAGGCGCGCTCAGCCGCCAGACAGACCTCCAGCGGATAGAGCAGCCCGGCATTGATATAGCTCGAGAGCAGTGAATGATACATATAGGGTTCGCGCCCCAGCATGGCGTCCTGCCAGGGGCCGAACTGCGGCAGGATGTGCGCCACAAAATGATCGAGTTCTTTCAGCGCCTGCGAACGGGTGACTGCAAAATGAAAGGGCTCCAGTTGACCGGGATTGTCCGGAAAGACTTTGGCGACCAGATAGAGCACATCACGCGTAATGGAGTCCTTGCGAAAGCTCAGCCGGCGCGGAAAGACCAGCCCGTCGCGCGGCGGCGAGCGGTTTTCGGCGTCGTAGTTCCATTCACCACCACACGGTTTGCCATCGTCCATCAGTATGTCGTGCGCGCGGCGCATTTCGCGGTAGAAGTATTCCATACGCAGTTGCTTGCGGCCTTCGGCCCAGCGCGAAAACCACTGCGGCGAACAGAGGAAACGGTTGTCTTCGAGCAAGGTCACATCGTCCATGGCGGCAAAGACTTCCTTCAGCCGCCACTCGCCGGGCTCAGTCACATGGACCGCAGACAGCTTCAACTCCGTGCGCGCCCGGTCGATCTCGCGCTTCAGGCTGTGGGTATTTTCCGGGTCATCAAACCGCACATAGCGCACGCGGTATCCCGCCTGCTGCAAGGCCTCGGCATAATGGCGCATCGCTGAAAACAGGAAGGCGATCTTCTTGACGTGGTGGCGGACATAGCTGGCCTCTTCGGCCACCTCAGCCATCAGAAAGACATCGGTTTCCTTATCGGCGCGAGTCCGGATGTCGAGACGCGCCGACAACTGATCCGCAAGAACAAGCCTGAGTGTACCCATGTGGCCAATACGACCCGGAACCGGTCACGGTTCAGCAGGCAGGCGCGTGTTCTTTGGGACCATAGGTGACAATCAGGCGGTAAAGCTCATCCTTGCCGGCAAAACTACGCGGCAGCATGACCTCCTGACGCTGAATCAGAGCGGGGTCGTAGCCCTGAAGCGTGATCCGTGACTGCACATATTTGAGGCCGGCGGCCTGAAGATCGACGATTTCGGGATGTACGCGTGCCGAGGCAAAGGTCAGTTCGATACGCCCGATCTCCGGGTCCACCTTCTCAAGCAACGGTTTGAGCATCGGATCATAGGGTTTGGTCTTATAATCGATGCTGCGGATATCGAGGGTTATCGTCCGCTCGCACGGCTGCGCCGCTACTTGTCCGGCTGCAAACACCAGACAGAAACCTCCCAGCAGGGCAGCCATTGACTTCATTCGGTTTGCACCCTCGCGGTTGTCATCACCGCTTGCAAGTGTAACCGAAATCGCCGCATCGCCTATTCGCATTTCCGTGAACGGAAACCTACAAAGCTAATAATGCGAATAATTCGCATTGACAAAAATACACCATCAAGGCTAAATAATCTCAAGCGTTCGGGACCGGACAGCCTCCCCTTCCGGCGCTTTCTGAGAGACGTCTTGTCGCTCAATTATCCTCGGTGCACTTAAACCCGCCTCTTCATGAGGCGGGTTTTTTTTGGATCAATACAGGTCGCGGCGATAGCGCCCGTGGCTGAGCGCGGCCTCCAGCCAGTCCGGTCCCAATGCCGCTTTCAGCGCCGCATCGACGCCGCGCCCCATATCCAGCCCGCCGCAGACCAACACGCTGCCGCCCTGCCCGAGCCAGTCGCGGATGGCTGCGGCCTGCTGTGCCACTACGTCCTGCACGTAGGTTTTCACGCCATCGTCAGGCCGCGAAAAAGCAAGGTCCAGCTTGCGGATACGCCCGCCCTGTTGCCATCCGCGCATCTCGTCGGACAGGCGTCCGTCGTGCAGCGGATGACGCTCACCATAGATCAGCCAGCAGCCCCGCCCGCGCCCGGCCAGTTCCAGCAGATGCGGCCGCAAGCCGGCCAGACCCGACCCGGCGGCGATCAGCAATACCGGGCCGTCGCCCGTCGGGGCATGAAACCCCTTATGCGTTTTCAGACGCAGCGGCACGTTTTCGCCGACAGCAAGCGTCGTCAGCAGGCCGGAACCTTCACCCCGTGAACCATCGGCCTTGATGACTTCCCGTACAAACAGGCGCACCCGCCCCTCTTCGGGCAGGGAGGCAATGGAATAGTCGCGACGATGCCCGGACGATGTCCGGATTTCGGCCAGATCACCGGCCACCCACGTCGCGCCTTCGGGTATTGCGAACTCAATGGCGTAAAGCCCCGCCGCCTCGCTTTTGGGATTCAACCGTTCACGCGCAATCAGGGACGTGGGGGCGAACGGATTATCCGCTTGCATCGCCGCCCCGCCCCACTCCTTGAGGTAGGACTCCCATTGTTTCAGAGCCTGTGCATCGAGATCATTAACCTCGGTGATTGGCTTTTTGGCCGTCGCCTCGCAGGCGGTGAACCAGTTGTGCACGCGATGGCCAAAGGCGCAGAAGTCTTCGTAGCTGCGATCGCCCAAGGCCAGCACGGCAAAGCTTTGGGCCGACAGGTCCGGACGCGCAGACATAAGTGCGCGCTCAAAGGCCGCGCCGTCGTCCGGGGCATCACCGACGCCGGTGGTCGAGGCGACCACCAGTACCAGCTTTGCCTGTTGCAGGTCTTCGACCGTTACCTTGCCCAGCGACATCAGGCGCGTGGTCAGACCGCCCGTGTTCAACGCCTTGTGCGTATGGCGCGCCAGTTCCTCGGCCTGCCCGGTCTGCGAGGCCGAGAGGATCAGGGCATCGACGGCCACAGCCGACGCACGGGCGCGTCCGCGTGTCAGCATGACGCCGCTCATCAGCAGCCACAGCACGCCGGCCCCCGCGGCCAGCCCCACGCGCAGCGGATCGGTCGTTACAAAGTCGATCATAGCCAGTCCTCAAGAGCCGGGCTTAAAACCTCACGCCCGTCGCTCAGCCCCATCAGACAAGGGATAGCATGGGTTTGCGCAAAAGACAGGGCACGATCTTCGCCCATAACCATCAGGGCGGTGGCAAGTGCATCGGCGCGCCAGCATTGGGCATCAAAGACGCTGACCTGACGAATACCACTCTGCACCGGAGCGGCGGTGGCAGCATCGATCGTGTGCGACAGGCGCACGCCGTCATGGATGAAATAGCGTTGGCTGTCGCCCGTCGTGGCCACGGCCAGATCGCACAGGGCGACAAGGGTTTCAGTGTGCGCCGGATCAGCGCGTTCGATTTCGACCCACCACGGCTGACCCTCTGCGCGCACGCCAAACGCTTTCAATTCGCCACCAATCTCGATCAGCGCCGAACGCACCCCCGGCGTCGCCTTGAGCATCTGAGTCACCGCATCGACTGCATAGCCCTTGGCGATGCCACACAGATCGAGTTTGAGGCCTTCGGGTTTGATCAGTCCGTCGTGCTGCCAGTCGAGGGCGCGCCAGTTCTGACGTTTCTTGAGTGCGGCGCGCACCTGTAGGGTCGGCACACCTTCGGGCACGATCTTCGCGCCGAAACCCCACAACTCAACGGCTTCCAGCAGACCCGGATCGAAGGCCCCCTCCGTGAGACGCGCTATGTCGAGTGCGTGGGCGATGACCTGCATCAGCCTAGGCGGCAGGGGCACAAACGCCCCTGCCCTGGCCTCATTGAAGCGCGTCAGGTCGGAATCCGCGCGATAGGGCGACATTTCAGCGTCGATACGGTCGAGTATGGCCTGCATCCGCGCCGACAAGCCCAGCCTATCGACCGGTCCGTCACTGAACAGCCGCGCCCGCCACGTCGTGGCAAAGGCCTTCCCGGACACTTCGCACAGCAGGCACGCCGATAGATCTTCCGGCGGCGTGATCAGCGCCGGAACCAGAACGCGCCGGTTTGCTAAAGTGTCTGTTTGGATCATTTGATATACCGGCTCCCCCGGCGTGCCGGGGGAGTTATGGACAGATCACGGCTTGATGGTGAACGCCACAGCACCCAGCTCGGTCGTGCCCTTGGTCGAAGCCGCTACCGCCTTCTTGCCGTCCCACTTGAATGGTGCCTTGACCACTTCGCGGCCGCCGCCTTCGCGCGCCGCTTCGACATTCAGCACATAGTCGCCGGGCGTCAGGCCCTTCAAAGCCGAGGTGTCGATCTTCGCCGTCTGACGGCCGGGTGCCTTGGTAGCCGACGACAGACCGCTGACGTCTTCGGCGCTGAGATCGCGGCCTGACTTGCGCCACCAGGTACGCAGGTCCTTCAACCACTTGTCGCCCTTACCGATCTGATACCAGACAAACAGGTTTGATTTGTGTGCGCCCGCGCCGTCTTCGATCCACGCCGCCACATAGGGCTTGTGGTACTCGGCGACGCTGAGACGCGGCACTTCGACATCGACGGTTACGGTCCCGGCCTGAGCGGCACCGACCGCACCGGCGCTGAGGACCGTCGTCCAGATGGCGGCTTTAGCGAACATGATAAACCTCACGCATGAATAAACAGAAGAAAGAGGATGAAGGGCACGATGGTGCCCAGACCGACCAGCGGCCAGGTGATGCGCCGCCCCCGCGCGTAGATCCACAGAAGACCCAGCCCGGTAACGCAGAAGATGACCGAGGCAATGGCGATGATGTCGATAAACAGGCTCCAGGCCGGGCCGGCATTGCGCCCCTTATGCAGGTCATTGAGCACGGCAATAAAGCCACGATGGCTTTTTTCGTAGGTCACATAGCCTGTGTCACGCTCGACGCTCATCCATTCGTCAAAACCCGGTCCCGGCATGGCAAAATAGAGTTCGCTATCAGAGACTTCGGGCAGAACTTTTGAGACATCGACCCCCGTATCCGCCTTGAGCGCCTTAGCCAGATCGTCCGGCAGACGCGTCTTGTCCTGCGCCTTTGGCAAAAGCGCCTTCGTCTGCGCACTGATCTCCTTTTCCCAGTTGGTGACCTGCGGCTTGGCCTCGATGACACTGGCGTGGTTGAGCGTAAAGCCGCTGACCGAAAACAGGATCATGCCGACCAGACAAAGGGCCGAAGATATCCAGTGCCATTGGCGTAGCTGATTGCGCCAGAAGGAGGGAGTCGGTTTAAACGCGGTCGTCATCAGGTTTGAGGCTTTATCTAATAATCATTCTCATTATCAAGGCATCCCGCCTTTTGCAAGGCAGCAATCCGCCTCAAAGAGACAGATGTTCAGCTCTTATACGGTCCAGCGTTGGGGTTCCCGACAGGGCCATGACCACTTCCAGTTCTTCCCTTAGCGTGCGTATCGCATGGGCCACACCCAGAGGCCCGGCGGCGGCCAGGGCCTGCACGTAAGGACGCCCGACAAGCACCGCCGATGCCCCCAAAGCCAGCGCCTTGAACACATCGCTGCCGCGCCGGATACCACCATCCAGCAGGATGGGCACCCGTCCCGCCACAACCGCCGCCACAGTGGGTAAGGCCTCGATGGCCGCCGGCAGGGTATCGAGCACCCGGCCCCCGTGATTGGAGACGATCAGGCCGTGCACGCCCATGCGGCACGCATGATCGGCATCTTCCGGGGCCATAATTCCCTTGAGGATGACCGGCAAACGTGCCTCAGACAGCACCCATTCGATGTCGTCCCAGCCGGGGGCCGTCTTCATCAAACCGTCGAAGACGCGGCTTTGCCCCGGTGCCGCGGTGGGCACCGGCGACTGAGATGGCAGATTGACCGCCGACAGATGCGGCGGCAGGCGGAACCCGGCGCGCTGTTCGCGATTGCGCACCCCGGCCATTGCCGCATCGACCGTGATGACCAGCGCGCGATAGCCTTCACGCTGAGCCCGATGGATCAGGTCAAGCGACACGCTGCGATCGGCCTGTAAGTAAAGCTGAAACCACAGAGGCGGCGCGGTTTCGGCCTGAGCCACCTCCTCCAGCGTGACGGTCGATAGGGTCGAAAGCACCATCAGGGTCTGGGTCACCGCTGCACCCAAAGCCGTGGCGCGTTCGCCGTCGCTATGAAACAGTTTCTGATAGGCCACAGGGGCTAAAAAGATTGGATGTTCATAGACATGGCCGAACAGGCTCAGGCGCGTGTGGCCTCCGGCCGCCGACCCCAGCACTCGTCCTTTCAGCAGGATTTCAGAGAAGGCCTCAAGATTACGACGGACCGTGTGTTCATCCCCGGCACCGGCCTGAAGATAGGCCCAGGCCATATCGCTCAGCCGCTCACGGGCATAGGCCTCGTAGTCTGAGACCGCTACGATATCGGGGGGAATGACCGTCAGGGGGGACTTGGGGGACATCACATCTGCGCCCATTGCCGCAGGAGATTGTGATAGTGGGCGGTCAGGCCTACCACCTCTTCGCTGTCGCCCAACTGGCTGCGCAGGCGCAGGATGGTCATGTCGAGTTCAAACAGCATCCGCCGTTGCTCGCTGTCTTTCACCAGACTTTGCGTCCACAAAAAGGAGGCCAGCCGCACGCCACCGGTGACCGGCTCGACGCGGTGCAGCGAGGTGGACGGATAGAGGATGGCATCCCCGGCGTTCAGCTTGACCTCATGCGCGCCGTAGGTGTCTTCGACGATCAGTTCGCCGCCCTCGTATTCGTCGGGGTCATTGAGGAAGACCGTGGTTGAAATGTCGGTGCGCGCCGTCACCCCTCTAAACGGATCGTGATGCAGGGCGCTGTCCACGTGGTTGCCGTAATGCCCGCCCCGCTCATAGGCATTAAAGCGCGGTGTCAGCACAATGTGTGGCAGGGCGGCAGACTGAAACAGAGGATGCCGACGCAGCGCCGCCTCTATGCGTTCACCCAGTGTCCGGGCCTCAGGTGCATCGGCGGGCAGTTGCTTGTTTTGCTTGACCTTCTGCGCCTGCGGCCCGGCCGAGGCCGCACCATCCACCCAGCGCGCCTCAGCCAGTGCGGCACGTATCTCGGCCACCTCTTCGCGGCTCAGGACTTCGGGCAGATGCAACAGCATGGTGAACTCACATAAACATGGCCCCGACCGGAAGGTCGGGGCCAGAAGATCATGACGCGATTGATAAAAGGTGGAAAGGGCCGCGTCTGCGAAACAGTGACTCAGGCCCTGATATTTTAGAATTGATAGTTCAGGGTAACGGTGGCCGAACGCGGCGCACCCGGGATCAGACGCGAACCGCCATTGTTCAGCGTGGCGATATAGTCCTCATCCAGCACGTTATAGACGTTCAACTGCACCGACACCTTATCCGTCAGCTTGTACGACCCATAGGCATCGACCACCCAATATTCCGGGATGAACGGTACGTTCTGGGTCGCCAGATCGACGCCGGGCGTATTGGCGCGCACCTGCTCACCGGTATAGCGCGCGCCGCCGCCAAGGGTCAGCTTCGGCGACACCTCATAGGTGGTCCAGAAAGTAGCCGCCAGTTCCGGCGACCATCGGGTGACAGCACCGGTGGCGTTCGCGCCCGTCGTACCTCTTTCGACCTCGGTATCCATAGTCTGGATACCGGCGGTCAGATTCCACTTGTCGGTGATCTTGCCGACCACGCCCAGATCAAAGCCTTTGACCGTGCGCTTGCCGAAGTTTTCACCAAAGCCCGTGTTGAAGGGGTCTTCGACAAACTCGTTCAAGTGCTCAGTCGAGAAATAGGCGGCGGTCAGTGAGACGCGGCCCGACAGGACGTCCCACTTGACCCCGGCTTCGAGGTTGCGCGTCTCGGTCGGATCGACATTCGGGTTGTTGATATTGGTCGAGGTTTCACTACCACCAACCGTGGTGGTCGAAGCCCCCAGATTGACCGTGCCCGGCGGTGTTTTGGAATTGGCATAGGCCACATATAGGCTGGCCGTTTCAACCGGCTTATAGACCAGACCGGCCTTATAGCTGGTCAGTGTGCCGTCGCCCTCGATACGGCTATTGGTGGGGGTCGTGGTGGTGACGCCGTAGCTGTCGACGCGTACCCCGGCACTGAACAGCCACTTTTCACCGAAATGGATGGTGTCGAACAGATAGGCCGACCCCACATTCAGCTTAACGAAGGCGCGCGCCCCATTTAGGCCATTGACCGGCAGATCAACATTAGGGTTCGGATTGTATAGATTGGCCTGCTGGGCGGTGGTCAGCGTAACTGCGTTCACGCCATAGACCGCCACCTTTTCCGTTGAAAACTCCAGACCGTAGGACAGGTCGTGCGTGAAGGCCCCCGTGGTCACCGAAGCCGTAAAGTTGGTCGCGTTGATCAGGGCGTCATTATCCTTGACCACATGCTGACGCGAGCGGTTGACGGTCCACGTCGAACGATCAGTGAGATTGGTCGCGGTGATCCCGGCACTGCCCGTACTCACTCCGGTCAGGACGCGGTCCAGGGAGGTCCGGCTGAGGCGCGTCGTGTTGGTCATATAGACGCCAGACTCAAAGTCGTGCTCGAACTTGACGGTGAATTGCGAGGACTCCGTATCTTCGTAATCACGCGCCGAGCCGTAGTAGTTTTCGGGATCAACACGCGGTGCGGCCTGAATGGCCGGCGTGGCGTTGTAGAATCCCGGATAGCCGACCGAAGGAATGCCGCCGTCGGGCACGTTGTCGCCCTTTGACACCTGCGCAAAGCCATAGAGACGCGTCGGCGTGCCGATACCGATGCCATAGGCTGCCGCAACCGCATAGCCTGACTTCTTCACCTCATCGCGGCCCACCGCATTCACATCTTCAGCCATCAGGTTGAGGCGCAGGCCGCTGGTCTTACCCACGGCACGGTTGACATCGACCGTGGCGCGCGCACCGCCCTGACTGTAGGCCGCCAGCGTACCCGAAGCGGCTGCTGCAAGCGTCGGATGCTTGGAGACCAGATTGATATAGCCCGAAGAGGCCCCGCGCCCGATATCAGCCCCACCGGCCCCCCGGATCACTTCGACCTGCTCAAGATTGAAAGTATCGCGTGAGGCCGAACTCATATCGCGCACCCCATCGACCAGCACAGAGGTCGACGCATCGAAACCGCGCATCTGAAAGGTATCACCGGCCGAGGTATTTCCGTTTTCGCCCATCTGAACCGTGATCCCCGGCACATTGCGAAGAGCTTCCATCAGGGACGCAGCCTGCTGCTGCTGAAGGACTTCCTTCTTGATGACGCTGACGGTCTGCGGCGTGTCGATCAGGGCTTGGGTCTGCTTGGGCGACGACACCACGTCGGCTTTATAGCTGTTGTCGTCTGCGGTGACGGTGACGCCTTCCAGCTTCTTGTCCTGCGCCAGCGCCGCTGAGGCGAGTGCCGGTACCGCCGCCGCGGCCATCAGGGCGGCGGTCAGGTAACGGTTGGAAGCGTGTTTGCGATTGCGAATGTGAGACATGTGCATCAACATCTTTGAAATGAGGCGTCGCGGTTTCCGTCTGACGCCGAGGGAGGGTGACCGGCAGAGCGGCCTATGAGCATTCTCGGTGGAATTGCGAATAATTGTCAGGTGCAAATACCGCACTGCGGCTTTATTGCAACCGCAAAATGACCGTTTTCCACTGTATGACGCTGTTTTTTGCAAGTGTGTCGCAAATTCAACAAGTCGCAACACCGAAATGACCGAGGGCCGACGCCGTGGTCCCACACCCGCAACGCCGGCCCCCGTTCCCGCCGTAGCGGGTAAGGCATATTATACCCTCTGAAAACCTTAGAAGGGCAACACTTCCAGCGTCACGGCATAGGACGACCGCACCGGCGGCATGTCACGTTGCGCCGGTTGCCCCTGCGGTCGCGCACCCTCAGCACCGGCCTGAGGCCCGCCCTGCGGTCCGGCTTGGGGGCCATGGTCGTCGTCGGCTTCGGGACGCGGCGGGTAAGAGGTGTTCAGATAGTACTGACCACCGAATTTCCAATTGACGGAAATCGTACCTTCGGCGTCAGCGGTCACCGTCTGCTCATCCAGTTCGCCGCGGAAGCGCACGCCGCCCGGCACCACCTTGACCTTGAGGCCCGGCATCGGCTTGCCATCCATCAGCACACGGAATTTTGCCGTTTCACCCACCACCAGATCGGTCGTCGGTTGCAGCGGGAACAGTTCAAGTCCCTGCCCCACCGGCTTGATTTCAGACGGTTTTCCCGACGTCACAAAGGTTTCGACGCGGCCAAAATTGCGGCTGACCTTAAGCTCCGGCGCGTTGGCCGGCACCTGCTTGGCGAAGTCGTCTTCGGAACCGCGGAAGGTTTTGCTCTCTTCGCCAGCCTTCCACGTGGCCATCACCATGCGATTGACCGAAGCGATGCGATAGGTGCCTTCGGTCGCCAGCTTAACGTCAAAGGTCGAGCGAAGCTTGCCCGTCGAGGCGTTTTCGGCTTCGACCGGCGAACCGTCCGGCGCGCTGATCTGAAGATTGGTCAGGCGCATGGCGTTATGGTCGGCATAGAACAGGCCATTGGACGAGGCGGCATCCACCGTCACATAGGTAGGACGCTGCGGATTGGCCGAGGCTTCGACCTGCGTCGCCGAGGGCAGCAGCCATTGGCTGTGGGCCAGAGCCGCCGGGGCGGTCGCCAGTAGGCCCAACGCGGCGGTGCCGGTCAGAAGGCGCTGAAGCAGGGTCATGATGAGTCTCCGGAATGTGTTCTTAAAGAAGTATCAGGCGCGTTTGAGGCCAAAGGTAATGGGGACGGTGGCCCACGAATCGACCGCCTGACCGCCACGGGTCGCCGGACGGAACTTCCAGCGTTTGACCGAGTCTATAGCGGCGCGATCCAGTCGCATGTAGCCGCTGGACGCCTGCACCTGCACCTCACCGACAGTGCCGTCGGGGCGCACCTGTAGACGTAGCTGCACCGTCCCCTCCTCGCGCCGCGCCTTGGCTTGCGGGGGATAGGCGGGCGGCGGATTGCTGTTCAGTGCCGACTCGACATCGACGCCGACAAAATCATTGCGCGGTTGTGCCGCTGCCGGCGCGGCCTTGGCCACAACGGGAGGCGCTACCGGGGCTTGAACCGGCGGGGCCTTCACGGGGGTCATCTCCAGCGGGGCGACCTGCGCCACAACCGGTGTCGGCGTTTCACGCGGTTGAAGCAACGGCTTGGGTTCAACCACGGGCGTTTCGGGTTTGGGTGTATCGGGCATGATCACGGGCTTTGGCGGCGCGCGGCGCGATTCAATCGGCACCATTTCAACGACCAAAGGCGCGGTGTCCTCGATCTCCAGCGTCGTCAGACGAAATTGTGTGCTGACGATATAGGCGGCCAGAGCGGCATGAACCGCCAGTGACACACCGATAGCCACCGATGTTCCGCCGCTCGTCCTTTTGAGACGCTTTACAGCGGCAGGCACCTTACGTTCGCTGCGCGTTGTACCGTTTGCATCGGTGAGAATACTCTGGGCGGTCATGCGTCAAAAGCCAGTGACAACGAGCCGGACCCCAACGATCCGGACGATAGGGCTGACTAGCACTCCTGCAATTCATTCGCAAGCGCATTGAAAACAATTCTCATTATGATAAATCGCCGCACCCCGGTGGAGAGGGATGAACCCGCCCCTTGATTACATCTGTGACAACCGTAAGACTGTCGCCCTAATCAAAAAGGGCCATGCCATGAGACTCAGCCACCTGCGCGCCACTGCGGCCGCCGTCACCGCCTTTATTGCTGCCGCCACGATGACGCCGGTGTGGGCCGCACCGGCCACAGGCTATCAACTCCCCCCGGCACCGATTGCGCAGATCCTCGATGCCCCGCCGACGCCCGGCGTCATAGTCAGCCCCGAACGCCGCACCATGGCGCAACTGGGCCGTGAGAATCTTCCCTCCATCGCGGCTGTATCCGAGCCAATCCTGCGCTTGGGCGGGTATCGCATCAATCCGCGCAATAATGGCCCGATCGAAGCCCGCGCCGCTTGGATGAACAGTCTGGCCTTCGAAGACGTGACCACGGGGTCCGTGCGTCCGGTCGCCCTGCCCGCCGGGACACGCTTTCTGTCGCCACGCTGGTCGCCGGACGGCACAAGGCTGGGTTTTCTGGTGGACGCCAGCGGCGGTCTTGAGCTTTGGGTCGCCGATGTCAAAACCGCGACGGCCAAAAAGCTGACCGGCGGCATAGTCAATGCGGCCTTCGGGGCCGGTTTTGACTGGCTATCCGACGGTTCGGGGGCTCTCTTTTCGGCCGTTCCCGCTGGACGCGGTGCCGCCCCGTTGAAGGACCCCACGCCGTCCGGCCCCATTATTCAGGAGTCGAAGGGGCGCACCGCCGCCATCCGCACCTATCAGGACCTGCTGGGCAATGCCTATGACGAGGCCCTGTTCGACTACTACTTCACGTCTCAGATCACGCGCGTTTCCCTAAGTGACGGTACGATCACCGCCATCGGCACGCCGGGTCTCTATACCTCTATGTCGGTATCGCCGGACGGCAAGTACCTGCTGACCAGCCGCCTTAAGCGCCCCTACAGCTATCTTGTGCCCGCCGGGCGCTTCCCGACCGAGATCGCAGTGAGCACGCTGGATGGCAAACCCGTCAAGCTGCTGGCTGATCGGCCTTTGACCGACAATCTGCCCGCCGCCTTTGACGCCGTGCCTACCGGGCCGCGCTCCGTCTCCTGGCGCGCCGATGCCTCGGCCACGCTCGTCTGGGCTGAAGCGCAGGACGGCGGCGATCCGAAAGCCAAGGTGGCCATCCGCGATACCCTGTTTACGCTGAACGCCCCGTTCGACGGCGCGCCGCAAAAGTTGATCGACCTCGATCAGCGCTATGCCGGGCTCGACTGGGGCCGCGCCGACTTCGCGCTGGTGACCAGCCGCTGGTTCGATACGCGCAAGGAAAAGCGCATCGCACTCGATCCCTCAAAACCGGGTAACGGCCGTGTGCTGCTGGAGCGCAACTATCAGGACCGCTACAATGATCCGGGCAGCGCCGTCTCGCGCCTGACCGCCGAAGGCGAAGAGGTGCTGCACTTCACCCCGGACGGCAAGTCGGTCTTCGTGATGGGGGCCGGCGCCTCGGCCAAGGGCGAATTCCCGTTTGTCGGCAAGATGTCACTGAGCGACGGCAAGGTCACACGTGTGTGGCAGGCCGAAGCCCCCTATTACGAAGCGCCGGTGGCGCTGGCCGATCTGGCGGGCAAGTCGGTCATCACCCGCCGCGAAAGCAAGGATGACGCGCCTAACTACTTCATCCGTCCGGTAGCGACGGGCGCCAAGACCCGCGCTCTGACGCAATTCCCGGACCGCGCGCCGCAATTTGCCGGGGTCACCAAGCAGACCCTGACCTATACGCGCGCCGATGGCGTCAAGCTGTCGGGCACGCTGTACCTGCCCGCCGGTTACGATAAGGCCAAGGATGGCCCCCTCCCCCTCTTCATGTGGGCCTATCCGGAAGAGTTCACCGACGCCTCGGTCGCCAGCCAGACGGTGGATAGCGGCAATCGCTTTGTGCGTCCGGGCGGCGCCAGCCACCTGTTCCTGCTGACCCAGGGTTATGCGGTGCTGGACGGGCCGTCCATGCCGATCATCGGTAAGGACGGTGCCGAACCCAACGACACCTATGTCGAGCAACTGACCGCCAGCGCCAAAGCCGCGGTCGATGCCGTGGTCGCTCTGGGCGTTGCCGACCGTAACCGTATCGCCGTGGGTGGCCACAGCTATGGGGCCTTTATGACCGCCAATCTGCTGGCCCATACCGACCTGTTCCGCGCTGGTATCGCGCGCTCCGGGGCCTATAACCGCACCCTGACGCCGTTCGGCTTTCAGTCGGAACAACGCACCTACTGGGAGGCGACCGACACCTACACGAAGATGAGCCCCTTCACCTATGTGCGGAATATCAAGAACCCGATCCTGCTGATCCACGGCGAAGCGGACGACAATTCCGGCACCTTCCCCATTCAGAGCGAGCGCTTCTACGCCGCCCTGAAAGGCGCCGGGGCCAATGTGCGCTACGTGGTCCTGCCCAACGAGGCGCATGGTTATCGGGCAAGAGAGTCTAACCTGCATACGCTGTGGGAGATGACGCGCTGGCTGGACACCTATGTCAAGAACGCTCCGCCGCGCGCGGAAAAACCGGCCGCAAAGTAGGCAAAGGGACGGAGCGCTTCCTGCCGGAAGCGCTCCGTCCCTTCGCATCCGCAAAAATAATCCACGGTTCGGGGTGGCGCTTTGACGCAGATTCGGTTATAGACCGCGCCAAATCACGCGTGCCGAACCGGTTTGGCCTCTCACATATGTCTGCGAGAGGCTTTTTTATGGGTTGGCAAGCGCCTCCGGCACCTGACGGAGGCGTGCGGAATGCCCCCCACCCGGCCCCCGATGCAGAGATCGGCGCGCCATCCTCTCCCGATATGGGCCGAGGAAAGATCAGAGTCTTTTATGAATCTTCGCAATATCGCCATTATCGCCCACGTTGACCACGGCAAGACGACGCTCGTGGACGCCCTCCTGGCTCAGTCGGGCGTCTTCCGCGCCAACGAAGCCACGGTTGAGCGCGCCATGGATTCCAACGATCAGGAGCGCGAGCGCGGCATCACCATCCTCGCCAAGTGTACCTCAGTCCTGTGGAACGGTAAGGCCGGCGAAACCCGCATCAACATCATCGACACGCCGGGCCACGCCGACTTCGGCGGCGAAGTTGAGCGTATTCTGGGCATGGTGGACGGCTGCGTTATCCTCGTGGACGCCGAAGAAGGCGTCATGCCGCAAACCAAGTTCGTGCTGGGTAAGGCGCTGAAACTCGGCCTGCGTCCGATCCTTTGCATCAACAAGGTCGATCGCGCCCACGCCGATCCGGACCGCGTGCACAACGAAGCCTTCGACCTGTTCGCCGCCATGGGCGCGACGGATGAGCAACTCGACTTCCCGCACATCTATGCGTCGGGCCGTTCGGGCTGGGCGACGCTAGACCTCAATGTGCCGTCCGATAACCTCGCGCCGCTGTTCGACCTGATCGTCGATCACGTGCCGCCGCCCGCCGTGCAGGCCAAGGTCAATGAGCCCTTCCAGATGCTGGCCGTTCTGATCGAATCCGATCCGTTCCTGGGCCGCATCCTGACGGGCCGCATCGCGCAGGGTAAGGCAACCCCCGGTCTGGCCATCAAGGCGCTTAACCGTGACGGACAGGAAATCGAGCGCGGCCGCATCACCAAAGTGCTGGCCTTCCGCGGTCTGAAGCGCCAGCCGCTGGACGAAGGTTCGGAAGCCGGTGACATTGTCGCAATCGCCGGTCTGTCGAAGGCCACGGTTGCCGATACGCTGTGTGACATGTCGCTCGACACCGCCCTGCCGGCGCAGCCGATTGACCCGCCGACCATCTCGATGACCGTGTCGGTCAACGACTCGCCGCTAGCCGGTCGTGAAGGCTCCAAGGTGCAGTCGCGCGTGATCCGCGACCGCCTGCTGAAGGAAGCCGAGTCGAACGTCGCCATCCGCGTCACCGAGTCGGGTGAAAAGGACGCCTTCGAAGTCGCCGGCCGCGGCGAATTGCAACTGGGCGTGCTGATCGAAAACATGCGCCGCGAAGGCTTCGAAGTCGCCATTTCGCGTCCGCGCGTGGTCTATCAGACCGATCCGGAAACCGGTGAGCGCATGGAGCCCATCGAAGACGTCATGATCGACGTGGACGAAGAGTTCACCGGCGTCGTCATCGAAAAGCTGTCGGCGCGTAAGGCCGAACTGAAGGACATGGCCCCGTCAGGCGCGGGCAAGACCCGCATCCAGCTCAAGTCACCATCGCGCTCGCTGATCGGTTATCAAGGCGAATTCCTGACCGACACGCGCGGTTCGGGCGTCCTCAACCGAGTCTTCTCGCACTACGAAGCCTATAAGGGCCCGATCGAGCAGCAGCGCAAGGGCGTTCTGGTGTCGAACTCGGACGGTGAAACGGCGGCCTACGCCCTGTGGAACCTCGAAGAGCGCGGCGTGATGTTCGTTGGCGCTGGCGAAAAGACCTACATGGGCATGATCATTGGCGAAAATTCGCGCGCTGACGACCTCGACGTCAACCCGATGAAGGCCAAGCAGCTCACCAACGTCCGCGCGTCGGGCAAGGATGAAGCCATCCGCCTCACCCCGCCGCGTCGTCCGACTCTGGAACAGGCCATCGCCTATATCGAAGACGATGAACTGGTCGAAGTGACCCCGCTCAATATCCGTCTGCGCAAGAAGGAACTGAACCCCTCGTTCCGCAAAAAGCGCCAGAAGGAAGACTAAAACGAACGGCCCCGGAAACGGGGCCGTTTTTATTTGCGGGTAATGGCTCAACAAAGATCCCTGCGCTTTGCGATTGTGCTTTTTATCTTTCCTGATAACTTATCAACACTAAGTTGATAGAGGAAGACTCAGTTGCGTCGCCTTTGGGTATCGGTGGTTTTAGGTTTTGGGATGATTGCCGGGTTTATCGGCATCGGACTTTGTTACGTGCCCGAAAGCGCCCGTTTGCGCCCGACCTATGAAGCGCAGTGGCGGGCGTTGACGTTGCCCAAACCCTATGTGGAATACGCCTGCGGACACAGAACCAGGAAAGAGGAGCGTACTGAGTGCGAGGCCAACCTGTCGGAATATGCCCCCGGCGAGAGTTTCGACCTCATCTTCCCTCAAACCATACCCGATGCAGACTGCGCGCTGATGGCCACAGTGCTCCGCGACGAAGCCAATCTTGAAAACGATGGCGAAGTCTATCTGAACGTCAATGGTCAGATGAACTGCCATTTTTCAAAATATGGACTCAAGCATTATACAAAAAACGAGCCCGAAGGTGGGTATTTTATTACAAACTACTATAGCCTTGACGCACGCCGTGTATCGGCCGACGTCTTTGCCTTCGCCTATCGCCATACCTACGTCTCACGACCCCAATACAGCCTGTTTCGCACGCGCGCCGTCATTGCCTATGGGCATCAAGTCGAAGGGGGTTCCGGTTATATATGCACCTATAATCGCTATTCAGGTCAGTGGCGACGTGAAAGCCCCTGTGCAATGTCATGGGTAAGCTGACATAAGGTTTGGGGCCAAGAAGGCGGTGCCCCTTGCGACGGTTTCCTAGATCATTATGATTTCTGATAGAAACATGATGATCTAGATTTTGATTAGCCCCTCGCCGGCCGGTGGCTCCGCCACCTTGGCTGCCGCCTCAATGGCAGCTTAAGCGGAATGATTCAATCGGAAATCATTCCGCTCTAAACGGTGCTGTTAAACCGAATCAGCGCTTTTTGGGTACGGAACTGAAACCACCCAATTGCCGGCTGAGACCAATCATGATGGTCGGTGTACGATTCTCACTGACAGACACGCTACGGAAGCGATTTGTCTCGGCAACCGTTTCGATCTTCGTCAAGGGCAGTGGTTCCTGCACCGTGATCACCAGCGACAGTTTCGGCTTCAGATTGCGACGATAGTCAATCATCCCGGAACCATTGGCGCCGCGATACCCCTGCGTCGTGTAGCGCCGCCCGTTTAGCTTGTAATTCAGCGACAAAGAACCCTTTTTGAGCGTATAGATGAGTGATACCCCACCACTTAGCGCTGTGTCCGAACGACGGATAGACAATTCCGGCACATCGATGTCCACAGAGGTCACCGTCATGTCGACGTACACATTAAGCGTGTTGTTCCATCGCTGACTATAGGTCGCGGTCAGGCCATAATTGCGCTCCCATCCCGCATTCGTTCGCGTTGTCTCGGTGACGAAATTGCCAAGGTTCTGCGGATCGGCAATTACGCGGCTTGAGGTGACGATCGTTTCGTCCTTGAAACGATAAAAGCCCGTTATTCTATAATCCGAATGTGGCCGATTGACCTCGTAAATGATTTCCAGATTGTCCACCTCTTCGGGCCCAAGCGCTGCATTCCCGATGGTGACGGCGGTCGCAGAACTGAACACCAGACCCGGATTGAGATCGACAGGCTGTGGTCGCTGCTGCTTATGGGTATAGCTTAAACGCAGACGGCGCTTGGCGGAAAAGGCATAGGTGGCGAACAGGCTGGGGTTGAAGCGGGTGTAGTCGATCTGATTTTCAAGCGTCGTTCCTGGTACTTCGGTCGAAAGCTCAAGGGTTTCGGCCCGCAGCCCGCCTAGCAGTGTCCATTTGGGCGTCAATTCCCACTGCGCCGTGGCATATACCGCCGCCGACTGTTGCACATAGCTGAAGCGATTACTAAAAGGGCATCTAGCTGCAAATCCGCTACGGAGCCCGCCGGACCAAGGGACAAGGTCTCGGTTTTGCTGGTTTCCGTATCAAATTGCGAACCGACGCTGACCTGAACGCGGTTAAAGGTGGTGTTGTACGCGACAGACAGCATGGCGGTGCGGGTATTGGAACCCCCATCGCGTCGGGTATAGCGCCTGCCGGTGTTGGTGCTTACCGAAGCGCGTTCATAGTCCAGCCGGGTGAGCGACGGCGTATCCCGGTTCGATTGCGAGACAGTCAGGTCGAGCTTGAACGACTGATCCGGCTTTTGTCCGTAGTGGGTGTAGCCAAAGCTCAGACTGCCGTTGTCGTTAGGGGTCCGCCCGTCGCTTTGGGAGCGGAAGACATCGCTCAGGGCGCCGTCGGCCCCACGCGAGGCGGTATAACCTGCAAAGTCGCTATTCACCTTCCCTTGGTTGTAGCTAAGGCCTCCGGTGAGAACATCATTGTCGCTCAGGTCGTATTGCAGATTCGTCGTCAGCGAGCCTATGCGGTATCGCCCCTGACGGTCCCCTCAGACCGCGCCTCGCGGATTGCGCCGCCCGACGCATCAAAGGCGGTCGAGGCGCTGTCGAAATCACTGTCGAAACGGCCGTCAAACACCGCCGCAAAGCCACCTATATTCAGCTTACCCTGCGTGTAGCTGAGATAGGCGTTGGTGTTACCGCCGCCGCGCGAAGCGACCTGCGCGGACACGGACCCAAACAGGCCCGGCGGCAGATTGCGTTTGGTCACGATATTGACGATTGGACCCGAGCCGCTGGAAGAATATTGCGCGCCGGGATTGGAGATGATTTCAATGCTGGAGATATAGGCCGACGGCATGGCGCGTAGTGCCACAGCGCGATTATCTCCGGACAGCATCAGTGACGGACGACCGTTCAGATAAACCCGCGCGGTCTGACCCCGCACACTGACATCACCTTGCGCATCGACGGACACACCGGGCATCTTGTTCAGGGCCTCGGCCGCTGTGCCCGTGGCAGCCGCCGGGTCTTTTGAAAGGTCGTAGACCTCTTTACCCGTTGGGTCCACACGTTTCTTGCCCTGAACCGTAATGGTTGTCGCAGCTTTATCGTCACCTTCAGAGGTCTTAGGCGTTTCCGCCTTTTTCTCACCTGTCGTTTGGGTTGGGCTCTGGGTATATCCGGTCGTTGGTAAAGCGAACTGAGCGGCAAACAGTAAAGCGAACATGGGCAAGCCATGGTGTGAATAAGCGGACAAAGCCCCCTCCCCGCGATGTGCACAACTCATCCGAACAGAGTCGCCTTACACAATTATGAGTTACACAACGGATTAAGCAAGCATCGCTTTCCGCCTTCGATCATCCAATGACCTTTCTTGGCTCTGTCGCTTTGGATTGCAGCCCTGACACTCTGCGACCTTCGCGTAATCTTAAGGCCCTTCTGCCGCCTCAGCGGCCCTTTACCCCCTTGGCGACTGTCATTCCCCGCCAAGGTCGATCATGCGCCATCCCCGTCGTTCGTTGCTTCTTTCTGCCACCGCTCTGGCTCTCGTTTTTACCAGCCCGGCGGCGCTGGCGACCACCACGGTTTCGACGGCCACCACCACACCGCTGCAAACAGCTACAGCGAATAGCACCGGCGCAGATGATATTGATATCACCTCTGACGGTTCGATCACCTTAACCAGCGGTGCGGCGATCACAGTAAACAGTAATAACACCCTGATACTGAACGGTGAAATCGCCATGTCTTCATCGGATAGCGGTGCGACGGGTGTTCTGATTGATGGCCCGCGTACCACAGACCTCGACCTATCGGGCACCATCACGGTCACAGACGATTACACGGCCGAAGACGAGGATGACGACGATATTGTCGATGGCCCCTTTGCCGAGGGCACAAACCGCTATGGGGTACGCGCCACAGGGCTGCTGACGGGCGACGCGGATATTGATTCAACGATCACTGTCCACGGCAATCAGTCCGCGGCTATTCTGTTTGAGAAAGGTCAGGTCGGCGATTTTCTGTTTGACGGGACGATCACTGTTCTGGGCGACGACGCCCGCGGTATTGCGCTGCGTGGCCCGCAAACCGGGCAGGTCTATATAAGCGGTTCGATCTATACCCAGGGCAAGGACGCGCAGGCGGTTGAACTTTCCGGTCAGATTGATGGTGCGCTGATACTGGACGCCAGCGTGACCAATCTTGGTTATCGTTACACCAGCATTGATGAAGACTATCTGGACCTGCTCGATGTGGATGACCTCTATCAAGCCAAGGCAGCCGTGCAAATATCCAGCAACGTCAGCGGGGGCGTGCTGATCAACGCCGCCGTGACAAGCGAAGACGACGACAATGACGACGAAAATGGCAACGGCATAGATGACAGCGATGAAGGCACCGCCGCCATCACGCAATATGGCTCGGCCCCGGCCCTGCTGATCGGCTCAGATACGCAGGCGATTACGCTAGGGGCCATAGCCTATAATGATACGGCCACTGACGATTACAGCGGCCGTACCTACGGGCTGGACATACGCGGTTCTGTGGCCGCCCATGGGGTCTATGAGGGGGTCAGCGCCACCGCTGTACAGATCGCCGGTCTGGGCTACGATGTGTATGTCACCAATGGTATAGGCTTGTCCGGATCGGTCACTGCGTCCGCTTATGAAGCGTCCGCCACAGGTCTGGCGCTGAGAAGCGGTGCGCAGGTCGGCACGCTTAATCTGTCGGGTTCGCTTTCCGCCAGCACCACCACGACCAATTCCCACACGGCCTACGGTCTGGATATCAGCAGCGGTGCAATTTTAAACACGCTGAAAATTGAAACCGGAGGGGCGCTCACTGCGTTTGGCTACGGTACGACGGCCAATGCCACGGCCTTGCGCGACACCTCCAATACCCTGACCTCACTCGTGATCAACGGCAGTATCTCCGCCGGTATCACCCCCGGCGATGAGGACGAAGACGATGTGACCGATACCGCGGTAAACCGCGCGGTGGCCATAGACCTCAGTGCCAATAGCGTGGCGACGACGATTGAGGTGGTCAATGCCCATCTGGATGATGACGACTACGCCCTGCCCTATATCACCGGTGATGTGAAACTGGGTTCCGGCAATGATACTGTCCGCGTCTCCAACGGCTATATCTACGGCAATATCGACTTCGGCGCGGGCAGCAACAGCCTGACGATTGAAGAGGAAGGCATCGTTCTCGGCAAACTGACGGGGTCTGGAACGGTGGCTGTCGATGTCGCCAACGGCCGTCTGGGGCTGAGCGCAGGTTCGCAACTGACCCTGTCGAGCCTGCAAGTGGGGAGTGAGAGCGAGCTTTATCTGGGGCTGACCACCGCAGATCCCACCCGCCCGCTTCTGATCAACACAGGCACGACGGTGTTCGACGATGGGGCCGCTCTCTATCTGACGCTGGACAAGATCATTCAGACGCCGACGCGTTTTACCCTCATGACCGGCAAAAACATCGACTTCGGGACGCTCGACTTCGAAGACATGGAGGAGCAGGTCCCCTGGCTTTACAAGTCCACCCTGACGACGGGTACCGCCAATGACGGGCTCTATGCCGATTTTCGTCTGCGCACGCAGTCTGAGTCCGGTTTGAGCGTTACCGAATACAGCGCACTGGGTGCGGTCCTGACGGCGGCCGCGACCGACGATGACACGACCAATACCCTATTGGCTGCCACCACTAAAACCGGTTTTGTCAGTACCTACGCGGCGTTTCTGCCTGATTTTTCGGGTGAAACCCTGCTGTCTTTGTCGCGCGGACGCGAGGCGCTGACGCGCTCGATTGAAAAACAGTCGATCCTGCCCGGCGTGGGCGAAACCCATTATTGGCTTCAGGAAGAGGGCTATCAGCTCAACCGCGAACGCGGTGAAACTCTGGGGTTCAAGAGTACGGGTTTCAGCTTTGCCGGCGGTGTCGAACGAGGTTTGGGTTATGGACAAGCGGTTGGTCTTTTCACCAGCTACACGGCGGCGACACCGAAGGACACCTACGCCACCGCCTATGAAACCTCTTCGGCGGCCGATTTCACCCTTGGGGGCTACTGGCGACTGAATAGCGGCGGCCTGAAGGCCTGGCTAAGCGCCGGGGCGGGCGGGACCTTCTTCGAGACGGAGCGACAGATGGTCGGCTCAGCCAATACGCTCACCGCGCGCGCCAAATGGAATGGCTACAGTGTGTCGGGCAGCACGGGGGCCTCGTACCGGGCGACACTGGGGCCAATCAGCGTAAAACCGCTCGTCTCCATCGATTATTACGCCCTGAAGGAAGAGGCGCGGAATGAGAGCGGTGGCGGCACCGCCTTTGACCTCAGCATGGACGAACGCCGGAGCCATATCGCCACCGCCTCTGCGCTGCTCAGCTTCGGGCGTGGTGATCGCGCGGCCCTGCTGCAACCGGAAATCTGGGTGGGTTATCGCAATAATTTTTCGGTGACGGTGGACGATACCATCGCGCGCTTTACAGGCGGCGACCCGTTTACCCTGTCGGCAGGGAACCTTAAAGGCGGCGCACCACTGATAGGCATGCGCATGATGGCCGGTAATGAATATGGTTATATAGCACTTGAAGCGGAAGGCGAAAAGTATAGTGAATACAGCAACTACAAACTGAGTCTTCGCACCGGCTTTAAATTCTGAAACCACTCCTAAAGCATCAGTGCATTTTAATTCCAATTCTCGTTTAAAACCAATATTTAAATGATACTTCCTCATGTTTTATTTTAAAATTACCCTCTGATGTGTGAGATGCGTCACCTGTCGCGACAGGTGGCGCAGACGCGCTTTTCTCTGTTCGCGCGGCGCGAGGGGTGATAACGTTGTCACCTTATAAAGCAGGGCGAATCCGCGCCCTCCGGACCGAGGAAACCTCCATGATCACACGTCGCCACAGCCTTGCCCTTGGACTGGCCGCCATAGCCTTCCCGCTTCACAGCATAGCGACGGAAGCCGGCATAAGGGGGCTTGGGGGGGCGGGTGATGCGCTGGGCGAAGGCCCCTACTGGTCGGCGGCGCATAAGCGCCTGTTCTGGGTCAATATTTCGGGGCAGACCATCTACGCGCTCGATCCACAGAGCGGCGATCTGAGGACCTGGAAGGCGCCTAAGCCCGTCTGCTTCCTCGCCGATCGTCAATCCGGTGGCCTGATCGCGGGCCTTAGCGACGGCGTCTATGGCTTCGATCCCAAGACCGGCGCCTTCACCCTTCTGGTGCAACCCGAAAAGCGCGCCGATACACGTCTGAACGACGGCAAGGTCGATGCCAAAGGCCGTCTGTGGACCGGCACTATGGACACCAAATGGAAGGAAAAGGTCGGAGCTTTTTATCGCATTGACTCCGATCTGAGCGTCACCAAGGTTGATGGTCCCTATCTGTGCGCCAACGGCCCGACCTTCAGCCCGGATGGCCGCGCCCTGTGGCATACCGAAACGTACGACAAAGAGGTCTTTGCCTTCGACGTGGCGCCCGATGGCACACTGTCGAACAAGCGGCTTTTCGTAAAGTTTGAGGGCGATATTGGCGCGCCAGACGGCATGGCCACGGATGCGCAGGGCGGCGTATGGATCGCTCATTATGGCGGCGGCCGCGTCAGTCGCTATACTCCGGATGGCAAACTGGACTTTTCCATTGCCCTGCCCGCCACTCAGATTACCAGTATGGCCTTTGGTGGGGCCAAACTCGACCACCTGTATATCAGTTCGGCGGCGCAGTTCCTGCCTGATGCTGCGCCGGATAAGGCCGTAGCCGGGACACTGTTTGAAGTGTCGCCGGCCCGGCTGCGCGGGCACACAGGCCTGCCCGCGACGCCTTTCGCGGGTTAAACCTTAACGACGACCCCGCCCTGATCGGCGCTGCGGTACATGGCCTGAATCAGGCGGATGTCGCGCAGCCCCATCTCGCCCGGCGTGCGGTGCGGTGTATTGCTGCGCGCGGCCTGCGAAAAGCCGTCTACCTGCGCCGCGAACTGCGTATACGGCGGCGCAGCGCGCACGGGCGTACCGGGGTCCCAGCCGCGGTGCAGGTTGGCGCGGTTGTCGTAATAGTCCGATGCCGGGTCCATGTTGATGGCGGCACTGGCTCCGAACACCTTGATACGTGATCCCCCGGCATAGCAGTAGGAGGACGAGCCCTGCGCGCTGAGCCCCGACGGGAAGGTCATCCGCCAGTTCAGTCCGCCTTCGACGGTCTTGAAGCGCGGATCGTCCTTCGGATAGGCATAGACGGCAGACACTGTGTCGGGCATCTGATCCGCCATCATCAGGGTGCCGTTCAGCGCATAGATGCCGATGTCGTACATGGAACCGCCACCCGCCAGCGGCTTGTCCAGACGCCACTTCATCGGCGGGTATTGCGGGTCGGCATTGAAGCCAGCATCGCCGGTGATGTAGCGCAGATCGCCCAGTTCACCCTGCTTGCAGCGGCGCTTGACCTCAGTATTTAGCGGTTCGAAATGCACGCGATAGGCCACACCTAACTGTCGATTGGCGGCCTTGGCGGCGGCGACCATGGCTTCGCATTCCTCGACCGTTGAAGCCATCGGCTTTTCACACAGGACATGCTTGCCCGCCTTCAGGGCGCGGATCGTGTATTCAGCGTGCAGCCCTACCGGCAGGACGATGTAGACGCAGTCGATATCCTTGTCGGCGGCGATCTTATCGAAATCGTCATAGCCATAGGTCTTGGCCACGCCATAACGGTCGGCGAGGTCTTTCGCCTTAGTTGGGTTGCCAGACACGAAGGCGGTCATGCGCGACTCTTCGGCCTGAAGAAAGCCGGGTATCACCTGATTGATGGCATAGCTGCCCAGACCGACCACGGCCCAGCCCAGACGCTTTTTGGGTGGTTCCGGCAGATCGACGCCACTCGGCAGGGGCTGACCGGCGGCTTTGCCGGTTGTTTGGGCGGTGGCTGCGGCGGCACTGGCGACCAGCGGCAGGCCACCGGCACCCATTAAAAGCTGTCGGCGATCCATCATGGGGGTTTCCTCTGTTTGAACGTATGCAGTGGTCGCACTGTAAACCGGAATCCAGACAGATGACAACGTTTACCCATTGCCTTTTTTGATCAAACCTTCCGTTCGGATTCGAGATATTTGTTCTTGTTCTGTTCTTTTTTGGTGGTAAGCTCAGGGCATGCCATCAAAGCCCCTGCCTACCCTGCGCACCGAACGCATCACCGATGAAAACGCCTTGCCCGATCGGGTGCGCAAGGGACGCGGCGCGGTGTCGAACCGTCTGAGCGGCCGTTTTGATGCCCCTGATCGCTACGACACAACCGACGGCTGGGATAGTGAAGACCATCCCGATATAGAACGCGTTCAGACCATCCTCGGCATAGACGCCGTGCGTAAGATCATCAGTTATAACGAGTCACCGGATGTGGGATCGAGCCGTTCCATCAATCCGTACAAGGGCTGCGAACACGGCTGCATCTATTGTTTCGCCCGCCCGACCCACGCCTATCTGGACCTGTCGCCGGGACTGGATTTCGAAACGCGCATCTTTCGCAAACCCGATGCCCCCGAACGGCTGCGCGAAGAATTGTCTCACCCCAAATACCGCCCTGCGCCGCTGGCGCTCGGTATCAATACCGACGCCTATCAGCCGATTGAACGGACAGAAGGTTTAACGCGGCGGCTGCTGGAGGTGCTGTGGGAGTTTCGCCACCCGGTGCACATCGTCACCAAGTCGGCCCTGATCCTGCGGGATTTAGATATTCTGGCTCCGATGGCGGCGGCCAATCTGTTTTCAGCCACCTTGTCGGTTACGACGCTCGATCGCCACATCGCGCGGATGATGGAACCGCGCGCCGCCACACCCGCCAAACGCATCGAAACCATCCGCGCGCTCAGCGCCGCCGGCATTCGCGTCAGTGTGCTGGCCGCGCCGCTAATCCCCGGCCTGACCTGTCACGAACTGGAAAACATCCTAAAGGCCGGGGCCGAGGCGGGCGCCATCCGCGGCGGTTATATTCCGGTGCGCCTGCCGAACGAGATCAAGCTGCTGTTCGAAGACTGGCTAAGACTCAACTTTCCAGACCGCGCGGAGCGCGTGCTGAACCGCATCCGGGCCCTGCGCGGCGGTAAGCTGAACGATCCGAATTTCAAAACGCGCATGACCGGCACGGGACTGGAGGCGGACCTGCTGAAACAGCGCTATGAACTGGCGGTGCGGCGGTATGGCCTGGATACGCCACGCACACCGCTCGATTCGACGCAGTTTCGTGGCGGTGACCCGCAGATGCGCCTGTTTTAAAGTGGAATGATTTCTACTGGAATCATTCCGCTCAAGTTCCCATTGAAGCGGCGGCCAAGGTGGCGCAAGCCACCGCCCGGCGAGGGGCTAGACAAAATCTAGATCATTATGTTTCTACCAGAAATCATAATGATCTAGTCATTACCCAAACAGTATCTGCGTCATATTTCCGGCAATCTGGCGCAATTCGTCGGCCGAAGCCCCAGCGCGGGCGCGCACCCCTAGATTTGCGGTAATACCGCCGACCATCTGGGCCAGCGCCTTCGGGTCATGATTAGTGGTTAGGCAGCCGTAGGTTTGGGCATCGGTAAAGAAACGCTCAAAACGGACATCGAACTCTTCGATAGTGTTTTGCAACATCTCCAGGATCGACTCGTGCTGCGGCGCTTCGTTGAGCGCCGTACACATAAAGGCACATCCCAAAGGATGTTCGCTCTGACCAGTATAGGTACCGATCATGATGTCGAAATAGCGCCCGACAATGGTCACCAGACTGTCGCCCTGACCCTTGCAACTCAGCACCGTATCCAGTTGCTCGCTGATACGTTGACGATAACTTTGCATAGATTTGAGATAGAGGGCTTCCTTATCCCCAAACCCGGCATAGAGGCTAGGGCGGTTGACGCCCGTCGCTTCGACCAGATCGTCAAGAGAGGTCGCGGCAAAGCCTTTTTGCCAGAACACATGCAAGGCCTTTTTCAGCACGAGATCAGGGTCGTAGGCGCGCGGGCGACCACGCGGACGCTTACAGCAGGCGCTCGCCTCCAGCGCCTGATCGCCGCAGACATCGGGCAGACCCAGCACCATAGCGTCGGCATCTACGGCCTCGCTCTTATGGATCAGCGTCTCGTAAGGCTGGTGCACCATGGCAACACGATTACTCCCTTTACTGCCCCCTATGTAGCGTGTCCGCTTCCCTGCTGCCAGTCCCCGACACGCAGATGTCATATCTGCCTATCTAAACGCTGGATCATTATGATTTCTGGTAGAAACATAATGATCCAGGTTTTTGTTTAGCCCCTCGCCGGGCGGTGGCTTCGCCACCTTGGCCGCCGCCTCAATGGCGGCTTGAGCGGAACGATTCCAGTAGAAATCATTCTGCTCTAAGATTTCGTCACGCTTTCGCGACTACTGACAATTTTTTGTACCAATTCGCACAAAAATTTGGCAAAGCCTCTATTAATTTGCGAAACAGTACATAAATGGATGTCTGCGGCTCCGGTTCAAGGGCTGTTCCCGGTGCCGCTTCCCTTTCTTTTCCCTTTCTCCCCAAAGGTGACCCGCATGTTGACCCCGTCCGACCTTTACCGGCGCGCGCCGCGTCAGGCGCTCCTGACCGCCGCCGCCATCGCCACCCTGAGCGTGGGGGCCTTCGGTATCTACGCCCTGACCTCCAAAGCCGACGCTCAGGCCACCGCCGCCGCCCCGCAGGCTATTCCCGTCAAGGTCGCCCTTATCGAAGAACAGACCGTCAGCGGCTGGGACTCCTTCTCTGGCCGTCTGGAAGCCGTCGAGCGCGTTGAAATCCGCTCACGCGTGTCCGGGGCGGTAAAGGCCATCCATTTCCGCGAAGGGGCTTTCGTCAGGGAAGGCCAGCTTCTGGTCACCATCGACCCGGCCCCCTACGCCGCTGAGGTCGCCCGCGCCCGTGCACAGGTGCAGGCCGCCGAAGCGCGCCTGACGCTGGCACGCTCGGAAAACAGCCGCGCCGAACGCCTGCTGAACGAGCGCGCCATCTCGCAGTCTGAGGCCGAAACCCGCATTAATGCCCTGCGCAGCGCCGAAGCAGACCTCGCCGCCGCGCAAGCCGTGCTGCAATCGGCCAATCTCAACCTGTCTTACACTCAGGTGCGGGCGCCGGTTTCTGGCCGCGTCGGTAAGATCGAAATCACGCAGGGCAATCTGATCGCCTCCGGCCCCGGTTCAGCCGTACTGACGACCTTGGTGTCGGTCTCCCCCATCTATGCCAGCTTCGACGCCAATGAAGAGGTGATCAACCGCACGCTGGCCGATCTCAACGGCGCCGAATTCGGCAAGGTGCCGGTGAAGCTGGAGCTGGACAACGGTTCCGAACCGCTGAGCGGGCACCTGCAACTGATCGACAATCAATTCGACAGTCAGTCCGGCACCGTGCGCGCCCGTGCCGTCTTCGCCAATACCGATGGCAAGCTGATCCCGGGTCAATTTGTGCGCGTTAAGCTGGGGGAGGCCACGGCCAAGCCGGCCATCCTCATCAACGAAGTGGCCATTGGCACCGATCAGTCCAAGCGCTTCGTCTATGTGGTGGGCAAGGGCAATGCGGTGGAATACCGCGAGGTCCAACTGGGCGGCACGATCGATGGTCACAAGGTGGTCACGGCGGGCCTGAGACCCGGTGATCGCGTGGTGATATCGGGTCTTCAGGCCCTGCGGCCGGGTACGGTCGTCGCGCCACAACTGATCGCCGCCCGCCCGGTCATCGATGCCACGCCAAAGCCGAACGCGTAAAAATCTCCTCCCTGTCGTGCCGCGATGGGAGGGGAATTTCATCGCTTCGTCGCCGATAGCCGCTTCAAATCTCCCTTCGTCAGCCCTGAGGGCTGCAACCTTCCCACTTCGTAGGGAAGAGAGGGATTCTCAACCTCATGCTGCCCAAAGGGCCACCCATGAACCTCTCAAAATTCTTCATCGACAGGCCGATCTTCGCCGGTGTGCTGTCGCTGCTTATCGTGGTGTTCGGGCTTCTCAGCCTGCGCACCCTGCCCGTCTCCGAATACCCAGAAGTCGTGCCGCCGCAGGTGGTGGTGCGCGCCGTTTATCCGGGGGCGAGCCCCGCCGTCATCGCTGAAACCGTCGCTACCCCCATCGAAGAAGCCCTCACCGGCACCGAAGACATGATCTACATGTCCTCGGCCTCGACCTCCGACGGACAGATGACCCTGACCCTCACCTTCAAGTTGGGCACCAATCCGGACCTGGCCCAGCAGATGGTGCAAAACCGCGTGTCTCAGGCCGAGGCTCGCCTGCCCTCAGACGTGCGGGCGCTGGGCGTCACCACGCAAAAGAGCCAGTCCTCCCTGCCGCTGGTGGTGCACCTTGTCTCGCCTAATGGGCGTTATGACGAAAACTATCTGCGCAACTACGCCCTGATCCACGTCAAGGACCGCCTGCAAAAGATCGAAGGCGTCGCCCCGATCCAGATGTTCGGCGGCGGCGAATATTCCATGCGCATCTGGCTCGACCCGCAAAAGGTCGCCGAACGCGGCCTGTCGGCGTCGGACGTCGCCAATGCCGTGCGCGGCGAAAACGTGCAGGCCGCCGCCGGTATCGTCGGGGCCTCGCCCGGACAGCCTGACATCACGCTTCAGATGTCGGTCAATGCGCAGGGTCGCCTGAAGACCGAAGAGGACTTCCGCAACATCATTGTCCGCTCAGATAACGGTGCTGTCACCTATCTGGGGGACGTGGCCCGCGTCGAGCTGGGGGCCGCGGACTATTCGCTGCGCTCGCTGCTGAACAATCAGAAGGCCGTCGGAATCCCCATCTTTGAACAGGCCGGGGCCAATTCGCTGAAAGTGTCTGCCGACGTCAAAAAGGCGATGGCCGAACTTCAGAAGACCATGCCCGAAGGCGTCGAATACCGCATCGCCTACGACACGACCGAATATGTGCAGGAATCCATCGACTCGGTGATCCACACCCTGCTCGAAGCCATCCTGCTGGTGGTGATCGTCGTCATCGTCTTCCTTCAGACTTGGCGCGCCTCGATCATCCCGCTGCTGGCCGTGCCCGTGTCCGTCATAGGCACCTTCGCGGTGATGCACGCCTTTGGCTTCTCGATCAATGCCCTGACTTTGTTCGGCCTCGTTCTGGCCATCGGCATCGTCGTCGATGATGCCATAGTCGTCGTCGAAAACGTCGAGCGCAATATCGAAGCCGGTAAATCGCCCAAGGAGGCCACCTATCAGGCCATGCGCGAAGTCTCCGGTCCCATCATCGCTATCGCCCTGGTACTGGCCGCGGTCTTCGTGCCGCTGGCCTTCATCACCGGCCTGTCGGGTCAGTTCTATCGTCAGTTCTCGCTGACCATCGCCATTTCGACTGTCATTTCGGCCATCAACTCGCTCACCCTGTCCCCAGCTCTGGCGGCACTCCTGCTCAAGGATCATCACGCCAAGAAGGACGTCCTGACGCGCTTCATGGACCGCTGGCTGGGCGGCTTCTTCCGCCTGTTCAACCGCTTCTTCCATCGTTCGTCAGAAAACTACGGCAAAGGTCTGGGCGGCATCATTTCGCGCAAGGCCATGATGCTGGGCGTCTATGCGGTGCTGGTGCTGGCCACCATGTTCGTGTTCAAGACCGTCCCCACCGGCTTTATCCCGGCGCAGGATAAGCAGTATCTGGTTGGTATGGTCCAGCTTCCCGACGGCGCTACGCTCGACCGCACCGAGGCCGCGTCACGCGCCATGACCGATATCGCCATGAAGCAGGACGGCGTTAAGGACGCCCTGGCCTTCCCCGGACTGTCGATCAACGGTTTTACCCTGGCGTCCAACTCCGCGGTGGTGTTTCTGGCGCTCGACTCTTTTGAGGAACGCGGCAAAAACCATCTCGACGCCGGCACCATTGCCGGTGCGCTGAACCAGAAATTTCTGGGCATTGGTGACGCCTATGTCGTCGTCTTCCCACCGCCGCCGATTCTCGGCCTCGGCACCACGGGTGGCTTCAAGCTTCAGCTTCAGGATCGCGGCGCGCTTGGGCCCGAAGCGCTCGATCAGGCCACCAAGGCCTTTGTCGCCAAGGCCTATCAAACCAAGGAACTGGCCGGGGTCTTCTCCAACTATCAGATCAATGTGCCGCAGGTCTATGCCGACATTGATCGCGTCAAGGCCCGTCAGCTTGGTGTCAATGTCCAGGATGTCTTCGACACCATGCAGATTTATCTGGGCTCGATGTATGTCAACGACTTCAACAAGTTCGGCCGGACCTACTCGGTCCGTCTTCAGGCCGATGCGCCCTATCGCGCCCGCCCGGAAGACATTGGTCAGCTCAAGGTACGCTCAGGCAGCGGCGAGATGATCCCCCTGTCGGCGCTTCTGAAGGTCGAGCCATCCTTTGGGCCGGTGAATGCTACCCGCTATAACGGCTATCTGGCCGCCGACATCAATGGTGGCCCCGCCCCCGGCTTCTCCTCCGGTCAGGCGGAAGCGGCCGCCGCCAAAATCGCTGCCGAAGTCCTGCCGCCGGGGATTGAGTACGAATGGACCGACCTTACCTATCAGCAGATTTTGGCCGGTGACTCCTCAGCCATCATCTTCCCGCTGGTCATCCTGCTCGTCTTCCTCGTACTGGCGGCGCAGTATGAAAGTCTGGTCCTGCCGCTGTCGATCCTTCTGATCGTCCCGATGGGCCTCCTGGCCGCTATCACCGGCGTGTGGATTTCGGGCGGCGACAACAACATCTTCACTCAGATCGGCCTGTTCGTTCTGGTGGGGTTGTCGGCCAAGAACGCCATCCTGATCGTGGAATTTGCCCGCGAGCTGGAACTGGCCGGACACAAACCTCTACAGGCCGCTATCGAGGCCAGCCGCCTGCGTCTGCGCCCGATCCTGATGACCTCCATCGCCTTCATCATGGGCGTCCTGCCTCTCGTGCTGGCGCACGGGGCCGGTTCGGAAATGCGCCACGCCATGGGTGTCGCCGTCTTTGCCGGCATGATCGGAGCCACCATTTTCGGCCTGTTCCTGACGCCCGTCTTCTACGTCACCCTGCGCGCCCTGACCGGCAACCGTCCGCTCAAGGCTCACACCCACCCCGATGAGTCCAGCCACGAAGGGATCGACCCCGCGCCGAGCACCCCCACACTGAACTCACATCCGGAGGCACATTAATGTCTCGATATAAACATCTGATACCCTTAAGTTTTGCAGCCCTGCTTCTGACGGGCTGCGCTGGCGAACCCCTGGCGAAGGATGCAGGCCTCACCCCACCGGCGGCCTTCAAGGCCCCGGCCACGAACGAGACCACCACGCCGCCTCTGGCCCAAAGGGCCGACGCCTTCTGGCTGATCTTCAGTGACCCGGCGCTCGACGATCTCGAAGCGCGCGCCATGACCCACAATACGGATGTGGCCATCGCTGCCGCCCGCGTACAGCAGGCCCGCGCCCTGATCCGTCAGGCCCGCGCCGTGCAGTTGCCGCAGGTCAGCGCCGGGCTGCAATCGTCGCGCGCCTCGCAAACGGGTCAGTCGCCCAAGGCCTCAACCCTGCACGCGGCCGGTCTCGATCTCGGTTACGAGGTCGATTTGTCCGGGCGCCTCTTGAAGGCGACGCAAGCGGCGACGCTCGATGCCACCGCCGCCGAAGACAATGCGAAATGGGCGCAACTGCTCGTTCAGGGTGCGGTGGCCGAGACCTATTTCGCCCTGCGCGCCCTGGATGAAGACCGTGCCATCGTGGCCGAAACGCTAGAGGCCTATCAGGGCACGCTCAGCGTCACGCAAAACCGCTACGCAGCCGGTGAAGTCGCCGAACTCGATGTCGTGCGTCTGCAAACCGAAGTTGCCACGACCGAGGCCGAACTGAAGGCGCTCGACCGCCAG
Organism: Asticcacaulis excentricus CB 48; assembly: GCF_000175215.2. NCBI lineage: Bacteria > Pseudomonadati > Pseudomonadota > Alphaproteobacteria > Caulobacterales > Caulobacteraceae > Asticcacaulis > Asticcacaulis excentricus. The sequence goes on along the minus strand of NC_014816.1, from coordinate 1,350,233 downwards.
CGTGCGCAGGTGGAAAACGCCCTGGGTCTGCTGGTTGGCGACCTGCCTTCGACCTTCCGCGTCGAGGCCAAGGCGTGGGAAACGCAACCCTGGGCCGGGGCCGTGCCGCTGATCCCGGCGGGGCTGCCGTCTGAGCTTCTGACGCGTCGCCCGGACGTCACCGCCGCCGAAAAGATCATGCAGGCAGCCCAAAAGCGCGTCGGCATCGCCAAAGCCGCGTGGTTCCCGCGCCTCAGCCTGACCGCCTCTGCCGGGGGCGCGTCGAATGAGTTGTCGGACGTCTTCTCTGATAGCGCGCGCAACTGGTCGGTCACGGCAATTGTCGCTCAGGCGATTTTCGACGGCGGACAACGCAAGGCCGGCATCGAACTGGCGCAGGGCGATCTGGCCATCGCCTTTGCGCAGTATCGTCAGTCGGTTCTGCTGGCCTTTGGCGACGTCGAAAACGCCCTCTCGGACATTGAAGGCCTGTCCAGCGAAGCCGAGACTCAGGCCACCGGTCTGGCGGCGGCGCGCCGGGCGCTAGACTTGTCGCACGCGCGCTACAAACACGGCTATGTCTCACAACTTGAGGTGCTCGATGCCCAGCGCTCCTACCTGCGTATCCGCCGTCAGGACCTTCAGGTCCGCGCCCAGCAGTATCAGGCAACCGTGCGCCTGATACGCGCTTTGGGCGGCGAGTGGACGGTGTAAACGCTTCTGGGGGACTGTGACGCCTGCCGACCCGCTCGGCAGGCGTTTCTTATGCGCGATAGCGCTTGGAATTGAACGAAATTGCTCTATAAGTCGGACAAATAGCCAAGGGAAACGTCCGATGAAAACGCGCCTCAGCCTCGCCCTTCTAAGCCTGTCGCTGGGGGGCTGTGCCGCCCTGCTCCCAGCCGAGGCGTCGTACATCGCGCCCAAGCCCCTCTACCGCGACCCGGTCTATGACGGAGCGGCAGACGTGTCGATCATCTACGACCGCGCGGCCAAAGACTGGAAGATGTTCTATACCAATCGCCGCGCCACGTTGAAAACGCCCGACGGCGACGTGTCGTGGGTGCATGGCACGCCCATCGGGGTAGCGACCTCAAAGGACGGCGAGAACTGGGCCTATCAGGGCACGGCCGATATCCCGCTGTCGTGCACAGGCGAAACCCTATGGGCTCCGGAAGTCTATGCTGACAAGGGCACCTATCATATGTGGCTGACGGTCGTGCCGGGTGTCTTCAAGGACTGGAAGGCCGGGCGCTTTATCGTTCACCTGACCAGCCCGGACCTCAAAAACTGGACCTGTGGTGAGCGGCTGGATCTGGGGACCGACCGCGCAATTGACGCCAGCGTTCTTCAGAAGGATGGCCTCTATCGGTTATGGTACAAGGATGAGCGCAGGGGCAGCCGCTTGTTTGTACTCGAAAGTCGGGACCTGACCTCATGGGTGCGTCAGCCCGATCCGGTCATCGATGTCAATGCCGAAGGGCCGAAGGTGTTTCAGTTCGGCGGCCATTACTGGCTGATCGCCGACGTGTGGAAAGGGCTTATCGTCCTGCGCTCAGAGGATCTGAAGATCTGGACGCCGCAACCCAACCGCCTGCTGGAACAACCAGGCACGCAAGCGACCGATAATGACAAAGGCCAGCACCCCGACGTAGTGGTCAATAATGGCCGCGCCCTGATCTATTACTTTGTGCATCAATACAAAGCGCAAGAAGCGGCTTCAGATCCCAAGTACGGCCAGCGCACCGTCATTCAGGTGGCCGAACTGAAGATCGGCCCCGATGGCTGGCTGACGGTGGATCGCAATGCGCCAGTCGATGCACGGCTGACCCCGCCGAAGTAGTCACACCGCCCGCGCCAGCACATTGCGGATCGAAAAGCTGGAATGGATACGCTGCACGCCGGGGAGCTTCGATAAGACCTCGGTGTGGATGCGTTCGAATTCGCGCGCGTCGGCAATATCAACGCGCAGCACATAGTCGGCATCCCCGGTCATCAGCAGGCATTCCCGGATTTCCGGATAACGCCGCACCGCTGCCTCAAAGCGTCGCAGCGTCCCCTCGCTCTGACGCTCCAGCGAGATGCGGATAATGACCGCTATAGGCTCACCCTCGACCTCTTCGCCGATCAGGGCCGTATAGCCGCGGATGACGCCACTCTTTTCTAGTAACTGAATGCGCCGCAGGCAGGCCGACGGCGACAGTCCCACTTCGGCGGCCAGTCGGGCATTGCTCATCCGCGCGTTGAGCCGAAGAAGCCGGATTAGGCTGCGGTCCACCGCATCGAGAGGGCGCATGACAGATTCTTTCTCAATACCAACAAATGTTGCGACATGTGACGCATATATGAACTAATCACGTCAAATAGCACGAACATTCGACGATCCTTGCGTTAATCTCACCGTTACTGGCGGAAGGATAGCGGCATGGATCAGGCTCTGGCGAATGAGGCTTTGACAAACGGCGCGGGCGGAATTTTGCGCGTCGATCTTGGCGCTCTGAAAGCCAACTATCTTAAACTGTGTCAGTTGGCGGCCCCTACCCCGGTCAGCGCCGTGGTCAAGGCTGATGCCTATGGTCTGGGGGTCAAGGCGGTGAGCGCCACGCTGCACGCCGTCGGTTGCCGCCATTTCTTCGTAGCCCTGACGCGCGAAGCGTTCGAACTCCGCTCGCATCTGCCCACAGATGCCGCGCTCTATGTGTTGAACGGACTGACGCCCGGCAGCGAAGCCCGCGCCGCCGAAGCCCGGCTGATCCCTGTCCTCGACTGCCCCGAACAGCTCGACGCCTGGGCTGCCGTAGCGCGCCAGAGGGGGCAGACCCTGCCCGCCCTGTTGCAGGTTGATACGGGCATGTCGCGGCTAGGTTTCATGCCCGAAGACCTCAAGGCGCTGGCCACCGCACAGGAGCGTCTTCAGGGCTTGCGTATCGACTATCTGATGAGCCATCTGGCCTGTGCCGATGAGCCCGCCAATCCGGCCAATGGCCAGCAACTCGAAGCCTTTGAAATGGCCTCGCGCCTGTTTCCCGATACACCTTTGTGCTTTGCCAATTCCGGTGGGCTATTCCTGGGGGCGGAATACCACGCCGATCTGTGCCGTCCCGGAATTGCCTTGTACGGGGCCGCGCCACACCTCGACCGGCCCAATCCCATGCAGCCGGTCATTGCGCTCGATCTGGCCGTCCTTCAGACGCGCACTGTCCCCGCTGGGACGCGCATTGGGTATGGCGGCACAGTAGTGACCGACGCGCCCAAACGTCTGGCCACCCTATCGGCCGGGTATGCGGACGGTCTGCCACGTCGGCTGGGGGATCAGGGCGCGGTCTATTTCAAGGGCACGCGTCTGCCGTTTATCGGCCGCGTGTCGATGGACTCTATCATTATTGACATAGACGCCCTGCCCGAAGGCACGCTTAAGACCGGCGATTTTGTCGAACTGATCGGCCCGCATCAGTCGCTGGACGCTGTGGCCGAAGCGGCGGGCACCATCGCTTACGAAATCCTGACCCAACTGGGTCCGCGCTATCACCGTCACCTCATCGTTGCGGAGGGCTGAGGCATGAAGATCGTCGTTCTGGGGGCCGGAGTCATTGGCGTCACCTCGGCCTGGTACCTGCGTCAGGCCGGGCATGAGGTCACGGTCATTGACCGTCAGCCGGGCCCGGCGCTCGAAACCTCCTTTGCCAATGCCGGAGAGATTTCGCCCGGCTATTCTTCGCCTTGGGCAGCACCAGGCATCCCGCAAAAGGCGCTGCGTTGGCTGTTCATGAACCACGCCCCGCTGATCATCCGCCCCAACCTCGACCCGAAGGCCGTGCGCTGGATGTGGCAGATGCTGATGAACTGCAACAACGCGAGTTACAAGCGCAACAAGGGCCGAATGGTTCGCGTCGCCGAATATAGCCGTGACTGCCTGATGGCCCTGCGTCAGGATATCGGCATCCGCTATGATGAACGCACAAAAGGCACGCTGGAGGTCTTTCGCACACAAAAGCAAATCGACGGCCTTGCTAAGGATATTCAGGTGCTGAAAGACGGCGGTGTGCCGTTTGAACTGCTCGATACGGACGGCTGTGTCGCCGCTGAACCGGGGCTTGCGGCCTCGCGTCACAAGATCGTTGGGGGCTTACGTCTGCCCAATGATGAAACCGGAGATTGTTTCAAATTTACCAATGCCTTGTCTGCAAAAGCTGAGGCGGCGGGTGTGGTGTTCCGCTATGGCGTCGATCTGCGCGGGCTGGTCTGCGAGGGCGAACGTATCAAGGCGGTGCAGACCGCCGATGGCGATGTCGAGGCCGATCTGTTCGTGGCGGCTCTGGGCAGCTATACGCCCGCCTTCCTGCAACCGCTGGGCCTTGACGTGCCGGTCTATCCGGTCAAGGGCTATTCTCTGACCCTGTCCATCATTGATCAATCCCGTGCGCCCCTTTCAACCGTCATGGACGAAGCGCACAAGGTGGCCATTACGCGCCTGGGTACGCGCATCCGCGTCGGTGGCATGGCCGAGATCGCTGGTTTTTCGAAGGACCTGCCCGAAGCACGCCTCAACACGCTCAAACACGTCGTTGAAGACCTGTTTGGCGGAGCGGGTGACCTCAATCACCCGAACCTGTGGTCGGGCCTGCGCCCGATGACGCCGGACGGCACGCCGATCATCGGCCCGACGCGCTTTGGCAATCTGTGGCTCAATACCGGCCACGGTACGCTGGGCTGGACCATGTCGTGCGGTTCGGGCAAGCTCCTGGCGGACCTGATCAGCGGCCAGACACCGGACATTGAAACGCATGATCTAAGCCTTAAGCGTTACGCCGCCTGAGAGCTCAGTGCGGGTGCGGTTTAATTAGCTGTTACGGTATAACTCGGATTGCCAAGTTCAAATTATACGGTATACATTTTGGCATTGCCACGCCTCACAGAGTGATCTCATGAAAGCCCTTCTGCGCGCCACCGCCCTGTCTGTCATTCTCGTCAGTTCCGCCCTGCCCGTCTGGGCTGAGGTCGATCCGGCGGTGCAGGCAAAGTTCGAGACGATCTACAAAACCGAATGGGAATGGCGCGGCAAACAGTCCGCGGCCAATGAGGACACGCCCGCCGATCAGCGCACTGGCGGCCTGCCCGACGTCTCAAAGGCGGCTCAGGACAAGAAACTGGCCTATTGGCAGAATGTGCTGAAAGAACTTGATGCGATCGACACCAGCAAGCTGTCGGAAAAGGACGCTGACAATTACCGCGTCTATCGCTTTCAAATCGAAACCCTGATCAACGGGCAGGTCTATAAACTCTATGAACGACCTCTCGCCGGCGATACCTCATTCTGGGCTGATCTGAACTATATCGCCAGCGGCACCTTGCGCACTGAGGCCGATTATCGCAACTATATCAAAACACTCGGCGACATGCCGCGCTATTTCGGTCAGAATATCGACAATATGCGCTCAGGCCTCAAGCGCGGCTTCACCCTGCCGCGTGTTTCGCTGCAAGGCCGTGATGTCTCACTGACGCAAGTCATTGAGGCCAAGGGCGAGGCCAACCCCTTCTATAAGCCGTTCAAACACTTCCCGGCGACTATTGCGGCCGACAAACAGGCCGAACTGAAAAAGCTGGGCCTTGAGGCCATACAGAAGAGCGTTATTCCCGCGCACCAGAACGTACTGACCTTCCTCAATGGCGAATATACGCCTAAGGCCACAACCTCCATCGCCGCTATCGACCTGCCGGATGGTCGCAACTTCTATCAGGCCCAAATCTACGAATACACGACCCTCACCCTGACACCGGACCAGATTCACCAGATCGGTCTGGATGAGGTCGCCAAGATTCGCGGCGAAATGGACGCGGTGATGAAGGAGGTCGGTTTCAAGGGCGATCTCAAAGCTTTCCTGACCTTCCTGCGCACCGATCAGCAATTCTATGCCAAAACGCCGCAGGAACTGTTGGACCGCTCGGCCTGGGCCGCCAAAATGTTCGACGGTAAGGCCGGCGACTATTTCGGCCGTCTGCCTCGGATGCGCTTTGCGATTATCCCCGTGGCTCCGGAAATCGCGCCCTTCTACACCAGCGGTCGCGGCGGACCGGGTGGCTATTGGGTCAATACCTATAATCTGCCGTCGCGCCCGCTCTATTCGGTCATGGCCCTGACCTTGCACGAATCGGCACCGGGCCACGCCTTCCAGATGCCGCTTGCCATGGAAAACAAGGGCCTGCCACCCTTCCGCCAAAGCGGGTACATTTCGGCCTATGGCGAAGGCTGGGCGCTTTATTCCGAGCGTCTGGGCGTCGAAATGGGGATGTACCAGACGCCCTATGAGCGCTTTGGTATGCTGAGTTATCAGATGTGGCGCGCGGCGCGTCTGGTGGTCGATACTGGGATGCACGCCAAGGGCTGGACCCGCGATCAGGCGCTCACCTTCCTGCGTGAAAACACCGCCCTGTCTGAGCACGAAATCACCACCGAGGTGGATCGCTATATCGCCTGGCCGGGTCAGGCGCTCAGCTACTATCTGGGGGAAATGGCCATCTGGAAGACCCGCGCCAAGGCCGAAGCGGCGCTCGGTGAGAAGTTCGATATTCGCGCTTTCCACGACACGGTTCTGGAACTAGGCTCCGTGCCCCTACCGGTGATGGAACAGGCCGTGGATCGCTTTATCGCGCGCGGCGGCACCAGTCCGTATAAGGATGAAAACTGATCTGCCCATGGCATTCGAAATACGCAAGGACGATCTCAGCGATGCGCGGGTGCAGGCTCTTCTGGAACTGCACCTGCGCGGTATGCACGAAAACTCACCACCTGGGAATGTCTTCGCGCTGGATCTGAGTGGCCTGAAAGCGCCTGAAGTAACCGTGTGGACCCTCTGGTCAGGCGAACAGGTCGCCGGTATCGGGGCGCTGAAATCGCTGGGTTCGGGACGGGGGGAAGTCAAATCCATGCGCACCCATCCCGACCACCTGCGCCAAGGCGTCGGGGCCCGCATACTTACACACATTATAGGTACTGCGCGTCAACGCGGCTATACCCGACTCAGTCTTGAAACCGGCAGCGGGCCCACCTTCGATCCGGCCCTGACACTTTATCGTCGTTGCGGTTTCACAAAGGGCGACGCTTTTGCGGACTATGAAAAGAGCGCCTTCAATCAGTTTTTGCATCTTGAGATTTAAGCGTCCTTGGCCACGCCTTCAATCAGCGGCACAAAGCGCACCTCGCCGAGATCTTCGACCTCATAGGCTTCGGGGGTGCGCGTATAACGCAGCAGGCGCTGCACCGAGCCACGCCCCTGCGGCGCGACCATGATCCCCTTGACTTTGAGCTGTGCCAAAAGCGGCAGGGGTTCGTCGGGAAGCGCCGCGGTAACAAGGATACGGTCAAACGGCGCCTGCTCCGGCCAACCGTCCCAGCCATCGGCAAAGCGATAGATAATGTTCTCCATCATCAGTCGCTTATGGCGGATTTCAGCCTCCAGCATCAGGGAGCGATAGCGCTCGATAGTATAGACGTAGCGGCACAGGCGCGACAGGATCGCCGTCTGATAGCCGGACCCCGTGCCGATCTCCAGCACCCGATGGCGGCCTTCCAGCTTCAGGGCCTGCGTCATCAGGGCGACGATATAGGGCTGCGAAATGGTCTGCCCCGCCGCGATAGGGATGGCAGAATCCTCCCACGAACGGTCAAGGAACAATTCCGGCACGAACAGGTCGCGCGGAGTATATTCCATAGCGTGCAGCAGCTTTTCGTCCTGAATGCCTTGCGCTTTCAGACTGGCCAGCAGGCGCTCAATGCGGGTTTCCGGCAGAGGGGCCTCGCTCATCGACCAGTCTCCTTGAGGTCGGGGGTACGGATACGCTTGGGGGCCGTGCCGCCAAAAACACCCTTATAGGCGTGCAGCGTTTCGTAGTGTGTCAGGTCCAGATGCAAGGGCGTAACGGAAATACGGTTTTCAGCCACAGCCTTGAGGTCGGTGCCGTCGACGAGCTCACAGTCGTGACCGTGGAAATCGAGCCAGTAATAGGGGCGGCCGCGCGGATCGATCCGCTTGACGGCGTGCAGATCATGCAGATCACGGAAACCCTGCCGCGTCATTTCCACGCCCGTCACCGCCTCGTCGTCACAGTCGGGGAAATTGATATTAAAAATAAGGTTATTCGCCCAACCCTTTGACAAAAGAGATGAAATAACTGGCGCGCCGTAGGCTTTTGCCGCTTCCCACTGCGCTTCGACGTCCAGATCGAAGTCAAGACACTGCGAAAGGGCAATCGACGGGATGCCCAGCGTCATACCTTGCAAGGCTCCTGCGACCGTGCCAGACAGGGTCACATCCTGCGCGAGGTTAAAGCCTCGGTTAACACCCGACAGCACCAGATCGGGAGGGTCAGAGAGCAGGTCGTTGACGGCAATCTGCACGCAGTCAGTCGGCGTGCCGGTTACAGCAAAGGTGCGCTCATCCAGACGGCGGGCTCGCAACGGATCATGCAGGGTAATGCCCCGCCCCTTGCCCGACTGCTCATAGAGCGGCGCACACACCCATACGTCATCAGACAGTTGCGCCGCGATCTCACGCAGCACCGTCATGCCATACGCTTCGACGCCGTCGTCATTGGTCAGGAGGATACGCATGGGACTCACCTTTCGCCCTCCGTACTAGAGCGCTCTTGGCGAACGCACAAGACATCCACGTCTGACGTGCCTCAAAACCGTCTTCAGGACCAATTATCCACAGAAGACACGCTTCAGCAAAACTTCCAAGTGCACCAGTCGCATAACACAATTTTCCAATCTGACGAAAAACATGGCTAACGCCCAGACGTGCGATTGATGGCGACGGGCGATTGTGCCGCGCACCACTCAGTAAATGCCTTGTTTCAGCTTTACACTTCCTGATTTTCAGACATTTACAAAACAAAGCTGTTTGTCTTAAAATTTAAAGGCTTCAGCCATGTCGGAATATGTTAGATGAACGGATTTCGCCGACGTGAAAGATACGCTGTCACCCTGCCCTGATTTCTTGTGCGCCGCCACCCCGATCCCGAAGCCCCGATCCTGCATCGGATGCATCACCGCTGCCGAATAGCCTGATGCCCTCATAAACATTTTATGGATATGGGCTTTTCCGTTCCTCACCCTCATTCTTCTGCCCACCCTGCCTATCCTCAACTTCCTGATCAGGCTCGACTCCGCTCGATGGGTGCTGTTCTGCCAACGCCGCACCGGCCTCAAAGGGCGCGTTTTCAAAATCTACAAGGTCCGAACCATACGGGTCGCAGAGGATGCCGCGTAGGTGCTTCAGACCCAGCTCAACGATGCCCGCGTGACCCGCCTCGGCCGGTTTCTGCACCGGACCAGCCCTCGACGAGCTGCCGCAACTCTTTAATGTGCTGAATGACGACATGTATATGGTTTGGCCTTACCCGCACGCCATCGCTCCCGATAAGACGTTTGCTTCGCCCCTCCGCGGCTACAATACGCGCTTTTGCGCGCGAACAGACCTGACCGGTCTGACGGCTGTTCTATCGGGGAGAAATCCGCACACTCGCCCGCATCGAAAACCCCGTGTAGGCAGATAACGAAGATATCCAGTCGTGGTTTATCAGGGATGAGCTTGTTATCCTTATGCGAACGGCACTGATAATCAGTCGCGATAAAAACGCCTATTGATCGGCGGCTTACGCCCACAGCCTGACATAAATGCCCGATATTTGCCGCTCAAACGCACGGAAAGACCACGCGGGCTTGCAGCTTTTACAGTGATCGGTCAGTAGGATGACTAACACCGATCTTCAGAATCAAATGTCAGGTCCGTCTGTCGGCGATTCCAGATTAACGTCTTTGATGTATCCCGGATGCGATCCCCCTCGGCGTCTGGGAGAGAGTGATTATATGAGAGTCTTCATTACTGGCACCGCAGGCTTTATCGGCTTCCACTTGGCGCAGCGCCTGCTGACCGAGGGGCATACGATTCACGGCTATGACGGGATGACCGAGTATTACGATGTGAGGTTAAAGCGCGCGCGTGTGGAACGCTTGAAGAGCGCCCCCCAGTATACGCACACAGAGGCCATGCTAGAAAACATGGACGCGCTAATGACGGCTGCTGAGGCTTGTCAACCGGAGATCATTATCCACCTCGCCGCGCAGGCGGGTGTACGCTACTCGCTTGAACAGCCGCGTACCTACGTCAACACCAATGTGATCGGCTCTTTTAATATCCTCGAAGTCGCCCGCCTCTTAAAACCACAGCACCTGCTGCTGGCCTCGACCTCCTCCGTCTATGGCGCTAATGAGAAGGTGCCATTCGAGGAAGTAGACAAAACGGATGAGCCGATGACCCTCTACGCCGCGACGAAAAAGTCGATGGAGGTGATGGCCCATTCCTATGCCCACCTTTGGAAGATACCGACGACAGCCTTCCGCTTCTTCACCGTCTATGGCCCCTACGGGCGTCCCGATATGGCGCTGTTCAAATTTGTTAACGCCGCCGACAGGAACGAAGCCATCGACGTATACGGCATGGGACAGCATGCACGCGACTTTACCTATATCGACGATCTGGTCGAGGCGATTGTACGACTGATCCCCGTCGCACCTTCTGAAGGCAATCGCGTGCCAGACGATCAAGCCCATGACACCCTTTCCAAACTAGGGCCTTTCCGGGTGGTCAATCTGGGTGGCGGTCAGCCAGTGAGCCTGTTGTCTTTCATCGACACGATCGAGGAGGCCCTGCAAACCCCGCTGAAGCGTAACATGCTGCCGATGCAAAAAGGCGACGTGCCGCGCACCTATGCCAGCACACGCTTACTTCAGGCCCTGACAGGTTTCTTACCACGCATTGGCCTCAAAGACGGTGTAACGCGCTTCGTCAACTGGTTCCGCGCCTATAACGTCAAATCTTGAGGAGATTGGACTAGCGCCAGAATGGCTTGTGTTGATTACCCGAAACCGGGTTACTACTGTTCGTCTATTTCACTTGTGCCTCAGTTTGGGACTGCTCGGATTACCCGGTGATATGATCCTTGCGAAACGTGCGTTCTTCCTGACGAGTGAGGCACACGCCTTCGACCTCACTTCAAGACTTGAGTCCAAAAAAAACTAAAAAAAGGCGGCCCGCACGCTTACGGGCCGCCTAAGTTACCTTCCGGTTGGGGGAGTGAATCAGAAGGTATAGGAAACGCCGAGGAATATCTGACGGCCGGTGTTGCTGAACACTCGCTGCGCGCGCCGCTCCTTCCCCGACCACTGGTCACCCATTTGATTGGTCAGGTTCAGCGCGTCGAAATTGATAGAGAGCTTTGAACTGAGTTTATAAGATGCCGACATGTCGACATTGGTCGTCGCATAGCTACCATTGGCGTCGAGAAGTTCGTTCTTGAACGGCAAGGCGGTGATGTATTCGTCGCGATAGGCGACCGAAACGCGGGCTTCGAACGGTCCCTTTTCGTAGTAAAGAGTGGCGTTTACCGAATTGGGCGACACATTGACGAATTGGTCCCGTGTGGTGGTCGGCGCCGTTGTCGCTGTACCCGCCGATAGGTAGTAAAGCACCGACGAGTCGATCCAGGTGTAGTTGATCTGCGTCCCGAAGTCGTTGAACGGCGCAGGCAAGAAGGTGAAGGGCTGAACGAGACTCAGCTCAACGCCTTTGATATAGCCGCCTTCGGTATTGCGGGTGCGCGTAACTGTGTAAGGAGTCGAGGCGTCCTGACCAGGCGACAGAAGGTTGAGTGGCAGGCCGGTATTGCTGTAGGCCTCAATCGAGGTGATGGACTGGATCATGCTAGCGATGTCCTTGTAAAACAGGGTGGCGCTCAGCAGCGTGCTACGGGTCGGATACCATTCAAAGCTCAGATCATAGTTCTTCGCGCGGTAGGGATCGAGGAACGGATTGCCGATATTGACCGATTGCACACCAAAGGTGGTGTTTACCGTGCCGCCGGGTGTCAGAGACCCTACGAAGGGCCGTGACATGACACCGGCAAAGGCGAAGCGCGTCGTGAAAGTAGGCGTCACTTCCAGTGCCAGATTAAGCGCTGGCAGATAGTCGTCATAGCTGTGGCTGACGGTCGCTAGCGTTGTCCCGGCATAGCCCGTAGCAGTGACCTCGGTCTTGACATAACGCAGACCAGCATTGCCGCGCAGACGCATGCCGCGAGCCAAGTCCTCTTCAAACGACACCATGCCGTAGAGTGCCGTATCGTCTTCAGTGACCGCGCGGTTGTTGGCAAGCGCATTGCCGCCGCGCACGGCGTTTTCACCCAGAGTCCAATCGCCATAGCTGTTAACACAGTTGCAGTTCAGATCCAGCCTGCTGATAAAGGCCTGAACATCGGGCACCACCCATGACGATACAGAGCCTGCTGGCAGGTCAAGACCTTCGCCCCAGCCTGTCAGGACCGTGCTCAAAGACCCAAGGTTTGGGAAATCCGCTACGAATTTGGTGAACTCAAACGGCAGCTTACCATCGGACTTGGCTGCTGGCGAAGTGTTGTTGCCATAGACCCGCTGGGTCTGACGTGAAGTGAACTCGTACGTTTTTTTCAGGAAGCCTGTGTGGAACGTCAGCCCGTCCAGAAGGTCGTAATGCAGGTTGCCCTCGACGCTCGACAAGGTGTTCTTCACATTGGCATGTACGATGCGCACGTCTGGCGTCAGGCCGGTGCCCGCATTGGTGAAGGTCACATTGGCGATGTTGGTGACATCATAGCCATAATTGATGAAGGGGCGGCGGGCATCGGTGCGCGCATCCCAGACATAGCCATCCTTGTTAAACGCGTCATAGGAAATAAAGACGTCGAGCGGTTGATCAAACTCTGAGCCGGACTGCGCAATACGGAAATCGCCTCGCAACCTGTCCGAGAAGGTGTGCTCGCCGTGCAAACCCAGCATATAAGTGGTGGTGGTCGTCTCAGCATATTCCGCGATATGTTTGATATCGACGTGGTTAAGCCTCATATAGTCGACTTGACCGCTGGAAGTCACGTTGACGTCCATGATCTGGGAATCGACCCGTCCGGCAAACAGCGGAAACGTGGCTGAGGCCCCATTCACGTTGCGGTTATTTGACGCGTTTGACAGGGCATAGTCCTGACGGTTCTGATCAAATTTCGAATAGACAGCATCCAGCGTAACGCGGGTGTTGTCGTTTGGCCTCCACTGGAACGCGGTGGTCACGCCCAGACGTTTCTGATCGAGTTCAAAGCGACCCAGGCCTGGGTTACGCGGCAGGAACACGTTCGGCTGATTAATCTTGGCGTAGGCCGCGGCGTTGGACGCCAAGCCGGAGAAACACTGTCCCGCCGGACGGGTGCCGGTCCCCGACAGAGAGTTCACGTAGGGGATGGCCGTATTGACGACCTGACTGCCGGCCTGATTGGGGTCATCGACCGCCACGCCGCAAAAGCCGTTATTGGCATCGGAGTAGTCCGAGGCCGAAGTGTCGGAATAGCCGTCTTCCTGCATCAGGCGCTCGGAATAGGCGACCGATAAAAGCGCGCCGATCTGACCGGCCGAGGTATTCCAGGTATTGCTGATCAGACCCGCTACGCGCGGCGAAGTGGTCTTGTTGTTATCGTAATAGGCGGCCTGAGCCGATGCAGCCATGCGGAAGCCGGGCTTATCGAACGGACGACCGGTCTGCAAATCGATCGTCGCGCCCAGTGAGCCTTCGTCCATGTCGGCGGACTGCGATTTGTTGACAGTGACGCTGTTGAACAGTTCCGAGGCAAAGGTCGAGAAGTCAAAACCTCGTGTGCGGTTGATACCAGCCATCACGCCGAGCGTAGACCCAGTTGTCGCCGAGTAGGCCTCAACACCATTCAGCGTGGTGCGGGTAAAGTCGCTGCCCAATCCACGTACCGTGATGCTGCGCCCTTCGCCGCCATCGCGAGTGATCGATACGCCGGGTATGCGCTGGATGGACTCAGCAAGATTGGCGTCAGGAAAGCTCGCCATATCGTCGGCCTTGATCACATCAACAATATTGTTGGCGCGACGTTTGGTGTTGACGGCAGACTCGACGCTCTTGCGGTAACCCGTCACAACGACTTCGATGGGCTCATCGGTCTGCCCGGCCCCATCCTGGGCCAGGACCTGCCCACCGCAGCCCAAAAGCACCAAAACCATCAGGGAAGCGCCTGTGCGAATACGGGCGCACTTCGCCCGTTGGGTGACTGTCATGATGGAAACATCCTCTCTGTAGCAACCGATTCTACGACCGGATTCGTTGGGTGATGCCCTAGGCACGGATCATCACAGATCTAACGATCACTCTTACTCATAAATGATCAAATCTGACCAATCAATAGTAAATATCAATCAAAACCAATTTTTCGTAAAACAAATTAAGAAAAAAAGAAGTGATAAAAATGCACGCGGCGTAACTCTCGGCCACGTTTTCTGTGAATTCTTGTATAAATATTTCGCCAAGACACATTCAATTCATCAGATGGAATGAAATCTACATCTGAATTCCAGGCATTTAGGAATCGACATACAAATTACTGTCGATTGCCACCGATTGGCTTACTCGTATCAGCAAATTGCCCTATAGAAAAATACGAAATATCTGCATATATATAGAAAAAATCTATATCTTGGCGAGACACAAATGGATCGTGCCCTTCTACAGTTTCTGTCCGTCGCGGACGCCGGGTCGATCAGTCTGGCGGCGGAGCGCATGCGCGTTACCCAACCCACCCTGACCTTCAACCTACGCAAGCTAGAAAAGTCTCTGGGGGTGGAACTGTTTCAGCGCACGGCCCGAGGCATGCGGCTCACCCCCTACGGTCAGACGCTTTATGAGCACGGCATCGTCATGAAACGGCTGCATGAAAACGCCCTGACCTCCATCGAGCGGCAGCGCATCCAGATGGACTATGGCTTAAGTCTTGGGTCCGGTTACACGGCCTGGACCGGCTTTTTGCGCGCCTTTATCTTCGAATACCGCGAACGTCATCCGGATGTCGCCATTCACGTCAGCATCGGCAATGTGCTGCGCCTGATGGATCAGTTGCTGGCAGGAGATATTCTGGCCTTTGTCGGACATAAGGTGCCAGACCTCGACCCGAGCCTTGGAACCGTTTTCACCCCTGTTGGCTATCTGCGCGACGGCTATTTTGTGCGCGAGGGCCATCCGTTGCTGGGAGGCACCCGGACTTTGTCCGAACTAAGGGCCTATCCGTCAACCCTGGCCTTTCCGAAAGAGAGCCATCAGCGACGCTTATCAAGCTCAGTATTTATGGATGGCACGGTGGGG
The DNA here is from genome assembly GCF_000175215.2 of Asticcacaulis excentricus CB 48. Classification (NCBI taxonomy): domain Bacteria; kingdom Pseudomonadati; phylum Pseudomonadota; class Alphaproteobacteria; order Caulobacterales; family Caulobacteraceae; genus Asticcacaulis; species Asticcacaulis excentricus. Next base: position 1,335,015 of record NC_014816.1, on the reverse strand, counting down.
AAGGCCTTCACGTCAAACTCGCTAGAGGCTTGCCTCGACTACGTAAAACACACGCATGCGGTCTTACAGCATGGCGAGCTGATGGCGCGAGAGTTTGAGCGCCTCGGCGTTTTTCAGGTCCAACTCGCGCCTGATGACCGGGCCGACCCGGTGCGTATGGGCGTCTATTCTCTGAAGGAGCGCGGTAATGATCCGCGCGCCCAGTCCTTGATTGGTGAGTTCATTGCGCGTGCCGCGGTCGCCTATGGCACGGATTGAAGGCCGTCGCCTCTGCTCAATCTCCTGTCCGTTGCCCACGATGCTCATTCAATCTTCGAAAAGCCGGAAGGAATGCGCCAAAGAAAGCTATTAAACTTCGCCATCAAGAACGGGATGGAGAATTGATTGCAGATTTTAGTCAACCATTCGATAGCAATTAAGAAAAAGCATTGAAATCGCTGAACGATCAACACCCAAAAGGGCAAGATTATGAAGGAAAAGAAAATTGGCTGGGGAACTAGGACTCGAACCTAGAATGACGGTACCAAAAACCGGAGTGTTACCATTACACCATTCCCCAGCAGGTCACTTAGAAAGCCTTTGAAAGACTTGCTGGTCTCGCTTGTCTCAACGAGAGGGCGCTTCACTAACCCAAGCTTTTGTGACATGCAATCCCCCCGTTGAAATTTTCCCCAACTTCTCTGGATCTAACTAATGCTTGCTCCCCTGCTGATCCTTCTGCCCGGAACCGATGGGACAGGGGTGTTTTTTCAGGGCCTCGTTGAAGCACTTAAGGCCTTTTACGAGATAAAGGTGCTGTCCTATCCGCAGAACGGCGATCAATCCTATGAACACATTGGCCGCCACCTTTTGTCAGAGTTGCCTACAGACCGTGATTACATTTTGGTGGGTGAGTCGTTTGGCGGCCCTTTGGCAATCTGGTTGGCGACGCATGCGGCAGTTAAACCCGTGAAGTTAATTTTAGGCGCGACCTTCGCTGCGTCGCCTTTTTCGAGACCAGGCCAGTGGATAGCGCCTCTTGTGCCATTGGCGCGTTTTATCCCGCTACGAAAATGGCAGATAAAGTTTATGCTTTTCAACGGTGGGCACGGGCAATGGGCCGCCCAAATTTTTGAACAGACCCGTTTCATAGATCGCCGGACTCTCCTGGCGCGCGTACAAAGTGTGTTGCGATGTGATATGAGAGCAGCACTTGCTGCACTCTCAATCCCTGTACTTTGCCTGAATGCGACACAGGATCGGCTTTTACCGCTGTGCCTGCCACGTCATTACCCGCTGCAAAACAACATTCGCATCGTTGACCTGCCTCTACCCCATATGATTTTTCAATGCGCATCGGACACAATCGCTAAAAATCAAATCATTCCGTTTCTTATGAGCGCATGATGTCCCCTATTCTTGACCCTGCCGTTCAGGCCTATAACCGACTGATGGCCCACAGCTTCCATCGTTTTACCGGGCGGCAGATTGTCGCTGGTACCGCTGGACTGAGCGACGCCGCACTGGCCGAAGCCCTGTTTGCGACCCCACAGGTGATTGTGTCTCACGGCATCGAAGCAGATCCGGTTTTTCGCTATGCCAATGCACAGGCATTGAGGCTTTGGGAGATGGGTTGGGACGACTTTACCCGACTGCCCTCGCGTCAATCCGCAGAACCCGACAACGGCATACAGTCCGACCGTAATGCCTTGCTCAAAGCCGCGTTGGTTCAGGGATATGTCGATCATTACGCCGGTATCCGCGTGTCCGCCAGCGGTCGGCGTTTCTACATAGAAGACACCGTATTATGGAATGTCGTTGATGAGGCCAATATCCGTCACGGACAGGCCGCGTTTATCCGACGCTGGCGTTTCCTGTAGGCAAAGCGACATCCTGACCCCTTTCGTGAAGGCGGGCTATGTGATAGCTCCCGCCGCATGTCACAGCCGCCCTACGTCATCGCCGCCTTCTATCACTTCTTCGACTTTCCCGATTTCGAAGCGCATCAGGCCCCGCTGCTCGAAAGGTTGAAAGGGCTGAGCATCAAGGGATCGCTGTTGATCACCTCCGAAGGCGTGAACTCGACCATGGCCGGCACGCGTGAGGCCATAGATAGCTTCCTGACCTATCTCCAAACTGAACTGATCGGCGAGCCGATCGTGTGGAAGGAGTCCTATGCCGACACCCAGCCCTTCGGAAAGGTGCGCGTGCGCCTCAAGAAGGAGACGATTTCGCTGGGGGAACCGGTTAATCTGACCCGCCGGGGTCACTATGTCGAGCCAAAGGACTGGAACAACCTGATCCGCCGCAACGACGTGGTGATCCTCGATACACGCAATGATTACGAGATCAATTTGGGCACCTTCAAAGGTGCGATTGACCCCAAAATCCCGACCTTCAAATTCTTGCCCGAATGGACGCGTCAGCACGCCGATCAGCTTAAAGGCAAGAAGATCGCCACCTTCTGCACCGGCGGCATCCGATGTGAAAAATATACCGCCTGGATGATGGAGAACGGCTTTGACGAGGTCTATCATCTCAAAGGTGGTATCTTGCAGTATTTCGAGGACGTTCCAGCCGAAGAGTCGCTATGGGACGGCGAATGCTTTGTCTTCGATGAGCGCATCGCCGTCGATCATCATCTGAATCCATCACAAACTGCCGTCCTATGCCTTTATTGCGACCACGCCCTGACCGCAGAGGATCAGCAAAGCCCACTGTATGAGAAAGGCGTCTCGTGCCCTCACTGCCACGGCGACCCGAAGTATCAGCATGACCGCGAACCGGTCGCAGGTCGCACCAAATTCTGACCTGCGTTCGCCTGCATTACACGCTCTTCATTTGACCTTATTGTTACGCACGCTATTGTGTGCTGCTGAGTGCGCGTGCGTCGCCCATCGTGGTTCCGGCGCATTTTGATATAGCTGCACCCAATTCGGGGATGACGTTCGTCACATGAAACAGTTTTTCATTACGGTAGCCGCCGTATTCGCCGCCTTTGTGCTGTTCTTCGTCGGCGTGCCTTTCCTGCTGATCACCATGGTCGCCGCGGCATCCAAGCCCACCACGCCATCAGCCATCACGCTGGTGGTTGATCTGCGCGAAGGCTTGACGGATCAGACGCGGTCCGATCCGTTCGCCTTCATCACAGGCCGGCCGCTATCCACTATGGACATTGTCACTTCGCTTTATCACGCGGCGGACGACAGCAAGGTTAAGTCGGTGCTGATCCGTCTGCCCGAAGGCGGACTGATGCCTGCCGCCGCGCAGGAAATCCGCACGGCGGTGCGTTATGTGCGCAGCAAAAACAAGCCGGTCTATGCCCATTCACAGGGCCTTTATCCCTCGACCATGGTGCTGGCCTCCTACACGGTGGGTACGGCGGCGACCGAATTCTGGATGCAACCGCGCTCTTCGTTTCAGGTAACCGGGATTGCCACCGAAGAAATGTTCCTCAAGCGCGCCTTCGACAAGTACGGCATCACGCCGCAATTCCAGCAGCGCTATGAGTACAAGAACGCCGTCAACCCCTACCTGCAAAGCGACTTTACCCCGGCGCACCGCGAAGCCACCCTTTCGTGGATGGGCTCAGTCTATGACTCGCTGATCAACGATGCTGCGATCGACCGTAAGGACGCCAAGCTGGATGCCGGCAAGCTGAAATCCATCCTTGAAGCTGGTCCCTACAGTGCTGAGCAGGCCAAGGAACTGGGCCTGATCACCAACCTAGGTCAGGTGCAGGAAATCGAAGAGGCCGCCAAGGCCAAGGGCGGCGCGGACACGCAAATGATGGACATTCAGTCCTATGCGGCGACCACCGTATCGACCGGCAGCCAGACCATCGCGGTCATCAATGGCGAAGGTCCGATCATGACCGGCAAGGGGTCTGGCGGTGGCTTCGGCAGCGAAGCCCAGATGCTGTCAGACGATGTGGCTCAGGCCTTCTACGACGCCGTCGAGAACGACAAGGTCAAGGCCATCGTTTTCCGCGTCTCTTCGCCCGGCGGGTCGGACACGGCCTCCGAGCAGATTTCGCGCGCCCTCGCCTACGCCAAAAAATCCGGGAAGCCGGTCGTGGTCTCGATGGGCGATTATGCTGCCTCGGGCGGTTACTGGGTCTCGGCAGGGGCCAGCGCTATCGTTGCCAACCCGACTACCTTAACCGGCTCGATCGGCGTCTATGGCGGCAAGATGGCCATCGGCGAAGCGGCTTCGCGCTTTGGCGTCGATTTCCGTCAGATCGGTGTCGGCTCGGAATATGCTGGTGCATACTCCGCCGGCAAACCCTTCACCGACAAGCAAACGCAGGCCATCTCCAACTGGATGGACACCATCTATAACGCCTTCATCGGCCATGTCGCCGAAGGCCGCAAGCTGGCTCCCGAACGCGTTCGTGAAATTGCCAAGGGCCGCGTCTGGACGGGCGCGCAGGCCAAACAACTGGGGCTGGTCGATGAGACCGGCGGCTTCTACGCCGCCGTAGCCAAGGCCAAAAAGCTGGCCAAGATCGGTGACGACGTAAAGGTGAAGCTCGTCAACTACCCCAATAACAAGTCGCCCTTCGCCATGTTCGGCAAGGGTGTAGAGGCCAGCGCCAAGGGCTTCGAAGCCCTGTCCTTCCTCGGCTGGGCGGCCGGTGATCCACGCGCCCAGATGATCATGAAGGAGGCCCGCGACGCCCGCCTGCGCGAGCAGGGTGCCAGCGTCCTGGCCCCCGAGCCCTATGCACCGTAGGGCCGGATCTTACCACGGTAACAAAAAACCCTTCGGAGCGATCCGAAGGGTTTTTCTTTAGGGTTCAGGGTTGTGGCATCATGGCCCCAGCACACACAGCATAAATTATTTCGGATTTGTCCGTGCCGCCGTGCGTAAATCGACCCTTTGTAACCCATCCAGCAATCCATCGCCCAGACCACTTAAGAAATCCGGGAAGGTGCCGCGAGGATGTAGGCGATGATCAAGACGATCATCAGGGCGGACAGTGCGGACTTACGCGTTATAACTGATCAAACATTCCCCCGAATATACATAAGAGATGTGGGGTCATGGACCCCACACCCCCCATTTACGGGCTTAGTCCACCGCCTCGGCGCGCGAGGCATTCTTGTCCTTGGCGGGCGTAATATCGAAGGCGATCTTACCCTCGGCGAGCTTGACCAGAATATGCCCGCCACGCACCAGCTTGCCGAACAGGATCTCGTCTGCCAGCGGCTTCTTGATGTTCTCCTGAATGACCCGCGCCAGCGGACGCGCGCCATACAGTTCATCATAACCATTTTCGGCCAGCCACTTTTCGGCATCCGGCGACAGCTCGATCGTAATATTGCGGTCGGCCAGTTGCATTTCGAGCTGAAGGATGAACTTCTGCACGACCTGCCCGATGACCTCCGGCTTGAGCTGACGGAAGGTGACGATGGCATCCAGACGGTTGCGGAATTCCGGCGTGAACAAGCGCTTGATGGCCACTTCGTCCTCACCCGAGACCTTTTCGCGTCCGAAACCAATCGAATTCTTCTGGTTGTCTGAAGCGCCCGCATTGGTGGTCATGATCAGCACCACATTGCGGAAATCGACCTTCTTGCCTACTGCATCGGTCAGCGTACCATTATCCATCACCTGAAGCAGGATGTTGTAGATGTCCGGGTGCGCCTTCTCGATTTCGTCGAGCAAGACGATGGCGTGCGGCGTCTGATCCACAGCATCGGTTAGAAGGCCACCTTGATCATGGCCGACATAGCCCGGGGGCGCACCGATCAGGCGCGATACAGTATGGCGTTCCATATATTCTGACATGTCGAAGCGCAACAGCTCGATTCCAAGCGTTTGCGACAACTGCTTGGCCACCTCGGTCTTGCCCACACCGGTCGGACCGGAGAAGAGATAAGAGCCAATGGGCTTATTGGCATCGCGCAGACCCGCGCGGGCCAGCTTCATCGCTGCCGAAAGCTGTTCGATAGCCTCATCCTGACCGAATACCACCCGTTGCAGGTCGTTCGTCAGGTCGCGCAGTGCCTCAGTATCGGTCTTGGATACCGACTTCGACGGGATGCGGGCGATCTTGGCGATCACCGTTTCGATCTCCTTCGGGCCAATAACCTTCTTACGCTTGCCTTCGGGCAGGATCACCTGCAAGGCCCCGGCTTCGTCGATCACGTCGATCGCCTTATCCGGCAGCTTGCGGTCGGTGATATAGCGCGCCGACAGCTCGACCGCCGTTTTGATGGCGGCATCGGTGTATTTCAGATTGTGGAAGGTCTCATAGTAAGGCTTGAGGCCCTTCAAAATCTTCACCGTGTCATCTAGCGACGGCTCGGTAACGTCTATCTTCTGGAAGCGACGGACCAAGGCCCGATCCTTTTCGAAGTGCTGACGGTATTCCTTATAGGTGGTCGAACCCATGCAGCGCAGGGCCCCCGACGCCAGCGCTGGCTTCAGCAGGTTGGAGGCATCCATCGCCCCTCCCGACGTTGCTCCGGCACCGATAACGGTGTGGATTTCGTCGATGAACAGGATAGCATTGGGATGCGCCTCAAGTTCCTTGACCACCTGCTTGACGCGTTCTTCGAAGTCGCCGCGATAACGGGTGCCGGCCAGCAGTGTGCCCATGTCGAGCGAATAGATGGTCGCTCCGGACAGCACCTCCGGCACTTCGCCTTCAACGATCTTTTTGGCCAGACCTTCGGCGATAGCCGTTTTACCGACGCCCGGGTCACCGACCAGCAGCGGGTTATTCTTGGTGCGGCGGCACAGGATCTGAATGGCGCGCTCAACTTCGGCCGAACGTCCGATCAGCGGATCGACCTTGCCGTGACGCGATTTCTCATTCAGGTCAACGCAATAGGCCGCCAAGGCATCCGTTGATGCTGCCTTGCCCGACTTTTCCTCAGAAGAGGGCGAGCCGTCTTCGGAAGATCCGCGTACCGTGCGCGGTTCAGACGCTCCTGGCTTCTTGGCGATGCCGTGGGCGATATAGTTGACCGCATCGTAGCGCGTCATCTCCTGCTCCTGCAAGAAGAAGGCGGCGTGGGACTCGCGCTCAGAAAAAATGGCCACCAGCACATTGGCACCAGTCACTTCGTCACGGCCCGATGACTGCACATGGATCACCGCGCGCTGAATGACGCGCTGAAAGCCGGCGGTCGGCTTGGCTTCTTCGGAATGGGGAACGACCAGAGATTTGAGGTCGGTTTCGATGTAGGCCGTCAATGCGGTCCTGAGCTTGGTCAGATCCACATTACAAGCCGTCATGACGCCTGCGGCATCGGCGTCATCGACGAGGGCCAACAGAAGGTGCTCCAGGGTCGCGTACTCATGGTGATGGGTGTTCGCATGACCCACCGCGCGATGCAGGGTTTCTTCGAGAGCGCTTGAAAACGATGGCATGTCGGCCTCTCCTTGGAGCAAAAAAGCGGGTACAGTTTAGTCTTACGTCTCCTCGATGAACGGGGGCTGAAAGTCGGGTTCAAGCGATCCTCAGTCCTTCTCCATCGTATATTGGAGAGGGTGTTGGTGTCGGCATTCTGGATAGAGTGTCGGCATCAGATTCAGTCTTTCTCCATGGTGCACTGGAGAGGGTGCTGATGCCGCCGGGCCATGTCCACCACCTGGGCGACCTTGGTTTCCGCGACTTCATAGGTGTAGACCCCGCAAACGCCGACGCCCGTCTGATGGACGTGCAGCATGATGCGGGTGGCGTCCTCGCGGGACTTGTTGAAGAATCGCTCCAGCACGTACACGACGAACTCCATAGGGGTATAGTCGTCGTTGAGAATTAACACGCGATAAAGAGAGGGTTTCGCCGCCTTGGGCTTGGCGTCGATGACGGCAAACGGCGCATTGGCCGGTTTGTCTACATCTGTCACCGGGGCCTTCGGCGCGCGCGCCGCCTCAACCGGCGAAACTGCCGATAGTGGCGGACGCAGCAGGGAGGGACCAAACGTCAAACCTGTCCTCTTAACTGGGCGATGGGCAGGCGAACCACCCTTCGTCTTTTGAGACTCACACGAAGCAGAAAACGTTACGGAGAGAATGCTCCAACAGTTTTCGCCTGACTTCAAGATAGTGCAAACTTTAATCCTGTTAAGAGGCCGCAACGCACATATTTGCGTTATTCGCATCACAGTTTGCGCAACTGCGTTACAAATATGTCGTTAATGACGCGGAGCAAAACAGCCAAGCGGCTCAGAACACAACTGTCGTCTGAAGGCCGCCGCCGCTGATGGCCCAGTCCACATACCACGCCGCCCCCATCAAGGAGGCCCCTTCGGCCGAAGGTTGTCGCAGGCTGACCTGCCGCGTTTCAAAACGGTCGCGGGCGCGTATCCCGATAGTGACCGTGCCATTACTTAGGCCGCCCCGAACCGGTAAGGCCGCCGTGTAGACGCCGTTTTCGCCTGAGCGCACCTCAAGTGCAGGCTGGCCGTCGATTTCGACATCGACCATCACACCGGGATCAGTGCGACCAGATACCGCCATGGCGCCGCCCGCATCGTAATCGACAACAGCCACAAGGCCGGCCTGCGGCCACAAAGGCAGGGCCGAAGCACCGGGACGCAATAGCACAGAACGCGGTGGGGCACCGATATCCGACGCGGGCGGCACAAACAGACGCCCTTCGGCGCGCATCAAACGCCCCTCGGTCTCGAAGGCGAGATCGTAAAAGCTGCCCCCCGACATCTGGGGCAGGCTGGCCTGAAAGCGTCCGTCGCTGCCCGCTGTGACGCCATAGGCCTGCCCGGCCGGAGTGGTCAATCGCACGCGCGCTTCGGGCAGGGCCGCGCCCGTGACCAGCAATTCACCGGCGGCGGTTACCGCTACCGAAGTCACTTCGGGCGATTTCACATAGCCGCGATTGGTCGCCACATAGTCGGCGACCTCGACCTTTTCCGGGGCCTTGTCGCCGCAGCCAGACACCAGCACGACCGAAGCAGCGCAAATCACCACATTGCTTAGCTTGAACCCCATCGCAAGGCCGATACCTTTCAGCAGGCTAAACGCAGCCTGACAATCTCATGCACAGAACACGTCTGCAATCGTTGAAAAGCGTTGCGCACTCAAGGCAAAGCCCTCTAATTTACGACGACATTCATTTGTTTACTCGATTGACCATATCGTTTGTCACCGGCCGCAATCAAGCCCGCCTGCGCCATTGTTACGAGGATTACCGATGCCCGACTCCGCCTCCCCCGCTTCGCCGCGACCTATCCTGTCGGTGTGCATCTATTGCGGCTCGTCGGACGCTGTCGATCAGCGCTACAAGGACGAGGCACGGGCACTTGGGCAGGTTCTTGCTCAACATCAGTTGCGCCTTGTCTATGGCGGTGGCGGCGTGGGCCTGATGGGCGAAGCGGCGCGTGGGGCGTCTCAGGCCGGCGGCAAGGTCTTGGGCATAATGCCACAATTCCTGCGCACAAAGGAACGCCTGCTCGATGAGGTCGAAACCATCGTCGTGCAGTCGATGCACGAGCGCAAGATGATGATGTTCGAAGAGGCCGATGCCTTTGTCGTCCTGCCCGGCGGAGTCGGGACGCTTGAGGAAGTAATTGAGCTTCTGTCGTGGCAGCGGCTCGATCTGCACAAGAAGCCGATAATCTTCCTCAATTCGGGTGGCTTCTGGCAGCCCTTCTTCGATCTGGTCGATTTCACCGTCAGCAAAGGTTTCACTCCGGAGGCTTTCCGAAACACTTATAAGAGCGTGGATAAGGTCGAAGAGGTGTTAGGGGCCATCGACGAACTGGCTTCACACGATGAGGAAATCGACACGCGCCGCGTCCTGTAACCAGATCGCTTCTTTAGGCGTGCGAGGACAATCTTAGGGCAAAGGAGACGCCCATGTCTGATCTGCCCTCGCGCCATGAACCGCCGAAAAAGAATGGCTTGACCGATTACGGCCCCAAGACCACTGCCGCCAGCGACCGTCCTTACGGCTTTAACGAGATACCACCTCCCCCCGCAACGGAGGAAACGCCGCCAGATGCGCATACCGACATCGACAGCGAGGCGGACCTCAATGATCCCATGGTTCGGCGAGAGTAAGGCCAGCTATCGCCCAGACGCCTGACAAAAAAACGCCGCCTCCCGCAAGGAAGACGGCGCGATAGGCGCGTTAACGCAGTTAAAGGTTAGAAACGGCGGACGTAAGACACCTGGAAGGCCTTAACGTCGGCATCATCGAAGTCGTACTTTGTGAGATCGGCGCGCAAACCGTTCAGGCCACCGTTCGGGAAGTAGCGAACACCAACGCCATAGGCGACCGAGGAATCATCCAGCGAAGCCGAGATATTGTTGTTGAGCTTCACCTTGATCTGACCCTTCACGGCACCCACGCGGCCGATCAGGTCCACATTTTCAGACACCGGCAGCGAGCCTACAACATAGGCACCCAGCGTGTAGTCGACCTTGGCCTTGATGCCGTCGATCTTCTTGTCCTGCACGCCGAAAGCGGCTTCGGCTTCCACGGCGACGTGACGGTTGAAGGCATAGCCCGCCGTAGCGTTCAGGACGCCAAAATTTTCATATTCGACGCGGACAACAGAGGCGCCACCCTGAACATAGACCTTCGAGGCGGCTTCGGCGGCCTGAGCCGAAGCAGCCGCCGAACCCAGGGCGGCAACAATAGCGAGAGTAGAAACCGTTTTAGACATAAGCGTTCTCATTTAATATATTACCGCAATACGGGCGCAATTCCAGTGTGGATCCGGAAAAAGTCGCATTGCAAACAATCGCTTGATACCAAACCTAACCGGCGTGCATCAGTGAGAGCGCGGAGATAAGGATGCGACCGCAGTCGGCAATGAGCAGTCCTAAAAAAGAGAGGGATAAAGGTCGGTGTCACAAATTTGCAACATTACTATCCCCAGGCGAATGCCGTTCGCCGACAAAAAGCCCGCGCACGTCTCCATTCGGGCTTTTAGGTGTCAAAATAAGGGCTTGATTCAGGCGCCAAGAACCACGTCTTTACGGTCCGGGGCGCCTTCCACCGATGGCGGAATAATTTCTACGGAATCATTACGCTTTAAATGAAAAAGGGCACCGTCACCGGCGCCCTTTCAATCTTCTCAATCATCGCGATGAACGCGCTCAGAGCGTTCGTGACGTTCCTGCGCTTCGATAGACAGCGTCGCAGTCGGGCGCGCTTCAAGCCGTCCCAGACCGATCGGTTCACCGGTTTCTTCGCAGAAGCCGTAGGAACCATCGTCGATACGGGCAATGGCTTCGTCGATCTTAGAGATCAGCTTGCGCTGACGGTCGCGGGTCCGCAACTCCAGCGCACGGTCGGCTTCTGAAGAGGCCCGGTCCACCAGATCGGGATGATTTTCCGTTTCTTTCTGCATGACCGAAACGGTTTCCTTCGAACCGGCCAAGATTTCAGTCTTCCACGAGATCAGTTTTTTTCGGAAATATGCGAGCTGACGCTCATTCATGTATTCTTCGTCGTCCTTGGGACGATAGGCATCGGTATCGGATTTGGAAAGCTCGACAGCGCTCATCTTTGCACCACACCCCATGACATTGTTTGACGGCACCCTTGGTTTAGCCCCGAATTGAGACGTTACCTGCCGCTACGCCCCTCCCTGCAAGAACAGGGCCCCATATGGACGTGACGGCGCGGGTCCGATGGCGCGGCTTATACCCGTGGAATCAGTCGTGAACAATCACGTTTTCTTTACCCTGACAGCGTTTCGATGGTGCAGCGCAAACGCCTTCATCACGCAGGCTTCGCGTTACAGGGGAATTTACATCAGCCGGCGCTTGGCCAGTTCGACATAGGCGCGGGTTTCGATTTCGTTGAGCACGCTTTGCAGCCCCTGATCCTCGACCTCTTCGCGCTGAAGTTCGATCATCTTTTGCAACGATAAAAGTGCGCCATCGTCGATAGTGCCGCCCAACAGGGTCAGTTTCAACTCTTCCAGGGCTTCGAGAATATCCTGAGAGCGCTTGATCTGACGGCGACGTCGGCCCTGAAGCACATCATCTTCGGCCTGCAAGGCCAGCAGCGCATCAATCCCGCCCAGAGACAGGGCCTGTGACACCGAGGCCGCAGACGCGCTTGACTTCGTTTCGGATGATCCGTTCAGCGAAAAGCCACCAGACGCACGGCGCGGCGCATTGCTCCCGCCCACAGTGGCCGGTCCAGCCGGTCCGTTGATCTTGATCATGCTTGCCCCATTCAGCGGTGATATGGTCATGTCGGGGCCGTTCTGGCGATAAAGACGCGAAACCCTCTTCTAAGGGTGTACAGACGGTGAGTATTTGCCTGCCCGTGGTTTCCAAGCCCTTAACGGCCCGGCAGATTTTTCCCCCGCCGCACGGAACCAAGCCCAGAGTGCTGATTTTTATAATCTTTTTATCTGGCACGCATTTCGCAGTCGTTCAAACATAGTTAATGCCCTTTGTGTGGACATGCGTATGCGCCTCCTGATCGCCGCCCTTACTACCTTTTTGTCGCTTTGTGCGCCGGTTTTCGGATTTGCCGAAGCCTCGGCCGCTTCGCGGATCAAGGATATTGTTGATATTGAAGGCGTGCGTAAGAACCAACTGGTGGGCTACGGCCTTGTTGTCGGTCTGAACGGTACGGGCGACACGGTCCGCAACGCCCCCATGCTGAAACAGACCATGGAAAGCATGATGGGGCGACTGGACGTCAATATCCGTGACGCGTCGCTCAATACCAAAAATGCCGCCGTCGTCATGGTCACCGCCGAACTGCCGCCCTTTGCAGCCCCCGGTGCGCGCATCGACGTCACGGTCTCGGCCATGGGCGACGCCAAGAGCCTGCTGGGCGGCACCCTTCTGGTGACGCCGCTTCTGGGGGCAGACGGCGAAGCCTATGCGGCGGCGCAAGGCTCGATCCAGACCGGATCGGTATCCGCCGGTGGAGCTTCAGGCTCCTCTGTCACTAAGGGCGTGCCAACCGCCGGGCGCATCGCGTCGGGCGGCATTATCGAACGCGAAACCGGCTTTGACTTCAACGCCATGCCAATCGTGCGCCTGACGCTTAAGAACCCTGATTTCACGACGGCCAAGCGCATCGCAGATACAGTCAACAAGGCATATCCCGGTACGGCCTTTGCCGACAACCCGACCGTGGTGTCGGTGCGCAACCGGCCCGAAATGAATATGATGAGCTTCATTACGGCCATTGAACAGATGGCGGTTACCGTCGATACCCCGGCCAAGGTGGTGATCGATGAGGTCAATGGTGTCATCGTCATCGGTGAAAATGTCCGCGTGTCGCGCGTCGCCATTGCGCAAGGCAATCTGACCATCCGTGTTGATGAGCGCCCGTTCGTGAGCCAACCAGCTCCCTTCTCGCAAGGCCAGACGACAGCCGTGCCAGACAGTTCGGTCAGTGTTGAGGAAGAAAAAGGCAAACGCTTGTTTGAGCTTCAGGAAACGACCTCACTAACGGACCTGGTCAATGGTTTGAACGCTCTGGGTGTCAGCCCGCGCGATATGATCTCCATTCTGCAAACCATCAAGGCTTCCGGGGCCTTACAAGCCGACATCGAGGTTATGTAATCCGATGAGCGCTATGGACACCAATCTCTCTACCACTTTGGACTTCAAACCCCTGTCCGTGTCTGCGACCAAGGCGCGCGATCCGAAGGCCGTCGGCACGGACTTCGAAAACATGGTCATTTCGCAACTGCTAAAGCCCATGTTTGAAGGCCTGACCACAGACGGCATGTTCGGGGGCGGCGAAGGTGAAGAGGCTTTTCGTTCCGTCTATCTCGACGCCCTGGCCGGTCAGGTGGTAAAATCCGGCGGGGTCGGTATTTCCGCTCAGGTTCAGAAACAACTGCTTGCCCTACAGGAGGCGCACTCATGAGCATTTCCGCCCGCGACGCCGATGACTATGCCGCGCAGCTTCTGGTTCTCACCGAGCGCCTGACCGAACGCCTGACCGATGAAACCGAGGCGCTCGAGGCGCACCGTCCACTCGATATCCGCGAGTCGGTCGAAGAAACGCGCAGCCTGTCGGCTCTTTATCGTCAGGAAAGCGCCCGCCTCAAGGCCGATCCGTCGCGCCTTACAGGAGTGAGCTCTGCACACAAGCAAAGCCTGCGCAAGGCAACCGAAGCCTTTGTGGCCATATCGGAGCGCCATGCCCGTGCCGTCGAGGCCGCCAAGACGATCTCCGAAGGCCTGATGAAGGCCATAGCCGACTCATTGAACGAAACGCGCAAACCCAGCCTGACCTACGGCCCGGGTGCCTCTATCAGGGATCGTGCACCTCAGTCACTGAACTACGGCTTGAAGGCGTAAAATTCAGAAACCGGTGTCATTTCTTCGTTGTAGCTTAAGCATGTGTTCACAAGGATACGCTACCAATGGTGGCGACTGTCGGGAAACGAACCATGTCTGCACGCCTTGTCACGCGCCTTCGTCACTATGTTTCGCATAAAAACGGCAACACAACGCTAGCCTTTGCCCTGTCCTTGGTGGCCGTTGCGGGAGCTGTTGGCGGCGCTGTCGATATGCACGCGGCCTATTCCGTGAGAGCGCAATTACAAGACGCCATGGACGCCTCTGTGCTCGGCGGGCTTCGTCAGGAACAGGTGCAACGCAGTGACGTAGCGACGCGCATATTCAAATCGAACCTGCCCGCCTCGATGAGCGTAACCCCCAAATACGTCACGGACGAGACCACGCTGACAGGCACTGCCGTATATGACAGCCCTACAGTCCTGCTGGGTCTGCTGGGTATTTCCAGCTTAAAGATCAACGTCACCGCCACAGCCATCGGCAAGGCCAGCAGCCAGGGCCCCTGTATTCAGGTGCTTGATCCGTCGGGCAGTCAAGCGCTGTTGGTCAATTCCGGCGCCAAAATAACCGCGCCCAACTGCGAAATTCAGGTGCGCTCCAAAGGCAATCCGGCTGCCATCTTCAATTCGGGCTCCAGCCTGAACTTCAAGAAGGTGTGCATCGAAGGCAGTACTGTCATTCGTAACTCGACCACGGTTGATCGCCTGAGCCTATCGTGCCCCACCGTTGCCGATCAGTGGGCTGCGCTTATCCCGACCGTGGCCAGTACGCCGTGCACGGTGTCGAATGGCAACTATAACACCAGCAACGTCAGCCTCACCCCGGGTGTCTATTGCGGCTGGTTCAACTTCAACAATTCGTCGGCTACGGTCAGCTTTGCTCCCGGCCTGTACGTCATCCGCAGCGGCGGCTGGAACGTCAATGGCGGGACGTGGACGGGCAAGGGCGTGACCTTCTATTTCGAAGACACCTCGAAAATCCAGTTCAACTCCGGCATTTCCGCCGACCTGACCGCGCCCGACACGGGCACATACAAAAATCTGCTGTTCTTTGAGAAGCCGGGTCTGAGCAATACCGACTTTATCTTCAACAACGCCGTAGCCAACCATATGGACGGCGTGATCTGGCTTCCCAGCCGCAACGTCACTTTTAATGCGCAATCAAAAATGAGCAGCGACAAGCTGTCGATGGTGATGAACCGGCTGATCCTGAACAATACAACCTGGAACCTTGAACCCATTACCGCCTCTTCCGGTAGCGGTGGGGCTCTGACCAACATACGCCTATTGAAATAACGGAATGATTCCTGATAGATCCTTCGGCTCAGGCCGCCATTGAGGCGGCGGATTACTCCTGCGGAGTGTGTCTTTGCGGGTCTTCGCGACTGCGATTTACCCTTTGCCAGTATTCGGTGTTGCCCTGTTTGCTTTGTAGCGACGCTGGAATGCATTGTCGGTGATCTGCTCGTCCCAATAGGGCTGATCTCCGGGTTTGATCGAAAGGTGGCGGTTTTTCCCCTCGCCGCGCGCCGGACAGTCTGGCGGCAAGATGCTGCCCTCCACCAAGGCTCGGCGACAGGCCTGTACGTGTCGCAAAGTAGCTCCCAAGGCCTCACTCGACACCGCATCAGCCGCTTCGGGCGGCGGCTCTCCCCTGACCGTAGTCCGTAGCGCGACCTCTAGGGACACGGCCTTCGAGGTTTCCTGACGATTAGGTGTCTTTCGCTTCCGGAACACCGGCCTTTCGGGCCCAGGCCCCTTACGCTTGAGCACAGGGAGCGCAAAGCCTATCTCGGAAATTACGGGGTCCTAGGCCTTGGTTTGCTCGCGCCGTGACACCAGGAACAACAGAGCCAGCACCAAATGCGCCGCGACGACGATCAGCGCCGCTAGCCCCACGTGCCGCCATTGAATGATGTGATGAGCGATACATTCAGACCTTTACGAGGCGGGCCACGGTCGCAGTTTTTACAAAAGCGTTCGCAAAACGTTCTTGCGCCCCCTCCGCAAATCAGGCAGTGAACCCGCAAACCTCTGCTGACACTTTTTCGACGCCGCCATTATACCTATATGGTGGAATTGCCTCCCCGGATGGATATGCGTAATGGCCGATAGCGGACACGACAAGGATATGCTGATGAGCAGCTCAAACCTGATGCAGGGCTTCATCAAGGTGCGCGGCGCGCGCGAGCATAATCTCAAGGGCGTAGATGTTGATATCCCGCGCGGCAAACTCGTGGTGCTGACCGGCCTGTCGGGATCGGGCAAGTCGTCACTTGCCTTCGACACGATCTATGCAGAGGGGCAGCGGCGGTACGTCGAGTCGCTGTCGGCCTATGCCCGGCAATTCCTCGAGCTAATGTCCAAGCCCGATGTGGATTTGATCGAGGGCCTATCGCCGGCTATTTCCATCGAGCAGAAAACGACGTCCAAAAATCCCCGTTCGACCGTCGGCACGGTGACGGAAATCCACGACTATATGCGCCTTCTTTGGGCGCGCACCGGCGTCCCCTATTCCCCCGCCACTGGCCTGCCCATTGAGAGCCAGACCATTTCGCAGATGGTCGATAAGATCATGGCCTTGCCCGAAGGGACGCGTCTGCTGCTGCTGGCCCCTTTCGTGCGCGGGCGCAAAGGCGAGTACAAGAAAGAAATCGCCGATCTTCAGCGTCAGGGCTTTCAGCGTCTGAAAATCAATGGCCAATATTACGCCATCGAAGACGCCCCTAAGCTCGACAAGAAGTACAAGCACGATATTGACGTCGTGGTGGACCGCGTGGTGGTCAAAAGCGGCCTGATGCAGCGTCTGGCTGACAGTCTGGAAACGGCGCTTCGGCTGGCCGACGGTCTTGCCATTGCCGAATATGCCGATATCGCCGAAGGAGAAACGGAGCCGAAGCGCCTGATTTTCTCGGAAAAATTCGCCTGCCCGGTCTCCGGCTTTACCATTGCCGAGATCGAACCGCGCCTGTTCTCGTTCAACAATCCATTCGGGGCCTGCCCGACCTGCGATGGGCTTGGAGTCAAACTGACTTTCGACCGCTCGTTGATTGTGCCCGATGAGTCGTTGAGCCTCAAGGATGGAGCCATTGCGCCGTGGGCGAAGGGCCCCTCGCCCCTTTACGCGCAGACGCTTGAGGCCTTGTCCGGCCATTACGACTTCAAAATGGACACCAAATGGCGCGCTTTGACGCCGGAAGCGCAGGACGTCATACTGCTGGGATCTGGCTCGGAAAAGATCAAGTTCGTCTATCAAGACGGCTCGCGCCGCTACGACGTGACCAAGCCGTTTGAAGGCGTCATCCCCAACATGGAACGCCGCTACCGCGAAACCGACTCGTCGTGGGTGCGCGAAGACCTCAGCCGCTATCAGGCCGAAACCCCGTGCGAGGCCTGCGGCGGAAAGCGTCTCAAACCCGAAGCCTTGGCCGTCAAGGTCAATGCGAAAGACATCGCAGAAATCTCCGGTCTGTCGATCAAGAAGGCGCACGACTGGTTCGCCGACCTGCAAAACCATCTGAGCGAAAAACAGATGGATATTGCGCGGCGCGTCCTGAAAGAAATCCTTGACCGCCTAAACTTCCTCAATGCGGTGGGGCTCGACTATCTCAACCTGTCGCGCAATTCCGGCACCTTGTCCGGCGGCGAAAGCCAACGCATCCGTCTGGCGTCACAGATCGGTTCCGGCCTGACCGGCGTGCTCTATGTGCTGGATGAACCCTCCATCGGCCTGCATCAGCGCGACAATGACCGTCTGCTCGACAGCCTAAAAGGGCTGCGCGATCTGGGCAATTCGGTGTTGGTGGTCGAACACGACGAAGACGCCATCCTCACCGCCGACTATGTGATCGACATGGGCCCCGCCGCTGGTGTGCACGGCGGGCAGGTGGTGGCCGAAGGCACGCCCGAAGATATCAAGTCGAATCCCAACTCGCTGACTGGGCAATACCTTACGGGGAAGCGGGAAATTCCCCTCTTTTTCTCTAAGGATACAGACAATGAGCGCCGTCCCATCAACAAGAAAAAGATGCTCAAGGTTATCGGGGCGCGCGGCAACAATCTGAAAAACGTCACCGGAGAAATCCCGGTAGGAGTGATGACCTGCATCACCGGTGTATCTGGCGGGGGCAAATCGACCTTTACGCTCGAAACCCTACACAAGGCGGCGGCGCGGCGGCTGAACAACGCTTCGGCCAATCCTGCCGCTCATGATAAGATTGAGGGGCTTGAGTTTTTCGACAAGGTGGTAGAGATCGACCAGTCGCCTATCGGCCGTACACCTCGCTCCAACCCCGCCACTTATACCGGGGCCTTCGGGCCGATCCGCGACTGGTACGCCGGCCTTCCGGAATCTAAGGCGCGCGGCTATGGGCCGGGCCGCTTCTCCTTCAACGTCAAGGGTGGGCGCTGCGAAGCCTGTCAGGGCGACGGCGTCATCAAAATCGAGATGCACTTCCTGCCGGACGTCTATGTCACATGCGACGTTTGCAAGGGTAAGCGCTATAATCGCGAGACTCTGGAGATCGTTTTCAAGGGCCATTCCATCGCCGATGTGCTGGACATGACGGTCGAGGAAGGCGCCGAAGCCTTCAAGGCAGTGCCTTCCATCCGCGACAAGCTGGAGACGCTAAAGCGCGTCGGGCTGGGCTATATCAAGATCGGCCAGCAGGCGACCACCCTGTCGGGCGGCGAGGCGCAGCGCGTAAAGTTGTCGAAAGAGCTGTCGAAGCGCGCCACGGGCAAGACCTTGTATATTCTCGATGAGCCAACCACGGGCCTGCACTTCGAAGATACACGAAAGCTGCTGGAGGTGCTTCACGAATTGACCGACCACGGCAACACCACCATTGTGATCGAACACAATCTGGACGTCATCAAAACGGCTGACTGGTTGCTCGACTTTGGCCCGGAAGGCGGCGACGGTGGCGGTGAGATCGTGGCCTATGGCAGCCCGGAAAAGGTGGCAGACAATCCGAAGTCGTGGACCGGCAAATACCTGAAAGACATTCTAGCCCGGCATACGGCGCGGAAATGACACTGCATTAGCCGAGAAAGTCCCAAAAAGTATAGCCAGTCACCCCGGCTTGCTCTTCAGAGCTTTTGTGCTTTTCGTAGCAAATCGGCTTCACATCCGCTGAAAGTGAACACTGCGTTAACCCTGTTGCGGCATTGAATCGAACATCGTCACTCTCGATTCGAGTTCCCCATGCGCCGCTCTGTTTTGCTTTTTACGGTTGCTGCCTTCGCCCTGATGAGCGTGGGCTTGTCTGCTTGCAGCAAATCTAAGGCGGAGCACGGCGATCCTCATGCCGAAGCCACGGGCGATCATGGGGGCGGGGACCACGGCGGTGATGGTCACGGTGCAGCCAAAGGCGACGTCACTCACTGGAGCTATGAAGGGGATGACGGCCCGGCGCACTGGGGCGATCTGAGCACTGAGAACAAGGCCTGCAAGACCGGCCCCCGTCAGTCACCTATCAATCTCAGCGGCGTGGCGGCCCCCAAATCGGTGAATCTGACGCTCGACTATACCTCGTCCCCGGCCAAGATCCAGAACCTGGGGCACGCCATTCAGGTCTCCCCCACCGATGGCGGCGGCGTAGTGATGGACGGCGTGCGCTATAAGCTGGTGCAGTTCCACTTCCACACCCCGTCCGAACACACCATCGACGGTCACCGCGCGGCCATCGAAACCCACTTTGTTCATAAGAATGACAAGGGCGACCTTCTGGTCATCGGTGTCCTATCGGATGTCGGCGTGGCTGATCCGATGCTGGCCCCCATCTGGACGTGGTTGCCGACGGATCCGGGCCCGGCGGCCCTGATACCCGACCTACTGGTAAATGCGCGCGATTTGATGCCCGCAACTGAAGAATTCTATGCCTATTCCGGTTCGCTCACCACACCGCCATGCACGGAAAAAGTCACCTGGCTGGTCTATGCCTCGCCGCTATCGATTTCACCGGAACAGGTAGACGCCTATCAGCGACTGACCGGGCCGAATGCCCGCCCCATTCAGCAGCCACAAGGCCGCGACATCTTGCACCTTGTCGGAAGTTGATCAGGTGTTCGGCGTATTTTTCAACGTTTGGTAAGCCGCGGCGACCGCTCCAATCATGATCGCCGTGGTAAGGGGCGCAATCACCCCATTGACCGCCAAATAAACCCCCGTCAACGGTTCCATGAGATTGGCCAGCTGCGAAACGTCTGGTTGTGGCACGTCTTCGACCGAGGCGACATCACGCCCCGTAACCAGCACCGCCAGCGCCATATAGACGGTCTGCGCCAGCATACTAACCACAAGCGCCATCAGAAATGCTACGGCAAAGCCGCCCAGCAGGGACCAGAAACGTCCCTGTGTCAGTTTCAAGGAACCCGTCAGATTGAAATGGCCCTCATCGAAGCTCTGCACGCTGACCATAGACAGCCGCACCATAAGCCAGATGTTGAAAATCATGGCAGCAATGGCCGTCAGCACACCAACCACCGGAGCGACTGCTTGAGACACCGCACCGACGAGAAGCGATAGTAGGCCACCCAGTATGGCCAGAACGACCGTAATTAGAAGCGTCACGACGATAATGACCACAGCCAAGACAAAGGATAGCGCCATCTGACGCACCTCATCAGCCCCCAGACGCAGAAAGCCGAACTGGGGCGAATGTCCGCCAAGCACAGCCCGATAGACAGCGCAGGTGATAATCGCCGAAAATACAAGGGTGACCATCAGAGCTAGAACATAGGCCGGTCCCAGACGCACGAGCAGCTCAGCTGCCTTTTCCGGCTCGTTCGGCACCTGCCCCTGAATCAGAGCGTTCCATTCCGGCCCGGCCACCGACATCAAAAGCGCCGTCGAAAGGATTAACGCCACCAGCAGAACCGCGCCCCACCACGCAATTAGGATGGGCCGCTCACGGATGATACGGAAGCCTTCAAAGGCAAAATCAACGGACGAGGCCATGCACGGAACCGGGGAAAGAGAACGACCTATCCCTTAGCGCGAAGTGCGCTGATTTGCCTATAGGCGGAAGCCAAAAAAGAGATGCTGAGCGGCATGAAGACGCCGACGCCAAGAGCCAGATTGATCACACCCCCTAGTGGCAGGCCGGCAACGACCACAATTGGCGGCATCAGGCTGCTGAGGACGATAAACGGTAACAGGATATAGCCGTAACCGAGGCCCAGCTTGACGGTCTGACCCGACGATAGGCTAAGGGCATTGAGCGACACCAGCCGATGTTCGGCCACCGTAGCGGCGCGGTGTAGCCACAGCTTTACGGTCAGGATGCTAAGCGTCAGAAGAACGGCGATGATCGCAATGCCGACCACGACCCCTTGCGGTTGGGCGCCTTCGATTAGGGTGCGCAGCAAAGCCTGCGGCGTGCGAAAGCTATCTTCGGGCAAGCCCGCCGCCCCCATAAACAGAGCCAGCACCACGGCGCCCGCGATAAACACGATCGACCAGAACAGCAAAACCAGCGCGCTCGCCCCCAGCAAGCGACGTTCGGCCCGGCCGAACTGCAAGCCGCCAAAACCCAGACCTTCGGCCGCGGCAAAACGCTCTCCAAACAGCGCGACGCGGTATAGAGCCCCCGCTGCCGCTGTATGCGCAATCACACCGACCACAATAAGGCCACGCCGCAGCCACACATCAAGGTGCGGTAGATGCCCCAGCAGCAGGATAACAAATAGAACACCCAGAACCGGGCCTGCCTTACGCCACAAAAGCGGCAGGCTCTGCCCGGCCATCTTCAGCGCACCGATCAGATGAAAGGCCGTGCCGAAACTCATCGTCGAAATCCCCAAAAGCCCGATAACCCGCAGCGTTAACCCTAAGCAGGGGACACTGTTAAACAAATCCTTTCCCTTTAAAAGGGCAAAGACAACCTCCCTTATGTTTTTCATCGAGACCGTGACATCGCCATACGATCTCATTATATGACCCGCATGACAGTCCAACCCGTACACATCATTGGCGGCGGCCTCGCCGGTTCCGAAGCCGCCTGGCAACTGGCTCAGGCCGGCATCCCCGTCATTATCCACGAAATGCGCGGCATCAAGCCGACCGACGCACACCAGACCGATGGCCTCGCCGAACTGGTTTGCTCCAACTCGTTCCGCTCCGACGACTGGGAATATAATGCGGTGGGCCTACTGCACGCCGAGATGCGCCGCGGCAACTCATTGATCATGGCCTGCGCCGATAAGCATCAGGTGCCCGCCGGCGGCGCGCTGGCTGTGGACCGCGAAGGCTTCTCTCAGGCCGTCACCGCCGCGCTGGCGGCGCATCCGCTGGTGACGCTCCTGCGCGAGGAGGTCACCTCACTGAAGGACAAGGACTGGAGTAACGTCATCTGCGCCACGGGTCCGCTGACCTCAGAATCCCTATCCGAAGTCATTCTGGAACTGACCGGCGAAGGCCATCTCAGCTTCTTTGACGCCATCGCACCCATTGTCCACGCCGAAAGCATCGACATGTCGATTGCCTGGCGGCAGTCGCGCTATGACAAGGAAGGCCCCGGCGGCGATGCGGCGGCCTATATCAACTGCCCCATGACAAAGGACCAGTACGAAGCCTTTGTCGATGCCTTGCTGATCGGTCCCAAGACCGATTTCAAGGAATGGGAGCACGTCCCCTATTTCGACGGCTGCCTGCCTATCGAGGTGATGGCCGAACGGGGGCGAGAAACCCTGCGTTATGGTCCGATGAAGCCCGTGGGCCTAACCGACCCGAACAATCCGACCGTCAAACCGTACGCGATTGTTCAACTTCGGCAGGATAACGCTTTAGGAACCCTGTATAATCTCGTCGGTTTCCAGACCAAGCTAAAACACGGCGCTCAGGCCGAGGTCTTCCGCATGATCCCCGGCCTACAGAACGCGCAGTTCGCGCGTCTGGGTGGGCTGCACCGCAACACCTTTATCCAGTCGCCCAAGGTGCTAGGGGCCGACCTGCGGCTGAAACGGTTGATCGGGGAACGGTCCCTACGCTTTGCCGGTCAGATCACAGGCGTCGAAGGTTATGTCGAAAGCGCCGCTATGGGCCTTCTGGCCGGACTCTTCGCTGCCGCCGAAGCCAAGGGCAAAACCCTGCCGCCACCGCCGCCAACTACGGCACTGGGCGCCCTTATCGGGCATATTACAGGCGGACATCTGGCCGACGAAAAGGCGTCTTTCCAACCTATGAATATCAACTATGGACTGCTGCCGCCGATGGAGGCCCCGAAGTTCGACGAAGACGGCAAGAAGATCCCGGTCAAGGATCGCACCCGCGCCAAGAAACGCCAGATGAGCGTTCGGGCCTTGCATGATATCGAGACGTGGTTAAAAACAGAGGCGGTTCCGGCCTGAGTGCCGTCTGACGTGTGTGTGTGATGAAAGCCCTCGCCCCTCTTCTTGCCCTGACCGTTATGGGCCTAAGCGCCTGCGCCACGACCGAGACCCCGCCGATCGTACCGGTTCCCGTTGTTGTGCCCTCTTCCCTTCAACCGCAGCCCGTCCTTTTGTTCGACGTGCAGAAGGAAGGCCGCAAACTCTATACGCTGAACGACGAATTTCCCTATTGCGACAGGCTGACGGGAAAGGTGGTGGTGGTCCCCAAATGGTTCCGCACCGATTTTGCATCGGTGCCTTGGTTCGGGCAGTTCGCCGTCAATACGGACGGACCGACCATCCGCGCCGCCATTGTCCACGACTGGCTCTACGCAATCGGGGAACCGGGTAAGCGTCAGGACGCCGACGACATCTTCTATCGTGCCATGCGCAAATGGGGCGTCAGTGAGATAGAGGCCCGCATCGCCTACAATGCGGTGCGCACGGGTGGAGAAAAAGGCTATGGGCTGGCGTCTGACTGGGTGTTCGTCAATCCGGCCTTCCCTTCGGCGCGCTTCCCGGCTCCGTTCATCAAGCCGAAGACCGGCGTGATCATGACCCTGCCGCAGTGCAAGGGATTCGAAGAGATGGTAGCCAAAGGCTGGAAGGCCTATCCAATATACCCGACACCCACAGTGCCAACTGTATCACAACCGCCTAAAAAGAAACCTATGTTCGGCATTGGGTAAGGTTTCAGTTTAAGCCACAGATAGACAGGGATATGGCCGCAGCGCGGCCATCACGCGGATAAAAAACTCATATTAAAAGACATTTCAGTACTGGACATCCGTGTAGCGGCCGCAGGCGGCTATCCGTATGCATCCGTGGTCAAATCAAATCCGGCCCGTCGCAAACGTCCATAGCAATTTCAGACGCACCGACAGGGCACCGCGCACGCGCCCGTGCCATAGGTCTGCAGCCACCGCCGCGGGTAAGACCAACGGTAACAAGATTGACGGCACGCGCTTTAGTCCCTGGCGCGCCTCACGGTACAGATGACGGCCCTCTTCCGCGCCCGCTTCCTCGGCGTTCAAACGCCCCACCACCTTCAGTGTCGCAAGAGTCTGAAAGCGGGCCGGGATGCGCAGGCACGCCGCATCGGCAGTCGCATCCAGCACCTTCGCCGCCTGTACCAATATGACAGCCTGTCCCTGATCAGCCACGCTCAACGCATCGCGCAGTGACAAGCGGCCATCCAGTTGCAAGCGGTGCGGGTCAATGGCGTCGATTAACGCCTTCATATCAAGGGCATGGCGCTCGGCTACACCCGCCAGCGCTGCGCTCAGCGGATGGTAGCGCACCTTGCGCCTATCGCGGATTTCCTCAAGTGCCTCACCCCACCACGTGTAGCGGATATCCCCCAGCAGCGGTTCGGAGACGCGGGCCGGGACATCGCGAAGCACCTCGGCAAAGGCCAGCAGCGCTAGCACGTCGGCCCGCTTTTGCGCATCCTCAATAAACTGTGCGGCCAGACGCACGACCTCATCGCGCGGTACGGTTTCGTCTTCGGGTAAGATCGGCGAGTCGGACATGCCCTGCCCTTACCCTGCCGCACACCAAAAGCAACAAAAAACCGCCCTGCCAAACGGACAGAGCGGTCATTTGTCAGGCTGGCAGAACCCCTTACGGCTGCGGGGCCTTCTTGCCCTTGAAGCCGCCCACATCAACAACCTCGGCTTCGGCCGCGTTACGGTTGACACCCCATAACAGGATAACTGGGGCCGCGACATAGATCGACGAATAGGTGCCGATGATGATACCAAAGATCAGCGCCACCGAGAACGAGAACAGCGCCTCACCGCCCAGAACCGCCAGACCGGTCAACGCCATAACGGCCGTCACCCCGGTGATAATGGTCCGCGACAGGGTTTCGTTGATCGACAGGTCGATCACGTCCTTGAGCGGCATCTTTTTATACTTACGAAGGTTTTCACGGATGCGGTCAAACACAACCACGGTATCGTTCATCGAATAGCCGATGATGGTCAGAATGGCCGCGACGGCCGTCAGGGTAAATTCCAGCCGGAAGATAGCAAACAGGCCGAAAGTCAGGATAACGTCGTGCATCAGGCCGACGACCGCCCCCATGCCGAACTGCCATTCAAAGCGGAACCAGATATAGACCATCATCAGGCCGATGGCGAAAACCAGCGCCAGAATACCTCCGGTGAAGAGCTCACCCGATACCTTCGGGCCGACCACAGTGGCCGGTTTGAAGCTGGCGTCAGGGAACTGCGCTTTAATTGAGGTCTGTACACGATCCAACGCCGCCTGCGCGTTGGTGGTCGGCGACTCGAAGCGGATCATGGCGTCCTGACCCGACTGCCCGGCGCCCTGAACCTGCACGTCATGCAGGTCCAGCGTATCGAGCGTGCTGCGAAGCTTAGCGAGATCAATAGTGGATTTCTGCGACATCTCAAGGATAGTGCCGCCCTTGAAATCGACGCCGCAGTTCAGACCGCCACACGGCGGCGTAGCCGGCCAGATGGTGAAGAACAGCGAAGCGGCGACAAGAACCATGGAAATGATACCGGCCAGCTTAGAGAAGCGCACAAAGCCAAAATTCGTCTTTTGCGGCAGGATCTTGATCAGCGGCCACACGCCCTTCCCGTCCGCTGCCTGAATCGGCAGGGTCTTGGGGCGACGGGCATTATACCACCAGGCCAGCAGCAGTTGCGTCACCATGACGGCCGAGAAGACCGAGGTAATAACGCCCAGCGACAGGGTCCAGGCGAAGCCACGCACCGGCCCCGCCCCGAAGAAGAACATGATCGCCGCCGCACCGAGCGAGGTGAGGTTGGCGTCGATAATCGTTTCCATGGCCTTGGAGAAGCCGGCGTCCAGCGCACCGATCACATTGCGGCCGGCGCGAATTTCGTCGCGCATCCGCTCATAGATCAGCACGTTGGCGTCAACGGCCACAGCGAGGGTCAGGATCAGACCGGCAATACCCGGCAGGGTCAGGGTCGCCTGCGTCACCGACATACCGGCGATAATCAGGATCAGGTTGACGATCAGGGCGGCGATAGAGATGCCGCCGAACAGCCAGCCATAGGCCAGCAGCATGAAGATCAACACTGAAATAAAGGCGATAATGGTCGAAAGCTGACCCTTGGCCACCGAGTCGGCGCCAAGTTCAGCCGACACCACGCGCTGTTCTTCAATATTCAGCGGCGCGGTCAACGCCCCGCCGTTGAGCACATTGACCAGTTCCGAGGCTTCCTGAACTGTAAAGTTACCCGTTATCTGACCCGAACCACCAGTGATGGCGCTGATGATGCGCGGCGCGGAAACGACTTTGCCGTCGAGGATGATGGCAAACGGACGGCCGATATTTTGCGACGTAGCCTCGCCAAACTTGCGCGCGCCCTCCCCGTCAAACCGGAAGCCAATGGCTGGACGATTGCTCTGATCGGTATCGACAAAGGCCTTTGTAAGGTTTTCACCCGAAACAATCACACGCTTCTTGACGACCATTGACGGCGGCAGGGTCGGGTCCGAGGTCGGCAGAAGCTCGGAACCCGGCGGCACACGACCGGCCGCCACATCTGCAGGCGACGCCGACTCGTCCACCATCTGGAAGGTCAGCTTGGCGGTGGTACCGATCACGCGCTTGAGCTGCTCTGGGTCGCTTTCACCGGGGGCCTGCACAACGATGCGGTTGGTGCCCTGACGGATGATGGTCGGTTCGCGCGTTCCCAGATTATCGACGCGGCGACGCACAGTTTCAATTGACGCGTCCACGGCACCGGACGAAGCGGCGGCCTTGCCTTCTTTAGTGTAGGTCAGATGAATGACCTGATCGGCTTCCTTGGTGATGGCCACATCCCGCGCCGAAGGATTATTTACCAGCGGATTGGACAGCGGCGTCAGGGCGGTCACGGCCGCATCGACACGCCCGGCTTCGTTGATGCGCACACTGACCACATCGCCCTGAGCAGTAAGACTGCCGAAGGCAATCCCGGCGCTGCGCAGGCGGTCACGCGTTTCTTCGGTCAGGTTCTTGATCTTGTCCCGCGCCAAAGCCTCCGTATCAACTTCGAGCAGAAGGTGCGAACCCCCTTGCAGGTCGAGACCGAGATTTAGGCCGTTCTTGGGCAGGAAAGCATACTGGTCAAGGACCGTTTTCGGCAGAAGGTTGGGCAGGGAAAACCATATCCCCAGCAGGGTGACGAGCGTCACCAGGGTGATTTTCCAGCGGGACAATTGCATCATGATCGTTACGACCCTTTAGTTCCCGCTGCGAAAAGTTTGCAGGAACGGGTTGAATAAAAACACAAAAAGCCTGTCTGACGGATCAGACAGGCCCAAATGGACTGAACCCGATTAAGCGGCCTTGTCATTGGCCGGGGCGGGCTCGCCCTTAGTGCGGACTTCGGCAATCATCGACTTGACGACTGGCACATTCACACCCGACGCGATTTCCACCATCACCTGGGTGTCTTCGACGCGGGTGATCTTGCCGATCATGCCGTTCGACAGGACGACAGTGTCGTTGCGCTTGACGGCATTGAGTTGCGCCTGATGTTCCTTCGCGCGCTTTTGCTGCGGGCGGATGATGAGGAAATACATTAGGACGAAGATCGCCACGAAGGGCAGAAGCTGAACAAGAGCGGCAGTATCCAAGACCGGGGTCTCCGTTTAGGCCCGCCAACGGCAGGCAGGGAATAGGGTTGGGCCATACATAGGCACACAGATTAAAAGGTCAATGTGCTTTTTACGGCTTCCTTACACGTGCAATGCTTTGGGCAGCCAATGGCATCCGCATCAGGGCAGAACCAGTGTCGGATCAAACGGCTTGGCGATTTCAGAGGACGGCGTATAGCGCACTTCGAAATGTAGTTGCGGCCGGTCCACCGCCCCCGATTTGCCCATGGTGCCGACGGCCTGCCCCTGAGCGACCTTTTGCCCGGACTTCACGCTGACCTTACCGAGGTGCGAATAGCCGGTGTAAAAGCCATCGGCGTGACGGATATAGACTGTATTGCCGAGTTCCTTCACCTGATCGCCGACATAGACCACCGTACCTTCATCGGCGGCCACAATATCCACCCCTTCCGGACCACCAATATTGATGCCGTCATTGCGCACGTTCGGTGCCAACTGACCGTAGCGGACCAGCACATTACCCTTGTACGGCCAGACAAAGCGTCCCTTGCCCAGTTTGACGATCCCGGCCGTATCGGACGGCAAGCTTTTGGCGACCTCAACCGGCTTGGCGGGCGCCGGCGTCGGCGCGGTGACAACAGGTTTTGCCACAGGTGCCGACACGACCGGCTTGGGTGCGGGCGGCATTACGGCAGGTCTCGGCGCATCGGCCTGCGCGACGACCGCCTTGACACGGTCAGGGGCCGGCCCGGAGGCATAGGTTTCCGTTCCCTTGTCCTTCGCCGTCTCCGGCAGCAAAATCTTCTGACCGATATGGGTCACCGAGTCAGACGCCAGACCGTTCATTTTGTACAGGGTCTGTACCGGCACGCCAAAACGCCGCGACACGCCAAACAACGTATCCTTAGGCTGAAGCGTGTAGACAAACCCCGCCCGGCTGTCGTGGACCGGCAGGGTCGCTACGGGCTTGGGAGCAGTCGGCCCGGGCTTAGTTGCTACGGTGTTGGCCGGCGGCGGCGGCGGAGGGGGGGGCGGCAACTCCGTGGTCGTGATCCCGCCCTTGGAGCCTAACGGCTGGATCCCCGTCGGCTCCTCGGCCGGTGCCTGTGACGGCTCAACCGGTGCGGGCCGCGGCCCCTCGGCGACCGGCCTATTCTCCATATAAATAGGATATTTCGGCGCCTGAGGCATCACCGTACAAGCCGAAAGGGCCGCAGCCAGCACCACCGGCAGGACAAAAACGGAAATTCGCTTGAAGGTGCGCATGAGGGTCTCCGGAGCGTCAGTAGTCTCGCGCCTTTATGACCGAACTATGGATAATGAAAGATTACCGCAGCGCACATCTGTTGAGGATTTGCAAAGGAAGCGCGCCTCACGGGCACAGTCGGCGTGGCGCGGTCGGGGCCTCGCCACATAGTCGCATGATGCGGCCTCGGGGTTTGTGACCAAAATACCTCACAACCCGCCCGCCTTTAAAAACTTTACGCAGATGCGAAAAAAGAGATTGACGCCCAGTGAATGTTGTATGACGCTGACGACGTTATCCAAAGGCGGATAACACACGGCGGCGCCACAGAGGGCTTCGCCTATAACCGGACAACGACGTCTCAGACCATTACCGCATCGGGGGAACCTGCGGTTTAGTCTGGGGCGTTTTTTTTTGCTCTTTTCAGGGGATATGACCGTGGCCCATCTAAAGCTGCGTCGGAAAAGCGCGCCCTTAATTTTGTGCGGCGCAACATTTTTAAGCGGGCTCTGTGCCCCGGCTTTCGCTCAGGAGACGTTTGGTGAGGCGCTGGCCATGGGTAAGCCTCTGCTGGAAAGCCGTCTGCGCTACGAGGGCGTGGATCAGGCGGGGCTGAAAAAGGGGGCGGCGCTCACTCTGCGCAATCGCATTGGCTTTCAGTCGGCAGACTGGAAGAACCTGAAATTTCTCGTGGAATTCGATGATGTCCGCGCTCTCGACGACGACTACAACTCAACCACCAACGGCAAGACCCAATATCCCGCCGTCAACGACCCGACAGTGACCGAACTGAACCGTGCGCAGGTGGTGTGGACGCCCTCAAGTTTCACCACCGTCACCGCCGGTCGTCAGCGCCTCATCCTCGACGATGCGCGCTTCATCGGCAATATCGGCTGGCGTCAGGACGAACAGACCTTCGATGCTCTGCGCGTCGATACCACGGTGGGCAAGCTGGCCGTTACCTACGCCTATGTGTTTCAGGTCAACCGTGTTCTGGGGGAAACCGCCGACTGGGATTCTGACAGCCATTTATTGAATGTCACGCTACCGATCACTGAAGCCTTAAAGCTTCAGGTCTTTGATTACGCGCTCGATTTCGAGAATGCCAAGGCGAACTCGACCAATACCATCGGCCTCAAGGCGTCCGGTTCGGCGTGGGTATCATCCTTCAAGCTGGCCTATTCCGGCTATTACGCCAAACAAACCGACTATGGCTATAACCCGGCCGATTTCGAGCTGTCCGCCGCCAATATCGACGGGGCAGCGACCTGGGACATGTACACCTTCAAGGTGGGTTACGAGACCTTTGAAGGCGATGGCACGCGCGGCTTTATTACGCCTCTGGCCACGGCGCACGCCTTCAATGGCTGGTCCGATGCGCTGGCCTTCAATGGCAACAAGACCATGGCCAACGGGTTTAAAAACCTTAGCTACACCCTGACAGTAGCAGGCTACACCCACCCGTCCTTCCCGCTGATCAAAAACCCGACCCTGACGCTCGCCTACCACGACTTTGAGACAGATCGCCTCAGCCAGTCAATCGGCACGGAGTTCGACGCGCAGTTTGCCTCTGGCCTGACGAAGAACCTGTCGCTGCTGCTGAAATATGCCGACTTTGAGCGCGCCA
The DNA here is from genome assembly GCF_000175215.2 of Asticcacaulis excentricus CB 48. Classification (NCBI taxonomy): domain Bacteria; kingdom Pseudomonadati; phylum Pseudomonadota; class Alphaproteobacteria; order Caulobacterales; family Caulobacteraceae; genus Asticcacaulis; species Asticcacaulis excentricus. The sequence goes on along the minus strand of NC_014816.1, from coordinate 1,303,916 downwards.
ACACCCTGATGCCCGCCTCGCGCACCAAAGTGTGGGTCGGCTTCGAATATAAACTTTAAGGGACTGTCTGATATGACCACCTTTTCCCGCCGTCAGGCCCTGATCGGGGCCGCCGCCACCGTCGCCGCTGCCAAAGGGCTTTTTCCCTCCGGTGCCTATGCGGCCGGTCAGGGGCCTGAGGTTTCCGGTGCCAAGTTGGGCTTCATTGCCCTGACCGATGCCTCCCCCCTCATCATCGCCAAGGAAAAAGGCCTGTTTGCCAAATACGGCCTGCCCAATGTCGAGGTCCTGAAACAGGCTTCGTGGGGCGCTACGCGCGACAATATCGTGCTGGGCTCACAAGGCGGCGGCATCGACGGAGCACACATCCTCAGCCCCATGCCGTATCAATTCACCCTTGGCGTCGGAGCGCGCAAGACGCCGATGTATATTCTGTCGCGGCTCAATACCAATGGTCAGGGTATCAGCGTCGGCAATGATCTGAAAAACGTGCAGGTCGGCCTCAATGCCGCCGGCGCCAAGGCCAAGTTTGCCCAGATGAAGGCCGCCGGCAATCTGGCCAAGGTGGCCATGACCTATCGCGGCGGCACGCATGATCTGTGGGTGCGCTACTGGCTGGCGGCTGCCGGGATCAATCCGGATACGGATGTCTCCACCATCGTCATCCCGCCGCCGCAAATGGTGGCCAACATGAAAGCCGGGACGCAAGACGTCTTCTGCGTCGGTGAGCCGTGGAACGGTCAGTTGGTGAACCAGAAAATCGGCTATACTGCCACCACCAGCTCAGAAATCTGGATGAACCATCCGGAAAAGGCGTTGGGGATGCGCGCCGACTGGGTCGATAAGTACCCGAATGCGGCCAAGGCCCTGATCGCGGCGGTCATGGAAGCCCAGCAATGGTGCGACAAGAATCGCCCCGCCATGTGCGCCATCACCGCTGGGCGTCAGTATATCAACGTGCCGATCAACGACATCCTACCGCGCCTCCAGGGTAAAATTAATTACGGCGATGGCCGCAACGTCTCCGGCTCAGCCCATTTGATGAAGTTCTGGGCCGACAATGCCGGCTTCCCGTTCAAGTCGCACGACACCTGGTTCGTCACCGAAAACAAGCGTTGGGGCATTATCGACAACGACGTGGATACCAAGGCTCTGGTCAACAAGGTCAACCGCTCCGACCTGTGGCGCGAAGTCGCCAAACAGTATGGCATCCCGGCCCCGGCGGACTCCCGCGGCGTCGAGCGCTTCTTCGATGGCAAGACCTTCGACTGGACCAACCCGAATGCCTACCTCGCCAGCCAGCCCGTCAAGAAGCTGGCCTAACGCCCCCCCCCCCTCTCCCCTTCGGGGGAGAGGGATATTGAGGTTTCCATGCCCTTCGAAGTTCACAAAATGACCGCCCCTCAGCCTAACACGCCCGCCGACCCTGTCGCCGATCACAACCAGATCCTTCTGGCGGCGGCTCAGGCCAAACAGATAGCGGCTTCCAAACGGCGCAAGCTGGCCGACAAGGCCGGTAACTACCTGATGCCTTTGCTCACGGTGAGTGCCTTGCTTCTGATGTGGGAAGCGCTGGGTACCGCCTTTCCGGGGGGCCTGCCCTCGCCCTCCATGGTCTTGATGGAAGCGCAGGAACTGATCTTTGATCCCTTCTATGACCGAGGAGGCGTGGACAAGGGCCTGTTCTGGCATGTCCTGACCTCTCTGTCGCGCGTCGGTATCGGCTTTGGGCTGGCCGCCGTGTGCGGCGTCCTGCTGGGGGCTTTCCTCGGTACGGTTGATTGGGCGCGCAAAGGGACAGACCCGATCATTCAGGTCCTGCGCACTGTGCCGCCGCTGGCCTGGCTGCCCATCTCACTGGCCGCCTTGCGCGAAGCCCAGCCCTCGGCCCTATTCGTGATTTTTATCACCTCCATCTGGCCCATTGTGATCAACACCATGGTCGGCGTGCGCAATATCCCGCAGGATTATGTCAATGTCGCCAGAGTGTTACGTCTGACGCCCGGTGAATACTTCTTCAAGATCATGCTACCCGCCGCCACGCCGCACATCTTTACAGGCCTGCGCATCGGGGTCGGCATGAGCTGGCTGGCGATTGTGGCGTCCGAAATGCTGCTAGGTGGCGTCGGCATCGGCTTCTTTATCTGGGATCAGTACAACTCTTCGCGAATGTCCGACATCATCGTCGCCCTCGTCTGGGTCGGTCTGGTCGGCTTTGTGCTCGACCGGCTCGTGGCCCTTGTAGGTCAGTACGTCTCACGCGGGACCACTGCGGATTAAAAAGGAACTCTCATGTCCAAACCGCTTCTTTCTCTTGAAAACATCTATGTCGATTTCGAGCGCGACGGCGTCATTTCTCAGGTGCTCGACAATGTCTCTCTGAGCGTCCACAAGGGCGAATTCCTGTCGATCATCGGCCATTCCGGTTGCGGCAAATCCACGCTACTGAATGTGGTCGCGGGCCTTGTGCCGGTGACGCTGGGGGCTGCCTTGCTCGACAATAAAGAGATCAAAGGCCCCGGCCCCGAACGCGCCGTGGTGTTCCAGAACCATTCGCTTCTGCCGTGGATGACCGTTTATGAGAACGTGCGTCTGGCCGTCGCCAAGCTCTATGGCGCCAAGGAAAACCTAAAACAGCTCCACGACCGCACCCTGCACAATCTGGAACTGGTCAAGATGACTCATGCCAAGGATAAACGCCCTGGCGAAATCTCAGGCGGCATGAAACAACGCGTCGGAATTGCCCGCGCCTTGGCGATGGAGCCCAAGGTGCTACTTCTGGATGAGCCCTTTGGCGCGCTCGATGCCCTCACCCGTGCCCATCTTCAGGACACCGTGATGGAACTGCACGAACGCATCCGCTCGACCGTGCTGATGATCACGCACGATGTCGATGAGGCGGTGCTGCTGGCAGATCGCGTGGTCATGATGACCAATGGCCCCAAGGCCCGCATTGGGCAGATCGTGGACGTAAAGACTCCGCGCCCGCGCGACCGTAGGGTCGTGATGCAGGATATGCAGTTCGTCGAATGCCGCCGTCGCATCGTCAGCTTCCTCGAAGCCCACGATCACGCGCCTGTTCCGCTGACCGAACCGGCTTGAAAAGAAGTTCAGGGCGGGGTTTTCCCCGCCCTCTTGGTTCATCTCAACAGGATTTAACCCTCTCTTTTCAGGCGGCTATGCCACTTACCGTAAGAGAAATAGACGACCAGACCAATCGCCATCCAGATAAGGGTAAAGAGCTGGCTCTGAATCGGCAGGCTGTAGAAGATGAAGGCGCAGCCTAAGATTGCCGCAATCCCGACCAGCAGATAGGCTGGCGTCTTGAAAGTGCGCGGCAGGTTCGGGAAGCGGCGACGCAGGATGATCATCGACAGGGCCACGGCGATAAAGGCGATCAGCGTCCCGGCGTTCGACAGGGCAGCGATCTCTTTCAGCGGCACAAAACCGGCGAAGATGGCCACGAAGATACCGGTGATCAGGGTGATGAGCGCCGGCGAGCCTTTCTTATTGACCTTGGCCACCGCCTGCGGCAGCAGGCCGTCGCGCGCCATGACGAAGAAGATGCGGCTCTGACCATACATCATGACCAGAATGACCGATGGCAGGGCGACGATGGCGGCCAGACCGACGAGGCCGGCCACCATCGGATAGCCGATTTCACGCAGGATGTGCGGCAGCGGTTCGGCGCTGTTGGCGATTTCCTGAAACGGCGCGACACCGACGGCCACACCGGCGACCAGCATGTAGATCAGGGTCGAAACGGCCATGGAGCCCAGAATGCCGATGGTCAGGTCGCGGCCCGGCTTCTTGGCCTCCTCCGCAGAGGTCGAAACCGCATCAAAGCCGAAAAACGCGAAAAAGACGATGGCGGCCGCCGCCATGATGCCGACTTTTTCGCCGCCGATCTGCTGACCGATAAAACCATACGGGGCGAACGGATCGTAATTCCCGGCCTGAATGGCTGGCAGGCCCAGGACAATAAAGGCCCCCAGCGCCACGATCTTGATGATGACCAAAAGGATGTTCAGCGTGGCGCTTTCGCGCGCACCGATCATCAAAAGACCCATCACTGCCAGCGATACCAGTACTGCCGGCAAGTTGACGAGGCCGCCCGCGTGCGGCGCATTGAGCAGGAAGGCCGGTAATTGCAGGCCCATCCCCTCATTCAGCCAGCCCACAAGGTGTGCCGACCAGCCGACCGCCACGCTGGAGCAGGCCAGAGAATATTCGAGGATCAGCGCCCAGCCGACGACCCAACCCGCCACCTCACCGATCGCCGAATAGGTGTAAGTGTAGGCCGAGCCCGCGGCGGGGATCAGGGTAGACATTTCGGTGTAGCACAAGGCCGCGCATGCGCAGACCAGACCGCACAGGGCAAAGGAGACGAGTACGCCGGGCCCAGCGAGCCCCGCCCCCACGCCGGTCAGCGTGTAGATGCCCGTGCCGATAATGCCGCCTATGCCCAGCGCCATCAGGTGCGGCCAGCTCAGCGTCTTGGCCAGCGCCTTGCCGTCTTCTTCCGCCCGATGCAGCGGTTTTAGCGGTCCAAACAATCCCATGAAAAGTCCCTTAAACAAGACGCCGCGGCGTCGATCCCCGTTTCGTATACGATTTGTGTCGCTTTTACTGCGACTGTCAACCGTCCAGTTGACCATCACAGCACACTCGTATCAAACGCAACCTTTATCCCTTGCGCAAGCGGGCTTGAATGCGCAATGGCCCGCCCTGTGGCCGGATCACTACATCTTCACCCTCGACCACCGCTTTTTTACCGTTGACCGTGACCGCAGCCAATCGCATGTTTTTTGGCACCCGCAGGCGCAAACGCAAATCTGAGGGCCAGGTCTCGCCGCTCAGGCGGACGTCGCCCGTAAGGGTGAGCCCCTGTCTTTGCAGGTGCAAATCGACCGGCCCCCACCGCGTCGGCGCGCCGGTGATGGTGATAGGCTGTTCGGACGCAAACCATTGGCGCGGCACGGCACGCCCCAGCCACAAGGTGTCTTCGTCCGAGGCTTCAAACACCAGCGCCCAGCGCACCAGCTTAGGTATCGTCAGTTGCGCCGGGATGCAGAAGAGTGGCAGGCCGCCGGTGATCCCCGTAACCTCCCCCGCGACCCAGGTGCCGGGAGTATGCGAATGGTAGCGATGAGAGTGCAGGAACAGCAGGTATTCCTCAATACGGTCTGAACGCAGCAATTGCTGGGCATATCCGTAGGAGATAAAGCCCAACTGGTCGCGGCTGTCGTCGCTGGGCGGGCCGAAATTGGCCAGAACGCCAATGGCCGTGCCCCCATGCCCGCGCACGGCATTTATCACGGTCTGGGCCAGATCGTCGGGCAGGACGTCGGCGTGCAGTAATTCGGCATAGGCGCGGTGCGCCCACCCCTGTTCATTTCCGCTCTTGGTGCGTGCGGATTCGACCATAGCCTGACGATGGGTCAGTGTGGCCCCCGCTAGGATTGCCACATAGGGCGGCGTCAGGTCGTGGCGGATATGGGCGCGCAGGGTCTTGATCAGTTGCGCCTGAAGCGTATCGGCGCGACTTTTCCAGTCGGCGGCCTGCCCGGCTTTATCCGGCGTGATAACAGCCCAGACGGCGGCTATATCGCGCCAGCCACGCACGGCGAAGGCCGAATTGTTCCAGTAGGGTTTCCACCACACCGAGGGGTCCAGATGCAGGCAGGCATCCGACTCGCTCCAGCCGTCGAGCAGGCCGAACCCGGCGTCCCCGGCGGGCTTTCTCAGCGCCACATCGTGCAGTTCGGTGAGGATGGCCGCCGTGTTTTCGATCTTGCCGGCAAAGCGTTTCAGCGTCGCTGTATCGCCCGTATAGCGCAAATATCGCGCCAGCAGGCTAAGCGTCAGGCCAAACTGCGCCACTTCCGGCCCGCGCATGTTGATCTGTCCGTCGTCGAAGACGAAATTCTCAAAATAGTTGATCAGGACAGCCTTAGCCTGATCAAAGCGCCCCCACTCCAGATTAGCGTAGACCGATGAGGTGAAGGTGTCCTGAAACCCGTCATATTCCGAACCGAAATAGTCGCGATCAATCACGCCATATTTGGGATAGACGCCTTGTGGGCGCACCATCAGTTCCTTGGCAAAAGCGTGGCTGACCATGTCCGACAGAGCGGCATCGGGAATGTTGAGCTTCGCCTGATCCTTGAGCCGCGCCTGCCAGTCACCGGCAAAGGTCAGAAGCCCCTCATAAAAGGCCTCGGCAGTCGGTTCGACGCGGCGCGGCGGGAACGGGGCGTAGGAATAGCCAAAGGCCGTCTTGACCGGCTTGCCATGATCGTACTGGATGGTGCGGTGCCAAGTCTGCACCACCAGCTTATCCGTCGCCGTTACGTCGGCAAAGACCAGTAGGTCATAGTGCCGCGTCGGTGAAGTTTCGATGATTTTGTGAACCGCAGGCAGCCAGCCGCCCAGCAGTCCCTCCCAGCGGCGTTTGACATTGTCGTCGCCGCTCAGTTCAGGAAACACATGTTCGGGGCGAAAGGTGCGCGTACGTCCGTTGGGAAAGACGGGCATGGTATCGCCCTGTTGCGTAGTGCCGACAAAGGTCGTCCACGGCATCCGCCACCACAGCGACTCACGGGTGAAATTCCAGCCGGCGGGCGGGGCCGCGCGGCGCACCTCATCGGGGTCCGGGTCATCGCCGTGCGCCAGCAACTTGTCGGCCAGCAGGTCGGCATCGGCCTGACAGATGTCTTTGAGCGCCAGCCCCAGATAGGCGGGCGTGATGTCGTCGAACACCGCTTCAGGGCGCTTTGACAGAGAAAACGCCCCCTTGTCCGAGGTGAAGACGATAGCGCCTTCGCGGCGTGTTTGATCCTCATCGACAGTCCATGACATACCGTGCGCGTTAAACTGCGCCAGTTGGGTCAGGCGATGGGTCTTTACCGAGAACGTGCTCTCGAGTCGGGGTAGAGCCGGCGCAGCAGAGGCCGCTGCGGCCCCCAGACCTACCGTTCCCGCGAGCGATCCCCGTAGAAGGGCACGACGATGAAATCCTTGAGGCATGAGCTGGCTCACTGACAAAAAAATGGCGGCAAACCGTCACGCAATCGGGTTTGCCGCCCAGGGGGGATAGTCACGGCGGCAGGGAGGAGAACCGCCGGAAAGCGCAGACTGAAAAAGCGCTTACAGGGTAATTAGCCTTGCCGGGGCCACGTAACCGCAGCCCCGGACAATGGTCATCAGAACTTCGCGGAGATGCCGACGAAGAGCATACGGCCCAGCGGGTCATAGGTGCTGGGGAAGGTGTTACCGTTGCCGTTCTCAAACAGCAGGCCGTTCATGATGGCCGGCGGGTCCTTGTCGAACAGGTTGTTGATGCCGGCGCGCAGCACCAAGCCTCGCGGCAGGTCCTTGGTCACGGCCAGATCGAAGTAATCATAATTGCCGATGCGGGCGTTGATCGTCGATTTGGTGCCGGTCAGGTACTGGTCATCCGTATTGGTGGCGAGATCCGTGCCCCCAAAGTGACGCCAGTTGAGCGAGACGCTGGTCGGGACATAGAAGCGATCCGCCCCAGGCACAGTCCAGGTCGCACGCAGATTATGACGCCACTTCGGAGACGGCTGCCCGCAGGTGCCGCCGTACAGCCCCTTACAGTCATAAGCCCCCAGACCCGGCAGCACTTCGGTTTCCAGCGAGTCGAGCAGGGTACCGACAAAGCCAAAGTTCACGTCGCCATAGCCGGTCGCCAGCCGATAGCTGGCCGTGAAGTCGATGCCCTTGGTTTCCAGATAGCCGGTGTTGACATTGGTCGAGGTGATGTAGCCACCCTTGGTGTCCGAACCATAGAGGGCGCCGTTGTTCGGATTACGGTGAATCAAACCGCAGTAGAAGGCGTCACCCGTGGCTATACACTGCGACAGGGCGGTTTGGGCCGGAACCGAGCCGATATACCCTTCAATACGGATCTTGTAGTAATCAACGCTCATAGTGAAGCCGGGCACGAAGCGGGGTGTCAGCACGACACCAAAGGTGGTCGTCTTCGCCTCTTCCGGGTTAAGGTTCGGGTTGCCGCCCCCTAGCGCCGTCCCCACATCCGCGGGCGTATCCGGTATCTTCGCGATATCATACTTTGTCGCATCGACACCCGTGCGGGCACATTGCGCCGCCGTCGGTGCCCCGGCCTTGACAATTTCCGAACGCGAACATGGGTCAATCAGCGACACATTGCCGACGCCTTGCGCCGCGAACAGCTCGGTGATGCTGGCGGCGCGTATGGCCTTGTTATAGCTTGCGCGCAACAGCACATCCGTCGTCGGGGCATAACGTACTTCGAACTTCGACGTTTCGGTCTTCTTCTCCGAACCACTGGAGGTGGAGGACGAAACGTTGTAGGTCGATTTGCGGTAACCCAGCGCCAGGTTCAACGAGTGGATGAGTGGCTTGTCGGCCACCACCGGCACGTCGAATTCCGTGAACCACTCGTCCACCGACACCTCGCCGTCCGAATTGGACGAATATGAAAGCTGGGATTCGTCCAGCTTCACATCCAGCGTTTCCGTACGATGCTCAAGACCAGCGACAACCGCAATACCCTCATTGGCCCAGGGCGATTTCACCCCATACTGACCCAGATCACCACTTACATAGGCATTATAGACGTCGATGGTCTGTTCGTTGCGCGTAAAGGTAGGCGCATAGATAAAGGCGTAGCCTTCGGCCGACGGTCCCTTCGCGCTGAAAACGTCGATGGGCTTACAGTTGTTGGAGGTGTCCTTACAGACAACCTGACCATTCACCATAACCGCCTGTAGCGCCTGCGCCGCCTTATCCTGATTGATGTCGTTCTGATAGTTGAACTGCCCAATGGTGATGGCGTGCATGTAGTTTGCATCATATCGCCAGCCGGAGACGATTTCCCCTTTCAAGCCCGCCGTGAAGCGATAGTTGGTGTGACGCATATCGTTTCGGCGTGGCTCACCTGTCGCCGCGCGCAAGGACACCCAGGACGTTGCGTTCGCGGTCGAGGTGGTAGAGCCGCAAAGGATGGTCTTCTGCTGATCGCTAAGGAAGGGGTTATCACAGTTGATTGTGAAGTCACGGCCTGACCAAATGGCCGAGGGGGCGACCTGACTGACCGAATGATCATCCATGAACATGAAGCTGCCATAGGCTTCCGCATGATCATTGAACGTATAGTTGAGGAAACCGCCCGCCTGATAGCGTTCAGCGTTACGTAGAATATAATTGTCGGGCGCGTAGTTATAGGCAAACGATGAATCGTTCGTCACCCAGGTTTTGCTACCGTCTTTGCTGTTGGCGAAGGCGTCGCCGGCATTGGGACCGGTCTGCGGCAGGAACCAGCCATAGGCGTGGTTGCCCGAACCTCCACAGGCGAAAGCTGATCCCTTGCCATCGGCAAAGTTTAGTGCGCAGTTGGAATAGTCGCGTGCATCCTGACGCACAGCTTCCATTTTGCGGTAGCCGAAATAACCAAGGATATTGCCCTTGCCTTCGTTGATGCGCCCACCGGCGGCAACATTGAAGTCGTACTTCTCCCCATCCCACACGTCCTTGTCCGCCAGCTTGAAGCCTTTGGCCGCCTGAATGCCACGCAAATAATCGTTATCGTTCTTGTGGTTGTAGATGCTGTACTGGGCATCGACGATAACGCCGTCCAGACGCTTCTTCATGATGAAGTTGACGACGCCGGACATGGCGTCCGAACCATAGACTGAAGAGGCCCCGCCCGTCAGCACGTCGGTGCGTTCGACCAGAACCGACGGTACGAAGTTGAGATCGACGCCCAAAGACGGTAGGAAGCGCTGTCCGTCAATCAGGACGAGCGCGCGATTGCCACCCAGGCTGCGCAGGTTGACGCCCGCTGTGCCGTCAGAGCCGTTCGACTGGTTTTCGTTGGCCGCCGCCTCGATCTGCGGCAGCTTGGCGAGGTAGCTGTCCACGCCCGTCGCGCCTTGAAGCTTCACTTCAGCCGCATCGACCGTGGTGATCGGCGACGCGCTCTTGAGGTTCGGGCGGCGGATACGGGTACCGGTGACCACCACTTCTTCAACCGCCTGACCGGCACCGTCTTCCTGAGCCATGGCGGGTGCGGCCATCCAGCCGGTGAAGATGGCGGAGGCCGCCACGCTGCTCATGACCAATGATCGCGTCGTAAACTTTCTCATCTCAATCCCCTTGAACGACCGCAGACGCCAAAAAACCGACGTCATGCGGAAACAATTCTGACACATTAAAGCCTAAACACCGTTCCGGAGGATCGTCAATTATATTTTATACGATTTTGTCACATAAAGTATACGGTGGACACGGTGCGGCTTTTTTGCCAGCCTATTGAGCCACCTTGCAAGAAGCCCTATGTCTGAACCGCCGTCCCCCCTGCCCGTTTATAACCGCCCGGATCAAGCCACGTTCGACGACCTTGTCCGCCCGGCGCGTTACCCCGCCGTCCTAAAAGGCGTCGTTGCGGACTGGCCTGCCGTACATTTCGGCCTGACGTCGGATGAGGCGCTGGCCGACTATCTGCTGAGGCACGACAATGGGGCCCCGGCCGGGGTCTATGTCGCGCCGCCACAGGCCAGAGGCACGTTTTTCTACGGCTTTGACACCCACGTCATGAATTTCAGCCACGGCCCAGCGACGATGGCAGAGGTTCTCGCGCGCCTGCTAGATGAGCGCGGTAAAGCTGACCCACTGGCCATCAGCCTGCAATCGACGCCTGTAGAGCCCCAGATGCCGGGCTTTGGTGCCGAGAACCGGCTTGGCCTTCTTCCCAATGTCATCCCGCGTATCTGGATCGGCAATGCCGTGGTGACGCGCACCCATTACGATCTGAACGACAATATCGCCTGCGTCGTGGCCGGGCGGCGACGCTTCAGCCTGTTCCCGCCGCAGCAGTTAGCCAACCTCTATCCCGGCCCCTATGAGCGCACCATCGGCGGCGTGCCCGTCAGCATGGTCGATATCGACCGCCCGGACCTCAACCGCTACCCGCGCTATGCCGAGGCACAGGCCGTGCGCGTCGATATAGACCTAGAGGCCGGGGATGCACTCTATATTCCCTACGGCTGGTGGCATCAGGTGCGCTCACTGTCGCCGTTTAATGTGCTTGTCAACTACTGGTGGGACGCGGCGGTTGCGCCCGACGCCGCGCCATCTGACGCCTTTTTGTACGCCCTGCTGGCCATACGCGATCTGCCTGAGCACGAACGCGGCGTCTGGCGCAACCTGTTCGGGCACTATGTGTTTGGCGAGAGTGGCGACCCGGTAGCGCACCTTAGCCCGCGCGACAAGGGCCTGTACGGCCCGCTGGACGCCGCCATGAGACGCAGGCTGAAGCGCCAGTTGCAAAAAGCCCTCGAGGACAAACCTAATCCGTAAGGGCGCGAATATCCTGATAAAGTTTAGACGGGATGGTCACGCGGCCTGACGCATGGGTCTGTTTACGCGCCTCATAACGGCGTTGCGAAGCTAAGCGCGCGCCTTGCCCCACAATGGCGTCAAACAGGGCCTCGGCCCGGCCGGAATGGTGGGAGTAAGACCCTCCCATAAAGGTTTCCGGGTCGATGGCTAGCAGCAGTTCGCCGTGATAGGGTGTTGCCCCCTGCCCCGCATCATAGGCGTAGGATTCCAGACTGAGGAAATCCCCGATCAACGGCCCGGCCATCAGCTCGATCATCGCCGACAGGGCAGAGCCCTTATGCCCGCCGAAGGGCAGCATGGCCCCGGCCATGGCGGCCTCGGCATCGGTCGTAGGCTGGCCGTCGCTATCCAGCGCCCAGCCTTCGGGGATAGGCTTGCCCGCCCGGCGGTGCAGTTCGATTTCACCGCGCGCCACGGCACTGGTGGCGAAGTCGAACACAAACGGCTCGCCCTGCGGACGCGGCCAGGCAAAGGCCAACGGATTGGTCCCGAACACACCTTTGGTGCCGCCGTGCGGCGCGACCCACGCGTGGCTGGGCGTCATGGCCAGCCCCACCAGACCCTCGGCGGCAATGGCTTCGACCTCCGGCCACAGGGCCGAAAAATGGTAGCAATGATTGATGGCAAGAGCCGCAACCCCTTGCGTTCGAGCCTTTTGCGCCAGAAGCGGCAGGCCGCGCGCCAGAGCCAGCAGGGAATAGGCCCCCCGTGCATCAGCCCGCACCAGCCCCGGTGCCGCATCGCTGATCAGCGGTTCGGCGTTCGACACCTTACCCGCCCGGCGCGTCGCCACGCAGACCAACAGACGGTAAAGCCCGTGCGAGTGGCATTCGTCGCGCTGCCCGGCCAGAATGGTCGCGGTGATCACCTCGGCATGGGCCTCGGAGAAGCCGTTGCCGATAAGGGTGCGCAGGCTAAGCGCGCGGGCGTCGTCGAGGGTTAGGCTTACGTTATCGGTCATCTTGTCACTTTGGTTTCGGCAGGGTGTCGGGTTGCGCATTCCATTGCGGCGTCGCTTCTCCTTGCAGATGGCGGATGAAGAAGTCGTACTGACGCCGCAGGCCGTAATTGACGTCGCCTGCGTTGCGCAAGGCGCCGTGGCCTTCGTTCGGCACCACGATCAGGTCGAAGTCTTTGCGCGATTTGATCAGGGCATTGACCACCTGAAGCGTCGAGGCCGGATCGACATTCATGTCCAGTTCGCCGACGACCAGCAGCACCTCGCCCTTCAGTTTATGAGCATTTTCAACCCCCGAAGCGCGGGCGTAGCTGGCGTCAACCGGCCAGCCCATCCACGCCTCGTTCCAGCCGATCTTGTCCATGCGGTTGTCGAAGCAGCCGGCATAGGCCACGCCGGCCTTGTAGAACTCGGGATATTCCTCAAGGGCGCTCAGCGTGTTTTGCCCGCCCGCTGAGCCGCCATAGATGCCGACGCGGCTGATGTCGTAAGACCCGTATTTGGCCGCCACCGCCTTATGCCAGGCGATGCGATCGGGGAAACCGGCGTCCTGAACATTCTTCCACGCCACATCATGGAAGGCCTTGGAACGGTTCTGCGTGCCCATGCCGTCGATCTGCACGACAATAAAGCCCATATTGGCCAAAGACTGCATACCGATCACCTTGTCGCCGCTGGAGTGCGGGCCGAAGGGCCAGAAGGTCTTGGGCACAAAGGACGAATGCGGCCCCGCATAGATGTTTTCAATGACCGGGTATTTTTTGTTCGGATCGAAATCGGTCGGGCGCACGATAACGCCCCAGATATCGGTCTGGCCATCGCGCCCCTTGGCCGTGAACACTTCTGGCGGTTTAAAGCCCGCTGCCGTCAGGCGTGAAATGTCGCCGCTCTCGACAGTGGCGACGAGGCTGCGGTCCGCTACCCGACGCAGCTCCATCACATTCGGCAGGTCCACCCGCGAATAGGTGTCGGTATAATACTGCATGTCGGAAGAGAAGCTGACGTCGTGCCAGGCCGCGGCCGTGGTCAGCGGCGTCAGATTCCTGCCGTCGAAATCAATGCGATAATAGTGCTGGAAGTACGGGTCTTCACCCTTACGCATGCCGTTGGCGGCAAAATAGATCTGACGCGCCTTGTCATCGACCTTCAGCACCTGACGCACTACATATTCGCCTTTTGTGATCTGCGTCTTCACCTTGCCGGTGGTGGCATCATACAGATAGAGATGGTTCCAGCCGTCGCGTTCGGACATCCAGATCAGTTCGCGCCCTTCGCCCCCCACATCGTAGCTGTAGCGCCGGCTGTAGGTATTGATGAAGGTGTCCGAGCGGTCCTCGGCCACAACCCGCGCCTGCCCCGTCGCGGCATCGGCCTCAATCAGACGGTAGAGCCGGTGGCCGCGCTGATCGTAGGCAAAGCGTACCCCCCGGCTGTCCTTACGCCAACTCAGAGCGTTCGTTGTCATCGGATTGGGGAAGAGATCGGTGGGAATCTCTATCCGGCGGCGCTTCGCCACGTCGAACAGCACGGGACGATCGATGTCGATGGCGTCGCCGGGCTTCGGGTAAAGCTGCACATCGACCTTCGGCTGCACCTGATCGGAGGGTGAAGAGATGACCCGCACCACTTCGCGGCGGAAGCCCGGCTGCACGCGAAAGGCGACGATCTTTTGCGAGTCCGGCGACCACTGGATTGACTCCGGATCGTAGAACAGCCCCTGTGTGCCGTCTATTGACAGGCGCATGATCTCACCCCCGACTTTACGGCGGATCACAAGGTTGAAATCCTGGACAAAGGCCAGCCACTGACCATCCGGCGACGGCTTCGGTGTATTATCGGCGGGCGATTTGAGATCACGCACCACGCCTGAAAAGCCGCGATCCTGCCGCCGGTCCACGTTTTTTTCGCACGCATAGGCCAGAAGATCGCAAGACCACATCGCCTCGTCCCAGCGGATGGCGACCTTTTGGCCGCCATCGCTGAACTGCGTCATCGAAAAGGGCGGCGTGAACGGCAGGGTCAGGCCCGTCAAGTGTGTACCGGCCGCGGCGTTAAAGGCTGCCGCCAGACGGTCGTGGTCAAAGGCCACCTGCTTTTGTCCTGTTGCCGCATCCATGCGGACGAATTGAAAGCCGCCTGCGACCGACTTGCGGTAGACGAAGCTTTGCGCACCCTCGATCCACTGTGCGGGCTCGGCAATATCGCGCGTCAGACCCGACCACGCGTCGCGCAGGCCGATGGCCTTTTCATAGTCGACCACCTCAGGCGCGGCCCATGCCGGCGCCCCCCCCGCCAGCGGCACGAGCAGCAGCATGGAAGTTATGAACGCCGTTATCTTGTTCTTCATCATCTCTGCTCTCGCCTATCTGCAGAGACGGTCTTGACCGCGACGCGCCACATTTCAAGGGTCTGCGCCATCGCCGTAACCGGTAGCATGGGGACACCACCTAGGAGGCCCAAGGCAATGAGGGTTGGAAGCCGAACGGCGTGTATCACCCTAACCCGTCCTCTGCATGGAATTGAATCCTAATGACTCATTGTTGTATACGATATACAAATAAGTCAACTCACCTCGGGCTTATTTCGGTCCGGGCGGTCGTGAATATGACAGGCCATGAGATAAAAATATCAAATGAAGCGGCGGAAAGCGTTTCGGGCTTCATCTTGGATAACAGGAGGGGTGACTGCCGCCAAACCGGCACACCCGATAAAAAGCAACCGCAGTCCCACTCCAAGGCGCGGTCCTACGGGAAACACCATAATGATCCAGTTGTCCGGTGCCTCACGAGCCGCCCTGATCGCCGCGCTTAGCGTCAGTGCCGCCTACAGCGCACCCGCCTTTGCCCAAACCAAGGCCTTCGCCATCCCGGCGCAACCCGCCGCCAAGGGCGTGCAGGCCTTTGCCCAACAATCCGGTCTTCAGTTACTGGCCAGCGCCGATGACCTTAATGGTCTGCGCACCAACGCTGTCGAAGGCACCCTGCCCGTCGATAAGGCCCTTGCTCAGTTGATAAGCGGCACCGGCCTCAGCCTCAAATCGAACGATGGCCGCGCCGCCGTGCTGGTGCGCGCCTCTGCCACCAGCATTGAGCGTACCGCTGACACCGCACAGGCCGAAGCCCCCGCCGATGTGCCGGAAGAGGTGACGGTCGTCGGTATCCGCAAGTCACTGCGTGACGCCATCGATCAGAAACGCTCCAGCTCTGGTGTGGCCGAATTTATCTCGGCAAAGGAAATCGGCGTCCTGCCCGATGTCACCATCGCCGAGTCTTTGGCGCGCCTGCCGGGTGTGACCACCTCGCGCGACCGCGGCAATGACAGCCAGGCCTCGATCCGCGGCATTGGTCCGCGCATGGTGCTGGGCACGGTTAATGGCCGCGAGGTGGCCACCTCCGAGCCCGATCGCAATGTCCGCTGGGAAATCTATCCCTCGGAAGTGGTCGCCGGGGCCGCCGTTTATAAGTCCTCCGAAGCCCGCCTCCTTTCGGGCGGCATCTCGGGCACCGTTGATCTGCAAACCATCCGTCCCCTTTCCTATTCTGGTCCGGAATTCGTCGTCCGAGCTGGTGGCGTCTATTATGACGGCGGCAAGGCCTTTCCGGGCTATGACGGCCTTGGCTGGCGCGCCTCTGGCTCTTGGGTAAAAAAGGTCAATGACCAGTTCGCCTTCGTTATAGGCCTGACGGGTCAGAACCAGAAGAACGGCTATGAGAGCTTCCGAGGCTGGGGCTTCAACGACGACTCGATCCGCGCCGGCAACTCGACCGGTCCGGTCATCGCGGGCGGCCCCAAGGTGCCAACACCATGGGGCGCGGGTGCAGAAGCCAAGTTCCTTGATGCTGACCGCTATTCGGCGTCGTTTGGCGCGCAGTACCGCCCGAACGCGCAGTTTGAGCTGACCTACGACCTGCTCTATTCAAAGTATAAGATTCAGGAAGACCAGAACCAGACATGGTACGGTGAAAACAACTGGGGCAACTGGGCCGGTGGCAATACGGGCAGCTTTAGCAATCCGGTCATCGTCAATGGCGATCTGGTCGGGGCGACGACCGCGTGGTCGCGCCTGATGCCCGTCGTGGCGCGTTATGCCGAAGACAAATCGCTACTGGTCACGGGTCTGAACGGCAAGTGGTCGAGCGAGTTGTGGACCGTCACCGCCGACCTCTCCTATTCGAATGCCGAGCGTGAAAACACTTGGCGCGCCATCAAGACGGAATATTATCCGTCCAGCATGACGTGGTTGCTTAGCGAAGACCCGTCCATCACCGTTACGCAACAGCCAGAGACCGCCACCCTGTCCACCGTGGCCGGGACCAATGATGTGGGTAAGGTCAAGGACGAACTGACGTCGGGACAGGTCGATTTCCGCCGCGAATTCGGTGGTGACTTCTGGACGTCGCTACAGTTCGGCGCCCGCTATGCAGACCGCACCAAATCGGAAGCCACCGGCTATACGCAGGCCGCAGGTCCGGTTACAGCTAGCGTCAACGCTTCGACCCTGACGGCCTACAAGCTGGAAAATTTCAACGTTCCGGCCATGCTGAAGGGGGATTTCGACGCTCTGCGCACTCAGGTCTATGGTCCCAACGCCTTTAGCCTGTCGCCTGATCAGATCGCCTACAATTCCGAAGTCTCGGAAAAGGTCGGCGAAGCTTATGTGCAGGGTAACTTCGCCTCGACCTTCATCGAGGCCCCGGTCACGGGTAATGTCGGCCTGAGGGTCGTCAATGTCGATAGCCAGTCCTCAGGTGACTCGCGCACCAGCGTCTGGGTCGAAGCCACCCCCGGCAACTGGGTCGAGCGTGTGACCCTGACCCCCACCACGGGCGGCGTCAGCTACACCAAGGTCCTGCCCTCCGCCTCGGTTAAGGTGCAGGTGATCGACAACGGCTTCCTGAAGCTCGGTCTGGCCCGCGTTATGTCGCGCGCCCCGCTGAATGAGCTGAAGGCCAATCGCGCCATCTCAACCTCAGCCCCCTATACGGGCTCGGCTGGCAACCCCTATCTGAAGCCGTTTGAAGCCGATCAGATCGACGTCTCTTATGAATATTACTTCCGTCCGGATTCGCTGTTCGCGGTGGCGGGCTATTACAAAAACGTCAAGAACTATGTCGGCTATAACCAGCGCAGCGAAACGATCAACGGCAATGTCTATACCCTGACCTCGCCGATCAATTCGAGCAAGGGCGGCTTCATTTCCGGCGTCGAGTTCACCTTCCAGACGCCGTTCGACACCTTCCTACCGAACGTATCGTGGATGGACCGCTTCGGCATCTATTCCAACCTGGCTCTAGTCAATTCCAACATTAAGGAATTCGTCCCGGCAGGCAATCCGCTGCCGATGAACGGCGTGGCCGACACTACGGCCATCCTTGATCTTTGGTATTCGGACAAAAAGTTCGAAGCGCGTCTGGGCGCAAAGTACCATTCGGAATACACCGCCATCCTCGGCTGGGATTCGACCAATCTGGTGCGCGTGATGCCGGAAACGACGCTCGACTTTTCAGCCGGGTATAATGTCAACTCCAGCGTCTCGCTGCGCTTCCAGGCGGGCAACCTGCTGGATACGCCGATGAAGGTATACACGGACTATAAGTCAAACCGCGTCGGCGACATGTCCTATTATGGACGTCGCTTCCTCTTCGATCTTACCTACAAATTCTAATCGATTTCAGAGGATTAAGAGGCCGGGTTTTCGCTTGAAAGCCCGGCCTTTTTATTTGTAAGATAATTACAAACCAGAGGAAACCGTCATGACCGATCTCAACCGTCGCCGCCTCCTACAAACCGCCGCCGTCACCGGGGCGGCCCTGACGGTACCGCACGCCGTTGCGGCACCGAAGACGAATGAACCCGTCATCGATTTTTTCCCGCAGGACGACCTCGGCCCGCGTGAACGCCTGTCGCTCGATCTCGACTGGCGCTTCACCTTTGGCCACGCCAGCGATATTAGCCGCGATTTCGACTATGGTCTGGCGCTACGTACCCATGCCAAGCAAGGCGCGCGCGTCGCCACCTGCGTTGGCGCGGAGTTTGACGATTCCAACTGGCAAAAGATTGACGTGCCGCACGACTGGGCTGTCGCCCTGCCCTTTGCACAAGGCATCAAAGGCCCCATCGCCAATGGCGAGGATGAGCCCGACATGCTGGCGGCGCATGGCTATAAACCCATCGGACGCGACTTCCCCGAAACCTCTATCGGCTGGTATCGCCGCGTGGTGCCCGTCTCCCCTGCGGATAAGGGCAAGCGTCTGTGGATCGAGTTCGACGGTGTGTTCCGCAACGCGCTAATCATCTTCAACGGCTTTATCCTGAAACGGCATGAGAGCGGCTACACCTCGTTTCAGGTCGATATCACCGACTTCGTCAATACGGACGACAAGCCCAATATCCTGACCGTGCGCGTCGATGCGACCGAAGGTGAAGGCTGGTTCTACGAAGGCGCGGGTATCCACCGCCATGTCTGGCTGGTGAAGACGAGTGCCGTGCATATCCCGCAATGGGGCGTCTGCGTGCGCGGAAATACCGACGGCACGGTCGAGATTGAAACCACGGTGCGCAATGCCTCCACTCAGTCGCGCAACGTCAAACTCACCTCGGCCATCGGTGGCAAGGCGGCGCACGACGGAGCAACGGTTGAGGTCGCGGCGGGCGAGTCTACCACTGTTCGTCAGACGCTGAAACTGGGCGATCCCCTTCTGTGGTCCGTAGACACACCGCACCTTTATCGACTGGAAACAACCGTCGATGCGGGTAACAGCGCTCAGGACAGGGTGGTGACCTATTTCGGTCTGCGCGATATCCGCTTCGACGCTGAAAAAGGCTTCCTGCTCAATGAGAAGCCGGTCAAACTTAAAGGAACCAACAACCATCAGGACCATGCCGGGGTCGGTGCCGCCATCCCCGATGCCCTGCAAGTCTGGCGGTTGCAGCAACTGAAAGACATGGGCTCCAACGCCTTTCGCTGCTCGCACAATCCGCCGACGCCCGAAGTGCTGATGGCCTGCGACCGGCTGGGCATCCTCGTCATCGACGAAACGCGCAAGATGTCGTCGTCCGAAGACGGCCTCTATCAACTTGAGGCCATGATCCGCCGCGACCGCAACCATCCGTCGGTCATCGCCTGGTCGATCTGCAACGAAGAACCGCTGCAGGGCACCGATCGCGGCATTGAAGTCGCCAAAACCATGAAGGCTCTGTGCAAGCGCCTTGACCCCACCCGTCCGGTGACGGCGGCGCTCGACAATTCCTACGGCAAGGGCATCACCTCGGTCGTCGATGTGCTGGGCTTCAACTATCGCCATCACCTGATGGAAAAGTTCCACGCCGACTATCCAAGCATTCCTATCTATGGCTCGGAAACCGGATCTACCGTTTCGACACGCGGCGAGTACGTCAATGACCCGGACCGCTCGGTGCTGCGGGCCTATGATACCGAGCATCCATGGTGGGCCTCGACCGCCGAAGCCTACTGGCCTCTGTTCGATGAGAAGGCCTTTATCGCGGGCGGCTTTATATGGACGGGCTTTGATTATCGCGGCGAGCCGACGCCCTATAACCGCTGGCCGGCCATCTCGTCACAATTCGGCATTCTGGACACCTGCGGCTTCCCGAAGGACAATGCCTTCTATTACCGCGCTTGGTGGAGAAATGAGCCGCTTTTGCACCTGTTCCCGCACTGGAACTGGGAAGGCAAGGAAGGGCAAAACATACCCGTCTGGGTGCATTCGAATCTCGATGCTGTCGAACTGTTCGTTAATGGCAAGTCACAAGGCAAGAAGACCGTCGTCAAAAATCGGCACCTCGAATGGGATGTGGCTTATCAGCCGGGCCAGATTCAGGCCTTTGGTTATAAGGGCAACAAGGTCGTCATGAAGGCTGTGCGCGAAACCGCCGGGCCCGCGACTAAGCTCGTTCTGACGGCGGACCGCACCGCGCTCAAAGCCGA
This sequence comes from Asticcacaulis excentricus CB 48, assembly GCF_000175215.2. NCBI lineage: Bacteria > Pseudomonadati > Pseudomonadota > Alphaproteobacteria > Caulobacterales > Caulobacteraceae > Asticcacaulis > Asticcacaulis excentricus. The sequence goes on along the minus strand of NC_014816.1, from coordinate 1,283,601 downwards.
TGGCCGCGATGTGGCTATCTTTAAGGTCGAAGCCTTTGACGCCAAGGGGCGCCCGGTGCCCAAGGCCGACAATCTGGTGACCTTCTCCCTGTCCGGCGGCGGAGCTGTGATCGGCGTCGGCAACGGTAATCCGGCCAGTCATGAGGCCGATAAGGCCTCTGAGCGCAAGCTGTTCAACGGTCTGGCGCAGGCCATTGTGCAATCCGGCCGTTCGGGCGCGCGCATCACAGTGACGGCCTCAGCGGAGGGTTTGAAGCCTTCGAGCGTGACCCTGATCACCGCTTAGCGGACGCTCACTTGCCTGACCACTCCCCTTCACCATCTGAGACTGATCGAACAATGAAAGACTGAAATGGGCTCTTAAACGCCCTTTTTACCCTCCGGCCGCACTTTTTGCTGGCCACGTCGTGAGCGTGACGCCATATTTTATCAGACAAATAAACAGACGAAGAAGGGTAAGAGATGTCTGGATCGCTCAGGAAGATGGTAATGGGCTCGGTGGCGGCGGGGGTGATGATGCTCGCCGCAGCGCCCGTACTGGCGCAAACCGCGCCCGTGGCGGAATGGGAGCAGCCTGAGGTGGTGGCGGTGAACCGCGAGCCGATGAAGGCGACCTTCTTCAATTTCGAGAGCCGTGATCTTGCGCTGAAGGGCGACAAATCGGCCTCAACGCGCTTTTTGTCGCTGGATGGCACCTGGGATTTCAAATTCTCCAAAGGTGTCGATAATCGCCCGAAAGATTTCTACAAAGCCGGCGCGAACCTGAGCGGCTGGGATAAGATTCAGGTCCCCGGCATGATTCAGGCGCAGGGCGACGGCAAGTTCGGCCTGCCGGAATTCTTCAATATCAAATATCCCTTCCCGGCGAATGAGCCCTTCATCCCGCACGATATGATCGAGGTGGGCTCGTACAAGCGTAGCTTCGAGGTGGCCGCGGATTGGACCGGTCAGGATGTGTTTTTGCATATCGGCGCGGCGGGTGCGGCCTATTACATCTGGGTCAATGGCGAGAAGGTCGGCTATTCGGAAGATTCTAAGCTGCCGTCCGAATTCAATGTGACGAAGTTCCTCAAGTCTGGTCACAATGAGATCGCACTGGAAATCTACCGGTATGCCGATGGTTCTTACCTTGAGGATCAGGACTTCTGGCGGCTGTCGGGGATTGAGCGCTCGGTCTATCTTTATGCGGAGCCCAAAACGCGCCTGCGCGATTTCACGGTGCGCGCCACCCTCGACAAGACCTATACAGACGGCGTCTTTGCGCTGGAGGCCGAACTGGCGGGTCAGAAAGGTGCGGCCACAGTGACTGCCACCGTCTATGACGGCGAGACGCAGGTGCTGAAAACCACGAGCAAGGCCAGTGTCGGCAAGCCCGCGCAACTGAGCGGCACACTCAAGGGCGTCAAGGCGTGGACGGCGGAGACGCCCAACCTTTACCGGCTGGTGATCGAGCTCACCGACGCCAAGGGCAATCTGATCTCGGCCACCGCGAAGAAGATCGGCTTCCGCACGGTGGAAATCCGCAATGGCGAGGTCCAGGTCAATGGCAAGCGCATCCTGATCAAAGGCGTCAACCGCCACGAGCACGACCCGAAGACCTACCGCGTCATGACGCCGGAGCTAATGCGCAAGGATGTCGAGCTGATGAAGCAGGCCAATGTCAATGCGCTGCGCACCTCGCACTATCCCAACGACCCGTATCTCTACGACCTCGCTGACGAATATGGCCTCTATATCATGGACGAGGCCAATATCGAGAGCCATGAATATATGGACACCGCCGACAGGAAGGCGGCGCAGGCCAACGACCCGAAAATCCGCGAGCAGATCCAGCTGGGTTACAAGCCGCACTGGGCCAATGCTCACCTCGACCGCATTTCTCGCATGGTTGAACGCGACAAGAACCACCCGTCGATCATCTTCTGGTCGCTCGGCAATGAGGCAGGCACCGGGCCAAACTTTGAAAATGCGGCCAGGTGGATTCGCCAGAACGATCCGACGCGCCTGATCTCCTACTTGGGCCATGGCACCCTGTACGGCGATCATCAGCCCAACCCCTATGTCGATATTTACGCGCCGATGTACGACGATATCGACCGCATCAACGACTATGCCGAAGACCCGCGCTACGCCCAGCCGCTGATCCAGTGCGAATACGCCCACGCCATGGGCAACAGCCTCGGCAATCTTGAAGATTACTGGGTCGCCATCCGCGCCAAAAAGAAGCTGCAAGGCGGCTTCGTCTGGGACTTCATTGATCAGTTCGTGGACGGCACGGACTCCAAAGGCCGTCACTACTGGGCCTCAGGCTTCGATGTGAACCCGCAACGTGGCGACAATTCGGTGGTGGGTGACGGGTTGGTGCAGGCTGACCGTACCCCGGACCCGGAATATTACGAGCTTCAGAAGGTCTATTCGCCGGTCACCTTCGAAGGCGCACCGCAGTCGGGTAAGGTCACGGTCATCAACCGTCACAATTTCCGTGACCTGTCGGGCTTTGACTTTACATGGACCTTGCTGAAGGACGGCGTGGTCGCCGATCGCGGCACGCTGGGCGGTGTCAATGCCGCCCCTGACTCGTCCTCCGACGTGGCCCTGTCCCTGCCGGCCCTGCCGCAGGACGGTGCGGAATACATCGTGACGCTGGCCGCCATCGCCAAGAACGACAGCATCCGCGGCGTGCCGGCGCATTCGACGGTCGGCTGGAGCCAGTTTGTGCTGCGCCCGGCTTCGGCCGCGGCGGAGGCTACGGCCTTCGTCAAACCACAGCAGGAGGGCAAGGCCATCACCCTCAGCGCCGCCGGGCGCACGCTGAGCATCGACGCCGATACGGGCCTGATCGCGCTGGACAGCGACGGCAAGACCCTGCTCAAAGGCGGCACACCCAACTTCTGGCGCGGCCTGACCGACAATGACGAAGGTGCCAATGTGGCGCGTAACCACGGCATCTGGAAAAGCCTGACCGAAAACCGCCGCGTGCGCGACCTGAAGGTCGAGGCTGACCGCGTACAGGTGCTGTTCGTGCACGGCCCCGGTCAGGTGAAGGTCACCGTCACCTACCGCCTGCGCACCAACGGCAAGGTCATGGTCACCACCGACTTCGACCCAATCAAGGATGATCTGCCCGATCCGCTGCGCGTTGGTCTGCGCTTTGACACCGATCCGTCTCTGGCCAATCTCGAATGGTACGGACGCGGACCGCAGGAATCGTACGTTGATCGTCAGACCGGTTACGCCATCGGTCGTTATAAGGGCACGGTGGCCGAGCAGTTCCACGACTATGCCCGCCCGCAGGAAACGGGCAACAAGACCGAGGTGCGCTGGATCGCCGTCTCCGATGCTTCAGGTAAGGGCGTGAAGGTGACCGGGGCCCAGCCCCTGAGCGCCAATGCCCTCGCCTTCCCCTATGAAGACCTCTATGCCCGCCCGCGCGGGGAATGGCGTGCCGCTGACGTCACGCCGCGTGGTGACGGGACGCTGCTGATCGACCTGGCCCAGATCGGTGTCGGCGGCGATACCGGATGGTCGCAGGAGGCGCGCTCGCTGGTCAAGTACCGCATCCCGCTGAAGCCCCAGACCTACAGCTTCACCATCGAGACGACGGTGCCTTAAAAGGGATAGACGCAGGGGCCGCAAGGCCCCTGCACCCCCGATTTATGTGGCATGGAGCCATTATAAAGTTACCGCAGGCGTACCGCTCTGACACACGGAGCACTCGCCTTTCCCCCAAGGAGCGAAACGATATTTTCTCAAATAAATACATGTATTAACTCGATACACTCTAAGGTTATCGCGACCTTAAGAAACATGATTTTCAATTTATTAATAATTGCAAACTCAGGTTAACTCACTTTTTATTAAATATTAATTTCCCCTGAACGAGAATGTTTTAATTTTTTATTTACTAACATTAAAAATGAAAGATTAACTGCGTTTATTGGCCTGTCTATTGCTGATCTTCTGTGGCCCGCTTGGGGGCAAATACACAGGAGACTCAGATGAAGTACCTTTCTCTAATCGCCGTCGCCGGTCTGGTTCTGGCCGGTTCGGCTCAGGCGCAAACCGCCTCGAATAATCAGAACAACTCGTCCAACATCAAGGCGCAACTGAACGCCAAGATCGACAATGTCACCAGTGACGTGTCGGCGACCGCTGCGGCTATCGGCAACAGCTTCACCGCCGAAGGGTCGAGCCTGAACGGCTTGAACAACTATCAGCGCTTCTTCGGGGACGCGACCTCCAACCTTTCGACGACCATCACCAATGTGACGGGCGATGTCAGCGCCACTTCGGCCGCCATTGCCAATACGGCGACGGTGAAAGCCGACTGGTCGGGCGCCGTGTCAAACACCCAGTACGTCAATTACGACCCGTCGGCGGTGCTGAACGCCACGGTCTATAATGTGGACAAGTCGGTCAGCGCCACGGCGGCCGCCATCAGCAACTCGGCCACCTTCACCACCGACTTCAGCAGCCTGAACTCGACTCAGGTCAATACGGCTGCGGTCAATGCCTACGCCAACACGACCATCGCGGGCGTGGCAGGCAAGGTGGACGCTACGGCGGCGGCCATCGGAAACACCCTGACTGTCAAGGGTTTCTGATGATCCGGAAGGGAGCCTGCCGCGCAGGCGGGCTCCTCTTTTCCGTTATGGAGCAATAGACATGCGGACAACCGTCCTTCTTACCGGTCTCGTCTTCACCGGCCCATTACTGGCCCTGCCCGCCGTCGCGCAGACCTCAGACCTGCGGGCGCTGGAAAACGGCTATGGGAATGGCCGACGGCTGGAAAACCAGCCCTTCACCCCCACCACGCGCGATGCCAATGGCAACCGCCTGATCGTCAACGGCATCATCCAGTACGACGACGCCAATAGCCGCTACAGCCAGTCGAGTTCCAACGGCGGCAGCCTTCTGTCGAACAATAATCTTCCGACGACGCAAGGGACGGCCACGGCCACGGCGATAGGCAACCTGTTGGCGGTCACGGTCAGCGGCAGCCACAACACGGTCATTCTCAACAGCCGTCAGTACAATTCCGGTAACGTCTCCGCCGTGCTCAACGGTCGCAAAACAACCGGTGAATAACACCTCCCCGCTTTCACCCCTTCCCGGATACGCGCAGATGCCCCCCACCCTTCGCCTCTTCTTCGCCCTGAGTTGTTCCGCAGGCGCGCTCACGCCGGGTCTGGCCGTCGCCACGCCTCCACAGGCGGAAGTGACGCTCAATGAAACGCCGGTGACGCCCGCTTTGCGCTGCCTCGCCCGCCGCCCGTCTCTGAACGGCCTGCCGCGACTGGCCGTCGGGCGCATTGGCGACCTGACGGGCAAGATCGATTTCGATACAGGCGCCAAGATCACACAAGGTGCGTCGTTGTTTGCCGTCAGTGCCCTCGGCTATGCCGGGGTCCCAGTGGTCGAGCGCCTCGACAATTCTGTGGCCGAGATCGAACTGAACTATGCGCGGCAAAAGCTGCTGTCGGATACGCCGGAGCGCGCCGGGCAAAGCGGCGACAATTTCCGCCCGATTCTAGCCGGGCAAATCGCCGGTTCGCGCTATTACATTGTGGGCGGCATTACCGAACTGAACTACAATATCCGCTCTGACGGCTACGACGCGGCCATCGGCTCCCAGGCCCTGCCCGGTGCGCAGGGTCAGATCAGCGGCCGCACCTATGTGCTCAATGTCGCCGTCGATCTGCGGCTGGTCAACACCCAGACCCAGCAGGTGGTCGATACCGTCACCTTTCAGAAGCAAGTGATCGGCGTCACAAATGACCGTCGCCTCACGGGCGGCAGCGAGGATATCGGCCTGCTGCTGCAAGGCGGCAACAGCCGTCAGGAGCCGCTGCAAATGTCGGTGCGCGAACTGGTCGAACGCTCGGTCTATCACTTGATCGCGCCGCTCTGGACCGCCACTGACGCCCGCGCCTGCCTCAGCGGGTCCGGTCTGAAAGCGGTGCAGCCATGAGACGTCTGGTCTTTTGCCTGCCCCTGCTGCTTTCGGCCTGCGCCAGCGTCACCGCCGATCCGCAGACCGGCCTCTATGCCAAGCCTGTGGGCAATGCCCCCGCGACAGCCAATCTGACGCCCTACAGCGCCGATCTGACCTGTCTTCAGCAGGCGGCGCTGGTCACGCACAAGCCACTGCCGCGCGTGGCGGTGAGCCGCATCGACGATCTGACGGGCAAGCGCGACTTTTATACGGGGGCCAATATCACGCAGGGCATCGCCCTTTTCGCCCAGTCGGCCCTGTCGCGCGCCGGCCTGCCTCAGGTCGAGCGCGGTGATCGCGACATCTCAGACTATGAACTGAAGGCCGCTATGGATCACGTCCTGTCCGACACGCCGGATCAGGCAGGCAACGATCCGGACAATTTCCGCAAGGTCTATGCCGGGCAGATCGCCGGGTCCGACTACTACATTTCCGGCGGCCTGACGGAGCTGAATTACAATATCCGCTCGGACGGGGTCGATCTGCGCGCCGGGGGCACTGGCAGCGATGATCCGGCGGGCAGCTTCGTGTCGCGGCGGTTTGTGATGAATATCGCGCTCGATCTGCGCCTGATCGACACGCGCTCGCAGGAGATCAAACGCGTCACCGCCTATCAGAAGCAGATTGTGGGGCATGAGGTAAAGCCCGGCCTATTCACCCTGCTCGACGGGACCATGCTCGACCTGTCGGGCGGGTTCAGCGAAATGGAGCCTATCCAGTTGGGTGTGCGCACCCTGGTTGAACGCAGCGTCTATGACTTTGCCGTCGTACTCTACGGCATGGACCCATCGGTGTGCCGCAATGGGGGCGTGGCGACCACGCAAAATCCGGACAGTCCTAACGCCATCGAACCCCGCCCGCCCTATCAGGGGCCCTATCTGGACCACCGCCGCTGGAGGCGGGCAGCCTCAGACGGACGATGATTTCGCCCGCACATCCCCTAACATCAGCACCAGACACAAAACAAACCCCAGAGCGGGGGTGAGCAGCATCAGTAGCCGCAGATCGCTAAGGGTTGCTGCACTTTGGGCGACATGGGGCTCATAGCCGGCCTGACTTAAGCCCCAACCGAACAGGCCCGCGCCCAGCCCCATCGAAATCTTCGAGATCATGCCCGCGACGCCGAAGACGAAGCCATCGGCGCGCACCCTTAGCGTCTGCTCGCCATAGTCCACTGTGTCGGGCAGCAGCGACCAGAAGGCGAAAAACAGACCCAAGGAGCCACTATGGACGCAGACCAGACAGGCGATAACGCCCAAAGGACCGGCGGCGGTGCTGATTGCCCACAGCGCCCCCAACCCACTCAGGCCCACACCGCAGGCCGCGATCCACACCCCGCGCCGTCCGATGCGTCGCGCCAGAAGCGTCCATAGCGGAATAACCACAAGACCGGCCATGCCCATCACTGCCAGGGCCAGCGCGCCGCTGCGGTCATCGTGTAGCTGGTATTTGAAGTAATAAAGGACGGACTTGGTGAGGACCGTCCCTGAGACGGCAAAAGCCAACGCCCCAAAATTGAGCCGCCAGAAGGCACGATTGCGCAACAGGCTGCTGATCAGGGCCGTCAGCGCCGGCGGTGGCGCGCTCGTCTGCAGCTCAGGCTCGCGCGTCACCGAAAACACCAGTGGAAACAGGGCGGTGGCGACGATGGCAAAAGCAACAGCCGTCAGGAAATAGCCCCCCTGCCCGGAAGCCGGGGTGATCAGCGACACAAGAACCGCCGCCAAGGCTCCGAAAAACATGCGAAAACCCGACAACTGCGCACGGCGGTCCGGGTCGCCAGTGATACGCCCCGACAGGGCCGCATAGGGCACATTGACCAGCGCATAGAAGGTACGAAAAACCAGATGTGTGCCCAGAAGACAGAGGGTCAGCATCGTGCCTTCCAGCGGCGGGCGATAATAGAGCCCACAAAAACTGAGCCCCAGCAGCGGCCCACCGAACAGCAGATAGGGGCGATAGGCCCCAAATCGCGTGCGCGTCTTGTCCGCTGCCGCCCCGATCAGCGGGTCGATCAGCCCATCCCATACCGAGGCAATCAGATAGATCAAACCCGCCGTCGCGGGCGACAGGCCGACCACTTCGGTATAGTAGAACAACAGAAACAGGCTGAGGCTTTGCCAGTAGAGGTTACAGGCAAAATCCCCCAACCCGTAAACCGCGGCCCCGCCTAAGCCTATTTCGCCGCTTTTTCGTGTCATTTAGGCTTTCAGCACGAAGTCAGCCGGGGTGCCGCCGACCGCGGAGGGGGCAATCCATACCTTAAACGCTCCCGGCTCCGCCGCCGGTTTCAGATCGGGGTGCACGAAGGCCAGATCGGCGCGGCTGAGGGTAAATTCCACCCGCTTGCGTTCCCCGCCCTTCAGGCTGAGGCGCTTGAAGCCCTTGAGCTGTCGGATGGGCTGGACGAGGCTCGCCACCTTATCGTGGATGTAGAGTTGCACCACCTCATCGGCATCGCGCGCGCCTGTATTAGTGATTTCGGCGCTGACCGTCAGGGTGGCGTCCCAACCCAGTTCCGTAGCGCTGACCGTCGTGGGGCCGTATTCAATCGTTGAATAGGTCAGGCCGTAGCCGAACGGATAGAGCGCCTCATTGGTGACTTCGCGGTAGCGGGTCTTATAGGCCATGTCCTTCGGATCGAGTTGCGGGCGACCCGTTATGCGGTGATTGTAATAGTAGGGCTGCTGACCCGATGTCTGTGGGAAGCTGACCGGCAGTCGGCCAGAGGGGGCGTATTCGCCGAACAGGATATCGGCAATGGCGTTGCCGGTTTCTGACCCCAGGAACCACGTCGCGAGTATGGCGTCGGCTTCACGCGCCGCGCCGGTGAGCGCCAGCGCCCGCCCGTGACGCAGCAGCAGAACAGTGGGCTTACCCGTCGCCTTGACCGCTTCGATCAGCGCCAGTTGCGGCGCGGGCAACGAGATGTCGGTCCGCGCCTGCGCTTCTCCGGACATGTTCTCCGCCTCGCCCATGGCCAGCACCACGATATCAGAGGCTTTTGCCGCCGCAACGGCGGCGTCTATGCCGCCCGGAATGGCCGCTTCGAAATCCACACCCTTGACCACGGTGATTGCCGCCGGGTCTGTCACCACAGCGCGCAGACCTTCCTCAATAGTGACACCCCTGGCGCGGTCCGGGAAGACCGACCATGGCCCCGGCAGGTTATGACGATCCGCACCCAACGGTCCGACAAGGGCGATCTTTTGTCCCGTCTTGGCCAGAGGCAGGAGGTTACCTTCGTTGCGCAGCAGCACGATCGAGCGGCGACCCGCTTCGCGCGACAGGGCAACAACCTCAGCGCTGCGCACATCAGCCTTTTCACGTTTGGCGTCCATCGAACGGTACGGATTGTCGAACAGGCCCAGCGCCTTCTTGACGCTCAGGACGCGGCGCACCGCCTCATCTAGTACCGCCTGAGGTACCTCGCCATCCTTCACAAGCGATGGCAGGTGTTTGAAATAAAGCCCGGATTGCATGGACATATCGCACCCGGCCATAATAGCCTTTTTGGTCGCATCACGCCCATCAGCGGCATAGCCGTGCAGGATCAGTTCTTCTTCGGAGGTGTAGTCGGACACAACCAACCCTCTGAAGCCCCACTGTTCGCGCAGGATTTCGGTCAGCAGGTGGCGGTTGGCCGTGGCAGGCACGCCGGAAATGTCGTTGAAGCTCGACATCACCGACAGGCAGCCAGCGTCCAGTCCGGCCTTGAACGGCGGGAGGTGGGTTTCCCACAGGGTAGTTTCGGGAATATCGACGGTAGCGTATTCCATACCGCCTTGTACCGCGCCATAAGCGGCAAAGTGTTTGAGGCAGGCCAGCATATTGCGTCCGTCCTTCAGATCATTGCCCTGAAAACCCTTGACGCGGGCGACGGCCAAGACATTGCCGAGATAGGTGTCTTCGCCCGCGCCTTCGACGACGCGGCCCCAGCGCTGATCGCGGGCAATGTCCACCATCGGGGCAAAGGTCCAGTGCAGGCCGACGGCGGTCGCCTCAATCGCCGCAGCGCGCGCTGTGCGGTAGGCCAGATCGGCGTCCCATGCCGCCGCTTCGCCCAGCGGCACCGGGAAGGTCGTGCGCAGGCCGTGGATAATGTCGGCCGCGAAAATCAGCGGGATCTTGTGCGGCGATTCCTCGACCGCCACTTTTTGCAGTTCACGCGCCCCGGCGACCCCGATTCCATTGAACAGGCCGGTGATTTCACCGCGACGGATGCGCGCCTTCACCTCGTCCTTCGTCTGGGCCACAGCGGCCGGATTGACATTGCCGAAGTCCGGTCGCGTCAGGTCGGCATAGAGGCTGAGCTGACCGGCTTTTTCTTCGAGCGAAAGCGACGCAATCAACTTTTCGATAAAGGGGTCCAGCGAGGCCACCGCTCTGGCGAGGCCCGGCGCGACGACGGGGAGGAAGGCGGCCGTGGCGACGGCGCCCCTGAGGAAGAACCGGCGTGAGGGCGTGAAAGCGGTCATGGGTTATCCTTGGTATCTGCGGGGGAAAGATTCAACGTTTATGTTTGAGCAGCCACGCATAGAGGCTGGGAGTGGTATAGGCAGCGTCCCAGGCATTGTGATTGCCGTCGGGATAGAGGGTATAGTTGACCTCACCGCCACAGGCGCGCACGGCATCGGCAAACTGATCTTCGGGTTGATAAAGGACGATGTCGTCCTTTGCGCCATGGAACGCCCATACCGGCACGTCTTTCAGGGCGCATGCCCCGTCACGATACAGCGAATCTCCGGACACCGGTGCAATGGCGGCGAAGCGTCGCGGATAGGCAATGGCCCAACTCCAGGTGCCCCGCCCACCACGCGACAGACCGGTCAGGTAGAGACGGCTGTGGTCGGCGGGCAGACCTTTCAGGGCCTGCGTTAGCCATTCGTCCAGCGTCGCCGGGCTCCATTCGACCTTCTCGCTCAGTTGCGGCGCCAGAATGATGAAGGGTGCCTTGTCAGGGTTGGCGCGGCTGTAGGCCCACGGGCCGTGCACGGTGGTCAGTTTGACATCGGTGCCGATCTCACCCGTCCCGTGTAGAAAGACCAAAACCGGGGCCTTGCCGCTGATGTTCGACGGCAAATACTGCATATAGCCGATTGTACTGCCGTCTTTGAGAGCGAGGGATTTCGGTGTCTCACCGCGCGGCAGGTCCGCCGACGGCAGGCTGGCACAGGCGGTGAGAACAAAGAGGCTAAAGAGCGCGATCAAGGCCTTTGAGGGAACCCGTGTGAAGATCATAGGTCATCTCCCAGAATAATCTCGGCTTTTGCCGTTTTGACAATCGCTTCGCCGTTGTGCAGAGCCATGGGCCGACCATCCACCCGCACGCGGACATCTCGACGCATCAGGGAGGGCACGTCAACCACATAGCCGCCGGGTGGCGCAGTGTCGGAGTCAATATTGATTTTCAAACTCGACCCCACCTTAGTGACCGTCAGCGATAGCGTGCCCCACGGCGTATGCAACCGCTCCAGCCGCGTCTCACCAAGCCCGGCCCATTTGGCGTCAAAGCCGGACAAAAGGACCATCTGCGCCGTCTCAGCCCGCTCATAGGCGAACATGTCGAGCGCCACGCGCAGATAGTCGGATTCAACCCAGCCATGTGGCAGGTCGCCAATAAACAACGGTTGACGATAGGGGACGGTGACCACTTCGCCCCACTGGAACCACGCCTTAGGGGCCTGATCAGCGAAGAACATAGTGAGTGCCTGACGCGCCCGTTCGGGCTGTTTCAGGCGCAAAAACGCCCCGACATTGCGCAGTTCGTAAGGCGTATAGCTGTTGGGCGTCTGGCGGCGCGGCATCAGGGTCTGCGTCCAGTAGCGCTCAAACGTCTGACGCTTCAAAGCCTCAGGGATGTCATCCGTATGCGCGCCGGAGGTCAGGCCCATGGTCGTTGAAGTCGGGTCGAAATCGCCCCGGTCAGCGGCCCCAGCCACGACCTCCTGTCCATAGTGCGCCGCCGTTGCGAGAATCGAGGCTTTCAGATCTCGCGCAAAGGCCTCGCCCTGCGCGGTGAGGCGCGCGGCTTCCGCCGTCTTGCCCAGCGCCTGCGCCGTGACCGCGGCCCCGCGATAGCCTTTCAATGCCCAGAAATTGTCCCAGTAGCTATAGGCCGCCTTATCCGAATAGCCTTCATGGCTGATCGACGGCGGCATCAGGCCGCGATAGCGCGCCTCGGTTTGCGGCGTCAGATTGGCCTGACGCAGGCCTTCCTGATAGGCGATGGCACCGGACACCTGCGGCCAGTAGGGCGCGATCTCTGCGGGCGCAACGCCAAAGCGGATCAGTTCTCCGGCCAGCCAGGGCAGCTGCCCGTTCGAGTCGTTTTCCGGGGTCGGATCGGCGCCGCGGGCATCGACGCAGCACGGCACCTTGCCCGTCTCAAAGCTCATCGGGGCATAGGCCTTGAAATAGGCCAGCGCCTCCTTACGAAGCCCCATACGCAGCAGGCCTTCGGACATCATGGCCCCGTCGCGTATCCACGACCGGTCGTAAGATCGCGCGCCGGGCTTTAGCCAGTCACCATCGAGCAGGATCAATTGATAGGCGAGCGCCAGACGCGCACTGTCGGCAATGGGCGGCGCACCGGCGGGCAGGACAAGTCGGGTATCCCCCAACCGCTGCCGCCAGTCGGCCCTGACGCTTTCGGCTTGGGTTTCGGCCCACTTGGCAACATCCCCCGCGATGGTCGGGCGCACCGTCTGCCCGCCCAACGGAAAGGCCACGATGACACTTTGCGCCTCGCCGGGGGTGAGGTTCAGTTCGTAGCCAATCACGCCGGAGGCTAAACCGTCCGTGTCGGAGGCACTGGCCCCTTGTGGCCCAATGAGGAAACCCGATGCCGTAAAATCCTTGGGCCGAGTCAGCAGCCAAAGCGGCTGATCATCGACACTGACCGTGTCGCCCTCGAGGCTGAGGCGGCGGATCGGCGCATAGCCCCCCGGCCGCGTCAGGAACTGTGCGGGTGGATTGACCTGCATCGGCTGCACGTGCAGCTCCAGCCGCACCGTCTGCGCCGCGTTGGAACGCATCTCATAACGCACCAGCGAATAGGGTGCGTTGCTCTCTCCAAAGGCGAGCGGGGCGATCCGCATCTGAACACCCTCCCCCTGCCATTCGACTGTCGGCAGCGGCAGGCGTTCGGCATCCATGCCCTGCACCAACCTGACCTGCGCCCAGGTCAGGCGCTTGGCGCCGACCTTCAGCACTGGCGTCAGAGACGGGCGTTCCGGCCCCAACTCGACCACCCCGTCTTCGGACAGCAGCGCGGCTCGGGGACCGCCTTGGGCCACGCCCACAACCGTCCAATAAGCCTGCTCCGTTAAGCCGCGCGGATAGTCGCCACGCGGCGCAGTGCGCGCGAGTTCAGTCAGCAGAGCATTCGGCTTAAGCCCTATCTCCAGCGGCAGCAGGGCAGCCTCGTTAAGCTGCCCCTGCCCGTTGACACGGACATAGCGCGCATCGACCTCACCCAAGGCCACATAGTCCGTCCCTCCGTCCGAACCCGCTACGCGGCGCAACTCACGGAAGCGGCGACCGTTATCGGACACAGCCACCGTATAAAGAGCGGGCACCTTGCCCCAGTCGAGTTTCAATCCGCCAAATGCCCGCGCACGCGACAAGTCGAGCGTCACGGACGCTGCCGGGGTACCGGTTCGGGCATCGCCATCTACTACGGCCTTCACATCGGCTTTGAGAGGCGCTGCGGTCTTCGGTTCCGGTGCCTCGGCACGCCAGCGGATCGGCCCGACCTCCAGCCAGCCGGAGGCAGCCCCCTTGGCCGTCTTGACGACCACAACCTCTATGCGTTTCCCGCCCAGGAAGGCACGATCCTTAATCGGCCCCCAGGCGAAGTCGATATGGCGCGGGCGGATGCGCAGCACCGTCCCCTGTGGGGTCGGCACGAAGGCCGGGCGCGTCACCCACCACACATTGTCGCCGGAGGCATCGGTAAACTTGATCTGAAGATCATTGCCCGCCCCCTCGCCTTTTACGGGGATGTCGATGACGAAGTTTTCCGGGGCCGCAAAGTCAAGATCCTGCACGATAAAAGCATAGCCTGCGCCCTTGAACCCGTAGTCTAGTCGGGCTGTTTCACCGCCTCTGGCCTTTGAGGTCACGCCTTCCGAAGCCCCCGCGGTCCACGGCGTTGGCGTGACAAGGGCGTTTTGCGCCGCCACAGCCGTCGCCAGCAACCCGGCGGCCAGTATCAGCACAACGATGGACAGGTGTCCGCGCATCAGGCCACCGCCTCAAACCCGGCCAGCTTCAAGCCACGTTGAAGCGGCGCGCAGCCCTTCATCAGCCGCCAGAACAAGCCTGAGCGCAGGTTCTCTATGCCGCACAGGATCGGCCCCTGGTCAATGCCGATATAGTCGTTGGAGACCCAGCCGGCGCGTTTGGTCTGATGGCCTTCGCGCGACGGATAGTCGGTGACGAAGGTTGGATTGAAACTGTCGAAAAAGCCATATTGGCCATAGATATCCGTGCCGTAGCGCGCCTGCATGGCCTTGGCGGCGGCCAGAGACTCGACCGGCGTAAACATGATCGAGCCCAGTGCTGCCGTCGGCGCAATCGTGCCGTCGTCGAACGGGTGTAGATCGCCTGGCCCGCGCGCCGAATAGCTACGGAATTGCCGCTCCACGCCGTCGAGAGTCAACTTAACATCCGCCGGACCGTCGCAGGCCGTAAAGCCCCAGATGTCCAGACCATAGTCTTTGAACCCCATCGGGTTCTGGATGGCATAGTTGCGCTGCGCCAGCGTGGCGCGGCGGGAATTTTCGAAATAATCCAGACCCTTAGGACGCATATAGGCGTCGGCGATGCCGCGATAATCGATCCAGACGTGGTTGTACTGATGGCCAAACAGGGCGTGGAAACCCAGATGCGGCTCTCCGTGATTAGGGCCAAAGGTCTCATCATAGGTCGAACACCACACCTGATAGGCCTTTGGGTCAATCGGGTGTGTCGGCGAGGCCATAGCCAGCAGATAGACCATCATGCCTTCGTTATAGCCGCGCCATTCGGCCTTAATGAAGCCGTCCTCAGGATGCCAGCCCATGGTCTGCCGCCCCGACGGTCGCATCATAAAGGTCCAGTCGACGCGCTCATAAAGGGCGGTGGACAGGCGGCGAATATCGCGTTCAACTGTGGTATCGCGGTCAAAATACTGACCGGCGCACAGGGCCCCCATCAGCAAAAGCGAGGTGTCGATAGAGGACAGTTCGCAGGTTTTATAGCGCGTACCGTCATCGAAACGCAGGAAGTGATAGAAATAGCCCCGATAGCCCGCCGTGCCGGAGACAGCGTCACCCTGCGGTAGGTTATACAGGAAATTCAGTGTGTTAAAGGTGCGTTCGGCCGCCTGTTCGCGGCGGATATAGCCGGACTCCGCGCCGACAATATAGGCGTTGAAGGCAAAGCCGATGGCCGCCACTGACGAGAAGGTGCGGGTGGGCCAGCGATCCGGCGTCAGGCCGGTCCGGTGATCGGTCACGTCCCAGAAGAACTGAAACGTCCGCCGGTGCAGATCACTCAGCAACGCGTCATACCCCGGTACACCTGAGCGACCCTGCAGAGACGCGCAGGCCCCCAGCGGCAACAGGCTGAGGCCGAAAAGCCCCTGACCAAAGGCGCGGCGGGACGTATGAGACACGGACATCACAGAACTCCCTTCGACACGGTGTCTGCGGGTGACACCGCCGGTCCATCAGGGACACTCAAAACCAAAAAAACCGGGGGCTCCAAACGGGAGGAGAAGCCCCCGGCACAAGGCAAGTCAGCGCCGCATGAGCCGAGGAAGACAGGCTGGCGGGCAAATGTCCGGCGACGCGTCAGGGGATGAGACACCGCCGGGCATGGGGAGCGGCGCGGCGGAAACCACCGCGCCAGAAGGCTTACCACTTGTAAGTCAGGCCGACCTGGAAGGAGCGCGAGGGACCGACCTGGGCATTGGGGTCCGGTATCTCCTTGGCACCCGTGCCGTTGTCATAGCCGCCGGTCCACTGCGAATAGGCACGGTTCCACGTGTCAAACAGGTTATAGACCTGCGCATCGGCGGTGACCGTCTGACCGTTCCACAGCTTGAAGTCCTTAGACACACGCAGATCAACCTGTTTGAAAGTCTTGCGTGGCCAGAAATACCCTTCCTGGATCTGAAGCGCCGGAGCGGTATCGAGCACGCGGCCGTACGGGGTGCCTGAAGCCAGGGTCACAATGGCCGAAACGCGGGTATTCCAGGGGCCGGACACAATACCCGAACCGACGAAGCGCCACTTATCGACGCCTTCCGCCTTGTGCCAGCCAGTGGCTGAAGGGCTCGCGTAGTCGAAGATGAACGGGTCATTGTGGCCGGTCATTTCCGCATCGGTCAGGGTCAGGGTGGTGCTGAAGCCGTATTTCGAAGCGGGTGTCCACGGCTTGTCCGCGGTGAGGTAAAGCGCCTTGTAACGTGCCTGACGCTCATTGCTCGAGATGATCAGCGCCCCATAACCCGGCAGGCCATTACCCCACGGCTGACAGGCGTATTGCGGTCCGAACTGGCACCAGCTGCCGTCCGGTAGACGATTGCCGAGCACCCAGTTAAACAGGTTCTGATACTTGATGTACGACAGCGTGGCCGAGGTGGAAATTTCTCCGAAGCGCTTGCGGACGCCCAGATTGAACTGATCCGAGTATGGTACTTTGGCGTCATTGTTGAGGGCAAACACTTCGCCCTTCAGGCCCAGCGACTTGGCAAGTGCTACCAGAGCCGTTGGATTGCCGAAATAGCTAGCGTTCCAGTTCGCCGTGTTGGCCTGTCCGGCAACCTGCGGGAAGTAGATGGTGGCCACATGTATCTGGGCGCGGCGCGTTTCCAGTTGCGCCAGGTCATAGATGTTTCGGTCGTAATAGCGGCCATACCCGCCAAAGATGACCAGATCACGGTCAGCATTAACATCATAGGCGAAGCCCAGACGTGGCTGAAGTGCACCCTTAAATCCCTTACGATTGGACCCCGTGGAAATATAATCATTGGGATTGAAGGCTTTGTTGAAACCCGCCGTATTACGCATGACCGTCGCTATTTCGGCCGGCGTCGAGTATTCGTTGTTGAGCATGTTGGACTCATAGTCCCAGCGCACACCCAGATTGAAGGTCCAGTGATCGTCGAAGGTCCAGTCGTCCTGAATATAGGCCCCGAACTGCATATTGTTCGAGGTGATACGCGGGTCACCATCGGCGATCTTCACCGCCACAGGTGTATTGGTGCCGCCATAAACATAAGTGGCCGCGTCGTAGAAATATTCCGGATTCCGGCTGCGGTCATTTTCTTCAGCTGTGTACTTATAGTTGGCCAGCTTGAAGCCGCCCTTAATGACGTGCGTACCGTACCATTCGATGCCGGTCAGGGTCAGATCATTACGCAGGGTAAGGCTTTCCTGTGCCTTGACCTGCGAATAGGGCGTACCGCCGAAGAAGGCGAGCTGGTTATTGATATTTTGCCCATTAATCAGGGTGATGGCCGGGTTTGTTGAGAGAGGGGCCTGACGCCATTGTGCATCCTGATAACTCAATTGCATATCATTGAGCAGATTACCCGCGCGATGACGCCACTTTACGGCAACGGCCTTAATTTCCTGATTGAGCGTCGATCCGCGTTCATACGCCGTCAGGCCACCGAAGTTACGAACATCGTCTTCCTTTCGGTTGGTGACCGTCAGATCAACCGTATTGTTATCGTCAGCAAACCAGGTCAGCTTACCGAATACCATATCCTGCTGAAAGTTTTTGGCATAGCTGCCGTTATAGGCATTCGACAGGGCGGTAACGAGGGTCGGGTTAAGCGTATTTAAGCTGCCATTGTTGCGCATATCCACCGAATCCGAGGGGCGCGCGTCCTTGCGGCCTTCGTAGGACATATAGAAATGCAGCTTGTTCTTGATGACCGGGCCACCGATGTCGAAGCCGTATTCCTTGTTTTCGAAATCCTGCTTGGGGCCGGTGTCGTAATAGTTTTGGCCGATCATGCTCTTGGTTTGAAGCGTACCAAACACCGTCCCGTGGAATTCGGTGCCCCCGGTCTTGGTGACGGCGGTGATGATCGCCGAACCGGCCTGCTCATACTCCGCCTTGAAGTTCTGGGTCGATACCTTGAACTCCTGCACAGCCAGTTGCGGGAACGGGTTGCCGCGCGAGGCGTCCTGACCCGTAACGCCGCCTTGCAACACCTGATTCTTCTGGCTCATACCGTCGATGAAGACGTTGACCTGATTGGCATTGACCGCCCCCGCCTGAAACGTCTTGCGCTCAGGGTCGGTAGACACCGAGACGCCAGGGGCGAGAGCGGCAAAGTTCAGGAAGTTGCGGCCGTTCTGGGGCAGGTTTTCGATCTGAGCGCGCGAAATGGAGGTGGAGACTTCCGACTGACGCGGATTGTTGCGGCGCGAGGCGACGACGGTGACTTCCTGCACCGGCGCTTCGGCGGTGGCGAGGTCCGCATCAACTTCGATCGTTTGACCGACGGGTAGCACGGCCTGTTCGGTGCGCGTTGTACCGTCCGGCGCGCGGAAGGTAACCGTATAGGTGCCCGGACGCAGGCCAACGATCACATAGCGGCCATCGGCGCGCACCGTGGCGGTGGCCTTGGCCCCGGTATTGGCGTCGGTCGCCGTGACCACCGTACCCGCCGGGGCGGCGGAGACGCGCCCCTGAAGAGTGGCGTCGGATTCCGCGGCGAAGGCCGGGGCCGCCATAACGATGGCGGCCGCCAGGGCAAGGCCCGAAACACCAAGGCTCAGGCCCCGCGTGCGAGACATATAAAGCATATCCTGTTCTCCCAAAGAACTGTTTTATTTATATAAAACACGATACTCACAGCGTTTTCAGAAACGCTTTAACGGCGGCGGCTCGACGCCCGCACCACCAGTTCAGGCCGCACGATCAGGCTAGCGGCTGAGGCCGAGGCCTCCGCTGAACCGCGCTCGATCAGGGCGGAAAGAAGCTCAAGACTGCGCCGGCCGATGTCGAAGACCCCGGCGCGCAGCGTCGAAATGGGCGGCGAGGCGTAGCGCGTCACCGGAATGTCATCAAAGCCGATGATGGCGATGTCATCCGGAATCGACACACCTGCCTCACGCAGACCCAGGGTCGCCCCCAACGCCATCATGTCATTGGCGGCAAACAGGCCGTCAGGCATCTGTTCCTGTGCCAGAAGCGTCTGGACGGCGGCATAACCTGCGCCATCGGTGAAGTCGCCCGGCAATACCTGTGGCGACAACCCCGCCTCTTTCAGCCCGTCGAGATAGCCGCGCAGGCGGTCCTGCGCTTCCAAATTACTCTCAGGCCCGGCGATGTGCGCGATTCGGCGACAGCCCTGTTCGCACAGGTGGCGCACCGCCTCTAGCGCGCCGGAATGGTTGTCAACGACAAGGCTCGGCAGATCGGCCTGACCGCCCACCCCGCCCATCATGACCAGAGGTAGGTTGAACGGGAGTTTGCCCGACAGGTCATCAGCATCGGCATACGGGGCCATGACCAGTAAGCCATCGACGCGCCCGGCCATGGCGCGCGCCGCCTTGACGGCCTCCTTCACATCACCGTGCGACCCGGACACCAGAATGTGCAGACCACTGGCCCGCGCGCCGACATCAATCCCGCGGATGATCTCCGAGAAGAACTCGCCATAGATATCCGGCAGGATGACGCCAATCGTATTGGTTCGGCTCATGGCCAGAGCTCGCGCCGCGCCGTGCGGCACGTATTTCAGTTTGCCCGCCGCCGCCAAGACGCGCTCGCGCACCTCTTCGGTGACGTTATCGAGGCCATTGATGGCGCGCGACGCCGAGGCTATCGACACCCCCGCCGCCTTGGCCACGTCATTGAGCGTTACGCTTGCCGCCATGAAAGTCTGCACCCTGTCGTGTTGTGTAAGCGCTTACAGTGTCCGTTTGGCGTTCTGTAAGCGCTTACAACAGCGCTGTCAATTCGTCATGTAAGCGCTTACAGATAGTGCGACATTTGAGCTACACCCACACATAGGCATGTCAGCCCCCGTGATCGTCCTTGCGGTTCAGCACCCCGCGCACCCGCGTAGACAGTTCGTCGGGCATATAGGGTTTGTAGATGGTTTCAAACTCACGCGCGTTGGTGTGACCGTGTACATCGTCAGCAAAACCCGTGGTGATCAGGATCGGCAGGTCGGAGAATCGTTGCCGTGCCTCCTTAGCCAGAGCGGCGCCATTCATCTTACCCGGCATGACGATATCGGTGAACAAAAGGTCCACCCCGTCCGGCCCGTTGAGATAGTCGAGCGCCAACGAAGCGTTTTCGCGCGCCACCACCTCATAGCCATCGGCCTCAAGTATAGCGCAGGCCAGTTCGCGCACTTCACGATTATCTTCGACCAGCAGCACCCGCTCACCCTTGCCACGCGTCTGAGAGGCGCGCTCAGGGGCCGGCGCCTTGTCATCCGCCCCCGACACCATTGGGAAATAGAGATGCACCGTGGTGCCTTCGCCCGGCGTGCTCTCGACCTCAAAACCGCCGTCTGATTGTTTAACAAAGCCATAGACCTGCGCCAGCCCAAGCCCCGTTCCCTTCCCCACCTCCTTAGTCGTAAAGAAGGGTTCAGTGATGCGGCTTAAGACCTCCGGCGGCATCCCCTCGCCAGTGTCGCTGACTGACAGTTCGACCTGGTCGCCCTCCGTTCCAGAGCGGTTGGTGGTGCGGATAACCACCCGCCCGCCTTCGGGCATTGCGTCACGCGCATTGGCCAGAATATTGATCAGCGCCATCTCAAGCTGAACGGTGTCGATGCGGGCATTGGCCAGATCGGGGTCTAGATCAAGCTCAATCTCGATAAAACTGCCAAGAGTTCGCGACAGCAGGTCATTCAACTCACTGACCACACGGTTGAGATTGACGACCCTCGCCTCCAGCGGTTGCTTGCGAGAAAAGGCCAGTAATTGCTGCGTCAGGACGCGCGCCTTCTGGGCCGCCTGCATTACCGCCTCGTGGTGGCGATGGAGCTTTTCCGGCTGTTCAGTGACGGTGCGCGCCATCTGAAGATTGCCGATAATCACCTGAAGCAGGTTGTTGAAATCGTGAGCAATGCCGCCGGTCAGCTGCCCGATGGCCTCCATCTTCTGCGCCCGGCGCAGCGCCATTTCGGCTTCGCGCCGGCGCGTAACATCAAGCTGCGAGCCGAAATAATAGAGCAGTTTGCCGTCGCGGTCGAAGATCGGGCTGACGAACAGAGCGTTCCAAAAGGCGGTGCCGTCCTTGCGGAAATTCTGGATCTCCACCGCAATGTCGGTGCGGTCGCGGATGGCGCGGCTGAGGTTGGCGATCATTTGCGGATCGGTCCCCTCGCCCTGAAGAAAGCGGCAATTGCGCCCCATCACCTCTTCCATCGTATAGCCTGTGGTGTTGAGGAAGGCCTGATTGGCGAAGACAATGGGGTTGTCGGGTCGGTTGGGATCGGTGACGATCATCGGCATCCGCGTCATTTCGATGGCGGCAAAAAACAGGTCGTGGCGGTCGCCGGAGTCCACGACGCCATGCCGCGCCGCCAGACGTTCAGGCGAATCCGAAATACCGCCGTCGATGTCACGCAGATCGGTGCACCCCAGCTTGTCATAGACATAGGCCTGCGCATTATCGAGGCTTTGCAAGGCCATGCCGGTGATGCGCAGGCTTTGTGGGTCGTCCTTGTGCCGCATCTGCATCAGTTGCAGGCTGCCCTTGGCCGCCCCGAACATATTGTTCAGATCATGAAGGGTCTGACGGTCTAAACCGGCGTGAGGCGCGTTTTTGGGGGTATGATCGTCCGACATATATCCATCCGCCGGACCCTCAACAAATCCGGACGTTACACTTCTTCCAGTGTTCCGTTCTGACCGCATTGAGATAAGGAAAAAATATGAGTCGCGGCCGCTGAGAGGTGGATCAGGGCTGCGGACGGCGTTGACGCTCCACCCACCAAAGGACCGCGCTGATCAGCAACCAGCCGAGGAACCACGGCCAGGCGGCGGCGCGACGGCCCTCGCCGGTGGCTTCCGTTGGACGCGCGTCTTCGGCCACCAAGGCTTGAGTCGCTTCACGCGCCTCCAGCGCCTGAACGCCCGGCAGGCCCTTGTCCGACAGGACGTGGAAAGGCACGGCCTGCACCGTTTCTGCCGTCGTCACGCGCAGCACATGCCAGCCGGCCTGCGTGGGCCAGACGGCAGCACAACGCGCCTCATCCGTTGCCGCATCAACGACGGGATGGCTGACGCCGCCTTGCGGGTCGAGCACCTCGGCCGCGCCGCTCAGGCCGCACAGGCTGACGCGCTGATGCACACGGGCGGGGCTGATGGTAGGCAGGGCCGCACTGGAGCGCCGCACCAGAGTTGAAAAGAGGTGGCTCCACAGGGCCTGATGCCGCCCGGCCTCGCCGCTGAGCGTCAGGGCGAAACTGTCGGTCACGCTCCACAAACCGACCCGGCCGCGCCCTTCAGCCCGCCACAGGCCCATAGGCTGCCCTTTATTGTCCACCGCCAGTGGCACCGCATCGGCGCTCTCGAGGCGCAGGTTCAGGCGCGTGACGGTAGGTGCCTTGTCCTTGCTGCCTGAGGGCACAGGCAAGGTCACCGTCTCCGGATCACCCGTGCCGCTGAGGCGCAGGCCCAGCGCCGCCCACTGCGTGCGCGTCGTCTCCGACGGCAGGGCTGTGGGCCGCAGCAACAGGCCCATCCCGCCGCGCACGGCGCTGATCACCGCCGCGCGGCCCCCGTCCCCCAATCCGTCCCAGCCGCGTTCATCTATGACCAGCAGATCGGTCTGGCTCAGCGTGGCGACATTCAGGGGCTGCGGCGCATCGCCGACCGCCACACCGCCACCCAGCGCGACCTGCGCCTGCATGTCGATACCGGCATCGGCGGCCCAGCGGCGCAGATATTTGATCTCCGGTCCCGGAGCGCCCCCGATGACGCGCACCCGCGCCGTCAGCGCCTCATCGACCCACACCGGCACTTCGGCGGTTTCCACCACGGCCTTAGTGGCCTCGCGCAGTCGCACGCTGAAAGACACCGGCCCTGCGGCTTTTGCCGCGCCGCTGAGGACCGCCAAACCGCTGGTATCGGGTGTTTGGCTTTCGACAACGACCCCCGCCGGATCAAGCAGTTCGACGACGCCTCCCTTCACGCCGTTGACCATTACGCCGACCTGAAACGCCCCACCGGGGGCCACGCGCTCAGGCGTATCCAGCCGCACCACGCCGCGCGGCAGGGCTGACGGTACAAAGCGCAGGGCCCGCCCCTCCACCGCCGTGCGGTCGCGCGGCGTCAGGCCTTCGCCGACTAGGGTCAGGCGCGTGGCTTCGGGGTGCAGGCGCAGGGCCGTGGCGAGATCGGGGACGCGCTCCGCCCCCGGTATATGGGCTTCTGGCAAGGCGACGACGCGATCCCCTGCCTGTGCATCCACGGCCTGTGCGCTGCGTGTAGCGACGATCAACGTGCCGGGTGCAGAGGCCAGACGCGGCGGGAACAGGGTCAGATACAGCAACCACGCCGACAGCGGCGTCAGGGCCAGTAGCGCCACAAGCCGCGGCAGCGAGCGTTCGGTCGCATCGGCCTTGCGCCACCACAGGACCAGCCGCAGCGTAGATAAGGCCACGGCGGCCAACAGCATGAGAGCCACGATCACAGACGGGGTCATCTCGGTCGCTCCAGTGCATCCAGATAGCGGCCACCGGATGCCGTGACCGCCGGGCGGGGTGCCAAACCGGCCGGAGGCCGGGTCAGGACACGCCACAACTGACCGCGCAGCGTCTGACGGCACGCGGCACAACCGGGGTCGGCGCGCACGGCCTCAACCGCCGCCAGCAGCGACAGCGGGTCGCCAACCCGGCCCTCATTGGTGCGCAGCCAGCCATCGAGCGCCGCCAGCGGCAGGTCGTTTTTGGCCCCGGGTGTCTCAGCCAGAGCCGTCCACAGAGCCACAACGGGCGCATCGGGGGACGGGGCCGCCGTCACCGCGAAAGGCACGGGCGCAATGCCGTCGCGCTTACCCGTCATGCGGCGGTTATGATCTATCGGCGGCAGCTCCGGCCCGACACGCGACAGGAAGATACGCGTCGCCTGCTGCACCTCCTTGATATAGCCCAGTGCCTTGTAGGCGTGCGGCAGGGCGGTTTGCGGATTGCCCTGCCGCAGGTGCAGCTCCGACTGCCACATTTCATCCAGCGCCTTTTTCAGCGTGGCGCGCGTTTCCGGATCGAGCAGGGTCGCCGCTTCGGGCTCATCGTGGGTGTGGCCATATTCGGCGGTCACATTGCCGCCGTCACCAAACACCGGCGCGGCATCGGGTTTCGCGGCCAGTCCCCCATGATCGTGGCCCCCATGATCGTGGCCCCCATGATCATGGCCGTCATTTTCAGAATGCCCCTCTTCAAGGCCCGGCGGGGCTTCGCGTTCGCCCTCGGCCTCTTCACCCAAAAACTGCCCGTAGCGCAGGCGCAGCAGGCGCTGATCGACGCCAATTGCGTCCGAGCGGCTGAGGAAAGTATCCGGTTTCAGGCGCGGCTTCTCCTTTAGCAGGGCTTCGATGTCGATAATGATCTGCCTCTGACTGCGGAAATAGGCCGGCAGGGTTTTACGGGCCAGCGCCTCCAGCCCTGTGCTTTCGGCCCCAAGATCGGACGGCCAGCGCAGGATCAGGCTGGGTGAGCGCACCTCCTGCGGCGACGGAGTGCGATTGTCGTGCACGGTCAGTTGCACGATTAGGTCGTCGCCGACGGCAAACCCTAGTGCCTTGAGGTCGAGCCGCGTGGCAAAGCGCTTATCGGTCGCGCCGCCAGTACCGGTTAAGGTTAATGTCCGTTCACGGAAGGTAATGTTTTCGCCCTGCCCCTGCGCCTGAATGATGCGAAGTTCCGTCGAGGTGGCGACGCCGTAATCATCGCTGGCGGAAAAAACCAGCGGCCACTGCGTCTGGCCCGGCGTGACCAGAGTCAAGGCGCGGTCCGGCAGGACCGCCTCGACCTTTGGTGGCGCATCGGGAGTGACTTCCAGCCGGTGCAGAGGTTGCGTCGGCAAGCCGTCGGCCGCGATGCGATATAGGCGTGAGCGGTCGGCGCTAAGGGCAGCGCTCCAGCCGGTCCCATCGCGCCGAAGGGCCATGCTCTGACCATCGTGAAAGACCAGCCGGACATTTGCGGCGTCGGGCGCAAAGCGCAACCGCCAGACCAGTTTCGTGTTTTGCGGCACCTTGAGATCGAGCGTGGTTTCGCGGTGCCCCGCCTGCCGCGTATAGGCGGGCGGGGTGACGGCGATTTCGGCGGAGATCAGTTTAGGCGCGCCGGTGCCCCTCGTGCCGGAGGCAGCAGCGGTCGGATGCGTCTGCGGCAACCAAAACAACACGGCCGTCAGGGCACCGATGGCCAGACCTAGGGCCAATGCAAAGCCCACCGGCTTCCAGCGCCAGGGCGGCGTCAGCACAGCCGGCGACGGCAGGCGCTCGATCATTCGTTGCTGTTGCAGGGCCTGCAAGGGATTGAGGTCTTCGGTGCGCGCAAACAACAGATCGGCGCTGTCTTCCATATCGGCGCGGTGGGCATTGAGCGCTCCAATCACCCACGCGCGGTCGAAGCGCTTCAATCGCCACATGGCCAGCGCAAAGGCGACGACAAGGCCAAGACACAGTGCCATCAAAAGCCCCGTTTCTTCGCCCACCGCCCAACCCGCAAAGGTCACAGCGACGATCAGCGGGAGGGCCGTCAGCCCGTCGTTCAACAAGGTGCGCAAACGCGCCGAGGCGGTAAAACTGTGAGGCCTCATGGCGCGGCCCTCCGGCGAGCGGCGGTGGCCAGCAGGCGCTCGATCAGAAACAGGGCAGCCGCCAACAGGGCTAGCCACGGCGTCAGTTCCTCAGACGGGCGGTTAAAGATTGAACGCCCCGCAACCGGGATCAGGTCGCGCGCTTCGACGCGGGTTGGTGGCGCTGGCGGGCTCAGGACGGCAGCCAATTGATCCGGAAAGGTCGGCTCCAGCAGGGCTGGAAAAACGGCCGGGCTGAGGGCCCGCGTCAGGCGTAGCCACTGCCCCCGCCCCTCGCCTTGCGCCTCGATCAGCGGTGCGCCGATGGCATCATGCCACACAACGCGGCGCTGGGGCGATGGCGGCAAGACCATCTGCGATCCCACGAGAACGGTCCCGCCGGATTTCACACGCGCACTGAGGGCAGGCGGAATGTTGCCGCTGCCCAGCCAGACCAAAACCTGATCCTTCGACGGCAAGGCGGCATCCATCCCGGTCGCCTCAAACGGCGTCTGCCAGGCGGCGGACACGGCGCGGAACCAGCGCACATCGGCGGCGTGGTTCGGCGCATACCGCACGCTCAGAACAGGCCGTTTCGTCGCCGCAGGCTGAGCGGCGGGCATGGCCCCGGCGACGATGCGCCAATCGACCGTGCGGCTGAGTATGGGGCGTTCGGCGTCCCCCCCTTGCAGAGTTTGCGGCACCACCACGGTCAGTTTCGCCCCCGGCGGCAATTGCGCATCGAGTTGCCGCAGATGGCTGCTCACCTCGCCCGCCGCACCGGCGGTACCGCTCAGGAGCGGAAAGCCCTCCGTCAGCCAATGCGCCTCGGCGTCTTCGCCCACCGCCTGTTGCGCGGCTTTCAGATCCGCCCCCGGCACCACAGCGACATAGGGCTTGTCACTAAGCCGTGCGGTCAATACCGGCCGCGCCAGCAGCAGGGCGAGCACCGCAATCAGTAGTAAACGCACGATCAGTAGCGGCCATTCGCTGAACCGGATACGTTGGCGCGGTTTGGGACGCGGATCGAGCCAGCGCAGGGCGGCGAAAACCACCGGACGCAGCTCGTCGCGCCGCATCAGGTGGATGACCAGCGGGACGACCATAGCCAGCAAAGCCGCCAAACCTAACGGAAACAGGAGCGCGGGCATCAGGCCGTCTCCTTTCCTGATGGTGTTTGACCGAACAGACGAAACAACGGCGCGTCCGCTGGCTCATCCAGCCAGTAATGCGTATGCCGTACCCCCGCTGCGAACAGCCGCGCCTCAAAGGCCTGACGGGCGGCGGCAAAGCGCTTGAGAAAATCAGCGCGCAGGGCCTTGCCGTCGCCCAGCACCTCGGCACCGCCTTCCGGATCATCGAAACGATAGCCCCCCTGAAACGGAAAATCGCGCTCCTCGGCGGTCAGGGTCTGGACCATTAGCACGTCGCGCCCAGCCGCAGACAGGCGCGTCATTAGCTCGGCGCAGCTCTCGTCAAAGCCGTCGCTGAACACCATGACCATGTCCTGCGCGCGGATACGGTCCCAAACCGGCGACAATTGCGCCAGCGTGGGAAACCTGCCGCCCGCCGTCAGTTTGAACAGCCCCAGCCGCAGACCGTCGCGCGCCTTCAACCCCGCTGCGGCCTCAACCACGCCCACACCGCGATCGCTGAGGGTGATCAGGCCGAAAGCATCCCCCTGACGCAAGGCCAGCTCGCCCACACAGGCCGCTATGGTCTTAGCGGCCTCAAGGCGGCTCCAATCGGGTTTCGCCGTATCGGCCTGCCCCATCGACGCCGAAAGGTCCAGCACCATCCACACCCTCAGCGGACTTTCGCGTTCGGCTTCGCGCACGAAAAACCTATCCGAGCGTGCATAGAGCTTCCAGTCGATCTGTCGCAGTTCGTCGCCTGGTTCATAGGCGCGGTACTGCGCAAACTCCAGTCCCGCCCCGCGTGAGCGCGACGCGTGCAGCCCGATCCCCGACGCCCCGGACGCACGGCGCGCGCTCAGGCGCAGACCTTTCAGCCTGTGGCGCACCTCAGGAGGGATCGGATCATACACCATGCGCTCAGAGCTTTACGACGCTCAGAATGGTGGCCACAACCGTATCGGGGGCCACGCCCTCGGCCTCAGCCGCAAACGCCATCAGAAGGCGGTGGCGCATGACGGGGGCGGCAAGCGCCATCACGTCTTCGCGCGTAGCCGCCAGCCGTCCCTGCAACAGGGCGCGCGCCTTGGCCGCCAGCACCAGAGATTGCCCGGCGCGCGGCCCGGCCCCCCATTTTATATAGGTGTTGACGGCCTGCGGCGCGTCCTCACCCGGCCGCGTAGCGCGCACCAGCCGCGTGATCCAGCGCAGCAGGTCTTCGCCCACATGCACATCGCGCACCAGTTTTTGCAACACCAGCACATCGTCTGCAGCCATGACCTTGGGCACCGCCTCACCGCCGGCACCCGTCGTCTGACGCAGAATGTCGTGTTCTTCGGATTCGGTCGGGTAATCGACGCGGATGTGCAGCAGGAAGCGATCAAGCTGCGCTTCGGGCAGCGGATAGGTCCCGGCCTGCTCCAACGGGTTCTGCGTCGCCAGCACAAAGAAGGGCGACGGCAGGGTGTGCGTAACCCCGGCATAGGACACCGTGCGTTCCTGCATTGCCTCCAGCAGGGCGGCCTGAGTCTTGGGCGGCGTTCGGTTCAGCTCGTCAGCCAGCAGCAAATTGGTGAAGACAGGGCCCGGCTGGAAGCGGAAATGGCGATGGCCGGTGCCGTGATCCTCTTCCAGCAGTTCGGTCCCCAGAATGTCGCTGGGCATCAGGTCGGGGGTGAACTGCACGCGGCGAAATTGCAGCTCCAGCGCCTGCCCCAATGAGCGTACCAGCAGCGTCTTGCCCAGCCCCGGCACGCCCTCCAGCAGGCAATGCCCGCCGGCCAAGAGCCCGATTAGCAGTTGTTCGACCACATCGGCCTGACCGACAATGGCCTGAGCGATGGCCTGACGCAGTTGACCCAGGCGGGCCAGCCTTTCCCTGATCTCGGTTTCACTGATCGACATATCTTAATCCCCATAATCCGGCCCCGAAGGCGAAGGCCGTCCGATGTCTCAACTCGTCAAAGCATAAATCACAATATTGACGCCGAATTTGGTATTGTCTTCGGCTAGAAAGCGCTTGTTGCGCCAGTCGTAGTCCCACTCGCAGCCATAGTCCTTGTTGGAATAGAGGACGCCCAGACGGCCATTGATCTCTATGCCTTTCAGGTAGTCGTGCACGAGGTCGTCGCCCCAGCCGTTCAGTTCAAACGTGGTGTTGGGCGGGCCGTCGAACTGGAAAAAACTCTTATAAATGGCGTGCGTATTGGGCAGTTTTTTCAGCGCCTGTGGGCCAAAAATCGTTCTCATCTGCCGCTCGAACGACTTGGCGAACAGGCCGTCAATGTCGTGATTGCAGTCATCGACAAAGACGAATCCGCCATTTTTTACGTAGGTCTCGAAATTACGCCGCTCCGCCGGGCTGAAATCAACCAGCTTGTGCCCGGCCAAATAGCAGAAGGGCGCGCTGAGCATCTTTGGATCAGAGAGGTCGATCACATGCTCCTTCGGATCAACGCGCAAGGTCGTGTAGTCGATCAGCGAGGTGATCAGATTGGCCGGCATACGCTGATCGACGTCCCAGTCACCGGAGGCGTATTTCAGGCGCGTGAACCAGAAATCATAGCTGGCTGCTTGCGCCGGAGGTGCCAGCAACGTCGCCAGACCTCCTGCCAAAATCTGAAAAAAAGACGCTCGACTAATGCCCCTCTCCCTTGAGGGAGAGGGTGGCGCTTTCGCGCCGGGTGAGACGGAAAATGGCGCGCAATTACGCTGGGGCTTCCCCCTCACCCCGCCCGCACCGGCGAACCGGCTCTCCCAAAAGGGAGAGGGAGCGTTATCTGAACCGTCAGACGGCATCCGACAACGACGTGAAGGTAAAGTCACGCAGCTTCATAGCTGGGATCATCATCACGAACGGCGATTCATCATCGCCGACGCGCACTGGTTTACCAAGCTCCTCGATATTGTTGAGCATGATGACCGGCGACTCGTTGAAGCGGAAGTTCTTGATCGGATACTTGATCTGGCCGTTTTCAATATAGAAGGTGCCATCGCGCGTCAGGCCGGTCAACAACACGGTCTGCGGATCGACCATACGGATATACCAAGTGCGGGTGACCAAAATCCCCTTCTGCGTTGAACGCACGAGGTCCATGGTCGATTTCGTACCGCCTTCCATAATCAGATTGCCCGGCGAGGCATCCGCCGTCTTACCCTGCTTCTGCGCCCAGTAGCGGGAATATTGCAGGCTGGCCACCTTGCCCTTTTCGATGATGGGCAGGCGTTTGCGCGGTAGACCTTCACCATCCCACGGCAGCACGGCGGCTTCCGGGTGCGACGGGTCGGCATAGACGGTGACGCGCGGGTCATAGACCTGCTCACCCAGCTTGTTGCCACCACCCTTTTTCGACAGAAAGCTGCGGCCTTCATCAGCCGAGCGTGCGTCAAAGAAGTTCATCATGAACGAGATTAGGCCCGCCGAAGCGGCCGGTTCCATGATGACGGTATATTTACCGGGCTCCAACGCCTTGGCGTCGGCGGAGTCAGCGGCCTTCTTCATGGCAATCTGGATTTCGGTGTCCGGCTTGAAGTCGGCAACGCTCTGAAGGTTGCGCGCCACCCAGCCCGAACCGCGACCATCTTCGGTGCGCACCGTACAGGTATAGTCCATCGAGGTCGATTTCTGATAGCCGAAGTTGCCGTTGGAGTTGGCAAAGGCCTGGAAACCCTGACCATCCGACAGGAAGCCCGCGGCGATCAGCTTGGCCTGCTTGCACGGGGTGATCGACTTGGCGGCCACCCCGGCACGTTGCTCCGGGGTAACAGTCGCCGTCGCTTCGCTGAAGGTATTGGTCGGCGTATAAGTCTGTTTGCCCACGGCCGGCATGAATTCCGGGTTTTCCGGGGCCAGCTTAGCTAGATCCTCGGCCCGGCGTACAACGCGCTCCAGCGAGGCATCGTCAAAGGCATTGATGGTGGCGATGCCGACGCGCTTGCCGAAGGCCACCTGAACCCCCAGCTCGGTATTGGTGATGATGCCGCTGGTCGAGACGTTATTTAGCGCAAAGCGGATATTGCCGTTGATCGATCCCGACAAGGTGGCGGTACATTCGTCAGCCTTCGACAGCTTGATGACTTTGTCGAGAATGGCCTTGGCTTCGGCTTCGGTAAGGATGCCCATATCTGTAATCTCCCAATCCGCCGATTAACCGAGCGAACGCGCGGTGTTGATGACATTGATGCCGTTGAAACGGCTGGTGGAGGAGCCGTGCGACACCGCCGAGACCTGACCCGGCTGCCCCTTGCCGTCGAAGAAGGAGCCGCCCAGGCGATAATCGCTTTCATCGCAGATCGCCGAACAGGCGTTCCAGAATTCCGGCGTGCGAATCTGATAGGCCACGTCCTCGATCATCTGGGTGATCTTGCCGTTCTTGATCTCATAGAAGAGTTGTCCGCCGAACTGTGCATTATAGCGCTGCTGGTCGATCGAAAATGAGCCGTCACCCACGATATAAATGCCGTTTTCGACGCCCTTGATCATGTCGGCGACGCTAAGCTTTTTCTTGCCCGGCTCCAGCGAGATATTGGCCATGCGCTGAAACTGCACCGACGACCACGAGTCGGCGTAGCAGCAGCCATCCGACTCGGTCTTGCCCAGAATATGCGCCTGATCGCGGATGGCCTGATAATCGACCAGTTTGCCGTCGCGGATGATGTCCCACTTCTTGGTCTTGACGCCTTCGTCGTCGTACCCGACGAAGCCCAGTGAGCCGAACTGCGTCTTGTCGGCGACGATATTGACGTTTTCCGAGCCGTACTGGAACTTCGCCTCGCGCTTGTCCAGCGTCGCAAACGAGGTGCCGGCGTAGTTGGCCTCATAGCCCAGAACGCGGTCAAGCTCGGTCGGGTGGCCCACCGACTCGTGGATGGTCAGCCACATATGGCTGGGATCGAGCACGAGATCGTATTTGCCCGGCTTGACGGACGGCGCTTTGAGCTTTTCGCGCGCCTGTCTGGCGCCCGCGATCGCGTCTTCCTTCATATCATAGCTGAGGCCATAGCCGGTGACGCCCGCCGGATCGGTGAATTTTTGTTTGGCTTCGCCATCGAGATATTCGTAGCCTAGACCCATCGGCGCCGACAGGCCGTCGCGCGTGCGGAATTTGCCTGAGTCCTTGTCGATGGCGGTGACCGTCATAGGCACCCAGATGCGGTGCACGTCCTGATCAATGTAGGAGCCGTCGGTCGAAGCAAAATACTTCTGCTCATTGACGAGGAACATCATCGAATTGACGTAGTCGGCCCCGGCCTTCAGTGCGGCGGTATTGACGTCGATCAGGCGCTCGGCCTTTTCCTTGATCGGAACCTCCATGCTGTTCTTTTTGATTGGCGTCTTCCACGACACCTCACCAACGCCCTTGACGGGGGCCAGCTTGACCGGAACGGTCTGGATTTTCGCGTTGGCTTTGGCGATGGCCACGGCCTGCTTGGCGGCCTTGGCCACGGCTTCAGTGGTCATGTCATTTGTGGCCGCAAAGCCCCAGGCCCCATCGGCGATGACGCGGATGCCCACACCCAGCGACTCGGTATTCACGACGTTTTCAACGCGATCTTCGCGCGTGATAACGAATTGGCGCAGATAGCGCCCGACGCGCACGTCGCAATAGCTGGCCCCGGAACCGGTCGCGGCGTTCAGACCGGCGTCAGCCAGCGTCTTCTTCACCTTGACGTCGATCGTCTCCTGAAGCACTTCGGCGGCAACGGCTCGCCCGTAAAGCGACGGCACGAGCAGGCTGCCCGCCGTCAGGCCGGTCATGGCCAGAAAGTTGCGTCTGTGCACGGCGTATCTCCTTAAAAGATGTCCGGAATGAAAGGATGCTCCGGAACGCCACGCGTCGCGCCCGCCCCGTTACGGTTGAGACGATCATCCCGTCAAAAAAGCGTCAAGTTGCTTTTTGGTAATATGGGCCAAATGGAGATATTTTATACAGATTCTTGCCGTACGGGGCGTATGGATCTCGCCCGCGCTTAGAGAGGCCGGCTCTTAGCGCCGTCAGTTGAGCCGCTTCGCTGAGAGCACCTCCACCGGATTTTCGAGATTCTGCCCGTCCCAGCCGCCCTCGATCTTCTTTTTGGTGATCTTGCCGTTCAAGATTTTCTTGACCACGTCCATGCCCGACACCACCTTGCCAAAAGCGGCATAGCCCTGATTGTCGCCCTCCGGATCACGCCCGGCGTCCATGTAGGACAT
Source organism: Asticcacaulis excentricus CB 48 (assembly GCF_000175215.2). Lineage (NCBI taxonomy): Bacteria > Pseudomonadati > Pseudomonadota > Alphaproteobacteria > Caulobacterales > Caulobacteraceae > Asticcacaulis > Asticcacaulis excentricus. The sequence continues at coordinate 1,250,499 of NC_014816.1, read as the reverse complement.
GTCCCCGACCGAGATGGTGAACTGGTTGCTGGCCGTGCCAACGGCATAGCGGGCCGTCGAAATCGTGCCATCGGTGTGCGACAGTCCGGTCTGTGAGGTCGGCTCGTGCGGAATCGGCTGATAGCGGTGGCCCGCAGCCTCGACCTGAACGAAGCCACCGTTGCCCGACTTCATGGCGCGCCAGAACTGGGCGCCCGTCATCTTTCCGGAGTCCACATATTGTAAGAAGTTAGCCGTCGAAATCGGCGCGCGCTTGCCATCCAGTTCGACCACAATATCGCCCTTGGTGGTTTGAATCAGGACACGCACTGAATCCGGCGGCACTGGCAAGTCGCGATAGAGCGGCTTGGGCTTGGACGGGGCTTTGGCGGCTTCGGTGTTTTCTGCAGGCTTTTGCTGTGCCGGAAAACAGCCTTGCAGGAGCGTCACCCCCATCAGTGCCGCCATACCGATCATCCATCGCCGCCGCTGCGTCATGTCGTGCTCCCTGTGTCACGACAAAACTATCGGAAACCCGCAGGCCTTGGCAACCGGGTTGAGCCACACGATTCCGCTTTACCTTCGGGCAATCAGTGGTAACGCTTATATTTATAAGAGGAGCGCGCCATGATACAGGGCCCCAAGCTCGATAGCCTGTTACCGCCCCTGTCGCCGGAAGATGTCGCCGGGATGGATGACGAACTGACGCGGCTGCGACGACTGATGGAGCGCGGAGAGTCGGCGGGTCTGGCCGGTGGCCCGATCCTGTTGTGGTGGGGCGGCGTGCTGGGCGTCGGCCATCTATGCCTGAGCCTGGCCTATGCCGGACTTTTACCCGCCCTGCCCTACGGTCTCATCTATTTTATGGCCGGCCTGATCGGCACGGTGGTTATCGCTTTGCGTGTGCGCAAGCACAGCCTGTTGTCCAACTGGCGCACCGAGGCCGTTTCGGCCGCCTGGCTCTTCGCAGCAGCAGGCATCTTTGTCTATTCGGTCGGCAATGTCGTCGCCGGGACCTATAATCCGGTGTCCAACATGGCATTTCTCGCCATTGTCTTCGCCCTGATCAGCGCCGTGACCGGAGCGACCTGCCGCCGCGATTGGATGTTGATCCCTTCCACCGGATGGCTGCTGATGGCGGCCTTGAGCTTCATGTTTGGGGACAACAGCGCGCTACGGACGCTGGTCTTTGCGCTGGCTTCGGTCCTGCTGATGGGCGTTCCGGGCTGGGCCCTGACCGATCAGGCGCGTCAGGCCCGGCAGGTGAAACAGGCGCTGGGCCTACGTCTAACCGGCTCTTGACTTTAATTCTAATATAAATTTATATACCCCTAACATTAATTTGTTAGAGGGGTTCACACATGTCTGCACACAAATTACCGCTCGACCTGATAGGCATAGGCACAAAAGTCGCCGTCGTAGGGCTTATCGCCGGACTGGTGGTCGAAAAGGCCGCCCCCCTGAACAACATGCACCCGGACCCGTCCGTTCAGGTGTCGCTGCTGTCGATCAGTATGGTGCTGCCGTCCTTCTGGATCAGCCTTCTGGCTCCTATCTGCTATCTGTTCGCCCTGTGGTCGGCTTCAGATGTTTTTATGCGACTGCATAAGGGCGAAGGATTTGGGGCTTCGGTCGTCAAGGGCCTGAAAGACGTCGGTTCAAACCTGATATACGGGGCCATCGCGGCGATCCTAATTATGCCGACCCTTACCGCGATGACCGAGGATCGCTTCCGCGGCGTGCGCTATGATTTCGCTATCGAGCCCCTGACCATCGGCCTGATCGGCCTAATGCTGTGGTTGATTACGCAGGCTGGTGAAAAGCTGCAAACCGATATGGAGAGCTTTGTATGAAGGCCCTTATTCTTAGAACCATGATCGGCCTGCCGACAGGTATCATAGTACCGCTGGTGGTCGTTCAGTTGCCGAAACTGTGGGCGAATACCAGCCATCGGCTCGACATTTTCGGTCTGGCGCTGTTGCAAGGCGGCTTACCGCTGTTGCCCTATGGTTTCTTAGCTATTGCCCTGTGGTTTGCTGCCGACATGATCACCCGCGTTCGTCCGGATACGCCGCTAGAGCCGGTTCTGTCCAAAGGGTTGCGCCACAGCGGGGCGGGGTTGATCCTTGGCGGCCTGGCTGTTGGGCTGAACGTCACACCTTGGGTATGGGGCGAGGTCTATAACAATACCGGCCGGCAGCCCGGCGTCGCAAATGACGTCCTGCTGACCCTTATCTTTGTAGGTCTGGGCCTGATCCTGTTTAGCCTAAGCCAGCGTATCCGCACGCTGCAGGTGGCGCGCGAGGCCCTGTCGGCGGAACTGGAGCAGTACGTCTGATATGCCGGTCAATGTAACGCTTGATGTGATGCTGGCGCGGCGCAAGATGCGCGCAAAGGATTTAGCGGCGCAGGTCGGCATCTCGGAAACCCAGATGTCACTGCTGCGCACCGGCAAGGTGAAGGGCATGCGTTTTGATACCTTGTCAAAACTTTGTTTCCTGCTGGACTGTCAGCCGGGCGACATCATGGCATACCTCCCCGACGAGGCTGATCTGACAGCAAAGGGCGGCGACTGAGCGGACGCGCCCCATTGCGGTCACGGAGTTAGGACTCAAATGACTCTCCGAAGAGGAGCCCCGCTATGTTCAAATCCGTTTGTCTCGCTGCGCTGATCCTGAATGCGCCCGCGGCCTTCGCGCAGGAAACGATCAGCGAAGCGCACCCCATGCAGGACGGCGATCAATGGATTACCGACGTGGTGGTGACGGCCCGCCTGCCCGGCCCCGCCCTGTGGCGCGTGCGCAAGGACGACAGCGAGGTCTATGTGCTGGGGGCCATGCCCGTGATGACCAAGCGCATCCCGTGGGATTCCAAACGTGTCGAGCGGGTCATCGGCCTGTCGAATGTGCTGCTTACCGCGCCAGAGGCTAAGGGCGGACTGATCGGCGGTGCGCGGCTGCTGATGGATCGTCGCCTGCCGCTGGGCAAAAAGCTCGATGAGGTCTTGCCAGCCGATCTGTCGAAGCGTTTCTATACACTGGCCGATGCCTACGGTCTGGACCGCGAAAAGTACAAGAAACTGTCGCCCATCTGGGCAGCGGCCACCCTGCGCGAGGATATTTATGACAAGGCGGGGATTGCCACGCGCGACCCGGAAAAGACGCTGCTGCGTTTCGCCAAGGCCCAGAAGCTGAAAACCAAGCCATCAGGCAGCTTCTCAGTGGCCAAGACCCTGGGGCGCATCGATGATTTTAGCACGCAGCAAGAGGCGCATTGCGTCGCGGCCACGCTGGATGAGATTGACTTTGCCATAAAGAACGCCCGCGCCGCCACCGAAGCCTGGGCCATTGGCGATCTCAAGGCCGTGCAGCGTTTGTCGCCGGATTCAGCACTTCTTGCCTGTCTCGAAGGCGCGCCTTCGACCAAGGCCATGCTGGGGCAGTCGGTCGAACAGACGGTGGGCGCGATCAATACTGCCTTAGGAACGCCGGGTAAGTCCCTGATTGTGCTGCCCTTGTCAGCGCTTCTCACCCCCGGAGGCGCCTTGCAACAACTGGAGCAGCAGGGTGCGACCGTAACCACGCCCTCGCTCTAGACTGAGGTGACTTCACGATTTCCCTCCTCCCCACTGTATGGGGAGGTGCCGAGTTTACGAGGCGGAGGGGTATACCCCTGCCGAAAAGATACCCCTACGGCGCGACATCGCCCGCCACCTCCCCACAAGTGGGGATGTGAAAGAGTAGCCGCGTGAAACGTTAGCTCGGCTCAAAAACGTCATATGAATGTCATTGGACCCCGCGCCTGCCGCGCCATAAACTAACCCTATGAAACTGCTGCCCCTACTTGCTGCCGCGCTGCTTGTCGCCTCGCCCGCCTCTGCCGAGCCCCTGCGCCTGATGAGCTACAATATCCGCTACGCTAATCCGCAGGACGTGCCACCGTGGCCGGAGCGCGGCCCGCGCATGGCGGCGCAGATCGCCTTCCTTGCGCCCGATGTGCTGGGGGTGCAGGAGGCGCTGTTGCCGATGGTCGATGACCTGTCGCAAGCCCTTGGAGACTATGACCATTACGGCGTCGGCCGCGATGATGGGGCCAAGTCGGGCGAAAGCACGACCGTCTTCTGGCGCCGCGACCGCTTTGAGAAGGTATCAGCGACGACTCAGTGGTGCGGTCAGACGCCCGACACCCCCTCGAAAGACGCCGATGCCGCCTTCCCGCGCACCATCACGCGCCTTATTTTGAAGGATAAACGCAGCGGGCAGGTCTTTGATGTTCGCAATGCCCATTTCGACCACGTGGGCGTCAAGGCGCGCGAAAACTGTGCTGTGCAGATTCTGAGCCTGCCGCCCGTGCCGGGCGCGCACCTGATCGTGCTGGGCGATTTCAATACCGGTATGGGCAGCGCGCCGTATAAACGCTTCACCGCCGAAACGAGCCCGCTGAAAGACAGCCGCGTCGCCAGCACCCGCCGTTTTGGACCGACCGGCACCTTCAATGGCTTTGATATCCGCCAGACGGACGGCGAGGCTATCGACCATATTTTTGTGGATCGGACGTTGATGGTTAAGAGCTTCGCCACCCTGACCGACAGCTATTCGGGCAAGGTCATTTCCGATCACTTCCCTATCGTGGCCGATATCGAGCTGAAATAAATTCCGGCGAAAAAATTTCACACGAATCCGCTTCGCCGCTTCTTGACTCTCTGCGGTCGCAACCCTAACTCAGGGGCGCGTTAGCACTCAGGCATACTGAGTGCTAACACATCCATCTGAATAACATCGGAGACATCATATGAGCTTTCGTCCGCTGGGCGACCGCGTTCTCGTGAAGCGCGTTGAAGAAGAAGCCAAGACCAAGGGCGGGATCATCATCCCTGATACGGCTAAGGAAAAGCCGCAAGAAGGCGAAGTCGTCGCTGTCGGGCCGGGCGCCCGCAACGAAAAGGGCGAGCAAGTCGCTCTGGACGTAAAGGTCGGCGACCGCGTTCTGTTCGGCAAGTGGGGCGGCACCGAGGTCAAGCTGAACGGCGAAGACCTGCTGATCCTCAAAGAATCCGACATCCTGGGTGTGGTCGAGCGTTAATCCGCTCTGTCGCCCCTATTCTGATAATACGCAACCAAAGGAACACCCGAAATGGCTGCTAAAGACGTACTGTTTTCCTCGGACGCGCGCGACAAGATCCTGCGCGGCGTCAATGTCCTCGCCAATGCCGTGAAAGTCACGCTTGGCCCCAAGGGCCGCAATGTCATCCTTGAAAAGTCGTTTGGCGCGCCGCGCTCGACCAAGGACGGCGTGTCGGTCGCCAAGGAAATCGAACTGGCCGATAAGTTCGAAAACCTGGGCGCGCAACTGATCCGCGAAGTCGCTTCCAAGACCAACGACAAGGCCGGTGACGGCACCACGACTGCCACGGTTCTGGCTCAGGCCATCGCCGTCGAAGGTCTGAAGTCGGTGTCTTCGGGCCGCAACCCGATGGACCTGAAGCGCGGTATCGACAAGGCCGTGGCCGTCGCCATCGCCGAAATCAAGGCCTCGTCCAAGCCCGTTACCTCGAACTCGGAAATCGCTCAGGTCGGCACCATCTCGGCCAACGGCGACACCGAAGTCGGTCAGATGATCGCTGACGCCATGGCCAAGGTCGGCAACGAAGGCGTCATCACCGTCGAAGAAGCCAAGACCGCCGAAACCGAACTGGACGTCGTCGAAGGCATGCAGTTCGACCGCGGCTACCTGTCGCCCTACTTCGTCACCAACCCGGACAAGATGGAAGCGGTCCTCGAAGACCCGTACATCCTGATCTTCGACAAGAAGATCTCGACCCTGCAACCCATCCTGCCGATCCTCGAAGCCGTGGTTCAGTCGGGCCGCCCGCTGCTGATCATCGCCGAAGACGTCGAAGGCGAGGCTCTGGCCACGCTGGTCGTCAACCGTCTTCGTGGTGGCCTCCGCGTCGCCGCCGTCAAGGCTCCGGGCTTCGGTGACCGCCGCAAGGCCATGCTGGAAGACATCGCCATCCTGACCGCCGGCCAGGTGATCTCCGAAGACATCGGCATCAAGCTTGAGACCGTGACTCTCGACATGCTGGGCCGCGCCAAGAAGGTGACGATCACCAAGGAAACCACCACCGTGGTTGATGGCGTCGGTGAAAAGGCGGAAATCGAAGGCCGCGTGGCTCAGATCAAGCAACAGATCGAAGAAACCACCTCGGACTACGACAAGGAAAAGCTGCAAGAGCGTCTGGCCAAGCTGGCCGGCGGCGTCGCGGTCATCCGCGTCGGCGGCTCGACCGAAGTCGAAGTGAAGGAAAAGAAGGACCGCGTCGATGACGCCCTGAACGCGACCCGCGCGGCCGTGGACGAAGGTATCGTTCCGGGCGGTGGTACGGCTCTGCTGAAGGCGTCGAAGAAGCTGGCCGACCTGACCGGTGACAATGACGACCAGACCGCCGGTATCGCCATCGTGCGCAAGGCCCTGCAGGCGCCGATCCGTCAGATCTCGGAAAACGCGGGCGTCGAAGGCTCGATCGTTGTTGGCAAGGTGCTGGAATCGAACGATGCCAACTTCGGCTTCAACGCTCAGACCGAAAAGTACGTGGACCTGGTGGCCGATGGCGTCATCGACCCGGCCAAGGTTGTGCGTACCGCTCTGCAAGACGCGGCCTCGGTGTCGGGCCTGCTGATCACGACGGAAGCCGCCGTGGTCGAAGCCCCGAAGAAAGAAGCGGCCCCGGCTATGCCTGGCGGCGGCATGGGCGGTATGGGCGGTATGGATTTCTAATTTGGCTCACGTCCCGTTCCTGCGGATCGGGACGTGGACAAAGGTCCATAGCGATAATGTTTTGCTCGGGTCGCCCCCGTCGCAAAATCTCCCAATACTATGTAGAAAGAGCGGGTCTCACGACCCGCTCTTTTTTTTCGTCACTTCGCTGTAAATGCAGACCTGCGGCTGGCTTTCATATGGCGGATCAAAATCATCAGGCCTTCTCTCCAAACAAACAGAGGCGCGGGGAATGTACCGGAAAATAGTGCGACCGAGAGTTATAGGGCCTCTTCTCAACGCGTCCCGAGAGGTCTGCGGAACCATTACGGCAGTGGAACCACCTCGGTTATCGACGATGTTTCGACGCTGAGGCGTGGTGTCAGCGGGTCAAGGCTGTCTTTCAGACACTGGCGCACCTGATCGGCCACCGGGCCTGGCGCGCGCAACCGGAGGCGGCCACCGACATCCGAACGGGCTTCGGCCACGGCGCGCCACAGGAGCCGCCGTGCGGCCCTCAGCGGCGTCTCTTCCATATGGGGCTGTGCGCCCCACGGCCGACTGAATTCCAGCGTCCCAAAGCGGGTAATCGGCCCGCAGGCGATGGCTCGCCCCTCGGCCGCAAAGGCGGACTGCACCAATCCGGTCAGCTTCTCACCATTATGCTTGTTGCCGATCAGATCGACCACCACCAGGCCCGCCAGATTGGACAGGCGCAGACGGCGTACCAACTCTTCAACCGCCACCTCATTGAGGCGTTTGGCGGCCTGACGTGGCGTGTGGATCATCCCTTCCCCAGCACGCCCCATGTCGATATCGCACGCGATCAGGGCGCGCGTCGCCTCTATGGACAGATAACCGCCGCCGGGCAGGTCGAAACTGGGCTGGGTCGCCTGCGCCTCGGCAATATCGAGGGCATCGGGGTCTTCGGCGGGCTCAAACCGGACCTGAGGGTCAATCAGGCGCCGCGCCTGTTGTTTCAGGCGCTCCATCAGCCCCAACGGGTCCGACAGGCGACGTGGCGGCCCATCGCTGACACCCAGCAGGCGGACACGGGGCAATTTGTCGGCACGAGCTTCAGCGGCGATTTCGACCTCGACTGCCGTACCTTCGTTCAGGGCATTGGGGTCGCTGAGATCAGTCATGGCCTCTTGACCATCGGCGAGTTTAAGGAAGCCGATCCGCCCCGATTTGGCGGTTAGCCGAGCCACCGAACGCGTTCCCCACAGGGTTAGGGATGTATCCAGCGCCGGACCTTCAGCATAGAGCAGCGGCAGCCCGTCGCGCGCCAAACAGGCACGCATCAGACCAAACCGCTGTTCACCATACAGTTTCACCCCCTGTAACCCGCGCCGCGCAGCAGTTGCAGGGTCTCAAACGTCGGCAGCCCCACCACCGAAGGAAAGGAGCCGATCAGGTGAATGACAAAGGCGCTGGCGCGGCCCTGAATACCGTAGCCGCCCGCCTTGCCTAGACCTTCGCCGGAAGCAATATAGGCGTCGATCTCTTCGGCGCTCAGGCGTTTAAATTGCAGACGGGTTTCGACCACCCGCGCTGACAGACCCTTAGGCGAGACCAGCGCGACGCCAGTATAGACGCGATGGCTGCGGCCGGACATCAGTTCGAGACAGGCGCGAACTTCGGCATCCGTTTCCGCCTTGGGCAATATGCGCCGCCCCACCCCTACCACCGTATCAGCGGCCAGAATATAGGCGGGCTGCGTAACCAGCGCCGCTACGGCTTCGGCCTTGGCGCGCGACAGCCGCCCGGCCAGTTCGCGCGGGGTCTCGCTTTTCAGCGGCGTTTCATCAATATCGGAGGGAAGGATACGATCGGGTTTCAGGCCGATCTGGGCGAGCAGGTCCACACGGCGAGGACTGGAGCTGGCCAGAATAAGGGGCAGCATCAGGCGCGCCCCTTACTTAAAGCGGCCAACACTTATTTGAACCGATAAGTGATGCGGCCCTTAGTCAGGTCATAGGGCGTCATTTCAACCATGATACGGTCGCCAGCCAGCACGCGGATGCGGTTCTTGCGCATCTTGCCCGCAGTGTGCGCGATGATTTCATGCCCCGAGTCTTCGAGCGTCACGCGGAATGTCGCGTTCGGCAGAAGCTCGACAACGGTACCCGCAAACTCCAACAGTTCTTCTTTTGCCATTCGGCCCCACATGGAAAGGGAAAAGGGCGAATCGTCATGCGATGTCGCCCATGAAAATCAGTGGCGCTCCCTTTATACCCAAACGGGTTAAGTGGAAAGAGGGAAAGCGCGTATGAAAAGGCGGAGCCCCTTTCGGAACTCCGCCAATCCTTGGTTAGCTTGCAGGGTAGAAATTAAAACTTCCGAACCACGCTGACCGACAGGTTGTCGGCATTTCCGCGATCATCCTTGAAAGCCGAGCGGGTATAGTCGCCTCGGATGGCGTAGGCGTCATTGAGCTTCATCTGCGCTCCGACACCAACATCCAGCGCCGTTCCATCTTCGGCGATCGGCGAGTTGTTGTAGTTTTTCAGCTTGGTGTCCGAAACACCCACGCGGCCGATCAGCTCAACGCGGTCCGAAACCGGCAGGAAGCCCACGGCGTAGGCGGCCTTCTTATTGGTCAGCTTGTAACGGCCCGTATTGGTCGTGTCGCCGTTGGTCCCGGCGGCCAGTTCGCCTTCGAGCCCGAAGTGCGGGGTCAGCTTGGTGCCGAGGCGCGCATTCATCGAGTTAAGGCTAGAGTCGGACTCGTTGTTATTCGTGGCGGTCGCACCGATCGAGCCATACACCTCGGGCTGCGACAGGGATTGCGCGGAAGCCGTGGACGCGCCGAAAGCAGCGGCAGCCAAAGCGGCAGTAGCCATGAGCATGGTCTTCATAGTGAACTCCTATTGTCTTCGTGTGCCGTGCGATTTTCATGAACCGCACTCTTTGTTGCGCCGACCGGAGCTGAGGCTCCAGCGACCACAAGACAATCGCTCCGCAAAGGGGCCGCATTGGGCCGCCTCAAAGGCCATTTCTGGACTTTTTTACAAGAAAAACATAAATTTAATAGGAGATTGCGGCAAAACCGCCATCTTGATGAACTCAAAATGAACGATCATTCATTTCCGACGAATTAGGTGTTCCGGGGTTTTTCAGCCACACCCCAATTCTGCACCTCAGCATACGACATCAGCCTCGCAGATGCAGGGCATGGATCAGGGTAAACAGACGTCGTGCGGTTTCGTGATCGATCTCAATCTTGCCGGCCAGACGTTCGGTTAGCAGTTCTGCTCCATCATTATGGATACCGCGACGGCCCATGTCGATCGACTCAATCTGCCCCACCGTGGCATTTTTCAGCGCCTCATAGTAGCTTTCGCAGATCATGGCGTAGTCCTTCATGATCGGCTTGAGCGGCGTGAAGGATAGCATGATTTTTTTGGCATAGCCCTCGCCCGACACATCAAACACCAGCCGCCCATCCTCATAGGCCAGGCGTAGATCGTATTTTTCCGCCGAACCGCCTTCGGGTTTGAAGCTGTTTTTTTCAATCAGGTCGAACATGGCGACCTGACGCTCATGCTCCACTTCCGGAGACGGCGAAGCCAGGCTGTCGGAGTCGATGTCGATACGGGCCAGTTTCATAATTACACCGGATGGCTAGGGGTCGAACGGGCGCGGTGAGGCGCTGCGAGGTCCATAAGCAGAAGATCGACGGCCTCGACCTCGATCTTCAGCTCGGCAGCGGTCTTGCCCGCAAAGCGCAGATAGAGGTGGCAGGCCGGCGCGTCGAGCGGTTCGGTGGCCAGATGCAGAATGGTCATGCCCTGCGGCGGGTGATGCACGTCGAAACCTCGCGACCGAAGGCCTGTGATCGAGCCGATCTGCAACGCACAGGCGGCACGCAGAGGCGTGCGGCTCTTGTGTTCATGGCAAAAGCGATTGAAACGCAGGGTCAGAGCGCGAGCGCGGGCGTCGTAACGCACGTCTTCGCCACGCAGGGCCGCATCCTGCAACAGCGCGCTCAACGGCACCACGTCCTCTTCGCTCTGCGCGAGAAGACGGAGCGGTTTCGGCTTTTTGTGAAACCACCCGAACATCCGTAATCTCAACGCCTCCTATCCAAAAACCGGTGCACACGTTTTGGCATTTGGCTTATTCTTCCTCGATCGGGTCATTGCCCTTGATACGGCGGATATTGGCCCCGCAGGCGGAAAGCTTGCCCTCAAGGTTCTCGAAGCCGCGATCGAGGTGATAGACCCGGTTGACGACCGTCTCACCGCGCGCCGCCAAACCAGCAATGACAAGACAGGCCGAAGCACGCAGATCGGTTGCCATGACCTGCGCCCCGCGCAGTTCCTCAACGCCCGTCACCTTCGCTTCGCCCCCGTGCAGGACCGAGATATTGGCACCCAGACGCCCCAGTTCCGGCACGTGCATGAAGCGATTTTCAAAGATGGTTTCGCGCACCGTGGACTCACCTTCCGCCAAGGTCATCAGGGCCATGAACTGCGCCTGAAGGTCGGTGGCAAAGCCCGGATAGACTTCGGTGGTGATATCGACAGCTTTCAGGCGCTCCTGACCTCGACGGATCGTCACCGTATCTGCCGTCGTTTCGATCTCGCAGCCCGCCTGACGCATCTTGTCGAGCAGAATACCGATCAGTTCCGGGCGCACCTTCGTCAGGCGTACCTCACTGCCCGGCATGGCCGCCCCGGCCAGCGCGTAGGTGCCGGCTTCGATACGGTCGCAGATCACTGCCCAGTCGGTGCCCTTTAACGAAGCGACGCCTTCGATGACGATGGTTGGCGTCCCGGCCCCGGTGATCTTCGCGCCCATGGCGTTAAGGCATTCAGCCAGATCGACGATTTCCGGCTCACAGGCAGCATTTTTAAACACTGTAGTGCCGTGCGCCAAAGCGGCGGCCATAAGGGCGTGTTCGGTCGCGCCTACCGAAACGAAGGGGAACTCAATCTCAGCCCCTTTGAGGCCGCGCGGCGCCTGCGCGAAGACATAGCCTTCGTGCATGTCTATATGCGCCCCCAGCGCCTCCAGCGCTTTGAGGTGCAGATCGACCGGGCGCGCGCCGATGGTGCAGCCGCCCGGCAGGGACACCTTAGCATGACCCGTGCGCGCCAGAAGCGGCCCCAGCACGTTGAACGACGCGCGCATCTGACGAACTAGATCGTAGGGTGCAAAGGCCGAAGTGATTTCCGGGGTGTGCAGCAGGGTTTCCTGATGCCCGTCCGGTCCGTTAGTTTCAGTGATCTGCGTACCAAAGCGTTGCAGCAGGCGGCCCAGCAGGCGGGTGTCGGCCAGACGCGGCATATTGGTAAGGCGCACCGGCTCTGAAGTCAGCAGCGACGCCGCCATCAGCTTGATCGCGGAATTCTTGGCTCCGCTGACGGGAATGTCCCCTTTGAGCGGCACGCCGCCTTCCAACGCAATACGATCCATTGAGTACGCCTGATCCGAATGTCTGAACTTTCATTTCTGCCGACGGGGCCGCCCCGATTCAGAGCTTTGGAAATGAAATGGATTTCGCGTTCTACATCACCGGGCCGCAGGTGCAACAGCTAGTTTTTCGCGTCGTCCTTACGGATCGGTGTGGGCTCAGGACGGCGGGCAGCAGCTTTGCGCCGCTGGAGATTGGCGCGCAGGGCGGCATTGAGGCGCTCGGCCTTCTCGTCCCTGGGGTTTTTATTCGGAGAGTCGCTCATAGGCCGGTGATTTAGCGTTCCATCCACAAAAAGCGAGCGAAAAATGCACTTTTCGCTTTGCGTTTCGCCTCGGTTTGGGTATTAGCCGCGTCCTCAGCCGGTCTTCACACCGGTTTAGCCGTATTAGCTCAGTGGTAGAGCGCATCCTTGGTAAGGCTGAGGTCGGCAGTTCAATCCTGCCATACGGCACCATGAAGGCCCGGTTCTGAAACGACCGGGCCTTCGCCATATCCGGGGCTTGCCACTAAAAATATTTAAGCAAAAACTGGATCAATTCGTCATAACGCACGCCCAGTTGCATGGCAGACAGAATGACATCGGGGCGCGTCCGGTGTCCGAATCGAAACCTTATCTTCCCGCTCGTCCTAGCTGAAGATACCATAGCTTGCTGATACAAGTCCTCCCGCGCTGAGAATATCGCGCATCTACTGCACAAACACGCAAATTGCTTTAGGGCCTTCCCGGCCCATACCTATCAACCCTGTGGCGCAGCGTAGGCCGATCCACCGGCTAAACGATATGAAGCACGACCCTTGGAGCGAAGCCTTGGGCGTCAGAAGTCCGAGCTCAAGGTCCACTGCAAGCCGCGCGACGAAAAGGCAGTTGAAAAACAAGGCCGACCTCCTCAGTCCCTACAGGCTTGTTGCCACTGAGAGTGACAACCGCCCCCGGCGTAGTTGAACAGGACCTGTCGCCTACTGATCAAAAGACGGTTGGTCACAACTGCTGTCGCGCTAATCCAAACGCCAAAGGTTTTGTAAGGCGTACAAGGTGGCTTGAACCTGCATAAAGCCGATGGTCACGCGCGCCGCGTCGGGCAGGCTGAGAAGGGACCAGTCGCGGCCTTGATGGACGGAAGAGTCACCAGTGGGAGGTCATCCCAGGCCACCCCAGATGCGCCTTCGGGCAGCATATAAGCGCGCCGCCCACATGCAATGTGGCAGGCTTTATGGTGACCGCGCGTTGCTTGACGCGGGCCTGAGCGAGGACATCAGGCCGCCAAAGGCGTTCATTGCGGGGTATGTGCTTTTTATGCCCGCCCCGCTCGAAACAAGGGCAGGCCAAGGGAGGGGCGTTTTGCAAGGACACGTTTGGACCTCAACGGAAGGGAAGCCTGTCAGTATCCGCGATAGCTGAGCGGCGAGGATCGACTTCAGGGCAGAAGATAAACGAGGCGCTTTTTCCCTTTGGTCGCCTTCATCGTCGCCAGATTCCCCTGGTGTCGGCCCGACGCGTGGGCTTCGCGGCCGCTCTCTTCGATGTAAAGCGTTTTTTCGATGTCCTTTTGCACGATGTGCGAGGCGTAGAGGTGCCCCTGATACAGGGTATCCGCCACCGCCCCCACCGGGAAAAACGGGAGGATAAGTTGCGCGACCTCCTCCAGTCCGCTGATGCCCAGATCGAGCGCCAGAACGACCGCCGCCTGCACCCAGGCGACCGGACTAATGCGGGCGCGAAACCCACTCAGCAGTATGTACGCCGAGGCCCCGAATGAATAGACCGCCCCAACGACCGGAAACGGCAGCCACGCCAAAAGGCCATCAAGCCCGATCAGGTTGAACGGGCCGATACCGATAATGCGATCCGACAGGCGCTTGATTGTGCCTACTGAGTCGTAGACCTTCTGCACGTCATAAGCCGACCTGACAAACATGTCATTTGCTCCCCTTCGCCCGTTATGGCTAGACATTGCCTGTAGCGGGGTTATGCGTCAATTACGTGAGTTAGGGGAATTAATCATGATCGTCACTACCACACCCAGCGTCGAAGGCCGTAGCATAGACACCTATATCGGCGTCGTCACCGGTGAGGCCATTCTGGGGGCCAATATCTTCCGCGACCTGTTTGCCGGTATCCGTGACATTATCGGCGGTCGGTCGGGCTCCTATGAAAAAGTGCTACGCGCCGCCCGCGAAGCCGCCTTGAAGGAAATGCAGGAAGAAGCTGCGCAACGCGGCGCCAATGCCATTGTCGGCGTCGACCTCGACTATGAAACCGTCTCTCAGGGCACCATGCTGATGGTCACCTGTTCAGGTACCGCCGTCGTCCTGCGCTAAGTCTTGCTGGTTCTCAGGCTGTTTTCATTTTTGACTTTTATGCTGAGCCTTGCTCTGCTGGGCATGGGCGCAGCGTGCCTGCTCGACCCGCATGAGGCACGGGGCTATCTGATCGATATTTTCACCGCGCCCCTTCTCAGCGTGGCCTTAGCGGTGTCTTTTGTGCTCATTCAGTTGCGTCAACGCGCCTCGGCTCTCATCAGCCTGATAGCGGCCGGTGTTTTGGCTTTGAGCTTCTGGCCGCAGATTAGCCCGCCCCACCCCCCAACGGACACCAAGGCGACCCCGGTGCGGCTGATCTTCGCCAACCTATACGTCAACAACGAGACGCCAGAGCGATTACTCGACTGGGTCACAGCAGAAAACCCCGATGTCGTCGCCATCGTCGAAGCCGGACCTCTGGCCGAAGAGACGCTGGCGGCGAAACTGCGCCAGACCTATCCCCACATGGCCCGCCGCTATGACACCTTTGTGTTTTCGCGCTACCCCCTCACGCGGCCGCGCGCCCGCCCTATTGGCTACAGCCTGCTGACCGTAGAGGTTGGAGCACCTGCGGGGGCGTTTAATCTCGCGGTTTCGCATCTGACGCGCCCGTGGCCGTTCAGCGCACCGGGCAACCAACCGCGGCAACTGGAGCGGCTGCGTGCGGATCTGCGCGATGAACGGCCGGAGCGCACGGTGCTGGTCGGAGATTTCAACACCACCCCCTCGGCCTCAGGCCTCATGGATTTCAGTCGCAATCTGGGCCTGTTCGCGGCCCCGGCCCCGGTGGGCACATGGCCCGCCGTCCTGCCCGCTCCCTTGCGTATCGGCATCGACAATGCCTTTGCCGGCCAGGCGCTCAGCCTGCGCAATCGCAAGGCTGGTCCCTACTACGGCTCCGACCACCGCCCAATCCGGGTGGATATCTACCCAGCCAAATAAGCTATTTGCGCGGCGCGGGGCGGCGCTTAGGCGCGGATCTGACAGCCGGCACCGGCTTAAGGGCGGACTCGACGAGCGGCTCTGGCAGCACCCCATCGGCGACTTGCGCTTCTGACGTCGCAGACGCGAGTTCAGTTGCGGGCTCCGGGGCAAACTCTATGCCCGGCGCGGCTGCGCTCCCGTTCGCCTCGGACAGTTCCGTTAAGGCATCGACCACGGCGTCCTCGACCTCGATAGCCGCGATAACAGGCACAACGGCGGCCTCACGGACGGCCTCGTTGACTTCTTCCAGCACATGGGCAGCGTCTTCGCTGGCCTTGTACCAGGTCTGACGCAGGCTCATCATATCGACAAAGCCCTTGGGCAGATCCTTATAAAGATCGCTGCCGCCCGGGCGCCGCGCCGGCACACCGGACAGCATCCACGCAGAAACGCCGAAGCTGGTCGCAGCAAAAAACGGCACCCACATCGGCGAGCAGGCCCCGATCCAAAAATGGGTCAGGCGCTCGGTCGCGCTCTTCATCTCTTCGGAGGTGGGCAGTGAAAACGCGGGCAGATCAGATTGCGTCATAGTCAACATCTCGTGGCCTCGTGCGCTCAAAAAATATTGCAGCGCACAAAACTAACACATAAATTCACAGCCGCCTATGCGACCGATCGCCCTAAATGGGCAAATTCGCGTGATCAGCGATTAATCTAACGTCCACACCGAGGCCTTGCCACCCGGTTCGGCAAAGACCTGAGCCAGATCGTCGGCAATGTCGCGCATGGCCTCGACCACCGAAGCGGGCGCATTGACCGTCACAAGCGCGCAACCATTCATCTTCAACGGATTGGTCAGAGGCCGCAGGCGCAGTTCGGCCACAGCAATATCCGGCCCGCCCTCCCCTGTCTGGTCTTCCAGAAGCTCGCATTCCATATGGCGCAGGAAACGGTCGAATGTCTCAAGGTCTTTCAGCGGCAACCACACCAAAGCCTTGGCGGTGGGCTGTTTTTTCAGCACGTCGCGCAGGCACAGATTGATGCGCTCATAGTCCTCGAACTGCTCAAACGGCGGATCGATCAGCAGAAAAAAATCTTTATCCGGCTCAGCCATTTCGACCGCCGCCTCATAGCCATCCGTATGACGCGCCTTGCCGCGAGGCATTACCGTCGCCCTCAAGCGCTCGTAATCGTCCTTGCGGAGTTCACAGCCCATATAGCTGCCTTCCGCCGTCAGATGGTCGAGCACCAGAAGCGGCGACCCGGGATATAGACCAATTCGCGTTTTGAACCCCGCCGCCCGATTCTTGGCCCACACATAGTCCGACAGGGGAATAAGACTTTGCGGCACATCCCCCCCCAGCAGATAGCCTATTCCAGCCTCGGCCTCTTTGGAGCGCGAGAAGGTCGGATCGGACAGGTCGTACTGGCCCGCCCCGGCGTGGCTGTCCACCACCTGAAGCGGCTGTGCACTCTCCCGCAGGGCGCGCAGAAAATTCAACAGGACCGCGTGCTTGAACAGGTCGGCGAAGTTCCCGGCGTGAAAGCCGTGGCGATAGTTCAAAGCCCTAATTCCTTCTGTTTCTTTTTCGACAGGCCGTCGGCAACCAGACGGTACGAGTCGCTGATCAGGCCGCGCAATTCATCTCCGGACATCTGATCACCGGTGTAATACTCTATCCAGCTCATGCCCCGCGACGCCAAATAGGGGGCCGGGCGGCAATCGGGGTGATCGCGCAAAATTTCAAACGCCACGGGGGAGACCTTGACGCTGAACGACAAATGCCCATCGGTTTGTCTGCCCGCAATGACGAAGACCTTCCCTCCGACCTTCCATACATCGTGTCCGCCCCACTGCACCACATGCGTGGCAGCCACGAGCGACCGGCAGAAGATATTGAGTTCATCGAGGGTCATGCGGTGTCTTTGCCGCAATTCATCTCCCGCTGCAAGCGATGTGCCGGTGACTGAGGCAGGGCTCACACGGTCTCTGGCTCGGCAAACCGGGTGGAACGGCCGTACCTATTCGCGCCCCTCTCGCCGGGCATCGCGCCTAAGTCAATGGCAGCCCATAGCAGCACCAGCGCGCCAACAAAGTCTAGGAAGTTATCTGGGCGCGGCCACACCATCATGAACGCAATTAGGATCACCGCCGCCCACCAGCCGGAGCGCCCCCGGTCGTGCAGGCGCTTCGACAGCACACACGCGGCGCAGAACAATAGCGCCGGATAGACCACCCATCCGGTCAGCACGCGCGGTGCCCCGGTAATGGCCGAGTCATAGATCATGAACAGTCCGACCAGCACCGCCAGGGCGATCAGGAACGGCGTCTGACGCACTCGTCCGGTGGACGAAAAGAACAGCTCGCTCCAGTCAATCTTCTGGTTCATGATCCATCCCACAGCAACAAAGGCAGGAACACGACGTCCCCGCCTCTTCGCTTAACACCGTCAACTGGTTGAGAAAAGACGCTTATCTGAGCGGCGGCGCTTTTCTGCCTCAGTTATTGCATCAGACGCACGACGCTCAGTTTGCCGCCGATGATTTCAAAGGCTTCAATCAGGTCATTGGCATTCTGGGCATCAAAATAGTGCTGGGCATCCGTGGCGCAGGATTTCAGCGCACTCAGCGCCGTAGGATCGGTTACCCCAAGTCCGATAACGAAAACTTCGATATTCTTACCCTTGGCATATTTACAGGCATTATCCTGAGCTGTGTAGGTCGGGGCGACCAGTGACGAACTGATCGTCGGCGGACTTCCTGTCGCTGCCGATACGATCTGGCCAGAGGAATTGGTGTAGAGCGTATTGGCGCCATCGGTCATAAGAACAATGACCTTCTTCGGTTCCTTATTCTTGGAATCATAGGCCATCCCTTCTTTGAAGGGCGCCGGCGGAGATAGCGTGTTGACGCCCCAGTGCAGGCCCCCTGGGATGAAGGTATCCGGCTTATAGCTGCCGATGCTGTTGACCAGCCCCTTGATAGAATTGGTCACCACAGTCTTGTCATTGCTCAGAGGCTGGATGGCCGTCGGGCACTTTTGTGCCGTCTCGAGCACGCCCGTGTAGGCAGTCAACGGATCAGGCAGAACGAGCATTTTGGTTTTGGAATCGACCTGATGGCGCACACAACCATACCATTTATAGTAGGTCGGTTGCGGGTTATTGCACGATTGATAAGGTGTTATATTTACCGTCGTACAGGTTTGCGGCGTTTTCCAGCATCCGACCTTGATAGGCACGCCATCTTTGATGGAGTCGCAAGTCCCATATACCCCACCAGTACAGACCTGTTTAGTAGAGATTGTGGTGCAGGTCTTGGCCGCAGCAGGCACCGTATAGTCTGCGCCCACCGAAACCCAAGATTGGCTCCGATTGGCCAAACCGACATTGACGTAATCTGCATAGGGTACAACAGCGACCTTTACATAGTCCTTGTTCGCAGATGTCATAACCGTGTTAACAAGGTTCGTTGCTGCGGTTTTCAAGACATCGAGCCGGGTGCTGCTGCCATTGAGGATTTGTCCCATGGAGTCGGTGTTATCGAGGACCAGCGCCAGTTCCAACGTGCCGTTGGCCGCCTGAATGGTCTCACTAATAACCTCGTAGGGGATCTCCTTGATGTTTACCACGCCCAGAAGAAACGGCTTATAGGTGCCTTTGGCCGTCACATAGTAGGTGCGTGTCTTTGTATCGTAATTGAACTGACCAATAACGACCTTGTCCGGGTTGTCTCCCAGTTCCTTGTCCAGACGCAGCTTTACGGCCGCCTGAGCCTGCTCAACGGTTGCCGGGCGCAAAACGGCAACGGCCAGCGTTGCCGCGTCCAGCGCGTCCTGAGCTTTGCTACGGCGCGAGATGACGTTCGAGTAGTCCACGGCTCCGGCCATCGAGACTATCAGGATAGAGAAGAACAGGCCGAACATAACGGCTGTGTTGCCACGTCGATCGCGAAAGAAGTCAGGCAGGCCCATGAGTGTATCCGTGTCTAAGTATCGGCTTTGCCCTGCAATTTACGCGCCAAAGCTTAAGATTCACTCTATTGCAGAACCCTGTCATTTCGATTGTGAGCGTGCCAGCAACTAACTGACAAAATTAAGGAAATACCCCCTATCTCAGCGCACGAGGAGGCTACCCGCATTCGACCATTGAGACCTCGCGACTAACTCAACGGTACCGAAGGCATCAGATGTTCGCGAAAGGCATTCCGGGGTCATGTTCAATGCCCCTTAGTATTACTTCGTCAGGCGCGTGCTCTGGATCGAGTAGAAAACCTTAGCAAGCGTCGAGGTCAGCTGGCTTGAGGCCGTCACATCGTAGAAGTATTCCGGACGGCTAGCGCAGGATTTGAGCATGTCGGAATTACCCTCCATGACGCGTATGGTATAGACGGTGATCCCAAGATCCTTGGCCGCCTGGCAAGCCAGCAGCGTGCGGGCATTGATAGTGGAGGCTGAGGTGCTCCAGCGGTTCTGGGTATTTTCACCGTCAGTGATGACGATCATGTACTTGTAATTGGTCTTGTCGCTATAGGGCTTGGCCGTATTGAACGGCAGTTCCGGCGACAGAAGCTCCATACCCCACTGCACACCAATGGTGATATTGGTGTTGCCGGCCGGCGTCAGCTTTTGGGCATGGGCCCGCACAGCGGCAATATCCGTGGTCAGCCCCATCACTGGTAAAAGGTTATTGGTGGCACATTTGGCCGCCGGATAAAGCGTGTCAGTATTGGACGCGATAGGAGATTGCCCCGAGACATCATATGGCTGTTTGCGATCGATGACGCAACCGTTCCAGCTGTCGGTGCCGACGCCGAGAAGGTCCGAATTCGCCGTAATGGTGCTGTTGTCCTTGATGGTGGTCGTCGATCCGGAGCCATACCCACCGGCGCTGGTGGGCGTAGCCGTAATTGTCCCGTTGTATTGCGCATAGCTGTAGCTGGGCGTACCGTAATAGCTGGCGCTTGGCCACGGGGTCGAGTTGCTGGCATTGTTCGTGCGCGTCCAGGTCGTCGTTGAGTAATAGTCTGTCCGTGAGACGACCGTATAGCCGCAGTAGGTATAGGTGTAATAGTTCGGCCAGCAATAACCGTTATTCTGCACATAGTTGGACGTGACAAATACCCGATAGGTGCCACCGCTGGTCGTATAGGCATAGATGCGGGCATTGGCTCTACAGGCGGCGACATCCGCCGCACCGCTGCACATCAGATCGCGCGTCGTCCCCAAGGAGGTACAGCGATCCGACGTCATGCTGCTGCCCGTACAGCTATAGGTATAGGGCGTCTCGCCAAACTCTCCGGCGATGCCGGCGGCCGGAACCCCTCGAATACTGACCTGCGTATCGAACGGTACGATTCCAACCCGGGCATCCCAAACATTCTCGCCACTGACCAGCAGCGAGGCCAGAACGCTGTCCACGGCCGCCTTGAGATTGGTCATGCGCGAATCCCGCGACATGGACCCAGTTGAGTCCAGCACCAGCGCGATCTCGGATTTGCGCATCTCCGCTTCCGCGGTTGAGGTCGCTCCAACCGTCAGCGTCTCAATGCCGGCCAGCTTCAGAAAGGTAGTCTTAATCTGGGCTGTAGCGGTATAAACGGCGGTCTTGTGCGAACCGCTGATTTCAAACTTCAACCCTTTGGAGGTAGGCGCAATGCCGCTGTCTGTCAGATTGAGGGTGAACACGGTATCAGCGGCGGCCTTTGCCGCGGTCTCGTCCTTGGCCATGAGCGCCCCTCGCAGCGCCGCCGCATCGGCCGCGTCCTGCAGGCGGTTGGTCTGTTCCTGAGCCTGGCTGAACTCAACGCCGGCGCCTGCAGCAGCGACCAACGTCGCTGCAATCAGGCCAAAAGCAATCATGGTGTTGCCACTGACGTCACGCCAGAAACCCGTCTTCAGCGGGTTAAGCCAGACCTGACGCGCACGGCCGCCGGATTGCCCAAACATGTCACTTCTGCCCCAAAGGATACACAAACCTGGACAAAGATCGCGACAAAGCCTTAAGGGCAGCGTAAGAAATCTGGCTAATGACGCATTAAGCAAAAAACGGGAGTAGGCAAACAATTGAAAGGGTTACCGGCTTTCGTTCAGCCCAGCCCAAGACCTTTGCATAACGCCTGAATATCCGGGCTCGGCGGCGCCTCCCAGCGGCGACGTCCGCCATCGGGATGGGGAAAATCTATGGCACGGGCATGAAGCATCAGGCGCGGTACACGCAGGCCGTCAAGACTGAGCGCCCCACCGTAGCGCACATCGCCGGCAATCGGGCAGCCCAAATGCGCCATGTGCACGCGGATCTGATGCATCCGGCCCGTAAACGGCTCACATTGCACCAGCGCGGAGGTATCGGTGCGGCTGACCACGCGATAGATGGTGCGGGCGGTCAACGCGTCGGGATGATGGGGATCACAGATGCGGCTATAGGCCTCCCTCCCGATCTCTTCGCGGCGCAGCGGAGCGTCGATGACGCCCTCGTCTTTAAGATTATGCGGATTGGCCACGATGCAGACGTAAGCCTTGTGCACATCTCGCGCGGCTATGGCATTGCCGACAAAGGCCGCTGAGGTACGCGTTTTGGCTGCCAGGATAATACCCGATGTGTCGCGATCCAGCCGGTGAAGCAGGCGCGGCTTGTTGCCATTCGAGCGCGCAAAGGCCCACAGCATATCATCGAGATTATGGAAGTTCCCACGCCCACCCTGTGAAGACAGGTTTGACGGTTTATTAAAGCCCATAATCACCCCGTCTTCGTGGATCAACATAGACTTCACCCACACGACCTCTTCGTCGGACAGTTTCAGCGGACGGTCGATGGCCTTCTGATTTCTGGGCGTCTGAACTGGGCGGGCCCAACCTTTGGATTCGCGCTCGGCAATGGCTGCCTTGTGCTGCGGCGACTGACGCGAGGCCTTTTTACGGTTCAGCTTGTCCTGCTTTTTCGGGGTCATGCGCGGCTCATACTATAGGCGTGTGCGATTGCCCATAGGCCTTTCAGTCTTCGCGTCGTTTGCCCGCAGCGCGACGGCCCCGAAAACCGGAGCCGCTCAGCGCGCCGAACAGGGCGACTAGAACGATCAGCGCCCCCAGCGCAAAGGCGGCCCAGACGGCCAGCCATTGCCCGCTGATGCCAATACCCAAGGCGCGCAACATCTGACCAGCCTCATAGGGCGCATAAAGCGCCAACAGCACCACCCCCGCGAAGGCCACGGCGATGATCCACGCCCCAATCTTCAAAACCCGCACGATCTGGCTCATCTGTTACCTCACTTTGGAGAAACGAGCCTATAGCCTCTCTCTAGCGATGACCAGCCATACGCACAGGTCCTACCGGACGGCGCAGGGATTGCCGCAGAGGCTGCACTGAAGGCTGCGCCAGCAGGTAAAACAGCACGAAAACGCCGGCTCCTAGGACCAGAAACTGCCACCAGCCAGACCGGTTAAGGTCGTGCAGACGGCGCGTGGTAAGCGATATATAGGGGACCAGCAGGACTATCGGCGCGACATACAGCCAGCTCAGCCCAAAGGCCCCGTCCACAAGGGCGGCGGCACAATAGACGCCGACAAAGAGCAGCAAAAAGGCACCATATTCGCCGCGTGACGCCCGGCCTTTGAAGTCAAAAGCGCGGGCAAATCCGTTGCGTACCGCAGCCTCAAAGCCTTCCGTGCGGTGCGGCGCGCCAAAGCGGTTCGGTCCTGAGGGATGAATGACAAACGGCAAAAAGACCGGTGCGATCCATAGCAGCAGAACGGCCAGTTGTTGCAGGGTTTCCGGTGACATAACACGTCTCCTTCATAAGCTTGAAGCTCAGTCTGGAGGGCAAATGGGCCGGAAATGGGGAGCGATTATCACAGAGCTGAGAGGGGAATGTGACCTCTGCTCTTAATCAAAGACCTCGGCTACATTCCTGTCTTCGCCGACCGAGGGCTGACAAAGCATATAGATCAAGGGAACAATACCAAGGCTGTAACCTATGAGCTGCCACCAACCGGACCGGTTTATGTCATGCAGTCGACGGGAGGCCACAGCTAGATGTGGAATACCCCAGATCAGATTGAAAGCCGTCGGAATCTGGATGTTTGACGCCGTCTCGAAAAAACCGAGGGCAACCGAGATGAGAAACACGAAAAGGGTGTACCACCAATATTCGGATCGGCTAGCACGCCCGTTGAAGTCAGCATATTTTTTAAAACACACCGCAACCGCTTCAAAAAAACCTTTCGGTGCAGGTTTATACTTCGCGTATCGATTGGGTAGAGATGGACGTGTAATAATGAGCGGCAGAAAGGCCGGCAAAGCCAGCAGACCCAAAATTACCCAATGCCATATAGACAGGCTACCCATCAGTCCCCCTTTTACTCTACTCGCCCCTTCGACCCTGCTTTTGTGCCCTGAGCCGCGCCCATTCGTCAAGCCTTTGCCGGGTCTTGCCCTCGTGCCCCTCGCCTTTCGGGTCATAGAAGCGCGGTCGTGCCATGCCGTCCGGGAAATAGTTCTGCCCCGAAAACCCATCGGGGTCATCGGGGTCGTAGATATAGCCTTCGCCATAGCCCAGTTGCTTCATCAGCTTGGTCGGTGCGTTGCGTATAACTTCGGGCGGGTCCAGCGTCGCGGTTTCCTTCGCCGCCTTCATGGCTGCCTTAAAGGCCGTGTAGACGGCGTTCGATTTGGGGGCCGAAGCCATATGGACCAGGGCCTGAGCAATGGCCAGCTCGCCTTCCGGAGAGCCCAGAACCTCATAGGTTTCACGCGCCGCATTGGTCATGATCAGCGACATGGGATCGGCATTGCCGATGTCTTCAGAGGCCATGCGCTGCATCCGCCGCACGATATACAGCGGGTCTTCGCCCCCCTGAAGCATCCGCGCAAACCAGTAAAGCGCCGCATCAGGGTCGGAACCGCGCACGGACTTATGCAGGGCCGAGATCAGGTTGTAGTGGCCTTCGCGGTCCTTATCGTAATTGGGGCGGCGCTTTTGCAGGTTTTGCAGCAGAGCGTCGCTGTTCAGCGGCGCCTCAAACCCCATCGAGGCCAAAGACTCGATCAGGGTCAGCAGATAGCGCCCGTCACCGTCGGCCAAGCCTTTCAGCGTCTCCTTCGCCTCGTCCATCAGCGGCAGGGCGTGCCCCAGATGCGTTTCGGCGCGGGCAATGAGCCTATCCATCGCCTCGTCATCGAGGCGTTTCAGCACAAAGACCTGACAGCGCGACAAAAGCGCGCCGTTCAGCTCAAACGACGGGTTTTCCGTCGTTGCCCCGATCAGGGTGACCACACCGGCTTCGACATAGGGCAGGAAGCTGTCCTGCTGAGCGCGGTTAAAGCGATGAATTTCATCGACAAACAGGACGCTGCGCACACCCTGAGTGCGACGGGCCTGCGCGTACTCAAAGGCCTTTTTCAGATCGGCGACGCCGGAAAAAACCGCCGAAATCTGTTGAAACTCATAACCGACGCTGGCGGCCAGCAACCGCGCAATGGTCGTCTTGCCGACGCCCGGCGGCCCCCACAGGATCAGCGACGGCAAAAACCCGCGATCGATGGCGCGCGCGATGGCCCCGCCTTCGCCCAGCAGGTGGTCCTGACCGACGATCTCGGACAAGGTCTGCGGCCTCAGGCGCTCAGCCAGCGGCTTGAACCCTTCGGGAGCAGCGGTCAGGGTCGGAGCGGACGGCGTCAGGCCAGCCGCCTGAAACAGGTCATGGGGCACAGAAGACATGGAACATGTATAGAACATGTTTTCGCAGGAGGAAAAGCCGTGAAATTCGGCTTTCCTGTCTTTTTACGGAGGTCGCGATCTTACCCCTTTAAACCGCGGGCGATGTCCAGGGTGTCGGCCAGCAGCGATTCCGAGGTCGGCCAGGCACCAGCCCCCTTACCCGTCACGTACCAGAACTCCCCGTTTTCCAGCTCGATAATAGCACGGTTTTGCTCGCCCTTGGCGCCCACCAAATAGTGATCGGCCGGAAGTTCCTCTAGCTTCATCGACACCTCAAGACCCTTTGAGGTCATGATCGCACGTGCCACGTAACGCAAGCCTTTGCCCTTAGGAATAACCAGCGACTCCGCCGTGATGGCCCCCACCTCAACGTGCACGGGCGTCACGCCGGGGAAGGCGATTTCGCGCAACAGGCGCAGCTTAGCGCCAACATCCGTGCCATCGAGATCGGCCGTTGAATCCGGTTCGGCAAAGCCCAGGCGGCGCGCCTCATCCATGGCCGCATCGAAGGTCTTACCCGCTTCCACCTGATCTATCACGAAGTTGGAGGTGCCGTTGACCACCCCGGCAATGCTCTTGACCTTATGCGACTTGACGGCACGCAGCAGGGCTTCGATTACCGGTGCCCCGCCGCCGACCGAAGCCGAAAAGGTGAGCGCCGCGCCCGACGCTTTCGCCGCGTCTTTCAGCTTGCCATGTACGGCGGCCACCGCTTGCTTGTTGGCAGACGTCACGCCGACGCCCAGTTTCAGAAACTGCTCCAGTAATTCCGCCGACGGCGAAACGCCAGTGCCAATATCGACAAACACATCGACATCGGCGCGGGCGAAACTGCGCGCGTCCGAGGTAAACTTACCGGCCAGCGGGTGATCGCGGCGCTTCGATGGATCACGCACCAGCACGCGATCAACCTCGATCAGGTCCGACCATTCGAGGCAGCGCTGCAGGAACATCGACCCGACGCCCCCCGCCCCCATCACCGCCACGCGGATTTTGCGCGCAAACCCCGGCGTCTTGCGCTCCGCCGTTTTGGCTCCCAGCACGGTTTCATAGCCGCGGGCCATGCCCGCGACTTCGACCTCAAGCCCATGTTCGTGCGCGTATTTCATGGCCTTGGCTTGCACAACGGGGAACGCAATCTTTTCGGCCTCATCCCATGACAGGGCAGCATAGGGCTTGGCCGTATCCGGATAGGTATTGGGATCGATGTCATAGACGGCATCGACGTCCTTATTGAGCCGCACGCGCGCCTCGACCCCGGCGTCGCGCAGGGATTTGGCGATAAAAACGGCGGTCAGATCGGAGCCGCCCCGGCCCAGAAGCACGGGCTCACCGGCGGCATTTTCCGCCACATAGCCTGGCACCACCACCAGGTCGCAGGCTTTCAGGTCGTTGACCAGCACGTCGGCTTTCAGGGTAACCGGCTGAGCATTGAAATGGTCGCCTTCGGCGGTCAGGCCGATTTCGGCCACCGAACGAAAGCGCGTCACGATCCCAGACCGCTCGCAGGCCATGGCGAACAAGGTCGCGGCCTTCATTTCCCCCGTCGCCAGCAGGTGCGGCGTGGCCGATGAGGCTGAGGCCTGCGTATAGCCAACGGCCAGGCGCATCAGCTGATCTGTCTCACCCTTGAAGGCCGAAATAACGGCAATCACCTTGTGCGCGTCGCGCACATAACGATAGACCTCGGACACGGCGCGGTGCAGGGCCGCTTCGGAGGTCAGAACCGAACCACCGAATTTTACGACAAGGGTAGACATGTTTTCAGATCCTTATTCCTATCGCCCTTACGGCAGGCGGGTGAGCATGGCGTTATAAGTCTTT
The DNA here is from genome assembly GCF_000175215.2 of Asticcacaulis excentricus CB 48. NCBI lineage: Bacteria > Pseudomonadati > Pseudomonadota > Alphaproteobacteria > Caulobacterales > Caulobacteraceae > Asticcacaulis > Asticcacaulis excentricus. The sequence goes on along the minus strand of NC_014816.1, from coordinate 1,223,576 downwards.
TCAACGAATTCAAAGAAAAAAGATAAGGCACGCCCCGTTTTTCGTGTTAAGCGCGCGACGGCGGAGAGAAGTCGTTGCAACAGTATCTAAAATCATCTGTGAGTCTGAAGGCCTATGCGTGCCTGCTGATTGCCTCGATCCTGTGGGCGGGCAATATGGTGTCGGGCAAGCTAGCCGTGGGGCACATCAGCCCGGCCTTGCTGTCGGCCTCGCGCTGGATACTGGCGGCTCTGGTGATATTTGCCGTCTCAGTGAAACCGCTCCGCCGCGACTGGCCGGTCATCCGTCAGCACCTGCCACTGCTTCTGGCTTATGGCTTCTTCGGTTTCGCGTCGTTCAATATCCTTCTCTACACGGCGCTGGAACACACCAGCGCCATCAATGTTGTGATCGAAGACGCCGGTATTCCTCTGGTTATTATGGGGCTGAACTACGCGCTCTATCGCATCAAAGCGTCTTGGGCGCAGGTGGCGGGCTTTGGTGTCACCGCCATTGGCGTCATGTTGACGGCCACGCATGGCGATCTGCGTAATATCGTAAGGCTGGATCTAAATCTCGGCGATGCTCTTATGCTACTGGCGGTTGTCAATTACGGGGCCTATACGGTCGCGCTGCGCTATAAACCGGCGATCCACTGGCAAAGCCTTATGGCCATTCCGACCCTTGGCGCTTTAGGGGCCGCCATTCCCTATCTGCTGTGGATGTCACGCGACACCGGCATTGTCTGGCCCGACACCACGGGCTGGCTGATCGTGCTCTATACCGGACTGTTGCCATCACTGGTGGCGCAGGTCTGCTATGTGTGGGGTGTCGAACTGATCGGGGCCAACCGGGCCGGGCTGTTCATCAACACCATTCCGCTGTTCGGTGTGATCTTGTCAGTACTGATCTTGCGCGAGCCGCTGCACGGGTTTCACCTTTGGGCACTGGCTCTGGTCATTGCGGGTATCGTACTGGCCGAATCGGGCCGCCCGAAAGCCGCACAACCCACCTAACGCATCCCCTTGACAGCATTGAAATAAAGCCCGTCGGGCAGCAGGGCGAGTAGCTTGACCATCCGCGTGAAGCCCTTGGGGAAGTGGATTTCGAAGCGTTTACTGTCCAGTTCGCGGGCAATGGCGCGGGCGGCCTTTTCCGGCGTAATCATCATCGGCATCTCAAAGCCGTTCTTATCCGTGAGCCGCGTTTTGACAAAGCCTGGATTGATGACCTTGATATCTAGGCGGTCGCCGTGTTCGGCGCGCAGTGAGGTGGCCAGCGATATTACCCCCGCCTTGGTCGCCGCATAGGGCTGACCATTGGGCAGGCCACGATAGCCGGCAACCGACGCACACAAAGCGATCTGACCCTTTTCGGCCATGACCGGCAAGGTGGCCTCCACAACGTAGAAGGCCCCTTTCAGGTTGGTATCGACGATACGCCCCATATCACCAAGGTCGATCTGCCCCAGCTTCATCGGCGTGTAGGCCCCGGCAAAAAACAGCACCCGGTCAAGCGGCCCTACCGTGTCCTTCAGCCAAATGGCCGATCGGGCCACCGCCGGGCCGTCCGATACATCTAGCGGCAGGACACGATGCCCCCGGCCCTTCAGGCGCTTGCAGATCGTCTCTAGCGCCTCGGCATTGCGCGCCGACAGGATGATCTCCTCACCGCGCGCAGCCAGCCGTTCGGCCAGCGCTTCGCCTATGCCGCTGGAGGCCCCGATTATCCACGTGCGTTTGAATTTTTTTTGCTGGCTCATGCGTCCCCCAGAAGTTTGGCGCGCAGCGCTTTCGATGAGGTCCGGCTGCCCAGCCAGATGTCGAAGAACAGCCGTGTGAATTGCGTGTCGCGGATGGCACCGATGGCGCGGCCATTATGGATAAACTGAGCGTACCCGTCCGCGTTACGCACGCCCGCAATGTAGGCGCCCGAACGAATATCCGGAAAAATAGCGCTCATCTGCTGTCGCCACTCTTCCAGCTTGACCTTGTCCGAAAAGCCCTGCTTGCGGATTTCGGCGATCGAATGATCGACAATGTATCTGGCATTGAAACTTTTGAGGTAATCCAGTCGCAAGGCAAATGGCTTTTGCGGATCATAACGGCCATTGGGGGCATAGAGGCTGGCATCAAATATCGACAGGCCCAGCACGCTGTAGCGGCCCCTGCCGACTAGCTTGCCATCGGGCACGCCCGCTGGGACCTCTGCACGCACAGCAAAAGCGGTCATTGAAAGCGGCAAGGCGCCAAGAGTTGCCAAAAACGTACGACGTTTAACTTGGGTCATGAAGTCACTACGCACGACGACCGAAACCGGATGACCGGTTTAAGCGCTTCTTGTGCGGAGACACGTCATCTCCATCCCCTCTTGACGACAAAGCCGGGTTCGGCGCATAAGCTGACACAACTCATCGAGACCAGCCGAGGGACAGGCCCGACGACGCTGGGGCAACCACCGAAACTTCGGAATGGTGCCAACTCCTGCGGAAGTGCGCTTCCGACAGATGAGAGAAGCGACAGCGGTGGTGTGGCCGTGTCTTCTCCCGACTGGTCTGTTGAGTCCCTGTTTTGCACCGGACCACCGAGCTTTTACCCAGATGAGCTTTATCAAACCTCACGCCACACCCGATCTGAGCGGGACAGACATTCGCGTCGATATTCCGGACGATTTCCGGCTGCAAAGCGGACAAAAACTCGAACAGACCGACGTCGTGGCGCGCCTCTACGGCCCCGCCGATGGCCGCGTGGTGGTGGCCGCCGGTGGTATTTCTGCCGGACGCATACTGTTCGCGAAGGAAGATTCGACCGAAGCTGCCCCCGGTTGGTGGGAAGGGGTTGCAGGTCCGGGTGAGGCGCTGGACCTCAACACCTTCCGCGTGCTCTCAATCGAATTTGCGCCGCGTCTGCCTGCCTCTCAGGTTTACACTATCACCACACACGATCAGGCGCGGCTGGTGAAGCTGATCCTCGATCACCTGGCCGTCGCTCATGTTTTTGCCTTCATAGGGGCGTCGTACGGGGCGATGATCGGCCTGGCTTTTGCCGAGCTTTATCCAGACTATATCGACCGCGTCTGCTGCATCTCGGCCGCGCATCGGGCTCACCCTATGGCTACAGCCATGCGCGGCCTACAACGCCGTCTACTCAAGTTCGGGCTCGACACGGGCCGTGAGCAGGAAGGCATATCACTGGCGCGGCAACTGGCCATGACTACCTACCGTTCCGAAGCCGAGTTTTCCGAACGCTTTGACGGCCCCCCCCCGGACTGGGCGGGTGAAAATTACACGGTTTGCGGCTATCTGCGGGCGCGCGGCGATGCCTATGTGTCGAACGCGAATCGCTGGATTTCAATGTCAGATTCGCTTGATCGTCATCGCATCGATCCGGCCAAGATCAAAGCCAAGGTGTTTCTGGCCGCCGTGCCGACCGACCGACTGGTCCCCTATTCCGATATGCAGACCCTGAACGAGACGCTGACAGACAGCGTCTTTATCGAATTCCCCTCGCTTTATGGACACGACGCTTTCCTGAAAGAAATCAGTTTGGTGTCTGATATAGTTCGCAAATCACTTAAGGATTAGTCGGCTTCCCCAAGAGGAACGCTGGCAGGAACGAAAATGTCAAAAGATTATCTCAAAGACGCCAAACTCGGCACCAAGGTCATCAATATCGGCATCGACAGTGACCGTGCGCATGGCGCGGTCATGCCGCCGATCTACCTGTCATCCAACTATTCCTTCGCCGGTTTCGGACAAAAACGGGGCTATGACTATGCCCGCTCAGGCAATCCGACGCGCGACATCATCGCCGACGTGATTGCCGAACTGGAAGGCGGTGCGGGTGCGGTGATGACAGCGTCCGGGCTCGCGGCGCTGGACCTTCTGTGGCAGGACCTGCCCAACAAACGCGTGATCGTGCCGCACGATTGCTATGGCGGGACGCAGCGCCTGCTCAATGCCCGCCATCGTCAAGGGTTGATCGAAGTCGTCTATGTCAATCAGGGCGATGATGCGGCTGTGGAGTCCGCCCTGTCTCAGCCGGCGGGTATGCTGCTGCTGGAAACACCATCCAACCCGCTGATGCGCCTTATCGACCTCGAAAAGCTGATCGCGCTGGGCCACGCCGCCGGGGCCAAGGTCGCCGTAGACAACACCTTCCTGTCCCCGGCTCTGCAAAACCCCATCGCCTTCGGGGCCGACTTCGTCATCCATTCGACAACCAAATACATCAACGGCCATTCAGACGTCATTGGCGGCGCACTGGTCTGCACGACGGCAGAAGACGTCACCACCTGTCGCTGGTGGGCCAACTGCCTCGGTTCGACGCCAGGCGCGTTTGACTCCTACATGACCCTGCGCGGCGTGCGCACGCTTTTCGTGCGCGTCAAGCAGCAGCAGGAGTCGGCGCAGGCTATAGCCGAATTCCTTGATGCCCACCCCGCCGTGTCGCGCGTCTTCTATCCCGGCCTGCCCTCACACCCACAGCACGCCCTGGCTATGCGTCAGCAAAAGGGCTTCGGCGCCATGATGAGTTTTGAACTGGCCGGCGGGCTTGAGGCCGTCAAGCGCGTGTTTGACGTGATCGAACTGTTCAGTCTGGCCGAAAGTCTGGGCGGCGTCGAAAGCCTGATCGTGCATCCGGGATCGATGACCCACGCGGCCATGTCGCCGGAAGCGCAAGCCATGGCGGGGATTACTGAGGGCCTGCTGCGCCTGTCGATTGGCCTCGAAGACCCGACAGATCTCATTGCCGCACTCGACCGGGCCTTGCGGTTGGCCTAAGCCTGTTTGGTTTTGAGGCGGAAAATCTGGCGGCCCGTGCCATCGAAATTGGCCGGGTCGAGCCAGGCCTCGTAGGCCGAACGGATGCGCGGCCATTCCGAGTCAATGATTGAAAACCAAGCGGTATCGCGGTTTTCGCCCTTCGTCACCATGTCATTGCGGAAGGTGCCTTCGTAGGTAAAGCCGAACCGTTCTGCCGCGCGCCTAGACGCCTGGTTGGCGGCATTGCACTTCCATTCAAAACGCCGATAGCCCAACTCGTCGAACACATAGCGCGCCATAAGAAACACGGCTTCGGTGGCCAGCGCCGTGCGTTGCAAAGCGCGCCCAAACAGCACCGCCCCAATTTCAGCGCTGCCCTGCGCCTCGCGGATACGCATGAAAGAAGCCATGCCCATGATCGTGCCGTGCGGATCGATGATGACTTGTGTTTCCCAGCCTTCCTGTGCGCGTTTGGCTTCGAAATCGCGCTCAAAGGCCGCTTCGCCAATAAACGGACCGAGCGGCATGTAGCGCCACAGAGCGCCATTGGCCTCACCTCCGGCGACGGCATAAAGCCCCGCCCGATGACGCGCCCAGTCGAGCGGTTCCAGACGGCCATAACGGCCCGCAAAGGTCTTCGCCGCCGGTCGCGGACGCGGCGTCCAGTTTTCAAGACTCATGGCTCATCCCTACTTCCCAATCGCCCTAAACCATCATAACCCTAGCAGCAACGAAAACCGGGAGCCGTTCATGACCTATTCTGCAGCCACCACGCGCTATGACATCATGCCCTACCGCCGCTGTGGCGCTTCGGGCCTGAAACTACCCGCCATTTCGCTGGGGCTTTGGCATAATTTCGGCGATATTGACCGCCTTGATACACAGCGCGCTCTACTGCGCGCGGCCTTTGACCGGGGCGTCACCCACTTCGATCTGGCCAATAATTACGGCCCGCCAGCGGGGTCTGCTGAGGTGAACTTCGGGCGCATTTTTGCCGAAGATTTCAAGCCTCATCGGGATGAGCTGATCATATCGACCAAGGCCGGCTGGCAGATGTGGGACGGTCCCTACGGCTCGATGACCGGCACGCGCAAGCACCTTATCGCCTCATGCGACCAGAGCCTGAAACGCATGAGACTCGACTATGTCGATATCTTCTATTCGCACCGCCCCGACCCCCACACCCCGGTGGAAGAAACCATGGGCGCGCTGGCGACACTGGTTCAGCAGGGCAAGGCACTCTATGTCGGCATTTCCAACTATGGACCGGAACTGACGCAGAAGGCGGCCGATATTCTCAAATCTCTGGGTGTACCGCTGCTGATCAGCCAGCCGAACTATAGCCTGCTGGATCGCTGGATTGAGCCGGCGCTGCTGGAAACGAATGCGCGCAACGGCGTCGGCACTATTGTCTTTTCACCTCTGGCTCAGGGCTTTTTGAGCGACAAGTATCTAAGCGGTCTGCCCGAAGACTCACGCGCCGCCCGCCTCGACTGGGTGCGCGCCGGTCTGACCGACGCCAAGCTGGCTCTGATCCATAAGCTCAATGAACTGGCAAAGGCGCGTGGACAAACTCTGGCGCGCATGGCTCTGGCCTGGACATTGAAGGACGCGCGCGTCACCTCAACCCTGATCGGAGCGCGCACGGTTGAGCAATTGACCGACAGCCTCAGCGCGCTGGACAATCTCGCCTTTGATGATAACGAACTGACACAACTGGACCAGTTAACCCGCGAGGCCCTGCCCGGCATTTTCACCGCACCGCCGAAATCCACCGGTCAGGACCTGATCGACAACCCGCACTTCAAAGCCTGAAAAAAAGCGCCGGAGGTCGCTCCGGCGCTCTTATTTTTGAAGGGTTATGCGCAAAGCCTACTGCGCAAAGCCTACTGCGCGACGATCACCTCGCCTGACGCCGCCTTGTGGATTAGGGTGACGTTGATATTGCCGCGCGTGGCGTTCGAATAGGGGCAGACCACGTGTGCGGCTTCGATAAGGTCGCGGGCTGCTTCGTCGGGCACGCCGGGCAGGTTGACCGTGAGCGTGACTTCGAGGCCGAAACCGTTGGGAATCTGGCCGATACCGACCGCGGCGTCGATGGAGGCGTCAGCGGGAACGGCGACCTTCTTCTGACCGCCCACAAATTTCAGTGCGCCGATAAAGCAAGCCGCATAGCCCGAGGCGAACAGTTGCTCCGGGTTAGTGCCCTCCCCGCCACCGCCGCCCAGTTCATTCGGCGTCGAGAGCTTGACCGACAGGCGGCCATCAGGGGTGGAAGCGGTGCCTTCGCGGCCACCGGTAGCCGTAGCGTGAGCGGTATAAAGCGCGGTGATCGAGGTGGTCATGGTCAGGTTTCCTTTGCAATTAGGGTAAGTGAAGAACCGCCAGCGGCGTGTCTGAAATCTAGATAGATTGTGCACAATCTTTTGTCAATTGCATTGCGCGCAATTTAATTGATTTTAAGCGATATTTGTGATATCCCTTTGCCAAGTCAGGAGAAAATCATGCCCTCGCCCCTCATCCCCGCGGAAATGCGGCTTGAAAACCAGATCTGCTTTGCGGTCCATAGCGCGGCGCACGCCTTTGCGCAGGCCTATAAACCTCTGCTGGAACCCATGGGCCTTACCTATCCGCAGTATCTGGTCATGCTATTGCTGTGGGAGAAAGATGATCGTTCGGTGAGCGAACTGGGCACGCCGCTGTTTCTCGATTCCGGCACGCTGACGCCGCTGCTCAAACGTCTTCAGACGCAGGGCCTGATCGACCGCACCCGCGACCCCAAGGACGAGCGCGTCACCCGCATCACGCTGACGGAAAAGGGCAAGGCTCTAGCGGCACAGGGACAATCCATCCCGCAGGCCATGCTCTGCGCCATGGGCAATATAGACCTGCCTCACTTGATCGCGCTGCGTGATCAGGTCAAGGCCTTGGGCCACACCCTGCGTGCCGCCTGACTGAGATTTTGCCGCATTGGCGACACAATGCGACCCGGGGCTCAGCGCTGCTTTTCGATAAAACCAAAACAGATCAATGCCATCACAACCAAATCACGACATTATCACGTAAACGTGATAATGTCGTGAAAATGACGTGATTCCAGCGCGAGATGAAGGCCGCCGCTCTCGACTGCGGCATCAACCTTCGTTTTGGGGAGCCCCTAATGTCGCCTCGTTTGTCCGGCCGTCTGGCCGTCGTTCTGCTGTCCGCGTCCTTGCTCACCGTGTCGGCCTGTTCCAAACCCGCCGAAGAAATGACCACGACCGAGGACGCAGCCCCCACCGCTGCCGAACCTGACACGACGCCTTCACAACGCGTCGATCCGGCCTCGGTTCCCCAACTGACCTATGATTATCGTTTTGATCTCAGCGCGCCCGATAAAACGGTCAGCGGCATGATGGAGGGCCATCGCGAGGCCTGCACCGTGGCCGGCCTTACCATCTGTCAGGTTCTGTCCCTGAGCAGTCAGAATACTGGGAAAGACGGCCAGTTCCACACCCTGACTCTGCGCGCCACGCCGCAATGGATTGGCCTCTTCCGCAAAAATCTCAATAACGAACTCAAGGCCACCGGCGCGGCCATCGAAAGCCAGAGCATTGCCACCGAAGACCTCAGCCTGAGCCTCATTGACACTGAGGCGCACATCAAGAACCAGACGGCCTTACGCGATAATCTGCAGGCAACGCTACGCAGTCATAAAGGAAAGATGAATGAAGTCATCGAGTTAAAGCAACAACTGGCCACAATCCAATCCGATATCGACAGCGCACAAACAGCCGTCGCCACGATGAAAAAGCGCGTCGCCATGTCAAAGCTGACCTTGACCTATCGTCCGGCCTCGGCGGTTGCCGTAGATGGCACCTGGGCGCCTCTGAAATCCGCGTTGTCGGATGTCGGCCCGAACATGATCTCGGTGCTGACCGTTATGGTCGCCGTGGCGGGCTACCTCCTGCCTTTAGGCCTGATCGCCGCGCCGGTCGTCTGGTGGGCCCGTCACCCGCGCAAGACGACAAAACCTACTCGGAACGGCAACACCTAACCTGAGCAAAGAAAAAAGCACCGCATCGAATTCGATACGGTGCTTCCTTTCCGGGATCGAGGCATTGCGGCCTCCCCCCGCTCAAAGGATTTTAGAGCATTCGTCGGCTCATTTGCGCCGCCGCCAAATGGCTCTAAGTTTTTGTTCGGTCGCGCAATTTTTCTGAAAAGTGGAGTCCAGTTTATCAGATTGCGCTCTAGAAGTTGAAACGCACACCGGCGACGTAGCGCGGGCCAAAACGTTCGAACTCGATCGGATTGGTCGAAACCGTGCCGTAACGGCGCGCGCCCTGATTGCGCAGGTTCGAGCCATCGAAGTACCATTCCAGATTCTTGTTGATCTGGTAGCGCACCGACAGATCGACTTCTTCATCGTCGTCCCAATAGATGTCGCCGTTATCGGAGGGCACGGCGACGCCGCCAACCATGGTGTAGCCACCGATGTCCTGTATCCAGGCCGTGCGGTACTGATAGGCGAGACGCACGGTAAGGCCGTACTTTTCATAGATCATCTGGAGGTTATAGACACCTTCCGACGTGCCCGGCAATTCAGCCTTGCGCGCCGGCACGATGTTCGGAGCCGCCTTGGTGCCGACATTGTAAGCGGGAATGGTGACTTCCGAGTCCGCGAGCGTGGCCGAAGCCTTCACGCCGAAACCGCCCAGCCAGTCCGACCAACCGAGGTCTTCAACCAGCTTTTCCGCACTGTAGGAGGTAAACAGTTCCACACCCGACAACTTGCCATCACCGCCGTTACGCAGCGTAGTTAAGATATAGTCCGAACGGTTGGTGGTGCCTGAATTCAGGATGTCAGAGCCGAACGTGGCTGACTGGTTGAACAGAACGTCCTGAATGTCCTTGTAGAAGAAGCCCGCCGATACGAAAGCGGAGTCGCCATAGTATTCCAGATAGGCGTCAAAACCGGTCTGCTTTTCGGGCTTGGCGTCGGGGTTACCGCCCGAAACCGTTTGGTTCGAGTCTGAATAGGTGAAGTTCGGACGCAGATCGTCATAATCAGGACGCGACGCCGTGCGGTTCAGCGAGAAGCGCGCCTTCAGCTTATCCGTCACGTTCCAATTCAGGTGAACGCTGGGGTAGAACAGGGTTTCATCGCTGGAAGTCTCAAGATACTTCGCTAGAGCCGTCGAATAGGCACGGCCGTCGTTTTTGATGTTTTCGATGCGCGTACCGTAAACGATATTACCCCAGTCAAAGGTGGTGGTGGCCATCAGGTAGGCAGCCGCCTGCTTTTCGTTGATCTTCCAGTAGTTCGACGTCGTGGCTGACATGTCGCGCACGGCGGCACCGGCATTGATATACTGATCGACAAGATCGTTCGTCAGGGCCTGATTGGTGTAACGGAAGGTGTAACCCAGCGCCTGCTTGCCCTTGTACGGATCGTCAATGGCCAGCGTACCCCAGCTCGGCACCGAGAAGCCCTTGGCGGTCAGGCTCGCCGGGGTGGCCGTGTAGGTCTCGTTTTCGTTCTTCTTGTTACGCGCCGTGTAGAGGGCACCGAACTCCACCTTAGTCGGCAGGCCGAACAGCTCGGTTTGACGGACAAAGTCGATCTTCGCGGTGTACGCCTGCGTGGTTTCACCACCGGCGACGCGACCGATCGAGGTCAGCGGAACATTGAATTCTTCGGCCGAGAAGACGCGGTCGCCCTGGGTACGCGCCGAGGTCGTGCCACCGGTACGGAACAGACGCACGATGTTCTGATCGCCATTGCGGAAATCATAAATGGCGGTCGGACGATCCAGAAAAGACGACGGGCTCTGGAAGGCGGCGGTAACCGGCGTATCTCCGCCATTCAGACCCAACGTATAGTTCAGCCGCCACGACACGTCGTAGCCGTACCAGTTGCGGTGCTCACCGCCCAGAGTGTTGGTCGCAAGGATTTCTTCTGAGTCGCGGTAGTCGATACGACCGTTCAGCCGCGCGCCATAAACCGTACCGAACTTGGGGTCGGCGGCGGTGAAATTGGCATCCGAATTATAGGCAACACCGGCGGCATTGGTGCCCTGATCAAGACGCACGATCCAGTTGTCTCGCAGTTCGTCGTCTTTGAAAATCGTCCAGATCGACGAGGCGAAAAGGGTATTGTTGTCGTCGATCCTGTAATCGGCACGCAGCGAGGCCGAAGAGTTGTAACGCGTCAGGCGGTAGTTCTTGTATTCAAACTCACGGGCGAAAGTCTTGCCCGGAGCGGCAGCGCGCTGAACCAGGTACGGATCGGTTTCCCAGTTTTCCGTCGCCATGTTGCGGCGATAATAGGAGGCCTGAGCGACGATGCCCAGTTTGCCGTCCATGAAGATGTTGGAATAGACGAGGTTGGCATCGACCTCTTCGCCACCACCCAGGGTGACGTGGCCGAGACCCAGCTTGCCCGTAATCTTCTGACCTTTATAGTCGAAAGCACGGCGCGTGCGGATGTCGATATTGCCGGCGACCGTATCGCCCGGCATAGAAGGTACAATAGCCTTCTGAACCATAATCTGCGAGGCAATGGCCGACGGGATGTTATCGAAACGCGAGTCACGACCTTCGGCCGAAACGACCGACAGGCCGTCGAACGAGATGGTCGCCCACTTGCGCGGCATACCGCGCAGGTTGACGTAGCGGGCCTGACCCTGATCGCGCTCCAGACCGACGCCCGGCAGACGGCCTATGGCGAAGGCAATGTTCTGATCCGGCAGGTTACCGGCATCATCGGCCGATAGAACGCTGACCAGCGAATCCGACTGACGCTGAGCCTTCAGCGCGGCCGCATCAGATTCGGCCAGCGGACGGCGCGCTGTCACAACAACTTCGGTGACCTCTTCGGCGTCAGCGGCCTGAACCACGGCCGGAACAGCAACAGCGGCGAGCGGCGCGATCGCCGCCGTCATCGCAAGAAACTTCACGGTTTTCATCTCAAATCCCCAGTGATTTGGCCTGGCAAAAAATCTTTGCTTCAAAGCCCCTGTGGTCCGTCTATTCAGGCTGGGCGACGGTTCGAATACAGTTTTGTGAAGCTTTTGTGACGGCATCGCAAAGGGGATACACTGTGACATTAGATGCACAGTTCAGCATATCGCATGAACGACAACACGCATTACTTAAATGGGGTGTGCTTTTTTATTCTCCGTGCTAAGAGCGCGAAAATGAGCACATAGAGGTGTACGCAAATGCTTTCCAGACAGACGTTTAAACTTTTTATGACAACAACTCTTTTATGTGTCGCTTCAGTGCCTTTGTCCGCCTGTGTGCACCCAGAACTGATCTCCGACTCTGCCAAGATGACGCAGGGCACGGGCACGCCGGTACTGGCGGTGACGGAAACTACGGCGGTCGGCACCGTCAATCTGGACTCGGCGGACGATCCTGAAATCTGGGTCGATCCGTCGGATTCCAACCGCGTGGTGATCTATGGCACCGACAAAAAGGCGGGGCTTTACAGCTACGACCTGAATGGAAAGGTGATCGACTTCCTCACCGTCGGTCCGATGAACAATGTGGATCTGCGCAACGACGCACTGGGCCTGCCGGTGGTGGTCGCCGCCTCTGACCGCATCGGCAATGGCGTACGTTTCTTCAAGCTCGATCCGGCGACGTTGAAAACAACGGATTGGGGCTTTGCGTCACTGGCCACCTCTGAGGCCTATGGTTTCTGCCTCGGTAAAACGACGGCGGGGGATCTGGTCGCCATTATGGTGGGCAAGAACGGCGATGTGGCTCAAGCCACGGTCAGCGTTGCTGCGGGCAAGCCGGTCCTGAGCGAAACGCGCCGCTTCAATGTCGGCACGCAGTCCGAAGGCTGCGTGGTGGATGACGTCAACCAGACGCTTTATATCGCCGAAGAAAACGCCGGCATCTGGATGTACAGCCTTGATCCTGCAACGGGGCCGCAGCGCAAGGCGCTGGCCAGCTTGCCGTCGGACGTGCTCAAAGCCGATGTCGAAGGCCTGACCCTGCTGCGTGATGGCCAAAAAACCTATCTGATCGCCTCGTCACAAGGCGACTCGGCCTTTGCCGTCTGGCGCGTGGAAGGTTCACCCGTCTATCAGGGCCGCTTCTCGGTCTTCCCCGGTAGTGGCATCGACGCCGTGACGGGGACGGATGGGGTCGCGGCCCTGGGCGGGCAGGTCGGCCCCTACACCAAGGGTATCGTGGTCATGCAGGACGACATGGACACCGAAGGCGAAGCGCTTTCGACCACCCGTGCCCGGCAAAATTTCAAGATCGTGGACTGGAAAGAGATCGAAGCGAAACTCAGCCTCAAATAAGAAAGACAAAGCCCCGCCAACTGAGTTGACCCCCAAAAGTTGGACACCAGCTTTTGGGGATCAGTTCAAACCCGGCGGGGCTTTGCTTATCCGAGTTCCTTGGAGCGTTTCTGCGCGGCCAGTACCGCTGCCGTGACGAGCTCCGTGAGCCCCTGCTTCTCCTGACGCAGCACCTTCAGCGCCGCTTCGGTGGTGCCGCCGGGCGAGGCGACCTTACGAATAAGGTCTTCGGGGGCTTCGCCCGTCTGATCGAGCAGATTGGCCGCCGAAATCAGGGTGGCGCGGGCCAGCGTTTTTGCATCAGCGGCGGTCAGGCCAGTTTCCAGGGCCGCCTGCTCCAGCGCCGCCACAAAGGCGTAGACATAGGCCGGCCCCGACCCCGACACAGCCGTTGCGGCGTCGATCAGGTCTTCGTTACCCAGCACCACCGTCGCCGCCATCGGCGAGAAGAGGTCGGACGCCGCCTGTAAGGCTATGCCCTCGAGCGCATAGAGGCTGGCCACGCCCTTCCCAGTCGCGACACCCGTGGTCGGCATGACGCGCGCGACTCTCAGAGGAGCAAACACGCTGCTGAGGTCTTCAGTCCGTACTCCGGCCATCACCGAAATCAGCGTCGCCTCCGGATTGAGATTGCCATCAAGAATCTGCGCCGCCCCGCGCCAGCTCTGCGGCTTGACGGCGATGATGACCGTGAAGGCGTCGCGCCACACTTCAGGGGCCGGGTTGAGCCGCGCCCCCAATCCGGCATAGGCTTGCGCCTCTTCGCCGGGGCTGAGGTCAAGAATTATCAGGTCGGACGGCGCGACATGGCCTGCAGCACGCATCCCCTTGAGCATGGCCGACCCCAGCGCCCCGGCCCCGATTAGAAGTATGGGTTTCGCCAGCATTGATGAACCTCAATAAATCTTGAAAAATGCGTAAAACGCCGACAGGCCGCCCCGAGGCATTTTTCACCGTACAGACCACAAAAATGTACCTGAAGGGCACCTTTTGTCTAAGTGTTTATGCCTCTCCGATCGTTTCGAACAGGCAGGCTTCCAGCGCCGCTTCGGCTGTGTTCGCGCCCTTGAAGAGGAAGTCAAAGGCCGGATAGAAGCGGTCCACGGCTTCGGCGGCGACATTGATCATGTGTGCAGTCTGCACCTGACCGGGGCGCTCCATCGGGCTTGACAACAGGGTGTGGCGGAACACGATATCGGCGGGCAGACGCCCCGCTTCGCGCATTGCCTCTTCGTCTTCATAGATTTCGAAGTGGCCGAACCAGACGCGCTGATTGACCAGTGACAGCAACGGATGGATGGACGGAACCTTCGCAGGATCGAAGCGCAGATCGAGCGACGAACACAGTTGCAGGCACTCCCCTTCCGGACGGCAAGAGAACCACATGTCGTGCGACTTCCATAACCCAGCCAGTGAGAACAGCACCTCGCCATCAGGCGTCCGCTCAAAGGTCAGGCCTTCGTCGGTGAGGATCGCTTCGACCAGTTCGAGCGGATCAGAAGTCGTGTCGGTATAGTCAGCCTGAGGCAGATCCATGATAGATACAGGTGTCCTGAGAGAGGTCCAGAAGGCGGGATTACTCAGCCTTGGATTTGAGGCTCTGGATTTCCAGCTTCAGTGCGGCGATTTCGGCCAGCATGACCTCCTTCATCGCCTCAAATTCATCACGGCGGATGAGGTCCATATCGGCGACGAAGCGGTCGCCCTGGGCACGGAAGGCGGCCTTGGCCTCGTCACCGGCGGCCTGAGCCAAAGACATGGCGCTGGTGGAGAGCTTGGCGAATTCGTCGAGGAAGGGGTTTTTCGACTGCATGGGAAAATCCTTGCGGATAAAGGCCCGGAAAGAGCCTCAAATGAGTTGTCACACTGTGCGCATATAGTGCGAATGGCGACTGAAAGAAAGTTTTTCACGATTCTTGCCCCCCTTCGATGATTCCTTTAGGTCATTGAATACAGTTCACAGGTTTCTGAGCATGACCCTGCCCGACATTGATCCCGTCCTTTTACACATAGGCCCTCTCGCCCTGCGCTGGTACGCGCTGGCCTATGTCGCCGGTATCGCATTGGGTTGGTGGTATCTGACGCGCGTGATCCACAAGGAGTCTTTGTGGGCACCCTATCCTGCCCCCCTTTCGCGCGAAAACCTCGAAGACCTGATTATCTGGATGGCGCTTGGCATCATTCTGGGCGGACGCGTCGGTTACGTCCTATTCTACGATCTGGCACCCATTCTGAAAAATCCTCTGCAATTCTTTAAGGTGTGGGAAGGCGGCATGTCCTTCCATGGCGGATTTATCGGCGTCTGTATCGCGGGCGTGCTTTATAGCCGGCGTCACAGTATCAATCCGTGGACACTGGGTGATCTTCTGGCCTGCGCCGCGCCGATAGGGCTGTTCTTTGGCCGCATTGCCAATTTTATCAATGGCGAACTGTGGGGCCGCACCACTGATGCGCCATGGGGAATGGTCTTCTGTAACCGCTATACGCCCGTCGATGTATATGGCCATTGCGTTGCAGGCTATCTACCGCGCCACCCCAGCCAGTTATACGAGGCGGTGCTGGAAGGCATTGTGCTGTTTGTCGTCGGCTACCTACTCGTCCACGTATGGCGTAAACTGCGTCAGCCCGGCCTGATTATGGGCGTTTTCATTGCGGGATACGGACTTGCCCGCGTGCTGGTCGAATTTGTGCGCGAGCCCGACGCTCAGATGCTGCCCTTCTTCAAGCACGTGATCACCATGGGGCAGACCCTGTCGCTACTGATGATAATGGGCGGCGCCATAGCCATCTGGCTGGCCCTACGTGGCAAGACCCTGCCCGCCGGGTTTACAACGACGAATGAAACGAAAGCGCCTGATGGCCTCGCTTAAAACCCGTCTGATCGAGCAAATAAAGCTTGAAGGCCCGCTGACCATTGCTGATTATATGTGGGCCTGCCTGTTCGACCCGCAGGAAGGCTATTATGCCACACGCCCGGCTCTGGGCGAAGCGGGCGACTTTATTACGGCCCCGCTGGTGACGCAGATGTTCGGCGAACGCCTCGCCCTGTGGGCCATGCAGGCGTGGCAGGATATGGGTGCGCCCGCGAAGATTCGTGTCCTTGAAATCGGCCCCGGCGACGGCACGTTGATGGGCGATCTTCTGCGCACTTTTCGCGCCCTGCCGGCCTTTGTAAAGGCCGCGGAGATTGGTCTGATCGAACCTTCACAGCCCCTGCGCGCCTTACAGACGGACAGGCTGGGTGAGGTGCTCCATTACGATAGCCTCGACCACGTACCGACCGATGCGCCTTTGCTCATCATCGCCAATGAAGTGCTCGATTGCCTGCCTGCCCGGCAGTTTCAACTGACGCCCGACGGCTGGTTTGAGCGCTGTGTCGGCATGCATGAGGGCGAACTCGTCATAGGTCTTGTCCCCGCACCACAGGATTTCAAAGCTCCCTTTGCCGCCGAAACCGGTCAGGTTTGCGAAGTCTCTCTGGCGCAAAACCGCCTGATCGAGGCCGTCGGCGCGCTGATCCATGAGGCAACAGGTGCGGCGCTGTTTATCGACTATGGCCGCGACCGCCCCGAGCCTGGCGATACGCTACAGGCGCTGTATCGCCACGAAAAGACAGACCCTCTGGCCGAACCCGGCGCGCACGACCTGACCCAGTGGGCGGATTTTCCGTCGCTGGCGATTACGGCACTGAACATGGGGCTGGGGGTCAGCCAGATCACACCGCAGGGTGTTTTCCTGCAACGTCTGGGGATTATTGAGCGCTTCGACGAACTGCGCGCGGAAAACCCAGAGGAAACCGACCGGCTGGCGCGGCAGGTCCATCGCCTGATCGCGGGCGAGGAGATGGGCGAACTGTTCAAGGTGCTGGCCCTCAGTTACCCCCGTGACCTGCCGCTCGCGGGCCTTGCGCCGATCGAGATCGGGGCCTAGTAGAGCTTAGCCTTCATACCTTCCCAGTTTACTGGGGAGGAGGACCGCACGACGCGAAGCTGACATGCGGTGGTGGGGGCTCTTAATTTCACAGGCGCTACAATGACCCTGCCCCGTATCCAGCACCCGCTCCTCGACTTGCCGAACATCCAGCACGGCTTTTTCACGCGGCTCGGCGGCGTCTCGCTCTTTCCTTACGAGTCGCTCAATGTCGGTCAGGGCTCCAAAGACACGCCCGAGAATATTCTTGAAAACCGCCGCCGCGTCGCCGCCAGTTTTGGGCAGCCCGAAGAGCGCCTGCTCAACTGTTATCAGGTACACTCCAAAATCGCCGTGATGGTCGATGACCCGTGGCCCAGCGAAGACCGCCCGGAGGCCGATGGTCTGGTCACCACCACCGCCGGGTTGATTTTAGGGGCTTTGTCAGCCGATTGCGCCCCGATCCTGTGGGCCGATCCTGTCAATGGCGTCGTCGGCGCCTGCCACGCGGGCTGGAAGGGCGCACTGGGCGGCATGATCGAAGCCGAATACACGGCGCTTCTGGCCAAGGGGGCCGAAGCGCGGCACCTGCGCGCCGTAATCGGCCCGTGCATCGCGCAGGCCTCCTATGAGGTGTCGGCTGACTACGAAGAAACTTTTCGTGCCCAGGATGCTGACAGCACCGCCTTCTTTGTTCCAGGCAAGACCGCCGGCAAACGCTATTTCGACCTGCCGGGCTTCTGCTTGATGAGGCTGAAGCGGCTGGGCGTGACACAGGTTGCGACCACAGGCCACGACACCTGCGCCGAAGAAGCACTGTTTCATTCTAACCGCCGGAGCTTCCTGCGGCAGGACCCGGATTATGGCCGTCTGATCAGCGCCATCATGCTGCGTCCATGAAACGATCAGCAGAAGACGTCGTGAAAGGGCAACTTGACGCCTATAATGCCAGGGATGTGGACGGGTTTCTGTCCTTCTGGGCCGAGGATGCTGAAATCTACGCCCATCCGCAGACTCTTCTGGCCAAGGGACATAGGGCTATCGGTGAGCGCCATCTGATCCGCTTTCAGGAACCAGACCTTTACGCCCGTCTGATCAGCCGCAGTGTGATGGGTTCAACTGTTATCGACACCGAGTCCGTCACCCGCAATTTCCCGGAAGGTGTGCGGCTTGTTGATGTGGTCGGCATCTATGAAATTGAAGGTGAAACGATTAAGCGCGCATGGTTCATCACGGGCACGCCAAGAGAGCCATAAATCCAGCGATAATTTTAAGGATTTGCGACGAATCGGGCTTGCCCAACAGGTCTCACCTGTTAAAAGCCGCCGCATGTAAAACACGCTCGTGTTTCCCACCCTGCCGCCCCACAGGTTCCCCATGAAATTGCTATCGGCCAATTCCAACCGACTGCTGGCTCAGGCCATCGGCGACTATCTCGACATGCCCCTGACCAAGGCGCGCATCGAACGCTTCGCCGACAAGGAAATCTTCGTCACCATCGACGAAAACGTGCGCGGTGAGGATGTATTTGTCATCCAGTCCACCAGCTATCCGGCCAATGACAATCTGATGGAGCTGCTGATCTGCATCGACGCCCTGACGCGGGCTTCGGCCAAACGCATCACCGCCGTCATCCCCTATTTCGGCTACGCCCGTCAGGACCGCAAGACTGGCGGTCGTACCCCCATTTCGGCCAAGCTGGTGGCCAACCTGATCGTGCGCGCCGGGGCGCACCGCGTCCTGACCATGGACCTGCACGCCGGTCAGATTCAGGGCTTTTTCGACATCCCGACTGATAATCTGGTGGCCATCCCCTTTATGGCCAAGGACATCAAGGCCAACTACACGAACGCCCATGAAATCATGGTGGTGTCGCCGGACGTGGGCGGCGTGGTGCGCGCCCGCGCGTTAGCGGATCGTCTGGGCGGTGATCTGGCCATCGTGGACAAGCGCCGTCCGCGCGCCGGCGAATCCGAAGTGATGAACATCATCGGGGACGTAACCGGCCGCAATTGTATTCTGTTCGACGATATCGTCGATTCCGGCGGCACGCTGGTCAACGCCGCCAAGGCGCTGATCGACCGCGGGGCGACCTCAGTTTCGGCCTATATCAGCCACGGCGTCCTGTCGGGCAAGGCGATGGAGCGCGTTGAAAATTCGGTGCTCAAGGAATTGGTCATTACCGACTCGATCGAAGCGCCAGAGCACGTCCGCAATCATCCCAAGGTGCGTATCGTCGGTGTCGCTCCGCTGATCGGCGAAGCGATCCGCCGCATCGCCAACGAAGAGTCGGTTTCCAAACTCTTCGACTAAGCTCCCGACCGAAAGGCATCCTTCCGGATGCCTTTTTTATTTCTCATTAGGCCAATGTTAACCGTAAGGAGGGGGCGCCCCTCTCACGGAAATGTTATTTTCGTTTTGACGCGACTCAGAGGCGGCGGCGACCAAAAAAGCCATATTTTTGGCGCTTTTATGAGGACTTCTGCTGACAGTTGAATTATTCCTGACAGCCTTGTGGTCGGCCGTTTTGCCGGTATCATGCCCTCGCCGTCGGGTGGGAAATGCCGCCCGCTTAGAGTGCCTGACATAGTAAACAGATGCGGAAGCTTTGCCGCACGACCTACTGTTTGTCTGCGCCTTGGGGTTTGCGCTCGATCAACCGACGTCTCGTATATTGCCCGCCCTTCCGGGCATCCGTATTGGGGAGTTTAGTATGAAATTCACGACCGGAACCGGCCGCAGGCCGCTCTTCTTGGCCGTCACCGCGTCGATTGTGGCCCTCAGCCTGGCCGCCTGTCAGACCGACGCGCCACCGCCCGCACCTCCCCCGCCGCCGCCCGCGCCAGCTGGCCCGCCGGTGTCGCTGGCCCCCGCTATCTCGGATGCCGCCTCGGTCTATGTCACCTATGTCGAACAGGCACGGGGGATGAGCGCGGATTTCAACGACGCGTCTATGGTGCAGGCAAAGTTGAGCCAAGGCGCCTCTTATGAGCCGAAGCAACTGGCGCGTGGGGCTATTGCTTATGCAGCAATCGTCGCTATGCAAGAACCGGCCTTCCGCTCTCAACTGCGCGCCTATGCCTCCGACGACGCCGCGCGTCACGAACTGGTAAACAAGCTTTTCAGCAACCCGGCCTATGCTGCGGGAATCCCGGGTGCCAATATTGCCGCCCGTCGCGTAATTTTGGCCCTGTCTTCAGACGGTGAAATGCTCTACGCCAAGGGTACGGCGATGAAGCAAGCCGCCTATTCGATCCAGAAGCAGGCGTGGTCCAAGGGCGTCCTCAGCGATCCAGCGGGCCGTCTGGCTGCCACAAAGCTGTCGTCTTCGACAGGTCGCGGCGTGGCCACTGACGAAAGCGCCCGACTGTTGACCGCCGCCCTGACTGGCAATGGCCTGACCACGCACGCCAGCACGGGCACGGCTACGGCCGAAGCCGCCGCCTACAACGCGACCGCAGCGACCAGCACCCCGGCTCAGCCGCTCAGCACGACCGGAACGGCGCCGGTGTCTTTCGATCAGGAAACCCTGTTCAACACGCCCTATACCTATGGCGTGAACCGGGCGCTGGCGATCGCTGCCATCTCCATTCTGGGCGAAGGGACCGGCCCCAACGAAGCCGCGGTCGTGGCCCTGCTGAATGAGCAGCAGTCGCCGCGCTGCCTTGGCGAATCAAAGCTAAACCTCAACCAGTGTCTGGCCGCCTCGCGCTTCCACTTCGACGATGTGTTCTGCGTTGGGCAGCACATCATGATGGATACGGGGAACTGCATCGGCGAACTGTCTTCGAACGCGCTCAACCTGTCGCCGGACCGCGAGGTCAAGTTGCGGGCCGATGGCACCGAAGAGTTGAGGTATGCCAACGCCAAGCCCTACATTAAACCGGAACCCGTCAAGAAAACGTCCGCCAAGAAGACTTCGAGCAAAAAGACCGCCTCGCCGGCCAAGAAGAAGTCCTCCTGACCGATCGGGGGGAACCTGGTTTTCCCCAGTGGTTTCGGTTGTTATCCTGAAAATCCCCCAAGGTCGGCACATGACGCCTGAGGGGGATTTTTGCTTTTATATGCGTAGCTGTCTGAAAAACCCACCCTTGAGCGGGAAAAAGCCGATTTTTCCGCTTTCTGACCAGTTGCGTCTCGGGACGTTAGCGTGTATCTACGCGCCCTCTTGAGATTTTCGGGGTTTCCCCACGCCGTGTCCATTGTGTTGCCCGCGCCTCCCTTACGGAGGTTTCAGAGGGCGGGCATTGAAACTGACGCGGCGCATTTTGTTTGAGGAACAGGCTAATGGCCGATATCGTACTAGACGTTGAAATCCGTGAGCGCACCGGCACCGGCGGCGCCCGCGCCACCCGCAATGAAGGCAAGGTTCCGGGCATTCTGTACGGTGGTGATAAGGCTCCTGTGGCTATCGCCGTTAAGCTCAACGAATTCCGCAAGGCGCTCTATACGGGCAAGCTGGCTGGTCACCTCGTCACGCTGAAGTACGGCGAAGAAACCCAAAAAGTCATCGCCAAGGCGATCGACTTCCACCCGGTCACCGATGTGCCGGTTCACTTCGACCTGTATCGCGTCGATGAAACCCAGACCATCAAGATCAACGTACCCGTTCACTTCAAGAACCACGAAGCCTCGCCTGGCATCAAAAAGGGTGGTGCGCTGACCGTGGCCTTCCACGAGCTGGAAATACAGGTTCCCGCCGGTCACATCCCGGAAGACGTCGTGGTTGACCTGTCGGGTCTTGACATCGGCGCGTCTGTCCACGTTGGCGACCTGAGCCTGCCGTCGGACGTTACCGCCGTTCCCGGCAAGGACGTCGTGATCGCGTCGATCACCGCCTCGGCCGCTGAAAAGAGCGAAGAAGCTTCCGCCTAAGCCTGTTAAGGGTTTTGCACGGAATAGGATAAAGCCCTGTCCTTACCCTAAGGACAGGGTTTATTTCTGTGTGAAACCCGACGAATTCGCTTCGGGTCTGTGCAATTCGGCATGTTCGCTCTGCCATTTTTTTGATTAGATCACCGTTCATTGAGTACGGAATCGATTTGAGCTGATCGGAGCCCGCCTTGTTTCTTGTCGTTGGTCTTGGCAATCCAGGTACGCAATATGCGAAGAACCGGCACAATATCGGTTTCATGTTTATCGATCGCCTGATCGATAGTGCTAACTTCGGCCCCGTGCGCAAAAAATTTCAGTCCGAAGTCGCCGAAGGTACGGTCGATACGCCCACGGGCCCTGCGAAAATACTTGCCATGAAGCCGCAAACCTTCATGAACCTGTCGGGCAATGCCGTTCTGGAAGCGGCGACCTTTTATAAGATCAAGCCAGACCATATCCTTGTATTTCATGATGAACTGGATCTGGCTCCGGGGCGCTTCCGGCTGAAAATGGGCGGTGGCCATGCGGGCCATAATGGTTTACGCTCCATTATGGGACATCTCGGGCCGAACTTTGTGCGTGGGCGCATGGGGATCGGGCACCCGGGACAAAAGGAACTGGTACATAGCTGGGTCTTGTCGGACTTCTATAAGGCCGAGGACTGGGTTGAGCGTTTGTGTGACGCCTGCGTCAAGGCGCTACCTCTGGCGCTTTTGGGGGAAAGTGAAAAATACATGACCGAAGTGATGCGTTTGAGCCCGGCTCCGAAATTCGATCCTAAAAAAGTCGTTCAGTAGGACTTAGAAGGTTAGACGATGCCGACCGCGCCTCAAATCGTTCTGACGACCTTTGGTTCGCTTGGGGATTTGCATCCCTTCATGGCGTTGGGCCTTGCGCTGAAACGCCGTGGGGTCAGCGTCGTGCTGGCCTCGCACCCCGACTATGAGGGTAAGGTCGAGGCCGCCGGGCTGAAATTCCTCGCCTGCGGCCCAAGCATGGAGACTTATCGCCAGAATCTGGGCATCGACGCCGCGCAGATCATTCGCCATTTTTCGCAGGACCACGGCTTCATGCTGAAGCACCTCGTGGCCCCTTATATCGAACAAGGACTGTCCGAGCTTCGCCCCATTGTGCGGCAGGCCGATCTGGTCGTTTCCTCCTCCTATGCCTACACGGCGCATCTGGCGGCGCGCCTCGAAGGCCGGCCCTTCTCCACCGTCGCCCTGCAACCGGCTGTCATGCTGTCCGCCTATGATCCGCCCAAGCTAAAGGACGCGCCTCTGGTGCTGTCGCCACGCACCGAGCTGGGCCGGCAATATAACCGCGCTATCTTCTGGATCGGTGAAAAGAAGCTGTCGGGCTGCCTTGCCCCCATCCGCGCCATCTATGCCAAGTACGGCATCAACATGGAAATCAGCTTGGGCGGCGTGCAGTCGGATCGGATGACGCTGGGCCTCTATTCCCCTTTGATCGGCGATGTGGCCCCGGATTTTCCGCCTCATACCGAGATCGTCGGCTTCCCCTTCTTCGATTCCGAAGATGGCCGCCGCAGTGAACTGCCTCCGCAGCTTGAGGCCTTCCTGTCCGCCGGTCAGGCGCCATTAGTGTTCAGTCTGGGCTCTACAGCCGTCTATGACGGTGAAGACTTCTACCGCACAGCGGTCAAGGCGGCGAAGGCACTTCGTCAGCGCGCCGTGCTACTGGTGGGAGGTGAAAGCCCGCTGCTCAATGACGACTTTGGGTCGGATATTCTCTGCGTCCCCTACGCGCCGCACTCGCTGCTGATGCCGCGTGCCCGCGTCAATATTCACCACGGTGGCATCGGTTCTACGGCTCAGGCTTTGCGCGCCGGGCGACCGCAACTGGTTACCCCGGTCTTTGGCGATCAGTTTGACAACGGCCGCCGCATCGAGCGTCTGGGGACCGGCTTGTCGATCACCTTCGACCGCTGGCACAAACATTCGGCCATTCGTCTGCTGGATCGTCTGCTGTCTGACCCTGCCTTTGCCCATAAGGCCGAAGCCGCTTCCGCTGTCGTTGCGCAGGAAGACGGAGCCGAACGCGCCGCCGAACGCCTGATGCAAAGCCTGCCGGTGACGGTTTAAGACGAAGGGGCCGCGGCCCCCTTCACCCCGTTACTCGCCTATATTTTTCGCAGATCAAGATCCTGATAGTCGAAGCTGAAATCGGCCAGCGGCGAGTAGGCCACCAGCTTCATACCGGCGACCTTGCCGTCCTTAACTTCGAACGTCACCACGGCGTCCTCACCCCAGCCAACCGGGAAGCGCGTGCGGAAGACGTCCGGTCCAAACACCTCCAGCGGACCTTTAAGCCGCGGCGTGCGGGTGAAATCCAGCGTCAGGCGCGCCGTCTTGCCCTTACCGCTCACCGCCACCGTCACATCGCCATACCAAGGATCACGATAGGTGCCGGCATAGGCCGTTAGTGGCAGGGACGGGCCGCCCGGCTGCGCCTTGGGCGCATCGGCCAGCGCCTTATCGGCCGCCTTTGCCGTGCCTTCGGCCGCCGCCTTGAGCCAGTCAAAGGTTGGCGCACCAATGAGCAGGTCCAGAATGGCGTTGCGAATCTGCCCGCTCGCCCCATCCTCGACATTGGTATAGACGGCAACCCCTATGCCCTTTTCCGGCAAGAGGGCCTGCTGCGTCACCTGGCCGACCAGCCCGCCGGAGTGCGACACTAGCCGCAGGCCGCGATAATCCTGTATGAACCAGCCCAGTCCATAGGTACGGAAAAGCGCTGCCGTCGGCATTTCCGGCGTCGGCCCCATCCCGGCGCCGACCACCGTGTTGGGCTTCCACATTTCGCGCGACGAGGCCTCGGAAAACAGCCTTTGCCCATTGGGCATCACGCCCTTTTCCAGTTGGGTATGCAACCACGGTAATATGCCCGTCACGCTGGTGACCAGCCCCGCCGCCGGCGAAAAGGACAGCGTCTCTTCCGGCAGCACCACCTTATAATCACCCATGCCGCGCAGCGGGCCGGTCAGACGCGCGTGACGCCCGGCCACATTGTTCCCGGTCACATTCGGCCAGCCCAGCACCGTATCGGCCATGCCCAAGGGCGTCAGCACACGGTCGGTCACAAAGCGCTCATAGGTCTGACCCGACACTCGCTCGATCACCAGACCGGCGATTGTAAACATGACATTGTTATAGGCATAGCCTGACCGGAACGGGTATTGCGGCTTTAGATATTGTACGCCCTTGAGCTGATCTTCACGTGTATGGTCCGATTCCGGGAACAGCATCAGATCGCCCTGCCCCAGGCCCAGACCCGCCCGGTGCAACAGCAGGTCCCGCACCGTCACAAGCGGTGTCAAGGCCGCGTCGTACATTTTAAATTCGGGGATATAGCGCACGACCGGCGCGTCCCATTCGACCTTTTTCTCTTCGACCAGAAGGGCCAGAGCGGCCGCCGTAAAGGCCTTGGTATTGGAGGCGACGCCGAACTGGGTATGCACATCGACCTTGTCCGTCTTGCCCAGCGTGCGGACGCCATAGCCCTTTACGTAGTCAGGCTGACCCGGCCGGATGACGGCGACGGCCACGCCCGGCAGGGCAAACTTCGCCATGAAGGCTTCGACGATGGCGTCGATCTGCACCGTGTCGGAGGTCTGCGCAAAGGCAGGCAGGGCCGTCGCCGCCGCAAGGCCCGCGCTAAGGGTGAGGAACGAACGACGGTCGGTGCGCAGCATGGTCATATCCTTGCAATAGACACCTTACCCTATCGCGCCGGCTTTTGATTGCGCAAGCGTATCCGTGTCTAAAACACTGGCCTTGCCGGGGAAAATGCGTTAGGCAGCGGGCCAATTTCTCTCTTCTCCGCTTGGAATCCCATGGCCCTGAAAGTCGCAATCGTCGGTCTGCCCAATGTCGGCAAGTCCACCCTGTTCAACGCCCTGACCCAGACCGCTTCGGCCCAGGCTGCCAACTACCCCTTCTGCACCATCGAGCCGAACACCGGCGAAGTGGCCGTGCCAGAGCCGCGCCTTGAGGTGCTGGCCAAGATCGTAGGTTCAAAAGAAATCATCCCGGCCCGCATCAACTTCGTCGATATTGCCGGTCTGGTGCGCGGCGCGTCGAAGGGCGAAGGCCTCGGCAATCAGTTCCTTGCCAATATCCGCGACTGCGACGCCATTGCCTTTGTGGCGCGCTGCTTCGTCGATACGGACATCACCCACGTCGAAGGCCGCATTGACCCGCTGGCTGATCTGGAAATCATCGAAACCGAGTTGATGATCGCCGATCTGGAATCGCTGGAAAAGCGCCTGCCCCAACTCGAAAAGCGCGCCAAGTCGGGTGGCGACAAGGACGCGGCCCTCACCGTGTCGCTGATCAACGCGGCCTTGGCCGAACTGCGCGACGGCCGCCCGGCCCGCGTCGCCTATGAGAAAGGCAAGATCAGCAAGGAAGACACTAAGGCGTGGGAGATGCTGCAACTGCTGACCTCCAAGCCCGCCCTGTACGTCTGTAACGTCGATGAGGCCTCGGCTTCGACGGGCAACGACTTGTCGGAGATCGTCTCCAAACGCGCCGCCGCCGATCACGCCAAGTCGGTGGTCATTTCAGCGCAGATCGAGTCGGAAATCGCGCTGCTCGATGCCGATGAGCGTCAGGAGTTTCTAGAAACCCTTGGCCTCGAAGAACCGGGCCTCAACCGTCTGATCCGCGAAGCCTATGCGCTGCTGGGTCTGCAATCCTACTTCACTGTAGGCCCCAAGGAAGCGCGCGCCTGGACCATCCATGTCGGCGATACCGCGCCGCAGGCCGCCGGTGTCATTCATACGGACTTTGAAAAGGGCTTCATCCGCGCCGAAACCATCGCCTATGAAGACTTCGTGAAGTTCAACGGCGAAGCGGGCGCCAAGGAAAACGGCAAGTTCCGTCAGGAAGGCAAGGAATACATCGTCAAGGACGGCGATGTGATGAACTTCCGCTTTAATGTCTAAGGTACCTAGGGGCATTACAGAATTGAAGCCTATCGGCGCGAGCAAGTGGCGTCTGGCTTTGGCAGGCTTGGGGGCTCTGGCATTCACCGCCATGGGCATACTGATGATGACCGAAGCCGATGCCTCTTCGTTTCAGCGTCTTATGGGAGGGTTTTGTGCTCTCTTCTTCGGCATTTGTTTTGTGGCACTGATCTACGCGCAACTAGCGCAACACGCACTGCATGTTGGCGCAGCCGGGTTTGCCATTGGCAAACCTGGCAATTTAAAAATCGTCCCTTGGTCTGATGTGGAAGAAATTTCCCTATATAAAATGTCGGGACAGACCTTCATCGTCATCGCTTTACACAACAATGAGGCCTATTTGGCCAGATTTAGCGAAGCCGAAGCCCAACGCTGCGCGAAAATCGGCAGAATTATCAACAGCTTGGATAACACCATAGTTGCGGGTGGTCACATCTCAAATGCGCCGCCCTTTCCAGACAATCTATCTGCCGGACATCGCGCACTGGCTAAAAAGTTGATCTACACACGCCGGAAATATGGGGGCGAGTTCCTGCTCACATGGGCCCAGCGTGACCGCCCTGCTGAGGCATTCGCCGCATACCTGCACACATTTGTGGCTCAGGCCCGCGTGTAATCAGATTTCTTCGTGAAGATATTCAATAAACGCCTTCATGCGGGCGTGGCGCAGATCGGCCATATCGCGACCGGAGGCCGTCTGAAAACCGGATTTCAGCTTGAACAGCTTGGTTTCAAAATGATCCAGCGCAAAGCTGAGATCATCCAGTTCGCGCTCCTCGGCCTTGGGGTCGAATGGATCGTAGAGGGCGCTGTTCATGCGTCCGGCCGTGTAGAAGCAGCGTGCGATGCCGACAAAGCCGATGGCGTCGAGGCGGTCGGCGTCCTGCACGATCTTGGCTTCCAGCGTTTCCGGCGCAACGTTGGCACTGAACGAATGGCTCAGGATGGCATGAGCGGCGGCCTCTCTGCCCGCGGAGTCCCAACCCAGTGCCGCCAGTATGTCGCTCGCCTTTTCCGCAGACAGGCGCGAGGCTTCGGCACGTAGCGGAGAGTTTTTCTCGACCTGAACGCAATCGTGCAGCAGGACCGCTGCCGCGACGATTTCGGCATCACCGCTTTCGGCGGCGCAGAGGGTCATGGCGACCTTGAAAACGCGCTGAAGGTGCGAGACGTCGTGCGAACCGTCGTCGCTATTGCCCAGCACATGCGGCAGTAGCGCTTCGGCAAGAGCCTCATGCGGCGCAAAGGACGCAGCCAGACGCGAGGCCATCATCCTCTGCAGGGCCTGAGCATCAGGAAACCGGCTGGCGCCTTTGGAAACGGGTTGGGTCTGACAATCCATGGACGACTCGATACTGTCCCCTGCCTCAGGCTGATCTGTAGCACGTGATCACGAACCGATGTGCCCTTTTACACCCGTCAAGCGATCACTTTTTTGAAGCCACCAACAGAAAAGCCCCCGGCGAACCGAGGGCTTTGTTGTCAAGCGTCGTCATGACGTGTCGAAAATGACTGGCTTCCGAGAACCGAAGCGGAGCGTACCTCAGTACGTGAGGATCGAATCGCAGGAAGACGGCCGTTTGCAGAGCGTCAGGGTGGCGCGTCAGTGTTTTCCGTGCCAGAGCTTGCGATACGCCGCATACGTTACACCGGCGAACAGCAGGAGATAGATCAAAACGCCCACACCGGTCTTCTTACGAAGCGTGGCGTGCGGATCACCAGCCCATTCCAGGAAGGCGGCGACGTCGGCAGCCATCTGGTGCGTGGTAGCCTTGGTGCCGTCGTCATATGTGACCAGATCATCTTTCAGCGGCGGAGCCATAGCCAGCACACCACCGGGAGGTACGTGCTTGGGATCGCCCTTCCAGGCGCTGTGCAGATCACCCGCCATGTAGGGGTTGTAGTGCTGCCCCTCATTTACGGTCAGCCCCTTCGGAGTCCCCACATATCCCGTCAGCAACGAATAGACATAGCGGGCACCGCCGTGACGCGCTTTGGTGATCACCGACAGGTCTGGCGGAATCGCTCCACCATTGGACGCGGCCGCAGCGTAGGTGTTGGCGAACTTAGCCGGAAAGTGATCGGACGGTGTCGCCGGACGGGTGATGGCGTCCCCCGTGTCCGTGTCAACGTCCGGCACTTCGAACTCCGACGCGATCTGCTTGACGACCGGATTGTCATTTGGGTTCTTGTACTTCTCGTCGTAGAAGGGGCCGCCCTTCTGACCGAGGTTACGGAACGACATCAGGGTTGCCGAGTGGCAGTTGGAACAGACTTCGCGGAACACCTTATAGCCGCGCTGGAGCTGGCCCTGATCGAAGGTGCCGAACGGCCCCTCGAAGCTGAAGCCTTCCTTGGGCGCGTGCGGATGCTTGGCCCCACCGGCCGCAAAGGCCGGTGCCGACAGGGCGAGAGTGGCGGCGATGGCGGCCAGTCCCAGAGCCTTGAGACCTTTTGTCATGATAGCGGACATGTGACTTAAGCCCCCTTCTTCTTCGCGTGTTCGGCAAGGATGGCCTCGCTGATGGATGCCGGAACCGGCAGCGGATCTTCCTTCAGGCCGACCCACGGCATGATGAGGAGGAAGAAGGCGAAGTAGTAGAGTGTCAGCGCGCGCGTCAGCCACAGGTAAGAGTTAAACTCACCATCCAGCAGGGTGAAGCTGGGCAGACCCGGCACCACGGGGGCGTCCGGAAGCTGCGCCCCGCACCAGCCGAGACCAAGGCAGACCACGACGAAGATCACGAAGAACCAGCGCATCACCGGGCGGTAACGCATGGAGCGCACCTTCGACGTGTCAAGCCAGGGCAGAACGAACAGCACGGCAATGGCACCGAACATCGCAATCACGCCCCCGAACTTGTCGGGGATGGCGCGCAGGATGGCGTAGAAGGGCAGCAGATACCATTCGGGCACGATATGCGCCGGGGTCACCAGCGGGTTGGCCGGGATGTAGTTATCGGCGTGGCCCAGTGCGTTCGGCATGAAGAAGACGAAGATCGAGAAGAGGATCAAGAAGAAGATGATCCCCAGACCGTCCTTCACCGTCGCATACGGTGTGAACGGCACAGTGTCTTCCTTCGACTTGATATCGACGCCCGCCGGGTTGTTCTGCCCCACAACGTGCAGCGCCCATATGTGGAGGATAACCACACCAGCGATCACGAAGGGCAGCAGATAGTGCAGCGAGAAGAAGCGGTTGAGCGTCGCCTGATCCACCGCGAAGCCGCCTTGCAACCAGGTCAGGATCGGACCGCCGATGACGGGGATCGAACCGATCAAGTTGGTGATAACCACGGCACCGTGGAAGGACATCTGCCCCCAGGGAAGGACGTAACCCATAAAGGCCGTCGCGATCATCAGGAAGAAGATCAGGCAGCCCAAAATCCACAGGACTTCGCGCGGGGCCTTGTATGACCCGTAATAAAGTCCGCGGAACATGTGAACAAACACGGCAAAAAAGAACATCGATGCGCCGTTGGCGTGCACGTAGCGGATCAGCCACCCGTAATTCACGTCGCGCATGATGCGCTCGACGGAATTAAAGGCCAGATCGATATGCGCCGTATAGTGCATGGCCAAAATGATGCCAGTCACGATCTGGATCATCAGACAGACGGACAAGATGCCGCCGAATGTCCACCAATAATTCAAATTGCGCGGCGTCGGATAGTCGACAAACGAATCGTAGGCGAGTCGAACGATCGGCAGTCGCTGGTCGAGCCACTTCTCGACGCCGGTCTTCGGCTCATAGGTTGACGGATGGTCGCTCATGATGCCCCTCTTAACCGATCTTCACTTTGGTGTCGGACAGGAACTGGAAGTCCGGCACGGCCAGATTCTTCGGTGCCGGCCCCTTACGGATGCGACCCGAAGTATCATAGTGCGAACCGTGGCAGGGGCAGAACCACCCGCCGTAATCGCCAGCCCCGAACGTCGGCACGCATCCTAAGTGCGTGCACGAACCCACGAGGATCAGATACTGTTCCTTCCCTTTTTTCACGCGGTCGGCATCCGTCTGCGGATCCTTGAGATCCGACAGCTTGGCGTCCTGCGCTTCTTTGATTTCCTTGGGCGTGCGATAGCGAACGAACAAGGGCTTACCGCGCCACTTGATCACCACCTGCATACCTTCTTGTACCTTCGACAGGTCGAATTCCGTCGAAGCCAGAGCCAGGGTGTCAGCCGCGGGGTTCATCTGATCGACCAGCGGCGGAATAACCATCGCCACTGCGCCTACGGCGGCCGCACCCGCGGCTATATAAATGAAATCGCGGCGGTTCGGGTCCCCATGACCGCCATGATCCGTAGCAGGTTCGCTCACCTTGACACCTCTTCGTCTTGCGCTCAATGCGCCGACCCGACCGAAACGGGCGGGACGCTTACCTCAATGCTCGCCGCCACAGGGCGGCCATAATTCTTATTGACCTGCGACCCCGCCGGTGGTTTTCCCCGACAAGACACAGATAGCTCCTCTTACCTGTCAGAGGTCTTTCCGTCTATAGCGGCATTTGCGCGCCGAAAAAATCCTCTGTCCAAAATATGGCATAAAATGCGTCTGGCCCTTTTTCAACCGGATATTCCACAGAATCTAGGCAGTGCGCTACGTTTATGCGCGTGCCTTGATGTCGCACTGGACGTCATCGAACCCTGCGGCTTTCCCCTCAGCGACCGTGCCATCCGACGCGCGGCGATGGACTATGGCGGTCAGGCCGATGTCACGCGGCATGATTCGTGGGCGGCATTTCTGAACAGGCGCGACGATTGGCCGCAGGACACCCGTATTGTCCTCTTTACCACCAAGGGAGCCGAGCCCTATCAAAACTTTCAGTTCGGGCCGCATGACATCCTGCTAATGGGCCGCGAAAGCGCGGGTGTCCCCGACGACGTTCACAACGCCGCCGAGGCACGTCTGCTGATCCCTATGCGACCGGGTATGCGCTCGATCAATGTCATCAATGCCGCCGCCATGGCGTTAGGCGAGGCGCTTCGCCAGACGCAAGGGTTTGCCCCAACCACGCCAATAGCCTAAAAAGAACACTATGACCGCCCCCGCCCCCCTCTCCGCCCCGCTTTCTGCCGATACCCTGACCACGCGCCAGCAGGCCGCGGCCGTCTGGTTCCGTTCCTTGCGTGACCGCATCTGCGCCGCGTTTGAAGCGCTGGAGGACGCGGCCCCTGAGACCTTGTACGGACCAACGCCCGGCCGCTTTACACGTAAGCCCTGGACACGCTCTGACGCTGAGCACGGCGACGGCGGTGGCGGCGAAATGTCGATGATGCACGGACGGCTGTTCGAAAAGGTCGGTGTGCACATCTCGACCGTGCACGGCACCTTCAGCCCGGACTTCGCCAAATCCATACCGGGGGCGGCCGAAGACCCGCGCTTTTTCGCCACCGGTATCAGCCTGATTGCGCATATGTGGAACCCGCACGTCCCGGCAGTGCACATGAATACGCGCTTTATAAACACCACTCAGAGCTGGTTCGGCGGCGGGGCGGACCTAACGCCGCTTCTGGCCGCCGATCGCCGTGAAGACGCCCCACAAGCCAAGGCCTTTCACGCGGCATTCGAAGCGACCTGCGATCACTTCGCGCCGGACTATTATGCGCGTTTCAAAAGGTGGTGTGATGAATACTTCTTCCTGCCTCACCGCAACGAACCGCGCGGCATTGGCGGCATCTTCTATGACCACCTCAACACCGGCGATCATGAGGCGGATTTTGCTTTCACCCGTGCGGTGGGCGAGACGTTTCTCGATATTTATCCGCGGCTTGTGAGCGAACGCTCTGAGGTGACGTGGACCGAAGGGGAGCGCGATCAACAGTTGATACAACGCGGGCGCTACGTCGAATTCAACCTGCTCTATGATCGCGGGACGCTGTTTGGCCTGAAAACCGGTGGCAATGTGGAATCGATCCTGTCGTCCATGCCACCGGCAGTGAAGTGGCCGTAGCTTTTCTTCTACGCAGCCAGGAACCTTGAAATCGCTGCGAGCACATGGTCGCGCGTCGTGCCGGCCTTGAGGCTGTCCATTGCCTGATCGACCAGATGCTCGGAAATGCGCCAGCCGCGGCGGCTCATCCACAGATCACCGGCAAAGTTTTCACAGAATTCCGGATGGCACTGGAACGAAATCGCCTTGCGGTCGGTGTAGGCCAGTGCGCCATAGGGCGTAAAGTCTGAACCGGCCAGCACCACCGCCGTATCCGGCTTTCTAACCACCTGATCCTGATGACTGACCGCAATGCGGATCGACGACAGGTCCGTCGTAGCCAGTTCGCGCCATAAGGCATTGTCATGAATGGTATATTCGTGCAGGCCGACGCCCCAGCCCTTGTCTGATTTTTCCACGTGACCGCCCCAGGCCTGCGCCATCACCTGATGACCGAAACAGATGCCGACCACCGGCACCTGAGCATCCAGCCCTCTTAGCCAGTCGATGAGGTTCGAAATCCACGCATGATCCTCATAAACCCCAGCGGGTGAGCCAGTGATCACAACGCCGGTGAGTTCGTCATCTGGTCCCGGCAATTCACCTTCCATAGTGCGAAATACGCAAAACTGACGCTCTGGCGCTGCCAGATGCGTGCGAAACATGTCGGCATAGGTGCCGTAGGTTTCACTCAGATTCTCCGGCGGCACGCCAGTTTCGAGAATGGCAATGTAGGACATAGGGCAAACAGCAACGGGTTTTTACTGGCCCCTTATGTTTGTCTGTTTGGTTATGGCGTCAATGGCGTCTTCAATCACGATTGGTGAGAAATCGTGTGCAATCCATTCCGCCTCGATACGGCGCAGGGTCTGGCCCAGTTCGGGGCCGGGCGCGAGGCCAATCGAGATCAGCCGCGCCGACTTTAACGGAAAAACGGGCACCTCGATCTTCTTCAGGTTTTGATCGAGCGCTTTCCACGCTTCTGGACTTAGCCCCGCTTCGGCCCCGCGCAGCACAAGCCCATCGCTGATCGCATGCCGCCCATAGCGATAAAGGCCACGTCGCAGGGCGGCCAGTGACGCTGTGATGTCCACTTCGGCACAGGCGACGGCGGCCGCGCTCAGACGGTCGGCCATGCGACTGGACAGACGCAGACGTAGAATTAAGGCGGTTAGTGTCTCACCCCATCCCTGACCGCCGACCAAAATAATCAATCGTTGAATTGGATCCGACGTCAGGGGGAAACCCGCTTCAACGCGTTCGGCATTCACCGATGCGCCCGGCACCACGTGCGCCATGACGCCGGTTTCGGTCATCCGCCGCACGACGTTTACCGGGTCGGCAATGCCGAGCAATTTGAACAGTTCCTGCTGGATACGCTCACCCGACAGGCTGTCTATGCCCGCGCGCAAGGCCACGCACGCGCTTAGGGACGCTGCGTCGAGGCCTGTACCATGGCTGGCACTAAAACGGAAAAAACGCAATATTCTCAGATAGTCTTCGCGAATTCTTGTCTCGGCGTCTCCGATCAAACGCACCCGAGCGGCCCGCGCGTCGTCAAATCCCTGCCCCGTCGGATCGAACACCTCGCCGCGAATATCGGCATAGAGGGCGTTGAGGTAAAGGTCGCGGCGCTGTGCGTCGCGGCTCCAATCGGTGGTATAGCTGACCACGGCGCGTCGGCCATCGGTTTCGACGTCTTCGCGCAGGGAGGTGATCTCGAAAGGCTGCCCGTCAATCACCGCCGTAATGGTGCCAAAGGCCTTGCCGGTCGGGACGTGGCGGATACTCGCCGCCGACAATGCCGCCTCGGTAGCGTCGGGCGTCAGTTGCGTCGAAAGGTCCAGATCGCCCGGCGTGCGGCCCATGACCACGTCGCGCACGCAGCCGCCGACAAAACGCACGCAGCCCGCACCTCCCGCCGCTTCAAGCGCCGCAAAGACCCGCTGAACCGCAGGGGCGGTCATTTCCGGAGGAAGCGCGATATGCACAAAAAGCCGCCTTAGGTTTCTTGAAGTCGCAGCCTATGCTGAAACCACCGGGATTTCAAACCCCTGCCCATCCAGTTTCAGACGCACGATTTCGCCGTCCAGTTCCGCCGTCTCGAACAGACGGGCCGCGCAGGCTCGTGTTAGGCGCCCCCACAGATCGCCACGCACCCGCATCCGCGGCCGCCACTCTTCACCCTTTACATCAATGACCAGCGGATGCGTGTCTGACAACGGAAGTGAGACGCCCTGATCGCTGCGGAAAACCCTGCCCTCGAAATCGATAATGCGAAACGGCAAATCCTCAACCTGGATGCTCAGCTTCTCAACTGGGGTGACCAGCACATAGCCTTCTGCGTCACGGCGCAGCAACCTTGAAAACAGGCGCACGAGCGCCGGGCGGGCGATGGGCCGGCCTTCGTGCAGCCAGACGCCATCTCGGCGGATTAAGATATCAATGGCGCCGCATAAGGACGGCTGCCATGACTCAACGGGATAGTCTTTATCAGGAAAACACGCGGCCTCAGTTAGCCAGCCGTTCATTTGTCCACCGCACCCGTCAGAGGTTCGCCCTTATAGGCGGGGTTATAAAGGACCATCAGGCGACGCGAATCGACGGGTCCCGGCAGGCTCAGCCCCTCCGCCTTCGCAAAGCCAAAGTTCTGAAAATAGGACGGCGTGCCAACCAGCAGTATGGCGGTTACGCCCGCGTCAAAAGCCGCCTTAATAGCGGTACGGATCAAAGCGCGTCCGATCCCCAAGCTTTGGTGATCTTCGTCAACGGCGATCGGCCCTAGAAAGGCCATTTCGCCTTTGAGCGCCTGATCGGCATCGCGCACCTTGACCGGCCACAGCCGCACCGAACCAATAATGGCGGTTTCGTTGTGCCCGCCCTGTTCGATACGATGCATAACGAACGACAGACTGGGAAACGGCTGATTGCCTTCGCGCAGGCGTTCCGCCGTCTTCGCGTAGCGGCCGGGTCCGAAGACGCGGTTGACCAGCGCATCAGCGGCCTCACGCTCAGCCTGCGCCTCCACGGTAATCAGACGATCAAAGGCATAGCTATCCACGGCCAGACCTGACTTACATGCAACCTATGCCACAAAGCGGCAAAAACGGTCGCACCCTTTAGTCCCAAAGCCTCGTCCCGTCAAATAAACAAGGTTAGGTGTTTGTTACAACTCAGCCTTTTTTGAGAAACGCCGCAAAGGCCGCAGCCGCTTCTGGACTTCTCAGGCGCGCCAGAAAAGTTTCACCCTCGCGCACGATCTGGTCCCAGATCATATCAGGCTGCCGCATCAGGGACTTAGCCTGAATGAGAGCCGCCAGCGGCAGCGCCGCCAGTTTTTCAGCTACGCTCAGAGACTCCGTTTCCAGAGCCTCACGGGCCACCACGCGATTGGCGACACCGGTGTTAAGCGCTTCGGTCGCCGGGATGGGTCGCCCGGAACTAAGCCATTCGAAGGCCCGCGCGTGACCGATTCGCTCAGTCAACAGCAGGCTGGAACCGCCTTCGGGCGTCAGGCCCAACCTAAGGAACGGCAGGCTGAGGCGCGCGTCTTCAGACAGCAACACCTGATCACAATGCAGAAGCATAGTCGTCCCCACTCCGACAGCCTGCCCCTGCACCGCCGCCACAATCGGCATCCGCGCAAAAGTCAGGGCTTTCAAGAAACGAAAGACCGGTAGGGCGTCGACTGAGCCTTCGTGCGACGCCAGTGAAATGAAATCGACAATGTCATTGCCAGCGCAGAAATCACCACCTTCGGCTTCGAGAAGTATAACGCCTGGCGCCGCCTCAATCGCTTCAGAAAGCGTGGTGTACATCGCATGATCGAGGGCGTTTTTCTTGGCGGCCCTATCGAGCCTGATGCGCCTTATCCCCGCCGCGTCTGTCACCTTTACCGACATGCCGTTTCGTTCCCTTACTCTGTAACGATCAAGCCGCTATATGGCACGTCTGACGCTGGGTCAGGCAAGCCTCAAAATCGAAGCGTTTTTTTATGCGGGGGCCGTATGTCAAGCGTTCCCGGCATTGCCTTCAAGCCGCCACATCCTGTAGAGACAATCCTGCAATAAAGAGCCGCTAAAATCCGGCCGTCGTCTCATTCACAGGTTCGCATTCAAGGAAAACGCAACCGATGTCTCTTTCCACCTTCCTCAGAAGCGCGGCTATGGCCGTAGCCGCCCTTGCACTGGGGTGCAGCGCGGCCTCGGCTGCCGAAGCGGTCAAGCTCAACGATAAGCAACGCGCCAAAGGCGTGGCGGACGCCCCGGCCCTAATACAAGCGGCGGGGGTGCCCTGTGAACCGGCCGATGCCTACGCTGTCGGCGAGTCCAGCAGCAAGGGCGCCGATGGCAAGACGGTCAAACTTCAGGTCACTGAAGTTTCCTGTAAGGCCGGAGGAGGCTACCTGCTCACCAAGGATACAACGACGAACAAAGTCGATAAGTTCAACTGTACCCAAGCCTTTTCGCAAAACGCTGCGAACAACAAGCAGGCCAAGTGCGTGTTGCCGGGCAATGAAAAGCACTACACGTGGATGACGCCGCTCGCCCAGCAATATGATCAGGCCTGTGTCGTCAGCAATGCCCGCTGGATGGGGGCTGTCACGGATCATGGGTTTGACCGGTATGAAGTGGCCTGTGACGGCCGTGCCGGCTTTGTGATGGACGTGCCTTTCACGGCCGAAAGCGCCAAGCTGAGCTTTTCGAACTGCCTTATGACAAAGGGCAACTCGGCTTGTCAGTACACCACTGAGGCGCAGGCCATTCAGTCCCTTCAAGCGCCCGTCAAACAAGCGCAACCGTCGTGCACCGTGGAAAAAGCCCGCTGGATCGGTCGCGTCACCAGCGAAGGTCAGGACTTCTATGAAATCGGCTGCGCCGGCAAGCCCGGCTTCGTTCTGCAGACGACGACGACGATGACATACATTGCCAGTGTCGGCTGTGACCGCGCCGGTACGCTTGGCCCCTGCCAGTACACTGACGCCGCCAGTCTGACCGCCGAGGCGCGCACCGCCTATGGTGAAAAGCTGAAGGCGGCAGGTATCACCTGCACCGTCGCCGAATACAACCTGGTCGGCACGGAAACCGCCACCAAGCGCGATCTGATCGAGTTCAAATGCCCAGAGCAGAAGTTCGGCCTGGCTGCCTTTATCCCGAACACCGGCTCGACGGCCAAGTTCGAGGCCATGGACTGCTTCACCATGATCTCGCGCCGCAAGGAATGTGGTTTCGTGCCGCGCGCGACGCTGGACCAGCATCTGGACGTCCTGATCAAGGCGGCCAAGAAGGATTGCGATGTTCAGCAGGTTACCTATCTAGGCCGTGGCGACGATGACGCCGCTCTGGTCGAAATCGCCTGCACCAACAAGCGCGGCTATGTGGGCGTTGTTGTGAAGGCCCGTACCGGGTTTGATGAAGTCGTCTCGTGTAACATCGCAAAGAGCCGCAAATACCCGATCCAGTGTGAAATCCCCGGCAACGGCACCTACGTGCCTCCGGCGGGTGGTTCCAACGACTGATTTTGGTATACCGCCTAACGAAAAGCCCCGCCGATTACTCGGCGGGGCTTTTTTGCATCTTGTGGACGTCCATGCGAAAAATTGTCAGCCTCTCGCCGAATAATCGCCGGTTAACGCCTAAGGTGCAAACGCACCTACGAGGGCAGACTGTGTATTCGTCGGCCAAGGATGGCGATTTACAGTATCTCCATGAAACGGCAGGCCTCGCCTTGCGAGGGTAGGACGATCTCGTCATCGCGCATGACCACCTTGCCGCGGATAATGGTAGCCTTGGGCCAGCCATGGGCTTCGAAGCCGTCAAACGGCGTCCAGCCGCAGCGCGATCGCATCTGATCGTGGGTGATGATCCGCTTTTGGTTCAGATCGACCAGCGTCACGTCGGCATCATAACCTTCGGCCATCCGCCCCTTGCCTGCCACGCCAAAGACGCGCTGCGCCCCGGCCGAGGTCAGGTCCACCAGGCGCTCCAGCGACAGCTTGCCATTTGCAACGTGGGTCAACATGACGGGCAGCAGGGTCTGCACGCCGGGCATTCCCGACGGCGAGGCCGGATAAGGCTTTTGCTTCTCTTCGACCGTGTGCGGCGCGTGGTCAGAGCCCAATACATCAGCGACGCCGTCGCTGATGCCGCGCCACAGGCCATCGACGTGATACTGGTCGCGGATCGGCGGGTTCATCTGGGCATAGCCCTTCAAGCGCTGATAGGCTTCGGGTCCCACCAGGGTCAGGTGCTGCGGCGTGATCTCGACCGTGGCTATGTCCTTATTGTGCGACAGGAATTCAATCTCTTCGGCGGTGGTGACGTGCAGGACGTGAATACGCTTGCCCGCCTCGCGCGCCAGACGCACAAGACGATGGGTGGACTGAATGGCCGACTGGGCGTCGCGCACGAAGTCATGGCTGGTCCAGTCGCCTTCGCGCGCCAGAGCGCGGCGCTCGGCCAGACGGTATTCATCCTCGGAATGGAAGGTGGCGCGCCGGTTGACGCTGGCCAGCACCTTCGCCACCCCCTCGTCATCGGCGATCAGCAGGCTGCCGGTCGAAGCTCCCATGAACACCTTAACGCCGCAGCAGCCCTTCATACGCTCAAGCTCGCCCAAATAGGCGGCGTTTTCGTGCGTGCCACCGACATAAAAAGCGTGGTCGCAGTGCATACGGTGATGCGCGCGCTTCAGCTTGTCCTCAAAGGTCACCGGATCGGTGGTGTTGGGATTGGTGTTCGGCATTTCAAACACGGCTACGACCCCACCCATGACCGCGGCCTGCGAACCGGTTTCTAGGTCCTCCTTCCACTCCAGCCCCGGCTCGCGGAAGTGCACCTGCGTGTCGATGACACCCGGCATGGCCAGAAGCCCTGTCGCGTCGAACACTTCGCCTGCCGAGGCCTGCGAGAGATTGCCAAAGGCCACAAACTTGCCGGCGGTGATGCCGATATCGCCCTGACCGCGCCCGGCGTGGTTGATGATGTCAGCGTTGCGGATGATAAGATCATAGGTCGGCATGGGGCGTCTCCGTTTCTCTTCTCCCTTGCGGGCGAAGGTGGCCTGAAAGGCCGGATGAGGGGGAAACAACGGCTCCACCTTACCCCAGCCCTCTCCCTCAGTGGAGACGGGGAGCCTAGCGAGACGCCGTCAATGTGGTCTGAACGGCCTCATACACCCGGTTTACGCTGAGGTCGAGCATATGACACAGTGCCTGATCGAGATTCGGGTCCTGAGCTCGAATTTCTTCGAAATGCCGCGGCGTGCGCAGAATATGCACATTATTGCCCAGCGGGGCCTCAACCCGATCATCTGAGGGTCCATAGAGCCCGAAACTCAGAACATTGGCGGCCGCCGCCAGATGCAGCCAGATATCATCATTTCCGATAAACACATCGGCCTGACGCAGGCAGGCATAGGCGGTCAGCGGATCGAGCTTACCCGTTAGTTCAATCACGCGGGCTTTGGGCGCGGCCATGCGCAACGCTGTTGCGGCTTCGCGGTCGCTCTCGTGCCCCAGTATCAACAAACGCGCGCCTCTCAGCGGGCCATCTTCGTTCATCAGGCGCGTCGCCAACACCGAAAAGCGCTCCGCCGGCCATTGCGCGCCCTGCCAGCGCGCGCCGGGAGCGATAGCCAGCAAAGGCCCCTCCTCACCGGGTGTGTCATCGAGAAAGAACTCTGCCCCCACAGCCCGCGCTTCGGCCACGTGCAGCCACGGCAGTTCGGGCTTTTCGAGCTTCAGCAGACGCGACACTTTAATCACCGGGTGTACCTCTGGGTGGTGATCCTGCGCTACGGCACGGGTCTTAGCCGTGAGAAACCGCGACCAAAGAGTCGGTCTCGTATCCAGCAACAGGCCCCATTCACGCTGCCGCAGCTGCCACCAAAGCTTCAGCCCCGCCATTGAGACAACCTCCCCGTCAAAAGGAATAATCACCTCGATATGGCTGAAATCGGCAAATAGGGCGGCGCTGTCGCTGCGCGTGATCAGAGTCACGGCAGCGTTCGGTACTTCTTGCAGCAGGCGCGCCAGAACCCCACCTAGAGCCAGGGCCCTTTTCGGTTCCTCAAGCGCGACGATCAGGATCGGAAACGAACGGCTCATGCTACATACCCTATCCCGAATCTATAGCTCACAGCAAACATGACCAACCTTATTGCCCTGCCGCACCGTGCCCTGATCGCCCTGAGTGGTCCCGACTGGGGAAAGTTCCTCAATGGCCAGACGTCTATTGACCTGGAAAACATCTTCGACGCCGTCGCTGCCGGAGAGAACAGGCACTTATATTATGGCGCGTTCCTGACCCCACAAGGTAAGCTGAGCGCCGATGTGTTCATCTGTCCACGGGATTCGGATACTGTCTGGATAGATGTCGATGCCGGGGTACGCGACGAACTGTTCACCCGGCTGAATATGTTCAAGTTGCGGGCAAAGGTCACCCTGTCAAAACCCGAGGCGAAGGTCTATGCCTCTTTCTCTGAGGGATTGCCCGACCCCCGCGCACCGGGGCTTTATCGCGCCTACGGGACGTTTGAAGCAATGGGAGGCTTCACGACCTACACAGAGTTTCGTCTGACGCAGGGAGTGGCCGAACCGGGGCTCGACTTCCCCAAAGACTATCTCTACCCGATCGACATCAATATGGACCTGATAGCGGCCATAGACTTTAAGAAAGGCTGCTTTGTGGGTCAGGAAACTACGTCACGTATGAAGCGGCGCGGCACCATCAAGAACCGCCTTATCCCCTTGAGCCATAACGGTACCTTTGCCTTCGGCAGCGAAGTCCTGTTGGGCGAGCGTCGCGCCGGGGAGATTTTGGCCTCAGCTAACGGCAAGTCGCTAGCCCTGATGCGGCTGGACCGGTTGGACGGTGATCTGACATGTGCAGGTGACGCGGTCACCCTCGCCGTCCCCGACTGGCTGGCCCCGCACCTCAAATCGGCTGAAACCTGACACGGGTTTCATTTGCCAGTCCGTCCGGCTGCGGTTATCGTCAGGTATCACTCACGGCCAAAGGGACACCCATGTTCAGTTTCGATCTGATGTTTCAACCGCTGAAGCGCTATTTCGACTTTCAGGGCCGCGCTCGTCGCTCGGAATACTGGCTGTTTTACCTGTTTCAGGTGGTGGTCAGCCTCTTCTTGAACATCGTACAGATGACGGGCGGGTTGGTCGCAGGCCTTGCAGCGGGTCTGGCCCTGATTTTTGGGCTCGGCGTGCTCATCCCATCTATAGCCGTGGGTGTGCGTCGATTCCATGATACCAACCGCACAGGCCTGTGGATTCTGTTCTATCCGGCGGTCATGATCGTGTCGCTGATCCTCACCCTTGTGTTCGCCAGTGAGGCCGTGGCCCAGATGGGGCAGAACTTCCAGAACCTTGATCCTTCGAGCCTAGAATCGGGCGATGCGCAGGCCAGTATGGCGGTTTACAGCTCCATGGCGCCCATCGCGCTTTATGTGCTTCTACCCACCTGGCTGGCCAGCCTGGTGACGCTGTGGTTCCATGTGCAGGATGGTACGCCCAACGCCAACCGCTTTGGCCCGGACCCCAAGGGGCGGGGGGTTACCGAAAGTGTTGCGTCAACCTTCTAAGTCACACGCACGGGGGAAAAATCCATGGCTGTACCAATAGCATTTCGACCGCTCACCAAGTATGCCGATTTTAATGGGCGCGCGCGACGTCAGGAGTTCTGGTTATTCTGGCTTGTGCAATTCCTTTTCTTTTCGGTGCTCAACAGTATCGTCATGGCGCTGATGTTTCAGTCCTTCAGCACCATCAGCGCGCAGACCGATCCGTCGAATTTCATGTTCAACCCCACTTTCATGGTGCTAGGGCAAGTCGGCAATGTAATCTCCCTCGCCCTGCTTGTGCCCAATCTGGCCGTCGGTGTGCGCCGTCTGCATGATACCAACCGCACGGGATGGTGGTTGATCCTGCCCATCGCAGCCTTTGTGGTCGGGCTCGTTCTGTT
Source organism: Asticcacaulis excentricus CB 48 (assembly GCF_000175215.2). NCBI lineage: Bacteria > Pseudomonadati > Pseudomonadota > Alphaproteobacteria > Caulobacterales > Caulobacteraceae > Asticcacaulis > Asticcacaulis excentricus. The sequence goes on along the minus strand of NC_014816.1, from coordinate 1,180,842 downwards.
TCTGGTAACCCAAGGCGGACACCTCGCCAGCCTGTTTACCGACAAGTACGAGAACAATCCGCAGGCGGTTTTCAGCTTGATAGGCAGCGGCTTTCTTATGGTATGGCTGCCAACCTTCGTTGGTTCCGTTGTGTTGTTCGTCTTTAACGTCCTTGACGGCACGCCCGGTGCCAATCGCTTCGGCCCTGATCCCAAGGGGCGCGGCGTTACGGCCGATGTGGCCCAGACCTTCGCCTGAGCGGTTCTCAGCGACTCTCGTCACAGATAGCGGAATCGGGTATTGAGCCATCCATGCCCGATTTTACCTTTGAGTCTCAGTTTGACGGTCTGGTCTGTGGGGTCGATGAGGCCGGACGCGGCCCCTGCGCCGGGCCCTTGTGCGTGGCCGCCGTCATCCTTGATCCGGCGCGCATTCCGCCCGGCATAGCCGACTCCAAAAAGCTCAGCGAAAAGCAACGATTTGCGCTGGAGCCTGACATTAAGGCCGCGGCTTTGGCTTGGTCGGTGATCGAGATTTCCGCTGCCGATATCGACTGCCACAATATCCTTAGGGCGACAATGATGGGTATGACCCACGCCGTCGAAGCCCTCAGCCCCCAACCTATCCACGCGCTGATCGACGGCAATCGCTGCCCGCCGCTAGCCATACCCGCCACAGCGGTGGTCAAGGGCGACGACAAATCTCTGTCCATCGCGGCCGCTTCTATCCTCGCCAAGACGGCGCGCGACCGCATCATGATCGAGATGGACGCCCTCTATCCCATCTATGGCTTCAAATCGCACAAGGGCTATCAGGCCGAAGCCCACATCGCCGCGATACGCCTGCACGGCCCCTCCCCTATCCATCGGATGAGTTGGGCCACGGTTCGCTCGGTCCTGTCCCCTGTCGCTGAAACGGCCGCTGTAGACGCCTAAGGGAACAAAACGAATCCAAAACTGAGCCCCAAAAGACTCACCCCCAGAAAATTGAATCAAATTGGACTCGTCCGATTCGCCGTGAGTCAAGTTGTAACTTTTTATTAACCCCACCGGATTCTAACCTGTCTCTTCTTACCGGTCCACAGAAGCGGGCCGCCATGATCCGGGGTTAAGCCATGACACGCCACATGCCGCAAAAAGCCATCGTGCAGCGCACCGCGCTGGAGCTGGACACCATCCATGTCGGTGAGTGCGTGGACATACTGAAATCCCTGCCGGATAAATCGGTCGATCTGGTCTTCGCTGACCCTCCCTATAACCTGCAACTGGGGGGGGACCTGCACCGCCCGGACAATTCCAAGGTCGATGCGGTGGACGACGAATGGGATCAGTTCGCCAGCTTCGAAGCCTATGACCGCTTCACCCGCGAATGGATGCGCGAATGTCAGCGCGTGCTTAAGGACGACGGCGCCATCTGGGTCATCGGCTCCTATCACAACGTCTTCCGGCTGGGCGTCGCGCTTCAGGACCTGGGTTTTTGGGTGATGAACGACGTCATCTGGCGTAAGGCCAACCCCATGCCCAATTTTAAGGGCACACGCTTCACCAATGCTCACGAAACCCTGATCTGGGCCACAAAGGCGAAGGGTCAAAAGCGCTACACATTCAACTACGACGCCCTCAAGGCCTTTAACGAAGACACGCAGATGCGCTCGGACTGGGCCATTCCGCTGTGCACGGGTGAAGAACGCCTGAAAGACGAAGACGGCAACAAGGTTCACCCGACTCAGAAGCCCGAAAGCTTGCTTTATCGCGTCCTTCTGGCCTGCTCAAAACCCGGCCACGTGGTGCTTGATCCCTTCTTCGGCACCGGCACTACCGGTGCGGCCGCCAAGCGTCTGGGCCGACACTTCATCGGCATCGAGCGCGATGAAACCTATGCCAAGCACGCCCGTGAGCGCATTGCCCGCGTGCAACGCGCCAATGAGTCCGATCTGGCCACCATGGGCTCCAAAAAAGCCGAACCGCGCGTTCCCTTCGGCGCGCTGGTCGAGGCCGGTCTGTTGCAACCCGGCGACACCCTTTATTGCCCAAAGGGTCAGCGCACCGCCCGCGTCCGCGCCGACGGCTCGCTGGTGCACGGCGAACTGACCGGCTCGATCCACAAGGTCGGTGCCATGCTGGAACAGGCCCCCTCCTGCAATGGCTGGACCTTCTGGCGCTTCAAGACCGATGCCGGGTTCAAGCCTATCGACGATCTGCGCGCCCGCATCCGTCAGCAGGGTCATTGATCCTTCACCCGGACCGTACCGCGTAAGGTGGGATCGTCCATTTTCAATCACAGGAAAACCCGGTCGAAAGGCCGGGTTTTTGCTTTGATGATCAAATTTGCACTATTGATCATTTTTGCTTGATTTTGAGCCTATCCGCGCGTTTAATCATCTGACAAATAAACGGCACAAAGCCGTAACCACGGGAACGTCAGGATGATTACGCACACCCTTCGCCGCTGGGCGGTGGCCTTAGCTGTCTGTGCTGGCTTGGGGCTGATCGCCTCATCTGCCAATGCGCAGCAAAGCCGCAAGGAGATGCTGGCGGCCGAAGCCGCTGCCGAAAACGTCAAAACGGTTAGCAAGCTGGTGAAGACCTTCGGCATGCCGTGCGACTTAACCGAGGCCTCAGTGCCAGTCGCCGCAGAAGCGACCGTCGATGGTAAAAAGGTCGCTATCGATAGTTTCGAAGTGGCATGCAAGGACCAACGCGGCTACCTCCTCTACATGGCCAAAAACGCGCCGTTTGGCGATCCAATGGGCTGCCTTGAAGCCGCCGCCATCGCCAAGGCCTCACCCGGCAGTCCGGTGTGCAGGCTGCGGGGCAATCGTGCGACCCACTACTGGCTGACCGATACAGCCAAGTCGAAGATTCCGACCTGTCAGATTGCGGGTGCGCGCTTTATCCGCGCCGACCCCAAGGCCAATACCGAAACCTATGAAATTGGCTGTAAAAACACCGCTGGCGGCATCTTTACAGTGCCGACCTGGAAGGCGACAGATCAGTCCGTGGGCTTTCTCAACTGTCTGAAAACCGCTGACACCACGCTGAAGTGCGAGCTGACCACGTCAGAGCTGTTGCCGCAAACCGTTGGGGCGCTGGTCCGCAAGAATGCGCCAGACTGCGCGCTTAACAATGCCCGCTTTGTCGGCGCAACCAAGGACGCCGAATATTACGAAGTCGGCTGCGAAGGCAAGCCGGGATTTGTGCTGGTCACCGACCTTGACACCCAGTTCAAGGGCAAGGTCGGCTGCGACAAGGCGGCCAGTATCGGCGGCTGCAAGTTCACCGACGCCGCCGCTCTGGCCGCCGCGGGTCAGGCCAAACAAGACGAGGCCAAGGCCAAATTTAAGGATGCCTATGCGCAGGCCCTGAGCGCAGCCGGCATTGCATGCACAATCGAAGACTTCCGCCGCATCGGCCGTGACACCGTCACCAATCGCGACCTGGCTGAATTCAAATGCATGGAAGCGAAAACCGGCCTGATCGCCCTGATCCCCGATGCGGGCAAGGAGGGCAAACTCGAAACCTTCGACTGCTTCGGTGCCGCTGTGCAAAAGACCGACTGCGCCTATATGAGCCGTGATCAGCTCAAAGCGCACCTGCAAACCCTGAGCCTCAATCACAAATCGATCAAGGCCGACTGTGTGATCAGCGACGCCCGCTACGCCTTTGAAAACAATGGGCAGGTGGTGCTGGAAATCGCCTGCACCAACAAACGCGGCTATATTGCGGTGCTCAACAAGGCCCGCACGGCCCTCAATCCTGCCGTGCCCTGCCATATCGCCGCCACCAACCCCGGCGTGCCTGAAAAGTGCACGCTCCCCGGCAATGGCAGCAATACCGCGGGATAACCGCTCCGGTTTCAGTAAGCGTACCTCGTGAACCCTCCCCTCGCCCCGCCCTCACAGGCGGGGCATTTTTTATTGCAGCGTATACTGCCAGCGGAATCGGGCTTTTTTACCCACAACGCTTTCACCGGTTTTGGATCGGGTACCATAACGCCAAGTCTGCATATATTCGCGCACGTTTCTCACATAAGCCTTGTCCGGATACCCCTCGTCAAAAGCGATGCAGTTTTGCAGATAACCGGACGAGCCAATAACACACACGACTTCGAATGATTTACCCGTCGCCTCAATATCACTGTGCATTTGCTGCTCTTTGAACAAATCGGGTATCGAAGGCCTGTCTAAAAGAACCAAATTTTCTGCCCGAACAAAACCAGGCTCACCAGCAGCCGTGTAAACTACTATTGCCACTAGCAAGGCGCCGGTTTTCATTTCCCCTGCCTAAAGTTTTAAAGCCTTAGCGAACACGGTTGGTAAGGTTTTGACATCCGCCCAACTCAAACCCTGGTAAGCATTGTGCTCACGCAGGAACGCTGTCATTTCGTCTGCACTCAACTCGATCCGCCAGACCTGTTGGTTCAACGCGAAGTGCGTAAAAACGTGCGCGTAGGTGCCGAGATTTTCCCACGCGTCACGGCAATGCCGGATTGATGGAAAGACGATTTCCGCCTCCCCCCAAACCTCAGCGCGCCATTCCAGATGCGGCAGGCCAAGCATCCCGCCAAGCAAGCCCTTGTCTGGGCGACGTTCGACCACAAACCCGTCTTCTGACGTGATCAGAAACGCCACGCCGTGCCGTGCCGGTTTCGGGGCCTTGGCCGCTTTCCGCGGATAGGCCTCCGGCTGCCCTTCGGCAAAGGCGGCGCAATCCTCACGCAACGGACAGATCAGGCAGGATGCCGATTTAGGGCGACAGACACTGGCCGACAGGTCCATCAGCGCCTGCGGCCAGTCCCGCGCGCGGTCTTCGCGTACCCAGCGGGCCGCCAGTTCGCGCAACAGAGGTCGGGCCTGCGGCACAGGTGTTTTGACGGCATAGAGGCGACTCATCACCCGCTCGATATTGCCATCGACCACATTGGCGGCTTTTCCGAACGCAAAGGCCATTACCGCCGCTGCTGTGTAGGGGCCGAACCCCGGCAGTTTCAGCAAGGCCGCCTCATCCGCCGGAAAGACGCCGCCATGTTCGTTGACCACCGCTCGCGCGCATTTGAGTAGGTTACGCGCCCGCGAATAATAGCCCAGCCCCGCCCATTCAGCCATCACCCGCTCATCGGGCGCGGCGGCCAGATCGGCCACGCTTGGCCACAGGGCAGTGAATTTTTCAAAATAGGGCGTGGCGTGCGGCACGGTGGTCTGCTGCAGCATCACCTCCGACATCCACACGCGGTAGGGATCGGCCTTAAGCGCGGCCCCCGGCCCTTCGCGCCAGGGCAAAACGCGCGCATTGCGGTCGTACCAGCCCAGCAATCTCTGACGGGCAGACGAGACATTTTCATCTGTACGCTCTATACTCACTACCATGAAACGTGACCTGCCGTCCTATGAAGAAGCCGTGCGTATCCTGCGGACCACGCGGACGCGCCGCGCGCCGAAGCCAACGCCGCCCGTCAATCGACAGATAGCGCCGATGATGAAGGCACTCAATGAACGATTTGAAGCCTATGACACCGGGGCGGGCCAACTCAAAAGCCGCTGGCCGGAGATTGTCGGCGATACGGTGGCGCGCATTACAGAACCCGTGAAGGTCATACGCGCCCGGCCCGGCGCCAGGGCCGGAGGCACGCTTGATCTGCGCGTAGAAGGGTCGTTTGCCTCGGTCATCCAGCATCAGAGCCGCGTCATTCTCGATCGCGTCAATCTGTTCCTCGGCGCCGGTACGGTCGAGCGTCTTCGCCTCATTCAGGGGCCGGTGCAGAAGATCGCGCGTCCCGTGCCGCCGCCCGCACCCAAACCCCTGAGCGCCGCCGAGGAACTGGCCTTGCAGGAGAGCGTGAAGGCCGTAGCCGACGAAAAGCTGAGGCGCGAACTGCTGCGGCTGGGCCGTTCGGTGCTGCTCAAGGACCGTGCTCAAAGGAAGTAACTTGCCAAAGGCCACGCTCTCGCCGTAGGAAGTCGGGATAAGGCATAAAGACGCCTGACCCAGATTCTCATACAAGGGCCCGATCCATGCACCTGACCCGTCACACCCTCGTCCGCGGCGCGCTTATGGCTGCCGCTGCCTTCGGTACACTCGCCCTCGCCGCCTGTGGTGGCAGCAAAACGGATGCCGGGGCCGACGACATGGTTCTGGGCAAGGCCGACGCCCCAATCACCCTTGTCGAATACGCCTCGGTGACCTGCACCCACTGCGCCGCCTTCAATGAAAAGGTCTTCCCGACCGTGAAGGCCAAATATATCGACACCGGCAAGGTGAAGTACATCTACCGCGAATTCCTCACCCCCCCGGCGGACGTCTCCGCGGCGGGCGTCTTGGTGGCGCGCTGCGCCGGCAAGGACAAGTATTTCGAAGTGATCGACGCCATCATGCGTTCACAAAAGGAACTGTTCACCACGGGCGACGCCAAGGGCATCCTCAAGCGTGTGGCCAATTCGGCCGGCCTGTCCGATGAAGCCTTCGCCAAGTGCGTCAACGACCCGAAGGGTCTGGAACGCATCCAGACCAATATGGAAAAATATGCCAAGGCCGACAATATCACGGGCACGCCGACCCTGATCATCAATGGTCAGAAGTTCGAAGGTGATTATACCAGCGTCGAAGCCTTCACGGCCGCGCTCGACAAAGCCCCAGCCGCCAAGAAGTAATTTTCAGAGAATAGCCACCATGACCGCCACCGTTCGTCGCCTTTATGATCGTGCCCGCCGCGCGCCCTTCTGGCAGCAGGCTGTGGCGGTTTTCCTGCTGGCCGTATTGGCCACGGCCCTGTTCAGCGTCGCTGCCGATGCGCAGAGCGCGGGCAAAGCCAAGGTCGCCCCTCTGAAAGAGATGACCAAGGGCGCAACCAATGCCCGTGTGACCGTGGTCGAATACGGTTCGGTCACCTGCACGCACTGCGCCCACTGGTACACGACCAACTGGCCGAAATTTGAGCGCGACTACATCAAGACGGGCAAGGTGAAATACGTCTATCGTGAAGTCGCCACCAACCCGGCCCAAATGGCCTTTGGGGTCTACATGCTGGGCCATTGTGCGGCGGGTAAATCCAACTGGCTGGGACAGAAGGGCGGCACTAAGGCCTATTTCACTGTCATCGACGGCTTCTTCGCCGCTCAGTCGAAAATCTATGAGACGGGCGAAGCCGAACCGGTCTTCCGCTCTTTGGCAGCTAAGGCGGGCCTGAACCAGAGCGAGGCCGACAACTGCCTGAAAAACGAAGACCTGTTCAAGGCCATATCCGCCCGTATGGAAGCCAATATGAACAGAGACGGCGTCGAAGGCACCCCGACCTTCTTCGTCAATGGCAAGCGCGTCGAAAGCGACTACGGCGCCATCGAAGCCGCCATCAAGGCTGTAAAATAATCGCACTCAGAGCGGTTCGCGCACATTATAGCCGCGGGCTCGTAAGCCACTCACTAGCCGGTCGTCATTGATTAACATGCCCATAGGCAGGATCAGCACGCTACGCTTCGAACCACTCATCGCCTTTTCGATCACCGCGATCGTATCGCCACTGACCCGTGCCGACAGGTCGGCGCCCAGCCCCTTAAGACAGTCGCCTTTTGTACCGTTGCGCAAGATGGGCTTGAGCCGCGCTACATCGCCATTGGCCCACGCCCTAGTGACAATGGATATATTGGGGATGTCGTAATCGAGGGAATCGAGCCTCATGGTAAGACAGCGACGGCTTTCATCGGCATCAACGGCCGCAATCTGGTTCAGCAATGGCTTGGCTTCATAGCTGGCCACCGCGCGCACCTTCACCTTCTTCTTTTTGGCGGCTTTACTCAAACGATCCACTACCGCCGAAGACGAATAGCCGTATTTCTGGTTGATCTTCATGGATAGACGCATCCCCGCCCACAACGGCTTGTCCTTCTCGATATCGTTCGTTTTGATGCCATAGCGCCGGGCCGTCGTCTGAAACCGTGCATATTCACCTTCGGGCAGAACGTCTTTCAGCGTCGTGCGGCCCGGCAAATCCTTATCCTTCATCAGACGAAAAATGAGCGACACGCCTCCACTCGCCATCGGCGGCGTGTAAAGGGTTTCGGCCCCGGTCAGGATGTTCTCGATACGTGTGCTATCCCAGCCCGCCTTGCTCTCAATCTGTGCAGAGCCAATGATCCACACCACCTTGTCGTCACGCACCACCTTCCACAAGGCGGGTCCGGGCAACCGTTTAACCACCGTAACGTCGGTCGTGCTCCAGTTAGTGTCGACCTGTGCCCACGCTGTGATCGGAGCCAGGGCCACAAAAGCCAGCATCAAAAGGGTTTTGTTCTTCATCATCCTCCCGATCCCACATGTCCACTGGTGGTAGGTTGGCGCGACGGCGAAAAAAGGGCAAGGCAGAGAGGGATCGCACCCTTGCGGGACATGAAGCCCTCGCTTTAAATAGAAGCCTTTAGGCAAAAGCGTTAAAGCTCGCTAACCTTTTCGTCTCATCTGATTCGCTCTTTCCTTTGGGCCCAGCTTGCAATTTCAACGGCTGAAACTTTCCGGCTTCAAGTCTTTCGTCGATGCGTCTGAATTTCGCATCGAACCCGGACTGACGGGTATTGTCGGCCCTAATGGCTGCGGTAAGTCGAACCTGCTCGAGGCCCTGCGCTGGGTGATGGGTGCGACCTCGGCCAAGGCCATGCGCGGTGCCGGCATGGAAGATGTGATCTTTGCCGGTTCAGACAAACGCCCGGCGCGCAACTGGGCCGAAGTCACCCTCACCATTGACAATTCAGCCCGCCTTGCCCCTCAGCCCTTCACTGATCACCCCGTGCTCGATATCGCCCGGCGCATTGATCGCGGTCAGGGTTCGACCTACAAGGTCAATGGCAAGGAGGTGCGCGCGCGCGATGTGCAGCTTCTGTTTGCCGATGCCTCGACCGGGGCCAACTCTCCCGCACTTGTGCGTCAGGGGCAGATTTCCGAGTTGATCGCCGCCAAACCACAAAACCGTCGCCGCGTCCTCGAAGAAGCCGGCGGCGTCTCGGGCCTGCACACCCGCCGTCACGAGGCCGAGCTGCGGCTGCGCGCCGCCGAGGCCAATCTGGCGCGGCTGGACGATATTTCGCGCGAACTGGATAGCGCCCTGTCACGTCTGAAACGCGAGGCGCGTCAGGCCGACAAGTACAAGAAGATTTCCGCTGAAATTCGCGCCCTGCAAAAGGCTATCCTGCATGCCAGATGGCAGGAGGCGCTGGTTGTGTTTCAGTCCACGACGGGCGAAATGCAGACGCTGTCGCAGGCGGTCGAAGAGACGACGCGTGAGGCGACCGCCGCTCAGGTTCAGGCCTTAAAGGCCGCCGAGTCCATACCGCCGCTGCGCGAAGAAGAGGCCATTGCAGCGACCGTCAATCACCGCCTGAGCATTGAGAAAGAACGCCTCGACCTCGAAGCACAGCAGGCACAGGCCGAAATCGAGCGGTTGAGAGGTGATCTGCGTCGTCAGCAGGCCGACCATGCACGCGAACTGGAACTGGCGCGCGACGGTCAGGGCCAGATTGAACGCCTGACCGATATGCTGGCGCGCGTGCGTGAAGAGATCAAAGAGGCCCCGTCGCGCGAACCCGAACTGAAGGCCGCGGTGCTGATGGCCGAGGGCGAGCGCGTCGAAGCCGATCAGCGCATCGAGGAACTGGCCGCCGAACTGGCTGCCCTCACCGAACGGCAACGGCTGGAGGCAACGCGCTTGAAGGAGGCGCAGATTCGTTTTGAACGCCTGCTGGCCCAGACCAATCAGGCCGAGCGCGAAAAACAGGCTTTAGGCGTGTTTGATCAGCCGGCGCTTGATATCGCCCGACAGGCCGCCGATACCGCGCAACAGGCGCTGGATGCGGCGCGTGCCGAAGTCGAAGCGCAGGAAGGCGAGCGGATAGCCATCATCAATAATGAGGCGCAGGCGCGCAAGACTGCCCGCGACCTCGAAGACCGACTGGGGCGACTGACTGCAGAATCGCGCGGTCTGGCGCAAATCCTGAACGCCAATAGCGCCAAGGGCAAAAGCCCGGTTCTTGACGCCGTGCGCGCTGAAAAAGGCTATGAACTCGCGCTGGCGGCGGCCCTGGGCGATGATCTCAATCTCAGCTTGTCAAAGCGCGGGGCGCTCGATGCCCTAGCCTTCTGGGCTGAGGATTTTGACTCGCAGGCCGTGCTGAGCGAACTGACCTCCCTAGGAGTAACGCCGCTGACTCAATATGTCAGTGCCCCATCTGCCCTGTCTTTGCGCCTTGCGACCATCGGCGTGGTCGATCAGGCAGAGGGCGACCTGCGTCAAACACAACTGCCCGTCGGGGCGCGGCTGGTGTCCAAAGAAGGTGATCTGTGGCGTTGGGACGGGCTGATTGTGCGCGCCAAAGCCCCCAAGCCCGCCGCCGTGCGTTTGGCCCAACGCACCCGCTTCGATGAGCTTGAGACCGAAATCGACGTGCTCAAGCCGGAGCTCGAGGCCGCACAGGCGGCACTGAAAACCGCCACCGACGCGCAAAGCCGCTTCGAAGACCGACTGCGTCAGGCGCGCGCCCGTTTGCCGGAACTGGAACGCGATCTGCGTTACAAAACAGCGCAGGCCGATGAACTGAGCCGTAGCCAGACTCAGTACGAAACGCGCATGGAGGCGCTGGACGGCAGCATCAAACGTCTGCGCGGCGATCTGGGTGAGGCCAAGACCACCTATGAGGCGCTGGCCGATGCGCAATCGACGCCGGAAACGCTGGACGCCCTGAACGACGCGCTGGTCGAAGCCCGCAACCTCGCCAATAGCCGGCGTCAGGCCGTTCTGGCTGCGCGTTCGGCGCTGGACGAAGACGCTCGCAACCGGCAGCAACGCGAATCGCGCGAACGCAATCTGAGCCGCGACCTCACCGACTGGACACGTCGCCACAGCGAATCAGGCGGCCGCGTAGAAAAGCTGACGCGCGAGCAGGAGACAACTCTGGCGGCGCTGGCCACCGCCGAGGCCGCACCTGCGACGTTTGAAACCCGCCGCTTGAGTCTGCTTGATTCGCTAAAAGCCGCCGAAAAGCGCCTGTCCGAGGCGCGCGATGCGCTCGCCTTGGCCGAAACCGCCAAACGCGAGGCCGATGCCGAGGAAAAGGCACGCGAACAGGCGGCGGCGCACGCGCGCGAACGCCGTGCCGGGGCCCTTGCCCGACTGGAGGCTGCGACCGCACGCAAGGTCGAGATCGAGGCGCATATTTTCGATCAGACACAGGACACACCAGATGCCCTGGGCCAGCGCCTCAAAGAAGAGGCTATCGCTACGCCAGCGGACGCGGCCGGGGCCGAAGCCCTACTCTCAGGCCTGGAGAAGGAGCGCGATCTTCTGGGCGCGGTCAATTTGCGCGCCGAAGAAGAGGCGACAGAGTATCAGGAGCGGCTGGAAGGCATCAGCCGCGAACGGCTCGACCTGACCACGGCCATTGGCAAGCTGCGTGACGGGATCGACGAACTGAACGCCGAAGGCCGCGAACGCCTGCTAGCGGCGTTTGACGTGATCAATGAACACTTCAAGACGCTGTTTGTCGCCCTTTTTGGGGGCGGTTCGGCGGAGTTGCGGCTGGTCGAATCGGATGATCCGCTTGAGGCCGGGCTGGAAATCTATGCCTGCCCGCCGGGCAAACGCCTTTCGACCATGAGCCTGATGTCAGGCGGTGAACAGGCCCTGACCGCAACGGCGTTGATTTTTGGCGTGTTTCTGGCCAATCCAGCCCCGGTCTGCGTGCTGGACGAAGTCGATGCGCCGCTCGATGACGCCAATGTCGATCGCTATTGCCGACTGCTCGATGAAATGCGCACCCGCACCCAAACGCGCTTCATCGCCATCACCCACAATCCGGTGACTATGGCGCGCATGGACCGCCTGTTTGGCGTGACCATGGCCGAACGCGGCGTATCGCAGTTGGTCAGCGTTGATTTGAAGGCCGCCGAAGCGCTGGTCGCCTGAGCAAACCGACCATAGTCCTAAGCGCCACAGAAACGCGGGCTGCAAACCATTGTTACAAGGGTTTGCAGCGATAAGGCCCCGCACAGGAAACGAATTTTCGCAAATAGTGATGCCCTGTGGCGTTTGCACGGGGCAATTAGATCAACTTTATGTCATCGGCTTGCTTGACCTTTGCGGTCTGTCCGATTAGGTTCCGCGCCGTCCGAAGGGGGATATTTGTCTGTGTGCGAATGTCCTTCCGAAAGGTCCGAATATGAATAATGACCCCGATCATGAGACTTCGTCGAAGCTGGACGACCTCGAACGGCGGCTTAATGCCATTGAGCAGAAGAACCGCCGTAAAGAGACCGACCACGCTGAAAGCGAAGCGGGCGCCGGAAAGGGCTATCAGGCTCTGGGCGAACTTCTCGGTGGCATTTTCATCGGACTGGGGGCTGGCTGGCTGAGTGACGAATACCTGCATACGCGCCCTTTCGGCATTATTGTCGGCGCGATTGTCGGTCTGGTTGCCGGGGTCTATGCCGTCGCCCGCAGCGGACGCCGTTGAGATTTTCAGGGCCCTTTGGTCCATCGCTATTTGAATTGATGAGGTAGGGCTTATGGCCGATCCGTTGCACCAGTTTCAGATCCAGAAGGTCGTCGAACTGCCGACCATCGACGTCGCTGGTGTCCCCGTTGACCTGTCGATCACCAATTCCGTTCTGGCCATGCTGATCGGCGTGGGCTGCGTGGTGCTGTTCTTCGCTCTGACCACGGCGCGCGCCTCGATCATTCCGGGCCGTTTTCAGGTGATGGCTGAGGGCCTGTTTGGCCTGATCGACGACCTGTCGGAATCCATCATCGGCCACGAAGGCCGCGCCTTCTTCCCGTTCGTGTTCACGCTCTTTCTGTTTATCCTGAGCTGTAACCTTGTGGGGATGACCACCTATTTCACCGCGACGTCGCAGCTGGCGGTCACCGCCATGCTGGCCATCCTGACCATCGGTACGGTCATCGTCGTCGGTTTCATCAAGAACGGTTTCGGTTTCTTCAAGCTCTTCATGCCTTCGGGCGTACCGCTGCTGATCCTGCCGATCCTTATCCCTATCGAAATCATCTCCTTCCTGATGCGCCCCATCACCCTGACGCTGCGTCTGTTCGGCAACATGGTCGGCGGTCACATCGTGATGAAGGTGTTCGCGGGCTTCATCGTGGCTCTGGCCTCGGCGGGTGCGCTCGGCTATCTCGGCGGCTTCGTGTCGCTGACGGCGGTCGTGGCCCTGACGGCGCTGGAATTCCTGGTGGCCTATCTGCAAGCCTTCGTCTTCGCGGTGCTGGCCTGCGTGTACCTCAATGACGTGGTGAACCTGCATCACCACTAAGTCATCACCTTACCTTACGTTTTCCTCTTCTTCCTACGGAGTTAAAGTCTATGGACGCTTCTGCTTACAAGTTCCTCGGCGCGGGTCTGGCCATGCTGGGTATGATCGGTGCCGGTATCGGTCTTGGCCTGCTGTTCGGCAACTTCTTCCAGGGCGCGCTGCGCAACCCGTCGGCGGCCAAGTCGCAACAGACCAACCTCTTCATCGGTATGGCCCTGACCGAAGCCCTCGGCATTCTGGCGTTCGTTATCGCCATCATGATCCTGAACGGCTAATCCTGCTTTCGCGGGCCGGATCGCCGCAGGCGTTCGCCCGACGAAGACCGGACTTTCGACGGATCAGGCTGGCGTCACAGTCTGATCCGTTCGTCTTTACGCGCATCGGCAAACGCTGCGCGCCCGTCAAAACAGACCCATAGTCCGTGCCTACGGCCCGGATCAAAAGGATCAAATCATGAGCGTAACCGCAAGCCCCGCGGCCAGCGAGACGAGTGCCGAGGCACCCGTGACCACGGTGGCCACGCTTGAGCCCATCGCCGAGGCCACCGCTTCTGCCGAAGCGGCTCACGGCGACGCCCACACCACCTCTACCGGCCACGGCGAAGACCACGCTTCCGGCGGCCTGCCGCAGTTCCAGACGGAACACTGGGCGGGTCAGATGGTGTGGCTGGTCGTTATCTTCACCGTCCTGTTCATCCTGATCGCCAAGGTGTTCGCCCCTCGCCTGCGCAATGTCATCGACTCGCGCGGCGCGACGATCGCCGAAGATCTGGCCAATGCCCGCGCCATCCGCGACGAAGCCGAGGCTCAGGCCAAGGACGCGGCGGCCGAGACCGCAGCGGCCCATGCCGCAGCGCGCAAGCTGGCCGCTGATGCCAAGTCAAAGGCGACGGCCGAAATGGCGGCCGCTCAGGCCAAGGAAGACGCTCGTCTGAACGGCATTCTGGCCGAAGCCGAAGCCTCGATCCGCGCCAAGCGCGACGGAGCTCTGGCCCACGTCACCGAGATCGCCACGGACACCGCGTCAGCGCTGGTCGAAAAGCTGACGGGCAAGGCCCCGACCAAGACGGCCCTGACCGCCGCCCTGAAGAAGAGCTGAGGAGCACCCGATGGAACACGCTGAACCGTCCTTCTGGGCCAATCCGGAGACCTGGGTCCGTATAGGTCTGGGTTGCTTCTTCCTGCTGCTGATCGTGATGAAGGTGCCGCAAAAGCTGTGGGCCTCTCTGGCCGACACCGGCAATGCCGTGCGCGCCGAACTGGATGAGGCCGTGCGTATCCGTCAGGAAGCGCAGGCCCTGCTCAACCAGATCAAGGCTGAGCGTCTTGAGGCCGAGCAAAAGGCCAAGGAACTGATCGCCTTTGCCGAGGAAGAGGCCCAGCGCCTCACCGCCGAGGCTAGGACGAAGCTTGATGAGTCTATCAAGCGCCGTCAGGCCCAGGCTGAAGCCAAGATTGCTCAGGCCGAAGCTAAGGCCGCGTCTGAGGTCAAGGCCGCGGCAGCCGATCTGGCGACACAGATCGCGGAAAACATCCTCATCAGCCGTGTTGACGGCCTGAAGAGCGATCCGTTGATCGATCAGGCCATCACACAGGTGGCGACGCGCCTGTCGTAAGACACCGTTATCGCGCAAATCCAGAGGTCCTGCCGGTTTCGGCAGGGCCTTCTCTTTTTCATCTCGCGACGGATGCACACATATTTGAGCCTTTGCGTCTGTCGGTGTGACGACCGTCAGCCACGTCCGTCTCTATTCGTGGTTAAAACGTCAGTCCTTCAAACCACCTAGGCGGCGAAAGATGAGCCAGACCGAGACGCAGACGCACACGATACCCACAACCGCCAGTGTAATCGACATGGTGGTAAACACATCCGCATTGCCAGGTTCGGTCATTTCGAGATTGATGGCCTTCTGATAGGCGCCAGCCGCGCCGCCCAGCGCTGCCAAACCGATCACCGAGATAAAGATCCATTGCAGGGTCGAGGCGATCATCTGCCACAGGCTGCGCTCATTGGCCTCGGCCTCTTCGGTCGAAACGGCGATGCGGCCATCTTCAGCCAGCCATTCGTCGTCTTCCACCACCTCTTCCGCATGAACATAGGTCTGCGGGGTCGCGTGGCTATTGAAGCTCAAAGCGTCGCTTTGCACGGCCGCCGCAGCCGTGGCCACACCCGATGCCGGGTGCTGCAACTGCTCGCGCCAATGCAGCGGCGTTTCTTTGGGAGTTTCTTTTGGGGTCTCTCTGGCCGGCTCAGGCACAAGCTGAGGCTGCGGGGCTAGCGACGCCGAGCCCGGAACCGAAGCAGAGGCGGCGGCAGCATCGGTTTGCACACTGACCGGAGACGCCACAACCGTGGGCGGCGCGATCAGCGAAGGATTGGGACGCACCCCCGGTTCGATCTTACTGTGGAGCCGCATGACCAGCGGCGCATCCTCTACCTCGTCGTCCGCTTCCTGACCCGTAACAGGGACGGGCTCCGGGTCGCGCCGCGACGATATATCAAACGGGGCTGGGGCAGACGCCGGTGCGGCAACCGCAGGCGGCGGATTTTGCGGTGGGGCCTGAACCGGTGCCGGAGCGGGTGTCGCAGGTGTCGCTTTTGGCTTGGCCAGAGGTCCGGCCATGGTCGCATAGGGCGAATAGAGGCGCATCAGGGCTGCCGCAGCTTCGGCCTTGCGCACGGCCTCGGCATCGGGATCGACGGCAGGCTTGGGAGTTTGATCCGCGTTTTTCTGCGCCTCAGCCGCACGCTCACGTTCGGCGCGGGCAGCCGCCTCCGCCTGCTCGCGCTCAAGGCGTTCTCGATCCAGGCGTTCTTGTTCAAGTTTGGCTTGCGCTTCACGCTCGGCGCGTTCACGCTCCAGACGTTCGCGCTCTAGACGTTCGCGCTCTAGACGTTCTTGTTCCAGACGGGCCTGGTCAAGCCTGGCCTGTTCGAGACGCAACTGTTCCAGACGCTCGCGCTCCAGACGCGCCGCCTCCTCTCGCAGGCGCGCCTCTTCTTCAAGCCGCTGGCGTTCCAGACGTTGCTGCTCAAGACGTGCGTCCTCCAAACGGCGCAGCTCGCTTAGACGCGTCTCTTCGGCGACTCGGGCCGCCGCCAGAGCCTGAGCCTGACGCATGGCTTCCTGACGCAAGGTGTCTTCGCGGAAACGCGCCTCTTCACGTAGGCGGATTTCCTCGCGCAGCTTGGCCTCTTCGCGAAGTCGCGCTTCTTCTCGCTGACGCAATTCTTCACGCAGACGAGCTTCTTCCCGCAGCCGCGCCTCTTCGCGCAAGCGCGCTTCCTCACGGACGCGGTTTTCTTCGGCTAGACGAATGGCCTCCAGACGGCGTGCTTCTTCGCGCAGGCGTTCGTCTTCGCGGGAACGCGCTTCATCGGCCAAACGGCGAGCCTCGGCCTGACGAGCCGCTTCGGCACGTTCGGCCTCGCGCTGACGAGCCTCCTCGGCCGCAGCCCGCTCAGCCTCACGGCGCTGCGTCTCCTCCAAGCGTACCTGCTCAAGACGGCGGAATTCGGCCTGAATCCTTGCCTCCTGCTCGGCCTTGAGCAATGCGGCTTGAACGTCCATAGATGGCGAAGTCGGGGTTGGAGTAGCCGGCGTCTCAGCGATATCAGCGACGCGTGTGATGACGGGCTTTGGGGCCGGGGCGGCGGGCGCAGGTTGCGGTGCCGCCGGCGCTCCGGCCGGGCGGATGACCATGCCGGGCGTCATCAATTGCGGATCGAGCTCCATCCCCTCCATATCGGGTGTCAGGAAAAGGCTCTTTTCAGAGGCGCGGCGGCGGATCAGAGGGGCAAGCACATAGGTTTGGCCGTTGAACTCGGCGCTCGTCCAGTTGTCCATAGCCTGGGCGGCTTCGGTTACGCGGCCTTCATTGACGCGTCGCAGCACATCCGATTGACCAAACGCCTCGATACCAATGTTGAAGCAGAACGATACCAGCGCGTCGAACTGATTCTGCGTTAGCGGCGTGTGGACGAGGTTATTGACCGCCTCAACGATTGGCAAAAGGTCAAAACGCAGCAAGGCATCTGCGTCTTCAGCCGTAACCCGCGCGCCTTCGCGAGCAGAAAAGGTATGGCCATAGCCGATCATCCAGCGCCCGTCGGGCAACTGCGAAGCCTGCTGGCGCAGACCTTCGAAACTCTTGATCAGCTCGACTCCGGCGCGGGAGATTTTATGGCGCGCTCTCATCACTTTTCCTGAACCAAAACGGTACACTTACGCAGGTTGGTAAAGGGCCCAGCAAGCATCGCGCCGCTGCGGACACCCCCCGAACCATTTTTTCAACTCATTCGGACGCTTGAGCCCCCGATAGGATTAAGAAAAAAGGTTAATTCCGCCTGATTAGCTATCCATAGGCTCTTACGTTTTTACAACAGAATTATCGCCGCCAGCCCTAGGAAACTAAAAAATCCTATGCAGTCGGTGACCATGGTCACAAAAATGGGCGACGCCACCGCCGGATCACGGTCCAGCCTCGACAAGGTGAGCGGCACCAGCGTCCCGGCCAGCGCCGCTGCGGTAAGGTTGATTAGCACCGCCAGAGCGATGGTTACCCCCAACATGGGGTTCTGCCACACGGTTCCCGCGACACAGCCCAGGATGCCAGCGATGACCGCGCCATTGAACCAGCCCACCCGCACCTCACGCCAGACGGTGCGCAAGGCATTGGCCGTAGTCAGCTCGCGCGCCGACAGTGCACGCACGGAGACCGTTAAGGCCTGCGTGCCGGAATTGCCGCCGATCGAGGCCACCATGGGCATCAGAACGGCCAGCGCCACCAGCTTTTCGATTTCGCTCTGAAACATGCCGATCAAAGACGAGGCGACAAAGGCGGTCAAAAGGTTGACGCACAACCAAGGCAGGCGCGAGCGCACGACTTCGAACACCGTGGAGTCACGCCCCTCCTCATCCGACACACCAGCCAAGGCCAAAATGTCTTCGCGGTTTTCTTCCTGAATGATGTTCACGATGTCATCGACGGTGATCTGACCGACCAGCCGCCCACCCTGATCAACGACCGGGGCCGAAATCAGATGATATTTTTCAAAGATATATGCCACTTCCTCCTGATCCAAATGGACCTCGATCTCGGTGATCGGTTCCATAATGGCCGATAGGCGGACTTCGCGTGGTGTCCGCATCAGCAGCGACACGGGCAGCGCGCCGATCGGCTTATGCGTGGGTGAAATCACGTAAACGTCGAAGAAGAGTTCCGGCAGGTCGGCGCCGTGCGCCCGCATATGATCAATGGCATCGCCGACATTCCAGAAGTCGGGCGCAGCCACCACCTCGCGCTGCATCAGGCGGCCGGCGGTCTCTTCCTCGAAAGCCAGAGAGGTGACCATGGCCTCACGGTCCTCGGGGTCCATGGCCGCCAGAACCGCCTGCTGCTGCTCGGCCTCCATGTCCTCGAACACAGCCGCAGCATCGTCGGAATCGAGTTCTTGAAGTACTTCGGCCAGATCGACTGGGCGCAGGTTCTCGACGATCTCCTCACGGATACCATCATCCAGTTCCGGCAGCACGTCCGGCAGGGCGTCAGCCGGAATCCACGGAATGACCTGCTCACGATAATCTTCAGACAGGAAGCCCAACAGATCGGCAACATCAGCCGGGCGCAGAGCGTCTAGAAGATCACGCAGACGTAAGCCATCATTACGATCGGCAGCGTCGATAACGAGCTGAATATATTCAGGATTAAGGGCATAATCGTCCTGAAGTGCGAAATCTTCGATCTGTTCCGGAGTGATCAGTTCGAGACGTTCATCCGCCTCCGCAGATTCGCGCGCCACGGCGTCAGCCAGCGCCTTCAGTGACCCGCGCAACTCATCGGGCGGCGTCGCCAGGGTATCAAGTTCAGGTTCGGGCTTTTGTGACAACTCTCCCCCTCCCTGTTCATCGCGATATCCCCTTGGACATACACCTTTTTACGGAGGCAGAGACTGAGCCGAATCCCTAGGGATTGCAACCGGTTTCGCCCGCAAACAGACACAAAAAAAGGTCTTGAGGTGGTGCCTCAAAACCTTTTTTGATCCGGATGGTGCGGTCGAGAAGACTCGAACTTCCACGCCTTGCGGCACAGCGACCTCAACGCTGCGCGTCTACCAATTCCGCCACGACCGCACACATCAGGAGGGGCGCCACTTAGCAAGCCTTGGCGGCTTTGTGAAGCGGCAAATACGCATTATCCCCGGATTTTGAAAAAAAGCGTGCATAGTGACCCACACGGCTGCATATCGCTTATCGCTTCGCCGCCATCGCGTGGACCATCTGCCCTTCCAGCCAGCGATCAATGCGGGCGTAGATCTGCGCAACTGACGCATTTCCGGCCTTTTGATTGACGTCCCGCAAGCGGCGCGCGCGCAGCCGAAGCCGGTGCAGGAGGATCACAGACTGAGATTGCCGAAGATTCATGCGCTTCCGTGTGCCAGTCGCAGCGAATAGGCGATGGTCAGCAGAACGACCAGCAACCCGACCAGCGCCAGATCCGTCCGCAGCGTCTCCACCGAAAACAGCGAAACGCGGTCCTCACTCTCATCGTTCAGACTACAGGCCGCCACGACCACAATATAACCGACCAGCCCCACGACCGCCGGCAACAGGGCCCAGCCCGTGATGATAGCCGCCACGGCCAAACCTTCGGTCAGAAAGGCCATGCCCAGTCCCAGACGCTCATAGCGGGCGAAAAAGTCGTCCGTACCCCTCGTCGCCTTGCGTAGGCGCATCACCTTCTCAACGGTCCCCAGAGCGAAGACGATCACTGCTGCACCACACACCGTCAGATAAGGCAGCTCATGATGAAAAGGTGAAGATACAGTGGTAATCATGGCTATTGGGTCAGGTTGATCTCCTCGGCTTACAGGGCAAGCCTTAAAAAATTAAACGGAATTACCAGACAACTCGTAAATTTATAGGGCACGTGACCGTTTGGATACGGCCCCCAGCCTGTTGACACCACCGCTGCCTGTGCTGGCGCCACGAGACCTGGGCCCGCTTAAAGGTTCAGTGCGATCTGGCAGGCGTTTCCAGCCGGTAGCCAATGCCAGGCTCATTGACGATAAAATGATCGCGCGCCGGGTCGATTTCAAGCTTCTGGCGGAGCTGGGCGATATAGATGCGCAGATACTGGTTGTCGTCGGCCTGAGCCTCGCCCCATACTTTCTGCATCAGGTATTTGTGAGTGAGCAGTTTTCCGGCGTGTGTGGCCAGAACCTTCAGAAGGGCGAACTCCTTGGGCGACAGCTTGATGGGGGTGTCGCGGACGGACACCTTATGCGCCGCCAAATCGATACAGAGATCGCCGACCTCGACCCGCGTATCTTCGACGGAAGCAACGATGGAGTCGCGTAAGGAGGCCCGCAGGCGCGCCATCAGCTCCGCCGTGCCAAAGGGCTTGGTGACGAAGTCATTCGCCCCCAGATCAAACGCCTTCACCTTTTCCTCTTCCTGATCGCGCACCGACACGACCAGAATCGGCATTTTGGACCAGCTGCGGATGGAGCCGATCACCTCCGTGCCATCGATATCGGGCAAACCAAGGTCCAACAGCACCGCGTCTGGCTTGACCGAGGTCGCCAAACGAATGCCTTCGCGTCCTGTCTCGGCCGGAATGACCGTATAGTCGTGAGAGGTCAGGGTGATGGTCAAAAATTTGCGGATCTGAGGGTCGTCTTCGATGACCAGCACCTTGGGCTGCAAACCGCTCATTCCGTCTCCTCCTCAAAGGTCGCCAGACGCAGCGTTGCCGCTTCCGGCAGCCAGACGCGCATACAGGCCCCTGTGCCATCGGGTGGGTCTATGGCCTCGATACGCCCGCCATAGGAGGCCACGATCTCGCGGCAGATGTAAAGCCCCAGCCCCGTGCCGGCTATCTTGCGATCGCCTTCGACCGCCCGGTAAAACTTGGTGAAAACCGGCTCGCGCAGAGGCGGCGGAATGCCCGCTCCCTCATCATCGACATCAATTTCAACACTGTCCGAAGTGACGCGGGCATCAATGGTGATCTCGCCTTCGGCCGGACCGTATTTGAGCGCGTTTTCAATCAGGTTCAGCAAAACAAGGTCAAACAACGAGGCATTGAGGTTGAGAAGCGGAAACCCCGCTTCAACCGTAATGCGGAACTTCTGGCGGCCGATCAGGGGGCGCAGGGTACGTAAAACCCCTGAGATGGCGTCGCGGATATGCAAGGGCTCGCTGCGTGGTCGCACACCTGCCTCAAGCCGACTGATCTCGACCAGATTCACCACATAACGGTTCAGCCTCAAGGCTTCGGCCAAACCATCCGCGACGATGTCCCTCGCCTCGCTATCAACGCGGCCTTCAAGCGCTTCCAATGCGCCAACTATGCCGACCAGCGGCGTCTTGAAGTCATGCGACAGCGACGACAGCATGGCGCTCATGAAGCGCTCGCGATCAGCCTGACGCGCCTGCTGTTCGTGCGCTTCGGCCAAAGCGGCGCGGCTGAGGGCATTGGCGACCTGCGCGGCCAGGGTCGGCAACAGGCTGGGGGGGTAGAGTTCAACCGGAAACGGCACGCGGTCTTGCGGCGTAAAGACTAGCACCCCCAGCGTCTTTTCTCCGTCGATCAGGGGCAGGATCAGGCGCGGATCGTGCGGCGCCAGCTCCTGACCGGCCCCGGCTGACGCGCCTTCCTGCGCCGCTTCGGACAATAAAGGATCATCGACGGGCACATCCTTATACCAAATCTGACAGGGCACCGTCGTCAGTGCGCTCAGACAGGCTTCGCTAGCCGCCTGCACCTGTGCCACTGTAGTTTTACCGACAAGATCCTGATTAAGTTGATAAAGCCCCCTCAAGACGTTTTCACGCGCCTGACTTTCGCCCGTGATCCGGCGCAGGCGCGTCGTTAGGGCGCTGACCACCAGGGTGACGATGAGCAGCACGACAATCTTAGCTAACGCCTGAGGGTTGGTCAGGTCGAAGGTCCAAAAGGGCGGCAACAGGACCAGATTGTAGGTGATTACGCTCAAGGCCACGGTCACCAGCGCCAGCCGCAGATCAAGAAAGATCGCCGCCGCCAAAACAGGCAGGACAAATAGGATGCTCAAGGCTTCGGGCGAGGGAAAGCCGGACTGCATCAGAACATAACTGACGCAGGCGGCCGCAAACACCATGACAAGGCTCAGCACTGCTTCTTGCCACAGTGCACGCTGGCCGCGCGGCACCGGCAAGGGAGGATGATCCAGAAAGGGAGGCAGTCGCATGAGGCCGAGCCTAAATCCGTTTGGGGCGAAAGGACAGCGGAACTGTCGGTCGAAACCGTGAGAGGCGCTTCATCAAAAAATGGAAGCCGCCGGTGCACCAGCCCGGCGGCTTCCCGCAGCGGTCTCTCCTACCGCTGGACGGCCCGTGATCCGACTTCATTCAGCCGGTCCGGGCGAAAACGGTTCCCTGCGCTGGGGGGGGCGATGGCGCGGGAACCGATCCCTTTAACGCAACAATCTGTTGTTCATGCGCTCGGTGCGCTTGCGGGCCTCGCGGCGAGAGGAGCGGAAACTCAGAGTGTCGATCAGGATGTCTTCTTCGCGTTCGGCGGCCCGGCGGGAGCGGCGCTCGCGGTAAGGATTGCCAGTTTCGTCGAAGTAAAAATCATCGTAGTCCATGGTCGTCTCTCCCGGTTATCGCCGCTCACCGGATAGGTGCAGCAGGCTGGTGAAGATGTTGATGACGTTGATGTAAAGCGACAGGGCCCCCAGGATCATGATCTTGCCGCGGGTCTCCCCCTGATCGGACAAGTCATAGTAAAGACCCTTCAGGCGTTGCGTGTCGAAAGCTGTCAGCGCGGTGAAGATCAGCACTCCGAGAGCCGACAAGGCCAGTTGCAGCCACGAACTCTGGAGCAAGAGGTTGACCAGACTGGCAACGATAAGGCCGATGACGGCCATCATGAGAAACCCGCCGAAACGCGTTAGGTCCTGCTTGGTTGTGTAGCCCCAAAAACTGGTCAGGCCGAAGGTGATCGCTGTGATCAGAAAGGCCTGCGCAATAGAAGCACCGGTGTAGGCCAGCACGATTGAAGTCAGCGACAGGCCCATAATGGCAGCGAAGATCCAGAAGCTGAATTGCGCCGTGGCGAGGCTCATGCGCATCACCCCGAAGCCTAACACCATGGCCATCGCCAGAGGTGCAAAGGCCAGACCCCATCCGAGGCCCGTCAGACCGCTAATGCGGTCGCCTGACATGACGTAAACCGCACTAATGAAGCCGGGGGACTGCGCCGCCAGAAAGGCGACACCGCCTGAGATTAGCAAGGCCAGACCCATACGGTTATATATACCCATCATGTAGCGGCGCAGATCGGCGTCTAGGGCTAGGGTTCTGGTGGTACCTCCGCTGCCATTGAACAGGTCGCGGGAGTGGCCGCGGGGTTGCATTGTCATCTCCTTTGAGGGGTTCGCTCTCGTTTCGAGCCCCTTAACCCTAGCGTGCGGATGCGCCAAAGCGCTGTATCGAACGGTGCCCGAGATCGCTGTTTTCGCGCCGCCGGGCCGTAAACGCGCTGTAAAAATGACGCGACGGAAAAACAGCGCCATCCGCCCGACTTCCCAACGGAAACGCAGCAGGGGGTCGCGCTAGAACGGGCAGGTTAACATTCATTTCAAACAGGCGACCCATGCCCCTGCGCTGCTGTCCCGATTGCCAGATACCGCTCAAGGAAAAGACTCACGGACCCGTTCGGATCGACAAATGCCCGCAATGTCGCGGCGTCTGGCTCGATAAGGGCGAAATGAACCAGATCGTCGCGCTCAACCTCGATGGACTTATGCCCCTCTATGCCCGTCAGCGTCCTGCGCGTCCGCACAACCTTCCTTTTTCTGACGAACAGGATCGATCCGTATGATGGAGTTTCTTGTCACGCCGGTCATGGACAAGCCCTTGTGGATGTGGGCCAGTTTCGTCGGCATCGTCGTTGCGCTTTTGGCCTTTGATCTTGGTATTCTGCATCGCAAGACGCATGAGGTCAGCATCCGCGAAAGCCTGTGGATGTCGGCCTTCTATATCGCCATCGCGCTGGCCTTTGGCGGGTGGGTGTGGTGGTCGCTGGGCGATCAAGCCGGTAAAGAATATCTGACGGGCTTTATCGTCGAAAAGACTCTGGCGCTTGATAATGTCTTCGTTATCTCGCTGATATTCACCTACTTTGCCATCCCGCCACTCTATCAGCACCGCGTGCTGTTTTGGGGGATACTAGGCGTTATCGTCCTGCGCGGTATAATGATCGCGCTGGGGGCCACGCTGGTATCCCAATACAGCTGGGTGCTTTACGTTTTCGCCGTCTTCTTGATTTTCACCGGCATCAAGATGCTGTTTGTCGGCGACAAGCACCCCGACATTGGCAACAATCCGCTGCTGAAGCTGATGCGGCGGATCTTTCCAATCAGCGCCGGCCTTGACGGGCAGAAGTTCCTGACCCGTCAGCCCGATCCGAAAACGGGCAAATGGCGCACCTATGCTACGCCGCTTCTCGTCGCGCTGGCCCTGATAGAATTTGTTGATCTGATCTTTGCCGTCGATAGCGTGCCGGCCATCTTCACCATCACGCTGGACCCATTCATCGTCTTCACCAGCAATATTTTCGCCATTCTGGGTCTGCGCGCCTTGTACTTTGCGCTGGCGGCGATCATCCATCGCTTCCGCTATCTGAAGCCTGCGCTGGCCATCGTGTTGATCTTCATTGGCTCGAAGACCTTCATCGCCGATGCGATGGGTCTGGAGAAGTTTCCCTCCAATATTTCGCTCGGGGTGACTCTGGGCCTGATTGCCGCCGGTGTGCTTATTTCCCTCATAATGACCCGCAAATCGCGAGGCCACAGGTCATGACGCTCAAATACACACGGCGTCAGGTTTTGACGATCATCGAACACCCCGCCTTTACCGCCACGGTCGTCACGTTGGTTATTCTCAACGCGATAGTTCTTGGGCTAGAGACCTATCCCGCCATCGTGGCCTCGACCGGTGCATTTCTGTCTTACATCGATCAGATCCTGTTGTCTGTGTTTGTGGTTGAATTGTGTATGCGTCTGTTTGCGCAGGGCTGGCGGTTCTTTCGCGACCCGTGGAACCTATTTGATGCGAGCATCATCATCGTGTCTCTTGTGCCCGCCGCAGGCGCCTTCAGCGTCCTGCGCGCCCTCAGGGTGCTGCGGGTGTTGCGATTGATTTCTGTTTTCCCCAGCCTGCGACGTGTCATCGGCGGCATAGTGGCGGCCCTGCCCGGAATAGGGTCCATCGGGGCGATACTGGTGATCATCTATTACGTCTCGGCGGTGATGGCCAGCCAGCTGTTCGGGGCCACGCACCCGCAATGGTTCGGCACGCTGGATGCCTCGCTGTTCAGCCTGTTCCAGATCATGACGCTCGAAGGCTGGGCCGACATCGCGCGCAGTCTGGCAGCGACCCACGCCGCCGCCATTCCCTTCATAATCGTCTTCATTCTGGTGGCGACCTTTACCGTGTTGAACCTGTTTATCGGCGTGATGCTGGAGGCCATGCAACGAGTTCAGGCGGAAAAATGCTCGCCGTCGCCCCCTCCCACGGAGGCCAAAGCCATTGGTGAGCTAACGACGGAGGTCGCCGCCCTGAAGGAACAGATAGAAGCGCTCACCTGGATACTTACGCGTCCGGAGCGCTAAAGCGATATGTTGAGACGTGTGAGCGGTATTTGAACATGATATCGAGAGAAAGAGAAAATTAGACCACAGCGTTACCTAATCCAGCGACGCTCCAGAAACACAGCGTTCAGTCGCCATTTTGCCACCTGATCAGCAGTAAGTCGCTCGGCTCAGAAGACCCGCTGACTGACAGCTGCGCCCGGTCCACTGGAATGGTAGCCGGCAAAGTGCGCCGTGGCGTAAGTCTCGGTCTAATCCCGCGTCCATTCACGCCCGCCCAAAATAGTACCTCCCCTTGCCTGCTGTGGGCATGCGGCAATGATCGAACCCATAGGCTGTCGTTTCTCTGTCGACTGTCCGGCTATGAGCCGTGATAAAGACACCGCTCCATTCAATGATATGGAAATGGGAGCGATCAAAGAAGGCCAGCGCATTACCGAAAATGAAATCGATATATGCTTCGATATGGCGATAGTTATAGGACGGGCCGCTCGGTATTGCCGGTTTCTTGGATCCTACATAGAGGCGGGCCTGCGCCCCAGTAGCCGGACCTTGGTTAGCACCGCCCAATCCGCCCTCACCGATAAGGCCACGACTGGAGGGTTTTCGGGCTGAGTGAGGTGGTAATCGTCCTGTATCGCCAGGCCGCTGGCGCGAAAGCCATCGCCGCTGACAGTAAGCGACGCCGACTTGCCCGTGCCACCGGCCATTTTCACGCTATCACCCTATACAATGACCACGTTCTCCGGCTTTTTGCCTACCCCCACCAGATGCACGCCCAACTTCGACAGGCTGAGTTTCTCTCGGTAGACGCCCAACGCAATCTCGATCCGCTCGCCCCGCAAAACATCCAATGACCTAGCATGCAGACTCAAAAGCTTTCACAGCGCCCGGTACCGGAAGTTGCGGAAGCGTGCCTCGCCCTGCCCGGCGGCATAGAAGCCGGGCTTGAGCATCAGGAAACCACCACGCACATTGTGATGATAGCCCGACACCTCCATGCCACGATCAAAGCGTCGCCAGGTCTGGCCATCCGATGAGGTGTCAAAGGTCACAATATGCCGGTCGTTGCACAGACGCATGAACATCCGGCGACCATGGGGATTGACCGGACGCCCGCGCTCGATACCGTACTGATGCGTAACGAAGTTTTTGCCGTCAAAGCCCAGACCACAATAGAGTTTGGTGTCGTAGAACAGCAGCAGGCCAGCGCGCACGCCTTCGTCGATTTCGATCTCCATCTCAATCTCATAGGCCGGATCACCGACAATAGTGATCAGGGGCGAGCTTGAACTGGGGGCCTGACCTGTGGCCGTAAGATGCAGCACACCGTTTTCGCGGCGGATGCGGGCTTTCTCGTCCGGCGACGGGTTAAAAAAGTTCCACTGGATGCCGTACTTGTCGGTTGTAAAGTCGTCCGACAGGGCAAATCCGTGCGGCGGCTGAAAACCATGCGGCTTGCCACCCTTGGGCTTCTTTATAGGCTGCGACAGATCACCACCGCCAAAATCAAACCAGCCATCCTTTGACCACGCCACCGGGGCCAGAAGCGTCTGCCGCCCCAGCGTCCAAAAGCCGTTTTCATAGCCGTGATAGACGCCCCACCAGTCACCGGCAGGCCCCTCCACAAGCGTGGCATGGCCGCGCGACCACCACCTTTCCTCGACCGAGGTCGTGCGCACCAACGGATTGCGCGGGTGATGCTCCCACGGACCGTTGATCGACTTCGAGCGCGCCGCAATGACCATATGCCCGGTCGGCGGGCCCGCCGTACCCCCGACAGCGAGGATCATGTAGTAATACTGGCCATGCCGCGTGATCTTCGGGCCTTCGGGCGAAAACCCTTCGACCACCCAGTCGGACGGATAGCGCCACGGCTCATAGACGTGCTCGACCTCACCCGCCTTCGACAGACCATCGTCTGCCAAGCGCACGCGATCACCGCCAGACAGGAATAGCCAGCGCGACCCGTCTTCGCCCACTGCATGGCCGGGGTCGATATGGTTGGGCAGGTCCAGGTCGATGGGCTCAGACCACGGGCCCTCGATATAGTCGGCCCAGATCACCCACGAGGTGGTCTTTGAGCCCGGTGCCGAGGTCTTTTTGGTCGGGATATAAAGATAGTAGCGGCCGTTGTGCTTACACAACTCCGGGGCCCAGACCGAGCCGACATTCTGGGTCAGAGCCGGGCCGATGGGCCGCCAGTTGACCATATCCCTCGAATGCCAGATCACCAGCCCCGGATAGGCATCGAAGGTCGAAAACGTCATGTAATAGTCGTCGCCGTCCTTCAGGATGGACGGATCGGGGTGGTCCCCGGCCATGATGGGATTGAGGAAGGTGCCATCACCCAAATCCGGCTGACGCTGCCCCTCTATTCCCTTGGGCCATGTCGTACGCCTGGCCTTAGGAGCCGCAACGGCCCCGGCGGGGGCTCCAAACAGAAATGCTCCAAGACCGAGACATTTGAGGGTATTGCGTCGATGGATCGTCATGGGTGTGACTCGCGAGGTAAGGTTTCCATGATCAGGCTTATTGCCAAAACAGAAGGGCAGACGACCATCTCATGGCTTCGCCTGCCCTCGTTTATGCTCCAAAACGCCCGAGTCGAGAGCATCCGACGGCTCAGTTTAGCCGTCTCATGCTTCTAAATTCCTTGTTCGATAGAATTTTTTTATTCGAAGAAGGCATCACACTTTTCCGCAAGCGCTTTAGTACTTGTACCGCACGCCCAGCGTCAATTGACGGCCGGTCGAGCCGTACTGGCTGACCACAGTCTGGCTGGTGGCGCCATAGCCGAAACGGTTGGTCGTTTCATTGGTCATGTTCAGACCTTCAAGCGTGACGGTTAGGCGCTTGGTCGGCTTGTAGCTCATCGAGAAGTCAACGTTTTGAGTCGGCAGAGAGCCCGCGAAATCGTTGATCAGCGGCGAATTACAGGCCGTACCATCGCTGTTCAGACCCGGCGAACATGACCCGGAGGCCAGCGGATAGGTCGTGTAATAGCCTTCGCGCTTGGCCATCGAAACGCGCGCACTGAACATATCCGTTTCATAGTAGAGCGTCAGGTTGATGGCGTCGGGAGACGCCCCCAGCCACGGCCCGTTGCCAAAGGTCGGAGCCACCGTCGAGGTGCCAGGATCCAGGATATAGGTGAGCTTGGAATCGATGTGCGTCATATTGAACTGCACACCAGTGTTTTTGAGAATCCACGGCAAGAAGGTGAAGTCCTGCTGATAGCTGAATTCCCAGCCTTCCAGCGTGCCGCCGGGTGCATCGCGGAACTGCCGCGCCGTCGCTTCGCCATTGCCGTCGATATAGGCCAGTTGGTTAACATTGGTGAACTGTGCGCGCAGCGAGGCCAAATCTTCCGTCGACAGGAAGGTCGACAGGGGGGCGGAGAACAGAACTGTCTGCGGATAGGAGGCGATGTCCTTCTTGAACACCGCCATTGAAAGAAGACCACCCTTGGCGAAGTACCATTCCGCCGACAGGTCGTAGGTCTTGCCGCGGAAGGGTTGCAGCTTCGGGTTTCCGATGGTCAGGGTTGCGCCCGTCGCACCGCCAGTATTGGGAATACTGATGGCGGTAATGGACGGCGACAGGTTGCCCAGAAGTGGGCGCGCCATCACCTTGGCCGCAGCGGCGCGTAGATAGACGTTGGGGATAACCTGCCAGGCCACGTTAAACGATGGCAGGGTGTCCGTGTATTCGTTGCGCCCAGTGATTGGTCGGCCCGCTGATGTAGTACCATAAGAGGTCAGGTCCGTCTTGACCTGACGCACGCCGATATTACCGAAGACGTTGCCGCCCAGCACATCGTAGTCGAAGTTGAGTTGCAGATAGCCGCCTTCGCTGCGCTCTTGCACCTTGAAGTTTTCGCGGCCGCCATTGCGCTTGCCGTGGATGCGCCAATCACCCCACTTGTTGATGCAATTGCAGGTGAAGTCGAACAGCGAATTGAAGCCTTCGATGGATGGGGCGAAGAATGAAGTCGTCGTACCGCCCGGCACTTCCAGCCCCTCCCCAAACTGGATGACCTTCCCAAGGGAGGCCACGGAAACCTTCGCTTCCTTTTCAGTGGGGTTGAGCAGGTCATTTTCACGCTCCAGCAGATTGGTCTGGAAGTCGTACTTGCGTGAGGTGACGCCGAACTTGAGCGACAGATTTTCGTTCAGCTCATAGCCGAAATCCGCCTTGGCTCCAGCGTATTTATTGGTCACAAAACGCTGGAAATGACGGATACCCGAAAAGCCCTTGACCATGCCCCAATTGGTGGGATCAGCCGCGTTGAAACCGAGGTTGAATACCGGCATCTCCCCGCCGCCGCGTTCGTCAAACACGAAACTTTCCGGCGCATCCATGCGGTTGAATTCAACCAGCAGACCCTGATTTTCGTTATAAGACTCCGACGCCCCAAAAGTAAAATCCCCCGTCAGGCGATCGGTGAACCTCTGATTCAGGTTGAACGAGAGCTGCTTGAACTCCGTGGTGTAGAAATTTCGGTCGGCCGCTGAGCGCCAATCGACGTTGCGCAGCACCAGATAGTCGGCGACGCCATTCGACACGTTGGCGGCCAGAACGTCCGTGGACTGACGCCCAATCAGCCGGTCGCGGAAGCCCAGAAGATCGGTAGAGGCAACGTAGCCGGGATTGGCCGCACCATTGACCGTCGGTGAATTATAGTAATCGTAAGGATCGAGGTTGTTCGGATTGAACGAGAAAAAAGTACCTGGGACCAGAGTATTACCATTCTGTGCTTGACCACAGTCGATAGCCGCAAGCAAATCCGTCGCGTCACGTGCTGTACAGGTGCCGGGATAAAGGTTGCGGCGAGTCGTGCGCGCTGTAGCCGTATCGGTCGTGACCGTATTAGCCGAAGTGGCATAACCCGCATTGGTATTGTCACGATTCAGCCCCACCGACGACACCTGATAGATGGTGCTCTCATTGCGGAACTTAGAGTAAAGCCCGTCGATTGAGACGCGTGTATTGGGGTTCGGCTGCATCTGGAACGAGGCAGTGATGCCTAGGCGCTCCTGATGTAGATCCTGCTGCTCGATTGAACCCAAGGCAGGAATACGAACCAGAGACGAATTCAGCGGATTATGAAGCAACGCATAAGCTGCCGGATCCGAACCGGTCACCGCATTGATATAGTTGGTGTTGGTGATGGCCGGCGTCGAGCTCACCGTACCGGTCGTGTTCGTAGCCGTCGGGTTGGAAATGCTGTTGGTGAAGGTCGTCCCTGCAGGAGCCGAGAAACCCGCGCGACGGGGGTTTTCCAAAGTGGCCCATGTGGCGTTTCGATACAGATATTCCGACTGACCGATACCGCGGCGGTACTGATCGTTCTCGGAATCACGCTCGGAATAGGCCACCGAGGCCAGGAAGCCCAGCTTCCCATCGGCCCAGCGCTTCGAGATCAGCCCCGTGACGCGTGGGTTGTGGAAGCCGCCATTGTCGTAGTAGGCGTCCTGAATTGAAAAGGCGAACTGATCCTTCTTGTAATCGAACGGACGGCCTGTGATCAAATCAACCGTCGCACCCAGCGAACCTTCATCGGTTTCCGCCGAAGAACTTTTACGCACACGCAGGCTGTTGAACAGTTCAGAGGCAAAGGTGTTAAAGTCAAACGCCCGCGAGCGGTTGGGGTTGGAACCGGCGTCATTGGCCCCGGCCGTAGATAGCGCTTCGAGGCCATTGATACGCACGCGCGTGAAGTCGGCCCCCAGACCGCGCACCGTGATCGTGCGGCCTTCGCCATTGTCCCGGTCAATCGAAATTCCGGGGATGCGTTGCAGAGACTCCGCCAAGTTGGCATCGGGGAAGTCGGCAATGTCCTCGGCATTGATGGCATCCATCATCACGTCGGCCTTGCGCTTGGTCGTCAGCGCGCTTTGCAGGCTGGCGCGATACCCCGTGACGATGACCGTGGTCGGCTCCTCGGCGGCTGGGTTAGCCTCCTGCGCCTGAGCCCCCGCGCTCAGCAGCAGCGCTGTGGCCAAAGCCGAAACAGAGGCGGTCATGCGAATGGTCGAAGATGCAATGCGCCCCTTGGGTGTCTGATGTGTCATATTTTGAATCCCTGCTTTTCGTGGTCAACTCGGTGACCTTATTTTTGCCGTGCCTTTTGACACCGGTGTCATATGAGCCCGAAGCCGCACGGCTGATGCACTACAACTAACCGCATTCGGGCAAAAATAAAGCAGAAAGGCGCAAATATGTTCGATACCGATTAGAGAGGATACAATTGTGTCCGCATTGCCACATTCCGGGTCGACACCCCCCCTACTGCGGGATTGCGTTATGCCTTCCTCGTAGCTCTTGACAGCAGAAACACGCGCTTCGTCAAGCGCGTGTACTCTACGCCATGCGATGCCCATTGGCGTCGATCACCAGCGCGCCATCTTCTTTGAAAAAAGGACCGGCTGGTCGATGTTCCAGCAGATCGAGCACGACCTCCGAGGGGCGGCAAAGCCGCGTACCCTTGGGCGTAACGACGAAGGGGCGGTTAACCAGTATGGGATGGGTCAGCATGGCCTCGATGAGGGCTTCATCGCTGACCCCGGGGTCCAGCAGGCCCAGTTCGGTGGCCGGCGACTTACTTTCGCGCAGGGCTTGACGCGGCGTCAGACCGGCCTCAGCAAACAGGGTCAGCAACTGTTCACGCTTCCAGCCCACACTGAGATAGGAGACGATTTGCGGCGAGTATCCCGCAGCTTCGATGACGGCGAGGACGTTGCGCGACGTGCCGCAGTCGGGATTGTGATATATGGTAACGGTCATAACGCCATCCTCTCCGGGGTGGTTTTGCTATCTGGGAAGATCTGAGGTGAGGACGACTTTAGCAACCATCTAAAAACGACAAAGACCATGGCTGCACCTGCGGTTTGAGCGGCGAGAAAACCGGGCACGGAGGCGAGTGCAAGGCCCGCGAAGCTATCGGTCAGCCTGCGCACCAAAGTCACGGCGGGGTCGGCAATTGCGGTTGAGCGTTTGAAGCGGTAGGCTGAGGTGATGTAAAGGCCATGGTTGCGGGGGTGAAGTCAGGTCTGAAGCGGAAGCAGCCGAGAATGGTCCTGATCAGCCCGAAGGTGGCTACTGCTTCGGGGAGGAGAAGGGCAGAACAGTCGCGCAGTCGGGGTAGACGGCGTTACTGGATCGGATACAAAAAAGAGCGCCGATGCGGCGCTCTCTAGCTTTATTTACCGTCGCCAGGCTTTTCGGAGAAGTATTTCTCAAATTTGCCGGTCTCTCGCTCGAAATCCTCGCGGTCAGCAGGCGGCGTGCCCTTAACCGAGATGTTCGGCCAGACGCGGGCGTACTTGGAGTTGACCTCCAGCCACTTGCCGTCCGGCTCATCCTCGGTATCCGGCTTGATGGCGTCCACGGGGCATTCCGGTTCACAGACGCCACAGTCGATGCACTCGTCCGGATTGATAACCAGGAAATTTTCACCCTCATAGAAGCAGTCCACCGGACAGACTTCAACGCAGTCCATAAACTTGCACTTAACGCAGGGATCGGTGACGATATAGGTCATGGAACTCAGGTGCCTTTGGTGGGGACAGGTGCCACAAAACAGGGTCTGTTAAAGTGTTTGGGGGTCATGACTTTTGCGACGCGCACTGTCAAGGCTTTAGCCGCACCCTAACCGCGATTTTTACTAAACCGCCCAAGGGCTTTGGCTTAAGCCTAAGCCATTAACCTGAGAGTGAAACCTATTCGCAGACAGTATAGAGGCCCTGCGCCTCGCTGGCAGGGCCTCGACGGTCACCTATGCTGAGCACTCGCACATCAATCAGCCGCGTCCCGATGGCGAACGTCAGCCGGTCGCCGATTCGCACGGCGTGGCCGGCCTTCTGGATGCGTGTGGTCTGACCAAAACGTACCTGCCGCAAAAGGCCGCTTTCGGCGAACTTTGCCGAAAGTGCGCGCGTCTTGAAAAAGCGGGCGCGCCACAGCCAGACATCAATGCGGCAGGTTTCAGAAGCGGATTCCATGTCGCACTCTAACCCTGAGATTGCAAAAAACATTGCATATTTTGCGCCGATGCCGCAGTTCAGCAATCGATTGTTTTACGCTCGACACTAGGGGATTCGTTTTGGCAGGCCTGTTCAAGTCAGAAGGTAATCTGCTGATCGCGCTGATCGTAGCGGCGTTTGCCATTCCTCTAGAACACAGCCTTGTCGGCTCCGGTCAGAGCGTGGCCCTGATCGCGTCTGTCGCCCTAATCGGGGTGATCATTCTGGTTTCGCTGCGCGTGGCGCACCACGCCGAGGTGCTGGCCGAAAAGGTCGGCGAACCCTATGGCACCATGATCCTTACCCTGTCGGCCGTCCTGGTTGAGGTGGTCATCCTCGCCATCATGCTGGGCCATTCGCACAATCCGACTCTAGCGCGCGACACCATCTATTCGGCAGTGATGCTCGACATCAACGGCATTATCGGCGTGGCAGCCATTCTGGGCGGCCTGAAACACGGTGAGCAGCCCTATAATGATGCGTCAGGCAAGACATATATAGTCATGATCATGACAGGTATGGGTGTCTCCATGCTGGTGCCAGAATTTATCCCGGTGGCGCACTGGAAGGCCTATTCGGTGTTTTCCATCGGCATCATGATTTTCCTATACGCCATGTTCCTCCGCCTTCAGACCACAAAGCACAGCTATTTCTTCAGCTATACCTATGCCGGGACAGGCGATGAACATTACATGCACGGTGGCAAGACGCCGTACTCGGCGGCCATCCTAGTCGCTGGCCTGGTGTTAATTGGCGTGCTGGCCGAGGTCATGTCGAAGACGCTAGGCATCGGCCTTGAGGGCACAGGCATTCCGCCGGTCTTTCCGGCGTTGGTGGTGGCGGCCATTTCGGCCAGTCCTGAAATCATGACAGCCCTGCGCGCCGCACTGGCAAACCGCATGCAGCCCGTGATCAATATCGCGCTGGGGGCCTCGCTGTCGACTGTCGTCCTAACCGTGCCCGTGATCGAGTTGATCTCGTTATTCAACGATCAGAAGATCCACATGGCCCTCACTCCGACCCAAAGCATCATGACGGCTCTGACGCTATTGGTTGCCGCGATCAATCTTAATGACGGTCAGACCAACGCCATCGAGGGCACCACGCACTTTGTGCTGTTCTGCGCCTTTATCATGCTGTCGTTCCTGGGGCTGTGATCAACCACCACGCAGTACCGCAAAAGGCGAATACGGATTGACGAAGGGAGCCTGTTCTTTGGCTCTTTTTGGGGTACCGGATTTGCTGCGCCAACCTTGATAGTCGGCGGCAGCGTCTCCTTCGCCGAAACGATGCGTCCATGCCTTGGCAAAGCCCAGCGCGGCCATTAGTTTATCATCGAGCCCATCAATGGCGGCGGGTTTGAGATAAATCACCCCCTTGTGCCATACGCCTTCGTTCAGGGCCTTATCCAAGGCATCCAGAGTCCTCAGCCGGACAGGTTTGTGCCCGTTGATGGCGACCAGACCCTTGAGGCTGAGGACACGCTGAGGATGGTCCTTCCCCCCGCCAAAGGCCTGCATCAACGATGGAGACAGCTTCGGCAAACGCCAGACGAAGCGATTGCCGTGAATACCCAGACCTTTCAGCAATTTGCGCTCATCTGCAGTTAGTTTGTCCTGGCCACGCAAAGTTACGCCGCCGTTTTCATATATCTGCCATGCCACGGCGCGCACCGCGGCGGGGGTCGACTCATCGTGGGCGGCCTCATAGACCCGGTGTAGGGGTTTCAGGTGGTGTAGGGCCTGCTGCCGCACGAAGTCGGTTAGCCGTTTGCGGGCCCGGTCTACAAGCGCCGCCTGATCGGATTGACACTCCAGACGGATGACCGGATTGAAGTAATCCGAGGGCGCAATGTGGCCGACTGTTTCGCCCTGCCATAGGACCTGCTTGCCTTTCAGGCGAAGGGTTTTGGATGGAGCCTGTGCCAGCGCTTGCAGCCGCTCGCGGATCAGGGGCGTCACAGCGCGGTGCGCCGCCTGTCGGATGGTCTTGTCCTCGATCAAGCTTTCACCGGCAGCTTGCACGAAGTTTAGCCCTCTAAGCTGCCCCACACGCTGGCCTTCGAGGAAGACGTCGCCGTTGCCCATAATCTCCGGCTTAGGTGTCTCAAAGGCATTGAGCGCCTTCAACAGCGCGCTGGTGCGCTGATCGACAAAGCGCTGCATCAGGGCTTCATGCAGGCGGTCAGATAGGCGTGCCTCTAAATCGTGCGTCGCATCGCGCCAGTGCTCTGCCGCCTTCAGCCAGCCGGTGCGATTGGAGATGTAGGACAGGGTCCGCACCCCCGATAACCGTCCCGACAGGGTGTCGATATCGCCGTCCATGCGGTCGAGGAGGGTCAGTTGCTCATCAAACCAGTCGTGCGGCACAAACCCGTCCGGGCGGTGGCGCGACCAGAAGAGGAAACCGACCGTCTTGAGGTGTTCGTCCAGCGACACCTTGCGAAAATCCGGAAGCTGGCACACCTCCCAAAGGATGCGCAGGCTGATCGGATTACGCACCTTCAACGCGATGTCCTCTTCGGCGCTCAGATGGCGCAGCACCTTCTCATCCAGCGCTTCACGAGCCAGTTGTAATGCCGGGGCGGTCGAAGGCCGCGTCAGACTGCGCAGCAGATTGTCGAGCGAGGAAAAATCCAGCTCGTGATTACGCCATTGCGCCGCCGTCAGGCTGAGGAAGCGGTGGTTCTCAATGGACGCTATCAGGTCATCGTCCATCTCATCGGCATCCCCCGTGACACCAAATGTCCCTTCCCTGCGGTTGCGCCCAGCGCGCCCGGCGATTTGTGCGGCCTCCTGTGCCGTAAGGGCTCGCGTGCGCCGGCCATCGAACTTCGAAAGGCTCGCAAAGGCCACATGATCGATATCCATGTTGAGCCCCATGCCGATGGCATCGGTGGCCACCAAAAAATCGACCTCACCCCGCTGGAAGAGATCGACTTGGGCATTGCGCGTCTTGGGGCTGAGTGAGCCCATCACCACAGCCGCCCCGCCGCGCTGACGCCTGATCAGTTCGGCGATGGCATAGACCTGCTCGGTGGAAAAGGCCACTATGGCGGTGCGTTTCGGCAGGCGGGTCAGCTTCTTCGACCCTGAATAGCTCAGTTGCGATAGACGCTCTCGGAACTGCACCTCGGCATGGGGAAACAGTGACCGGAACAGGGGCGCAAAGGTCGCCGCCCCCATGAACAGCGTCTCGTACCGCCCCCGCGCGCGCAAAAGCCGGTCTGTGAAGACGTGGCCGCGCTCGATATCGGCACACAGCTGGATTTCATCGACGGCCAGGAAATCCACGCGTCGCTCCAGCGGCATGGCCTCAACCGTGCAGATGAAATAGGAGGGCAGGCGCGGTATGATCTTCTCTTCGCCGGTTATCAGAGCGACGGCATTGACGCCCTTTTCTTTAACCACGCGGTCATAGACTTCACGCGCCAGAAGCCGCAGCGGCAGGCCGATCATGCCGGTTGCATGCGCCATCATCCGCTCCAGCGCATAATGGGTCTTGCCAGTATTGGTCGGCCCTAAAACAGCCACCAGCCGCGAGTCCGCGTTGGGGCCAGCGAATGTGTCAATGGGGGGAGAACGATCGGGCACGCACTCGTTTTAAACACTTAAAGCGGCCTTGGGAAGGCATAAGACGGTGTCAAAAGAGCGCGAATTCAGAAGTTAACAGCTTCAGTCAAAGGCAGTGAACGTCATGAAAACGAATCATGACCGAATCAGTGACATCACACGATGCTTGATTTGTTCTATACTAGATCTGGTAGCCCACTAGCGTATTAACCATAATCAATTTATCATTTGCGCTGAGTCGCACCTTGAGTCGAGTGGGTTACGTTCTCACACAGATTTTTAGGCTGGGCTGGGTTTGAAACGGCTTCTCAAACGCGCGAGCTGCGTGCTAAACCCGACGCGAGTGGCCCCTTAGCTCAGCCGGATAGAGCAAGGCTTTCCTAAAGCAGAGGTCGCAGGTTCGAGTCCTGCAGGGGTCACCAACGTTTCTGTGTCATGGTTTCGGCGGACGCCTCCCCCTGACACCGCGCGGGACGTCCTGAAAGCACTCTCGCCGTTCAACGATCCGATGACTGATCGCTTCGATACGGCAAAAAGGATCAACAACGCGTCCATCGCATCGTCGGGCAAAATAAAGTAAGCAAGGCTCATGACCGTCCCCGACCCTGCCGTTAGCGCCCTCAACACCGCCCTCTTCTGGCTGGACTACGCCGCCGTGGCCCTGTTTGGGGCCTCTGGCGCCATAGCCGCGGCGCGCGGGCGGCAGGACATCATCACCTTCACCTTTTTCGCCGCCATTACCGGCGTTGGTGGGGGGACGCTGCGTGACCTTCTGATCGGAGCACCAGTGTTTTGGGTACAGAGACCCGACTACATCCTAATTTGCGCGCTCGCCGGGTTGGCCGTGTGGATACTGGCTCCGCGCAATGCCTCACCGCGCCCGGATGGCAAGCCTGGAAAGCGGATGCTGGCCATGCTGTGGCTGGACGCCATTGGGCTGTCGGCCTATGCGGTGGTGGGGGCAGCCAAAGCACTGAACCTCGGCGTTGCGCCTGTGTCCGCCGGGGTTATGGGCGTGCTAACCGCAACCTTTGGCGGGATTATCCGCGATGTGCTGGCCGGAGAGCCCAACCTGTTGTTGCGCCGGGAAATCTATATCACCGCTGCACTCTTGGGGGCGTCGGTGTTTGTCACCCTGACCCTGTTTGGCTTGTCGTTTTGGCCGGCAGGCCTCAGCGGATTCGTCGCTGCCCTAGCGCTGCGCGGGGCGGCGATCCACTGGTCGCTGAGCCTGCCCGCCTTCGGCCCACGCGATCACGACAACCGTAACAAATCCTCATAATTGTTGCCCCCGCGAAGAGTAACCTCAGCCTTATCGACCCCGCCCCTATACTTTCATCCACAAGCTTTTTGAGTGCGCCCGCTCCCCGCGCGGAAATCTGCCATGTCTAAAATCCTGACGAACCAGGAAACCTCGTCATTTAAAATGAAACCCCGAACCGTTTTGATTGAAAATGATGCGCAAATTCGCCTTCTAAAGAAATGTACGTGCACATTACATTCGAATTTACTTTACTATTTACTTTGAAAAATGCATACACACTTGTGTCTATGACCTCAACTCCGCGCCACCCATCACTACGACGCTTTCCTGGCAGCCGGACTTTATTTTTATGTAATTTTATGATAGAGATGGTTGCATTGATGCAGAGGCGCGCGTCGCGTTCCACCGGCATCTCCCTATATTCACCTAAAATGCCGCCTGCGCTCTCCCGCACATCCGGCATCTTCGACAAAGGTCGGATGACAGGCTTGTCTTAGTCCATTCATACATAGCAGCGATGCCCTTAAGCCAATCAAGGGACGTCGTTGTTTTTTTGCGTCTGCGTCTTCCGGCCTCCTCCCTGATCGCCGGTCAGTCGTATGCGTCGTGTGAGCGGATTATATCAGCGCCTGCCCCTCGACCTCATTCAAACAGAAAGAGGACCGCAATGACGACTGTTGCAGCAGAACTCGAATTCAAGACGGGCGACAAAGTTGTGTATCCGGCGCATGGCGTCGGCACCGTGGCCGCCGTTGAGAGCCAGGAAGTGGCCGGCTATCAGCTCGAAGTCTATGTCGTCACCTTCGACCACGAGAAGATGACCCTGCGCGTCCCGACCAAGAAGGCCAAGACGGCCGGCCTGCGCCACCTCGCCCCGGCCGCTGTCATGTCGCAAGCGCTGGTGACTCTGAAAGGCCGTGCCCGCGTGAAGCGCACCATGTGGTCGCGTCGCGCGCAGGAGTACGAAG
The DNA here is from genome assembly GCF_000175215.2 of Asticcacaulis excentricus CB 48. Taxonomy (NCBI): domain Bacteria; kingdom Pseudomonadati; phylum Pseudomonadota; class Alphaproteobacteria; order Caulobacterales; family Caulobacteraceae; genus Asticcacaulis; species Asticcacaulis excentricus. Next base: position 1,141,088 of record NC_014816.1, on the reverse strand, counting down.
CCAAGATCAATTCAGGCGACCTCGTCTCAATCGCCGAAGTGGTCCGCGACCTGCACCGCGCCGAAAATCAACCGGAGCAGTCCTATTCCGAGCGTCAGCTTTACGAATCGGCTCTCGACCGCATGGCCCGCGAAGTCGCCGCGATCGAAAAGATCGACCGCGATGCTGCCGTGGCCCTGCTCAACAAGTCGTTAATCAAGGCAGCCTGATTTTTGGCAGATAACCCAATGAAACCCCCGGAGAACGATCTCCGGGGTTTTCTTTCGTTTAAGCCAGAGTCCGCAGACTCGGCTCGCGGTCGAAAAAGCGCTGAGCCGCCGCGGCGATAAAGCCGTCGACCCCCACTACGCCCGCATCCCGCACCACGCCCGCCTTGTCGAGCAGGGGCTGAGCTTCCGGCATGTGGCCGATGGCCTTCAGGTGACCAAAGGCATTCATAACCCATTCGATGGAGGCCGCTTCTTTGAGGTGTCGCCCCGTCCCCGCCTCCGACAGCAGGACAAACACCGCATCGAATAGTTGCGACGGCGCGCCAAGCAATTGCGCGTCGGCATCGGCCAGACTGCCATCCGATAGCGGTATGCCATGGATTTGGCCGCCAACCACGAAGGGCGTAGCACCCGCCGCCGTGATATCAGCCTTAAGCTGGCTAAAGACCGTTGCGTCGCTATCTTTGCAGATCAGGATACCGATCTTGCGCCCTTGCAGGGTCGGCTTCAGATTCTTCTGGATCGACAGGGCATCGGACGGGGCCAGGTCGATGGGCTCGCGCGCCACCTGACTTGCGGCGGGCAGGTCGATCCCCAGCCCATCCGCCACGCGCGTCGCCAGTTCGTCATCGACATTGCGCAGATTGGCCACCATGCGCGGCGCGACTCCCTGCAGAGTGACCTTCGACAGTTCAAACACGAAGGCCGAGGCGATGTGCGCGCGCTCGGAGTCCGTCTGCGATTTCCAGAATAAGCGCGCCTGTGAATAGTGATCGGCAAACATCTCCGGCCGCACGCGCAGCTTGCCGCCCTGCTCGTCCGCACCGTCTCGAGCAGAAACCGTAGTGAACCCGGTCACCGGACATTCGCGCGGCCCGCCGTCTTCGCCATGCGCTCCCAGACTGTTGGGCTCATAGTTGGCGCGCCCCCTGGGCACCTGCATCTGCATTTGGCCATCGCGCTGGAAGTTCTGGAAGGGACACTTCGGCGCGTTGATCGGCAACTGATGGAAGTTCGTGCTGCCTAGCCGTTTGAGCTGCGTGTCGAGATAGGAAAATAGCCGCCCCTGCAACAGCGGGTCATTGCTGAAGTCGATGCCGGGGATGATGTTGGCTGGACAATAGGCCACCTGCTCCACCTCGGCAAAGAAGTTGTCCGGGTTGCGGTCAAGCACCATCCGCCCGACAATGGTCACCGGCACCACCTCTTCTGGGATGATCTTGGTGGCGTCCAGCACATCATAGGGCAGGCTGTCGGCGAGCGCCTGATCGAACAGTTGCACACCCAGTTCCCATTCGGGGAAGGCCCCGCGGTCGATGGCCTCAAACACGTCGCGGCGGTGGAAGTCGTTATCGGCGGCCTGAATTTTGAGCGATTCGTCCCACACTAGCGATTGCAGCCCTAACTTCGGCTTCCAGTGAAACTTGACAAAGGTGGACTTCCCCTCGGCGTTGACGAAGCGGAAGGTGTGGATGCCGAACCCCTCCATGGTGCGAAAGGCGCGCGGAAGGGTGCGGTCGGACATGGCCCACATCAGCATGTGGGTCGATTCCGGCATCAGCGACACGAAGTCCCAGAAGGTGTCATGCGCCGAGGCTGCCTGCGGGTAGCCCCGGTCGGCCTCCATCTTCACAGCGTGCACGAGGTCAGGAAACTTTATGGCGTCCTGAATGAAGAAGACCGGGATATTGTTGCCCACAAGGTCCCAGTTGCCTTCCTGCGTGTAGAACTTCACCGCAAAACCGCGCACATCGCGCGGCGTATCGACGCTGCCCGCACCGCCGGCGACGGTCGAAAAGCGCACAAAGACCGGCACACGCTCGCCCACCCGCTGGAACAAATCGGCTGTGGTGATGTCGGACAGGGACCGCGTCAGTTCGAAATAGCCATGCGCCGCCGAACCGCGAGCATGGACGATGCGCTCAGGAATGCGCTCATGGTCGAAGTGAAAGATTTTTTCGCGCAGAACAAAGTCCTCAAGCAGGGTTGGGCCACGCACCCCGGACTTAAGGCTGTTCTGGTTGTCGGAGACGCGAATCCCCTGATTGGTCGTCAGATGACCTTCCGGTGTGTGCGGACCGGAATGACGGACATGCTGATGGGTTTCGCCACCCTGACCGGCGATGGTATCGAACTTCGCGGTGTCGTCCATTTTATCCTCGTGATAGGTATGACCCGCCGCCACGAGGACATTTCGGCCTGATGCCATAAAGAGTCACTGCGGATCGTCGCAAGCACACAGGAAACCCTCCCGGCACGGGGTTTTTCCGCTTGACGCTGTGGCTGGCTTTGCCTATAGAACGCGCCTCTTGCGCTGCCGTTGAAAGGCCGCGCCCTGTCTATTGTTTCTAACGAAGGTGGATATCATGTCGCGTCGTTGCGAACTCACCGGTGTCGGCCCGATGGTCGGCCACTCCGTGAGCCACTCAAACATCAAGACGAAGCGTCGCTTCCTGCCCTCGCTTCGTGAAACCGCGCTTCAATCCGAAGCTCTGGGTCAATCCTTCCGTCTCAAGATCTCCAACGCCGCTCTGCGCACGCTGGACTTCAAGGGCGGTCTGGACGCCTTCCTCGTCAAGGCTGACGACACCGAATTGTCTCTGCGCGCTCGTCGCCTGAAGAAGCAGATCAAGGCGAAGCTGGCTGAGAAGGCCGCTGCCTAAGCTTTTCGGTTCCAACCGAACACACGAAAAACCCCGAAGCTCCGGCATCGGGGTTTTTTGTTGCCCGAAATCACGCCGCATAGGGATACCAACGGCCGTTTCAATGACCTTTGGTATGACTGATTTCTGAAATCGCGCAGTCGAAGCGACATATGCCCGGCACAAAGGCCCTCACACAAGGAGCCCTTTATGCCTGATCTGCACAGTCTCAACATCTTTACCCACGTCCTGAGCGCCAGCGCCGCGCTGCTGACCGGACTATTCATTCTGGGCCGCCGCAAGGGTAATCGCCTGCATCGACTCAACGGCCGCCTGATGCTGGGGCTGACGGGCCTGTCGGTTGCCGCCGCCCTGATCGGGGCGTTCCTGTTTCGCGGCAAACTGGACCTGATGGGCGTGAGTGTGCTGGTCGCCTATCAGCTATGGAGCGGGCCACGCGCCCTGCGCTTGCGGGACAGGGGCCGTAAATGGCCGGACATGATTCCTGCGCTCTCCCTACTAGGCGGAGGTATTGGCCTGTTGTGGTTCATTCGTCACGGTGGGGCTGTGCAATGGTCCCCCGCCCTCGTCAACGGGGCGATGGGAGGCATGATCTTTTATGGCGGTTGGGATGTCGGACGCACCCTCCTGCCCCAGAACTGGCGTCGTTGGCTAAACCCCGCGGAGCACGCTTTCAAAATGACGGGGCTAACCGGTGCGCTGCTGTCGGTTGCAGCAGGGACGCTGCTGGGCAATGCCTACTGGCCGCTCATCGTGTCGGGTGTCTTCGGACTGGCGTCGCTGGTCTTCGCTTTCAGAGCCGCACGAAAGGCACTGGGTGTTATCCCTTCCGCGGCCTTGAACGCGCGATTGAAGGCCGACAGCGAATTGTAACCCACGCTCAGCGCCAGTTCGAGAATCGTACCCTCCTCCTTGGCCCGCGCCTTGAACGATTCGATGCGCCAGCGGTTGAGGTATCGGCTGAAGTGCTCCTCCCCTTCGCCGGCGTGAATAACCCGGCGAAGACGGTGTTCGGCGACGCCGAGCCGCTGCGCCAGCCGCGACAAGCTGAGCCTGGGGTCGCCATAGCTGTTGGCCATTTCAGCGCGCACCCGTTGCAGCAGACGCGTTTCGGCGGCATCCAGCCCTTTGGGCTCCGGTGACAAGGTTCGCTTAAGCTCTCCGCCAAAAGCGACCGTAGACAAACACAGCAGGAGCGTCAGAAGGGCCCCGACGGTGGCCGCCGGAGTGGCTCCGCCCAGAACCGAGACTATGGCAACGCCAGCCCCCAGCAAAGCCCCGACGGCCAGCAGGGCATAACTGACGCGGCGGCGCGCGTTAAGCAGATCACCAGGCAAGCGCCGCCACAGGCGCACAGGCAATTCAAAAAAGAGATAGAGACTGAGCGCGTCCCAGAGGATTTGCGCCGGTGAGACAATAAATCCGAGGCCAGCTAATCCCACCAGCAACAACAGAAGCGCCGCATCGACTTTCAGCGGGCGCGGCGTGAGCCCCAGACCCAGACCGAGCGCACGGTTGAACGCCAGCGGTCCGGCGGCGATGATCGGCACCAAGGGCTTGAGCACTTCCGGAAAAGCAGCGTGCAGGAAATAGAGCGCCCCCAGACACAGGGCGGCGGCCATCTCACGGCGTCCGGGCACGGCGGATTGCCGCCAGACCAGAACAGCCAGCATAATCTGTGCCGAGGCGGTTGCCGGGGCGATCAGCGTAAGCATCAGGGCCGGTAATCGAACATCAGCAGGTGGGTCGGGTCATCGTCCCCGATCGGATCACTGATCAGATAGAGCCGATAACCGTCATGCGTTTTGACCGCCGACACGCCCTCATAATTGTCGATAGGCAGGGGCGGCTCGATTCGCAGGATCTCATCGATCACCTTAAGGCGATTTCCTTCAAGCCGCAAAACACGCAGGACATTACGCGCTCCTACCACGGGCAGATAGAAGCGGTAGAGAGCTAGCATCTCATCGGGTCTGGCGGGATCGAGCGGGGCCAAAGACACCAGCTTGTAAGTAAACCCCGGCGTGGTCGGCCCGGTGAGCGTCTCGCATCTGTAGGAATCGAGTGCGCACCTCCAGAAGCCGCCAACCTCGGCCCCCAGAATCAGCGATGCCACTCCCTTTGTAGAAAGGTGCAACGTAAGCGCCTCAAGCCCTTCATTCGACGGAAGGGCGGGCAGGCCAGTCAGCGGCAGGCGCTCACCCGGCCCGCCCAGATCGGGGCCATAGCGCATTACGCGCGCATCGCCTTCAAACGAGACATAGACCGAGCCATCGCGCGGATCGACGGACATGTCTTCGGCATCAGACAGCGACTTGTTGCCAAAGGGCTTGCCGTCGGCCGCGCGCAACATCTCTACGCTCAGCGGGCCTTCTGTGCCGCGTACCGGCAGGGTGAAGCGCGCACGGCTGCCGTAATCGCCGATGGCGTCGATCATCACCCCGTCCTTACCCGGTTTGACGACCAAATCGGACAGGCCGGTCAGCCAGGACGTGCCCTCTCCTTTGACCTCATAGCCGCCAACATAGCGGGCCTTTTGCGCCGGTGCACCGCTGACCGCCGGCAAGGGAGTGAAGCTGACCCGCGTGCCGCCCTGATAAGGCACGGGACCGGCCAAAGCCGCGGTGGTCAGCAGGGCAGAGAACAACAAGACCAATCGCATGAGAACTCCGTTTGGCCACCCTCTCCATAAGGCAGCGGTGGTCTTATCGCCGCCGTGCGGCGGCCTTTTCATCGAACAGTTCAGCCAGCTTCTCGATCAGCGCCCCGCCCAGTTGCTCGACATCAATCAGCGTCATGGCCCGGCGGTAATAGCGCGTCACGTCGTGGCCAATACCTATGGCCGCCAGTTCCACGCGCCCGGCCCCTTCGATGTCGGTGATGACCTTGCGCAGGTGGTTTTCGAGATAGTGGCCCGAATTGACGCTGAGGGTCGAATCATCGACCGGCGCGCCGTCGGATATGACCATCAGAATGCGGCGCGACTCCGGCCGCCCCAAGAGGCGCGTATAGGCCCATTGCAGGGCCTCGCCGTCGATATTCTCTTTCAACAGGCCTTCGCGCATCATCAGGCCGAGGTTTTTGTTGGCCCGACGCCACGGATTATCCGCGGCCTTATAGATGATGTGTCTGAGGTCATTAAGGCGTCCCGGCGCCGCCGGCTTACCTTCGCGCACCCACTGTTCGCGCGATTGCCCGCCTTTCCACGCCTTAGTGGTAAAGCCTAGAATCTCGACCTTCACGCCACAGCGTTCCAGCGTTCGCGCCAACACGTCGGCGCAGATGGCCGCGACCATGATCGGCCGCCCGCGCATCGAGCCTGAATTGTCGAGCAGAAGCGTGACGACTGTGTCGCGGAACTCGGTGTCCTTTTCCTGCTTGAACGACAAGGGCGCACTGGGGTCGATGATCACCCGCGTCAGGCGCGAGGCATCCAGCACGCCCTCTTCGAGGTCGAAATTCCAGGACCGGCTCTGCTGGGCCATCAGGCGGCGTTGCAGCCGATTGGCTAGGCGGGCGACGACATTCGACAGATTGGCCAGTTGCTGATTGAGGAAGCCGCGAAGCCGCTCCAATTCTTCGGGATCGCACAGGTCTTCGGCGTTGATGACCTCATCATAGGCCTTGGTGAAAACGTCATAGTCCTTGCGCTCACCGCCCGCATTGGGGGTCTGCATCTGGCTGGCCTCGGCGGCCTCGCCATCGACGACCTCATCGGCGGAGCCTTCGGCCAGAGACTGCGGATCGCCCGACATCTGGGTGAAGTCCTCGTCGCCGGTCTGGGACTGATCGTCGCCACCAGTGGGTTCTTCTTCCTGTTGCGGCTGCGAATCGTCCTGATCCTCAGCATCCTCTTCGGCCTCAGCCGACGGGTCATTGCCTTCGGACGGCTCGTCCTCGCCCTCGTCGTTCGTTTCTTCTTCTTTGGCGTCTTGCGAATCGTCGGTGAGGTCCAGCGCCCGCAACACCTCGCGCGCCTTTTGCGTAAAGGCCTTCTGATCAGCGATCAGCTCCGCCAGTTCGTTCAGACCCTGCCCTGTCTTGTGCTCGATCTCGTCGCGCAGAAGATTGACTACCCGCTGCGCCTCGTTCGGCACAGGATCACCGGTAAGTATTTCACGCGCAATCAGACCCAGAATGTCGGCCAGATTGAGTTCGGACTTTTCTTCCTTGCGCCCCAAACCGCTTCGGTCGAGATCAGACTGAAGCGCCGCGCGCAGATTTTTGCGCACCCCGCCCATGGCATTGGCCCCGATGGCCTCAAGCCGCGCTTCTTCCAGCACGTCAAAGGCTTCGGCGCCCGCCGTATCGACAGGCCGGGCACGGACGTGGATGGCGGCGTCGTGATGCGCCACCTTTAGCGCCAGCCGGTCTGCCTGCCCGCGCACGGTGGCAGAAAGACGGGCGTTTAGGTCGCGCGGCGGATTGGGCAGGACCAGCTTGCGGCCATCCAGACGCGGTCCGTCCGGTCCGAAGACGACTTCGAGGTCTGGGTCTTCCGCCAGGGCGCGCGTCGAATGGATCAGCGCCTTGCGAAACGGATCGGACAGAACGGTAACGGGCTTGGCCATTGGTTTCCTCTTATCCTCCCCTGTGAAACGGGGGAGGTGGCGAGCTTGTCTCGCCGGAGGGGGCAGTCTTTGCGTGGCTTGCCCCACCCACCACTTCGTGGACCTCCCTCCCCGCAGTCAGGAAGGGATGCACCTAGATCACCTTCACCTTGAGGGCGCTTTCCTTCACATCCGCGCCAAAGCTGCGCTGATAGAATTCCGCCAGAGTCGGACGCTCCAGCTCATCGCACTTGTTGAGGAAGGTCAGGCGGAAGGCCACCTCCGGGTCATTGCCAAAGATCAGCGTATTTTGCGCCCAGGTGATGACGGTACGCGGCGACATCACCGTGGAAATATCGCCATTTGCAAACGCCGAACGCGTCAGGTCGGCGACGCGCACCATGGCGTCGATCAGGCTCTTGCGCTCCGGCGTGTCGAACTCCGGCAGCTTGGCCAGAACGATCTCCACCTCGGCCTCGTGGCTGAGATAGTTGAGCGTGGTAACGATCGACCAGCGGTCCATCTGACCCTGATTGATCTGCTGCGTGCCGTGATAAAGCCCGGTGGTGTCGCCCAGACCGATGGTGTTGGTGGTGGCAAACAGACGGAAGAAGCTGTTGGGGCGGATAACCTTGTTCTGATCCAGCAGCGTCAGGCGGCCCTGCGCCTCAAGCACACGCTGAATCACGAACATCACGTCCGGACGCCCGGCATCGTATTCGTCGAACACCAGCGCCACAGGCCGTTGCAGCGACCACGGCAGGATGCCTTCCTTGAACTCGGTGACCTGCTGACCGTCTTTGAGCACGATGGCATCCTTGCCGATCAGGTCTATACGCGACACATGGCTGTCGAGATTGACGCGCACCAGCGGCCAGTTCAGCCGCGCGGCGATCTGCTCGATATGGGTGGACTTACCCGTGCCGTGAAAACCCTGCACCATAACGCGGCGGTCATAGGCAAAGCCGGCGCAGATGGCGATGGTCGTCTGCGGATCAAAGCGGTAGGACGGGTCGATTTCCGGCACATGCTCATCGCGGGTCGAAAAGGCCGGGACCAGCATATCAGAATCGACGCCGAACACCTCGCGCAGGGATACCTTTTTGTCCGGCACAAGGCCCAGAAGCGGATCGGTAAGGGTATCGGAGGTGAGGACGGGCATGGCAAAATACGCTTTCGGACGGACAAACGGATGCGTTTTTCAGCTAAGACCTATGTCCTCAAGACTCAACCCTAAAACACGCCGGAGACGGATTTTTTTGACGCCGGTTCAGTCATGGTCCGGGTGCTGATGGCTGATCAGCTTATCAAGAAACGGCGCGGCCTCGACGTCTTCAAGGGTAGTGCGCTCCGGCAGGTTGTGCAGGCCATTGACCCACGGCAGGCGGCCTTCGGTCCCGAACTGGATGACCGGAGCGATGTCAGTGGGATCATCAAAGGCAGCGATAGACAGCGCCACGCCGTCCGGCGCTTCGTAGGTCAGGGGCGTCCCGCAGTCAGGGCAGAAACCACGCTGAACGAGGTTTGAGCTTTGGAAGCGTTTGGGTTCGGCCTTGGTCCAGAGGAGCATCGCCTCACGCACGCTGACCAGCGGAGCAAAGACATTGCCATAGGCCTTTTGGCACATGCGGCAATGGCAAATGGAGCCGTGGCCCAGTTCACCCTCGACACGGAAGCGCACAGCCCCGCACTGACATCCACCGGTTCTGACCTCGGCCATAGTCCCCTACCTAACCCTCTTGCCGTAGGTGCGAAGTTTTTAACCCTGGCTCGCCTCAAAAGCCTTCAATTTGGATGAGATGGCAGGAGGCTAACGCAGCCCGTAATATGAATACGGCCAAGTGACGCCAACGTACCAGATCGCCAAATTCAAGGCATTTAAGCAAGGCCCATTTTTTTGAGAACTTTGTAGGCCTTGATCACGCGTTGGAGCTTGTCCTCCGCGGAACGGTCGCCGCCATTATTGTCCGGGTGGCAGCGCTTCAGCAGTTCGGTATAGGCGGCGCGCACCTTTTCCGGCTCGGCCCCGACCTCAAGATCAAGATCGGCATACGCCCCGCGCTCGATCTTGCCGAACTGACGCTGGATCGGCGCGTCTTCACCCGGCTTGCGCGGCGCGGCTCCGGCCCCGAACACTGAGTGCGGATCGTACATGCCCGCCCCCTTGGTGCGTCCGGCGCTAAAGGCCGCCGCTTCGCGCGACGCGGCCGAGGCGCGGAAGGCCCAGGTAGGGCGGCCACCGGTCATCGTCGCTTCGCGGTGCGCCTTGGCCTCGCCTTCGGACATTCCGGCAAAGAAGTTCCAGTTCTTGTTGTACTCGCCCGCGTGCGCCTGACAGAAGTTATAGTATTCGTTCATCATTTCACGCGACTTCGGGGCCTTGGCCGTGGCCGCGCGATGGCATTCCGGCCATTCGCAACGCACCTGACCCGGCTTCAGCGACAGCACATCGTCTTCGGGACGCTTGCCATTCACCTCGCCCTCCTTGGGCGGGCGAATACGCATGTCCAGACCAAACTTCGGCTTGTACTTGTACCCTTCGCTCATGATTTCGAACGCGACCCTTTGAACTTTACGCAAACCGACCATATAGGTCGGAGTCGGGCCTCTATAAAGCCCTTATGAGGTTAAATTATGGGTAAAACACGCGAGAACATCGAGACCAAACTGACGGCGGCCTTCGCCCCGCTTCGTCTGGAAGTCACTGACGATAGCGACAAGCATAAAGGGCATTCGGGCGCGCGTGAAGGGGGCGAAAGTCACTTTTCCGTCTTGATTGTCTCGGAGGCGTTTCGCGGTCAGACGCGCGTTGCCCGTCAACGCGCCGTCAATGCGGCCCTGCGTGAAGAACTGAGCGGCCCGGTCCACGCCTTATCGATGCAGACCCTGACGCCGGAAGAGGCCTAACTCAGAGCCCCCACTAGAAAATCGCGCCCTAAACGCGAGCCGGGGGCATTGATACTGTGGCCCAACCCCTTGAGAATATGGGCGTCGGCGCTGAAGCCCGCTGCGAGAAGACGCTCTGCCGCCTCGAGGGTTTCGGCAAAGGGGATCACCTCGTCCTGATCGCCGTGCACCAGCCGGATAGGTGTGGCCGCGAGCGTCCACGGTAACGGCGAAGACAGGCGGCCGGAAAAGGCGACCACCGCCGCCATAGGCCAGCGTCCACTGACCGCGGCGTCGAGCGCCATGATCGACCCTTGCGAAAACCCAACCAACGCCACCCGCGCTGGATCGTCTATCCCGCGTTCGGCCATGACGGCGCGCAAGGTCTTATCAAAGGCCTCACGCGCCTCGACAATCCGTTGCGCTCTGTTGTCCGCCGTCACACCCTTGAGCGAAAACCACTGCCGACCACTGGCTTGCGCATAGATATCAAACGGATCGGGTCCGTCAGGCGCGGCAAATATCGTGTCCGGCAAGGCCTCGGCCCAGTGCCGCCCCAGACCGATCATGTCCGCACCGCACGATCCCACCCCGTGCAAAAAGATTACCAGATGTTTCAACGCACCTCTCCCAACACAAAAGAGGGAGCCTAATTGGCTCCCTCTTTCAACAGCCCCTTTTGAGACGGGTTACGCTGCCTTGGCTGAATCGGTCTTTCCGAACCGTCCGTAGAAGGTTTCGCCCTTCGCCGCCATATCACGCAACAATTGCGGCGGGTTAAAGCGGTCACCGTATTTGACCGTCAGTTCGTCCAGTTCCTCGACAAACTTCGCCGTACCGATGGCGTCGATCAGCGAGACGATCCCGCCCGACCACGGCGCAAAGCCCCAGCCGAGGATCGAGCCGACATCGGCTTCGCGTGGGTCGCTGATGACACCCTCCTCGAAGCAGCGCGCCGCCGTCACCGCCTGAATATAAAGCAGGCGCTTGCGGATATCTTCGGCCAGCTCCGGCGTCGAATCGGTGATGGTGGGCGTGAACTTGTCCGATAGACCCGGCCACAGGCTCTTATTACCCCCCGCTTCCGGATAGTCGTAGAAGCCCTTGCCGTTCTTGCGGCCCAGACGCCCGTCGGCGACCATCTGCGCCACCTCCTTTTCGCCGGGGATGGGCACATAGGCGTCGCCCATCGCCTTGGCGGTTTCAGAGGTGATCTTGACCAAAAGGTCGAGCGCCACATCGTCCATCATCTCCAGCGGCCCGCGTGGCATACCCGTGGCCCGACCGACATTGTCGATGAGCGCCGGGGCATAGCCTTCGGCCCACAGGTGCAGGCCTTCGGCGGTGAACGGGATGAAGCAGCGGTTGGCGTAGAAGAAGCGCGCATCATTGACGACGATCGGCGTCTTACGGATCTTGAGCACGTAGTCGATAGCCTTAGCCAGAGTCTCGTCCGACGTCTCCTTGCCGCGGATGATTTCGACCAGCATCATCTTGTCCACCGGCGAGAAGAAGTGGATGCCGATGAATTTCGAGGCATCGACCGAAGCCTTGGCAAGCAGCGAGATGGGGATGGTCGAGGTATTGGTGCCAAAGATCGCCGTCTCGGCCTTATCGCCCGTATAGAGCTTGGCCTCGGCGTCCTTGGTGACCTTTTCCTTCAGTTCGGTGTTTTCGAACACCGCTTCGACCACCAGATCGGAACCGGCAATCTGCGTGTAGTCCGGTGTCGCCACGATCAGGTCGAGGAGGGCCTGCGCCCTTTCCTGGGTCATCTTGCCGCGCGATACGGCTTTTTTGACCAGACCTTCGCAGTGCGCCTTGCCCTTGTCGGCAGCGGCCTGATCGCGGTCGATCAGGATGACGCGGATACCGGCCTGCGCCGAGACATAGGCAATCCCCGCCCCCATCATGCCAGCGCCCAGAACCGCCACCTGCTTCGGGTCGGTCTTTTCCACGCCTGCCGGACGGCCGGAGCCCTTGCCCAGTTGCTGCATGGAGAAGAAGAAGGTGCGGATCATCGCCTTGGCCTGCGGGGTTTGCAGGGTGTTGACGAAGTAGCGGCTTTCGACCTTTATGGCGCTGTCGAAAGGCAGTTGCAGGCCTTCATAGACGGCGCGCATCAGGTTCACCACGGCGGGATAGTTGCCATAGGACTGCTTACGTAGCAGGGCATTTGCCATAATGAAGATTTGCGCGCCCGCCGGATGGTAGGGTCCGCCACCGGGAAGCTTGTAGTCCTTCTTATCCCACAGGGCGACGGGGTCTCCCTTGGTCTTGATCCAGTTCTTGGCCGCCTCGATCTCCTGACCGACCGGCACCACCTCATGCACAATACCGGCGGACAGGGCGTCCTTCGGCTTGAAGCTCTTGCCTTCTGACATGGCCATAAGCGCGGCCTGCGCCCCGATCAGGCGCGTCAGTCGTTGCGAACCACCACCGCCGGGGAAGAGGCCGATCTTGATTTCCGGCAGGCCCACTTGCGTCTTTGGACCGTCGTTCAGCACGCGGTAGTGACAGGCGAGCGCCAGTTCCAGACCGCCACCCAGCGCCAGGCCGTTGAGCGCTACGGCCACCGGCTTGCCGCAGGTTTCCAGTTGACGATAGACGCGGTTCATCTCAAAGGCGGCGGCAAAACCCGCCTTCAACGCGCCCTCGGGATCGTTCGGGTCTGACTTGGCTTCCCACGCCCCGCCCAGCATTTCTTCAAGGTCGGCCCCGGCGCAGAAGCCGGTCGTCTTGCCCGACGTGATCACCACGCCCTTGACCTCAGCGTCGGTTTTGGCGCGTTCGGCAATGGCCTGCAGGTCGGCCAAGGCCTGTTTGGTAAAGGTGTTCATGGTCTTGCCCGGCACATCGAAGGTGCAGAGCAGGATGCCATCGGCGTCGAGTTCGGTTTTGAAGCATTCCATTGTGTTTTCTCCCTCGACTGTTCTTAAATCCGCTCGATCACCGTGGCAGTGGCCATGCCACCGCCGACGCATAGTGTAACAAGTGCTGTGCCCTTACCGGTGCGCTCTAGCTCATCAAGCACGGTGCCTAAGATCATGGCACCCGTGGCCCCCAGCGGGTGGCCCATGGCGATAGCCCCGCCACAGACGTTGATCTTGTCATGCGGGATATCGAGCGCCTGCATGTAGCGCAGCACAACCGAGGCGAAGGCTTCGTTCAGTTCGTAAAGGTCGATGTCCGACACGCTCATGCCGAGCTTTTTCAGCACCTTTTCCGTGGCAAAGGACGGCCCGGTCAGCATGATGGACGGCTCGGAGCCGATGGAGGCCATGCCCTTGATGCGGGCGCGCGGCTTGAGCCCTGACAGGGCGGCCGCTTCGGCCGAACCGATGAGCACGGCGGCCGCGCCGTCCACAATTGCCGACGAATTGCCCGGAGTGTGGACGTGGTTGACGCGCTCAATTTCGGGATAGCGCTGATTGATCACCGCGTCGAAGGCCATTTCGCCCATCATGGCGAAGGACGGGTTGAGGCCGCCCAGCGTCTGCATGTCCGTATTGGGGCGGATGGTCTCGTCGTAATCGAGACGGGTGACGCCCATCTGATCCTTCACCGGAAGGATCGACTTTTTGAAGCGCCCTTCGGCCCAGGATTGCGCCGAACGCTTATGCGATTCGACCGCATAGGCATCGACATCGGCGCGCGAAAAGCCCCACTTGGTGGCGATCATGTCGGCGGAAACACCCTGCGGCACAAAATAGGTCGGGAAGGCCGCATTGACGTCGATGGCCCACGCCCCGCCGTCTGAGCCCATGGGCACGCGGCTCATAGCTTCAACCCCGCCGCCGATGGCCATGGTGGCTTCGCCGGAAATGACCTTACCAGCCGCAATATTGATCGCCTCAAGGCCCGACGCACAGAAACGGTTGACCTGAATGCCGCCGGTCGTTTCCGCATAGCCAGCCGCCAGCACCGCCGCGCGGGCGATATCGCCGCCCTGCTCGCCCACTGGGGTGACGCAGCCAAAGGCCACATCATCCACCAGCGCCGTGTCGAGGCCGTTGCGGTCCTTCAGACCTTTCAGCACCTGCCGCGACAGGTCCAGCGCCGTGATTTCGTGCAGGCTGCCGTCCTTCTTGCCTTTGCCGCGCGGCGTGCGCACTGCATCGTAGATATAGGCGCCTGGGATTAAGCTGGCCATTGCCATCCTCCTGAGATTATTGGTTGGTGCTTAATTGCGCCCGCTTTACGCGAACGTCAAGATAGACGTAAGGTAACATTCGCGGCACTTTTTCTCAGGTCACTGATTTGAAACGGTATTATTCCAAATCGGACCAATTGTGCGCCCCTTTGGCGCCGAGCGCTTATTTGTCATACAAACTTGACGCCTTGCGGAACTTTCTATAGTCCGACAAAAGAAAGGCCTGATAAAAACCGGAGGATGCCCATGACCGAAACAATTATCCGCCGCTCAAAGCCGGGGGCCGCTCTGGGCGAAGGCCTGTTGTGGTCGCAGCGTGACGGGTGCATCTATTGGGTGGATATTCTGGGCAATCGCCTGCACGCCTTCTATCTGGCCGACGGGTCGGAAAAGACCTGGTACTTTCCGGATCACATCGGCTGGGTGATTGAGCGCGAAAAGGGCGGGTTTATCGCCGGCCTAATGAGCGGTTTCTACGAGTTATCCCTTGAGCCCTTTATCCTAAAGCACATCGCCAACCCCTTCCCGCACGAGCCGGGCAATCGCCTGAACGACGCGAAGGCCGACGATCAGGGCCGCATTTGGGCCGGGTCGATGCATAAGCCGCAGAACAAGAAATCCGGCGCACTTTACAGGCTCAATACCGACCTCAGCCACATTGAGGTCGATGGGCCTTATCAGGTCGCCAATGGCCCGACCTTCTCACCCGATCACGCCAAAATCTATCACACCGACTCAGGCGAAAACGACGTCTTCGTCTTCGACATTGTTAAGGGTGAAGCGGTCAACAAGCGCCTGTTTGTGCACTTCCCTGACGACTGGGGCTCGCCCGACGGCATGACGACCGACGCACAGGGCGGCATTTGGATCGCACACTGGGGTGGTAGCAAGGTCAGCCGCTTCACGCCAGACGGCGCGCTTGATTTTTCCATCGCCCTGCCTGCCAAACAGATCACAAATGTCTGCTTCGCAGGTGCGGCGCTGGATCGCGTCTTCGTCACCTCCGCTGCCATCGATCAGCCCGATGATCGTGAAGCCGGGACTTTGTTTGAAATCCCAAGTGAACTGTTGCGGGGGCATACCGGCCTTGAACCACAAAAGTTCAGGGGGTAGGAACACCCAGCCGCTACCTCCCCTTGCCACGCCGGGGAGGAGATTTCAGGAAAAGCCATGACCACACCTTCGCTGATCGCCGCCGACTGGGGCACCACCAATTTCCGCCTGTTCCTTTATGATGAGGCTGGTCAGGTCATTGCCCGCCACGCCGCCAATATCGGGCTAAAAAACCTTGGCGTCCTAAGCTTTGAACAGGCGCTCCTCAGCGTGCTGAAAGGCGATTTTGCTGGTCATGAGCACTTACCCTTCCTGCTGTCCGGCATGGTGGGTTCACGTCAGGGCTGGGTCGAAGCCCCCTACGCCACCTGCCCGGCTAGCCTGCAAACCCTCGCCGACGGCCTCGTCAAGGCCCCGTCAGAACTGGACGTAGCCATCGTCCCCGGCCTGTTCGCCGAAAGCCCCGGCACGGGCCTGCTGAACGTTATGCGGGGAGAAGAAACCCAGATTTTTGGCATCCTTCAGTCCGATCCGTCTGACGGCTTCTTCGTCCTGCCCGGCACCCACTCCAAGTGGGCGCTGGTGCGCGGCGGCAAGGTCGAGTCCTTCTCGACCCACATGACCGGTGAAATGTTCCAGGTGCTTAAGGCCCATTCGATCCTTGGCCTTTTGATGGAAAACAGCACCGACAATGAAGAGGTGTTCCTGAAAGGCGTTGAGCGCGGCATGTATAACCGCGCCTTCTTGTCGGTCATCTTCTCTGTGCGCACCGAAGCTCTGTTTAACCACATCGCGCCGGAGCACCTGGCGACCTATCTTTCGGGCATACTGATCGGCGCGGAAATCGTCGCGGAGCTGGAGCGCCACGGCAAGAGCCCGGTACGTCTGGTCGGCGACGGCGCGCTGGTCGATCTTTATGAAAAAGCGCTGGCCTTCGCCGGCTTTACCCATGTGACCCGCTTCGACGGTAATGCCGCCTCTGAATCAGGCCTTTGGGCAATTCACAAGCTCCGGAGTTCCAAATGACCCTTACCAAACGCTGGCAGGAGACGCTGGCAACCCTGCCGCTTGTCGCCATTCTCCGCGGCCTCGGCCCCGATGAAGCGCTGGACGTCGGCGACGCCCTGATCAGCGCAGGTTTCAAGGTTGTCGAGGTGCCCCTCAACTCGCCGCAGCCGTTCGTCTCCATTGAAAAGCTAGCAACGCATCTGGGCGAAAAGGCCATCGTCGGCGCGGGCACGGTGCTCAAGCTCGACGATGTGCAAAAGCTATACGATGTTGGTGGGCAGATTTGCATTTCGCCGAACACCAACCCGGAAGTCATCCGCTTTGCCAAGGCGCTGGGCCTGATCTCCTTCCCGGCCTTCTTCACCCCGACCGAAGCCTTTGCAGCAATCGACGCCGGGGCCGACGCGCTCAAGCTGTTTCCCGCTGAACTGGCCGGCTCCAAGGGCCTTAAGGCCGTCAAAGCCGTCCTGCCGCGCACCTTACCCGTTTTCCCAGTCGGTGGTGTTGAGCCCGGCAATATGAAGGAATTCGTGGCCGCCGGTGCCGCCGGCTTTGGCATCGGCTCCAGCGTCTATAAGCCTGGCGACACGCCGGAAATCGTCCACGCCAAGGCCACCGCCTTTGTAGACGCCTGGAACGCCTTAAAGGCGTAACCCTTTCAACCCTCTCCTTCTCAAAGGAAAGGGTTTTTCATGCATCGTCGAACGTCTGACGCGCTTCGGTTATACGCGGGTGGTTGTCCACTGCCCATGACACCAGTGACTTGAGGGCAGGCATCAGCGACTCGCCCAGCGGCGTCAGGCGATATTCGACGCTGGGCGGCACGGTGGCAAAGACGTGGCGGCTGATATAGCCATCGCGTTGCAGGTCACGTAGGGTCTGGGTCAGCATCCTTTGCGAAATATCCGGCACCGCGCGCTTCAGCTCCCCAAAACGGTGCGGCTTTGTTGAGAGTACCAGCAGCATCAGGCTCGACCACTTGCCGCCTATATGATCCATGACATCGCGTACCGGACAGGTCGAAATGTCGAACCCGGCATTGAGCACAACCTCGGCAATATTCGGTTCTTCCGTGCTCACGATTCTCAGGGGTTGCGCAGCCGATTCCAAGAACCGGTTCTCACTTTTTGGGCTGCGCGCCAATGGTTCCCTTTTCATCCCTATCTCCCGAAATAGTGCCGTCTTTACAGGGGCGCAAAACTTCCTATTTTGCACATGATCTCGTTTTGAGACTAATGTGAGATTTATAGAGAAAGGACCACCCCATGTCCACCATCCTCGTCACGGGCGCTTCGGGCCAACTGGGCCAACTTGTCCTGAAGGCGCTGGAGAACAGCCCGCACACCGTCATCGCAGCCTCGCGCGAGCCGTCAAAGCTGAACACGTCTTTTGCTACCCGCAAAGCCGATTTTGACCAGCCCGACACCCTCGTTGAGACCTTCGCAGGCGTAGACCGCGTGCTGATCATCTCTACTGACGCCCTTGCCGTGCCGGGTCAGCGTCTGAAACAGCACACGGCCGCCATCGAAGCCGCCAAGATTGTGGGCGTGCAGCATCTTGTCTATACTTCGCTGCCCAATGCCGAACCCGGTAACAAGATTAGCTTCGCCCCCGACCATTACGGCACCGAACAGGCGATCAAGGCCTCCGGCATCGCCCATACGATCCTGCGCAACAACTGGTACATCGAAAACCTGATGATGAGCCTGCCGCACGCGCTGGAAAGTGGGCAGTTCTATACCTCTGCGCCCGAAGGCCGTGTGGCCTATGTGGCGCGCCAAGACGCGGCCCGTGCCGCGGCGGCGGCCCTCAGTGACGCCCCCGGCGGTACCTTCACCGTGACCGGCCCCGAAGCTCTCACCTATGGCGACGTTGTGGCCCTCGCCAATGACATCACCGGCAAGTCGGTGAACCTCATCCCGCTCACCGATGAACAATTCGGCGGCGGCCTGAAGGCGGCTGGCCTGCCTGACTTCGTGGCCGATATGCTGACCTCGGCCGAAACTGCCATCCGCGCCGGCCAGCTCGACGGGGTAACGGATACGTTGCAAACCCTGACCGGTCAGGCTCCGAAGACGGTGCGTGAGGTGCTGACGGCACTTCTGAAAGCGAAATGACTCAACGGTGGCGGAGTAGCCGCCGCCGCCTCCACCGCCTATAATCGCCACCATGCTGATTCAACCCGTTCAAAGCGCCGACCTTAGCGACCTGTCCAGACTGGGGCGCGAGACCTTCACCCATACCTTCGGCCACCTCTATCCCGCCGGAGACCTCTCGGCCTATCTCGACAAAGCCTACGCGCCGCCGGTACTGGGCGAGGAGACGCAAGGGAAGGATCAGTTCTGGCGGCTGGTGCGCGATAACCGAGGCCGCGCTATCGCCTATATTCAGGCCGGTCCCGTCGGCCTGCCACACCCGGAAGCCGACCCACAAACCCAGGGGGAGATCAAGCGTCTCTACGTCCATCGGGAGGCGCAGGGCTCTGGTCTCGGCAAGCAGTTGCTGGAGCTGGGGCTCGCCTTTCTCAAGGCACGCTATGGCGATGCGCCACAATGGATCGGTGTATGGAGCGAGAATTATCGCGCCCAGAAACTCTATGAAGGCTACGGGTTTACTCGCGTCGGCGAATACGGTTTCAAGGTCGGCGGAACCACCGACCTTGAGTTCATCCTGCGTCGATAACGTGGTTGCGCAGCGCCTGTAATAGGACGGCGGCGTAGCCATCCTTTTCCAGCGCCAGCAAAGCGTCAACGGGCGTCAGCCACTCGGTTTCGTGGTCCGCCTCGATCTTGGTGTCGAGACGTTCCGCCACGATGTCGGCCAGATAGATGCGCGCATGATTGGCGTAGGGCTTGCCATCCGTATTGATAAAATACTGCAAGACCTCACCCACAAAACCTCCGACAGTGACCTCAAAGCCCGCCTCTTCTCGACATTCGCGGACAACGGCCTCCTCCGGTGTTTCGCCCGCCTCAATGCCACCGCCAGGCAGGTCTAACTTATCTCCCTGTCGCATTAAGGCCAGACGCTGGTCACGCACGATCAGCGCATAGGCGGCGCTGCGAGCCAAATAGGTCAGGCCCGCCACCTTCGTCCCGTAGGCATTCAGCGCGGGCAGCGGCATCAGTTGTCGTCTTCGCCGCGCAGAGCCTTCCACGCATCGCCGCGACCCGCCACCACGTCTTCATAGGTCACTGCCGGGTAGCCAAAGCCCATGGTTTTGGACTCGCGCCACGCGTCGAGAAGGACATCGCGCAGGTCCGAAGCCCCCTGCCCCAGACGTCCTACCATAAAGCTCTTGCCGCGCGCATCGCCCTCACTAAACCCACCGGCCTTATAAAGCTCATATAGCGGGGTCACGTATTTCCAGTTGCGCTCCAGCTTGGCATCGAAGCAGCGCTCGACTGCAAGTGTGCAAGGCTCGCTGGCCAACATGGCGGCGCGAACGTCTTCATTATTGATATTGGCGCTGACGAAGGCGCTTTCCAGCGGGCCGTGGATCGGCTCCAGGGTAAAGGTCTGCGGATTCGGGTATTCCTTGCCCCAGCCGTTATAATGGATCGATAGGTGCAGGGGCTGGGACGAGTCGCCGACATAGTGCGAGAGGATACCGATATCGCGCAGCGTCAGCGCTTCGCGGCGGCGGATCGCCTCTTTCAGCCACGCCTTGCGCTTGGGGTCGCTTTCGTGCGCCTCCAAATAGGTCATGCCCCGCCAATAGGCGAAATCCTTCACCACCTGTTGCCAGGCATCGATAAGCGCATAATTAAGATAGCCGGACTTCCACGGCATGACGTTCTTCGAGCGCAGCAGGGCGTCGAAGTCCGAACGCGACTGCGGCACCTCCTGTAGGCGCACCCCGGCTAAAGTCTTGCCGTCGTCGTCGAGGTCGATAAAGTGCGCGGAATCACGCTCGAAATCGTGCACTTTTCCTGCGCCCTTCCAGGCGTCGGGTTCGTTGGAATAGAAGCCTATATCGCCCACACCCTGAGCGCTGCGCAGAAACTCCGGCATATAGGCCGGAAGCGCGCGCGCGGCCTCTTCTCCGACGATGCGGTGGCCGGTTGGGCCCCAGGCAAGGGCAGAACCGGCCGATAGCAGGGCCACACCGGTGATCAGCAGCGAACGAAGTGTCTTACACATGGGGCCGAACCTTTTAGAACGGGTCATTTACCCTTTCGAATAGCCTATTTGCCCCGCCAACGCCAGTTGCGCTTAGCCGACCAGCGTTATCCCTCCGGCGCCAGTGTGACCTCAAGGCCGTTGAGATCGTCGCGCATCAGGATCTGGCACGACAGACGCGAATTGCGCTTCACCAGAAAGGCTTCGTCCAACTTTTCCTCTTCCTCATCTGACTTCCCGATCAGCTTGGGCAGCCAGTCCGCGCCGACATAGACGTGGCAGGTAGCGCACTCCAGCGCGCCGCCGCATTCGGCTTTGATGGGCAAACCGTTGTCGCGGATGATCTCCATGATGCGCCAGCCCTCGATCGCCGGCAGGGTGTGCTGCACGCCGTCGCGGTCCGTGCACAAGATATGGAGTTCGTCGCTCATCGTTGTGGCCTTTTCAGGGGTTTGCGGCGCATTTAGCGGCCAGGACCCGCCCCGACAAGCGATTTCAGCTCTTGAGACGGTTTAGCTCCAGTCCATGCAGATAGGCGGCCACATCCATCAGGACAGCATCAAGCGCATCGCGGACCTTTTCCAGACGGCTCTGCGCCCCGCCCTCATCACCGCGTTCTGCCGTTTCGGCAGCCACCGACAGGGCATTCGCCCCAATCCCGGCGGCTGCACCTTTCAGTGTATGGGCTGCGTCGCGCCAGCCGGGATGGCCGACATCGAGCAGCGGCGCCCACAGTTCGGCCTGCTGCTGAAACAAATGCAGCACCTCTTCGATAACTGTCGCATCGTTTAGTGTGTAAGCCTCAAGATGGGCGAAATCGACCGCGCCGGACAGGTCACGAAACGCCATAAGATCCTCTCGTCTTGCTGGTATACGCAGCACAGTGAGGCGTTTTGGGGCGGCTGACAAGCCGTCAGGAGGGCGCATCAATCAAGAAACAGGCCAAGAAAAAAGGCTCCGGTCTCTCTCCCCGGAGCCTTTATACCCCAACGACCAGAAAGGCTGTGCCCTGCCGCCCGATGCGATAAAGCCAGGTTAGACTGAAGCGTATAAAGGGGCGATAGGGAGACGCCTTTAATAGCACGAAGGCCCCGTAGAGAGACCAGGGCCTTCGGGCCGCAGTGTGACCGTTGCAGGTGGATCTGGATCAACGACCTTTTGCGGCTCTCTCAGGATAGGTATGCACGCATAAACTTTCGATACGCGGGAGTATTTGGCGTACTCTATGAGAAAATTTTGACCAGCCTGCATCCATACCCCCTCGCGGCGGACATTAAGAGACGAGACGGGGTGTCGATACCAAGATTCATACTCTGCCCCGCTTTACCCTGCCAGCCTTCGCGTCAGGGGAACCAACGCAACCGGAGACAACGAATGGAAACCCTTTTTGCGCAATACTGGTGGCTGCTTTTCCCCATTTTTGGCATGGGAATGGGCATTTTTGGTATGTATATGGGTCACAAGGCCCGACAGGATCGCATCGGGCTGATCCGTCAGTATCTTGAGCAAGGCAAGGAGCCACCGGCCTCGCTGCTCGACGGGTTAAACGGTGACGATGGCATGGACAAGACGGGCCAGAAGGCCAACAGTGGTCTTGTGTCTATGGTCTGCATCTTCTCCGCCTTCGCCCTGGCCTTTGGTTATGTGGGCTGGAAGCAGGGCAGCGACGTCTATTTCGCGCTGGGGTTGGGCTTTGCCCCTGCTGCTCTCGTTTCGCTCATCATCCTGATCGCCAAGTCAATACGGAAGAACTAAGCGTGACGCAACGCCGCCACGCACAGGCCCGCAACGGATCAGAGGCAGCCTTCGCCGTTCTGGTGTCAGAGCATCAGCAGGCGGTGCGGCTGTTTCTGCGGCGGCTGGCCGCCAATCCAGCTGACGCCGACGATCTGGCGCAGGAGGCCTTCGTCACCGCCTGGGAGCATATCGACCGCCTGAAGCCCGGCGTGTCGTTTCGCACCTTTGTATGCGGCATAGCGTGGAAAAAGGCGCAGAATGACCGTCGCCGGGTCCGGCGCGCCCAAAGCCGCGACGGGGCGTGGCTGTCGCTGCGTCGCGATGCGGAAACGCCCACGCACGAAACACGCATCAGCCTCGAAAAGGCCATGCAATCCCTGCCACTCGATATGCGAGCAGTCATTTCGCTATGCGTGGCCGAAGACTATAGCCACGTCGAAGCCGCCCGGATTCTGGGGCTTCCCCTTGGCACGATAAAATCGCATAGTCAGCGCGGGCGCGCCCGACTGTGTGAACTTCTGGGAGTAGAGCCATGAGCGATCCTTTGCGTCTGTTGTTCACTCCCACGAAGGTGCCCGCCCGCGATCTGGCCTTCGAACTGCGCGTTCTCGAAGCCGTCGAGCACCGCCGCTTTCGCCGACAGGTTGCTCTATATCTGACAGTCGCTATGGCTATACTTGGCGGCAGCGTTTTCCTGACGCCGCTCCTGTGGCCTGTATTGACCCTCCCGGGCCTGCCCGTCTTTTTGTCGGTCATCGGGGTCCTGCCGGGAATCATCCTTGCAGGCACGCAGGTTCTGGCAACGCAAAAAGCCTAAGCTTGTACCAAAACGCCCGTTTCAAAGCCCGCGCCAAAGGTCTGACGCCTCACCATTCGTCATCGCAGTGGATCACCTTAGAACCTAAGGCCGCTCAAGCGTTCGGAGGCTAAATTGAGCTACCCCTTGGCCCCCACATCATTGCCGACATAGATGATATGCCCATCACGCAAGGACACGGCTTGCACAACCGTGTTTGAAATATCTACCATGCGAATTTAGCGTTGGGGTTAAGGTGCATTGATGCCATATGCGGCCAATGGACACCGTAAAGGAGCAAGGTTAAGGTAGGCGCCGGACCCGTCTGGATTGCCCGCATGCGCACACGTCTTTTTAGCCTCGCCACCGTCGCCCTACTTACGCTGGCCACACCGCTTTTGGCCGCCACGACCTATACCGGCGACCGGATTGACGGCGTCAAGGTTGTCGGCGGACTCGACGTCGCGGACCTACCCGCTGGCAAAACCCGGTTGTGGTTTCGCGTGCTCGACACCTCGATCGGTCAGGGCTGGTACATTCCGATCGTTGTGATCAAAGGCGCGAAGCCAGGACCGAAACTGCTGATCACGGCGGGCATCCACGGCGACGAACTGAACGGCATTGCGGTAATCCATACGCTCGCCGAAACCCTGAGCCCGGACAGTCTCAGCGGCACCATCGTCGCCATTCCGGGGTTGAATACGCCCGGCCTCCAGCATTCCACACGCGGGTTTACGTCAGACGTGATTGGCACCGGCGGGGACAATCTCAATCGCCTCATGCCCAATGTGCCCCATCCCGATGAAGCGAACGGCAGTCCGGCAATGCGCTATGATCATCGAATCTGGACCAAGCTGTTTGTCGGCAATGCCGACTTCGCCGTTGACCTCCATACCCAGTCGCGGGGGACCACGTATCCGGCATATATCTTCGCCCAAACTCACGAGGCACGAAAGATCGCCGACGCGCTGAAACCCGATGTCATCAACATGGATCCAGGCGTCGACGGGGCTGTTGAGAATATGCTTAACGCCATTGGCGTACCTGCGGTGACCTACGAACTGGGCGCGCCCGAAACCTTCGATGAAGTGATGATCGCGCGCGCGCTGTCGGGCCTGCGCAATTTGATGATTATGCGCGGCATGCTGGTGGGCAAAGCCGAGGCACCGGGCAAGCCCTTCGTCGGCAACGCGATTGGTAATGTGAAATCGCCCAAAGGCGGCTGGGCGCGCCTGAAGGTCAAGCTGGGCGACATGGTCACGGCCGGGCAGCCCCTATTCACCCTCCATAACCCTTTCGGGGAAGTAGTGACAACGATCAACGCCCCCCATGCCGGACAGGTCCTCTCCTTAGCGACCGACCCTCGCATCGAACCCGGCGACTGGGTAGTGCGTCTGATCTGGTGGGACGACACACTGCCGTGTAAGGCTGATGGCTGTCCTCCCGGACCCTTTCCCGCGGAATGAGCACAACGCCCTAGTATCGCTCCGCGTTCCTCATGCACGTTTTCTACACCACGGCTTGGGGCCCTGGCGTACGCCGTATTTTGCGGAGCACGGTGGAGAAAATTGAATACATGTATTTGAATTTAAATGATTAAAAGGAAATCTAACTCCCGCACACCCATGCGCTCCCCCAAAAACTATATTTACTCTCAGTGCGAGTCCGTGCGCGGTTAGGCCGTTTAGTCGAATAATTGGCTGCTCGCCTGACTTTAGCCTTGGATTTCGGCAGGAAAGTCACCTCGGAGGATGAAAGCGCGATCAATCATTACCCCTCTTAACGGACGAAGGTTCAAACCGGCGCTGCAGACTCGCGCACGATGAGTCGATGCGGCACCACTTCAAAACCGGATTCGTTGCTTTCAGTGCCGTTCAATACGTCGATCAGCTTTTCGACGGCACGTGCACCGATTTGGCGGATCGGCTGATGGATAGTCGTCAGGGGCGGCCAGACCACTTCCGAAACGGGCGTATCATCAAACCCCACCACAGACAGGTCGGCCGGTAGGGTCAGGCCCATGCGATGCGCCGCAAACAGGGCTCCAGTGGCCATATCGTCATTGGCGCATATCAGCGCCGTTGGGCGATCTGGGGCCTTAAGCAACCCAATCGACTGATCCGCACCTGAGCGGAAAGTGAAATTCCCCCGTGCGGTCGCCATAGCCTCAGCTGATAGCCCTGCTTCGATCAGGGCGCGTCTGTATCCGGCAAAACGACTTTCGGCAGAGGCGTGACTTTCCAATCCCTGAAGGAAGGCAAAGCGCCGATGGCCAAGCCCCAACAGGTAGCGGGTGATTTCGTAACCGGCGACCTCATCATCCATACCTACCCCTGCAACTTGCGTTCTCAGATTGTCTCCGGGTGAGACGGCCACGTGCGCAATGTTCAGACGCAGAAGGGCTTCGTGCAAAACCGGATCATCAGAATACGGGGGAGTCAGGATAACGCCGTCACAGCGGCGGGAGGCCAGAAAGGCGCAAATTTTTTGAGTCCGATCAAGACTGTGCTGGTTGACCGCATGCATGAGAAGTTGAAAACCCGCTGGCGCACAAGCTCTGAGCGCGCCAAGTTCCAAACCGGAATAATAGTAGGAGTTGGGCTCCGCATCGAGGTCAGACGCATGGAGGAGGGCCAGCAGTTGCGACCGCCCCCCCGCCAGAAAACGCGCCTGAGCATTGACTTTGTACTGAAGCTTTTCAACCGCCTCCAGCACACGCGCCCGGACCTCCGGGCGGACATTGGGGCCGTTATTGAGGACCCGCGAAACCGTGGTGCGTGCGACGCCAGACAGGGCCGCTACGTCGTCAATCGTCGGTTTTGCCGTCTTCACCACCACCCTCTGCAAAAACCGCGCCCTAAACAATACTGCGAACCCCTGCTTTACAGCAGAGATTCGTGCCTCATGCAATTGACCGGTCAGGGGCAGCGTTTATCTTCGCACGGCCCTTTGGTCAAAACGAATAGATTGCGGATAACGCCACGAATGGAAGCGTGCCAGAAAATCTTGTGAGGCCCTTGCCTCCGTCGCCGGACCTTGCTGCGCACGCCCCCGTTTCCCGCCCTGCTGAAGACAGTGCTGACACAGCTGGAAGCGAACGCAAGGCCCGGCGCCGCCCCGCGATCTGTCGCTGAACGTGTTTTGCGGACTGACGATCATCCCTGATGATCGTCATCATACACACGGCAGAGGGGCCAAACACTATGACCTGCTTGCGCATGCCGACTGGTTTGGTTTTGCCATTCCACTGTAAGATAAAACGGCCTCACGCTTACGCCCTGCACCTCAGATTAGGGCTGCACAGACCAGCCGGTGATGCGATCCTTGCGAAACGTACGTTCTTCCTGGCGATTAACGCAGACGCCTTCGATGTAGGCACCAAGGCTGCGCCAGTTGGACACGCGACGCTCGGTGACTACCCCGTCGCGATCGGCGTAGGTGAAGGTGGCAAGCTCGCCCACCTCGCCTTCGACCCAACGCGGATCCGTTGCGGCCAGGTCGCGATCATGCTCATCGAGCGTACGCGCAACCTCCGGGTCAGCGCGCTTATACTTAGAGGGGTTGCGCAGGGCCTCGGCAGGCGCGTCGCGCCTCTTTACGCCGATCAGGTAGGTCAGGACCGCGCCCGCAATAAGCCCTGCCAGAAACGCAAGCAGTGTGGTTTCGGTCATCACTTCCCTCCCCGAACAAGATCAATGGCAATCGGCCAATGGTCAGAGGTGCCAGACCCTTTGCCGGTCTCGGCATTGAAGCGGAAGGCCTTCGGTCGCATGACCTGATCGCGATCGTCCCACTGCAATTGTTCATTGTCGGTCAGAACCGTGCGGAAGCTTTTCGGGTCAATCGCCCAGGCCTGGCTCGCCCCGCTGGCTTTCTGGGTGATGACGTCGAGATAGGACCAGGTCTTTTCGCGGCCATAGAACTGGCTGCCGTTCCCCCGGCAGGCATTATCAAGCTGAGCTGGTAACACCCAGCCGGTGAAGGCGGCCGCAAGCCCTTTGCGTTCGTCCGGCGCGCAGTTAAAATTGAAGTCACCAGCCGCAAGGATAACGTGGCTCTGCGGAAGCTTAGTGGCCAGTGTCGCTATCGTCTGCGCCGCGATTTCACGGCAAATGCGTGGATTGCCGCCCGACGGCAGATGTCCGCCAAAGATCGTCAGGGTCTTGCCGTCGGGCAGAGCAAGATCGACCTGCAGAAGATCGCGGGTCGTACCGGCTGAACCATCGCGGCTTTTGCAGTCCGACGTCCTGGTCAGATCCACCGGGAAGGACTTAGGCGTAAAGCCATTGGCCAGAGGCAGTTTGGACAGAAGTGCAACCTTGATCCCGCGCTGATCGGGCTTCGGGGCTGGACGGTTCGGATCAGCATCCAATAGCACCGCCGTCACATAGGCGGCACCGGTGTTATTCAGTGCGCCTTTGATCGCCTCAAGGCTCGCCTGGCTTTCCACCTCGGTCAGAACGAGCACGTCCGGGCCTCGCCCGAAGTCAAAGCGCTCGATGACGCGCGCGACGTTTGTGGCCTTGGCCGACACCCATGCCGGCGTATTTACAACCTCGTTGCTCGAGCCATTAGGCATCCGGGGATCGTCTTCGGCGTCAAAGAAATTCTCGACGTTGTAGGTCATTACGGTCAGGCGCGGGTCGGCCGTCTGCGCGGCAGCGCCGCCCGCGACGACAAGGCTAAACAGGCCGCTTAGCAGCCAAGGGGTAGATCTCGGGGTCATGACGGGCTCCATTTGCATTTGCTCATTTATCGGCAGGGTTTCATTACCGTCCAGCGATTTTCAGGTTCGCTAACTCGAAACGGCGGATGACTGGACTGCTTCGAGCGTCGTCATAGCCTCAACAAAGGTCAGGCCGTCGCCTGCCTGCGGCAGATTAAACGCGATACCGTCAAAATCGCCATAGACCCATTTGTCATCGCGCAGCATGTGCAGGATCGCGCCATCGCGCGAGACGTCCTTTCTATCGACCTCGGTCATGGCCCGCGTCTCCCAGTCTCTGATCAGCTTTTCGATGCGGCGCTGCATAGAGGTCAGGGTGCCGAGCGCACAGGCGCGACCTTTGACGAGTGGTTGCGGCAGGTCTCGCAAGGTGTTGATCATCGCGACCAGACAGTCATGATAGAGGTGCAAGCCTTCGGGGTTGAGGCTCATATCATCCTTCCGATCTTATAGTGAGAGCGGTGAGGTGCCACGCCGGCAAAACCCTTGGCAAGATGCCGATATCGGGTTTCATTGAACGGCCCACAGGAATAACGACCGATGTGTAATCTCTTGTCTGATTGCGATCCAACCGACAAGCCCCTTTTCCACACCCCCAAGCGACCGGTTTTCGACGCATTAATGCTCGGCTTGCGCACACATTGATCTTCGGAGATGATCGCCCGATAGGGAGGCGCACGTGTGCAACTTATATAGCCAGACCAAGGCAGCTGAAGGCATTCGAGCCGCAGCGAAGGCAATGATCGATAAGACTGGCAACCTGCCTTACCTACCAGGCATCTTCCCGGATTATATGGCTCCCGTTGTTCGCAATGGCACCGGCGGCCGCGAGCTGGTGATGGCACGGTGGGGTCTGCCCTCGCCGGCCTTCGCGCTTCAAGGTAAAAACGCGGACGGCGGCGTCACCAACGTCCGCAACACCGCTTCGCCCCATTGGCGCCGCTGGCTGGACACAGACAATCGGTGCCTCGTCCCCTTCACCAGTTTTTGCGAACCGAACCAGGCAGATGGCTCCAAGGTCAACACCTGGTTCGCCTTCGACGACACCCGACCTCAAGCCTTCTTCGCCGGCGTCTGGGTGCCGCAGTGGACGTCAGTTCGGAAGGTGAAGGAAGGCGAGAGCACCAACAATCTTTTTGCCTTCCTGACCACAGATGCCAATGCGGAGGTCAAGGCCGTGCACCCCAAGGCCATGCCCGCCATCCTGACCACGGACGAGGAACTTGATATCTGGTTGCATGCCCCATGGGCCGAGGCCCAGCATCTGCAACGTCCGCTGCCCGATGGGAGCCTGACCGTCGTCAAGACGGGTCCGAAGAAGGATGACGTGAACGAGGATCAGATCGCTGAAGCACTGCCACCGCAGGCGGAGCTTTTCTGACTTCAGATAGACGCCAGATTGACGCGCTGGCTTGCGGCTTCCGCACTTTCCTTGCGCTCTGAGTATCGGTCCACAAGGTAGTCGGCCGCGTCGCGCGTCAGCAGGGTGAACTTCACCAGTTCTTCCATCACATCGACGATGCGGTCGTAATAGACCGACGGCTTCATGCGGTCGCTCTCATCGAACTCCTGATACGCCTTGGCCACAGACGACTGGTTCGGGATGGTAATCAGTCGCATCCAGCGACCAAGCACGCGGAGCTGATTGACGGCGTTGTAGGACTGAGACCCGCCAGACACTTGCATTACTGCCAGTGTTTTGCCTTGGGTCGGGCGCACCGATCCCAGCGATAGTGGAATCCAGTCAATCTGGGACTTCATGATGCCGGTCATGGCGCCGTGGCGTTCGGGCGAGCACCAAACCATGCCTTCCGACCACTGCACCAGCTCGCGAAGTTCCTGCACCTTAGGATGCGACGGGTCTGCGTCATCGGGTAAGGGTAAGCCCGAAGGATTGTAGACTCGCGTCTCGCATCCCAGCGCCTGGAGTATGCGTTCAGCTTCAAACGTCGCCAGACGGCTGAACGACCGCTGACGTACAGAGCCGTAAAGCAGTAGAATGCGCGGCGGATGCGCCGAACGCCTCGCCGGCACCAGCGCTTGCAGGTCCGTCGGCCGGAAGCAGGCCGGGCTGATGTTGGGCAGGTCCTCAGACACGCTGGCCCTCCGCATCGATCATCAGTTCTCCGTCTTCCTTTTGGAACGGTCCTGCCGGCCAGTTTTCCAGCAGGTCCAGAACGAACTCGGAGGGGCGGCAAAGCCTTGTGCCCTTTGGCGTAACCACGATCGGCCGATTGACCAGGATTGGTGTCGTCAGCATCGCCTCGAAGATCACATCATCGCTAACACCGGGCTCCAATAGCCCAAGGTCTCTGGCCGGCGACTTAGTCTCCCGCAGGGCCTGACGTGGCGACAGGCCTGCATCGGCCAGCAGTTTAGACAGGTGGTCGGAATGCCAGCCTGTTTGCAGATACTCGACGACATCGGGTTGATATCCGGCGGCCTCGATCACAGCGAGAACGTTGCGTGACGTACCGCAGTCAGGGTTGTGGTAGATGGTGACGGTCATGTTTCGGCCTCGGTGGATTGAGGGTTGATCGGCGGGGTATCCAGCAGCCAGCCGAACACAACGACGCCTGCCAGCGCACCCAGGCACTGACCGACGATGAAGCCCGGCACGGAGTGCGGCGCGATACCCGCAAAGGAGTCGGACAGGCTGCGCGCCAGTGTGACAGCCGGGTTGGCAAACGAGGTCGATGCCGTAAACCAGTAGGCTGACGTGATGTAGAGACCGACGGCGACCGGAATAAAGCCGGGCCGGAAGCGTAGGCAACCGAAGATCGTTGCGATTAGCCCAAACGTGGCAACACCTTCCGCAAAGATCAGTGCTGGGCCATCTCGAAGCTTATACGACACCTGCCATACCGTCTGTCCGAACATGGCGTGCGCGCTGAGAACACCCGCCACAGCACCGGACACCTGTGCCACAATGTAGCCCAGCGCCTGCGCCGCGCCGATCTCACGGCGAGCGGCGAAGGCCAGTGTGACAAGGGGATTGAAGTGCGCCCCCGATATAGGGCCGAAGACCGTAATCAGCACGACAAGGCCCGCCCCCGTCGCCAGTGTATTGCCCAGTAAGGCGATGGCGGCGTTACCGCCCGCCAATGTCTCGCCCATGATGCCGGACCCGACGACGATTGCCAGTAGCAACGCCGTACCCAAGGCTTCAGACGCTAAGTTTCGGGACAGCGAGGCCATAATCAGCAGCACCGGCCAAGTTTGGCAATAAACGGCTGGCATTGCTCGGGGTCTCCCCCACAGCAGTTCTCCAGGAGATAGCTCAACAAACCTTGCATGCCGTCGAAGTCGGCGAAGTAGCGGATGCTGCGCCCCTCCCGTACACTGCGGATCAGCCCCGCTTGCGCAAGGACCGACAAGTTGGCCGACATCGTGTTCTGCTTGACGCTTAAACGGTCACCGATCTCCCCCGCAGGCAAGCCTTCGGCCCCCACCTGTATGAGCAGGCGGAAGGCGTCCAGCCGAGTCTCCTGGCTGAGGGCAGCCAGAGCTTCAAGGGTTCGCTTCTTATCCATACATCATGCTTACATGATATATGGATATTATGTCAACCCGCTGTCATGCCGGTTAAGGTTCAGCCCGCGAGGCTCGCTCTTGTCTACGAAGTCAGCGCAAAGCTGCTTCCAGATGGTGGTCCGACAGTCGAAGGTTGCCATCTATTCGGCGTGCTCGGTGCACACAGATTACAACGCAATCTCTTCAACCTGGTCCTTGCGGACATCCTTTCGCCAGCAGGCGAAACTTTAAATCCAGATCAGCCGATCAACCTACGTCATGCGGCCGTAACCTCGACGTCATCTGCCTTCGAGAAGCGGAAAGTAGTCCCGTCCGCCCAGATGCGGTGCATGACGATGGCGAGTTTACGTGCGACAGCGATGATTGCGCGTCGCAGCCCGCGCCGCTTGGCCACGGCCAGCCCCCAGCTTCGGAGCGCTGAATGCTTCATTGAACGCGTCAGTAGCGCGAGCGCCGCCTGATAGAGAACGGTCCGCATGTTTGCGTCCCCGCTCTTGGAGATGCCACTATTGCGGTCCGTTTCGCCAGAGGCATACTTCTTCGGCACAAGACCCAGGTGCGGCCCAACATCACGGGATCGACTGAAGCGGTCAGGATCATCTATGGTCGTGAAGTACGTGATAGCGGTAATAGCGCCGACACCCGGCACGGTCATAAGCCGCTTGCAAACCTCATTGCGCCGGACGATTTCCAGCAGCATCTTCTGGAGAACTGCACATTGGTCGCGCAAAGCCGCTCGGGCGATCAGCATGGGACGTACCATAGCTTCAATCCGCGGCAAGCCTTCGACTAAATCGAGCACCTTCCCTTCGAATGGCCCCGCCGTGACGCGACCGAGGATCTTCAGGCCAAAGACCTTGAGCGTACCGCGGATTTCGTTCTCAAGATCGATCTGCTAAATCTGAAGCGTCCGCCGGTTGGCCAATAACATACGAAGTTCCTGACTTTCATCGCTCTTAACGTGAACGACCGAGTACCAGCCTACACGCATGCAGCTTGCTATAGCCTTCGCGTCATTGCGGTCAGTCTTGATAGGCATGGTTTTGGTAAGTGCGCGGAGCTTGCGCGCGTCGATACAGATGGCGTTATACCCTCTGACTGATATTGAAGCTGACCCTGACGACTCTCAATCGATTGTAAGGCTTCTCCTTTACGCCAACCAGATAGATATCGAAGGGTTGGTGGCGACCACTTCTGTCCACCAGAAAGCGCTGGTCTCGCCTGCTTCCATACATGCCATTTTAAACGCCTACAGCAAGGTTCAACCGAACCTTTTAAAGCATGAGCCCGGTTTCCCTAAAGCGGCCGCCCTGCACGCCCTCGTATCCGAGGGCCTCCCAGTCTATGGGATGACCGGGGTCGGAAGCGGAAAAGACTCTGCGGGCTCTGAGTGGATTATCCGGGCTCTTGAAAAAGAGGATAAACGACCTTTGTGGGTTGCCGTCTGGGGCGGTGCGAATACGCTCGCGCAAGCCCTCTATAAGATTAAGGCTACTCATACGCCCGAAGAGGTGAAGCGACTGATAAGCAGGTTGCGCGTCTACACAATCTCCGATCAGGACGACACCGGTATATGGATACGCAAGACCTTTCCGGACCTGTTTTATATTGTCAGTCCGGGGGGGTACGGTAATGCCACCTGGGGTGGGATCAACACTGTTGAACCCGGATTTGACAATTCAGAGATCAGCAATGCGTGGATCGCTGAGAACATACAGCAAGGTCATGGCCCCCTGGGGGCCGCTTATCCGGATGTCGGCTATGGTGTTGAGGGTGACACCCCAACGTTCCTGTCCCTAATTTCGAACGGACTGAACGCACCGGAACGACCGGACTGGGGCGGCTGGGGCGGGCGCTACACCCTTTATACCCCCGAGTTTTCGGCGATTGATCCGACAGGTTTTACCGGCGGTGTTCCCGTTGAAACCGAACCACGCCCCATCTGGACAAACGCAACGGATAGCGTCGCACCCTACAGTGCCAATGATTATGGTCGCAACGTCAAAGCCTCCGAAAAACTGGCCAGAGGCTTTCGCACGACGATCTGGCGTTGGCGCAAAGACTTCCAAATTGACTTCGCCGCCCGCATGGACTGGACAACCAAATCCTATTCTGAGGCGAACCACCCACCCGTTCCCGCGCTCGGCCATAGCGACAGGCTGACCGTCAAATCTGGAACAGGCTTCTCGCTGAGCGCTGCGGGCACCACAGACCCTGACGGGGACAGCCTCAGCTACCTGTGGATGAACTATCCCGAAGCCGGCACCCTTAAACACCCTATTCCGATCGGGAGTGCCGAAAACCTTTACCGCGTAAATATCAACGCGCCTGTTGTGAACAGTCCGGAGACAGCACACTTTATTCTCAAGGTGACGGATAAAGGAACACCGGCGCTTACGCGCTACAAACGCGTTGTCGTGACAATTGTCCCCTAGAGCGGGCGCCGATTTCTCAGCATCGGTCAATTACCCGGTTCCTAAGCCGCTCGGAGCCCGAGCCAAGTCCTGACGCCAGGCAAATGCCTCAGGAGCAGGAATTCAAGCGCGCCCACGACAAGCAGACTGATGCCCAGAACCGGCAGGAAAACTCCTAAGGCGATGATCAGAGTACCTAGGCCAATCCCCGCGGGCGTACTCGCGGCCGGTTCAGGCGCACCGAGCTTACCCGCCGGACGACGTTTCAGCCACATGATTACGCTACTGACGCACAGGGTGATCAGAGACAGGGCCGTAAACACACCCAGAGCCTGATTTAGCCAGCCGAACAGGTGCCCTTCATGGGCCGCAATCATGTATCCGACGACCTGATCAATAGGATGCTTTTGCGCAAAGGTCTCGCGGCTTAAAACCTGTCCGGACTGGGGGTCAAGCTTCAGAGTCACCCTGAGCGGGCGATTCTGCGTATTGGATTGCGCGGTCCAGTCTTTGACCTTCTTCGACGGCGCATTGATCGTGACGGGTTCCGGGAGGTCGAGCGCCCTTACACTGGCGTACATGCTATCAAGTGACACCATGGCCGGACCAACCGCATGGGCTTTATGACCAGCATGCTCGCCTTGGCCCGCCTCGTGGTCGGCGTGCTCTGAAGTGCCGGTTTCCGCGCGCTCCGTGCTGCGGTCGGCGGCGCGCCCCGAACTCCAGTCCTGTTTGACCGCCGCCGTATGGGTGATGGCGCGCACCTGTTTGAAGGCGTCGCCCCAAACAGAGGTCCACGGAAGCCCTGACAGCAACAGAAACAAGGCAAAGAATGAGACATAGATCCCAGTGATGGCGTGAAGGTCTCGCCAGAACAAGCGCTTGTTCCCACTTGTTCGCGGATAAAGGACACCCGCAAGGCCTGCGGCCTGACGCGGCCACCACAGATAGAGCCCCGTGAGGATCATGACGATGGCCCAGCAGGCGGCCAGTTCCACGATAATCTCGCCGACCTTTCCGGACAGCAGTTCCCCGTGAATGTTTTTCACCTGCGCCATGAAGCGCTGTTCTTCGGGAACGGACTTGAGGATGGCGAGGGTCTGAGGGTGAACGTACAGTCTCAGCTTTTCGCCGTTCTCCGTAAGCACAACCCGCGTCGCGTCCTGAGGGTTTTGTCGCACCTCAACCGCCGACAGTTTTGCCCCCGGATGGGCCGCCGTGGCCGCCGACACCTGCTCGGTGATGGATTTCACCGGCCCGGTAAAAGATAGAGCATCATATGGCCGGTCTATGGCGCTTTCGATCTGGGGTTTGAACAGATAGAGAGAACCAGTGATCGACAATATGATGATGAACGGGATGCAGAACAGGCCCGCGTAAAAGTGCCATCGCCAGACGGCCCGCACCAGGGCCTGTCGGCGTCTGGCGCGGTTCAGAGACTCATCAACGGCCCCGGACATGGACAGCCTCTACTGACGATACTTGAGTTCGATGAGAACGGTGCGCTGTGGCAGCGGGTGAGACACGTAGGCCTGATAGTTGGCGACATTGTCAATGCCCACACTCACCTGCGTCCGGGGTGTCACCGCATAGTTCACCTTCAGATCATAGGTGTTGTATTCACTCTGGAAGCCAAAGGCCCGGCCCCGCGACAGCCCGAACAGGTCAGAGTTCGGTCGTGAGGCATAGCGCCAGCCCATTGTGCCTTTCAGCCTTTCCGTAAAGGCATAGGTCAGGCTGCCGTTGGAGCGCCAGCGCGGGATGCGGGGGAACTGCACGCCTTCGGCCGCGCGGTTGGCTGGGTTTTCAACGGTTTTTGCGTCCATCCATGAGACACTTCCATTCAGGTCAAGTCCGGTAATCAGGAAGTCTTTGGCTTCATAGATCGCTTCCACACCATACTGCTTCATGCGCGCGATGTTCTTGTAGTTCGAAACGGTGTTTCCGTACTGATTGATGCCCTGGAAGGAGAAGATGGCATCATCAATGTCCTGACCGAAGGCCGACAGGGTCAGGTTCGAGCGCGCAAACTTACGGCGCGCAATCAGGCTGATGTCTTTCGATTTTTCGGCTTTGAGATTGGGGTCGAAGCTGTCGGGCAGGATGATCTGAGCCACCGGATCGAACGTGCCCTGATAGAGCTCGCCCACGGTGGGAAAGCGCGTAGCGGTCCCAAGGCTCAATTGAAGGCTCAGTGTATCCGAGACGCGGGTTTGTAATGAGAGCTTCGGATCTACCGAGGTCTGGCTGCGCGTGTCGTAGCGGGTGACGACCTTCTGGTTGGCGCTGTTGAGCCCGCCAAGACCACCATCGAAGGCGCGCCAGCGGTCAGCTCTGACGCCGAGCGTCAGTTCGGTGCGGTCGCTTAGGCTGATCTCGTCTTCAACGAAGACACCGAACCCGGAGGTCTTGCCGAAAGTGCCGGAATTATAGGTGGGATTGGCGGCTGTGCGCCAGTTTGTGACCGAATAGATGGTTTGTCCGGCCTTATAGAGGTTCTGGTTGACGCCGAAGGTGATGTCGTGGGCGCCAAAGGCCTGACGCATGGAGGCGTCAAAGGCCCACCAGCCCGGTGTGTCCTGAAGCGTCTGACGCCCTGCGCCCGACGACAAACCGGTCAGGAAATCAATCGAGGCCCGACCATCGCTTTCGGCGATCCAGAAACGCGAGAGGTTGGCCCGCACGTCCCATCCACCCCAGGGCCCGCTCACACGGCCCCCGGCAAGGTATTCGGTGCGCTCAGACGTCGAATGGGTAATACCAGTGGCATTGTAGTAAACCCCGTTGAACTTCACACGACCCTGATAGACAGGCAGGCCCGTCGCCGTCGCAGTCAGCCAGGTGCGGGCATCGGTCAGGTCCTGCGATGACTTCCACCAGACGAGCAAACCATCGGCCTTCCAGCCCGCCCCCAGATCATAGCTGGCCCGCAGACGCGCCTGATCCTGCACCACATCAACAGGAGATTGCGCCCCGAACACCGGCGTGGCGAGGCGCGGATCGACATAGGCCCCGGTCACATCGGTATAGGTCGCCTGTACCGAGGCCGAAGTCGGTTGCGTGGCAACGCGCGAGAGCAGGTTATAGGTCATCGACTGACCTACATTCTCGAAGTGACGATAGGAGGCGCGAAGGCCCAGACGGCTACCTTCCGGCTTCCAGGTCAGGCCGCCTTCGAAGCTATACCCCTCAAACGTCTCATCAAAACCGTACTCCTTGAACGGCATGATCATCTTCTGGACGGTGGCGTAACCGCCACTGGCCTTGGGCTCATCGGTCGTGATCGAGACCACGCCGCCCATCGAATTACCATTATAGCGCGCCGAATAGGGCCCATAGACGATATCGAACTGACGGATTTCCGAAGGCCCGACCACGTTCCATTTCGGCGGGAAGTCAAACCGGTTGCCGAGGAAGTTGGAAACGAGGAAACCATCCACCAGCACAATGGTGCGCGCGCTCTGCACCGTATTGGCGCCACGCATCGCCACCACTGCATTGTCGTCACCGGCAAAGCGCTTGCGAACGAAGAAATTGGGCGTGTACTTCATCAGGTCTTCGACGTTGAGCGCGTTGACCTTTTCAAATTCTTCGCGCCCCAAAGAGACAGACAGGCCTCTGGGTTTCACGGTAATGGGCGTATTCTTTTGCCCCACAACAATGATGTTCTCGACCTTGTCTTCAGCCGGCACCTCGGCCGTCTCGGCAGCGTAGGCCCATAAGGGCAGCGCGGATGCGCCCGCCAGAAGCGTGGCCAGAAGTGCGTTTCTTTTGGTGATGAACATGCCCATAGTCCCCAATCTCGACGCGACCAGCCGTCGCGCACAGTTGAGAGGGCGTTTAACGGAGTTCCTGACCCCAGACAGTTGGACAAAATGTCCTACACCTATGGTTACTTTATGGGCTGTTTCGCCAGTTTGCGCGTCAGGGTGCGCCTGTGCATCCCAAGGCGACGGGCGGTTGCCGAGATGTTGTAATCCGTTTCCACCAGCATCTCGTGGATGCGTTCCCATTCGAGGTTTTTGATTGAGGTCGGGCGTGGGGTCAGCGCCACGTCCGTACTGGGTTCATCGTGTTCGAACGCCGCAATGATCTCATCGGCATTGGCGGGTTTGGCCAGATAATGGGTGGCTCCCAGCTTTATGGCCTGTACCGCGGTATTGATGCTGGCATAGCCGGTCAGGACAACAATACGCATCTCCGGATCGAGCGCATGCAAGCCTTTGACGCATTCCAGGCCGGACGCCCCCGGCATTTTGAGATCAACCAGCGCGAAGGCGGGTTTCAGGTTCTCAGCCAGCGTCACCCCTTCCTCCGCCGTGTGGGCGACGTGAGTCTTAAAGCCGCGTCTGGCCAAGGATCGGGCCAAAGACGCGGCCAGATCCTTGTCGTCATCGACAATCAAGGTGATGAGATTGGTCACAGCGCCCCCTCATCGGGCAGCCGGATGGAGGCCAGAGGGAGACGGAGCTCGACACGCGCACCCTGCCCCTTCCCGTCAGCGCTCTGGCGATTTGAAACAAGGAGTTGGCCGCCCAGAGAGCGAAGGGTGTTGTGGCCAAGGAACAGTCCAAGCCCCCGACCGCCCTGTCCGGCCTGATCCTTGGTAGAGAGATAGGGTTCACCGATACGCGATAGGATGTCGGCGGAGAAGCCCGGCCCTTCATCCTCGACCGCCATGATCAGCGTGTCGGCCTCAACTTTGGCCATGAAGGCTACGGTCTTGTCCCGGCCAGCGGCCTCAACCGCATTGTCCAGAAGGTGCGTCAGGGTCTGCGACATGACCCGGTCGGCGGCGACAGAGACGTCAGGGACCTCAAGACGGGTGTTCAGGGTGACGTCCGGGTTTTGCGCCTGCCACCCGTCGAGAGCCTGTTCGAGGAAGGCCCGGAGCGAGGTGGCCACCGCGCCCTCCCCTCTGGCGGAGCCGGACGCTGACAAGATGCCCGTAATAATGGATTTGCAGCGCTCAAGCTGGGTCTGCATTGTCTGGATGTCCGCCAGTTGCTCGGCGCGTTTGCGCGGTACAGACAAGTCATGCCAGTCCTTCAGGATCACCGACAGGGTCGTCAGCGGTGTGCCCAGTTCGTGCGCCGCGCCGGCACTCAACAGCCCCATGCGGACGATTTGCGCGTTTTCGGCTGACTGTTGCTGCAACTGCGCCAGTTCCTGATCGCGAGCGCGCAGATTGGCCGTGATACGCGACACAAAAAACACGACCAGACAGGCGGCCATGGCATAGGCGATCATCATCCCGTGCACGTGCATGTCAAAGCCGGCGGAGGTGCCGCCGTGATGTTCATGTCCCGCCGGATAGGATTGCCGGAAGAAGCTCAGCCCTGCGTAAAAGACGAACGTACTGGCCGCGATACTCCAGGCGTAGAGCGGTTTTAACAGCACGGCACCGATAATGACCGGGAGCAGGTAGAGAAGAATAAAGGGGTTGGAGGTCCCGCCACTGAGATAAAGCTGCGCGGTGAAGGCCACCACATCGACCATGAGCCCGGCAAACAGTTCAAAATCGCTGATCCGGGCTTTGGATTTGTAACGATAGAGGGCCCAGAGATTGAAAGCCACGAGTGCGGCCGTCACCCAGAGCATCTCACCTATCCGAATGACGAGGTTGAACCCGTAATAAACGGTCAGGATCGTTGCCAACTGGCCATAGAAGGCCATCCCGCGCAGATGAATCAGCTGCAGCAGGTTTTTACGCAGCGTTTCCTGTTCAATGTCTTGAGAGAGATGGGGCATGACGCGGGCTGAAAGAGGTAAACCTTGCTGATATCTGGCGAGGGGTAGTTGTCCACTGGACAGATTGTCCCACACGCAACAGATCAATGACTATGGGAATGGGCGCTCACCTGCCCGGTCACCGGGACCTCCAGTTCCACCTTCCCGACACGTTCGAACGTGAGAACAACCTGTTGACGTTCGCCTTCAACCAGACGGCGGTTTGTACCCGTAAGCATGATGTGCGCCCCCATTGGGGCCAGTACGAGCCCTGCCTGAGCCGGCACGTTGAAGCCCTCGGGTGCCGGCGCCATGCCCATAAGTCCGTCCTTCATCGACATGATGTGCAAAGAGGCCGACTCGGCACAGACGCATTGCGCGCTCACGAGGCGATCCGGGGTCTTTCCGGTGTTCTCCACGGTGAGATAGACCGCACTCACCGGAACCGTGCCGCGCGTGGCACGCATGGCGTACTGGCTGATGCGCAAGGCGCCCGCCTCAACAACCGGCGGCGCGGCCACGTTTAGAACCGGCGCTTCAAAACGGTGCACAGGGGCACTCAGCGTTGTCAGGCAAGCGGTGACGACCATCACAGCCGCAAATAACCCCATCTCGATTTTGACCACTTGGCGCAGGGCGTTGCTGGCTGTTTCGCTGTCAGCGAGGCGCGGGACCAGACGCCAGCGATTATAGGCGGCGAGGCCCAGTACGCCGGCAACAATGGCGACCTTGAGGGCCAGCCATCGGACATAGGCCTGAGAGAGGTCGATTTCTGTCCCCAAGAGAATGACGGCCATAAACGGACCCGCCATCACAAGCGCCAGTACCGCACCAAAGGCCTGCTGGCTGAATCTGCGCGCGACCTCGCCAAACTCAGTCGGGCTTTCCAGCGACAAAAGCCGCCAGAGTCCACCGAACCACCAGGTCGCCAGACCGATGTGCAGGCCAACGAAAATCGCCCCACCGACCCCGGCGCGCGCCGCCATGTGCCCCGAAAAGGCCAGACCCGCCACCAGCCCGCCGGCCCCCGCCAAACGAATGAGCGGGCGGGTGCCTCCCAATCCGATAACAACCGCGCTGACAAACTGGAGGATAAGGCTCAGGCCCGCACTCGATCCAAACAGGGCCGACAGGGTCGGCGCATCAAATCCGCCCCCCAGACGCAGAAACAGGAAACAGAACTGCGTTGCGGCAATCAGTCCGGTAAAGGCCGCCAGTCCCAGACTGTTAAGCTCAAGTCGTCGGCGATAACCGTACAGCGAGGCATCCGCAAAGATGAGCCCTGCGGTCGCAAACACACCCACATAGAGCATGGTTTTGAGAAGGGAGCTGAATACCAGTTCCAGGGTCAATCCACCGTCCATCAGGGGGCTTTGCGGATATTGACGATGATCACGCCTTCGACCACGTGGCCATCTGGCGACAAGGCCTTCCATCTCAGCTCATTGCGCCCGGCCGGCAGGTCCGGGGACGCGGCGGTAAAGCTGTCCGACTCGCCCGTAGGCAAGAATTTCAGACGCTTCTGTCCGTTTGCATGTTTGCTGACCAGAGAGGTGAGTCGCACGGGCTCGGCAAAGGTCAGAACGATTTCAGGCGGAGATTCCGTCAGAACCTCGCCGCTTTGTGGCACGGTGGCGATCAGGGGCGTGTGGGCACTGCCTGCCACAGGCAAGCTGATCAGTGCGGCTATGAGCGTCAGGACCTTGAGTTTCATATCGCCTCCTTAAGGCTTAGACCAGGGATTGGAAAATCTAGGGTCCCGGAGGACCTCTTCGTCCGTTTGCGCCCGCAGGAAGGCCTTGAGGTCTTCCCGCTCTTTTTCGCTCAGGGAAAAGCCCGGCACAAACGAACTTTTCAGTGGGTTGAGACGGCCCTCGCCTTTGTTCGGTCCCTCTTTAATGGTCCGTCCGCCCGCCGCGTAGTGGTCAATGACGTCATCGAGTGTCGCCGCCGAGCCATCATGGAAATAGGGCCCGGTCACCGCCACATTGCGCAGGCTGGGGGTGCGAAAACGGCCCATATCTTCTGCGCGACCAGTGATCTCCCTGATCCCCTGATTATCGGCCGGATAAGCGCCCTTTCCATCCAGATTGTAAAGCCCGGTATTGTGGAAGGCAAACGCCCCCAGCTTGTTGCGCGCATGGCGCTCGGAATCCGACAGGTTCAGCCCGTTGTGGCAGTGATGGCATTCGAGCTTCTCACTGAAAAACAGCGCCTCCCCGCGCAATACCGAGTCTGAGACGGCATCGACATCGCCTTCATATCTGTAGTGATCATAAGGTGAGCGAAACGAGACGATCGAGCGCTGAAACGCTGCCAGCGCCCGCGTGACGGTCGCCAACGATATCTCGCCCTTCTCGCGTGGGAAAGCCTTGCGAAACAGGGCGGGATAGATGGGTTCGGTCTTCAGCCGCGCAATCATCTCGTCTTCCCGACCGGATAGGCCGAGTTCAACCGGCTCCGTCCCGGTCAGCGGAACAAGGGCCTGCTGCTCGAAAGAATGGAGCAAGGGGTTCGACCAGGTCATCACCGGAAAATAGGCGGAATTGACCAACGACATGGAGTTGCGCTTGGTGCGCTCACCCGTCACGCCGGGGGATGTCGTTCGCCCGTCCGTAAAGGCGCGCGCCTGTTCGTGACAGGAGGCACACGACCTCGAGCCGTCACGCGACAGGCGCGTGTCGTAAAAGAGATAACGGCCCAGTTCGACCTTGGCCTCGGTCGTAGGGTTGCCCTTAGGCTCCAGCGGTTTGGGGGCCCAGGCCGGCAGCCTGAAATCAAAGCGGCTTTCCACCCAGTCGCCCAATGCCTCGACGCGCGAAGCCCCGCTGGCCTGTAACCCCGCAAGGCCAAGTGCGACTACGATCGAACCTATGACAAAAGCGCGTCTGATCATTTTACGGTTATGAAGGCCTGACCTTGTGAGGACTTGCCCCGGAAGGCCAGACCCAGCCGGTCAAAGAGGCCCACACAGTCATCATCCTCTTCGCTCGACATACAACCCGACGGGCTTTGCGGCGCATTGGTGGTGATGTCGGTCGTTGCCAAAACAGTGCCGAGATCCATGACCAGTGTGTTGGCCTTCGGATTGAACGCGGCAAAGCGATATTCGGGGCGGTTGGGGTTGGTGCAGGCGACCTTTGGCGGCGCTACCCACGATCCTTCACCACAGGCGGTGCTGCCGAGGTGGACGGAAAAGCCGGTGGCTGAGGCTGTTTTACCTGCGGCCGGAGCGGTTTCGAGGTCAATGGTGGTGAACTTATAGCCGACCC
Source organism: Asticcacaulis excentricus CB 48 (assembly GCF_000175215.2). Taxonomy (NCBI): domain Bacteria; kingdom Pseudomonadati; phylum Pseudomonadota; class Alphaproteobacteria; order Caulobacterales; family Caulobacteraceae; genus Asticcacaulis; species Asticcacaulis excentricus. The sequence continues at coordinate 1,098,235 of NC_014816.1, read as the reverse complement.
GCCACGGCCAGGCGGTGGCCGAGAGGTTCAGGGGAGCGGGTGCGAGGGTCGGATCCTGGTGGTTGATGTCGAACGGGACACCAATCTCAAACACCACGCCCGCATAGTCGCCCTTCGGCACAGTCCCTTTGATCACCGTATTCAGGGGCGCGTTGCCGTTGCAGTTACCTGTAGCGTTTTCGAAATCGAGCAACGCGACCTTATCGTCCTGCCATACGCCATCCGGGGTCAGGGCGACGGGCACCTCCTTGCCATCTTTTGTGATCAAACGAAAATGGGACACGTAAATCCGGAAATCCTGCAATTCAAGCGAAGCGCCGGTTGTCCCGATCCCGGCATAGCTCTGGCCACAGGCCAGCGGCGCGCCGTTCACAGCGGCGGCAAAGCGGATTTCAACCGGCTGAGGCTTAGGCGCAGCCAGTACGGGCGTTGCCGCACCAAGAGCCGCTACGCTCAGAGAAATGGCCAAACGGCTGATGTGTCTCATGAATTAGATTCCATATCTCGACGATTGATTGACATGACCGCCCCTTAATAGGCCAGACGCAAGGTCACAGAGGCCGTTCGCGGTAAGCCGGGCTGTACCCAGTCCTGCACAAACTGATGCGATCCGGTGTAATAGCGCTCATCGAACAGGTTGTTGACGTTGAGCTGGATGAGCGCGGCCTTGCCACCGACGTCGAAGGCCCGCGATACCATGGCATCGACCCGCGTATAGGCCGGCATGACAAAGGTGTTACCGATATCGCCATAGCGGTCACCCTGATAGAAGAGCCCCGCACCCACTCGCCAGTGATCTGAAACGCTGTAGGTCGCCCAGAGGCTGGCCGCGTGCTCCGGTACATTGGCCAGTGCCTTGCCCTGATAGTTGGCATCCTGCGTGACCTCAGTATCCGTGTAGGCATAAGAGGCGATCAGCGACAAAGCCGGCGTGGCCTCGCCAATGACGTCGATTTCCAACCCGCGAGAGCGCGCCTCACCGGTCGTCAGGATCTCGCCCGTCACATAGTAGAGCGTAAAGTCAGCGCGGTTTTTCTTGATGAGTTCGTAGAGGGCAACCGTCGCGGACAGCTTCCCGTCCGGAGCCTGATACTTGTAACCCATTTCGGTCTGTTTCGCCGTTTCGGGATCGACAGCCTTGCCCAGCATATCCCGCCCGTTATTGGCGGCCAGAGACGATTGGGCCTGTGCATAAACCGTCTGGTTCGGTGAGAGCGACCAGACAAGGCCGGCTCTGGGAGAGGTGTATTCAACGGTATTGGTTGTCACACCGGGAAGAATATAGCCCGCTTCGGCCTTATCGTGGCGCACGGCCAGAACCAGATTCAGGCCGTTGCCGAAGTCGATCTGGTCCTGAACACTGAGCCCTTGCCAGTTGTTATAATCCACATAGTCAAGCGCATCGAGGACGACCGTGTCACCGAGCCTGGGCGTGTTGGAAAACACCGGGTTATAGATATCCACACCACCGATGGCGGAAAAGAGCGTAATCCCTTTCTTTTTCGCGCGGTAGGCGTCGGCACTGATCAGCAGATTATGGGTGACATTGCCCGCCGTGACCTTCCCGGTCAGGTCGAGAGCGTACTGGCCCATCGAATTTGAGCCATCAGGACGCGCGTAGTAATAATACCGGCATAGGGGGTTCCCGTCCCCATCGCAGGCGCCCGACATGGCCATATCCATGCGATAGGGCGTGATATCGACCTCGCGCATGTCGGCATCAAAGCTGATGGCCCTGGCCTTCAGGGTCCAGTTATCCGAGAGCCGGTGTGCGACTTCAAGGCGCAGGACGCGGCTTTCGATGTGCGACAGTTCCGGCGCATTGTTGAACTGCGTGTGCAAAGGCAGGTTGGCGACTGTATTGCCGATCGCCGGAATACCGTAGTCATTGCGGTAGCGGTGATCGAGATAATCCGCTGACGCGGACACCGTCGTGTTGGGCGTTGCCTGCCATTGAACTTTCAAACCAACCGAGGCCAGCTTTTCTTCGACGAAGTCACGCACCGAGTCCGTCGTATAGTAACTGGCTGAACCACCCACCAAAAGTGTCTTATCGTCATTGATGGCCCCACCCCCATTCAGGGAGGTCGAGGAGAGGCCGTACTCGCCAAGGGTCTGAGCGACTTCGAGACCCGGCTTAGCTCTCAGGGATTTGGTGACCACGTTCACAACCCCACCGGGCTCACCGCGGCCAAACAGGACCGAGTTCGGCCCCTTCAACACCTCTACGGCCTGAACATCGGTCACATTGACCGGCAGGCCTGAGACCCGCGTACCGTCCAGATAATAGTTGGACGCGCCCAGCATTGAGCCAAAGGCCGTCATCGAGGTCGAGGGGAAGCCACGTAGAACCAAGAGCGGTTGCGTCAGACCATTGAAGCCAAAATCCGTGGTAACGCCCGACACATTGCGTGTGGCATCAGACAGGGTGAAGACCTGCTGGTCCTGCAGGACCTCAACCGGGACGACCTGAATGGCCTGAGGCGTCAAAAGGTTCGGGACCGCGGTGCGGTTTGCTTCGGTCGTCTTCGCAGGCAACAGCTTGCGCCCCGTGACCACCACCTCGGTCGTTGCGTCACTCGCGTCGGCCGCCTGGGACACTACTGGGGTCAGCAAGGCGGCCATGGCGGCGGTCATCAGAAGGCAGGTTTTCATCACGTTTTCCGGCATCAGCGAAAGATATTGTCACGCTCGTAGCCGTTGCCGCTTCCCGAAGAACTTGGACATTTTGTCCCGCTTCATTCAACGGGCATGACGGGCAGGCAAACGCCCCATCCTGAGCCTGGAATGCCAGTGCGACCAAACACGGACCGGGGGGCCAAGTATTGATTGTTGCCACGTGTGCCACGAAACCTCCATGGACAAAGTGTCCAGTCCCGGTTTTGCGCTCGGGAGCGTAGATATTTCGTTCAGCCGACGACCTGACCGTTATCGATTTTATATCTCCGATCCGACATCTGTTGTCGCCCGCCACCGCTCTTGAAAGGATCACTCATGAAGTCCGTTATCTCTGCCACCGCTCTTGCCTTGCTGATCACACCAGTCCTGCCGACAATCGTCTGCGCCCAATCCAGCGTCGCGACTTCCGCCGATGCGGCGTTTACCCTGCCCGCCCTGCCCTATGCGGCAAATGCGCTGGAACCCGCCATTGATGCCGAGACCATGACGATCCACCACGACCGTCATCACAAGGCCTATGTCGATACGCTCAACAAAGCCCTAAATGAGACCCCGGCGCTTAAGGGCAAATCGCTGGCGGAACTTCTGGCCAGCGCGGGCAGCCTGCCCATGGTGGTGCGCAATAATGCCGGCGGACACTGGAACCACAGCTTCTTCTGGCAAAGCCTGACCCCACCGGCCCAGTCCGGGAAGCCGTCGGCGGCGCTGGCGAAAGCGATTGCGGATCAATGGGGTTCACTCGACGCCTTCAAGGCCGAATTTAAGAAAGCGGGCACCGGCCGTTTTGGATCGGGATGGGCCTGGCTGATTGTTGGCAAGGACGGCAAACTGGCCATCACCTCGACACCCAATCAGGACAATCCACTGATGGACGTCGCCGAGGTGAAGGGCACGCCGATCCTCGGTAACGATCTCTGGGAGCACGCCTATTACCTGAAATATCAAAACAAGCGCGCCGATTACCTTGACGCCTTCTGGCAAGTCGTCAACTGGAAGGCCGTGTCCGACCGCTACGCCGAAGCGATAAAGATGTAAGCGTGTGCCCGGCCACAACGGCCGGGCATTTCCCTTCAGAGCTTATGGGCAGAAGTCACTTTTCGATACCCCCATGTGACCTCCACGCTCGGATGAAAACCCAGAAATTCCATTCTACTTCCCTCCGAAGAATTCAGTGAGGCGTCCTTCCACGGCTTTCAACTCGACGCCGACGATGGTGAGCCAGGCGAGTTGCAGACCGTAAAAGAACATCAGGAGTGAAAAAGGTAGCGAGAAGAGCTCGTGACCTCTGGCGAACCACAGCGCGCCAGAAGACAGGGTTAGCGCCAAAGCGCCGGGCACCCAGATCAGCATCAACTGAAAAGGATGCAGCTCAAAGAGATTGTGAAACGTCCCCTTCAGCGTCTGCCAGAAACAATAGACCGCTGACAAGGCCAGAGCCGCCACCGCGACCGCCAGCGAGAAGGGTTTGCTGCCTGAAAAGGTGACGACGAGCGTAAACAGGGCAACATTGATCAGGGTCACGCGATGTGGGCGTGAGGCGAACCAAAGCCAAAGATCGGAAGGTCCGGCAAAAGTCGGTCTTGAAGTCATGAACAGGAGGCCCCGCAGTGAGTTTAGACGGCGGCGTACCTCCTCAGGAGGTCTGTGAGAACTGGACAAAGTGTCATTGGACATTCCACCCCATGGGACGGAATGTCCTTTCATCCTTGCTGTACCTGCCCTTTACACGGCTGCCCGACCCAAGGCTTGATCAATGTCAGCAATGATGTCATCAACATGCTCGATGCCAATCGACAGGCGGACGAGGTCCTCTGAAACCCCGGCCTTAGCCAGCTCCTCGGCGTTCAACTGACGGTGCGTCGTGGAAGCGGGATGGCAGGCCAGCGACTTGGCATCCCCGATATTCACCAGTCGGTAGATGAGCTGCAAAGCGTCGATGAAGCGCGCCCCGGCTTCGCGCCCGCCTTTGAGACCAAAGGACACGATGCCAGACCCCTGCCCTTTGGTATAAACCTCAGCCAGAGCATTATAGCGGTTTGCCTTCAGGCCCGCGTAATTGACCCATGCGACGCCAGGATGCTTAGCGAGATATTCGGCGACCGCCTGCGCATTGGCGCAGTGCCGTTCAATCCGAAGCCCAAGGGTTTCAAGTCCCGAGAGGATAAGGAACGCATTATGGGGCGACAGGGCCGCACCCTTGTTACGCAGAGGCACGACACGGCATCGACCAATATAGGCCGCAGGCCCAAGCGCTTCGGTATAGACAACACCGTGGTAGGACGGGTCGGGTTCATTCAGACACCCAAAGCGGGCCTTCTCCCTGACCCAATCAAACCGGCCTGAGTCAACGATGATGCCTCCGATCGCGTTGCCGTGGCCGCCGATATATTTGGTGAGAGAGTGCACGACTATGTCGGCCCCAAAATCAAACGGCCGGCACAGGAAGGGGGTTGCGACGGTGTTATCGACGATAACCGGCACACCGTGACGATGGGCAATCTCACTGACGCGACGAATATCAACAATATTGCCCGCCGGATTACCGATGGATTCAATAAAGACCGCCTTCGTCTTTGCATCGATCAGTCGGTCCAGAGCCTCGAAGTCATCGGCATCAAATAACCGCACCTCGATCCCCTGACGCGGGAAGGTATGGACAAAGAGGTTGTATGTGCCGCCATAAAGCTGGCTGACGGAGACGATATTGTCACCGGCGTCGGTAATCGCCTCAATCGCATAGGTAATCGCGGCCATGCCCGAACTGACGCAAAGCCCAGCTACACCGCCTTCAAGTTCGGCCACCCTCTGCTCCAGAACGGCCGTCGTCGGATTCATGATCCGCGTATAGATGTTACCCGCGACCTTCAGATCAAACAAGTCGGCCCCGTGCTGGGTATCATCGAACGTGTAAGATGTCGTCTGGTAGATGGGCACAGCCGCCGAACGCTGCGGCGCCTCAGGCTTGTAGCCATGGTGAATAGCGAGGGTTTCGGGCTTCATGATGACCTCTCTGTGAGACTGAAACGTGTGCGAAAAAAATGCCTGTTCGTTGCCGTCAATACGGCTGCCTCAGGCACCTTGTTTTGCCAGGATTGCCGCAGAACCCACCACGGCGAGACCGCAGACATCGGCGGATTTTTTCATTGTTATTATAGACTTACGAAACACAGTATTCCTATCATTGCACTTTGAATTTCGTAAGGAAGAAATGTTCGCCGCAAAGAATAGGCGGTCTAATCTAACCCAAAGAGACGCACCCATTGGGCGGCTAAGCGTTCCTGCGCCAGATCAGGTAGCGGGTCAGGCCCGTTGCAAACAGGAAGATCGGGAAAAGGCCTGCGAACATGACCACAAGGCGGCCGATGATTCCAAAGGCCTCACCCGTATGGAGTGGATGCAGCCAGTTCAGGATGATATCTGAGGCGCTGTCATGGGCGGGATTCCGTGTGGCGATGACTTCGCCTGTGTCTGCCCTGAGCCAGACCGTTGTGCGCGGAAAGCGCTGGGAGGGTTCAAAGCGCTGTGCCATGATGATCCGGTAGGTTCCGGCCCCCTTACCCGGCGTCTCAATCCAGCGTATGCGCGCCGTCGGAAACACGTCTGATGCGACCTTCATGGCCTGATCGACGCTTATTCGCATTGGCACTTGCGCATAGGGTGTGAGGTCCGGCGCTTTAAATGTTGGCGCAAGCGCATTCAGGCCAGGACGGAACCACTCCGGCGCGGCCAGCAGGCTACCGGTCACGCAGAAGATCAAAAGGAAAGCGGCCCCCACCACTCCCAGAAGCCGGTGCCACTCGAACGGTGTACGTGTCCAATGAAAGGGTTGGTGGATCTTCAGGCTCGCCTTCAACCGTCCTTTACGAGGCCACCACAGCCATAGACCGCTGAGGATCAGGCCCACACCGATAAGCCCCACAGACGCAATAACCACCTTACCCGGACCATCAATGAGCAGGTGATAATGCAGGTCATAGACAAAGGTGACAAAGAAACGACCCCACAGAGCGCTGCGGACAACCTCCATGCGTGTCGGGTCCACCCAGACAATGAGGGGCGCAAATGCCCGATCCTCAGTTTCGACGGGTTTATAGTACCGGGCGGAGATGACCCCGCCCGTTTTAGGGACTTCAATACGCCAACGACCTGTCCGATCCGGCTCGGCATGGCGCAGGGTCTGATAAACGGCTTCGTAGCTGGCAGGGATGGTCTGATCCGGCACGGCCCTGAGCGACGGATGAGACAGAGCATCAATTTCGACATAGAAACTCAGCACTATGCCCGTCAGTCCCAACAGCAGGAGAAACCCACCCACCGTCAGGCCTACCCATCGATGCAGACGCCTCAGCCCGTTCTTCATCGACATCAATAGTTCAGTCGAAGCGAGACATAGGCCGCACGGGGATCGGCTGGCGAATGGAGGGTCTGGCTTCCGTCCCACCATACATATTCAGAATAGGCATCGGTCAGGTTTTTCACCTCAGCCTGAAGCGCGATCTGATGCGTAAGGGCGTAAACCACGGTGGCATTCACCTTTGAGAAGGCGCCAAAGCGCCCCGTTGCGTTGGTCTGCTCAAGAAAATAGCTGTCCTGCGCGTTACCGGTCAAAGAGATCAGCGTCTGTGAACTGGCCTGCCAATCGACCCCCAATGTGTATATATGAGCTGGCACATGATCAATCGTCTTGCCGAGCGACGTTGGCACGGCCGGGTCAGGTGTGATGATTTTGGCCTTCTGCCACGCCAGAGCCCACCACAGGCTCAGGGTGGGCGTCACCTTCGCGGACACCTGAATATCGACGCCCTCGCGTCGCGTGGCGCCCAGATTTTCAGAATCACCCAAAGGGTCATTCAGTTTACGCTTGACCTCGCCGGTGGCCTCCTGCTGCCACACGGCGACACGACCGCTGATAGCCTTGTGGCTAAACTTAAGCCCGGCTTCCCAACCCTCATTGATGGACGGCTCAAGATCAACCGTGCGTGGTGGAATGAGATAGCTGCCCGATCCAACGCCGATCTGGAACGTTCGGCCCCAGTTGGCATAGCCCAGAACCTGCGGTGAAATCGCATAACTCACGCTCAGCTTGGGCTGAGAGATCGTACCATAGTCATTAACCGGAGCCGCGACGCCGCTGCGGTAATCGTAATAGCCACCCTTGATCTGGTCCAGACGAATGGCCGGAACAATACGCAGTCGAGATGTTGGTTCAAGTACTGCCTGAATATAGGCGCCATAAGTATCCAGCCCATAGGCCTGATTGCGCGTTTGTGAAGTTCTGGATCGCTGCACGGTCAGATAACGCTGACTGACAACATCCTGCGTCTGAAGGTCTGCCCCTGCCTCAAAAGACAGGCCCTGCCAGCCCTGAACCGGCACTGTCAACTGCGCCCGCGCTGTGACGCCCGACTGCTTTTCGCGCGCAATACGTTCCTGTTGGGAGGCTGAAGCAGAGAAACGGATGTAGCGGGTGTCATCAAACCGGTTGTGATAGGCCCGCACCTCCGTGGTCAGGTTCTCGCCAATGGCCCCGTCATAGCCCACAATCATCTGAGACAGGGTACGCTCATCGCCGTCGGTTTGCGAAATGTCGTATGAGCGTTGCGATCTGGTCCGCGCATCTGCGGCCGCCAGATATCCCGGTTCATCCGCCCTGACAGTATAGTAACGCCCGGACACCCAAAGGTGGCTCGCCCCCGAAGGCGTCGTGTAGCCGAGTTTGGCTGACGCGCCTTTGCGCTCCATATGGGCGTGATCCCGAAAGCCGTCGGATTGTCGCCAGTTCAGGGCGTAGTTCTGGGTCACAGCGCCGGACTGCACCCCTAAGGCCGTCTGCACCTCCTGGGTAGAAAAGCTGCCCAGTGTCATCCGGGCCAGACGATACTCACCGCCCGAGCGCGTGGTTAGACTGGCGTTGCCGGCAATATTATTCAGTCCATAGCGTGGATCGACGGTCCCGCGCACCAGCTCTGCGGCTGTGATCTCCAGAGGGAAGACAGTGTCGATAAAGGTGATGGCACCATCATTGGTGTTCGACGGCACACCATCGATCAGCAGCTTTACCGCATTGAGTTCGCCCTCACCATTAAAACCGCGGATCGAGAACCGCCCCGACGAGGTGCCCTGCCCGAAATCCGTCAGCAGAACGCCCGGAAGCCTGCCAAAAAGCGCCCAGCTGTTCTCAACGGTCTCTGCCTCAATCGCTTTGGCCGACAACACATCCACTGAGGTATAAAGACGCGAACGGATAGTGGTGCGTCGGGCTGCGACTGTCACCTCTTCGCCCGGACCTACATTGAAGCGTGTATCTTGTGACGTTGTCTCCACATCGGACTGAGCGAGCGCCGATGTCGCGATCAGGGGCAAAAGGCAGGCGGTTTTTAAAAGTACGCGTTTCATAAGGGGCATCCAGTGTCAATGCTGCGCCGGGTAACGGTCCCGGACCGCAACATCGATTGGACAAAATGTCCCAACACACAGGGTCTTGTCTCAACGCGTGGCTCCCCCACAGTGAGAGGTCAGACTTTACCCCATTCAAATGGGCCGATTATGGCCTTACCCCATGCGCTTGCAAAGCAGCCATAAACTCAGCAACACAAGACCAGCGCTCAGGGCGGCCAGTGTCAGGAGATAAATCCCCCTGATCCCGCCGCCATAGGGTCGGGGCTCAAAGCGGGGAGCCAAGGCATAGACCGCTTCCGGGAAAGGCGTCTTGTTGAAAATATAAGGATAGTAGAAGCGTCGCAGCGCCGTATGGAAGACCTTAATCTGGTCCTGATAGCCGAGATAGCCGCGGATATCCGTATCGCCTAGCCGCTCCATAGCCGCTTGAACCCCGACCGATGGGAAGAGGTAGCCCACGCCTTCGGCCAGCGTCTGACGCTGCAGGATACGAGTACGATAGGTGGCGACGTCCGCCGCCACGCTTTCATCACCCACATGGTGGAAAGCAAAATACCATTTCCATTCAAAGGTTTTACCCAGAGGGGCCGTGGCCTTCCATTCGGGATGATGCTGGAAGAAGCGCTGCATCGTCAGATCTTTAGGCACTTCCCAGGCCCCGTGTACCAATTGGCGATGCTTGAGCACGATATCGACGCCCTGCGGCACAGGCACACTGCGACTGATGGCGATATGGGCAACCGTCGGCGCGACCAATACCAAAATGACCCATTGGCTCAGCAGCACGAGGGCGTTGATGCGCGAGCCGAAGCCGAAGGCCGCGGTCAGCAGACACAACGCCGTCCAGAACATCACGTAAAGCGCGATCAGGACGACACCGGCCATAACCCCCGCCACCGGCGCCTCAGCCATAACCGCCCCGGCAACAAAAGGCACCGCCACGGCTGCAAAGACCAGAGCGCTGCGCAGGGCCGCCCGTCTCGGCCACAAAGCGATGCCAGCCTTTGGGGACGCGCGCAGCAGGTTGAGACGGCCGCTTTCCGCCTCGCTAGAGACCAGATCATGTAGCAGCACCACCAGAAACAGCGGCGTCAGATAGACCAGCACGAAACTCAGATCGAAGCGGCCGGGCAGAGCTAACTCCGGATTGAAGATATCCCCCTCATACAGTTGGGCCTGTAGACCTAGTGCGCGTACCCGCAGATTATAGGGCAGCACATCTCTTTGGCCCAGGGCCGCAAAGGCCAGACGCGAGGGCGGATCATAGGTGTGGTGGAAGCTGTAATAGGCGGCGTAGCCCGCATCCCCATCCGGACCATAGGCTTTGGCCAAATCGGCCATATCGTTCTTCTGGAGGGTTTCCAGATGCGCGATGACGGCGTTCTGACGCGCGACTTCGTGCAGCCCCCGCGCCACGGCAAAAATCGACAGCACACTGAGTATTATAAGCGCCGCCAGCGTCAGGCGGGAGCGCACCAGCAACAGCCATTCAAACCGGAGCATAGTCATTTCATCAGCCTTTCCAGACGCAGGGCCGACCACTGACCGAGCCCCAGCAGAACCCCGCACCACAGCGCCAGAACACCCAGAGCCGGACTGAGGCGCTCCAGACGCTCAGCCATCGCCGGCGGACGAAACACGAAGTCTGGATAGTCGGCCCAGTGGTCGTGCGAGATGCGGTTTTCCCGCGCCTTATTGGTATCGTCGGCATAGGTCAGGGCCGTGGCCTGCAACTGGTTCAGGTGCTGGACCAGCCCGAAACGGTAGGCTTCGCCCTGTTCCAGAAAGGCCTGATAAGCAGGGAGATCTGTGCCCGCTCCCGACATGGAGACGCGCTGCACGGCCAGTACCGGGGCCAGCAGGCCCACAGCGTCCATCAGCCGGGTCTGGGCGTGCTGCTGACCAAAATTGCGGTCCGCATAGGCCTTGAACAAGGCGCTGGTCATGCGCTCGCCTTCCAGCGCCAACAGCCCTTTGTAATTCACCGGCAGGTCTTCGACGCGCGAAACGCCGTAGCTTTTCAGCACCTTTTGGCGAAAGGCATTGAAGTAGGGATCATCGGGATTGTGGCTGTCCCCCATGGCCTTCAGTTCTTTGTGAATGCGGATATCCGCCTCCATCTGCGTCAAAAGCGGGCGCGCATGGGCAATGAGATCAGGCGCCATGCGCGGCACGAAAACACAGAAAAAGGCCCACACGGCGATCAGGCCCAGAAGAGACTCCCGGCCACGCTTTGAAACGCTCGAAATAAGGACAATCCCCATCGTCCAGATCAGCAGGTAGAGGACGTAACCGGCAATGATGGCGAGGGTCAGCGCCCAGCCCAGATGCGCCTGCGTGGCCAGCCAACCTGTGGTAACCAGCGCCGGCAGCAGGATCACAGCCGACACAAGGGCCAGACACAGAACCTTGCCCCAGAAAAGCTGCGGACCGGTGACCCCTTGCGTCAGGCACAGCGTCAGCGTGCCGTTTTCGCGTTCGCGCGCAATGACCCCAAAGCCCAGAAAAATCAGCAGCAAAGGAGCCAGCACCTGAAGGCAGAAGGCGGGCGTCAACTGCCCGAAGCGCACCAGTGAGGTGTTTTGCCGTGTGTCCGAAAAGTTGGCGCTGTTCTGGCGATGGCCCTCCAGATAGAGCATCTGGCCCGTAAAGGCATCGACGCCGGGATCAAAGGCCGCCATTGGATTGAGCGGCCGGAAGACAAAGTGCCCATAGTGCACCATTCGGTGCGGATGCCGGTCGGGTTGCGCATCGAAGGTGTGATTGGCCTCGGACTGATAGGTCTGACGCAATCCCTGCGTATAGCGGAACTGATCCCATGCATTGAGGATGGCCATCAGGCTGAGGAGCAAAAACAGGGCGGCGCTAATCACGGCCGTGCGGTTGCGTAACAGGGCCCGCCCTTCGTTGAGGGCAATCGTCAAAACCTTGCTCATGCGGCCTGCCCCGGCTGGGCGGTTTGATAGGCTTGATACAGGCTGTTGATATCAAAGGCACTGCCGTCGGCCTTGTCCGCCACCTGAGTCAGGCGTCCCTGACTGAGAAAGCCGATACGATCCGCGATCTGAGTGGCCCCCAGCAAATCATGCGTGACCATAAGGATCGCCGTACCGCGGGCGCGCAAAACATCCAGAAGATCATGGAATTCGCTGATCGCTCTGGGGTCGAGGCCAGACGTCGGCTCATCCAGCAACAGAACCGGCACCTGACGCGCTACCGCCAGCGCGATAGCCGTCTTTTGTCGCATCCCCTTGGAATAGCCCGACAGCCGCCGCCCACGCGCCGCCGCATCGAGTCCTACCGCGTCCAGAGCCCCCTCAATGCGCGACGCTTCGGCGGCGACCCCCGCCAGCGTCAGGAGATAGGCGAGGTTTTCGCGCGCGCTCAAGTGCTCATAGAGAGCGACATTCTCAGCCACATACGCCACATGCGCCCGTGCGGCTGCGGGATCGGCAGCGACATCCTGCCCGGCAAGGGTGACCTCGCCGCCAGACGGCTTGAGAAAGCCCAGCAGCACTCTGAGCGTGGTGGACTTGCCCGCGCCATTGCCGCCCAGAAGCGCAAATATCTCGCCCCTGCTGACCTCAAGACTTAAGCCTTCAAGGATCATCCGCGACCCATATCCCGCCGATACGGCGTTCAGGCGTAGGACGGCGTTCTCAACATGATGTTGCATTTCGGTCATTGCCAATGGCCCCTGATGTCGGTATCGACGCTCTTATTATGTTATTACGTAACACTTCAAGGGCAAAAATGATGACCTCCTCCATAAAACGCCTCTCCTTGTCTGGCTCCGCTTCACTGATGGCATTGACGCTGAGTGTCGCGATAGCCAGTTCGGCCCGCGCCGATGCGCCTGCCGCCGCCGAGGAGCCGACAACGGTTGTCGTCGCCGGTTCCCGCAAGGCCGCCGCCAGCATCAAGGGCCTCGATATTGAACCCTTGCGACTGCCGCAGAATGTCAAGGTGATCGACGAACATCTGATTGAAGACGCCGGGTTTACCAAGCTGGGGGAACTTTATGATCTGGCCGGCGGCATGTCGCGGCAGAACAGCTTTGGGGGCGCGTGGGATGCCTATGCCATCCGTGGCTTTTCCGGCGATATCAATCAGGGCCCGGACCTTTTGATCAATCGTTTCAGCGCCAATCGCGGTTTCAATGCCCGCCGCGATGTCGCCACCATCGAACGTTTCGAGGTGCTAAAAGGCCCCGCCTCTGCCCTGTCCGGCAAGGGCGAACCGGGTGGCTCGATCAATATTGTGACCAAGGCCCCGCTGGACCGAAAACACTTCGGAGTCGATCTGTCCGCCGGCAGTTTCGAAACCTATCGCGGGGCGGTGGATACCGGCACCCCCATCGGGACACAGGTGACCACGCGCCTGATAGCGGTGGCCGAACGCTCGGACGGATTCCGGGACTACACCTCTTCTGACCGCTGGCTGATCGCCCCGTCGCTCGCCTACACCCCGCGCGACAATCTGCGTTTTCTGTATCAGGGCGAATTCAACCGCGTGAACTTCACCCACGACCGGGGTCTGGTCTCCGTCAATGGTGACCCGCTGGCCCTGCCTGTCACGCGCTTTCTGGGCGAACCAAATGACGGCCATATCCATCAGACCAGTACCCAACATCAGTTGACGGCGACCTATGACCTGTCGAAAGACATTTCGCTGGAAGGTGGGCTGGCCTATCGTGACGGCTCCATGACCGGCCAATCGACGCACAATCGCCTATTGCAGGCCGACGGCCTCCTGCGCCGGCAGTTGCGTATACACGATTACACCTGGGACGATCTGAGCGGGCGTCTGGAACTCAGCGCGCTCAAAACGGCCTTCGGAGCTGAGCATCAGATACGGGCGGGGATCGACGGATTTACCTATAACCAATACCGCAAATTCTGGCGCTTCAACCCGACCGCCGCCAATCCCTATGGCATTAACATCTATAATCCGGTCTACGGTCAGACCAAGCCGGTGGCCCCGCTCAATACTGACAATCACGAAGACCTGACCGGTCGGGCGATTTTCGTGCAGGACCTGATCAGTATCGGCGATCACTGGACCCTGCTTCTGGGCCTGCGTCACGATGAGATTGATCAGACTGTTACCAACCGCATGAACAACACAGCAGTATCCCAGTCAGTAGGGCAAACCTCTCCGCGGGCCGCCCTGACCTTTAAGGCCTCAGACCATCTGTCCGTCTATGCGAGCTACGGCCGTTCCTTCCGCTACAACCAAGGGGCCGACCGCCTCAATAAACCCTTTGCCCCGGAAAAGGGCGAAGCTTACGAGGTCGGCAGCAAGTTCAGCCTGTTGGAAAAGAAACTGATGGGGACTGTGTCGTTGTTCGATATTACCAAGGAAAACATCCTCAGCACTGATCCCACAGACAATGCCTATCAGGTCGCGCTCGGCGCGGCGCAATCCAGGGGACTGGAATTCGAAACCACCTACGCGCTGAACCGTTCGACCTATGTAACGGGCGTCTATACCTATGTCGATGCCAAGGTGACGCGCGACACCATAGCCGCTCTGGTGGGCGGGCCCCTGAGCAATATTCCCGAACACAGCGGCGCCCTGTTCATCAGCTACGCTCCCGAACAGCACGCGGCCGGGTCTGTAAGCTGGTCCGGCGGTCTGGTCTTTGTCGGTGAACGCGCCGGTGATCCCAATAATAGCGGCTTCCGCCTGCCGTCCTACGTGACCGCGCGCGCCAGTGTCGGATGGCAGGTCAATGATCGGGTTGAACTGCGCCTTGAGGGCGACAACCTGTTCGACAAGGCCTATGTCGATAACAGCTACGACGCTGTGTGGGTGACACCCGGTGCCCCGCGCTCGGTTACGCTTCGCCTGCGCTACAGCCTGTAAGGCAAAAGACGGCCCGGTTGCTCAGACCGGGCCGTCTATATGCGCTGAATGGCCGGTTTTCCGTGTTCGACGACAAAACTCGCCAGGGTCGAAAGCGTGGCGTTGGGGTCGCGGCGGTCCGAAATCACCTGAAACCGCGCCTCCAGCGCCTCAGGGCGGACGGTCAGAGAGACATAGCCCCGGCGGCGACTTTCAAAATATTTCACATGCGGATTTTCAGGCAGCATATCAGCAAACACCTCATAGGGTGGCCCGTCATAGGTAATCGATGTCCCGACGAATTCCGTAGCGACTGATCGTGACGCCGGGTCCAGTGGATTGGCCTTCAGTTCGGTGGCCCAGTAGGAGTGAATATCTCCGCCCAGTAAGACCGGATTGGACAGGCGCATCGCCTGCATGGCCGCAATCATACGATCGCGCGTCGCCGGATAGCCATCCCAGCCATCGGTCCAGTGCCCCACAATCGCCCGCCCTTCAGAGTCCTTACCCTTCTGACGCAGTGACGCCGCCAGAAGGTCCTGCCCCATCAGATTCCAACGCGCCTTTGACTGTTTGAAGCGGTCAAACAACCACCGCTCCTGCGCAAAGCCCAGCATGGTGCGTTTGGGGTCGAGCCGCTGAGGGCAGTCATCGCCGACCACCCGCCCCTTTCGGCTCGTCGGGGTCGGGCAGGCCGGGGCCGAACGATACTGTCGGCCGTCCAGCATATTGATTTCCGCCAGCCGCCCGAAGCGATAGCCTTTGTATAACCTCAGATTTTGCCCTTTCAGGCGGGACTCGCGGCGCAAGGGCATGTGTTCATAAAAGGCCTGATACGCCGCCAGCCGCCGCTTCAGGAAACCGGGATCTTCGGCCACGTCCTGCGGCAGCAGACCCCCATAGTCGTTTTCGACCTCGTGGTCGTCCCACGTCATCAGGCAGGAGATCGTCGCGTGCAGCGTCTGAAGGTCCGCATCCGTTCGATAAAGCGCGTAGCGGTTTCGATAACCGGCCAGATCGGTGGCGTCCGCCATCTGATCGTGGTGGCGCACCTTGCGTTTGGGATCGCTGAAACTGAACTCGTAGATATAGTCGCCAAGGAACAGCACATAGTCCGGATTTTCCGCCGCCATATGGCGGTAGGCGCTGAAATAGCCGACTTCATAGTGCGAACACGAGGCCATGGCGAGCCTGAGTTCACGCACCTGCGCGGCGGCTTGCGGCAGGGTGCGCCCCCGGCCCATCGGGCTTTGCGCCCCCAGCGCCTCAAAACGATACCAGTAGGGCCGATCGGGTTGCAGATCACGCAACGTGACGTGCACCGTATGGGCCGAACGCGGGTGGGTCATCACCTCACCCCGTTGCACGACGTGACGGCCCGCCGCATCCTCATAGACGAACCAGCGCACCGCCACCGGCGCGCTCAATCCACCCAACCCATCGGCCGCCAGCGGATCAGGCGCCAGACGCGTCCAGATGACAAAACCATCGTCCCACGGATCACCGGACGCGACCCCAAGTGTAAAGGGCGGTGCGGCCTGCGACCATGCCGGGGGCACAAGAACAGCGCTCGCCGCTGCCGCCATCAAGCTTCGGCGGGTTAAATCGGTGGTCATCATGTGGCGAACCTCGGGACGGAGAGCGTTTAGTGTCGATGCGGCAAGCGGGCGTTGAAAAGGTGCATGGCGGCCAGAAGTGACGCCCCTGTGACACTCAGGGGTGTTTCCCAAGCCTCGGCCGGCGCATAAAAGGCCGCCACGCTGAGCATCCCCAATCCTGCAAGGGCCATTGCGGCTAGCCCTGCCCGTCGCCAGCCGCCAGAGCGGATCAGGGCAAACAGGCTCACCGGGGCGGCCACGCCCACCAGCACCTGATGGACGAGCGGGTTTTCATTGAACACCCCCAGAAATGGCAGGGCGGCGAAGACCAGCGGCATCAGGAGGCAGTGCGCCACACATAAGCCCGACAAACCCATGGCCAACATATCCAGAGAGCGGCTTTTGGAAACTTTACGCACGGCAGGCATGAGGCCTCCTTTTCAGTTGCGGCCTGAGTGCGTTATATTATAACATATCAAAATTCAAGCACGCATGAGGCTTCCATGACCAAACTTCCCGTGACCGTTCTGTCTGGTTTTCTGGGGGCCGGTAAGACCACCCTGCTCAATCACGTCCTGCGCAATCGCGAAGGCCTGAGGGTGGCGGTGATCGTCAATGATATGAGTGAGGTCAATATAGACGCGGCTCTGGTCAAGGGCGGTGACGCCAACCTGTCGCGCACGCAGGAAAAGCTGGTGGAGATGTCCAATGGCTGCATCTGCTGCACCCTGCGCGAAGATCTGCTGGAAGAGGTGCGGGTATTGGCGCAATCCGGGCGCTTCGATTATCTGCTGATCGAAGGCACGGGCATAGCCGAACCCATGCCCGTGGCGGCGACCTTCGATTTTGTCGAAGAGAGCGGCGTCTCTCTGGCCGAACTGGCCCGCGTCGATACCATGGTCACGGTCGTCGATACCTTTAACTTTCACCGCGACTACGGCTCCTCCGATTTTCTGGCCGATCGCGGCGAAAGTCTTGGCGAAGACGACACCCGTACCGTCGTCAACCTGCTGGTCGAACAGATCGAGTTCGCCGATGTCATTGTGCTGAACAAGCTCGACCTCGTGACCGACGATCAGCGGCGCGATGTCGAAGGCATCTGCCGTCAGTTCAATCCGCTGGCACGCATCGTCTATGCCGAAAAGGGCGTGGTGCCGCTGAAGGAGATACTCAATACGGGCCTGTTCAATATGGAGCGCGCCCAGTCGGCTGCCGGCTGGCGGCAGGCGCTGGAGTTCAACAACGTCCCCGAGACCGAAGAATACGGCATATCGAGCTTCGTCTACCGGTCCCGCCGCCCCTTTCATCCGGCCCGCCTGAAGGCTGTGTTCGACCGCGAATGGCCCGGTGTGTGGCGCTCAAAGGGCTTTTTCTGGCTGGCTTCGCGCATGGACTATGTGGGGTCGTGGTCGCAGGCTGGCGCTGCGGCCACCAATGAGTGGGGCGGCTACTGGTGGGCGGCCATTCCGCCGAACCGCCGCCCGAACGACCCGGAGTCGAAGGTCTTTCTCGATGCCGTCTGGCGCGCCCCCTATGGCGACCGGCGACAGGAGATCGTCCTGATCGGCAAGGATATGGATCAGGCGGCCCTGACGGCTATGCTGGATGCCGCGCTGCTGACCCCGGCGGAGTTACAACGCGGGCCCAAAAGCTGGGCGAAATTGCCCGACCCCTTCCCCGTCTGGGGACGTCAAAGCGAGCCGGCTTAACATGTTGCTGGTCACCGAAGACATTTGTGTGCGGCGCGGTGAGGCCCTGATCGGCCTGCCTGACCTGCACCTAGGCACCGGCGAAACTCTGGCCCTGACCGGCCCGTCCGGGGCGGGCAAGACCTCGCTTCTGCTCTGCCTGGCGGGACTGGTCGCGCCCGTCAACGGCACGGTACGGCTGGAAGACAGGCATGTCTGGCCCGGTCACGATATAGACCGCGCGCGTCTGCGCGGGCGGCGCATCGGCTTTGTCTTTGCTGACTACAGGCTGATCGATTCTCTTAGCGTGATGGACAATCTTCAGATGGCGCGCGCCAGCGCCCACCTGCCACTGGACTTCGCCCGCGCGCATCACCTGCTTGAGCGGCTGGACATCACCGCCCTGAAAGATCGGCGCGCCGATCGCCTCAGTCAGGGTCAGGCCCAGCGCGTGGCTCTGGCGCGCGCGGTGATGAATGCCCCGGCCCTGATACTGGCCGACGAGCCATCGGCGGCTCTGGATGAAGTCAACGCCGAGGCGCTGCTGTCCCTGATGCTTGATCTGGTGCAGGACGAAGGCACGGCCCTGATCGTCGCCACCCACGATGCGCGCGTGAAGGCGCGTCTGGGGTCTGCGGTCGAGGTTGTGACGGGAGCGCGCG
Organism: Asticcacaulis excentricus CB 48; assembly: GCF_000175215.2. Taxonomy (NCBI): domain Bacteria; kingdom Pseudomonadati; phylum Pseudomonadota; class Alphaproteobacteria; order Caulobacterales; family Caulobacteraceae; genus Asticcacaulis; species Asticcacaulis excentricus. The sequence continues at coordinate 1,079,362 of NC_014816.1, read as the reverse complement.
CATGATGTTCGCCCGCTTCATACTGGCGGGTCTGGGCCGCCGCTGGGGCTCCGCCACTCTGACCCTGCTGATTGGGGCCTGCGGACTGGCCGGTCTTATCCTCATCCTGTGGGCCCAGACCGCCCTGCCTGAAGCCATCAAGGCGCGTATCTCCGAAACCGATATGGTGGTCGGGCCCAAGGCCTCCGGTCTCGACCTCAGCCTGTGCTGCGCCCTGCATCAGACGCCCGCCCCCGGCCTCATTTCTCTGAACAGCGTCGAAGCCCGCCTGTCCGAGCCCGATCTCAAACCCTATATCCGCGCCAGCGTCCCCATCGCCTTGGGCGACAGCGTCGAAGGCATACGCATCGTCTGGACCCGTCCGGACATAATCCGCTTCTATCACGCACAACTGGCGCAGGGCCGTCTGTGGGAGCAACCGATGCAGATAGTCGCCGGCGCGCAGGCCGCCAGAGCCCTGAACCTGCGCCTCGGTCAGACGCTGGGCTCCAGTCATGGGCTGGCCGGCGACGGCGAAGCGCACGCCGCACGCTATACCGTTACCGGCATACTGGCTCCGACGGGCGGCGTTATTGACCACCTTTTGCTGTCCGACCTGGGCTCCATCGTGCGGGTGCATCAGCATGGGCCCGACCCGGACGAACACGACCACGGCGAAGCCACGGACGGCCACCACGTTAATGCGGTGCTGGTCAGCTTTACTTCACCTGTGGCGCTCGCCTCCGCGCCCGCCCTGATCAATCAGAGCGAAACCCTGTCGGCCGCCAGCCCGCAACTCGAACTGGCGCGATTACTCAGCCTCGTGCGCCCGGTCATCTACTTCGCCACAGGACTGTTCGTCGCCATCGGTGTCTTCGGTGCGCTGGTTCTCACCCTGTCGTTGGTGCAGGCGCTGAACCGGCGTGCACGCGATCTTGCCCTTCTGCGCTTCATGGGCGCTACCTCACTTGACCTTAGCCTGATCTGCGTAGTGGAGGCCCTGCTGATGGTACACGCCGCGCTGCTGCTAGGCATTTGCCTCAGCCTGTTAGGGCAGACGGCCCTCACCCACGTCCTGAGCGCCTATGGCCTCTCCCCGCAGCCCGGCCTGCCCGTCGATCAGTGGCCCCTGCTCTATGGGGCGGCCCTGCTCACCGCGTGCCTCAGCGCGCTCGTGCCCGCCTTACGCCTCGCCATGACCCGTGATGATGAAGGATTTCGCGCATGAAACGCCGCGACCTGATGCTGTTCCTGCCTGCTGCGCTGAGCCTTGGGGCCTGGCGTGAACAGAAGGCTTCGACCACCGATGGCGAACTGAGTGGCGAGCGCGCGTTTCAGCGCACCCTGCCGCGCTCATCTGACCCTCTGTGGGTAAAGCTGCGACAGTGCAAGGTGCGCTATAACGCCAAAACCGCCCTCTACAGCCTGACCCCGACAGACGAGGTCAAAGCCCTGATAGGACAGACTTTGAAGGTCAGGGGCTTCATCATCCCGCTTGATGGGCTGGATATGACGAAGCATTTCCTGATCGGCATCAATACCCCGGTCTGCCTGTTCCATCCGCCGGGCGAGCCCAATGAGGTGATCGAGGTCCGCAGCCTCAAGGCAGTGCCGTGGGATGACAGGCCGAAGTCGGTTGAAGGCCAGTTCAAGCTAATCAGCAATCCGGAAATGGGCGTCTTCTTCGCCATGACCGGCGCGAAACCTGTTAAGGCGTAAACGCTCTCCCGATAGCTCCAGCGTGCCAGCTTTGCAGCAAAACCCCCATGCCCGCTTTTTGCGTTCGATTTAACGGTTGCGAATTCTCCCTAGGGCCAAATCGAGCCCACCGCCGTGTTGTCGCATTCGCGGTCAAAAAGTCGTCATTTATCTTTCGCCAGCTAGCCGTCCCAAAGCCGGATGCGACTAGTGCGACTTTCCGCTTTCGCTGATGGAATGAGTTTTCGCCGATCTCAAGTTTCGTGTTCTTGGTTCCCTTCTTTTTTATTCGCAAGACCTTCCTCTACTTTTACATCGGGTCTGGGTAAGAACCTACCGAGGAGTTTAAGCGTCTCGACGAAGACTTCTTCAACGATGAAGGATAAATTGGTTATGGGTTTCGTCGTTGGTCCGCATAGTTTGTGAACTGAAGAGCATAAATCCGTTCAGGCGATCTTACCAACACGGCACCGCAGACCGTCAGCATCGCCCGTTACGTTCGAGGCGGCTCAGCCCGGCAACGCAACACCCAGAATAGTTTATAACAGATTATAACATTCCCAGCGGGAAGCCCGCGGCGTCCGCATCTGCGTAAAATATTGAATTTAAATGAAAAAATGGTGGGTGAGCACGGACTCGAACCGTGGACCCGCTGATTAAGAGTCAGCTGCTCTACCAACTGAGCTACACACCCACTTTTCACCGCTTTCAAGGTGGGGCTGTTGGTGACCCCGGCAGTGAGGGGCGGAACATACGAATTTTTTTCGCCCTTGCAAGCGCTAATTTTGTTTTTTTCGCACAAAGCCTGTGGACGGTCGCAAACCGCCCCCTCACCTCGTCGCTCAGGCGGCAGCGATGGCTTCGCTCACCACCTGCATGAAGGTCTGCGGTTCGAAGGGTTTGGGAATGAAGCCCGTCATGCCTGCTTCGAAGCAGCGGCGGCGGTCGGCATCAAGCACGTGCGCCGTCATTGCCACCACCGGCGTGGCCGGCAGGGCGCGCTGTGTTTCCATCTGGCGGATGCGGCGCGTGCTTTCAAAGCCGTCCATGCCAGGCATCTGCACGTCCATCAGGATCAGGTCGTAGGCGCGCATTTCGGCGCGGCGCAGGGCCTCAGTGCCGGTGCGCGCCACGTCGTAACTGAGCCCCATCTGATCGAGCAGAGTAGAGACCACCACGATGTTCGGCTCATAATCTTCGACGATCAGCACCTGACGCCGGCCCTTAGAGAGCGGTTTTTCGGCCTCAAGCGTCTGCGGGCGAGCAGGATCGTGCGATAAAGGCAGTTCGGCGGTGAAGATCGCCCCCTGCCCCGGCGTGCTGGAGGCGCTCAGCGTGCCCCCCATCTGTTCAGCCAAGGCGCGTGCAATCGACAGGCCCAGACCCGTGCCGCCATAACGCCGCGTCATCGAGGCATCGGCCTGCGTGAACTTTTCGAATATGGTGTCCAGCTTGTCCAGGGGGATGCCGACGCCGGTATCCATCACCTCAAAACGCACCCGCGCGCAGTGAGCTTCGGTTCGCACCACCGACAGGCGCAGGTCAATACGACCGGTATCAGTGAATTTGACGGCATTGGCCAGCAGGTTGATTAGTATCTGCTGCACCCGCAGCGGATCTCCAAGGTAAAATTCGCGCACTTGAGCGCCGTAGGTCACGCCAAAGCCGACGCCCTTTTCCGCAGCGCGGACACGCGGCGCGGACACCGTCTGTTCGATCAATTCGGGAAGGTTGAACTCGCGCGTCTCCAGTTCGATGGCCCCGGCCTCGATCTTGGAGACGTCCAGCAGGTTGTTGATCAGGTGCAGGAGGTTTTCGCCGCTCTGTTTCAGCACACGGACATAGCTCTGCTCGCGCTCGGAGAGGTTCGGGGACAGGCTAAGGATATGGGCAAGTCCGATTACCGCGTTCATCGGCGTGCGCAGTTCGTGGCTCATATTGGCCATGAATTCGTCGCGTCGGCGATTGGCTTCAGCCAGTTGCGCCTCGATGCCCTTTTGGCGCGTGATATCGCGGGCGATCTTGGAGGCACCGATAATGCGCCCGGCCTCATCCCGGACCGGCGAAACGGTCAGCGAAATGTCGATCAGGGCCCCCGACTTAGTGCGGCGAACGGTTTCAAAGTGTTCGACCCGCTGACCGCTGCGCACCTTGCCGATAATGACGTATTCCTCATCGTGCATGTCCAGCGGAATGATCAGGGTGATGTGCTGTCCGACCGCTTCGGCCGCCGTATAGCCAAAAATACGCTCGGCCCCGGCATTCCACGTGGTGATGATGCCGTCGAGCGTCTTGGAAACGATGGCATCGTCCGACGAGGCGACAATCGCCGCCAGCAGGGCGCTATGGTGCTGCGCCTCAGAGAGGGTGTCGCCCGTCAAAACCGAGGCTCGGAGGTGGTTCGGCCAGTGTCCATTGGAGCGCTTTCCGTACGGGAATCTGCTAATCGCCGGATGCTAACCCTAAAGTCTGTAACCGGACAATACGATCTTAGAGCGGGCGACACTTTACGGCTTTTTCATGTGTTGTAGCAAAAGCGGCGCAACCTTCTTACATCCGCGCTGATACGGTCCTGAGCCATCACAGTTCCGTTATCACATTGGAGAGACTGATGTTTTCTAAGAAAGCCTTTACCGCCGCCACGCTGGCTGGCGTGCTCATCCTGCCACTGGCCGCCTGCGGATCGCCGCAGGAAAACGCCGCCGAGGAGGCCGCGGAGAGCGCGTCTGAAAGCTCGTCGAGCGTCTTCGAAAGCGCCTCTTCCAGCGCCTCAGAAAATATCGACTTTGCAGGTCGTGCCACCGTCGCTGGTGTGTTTGAAATCGAGTCCAGCAAGCTGGCGATCGAGCGCACCAAAACGGCTGATCTGAAGGCCTTTGCGCAGAAGATGGTGACCGACCACACCAAGGCTGCCACTGAACTTAAAGCCGCCATTACTGCCGCCGGCCTTACGCCGCCGGCTGAAGGGCTCGATTCCGAGCATCAGGACATGCTCAACGACCTGAAAAACGCCTCCGCTGAGGATTTTGACACCAAATACATCGACGCTCAGCAAAAGGCGCACGACAAGACGATCGACTTGTTCGAAAAGGAAGCCAAGGACGGTCAGGCTGGTCCGGTTAAGGATTTTGCAGCCAAGACCCTGCCTACGCTCAAGATGCACAAGGCGGATATCGAAAAGCTCGACGAAAAATACTGATCGGACGTTCACCGATAATGACCAACGCCGCCCGTCAGGGCGGCGTTTTTCTCGTGGCTTATGCCGCCAACACACTTCCCGAATGCCGCAGATTGTGCGGGCCGATAGCCTTGGACAGGATTTCCAGCGCCATATCGTGATAGCGGCGATGTTTGTCCGAGGCACACAGGTCCGCCAGCAACAGAGGCCTTATCCCTGCTTCGAACAGATCAAGCGCGGTCTTCAGCACGCAGGCCTCAGTGGCGATGCCGCACAGATAGACCGTCTCAGCCTCCATCCCGCGCAGTCTGTCGATCAGGCTGCGCCCGCCCCCATAAGCGCAGCGATTATGGATATACGCATCGTCGCGCGGCCGTAATGCCAGTTCGGTGTCCGGATCGTTGGGCGAAAGCTTGTCATAGGCCAAAATGTCGCGAAACGGCGACGGATCGGCGTTTTCAAATGCGGTAAAAACCACCCGTTCAAACCGCACCTGAAGGGTCTCAATTGGCGCCACGACGTGCGCCGACGCAGGGGTGACGAAGCCTTTTTGCACATCGACGACCAGCAGGACGGCGGGCACTCTCACCCCAGCACCTGCGCGGCCTTGGCACTCGCTTCCGAGTGGGCTTCGGCGGCCTTGTGATCGCCCTGTTCGCGGGCCTTTTTAGCCAGAGCTTCATAATGCGTCTGAAGCGCGGTCAGCTCCTTTTCACTCATGTTTTCCATGTCGATATAGGCCGTATTGGCCTTCGACGCAGCGCGGATCAGTTCGTCCAGCTTGAGCTGCATGATCTTGGCGTCACGGTTCTGCGTGTTCTGGATCAGAAACACCATCAGAAAGGTGACGATGGTCGTGCCCGTATTGATGACCAGTTGCCAGGTATCGGAGAATTTGAACAAAGGTCCGGTGACGATCCACAGGACCACCACCGCGACCGCTAGTCCGAAGGCCCAGGGGCTGCCCGTTGCCACCGCTGCGTTTTGAGCAAAGCACACGAACCAACCCTTTTTATGGGCGTTATCAGCGTCTCGTGACATAGCCTTACCACCTCATTGAAAGGCGGACAGGCTGCACCGGGAGGCATAAAGATACAATCAGATCACATACATATCGACATATTCATGCACGGCGGTGGCCTCCAGCGCCTGCTGATCGAGGCTGAGGTCGAAAATGGCCTGCTGCTGCTTTTTGGGGAAGCGGCGGTTGAGATTGGTGCGGAACTTGGCCTCCAGCAGCGGGATACCTTCCTTGCGGCGGCGTTTGTGGCCGACGGGGTATTCGACCACGATCTCTTCCCACACCGTGCCGTCATTGAGCGTGACGGTCACCGCATTGGCGATCGAGCGCTTATCCGGATTGTGATAGTCCTTAGTAAACTGCGGGTCTTCGGTACAGATGATCTTGTCGCGCAGGGTGTCGATACGCGCGTCCTGCGCCACCTCGTCCTCGTAATCCGCCGCCGTCAGACGCCCGAATAGGATGGGCACGGCCATCATGTACTGGATGCAGTGGTCGCGGTCGGCCGGGTTGTGCAGCGGCCCCTTCTTGTCGATGATGCGCACACAGGCCTCATGGGTGCGCACGTCAATACGCGCGATGTCGTCTGGTGACACGCCCTTGGCCCTCAGTTCCTGATGCACGCGCATGGCCGCTTCGACGGCGGTTTGCGAATGGAACTCCGCCGGATAGCTGATCTTGAACAGCACGTGCTCCATCACATAGCTGCCGTAGGGGCGCTGAAAGCTGAACGGCTTGCCCTTGAAGGACACGTCATAGAAGCCCCACACCGGAGCGGTCAGGGCCGAGGGGTAGCCCATCTCGCCCTTCTGCACCATCAGAGCCAGCCGCACGGCGCGGCTGGTGGCATCGCCCGCCGCCCACGACTTGCGCGAGCCCGTATTGGGCGCATGGCGATACGTGCGCAAGCTCTGCCCATCAACAAAGGCCAGCGACACGGCGTCGATGATCTCATCGCGGCTGAGGCCCAGGATCCCGGCCACCACGGCCGTGGAGGCGACCTTGACGAGGATCACATGATCAAGGCCTACGCGATTAAAGCTGTTGTCAAGCGCCAGCACGCCCTGAATCTCATGTGCCTTGATCATGGCGGTCAGCACGTCGCGCATGGTCAGCGGTGCCTTGCCCGCAGCCACGCGATTGCGAGATATCCAGTCGGCAACAGCCAAAATCCCGCCCAAATTATCCGAAGGGTGCCCCCATTCCGCCGCCAGCCAGGTATCGTTGAAATCGAGCCAGCGGATCATCGCCCCGATATTGAAGGCCGCCTGTACGGGATCGAGCTGGAACGGAGTGCCGGGGACTTTGGCACCATTGGGGACGGTGGTGCCTGGGACGATAGGCCCCAAAAGCTTGGTGCAGGCCGGATAGTCGAGCGCCTCCAGCCCGCAGCCCAGCGTGTCGAGCAGGCAGTTGCGCGCCGTCTCATAGGCGAGGTCGGAGTGGATTTTATAGTTCAGCACGTAGTCGGCGATATCGACAAACACGCTGTCAGGTTCCGGTCGGATATTGGGGATATGTGTGGACATGGAAGTTTCCTACGTCCTCCCCTGCACAGCTGGGGAGGTGGCATCTGAGCACGGCGAACATAACGGAGGGGGCAGCCCCCCGCTTCGCAGCGAGGGATATGTTTATTGACGGTCTTCGATTCTGACGAAGGCGCGGTCTTCAGGGCCGGTATAGTTGGCGCTGGGGCGGATGATCTTGCCGTCGATGCGCTGCTCAATCACGTGCGCCGACCAGCCGGCAGTGCGCGCTATGGCAAACAACGGCGTGAACATGGCCGTAGGCACCCCCATGCGGTGGTAGGAGACGGCCGAGAACCAGTCGAGATTGGGGAACATCTTTTTGACCTCCCACATCACGCGCTCCAGGCGCTCCGCGATAGAGTACATTTTCAGCGAATTTTGCTCGACGCTGAGGTCGTGGGCGACCTGTTTGATCACCACGTTGCGCGGGTCGGAGACCGTATAGACCGGGTGGCCAAAGCCGATCACCACCTCCTTGCGTTCGACGCGGGCGCGGATGTCGGCCTCTGCCTCATCCGGGGTGGCGTAGCGCTTCTGGATCTCAAAGGCCACCTCATTGGCCCCGCCGTGCTTGGGTCCGCGCAACGCGCCAATAGCCCCGGCAATGCACGAATACATGTCCGAGCCCGTTCCGGCGATGACGCGCCCGGCAAAGGTCGAGGCGTTGAATTCGTGCTCGGCATAGAGGATCAGCGAAATGTGCATCGCCTTCACCCAGCTGTCGCGTGGCTTTTCGCCGTGCAGCAGGTGCAGGAAGTGCCCGCCGATAGAGTCGTCGTCCGTCTCGACCTCGATGCGCTTGCCATTGTGGCTATAGTGATACCAGTAGAGCAGCATCGACCCCAGAGACGCCATTAGCTTGTCGGCAATGTCACGGGCCGAGGGGGCATTGTGGTCGTCCTTTTCCGGCGCCAGACAGCCCAGCAGGGAGACACCCGTACGCATCACATCCATAGGGTGCGCCGAAGGCGGTATCTGCTCTAGCACCGACTTCAGACTGACTGGCAGGCCGCGCAACGCACGCAGCTTGCTCTTATAGGCCGTCAGCTCCGAAACGGTCGGCAGGCTGCCGTGGACCAGGAGGTACGCCACCTCCTCGAAGTCGCACGTCTGGGCCAGGTCGAGAATGTCGTAGCCGCGATAGGCCAGATCATTCCCCGTGCGCCCCACGGTGCACAGGGCCGTATTGCCGGCCGCCATACCAGAAAGGGCGACCGACTTCTTGGGCTTGAAGGCGGTTGTCGCCTCCCCTTTGGGCAGTTCACTGACGGCACTCATGGCCATTCCCTCCGCTTATTATTTGTTTTTATTGAACATCGCATCGAGGCGCTGTTCATAGTCATAGTAGTCGATGCGCTGATACAGCTCGTCGCGCGTCTGCATCAGGTCGACCACATTCTTCTGATGGCCGTCGCGGCGGATGGCCTCATAGACGACCTCAGCGGCGCGGTTCATGGCGCGGAAGGCCGACAACGGATAAAGCTGAATGGCAACCCCGGCGGAGGCCAGTTCTTCACGCGTAAACAGCGGCGTCTTGCCGAACTCGGTGATGTTGGCCAGCACCGGCACCTTTACGGCGGCGGTAAAGCGGCGATAGGTGTCGAGGTCATAGGCCGCTTCGGCAAAGATCCCGTCCGCCCCGGCGTCGACGCAAGCCAGCGCCCGCTCAATCGCCGCATCGACGCCATCCACGGCAATAGCATCGGTGCGGGCGATCAGAAAGAAGTCCGGGTCGGTTTTGGCATTGGCGGCGGCCTTAACGCGATCGACCATTTCCGCGATCGACACGATCTCCTTGCCCGGCCGGTGGCCGCAGCGTTTGGCCCCCACCTGATCCTCGATATGGCAGGCGGCGGCCCCAGCCTTGATCAGCGTCTTGATCGTGCGCTCAATATTGAAGGCGGAGGGGCCAAAGCCCGTGTCAATATCGACCATTAGCGGCAAGTCGCACACATCAGTGATGCGGCGAACGTCGATCAGCACGTCCTCAAGGCTGCTGATGCCCAGGTCGGGCATCCCCAGCGACCCTGCAGCCACACCACCGCCGCTGAGGTAGATAGCGCGGTAACCGGCGCGCTTGGCCAAAAGCGCGTGGTTGGCATTGATCGCGCCGATGACCTGTAACGGGGTTTCGGCCTTGAGCGCCGCACGAAATCGGGCACCGGGTGAGGTCATGACAGTCTCTCCAGAATACTCACATAGTTGGCGACCGCACCGCCGCCCATGTTGAAGGCCAGTCCGAGCTTCGGATCTGGCAGTTGCATCTCGCCCGCCTCCGCACACAGTTGCCGCGCGGCGAGGACGTGCATGGAGACGCCCGTCGCCCCGACCGGATGGCCCTTGGCCTTCAGACCGCCGGACATATTGGTGGGGCATAGGCCCTGACGACCGGTGCCTCCGGCGATGATGAACTCTGCCCCCCGCCCTTTGGGGGCCAGTCCCATGGCTTCGGCGACCAAAAGTTCGGCAATGGTGAAGCAGTCGTGGACCTCGGCAAAGCTGATGTCAGACACTGACACACCCGCCCACGCATAGGCGCGTTCAAAGGCCAGACGCGGGGCGGTGAAGTCGGTCATGTCCTTTGCCGACAGGGGCAGCAGGTCATTGACCTGAACCGACGCGCGGAAGCCAACGGCGCGCCGGAAGTCTTGGGCCCGGTCTGCGCGGGTCAAAACGATGGCGGCAGCCCCGTCCGACACCAGTGAACAGTCGGTCATTTTCAACGGGTCAGAGATCAGGGGGTTCTTCTCGGACACGGTGGCGCAGAACTCGACCGACAGCGGCTTTTTGAGCTGCGCTAGTGGATTATTCATCGCGGCGGCGTGGTTCTTGGCGGCGATATGCGCCATGGCCAGGGTCGGATCGCCGTAGCGCTCACCATAGGCGCTGGCAAAGCGGGCGAAGATGTCGGGGAAGGACAGGCCAGCCTCTTCGGCCTGATAACTGGCGGCCCCCAAAGCGCGCGTCACGCCCGCCCCGTCGAGCGCCGTCATTTTTTCGGCCCCGACGACCAGTGCGGTGTTAATGCGCCCGGACGCAATGGCGTCCATCGCCGCATAGAGCGCCGCCGATCCAGAGGCACAGGCGTTTTCCAGCCGCGTAGCGGGTATGTAGCGCAAGCCCTCATCGGCCCCCAAGACCATGGAGGCGCAAAAACCATCGGGCGTCAGTCCGGCATTGTAAAGCCCCAGAAAAACCGCATCGACGTCGGCCCCGCTGATCCCGGCGTCGCCGAGCGCCTCACGCGCCGCCGTCTGGATCAGCGCTTCGAGCGACAGGTCCAGCCTTCCGAACGGCGTATGACCCCAGCCTACGATGGCCGCTGCGTGCATGGGTTACCCTCCCTTTAACCTCGCAACCGCTTCTGCGTCGGTTGCCGATGCAACAAGGCGTAGACCCTTGCCGCAGCGGGAGTCAATGCAGGCGCGGACACGTTTTCGGGACCGAAAAAACGCGCCTCCGCCAATACATGCTGCAATTTTTTGGCAGCATGTTACATTCAGGCGATGAAGACCGCCGACCGCCACGCCGCCCTCCTCGAAGTCTTGCGTGAACACAGCGCCCCCATCAGCGGACGCGCCCTTTCCGCCCGGCTGGGCACGTCCCTGCGCACCCTCTACCGCGACATTGCCGCCTTGCAGGCACAAGGGGCCCCTATCGAAGGCGCGCCGGGCATCGGCTATGTGCTGAGACCGGCGTACCGCCTGCCGCCGCTGATGCTGTCCCCGGAAGAGATCGAAGCCCTGATCACCGGGGCTTTGTGGGTTGCCGATCGCGCTGAACCGCGTCTGGGCGAAGCGGCGCAAAGCCTGATTCAGGCGCTAAGCCCGCATCTGCCCGCCGCCATCCGTGAAGACCTTACGCAGCGCGGCCTGCTGGTCGGGCGCGGTCTGGCCGTGCCCCAAGCCCATATCGACCCGGCCCTAATCCGATCGGCCATCCGTTCGGAACGCTGCGTCTATATGAGCTATATCGACCTCAAGGGCACAGTCAGTGAACGCACCGTCTGGCCCATTGCGCTCGGTTTTTTCGACCACCTGCGCATACTGGTGGTGTGGTGCGAACTGAAACAGGCCTTTCGGCACTTCCGCACCGAACGCATACTGAGCTGGAAGCCTCTCGACATCCCCTTCCCGCGCCGCCGCGCCGCGCTGCTTAAGGCGTGGCGCGACACGCTGCACGAGGGCGAGGTGATGATGCCGGAACAGTCCAACCGCAACATGGTGACAGGTTTTGGCAGTATGTCCGATGAAACCGACAGCGAAACCGCTTGATCTGCGCGTTCACAAACGCGTGATCAAATAGTTGGAGTCAAGCGGGCCATGATCACGCCGTGCGAAGCCACGGTGCCACCAAAGCGCGCCTTGACGTTTTTCGTCACCTTTTTGGACCACAGGTCTTTGACCTGAACCTTCAGTCCGGCCGGCAGGTTGAGCTGTTCCCATGTGACGCTCATCTCCGCCGGGGCGGCACTGCGGTTAAACAGCACCACCGCTTGATCGCCGCCTTTCAGCGGACGCGCCCAGACTTCGAGATCGCCCTCTTTCCAGATGCGTTTGGCCTGCTGCCCCAGCGGGTCCTGATCGACGGCGATAACGTCGGTGTTGGTTAGGATGCGCAGCGTATCGGCGTCCATATTGGACAGGTCGTTCCCGGCGATCAGCGGCGCGGCCAGCATAGCCCACAGCGAGAAATGCGACTCGTATTCGGTCGTCGTCATGCCGCCATTGCCGACTTCGAGCATGTCGGGATCGTTCCAGCGGTTCGGGCCGGAATAGCGCCACAGGTCCACCTGCTTGTCGAGAATGTTGACCATGCCGATCGAATAGCCCTTTTTGCCCTCCCAGGCGTCATAGATGTCGCCGGTGGTGCGCCACAGGTGACCGATGGGCGCGGCCCAGCGCTGCGGATAGTTGTCGCCCCACTCACAGATCGACAGGACGATATCGCGCCCGGACGAGCGCAGCGCCTTGGCCATAATCGTATAGGCCGCTTCTGCATCGCGCGTGCCGGTGTAGCACCAGTCGTATTTCAGGTAATCGACGCCCCATCGCGCGTATTGGCGGGCGTCCTGAAACTCATGACCGGCACTGCCCGGACGGCCGCCGCAGGTCAGCGAACCGGCGTCGGAATAGAGGCCGAACTTCAGCCCCTTACTATGCACATAGTCGATCAGGGCCTTCATGCCGGACGGAAAGCGTTCCAGATCGACCTGAATATTCCCGTCGGCATCGCGGCTTTTCTGCCAGCAGTCGTCGATGACGATATACTGATAGCCCGCCTCCTTGAGGCCTGACGCCGCCATGGCATCGGCCTGCTTGCGCACGATGTCCTCAGTGATATTGCAGGCGTATTTGTTCCACGAATTCCACCCCATCGGCGGGGCCGGCAACAGGTTGGGCTTCGGCGCCTCCAGCTTCAGAGTCTCGTGCGCCTGTGCGCTAACGACACCGCCCCCCAGACACAGACTCACACTCAGGCCAGCGGCCAGCAACCAGGCGGTCGTTTTCATTTTCAGCTCCCTCATTGTTTTCGCCCATTAAATATATCAATTTTATTTAATCAAGCTCTTTTGTGTGACAATACCACATTAGGCCCGAAAGCGATACAGAACAATGCCACTGGTGGTCGCCACATTGAGGCTGTCGAAGCCCCCGTGCATGTCGATACGCACGGTCCGGCACGCCGCCATAAGCTCCGCCGGCAGACCCGGTCCTTCGGCCCCAAACAGGACGGCGGAACGTGGGTCCGGCATAACCTCTTCCAGAGTCACAGCCCCGGACGGGCTCAAGCCATAGGGCGTCAGACCCAGCCCCCTCAGCGTACCCACCATGTCGTCCGTGCGATAGTGCGGCACTTCCAGCGCGCCACCGACGCTGACGCGGATGGCCTTGCGGTACAGGGGATCGCAGCAGGTCGTATCGAGCAGCACCGCATCGGCACCAAAGGCCGCCGCATTGCGCATCAGCCCGCCCATATTGTCGGTATTGGCGATGCCGTACAGGGCCAAAACGCGCGCCGTGGTGCCACTCACCCGTTCAGACAACGCCTGTTTTGGCGCATAGCGCCCCAGTGCCAGATAACCGCGATGGATGGGAAAGCCCGCCACCTGATTCATCACGCCTTGCGGCACCACGTAGACCGGCGCGTCGGGTAAGGACACCAGTCCACCCAGACGCTCCGGCGTCGTAAGCACGCTCACCGTCTCGGCCACCGGCGAAGTAAACAGGCGCTCCAGCACCACCTTGCCCTCGGCCATGAACAGCCCCTGCCGGCCTGTAAGATCACGGTCTTTCACATCACGATATAGCACAAGGCGGGGGTCGTCGGGGTCGGAAATCTCAAAAAGCATGGGTCACAGGCGCGGCGGAGTCGGCGGGATGGCGGATATCGGGCTTTACGGCCTTATCCGGCATCGCGCCACCCTCTTCGATCCGCGCCCGCGTTTTGGGTAAGGCTTCGGGGTAGTGGGTGCTTAGGAATGCGATCATGTTTTCGCGCACGTAGCAGCGCAGGTCGAAGGCGGTGGGTGAGTCGGCGGCGCTGACGAGAATGCGGATCTTCACCACCTGCGCATGGGCCTCGGTCAGTTGCACCACCTGCACCTGACCGTCCCACAGGTCAGTACGTGCGAGCAGGTCCGCAAGGTGCGCGCGCAAGGCCTCCACCGGCACGCTGTAGTCGGTATAAAGCTCCACCGTGCCGATCAGGCTGGCCGAGGTGCGCGTCCAGTTCTGGAACGGCTTTTCGATGAAGTAGCTGATGGGCAGGACCAGCCGACGCAGGTCCCACAGACGCACCACCACATAGGTCAACGTGATTTCCTCGATCCAGCCCCACTCGCCTTCGACCACCACGGCGTCTTCCAGCCGGATGGGCTGGGTCAGGGCGATCTGGATACCGGCCAGCAGATTTCCCAATGTCTTCTGAGCCGCAAAGCCGATGACGATGCCCGCCACCCCGGCCGAGGCCAGAAGGCTGACGCCTAGGCCGCGCAATTCATCGAACAGTAGGAAGACGGCCGCCAGAGTGAGCAGGACCAGCAGAAAGGTCGCCAGCCGTCGCACCAAAGTGATTTGCGTCAGGACGCGCCGCGCCTTGAGATTATCCTTGACCGTGATGTCGTAGCGCCGCGACACGCTGGCCGTCACGATGTCGATGCCGCACAGGGCCAGCCAGTAGATGAGCAGGATGGTCAGAAACTTGGTCAGGGTCATAAAGGCGTCGACGTGCACGGCGTCGGGCCAGACCACACGCACAGCAATCGCCGCCGCCAGCAGAGGCCACACCGTGTAGAGTGGCTTTTTCAGCCGGTTGACGTCAAAGCGATAGAGTGCCGTCAGGTGCTGTTTGGCCCGCCAGCGCGCCACCCCCATGATCACGAAGGCGATGGCCAGGGCCGCGATAAAGGTCATGACGGCCACGCTGACCACCCCCACCCATACGGGCAGGCCGGTGAACACGTCCCGGATATCAAAGCGCATGCGGTCATCCTCCGAGGCTCGACAAATGCCCGAAATTGTGATCACAATTTCGACACGACCGGATGGAGGGTTGCCAAAACCGCGCGACCCGCGCCATCATGATCGCACCCAACCGGGGCCCGGATCAAAAATCCATGCGTCAGTCTCTGCCGACAGGGCCTCATTCCACAGGTGACCCATGAAATCGAAGTCCAAACGTCCGCAATCCGGCTTTTCAAAGCGCGGGGCTGCCGACGTCTCCGAAGCCGCCGGCTGGTTGGCTGAGCAGAATATCGAAGAGATCGAGTGCATGGTGCCAGACCTGGCCGGGGTGGCGCGCGGCAAAATCATGCCGGTGCGCAAATTCCTGACCACGGCGGCGATGAACCTGCCGCTGTCGATCTTCTATCAGACCATTACCGGCGACTTCCCTGATCTTGAGGGCATTGTCGGCACGGTGCAGTCCGATACCGACATCTTCCTACGCCCGGATTTCCGCACGCTGGCTGCTGTACCGTGGGCGACAGATCCAACGGCGCAGATCATCCACGACGCCTTCCATCCCGATGGCCGCCCGGTCGAGGAAAGCCCGCGTCAGGTGCTGCGACGCGTCATCAGCCTCTATCACGAAAAGGGCTGGAAGCCGGTCATCGCACCGGAACTGGAATTCTACCTCGTCGAAAAGAATATTGACCCTGACTATGCGCTTAAACCGCCGGTGGGCCGCTCAGGCCGCCCAGAAACCGGGCGTCAAGGCTATTCCATCTCCGCCGTCAATGAATTCGACGGTCTGTTCGAAGACATGTACGAATATTCGGAGGCGCAAGGGCTGGAGATTGACACCCTGATCCACGAATCGGGAGTGGCGCAAATGGAGATCAACCTGCGCCACGGCGATCCGCTGGAACTGGCCGATCAGGTTTTTATGTTCAAGCGCACTATCAAGGAAACGGCGCTGGAGCACGACATCTACGCCACGTTCATGGCCAAGCCGATGGCGATGGAGCCGGGCTCGGCCATGCACATCCACCAGTCGATCGTAGACAGCAGCGGGCGCAACCTGTTTTCCGATCCCAAGACCGGTGAGCCGACCGACCTTTTCTTCAGCTTCATCGCCGGTCAGCAAACCTATATGCCCGCCGCCGTGTCTCTTCTGGCGCCCTATGTCAATTCTTACCGCCGCCTGTCCAAGGGGTCGGGCGCCCCGGTCAATACGCACTGGGGCTTCGATAACCGCACGGCCGGCCTGCGCGTGCCGCCTTCGGATGCTGACAACCGTCGCCTGGAAAACCGCCTGCCTTCGTCCGATGCCAACCCCTATCTGGCCATAGCGGCGGTGCTGGCCTGCGGCTATCTGGGCATGGTCGAAGGGCTGAAACCCTCCGCCCCGGTCGATACGGACGTCTCGAACGACCCGTCGGCGGAACTGCCCTATTCTCTGATCCAGTCCGTGATCAAGCTGGAACGCTCAGAGGCGCTGAACACGATCCTTGGGCCGGCCTTTGTGACCGCCTATGCCCGGGTCAAGCACCACGAATACGAGACCTTCATGCGTACGATCAGCCCGTGGGAGCGCGAGTTCCTACTGCTAAATGTGTGATGGCGACCGCCCGAAACACCGGCCATCCCGAAGGCTGCTGGTACGCCGATACGTCGGGCCGGCTAAACCGGCCTGCCTTTGCCGGTGAGGCCGATACCGATGTGGCGATTATCGGCGGGGGTTATACGGGCCTCGGCGCGGCTCTGGAACTTGCCCGCAAAGGCGTCTGCGTTACCCTGCTCGAAGGGGCGGAGATCGGCTCGGGGGCGTCCGGGCGCAATGGCGGGCAAGTCCACACCGGTCAGCGTGTCGATCCGCAGACGCTTGAAAGTCAACTGGGGGCCGATGCGGCGCGAGAGCTGTGGGAGATGGCCGAAACCGCCAAGGCGCATCTGAAAGAGCTGATTGCTACGCACGCTATCGACTGCGACCTGCGGCCCGGCCTAATCCACGCCTGGCACCGCCCGCGTTTTGCCGAAGACGACCGCGCCTATGCCGACTTTGTGTCGCGCCGCTACGGCTATGATCAGGTGCGGTTTATGGATAAGGCGGAGGTTGCCGCCGAGTTGGGCACCGACATCTATCACGGCGGCACGTTTGACGCCGGCGGCGGGCATCTGCATCCGCTGAAACTGGCGCAGGGACTGGCCAAGGCTGCAACAGCTGCGGGGGCCAGTCTTTATGAACACAGCCGTGTTGAGCGCTATGAGACCACAAAGCAGGGCGTGACGCTCTTTCTTAAAAACGGATGGTTAAGGGCACGCCATCTGCTGATCTGCGGCAATGGCTATATGTCGGGGCTGGATGGCGACATCGACACGCATGTGCTGCCGATCAACAACTTCATCCTGACTACCGCCCCCCTGCCCGATGCCGCGATCCTGCCCAACGATGTCGCGGCAGCGGATTCGCGCTTCGTGGTCAATTACTGGCGCAAGACACGGGACAACCGCCTACTGTTTGGTGGCGGCGAAAACTATACGCCGTGGTTCCCCAATGACATCCGCGCCTTTGTCCGCCGCAACATGCTGAAGGTCTACCCGCAACTGGCCGACATCGAGATCACCCACGGATGGGGTGGCACTCTGGCCATCACCCTGAGCCGCTCGCCCTATGTGCGTCAGTTGTCGCCCCACGTCTGGGTCAGCGCAGGCTATAGCGGTCAGGGGGTGGTTCTGGCCCCCTACTTCGGAACGCTATTGGCGCGTGCCGTGACGGGCGACCGCCGCGACGCCGAACTGCTGATGCAGTTGCGCACACCGCCCTTTCCCGGCGGAAAATGGCTGCGCATCCCTGCCATGATCGCCGGCCTGAGCTGGTACGCCCTTAGGGATAGATTATAACGTATTCAAATCTGCGGTTGAGATTGTTTCATCCGCACCCGGAAAAGTTGCGCACGAAACCATAGCGTGTCTTTGGGGAAACATTCGCCGACAGACTGGCTCAAATCGTCTCAAAAATCCTTGCTTGCCCTTGCGATGCGGCACCTGCGAACCGCATAGGTTGTGCCCTGCGCTATTCGCATAACGTGGGTATTCCCCACTTGTGACTCTAACTTTTTGCCTATCGCCTGCCGCGTACCCGATGATGATCGGGCCACTGCACATGATACGCTTGCAACGAAGGAAGCCGCTTCATGTCCTCCGCCATCACCCTGTCGGACATCCTCTCGCAAACCCGCCGTGCCAAGACTATCACCCACACCAAGGTTCAGGACATCCGCGCCGTGACGGCCAAGCTGCGTATACTGGCGCTCAACGCCCTGATCGAGGCCAAACACGCGGGCGATAAAGGTGCCGGTTTTTCGGTCGTTGCCGATGAAGTGCGCGCCATCTCGACGGAGGTCGAGGGGCTGGCGCGCGATCTGGGCAACGAGATCATCAATCTCGACAGCCTCACTCAGGACATGGCTATAGCCAGTCAGGGGGCGCGGCTGACCGACATGGCGCTCAATGCCATCGAGCTGATCGACCGGAATTTGTATGAGCGCACCTGTGATGTGCGCTGGTGGGCCACCGACTCGGCACTGTGGCAGGCGGCCGCCAATCCGACCCCGGCGCACACCGCCTATGCCTCTCGACGACTGGGGGTTATACTCGACTCCTACACCGTCTATATCGATCTGTGGCTGTGCGATCTCGATGGAAATATTCTCTCCAACGGCCGGCCAGAGCGCCACCACGTGCAGGGGCAGAATGTGCGCGACCGCACCTGGTTCAGCCGTGCGCTCAGCTTGCGTAACGGTCAGGAATTTGCTGTCGCAGACATTACGACCGAGCCACTTTTGGGTAACGCTCAGGTCGCCACCTATGCGACGGGTGTGCGTCAAGACGGCGACCCCCATGGCGCGCTTCTAGGCGTGCTAGGTATCCAGTTTGACTGGCAGCCGCAGGCCCTGACCATCACGCAGGGTGCGCGCCTGTCGGAAGAGGAACGAGGCCGCACGCGCGTCCTGATGACCGACGCGCAGGGACTGGTAATCGCCGCCTCCGACGGTCAGGGCCTACTGAGTGAGCGGGTGCGCCTGCTGACCGAAGGGCGCGTCATGGGTCATTACAGCGATCCGCACACGGGGGCGCTAGTCGCCTTCCACCGCACGCCGGGCTACGAAACCTACCAGGGATTGGGGTGGTATGGGGTTATTGTACAACCCCAATAAGTCCCTCAAGGCTCGCCTTACTTCGTATACATATAAATTGTATTTCTTGGACGATGGTTGGACTTGAAACCATTCCCAAACCCTTGTTGTCTCTCGTCCGCAGAGACAACAAGGGGTGATTCGTGGACGCACTTTCGACGATCAGCGCATCCGGGACACAGACCGCCGGTTCCGACGAAGCGGTTTCGGTCAACGACATTATCGCTCGTACCGCTCGGGCGCGCGACCTCACCCAACATAAGGTCCGCGACATCCGTCAGGTGACCAATACCCTGCGTATTCTGGCGCTCAATGCCCTGATCGAAGCGCGCCGCGCGGGTGAGCTGGGGGCTGGTTTCGGCGTCGTCGCCGATGAGGTGCGCAACATCTCTACCCAGGTCGAAGGCCTGTCTTCGTCCCTGGCTTCCGAGCTGGGAGGCGAGATCGAGGCGCTGGAAAAGCTGACGCGCGATATGGCGCGGCAGGCGCAAGGCGCGCGCATGACCGATCTGGCGCTCAATGCCATCGAGCTGATCGACCGCAACCTTTATGAGCGTACCTGTGATGTGCGCTGGTGGGCCACCGATTCCGCCGTATGGGAGGCTGCATCGCATCCGACGAAAGACAATTGCCGCTACGCCACTTCGCGTCTGGGGGTCATTCTCGATGCCTATACGGTCTATATCGACCTTTGGCTGTGCGATCTAAATGGCCACATTCTGGCCAATGGCCGCCCCGATCGCTTTCATGCGGCGGGTCAGAACGTCGCCTCGCGCGACTGGTTTCAGAAGGCGCTCGGCCTTAGCAGCGGCAATGATTTCGCCGTCGCCGACATCACCGCCGAACCGCTGCTCAAAGGGACGCAGGTCGCCTCTTACGCCACCGGCGTGCGCGTCGGCGGTCAGGCCGATGGCGAGCTGATCGGCATATTGGGTGTGCATTTCGACTGGCAGCCGCAGGCGGAGACCATCGTCAACGGGGTGCGCCTGAGCGAGGCCGAAAAGCGCCGCACGCGCGTCCTGCTGACTGACGCACAGGGGCTGGTCATCGCTACATCCGATGGTCGCGGAAGCCTTACTGAGCGCATCCCGCTCGATACGCAGGGCCGCGCCTCAGGTCACTACGTGGACCGCCACGAGCGGCTGGTGGCTTTTCACCGCACACCCGGCTACGAGACCTATGCCGGGCTGGGCTGGTACGGGGTGATCGTTCAGGAAGGCTGACCGTTGTTTAGCCCCTCGCCGGACGGTGGCTCCGCCACCCGGGCTGCCGCCTCAACGGCGGCTTGAGTGGACCGATTTCATGAGGATTAATTCCTCTCAGTTCCAGAAGGTAAACCGATCGAACGCCGGACGCATTCCGTCCAGATCAAGCCCCAGCGTGCCGGCCACCAGACCCAGTAGCGCATAGATCAACGGAAAGCCGAAGAGGAAGATCAGCACCAATGCCAGCAGGCTGATCCACGGCCGGCGCTCCAGACGCTCAGCCATGCCGCGCAGGGGCTGCGGCAGCAGCGGCGTGATCACGCCAAACCCGTCGAAGCCCGGAATAGGCAGCAGGTTGAGCACAAAGGCCATCAGGTTAAAAAAGCTGAGCAGGATCAGTGCCTGCCAAAACACGTCAGGTGCCGCCTGCGCGAACGCCACCTGTGCCGCGCCATAGCTGATCAGGGCGAAGATTAGGCTCATCACCGGCCCGGCCAGCGCGATCAACGACGACTGCCAGCGATGGCGGATCAGGTCGGGCCGGATCAGCACCGCCGCTCCTGGCAGGGCGATGCCCCCCAGCACCAGAATCAGCACGGGTAAAACGATGCTGTTCGGGCCGTTGATATAGACGACCGGATCGAGCGTCAGGTAACCGCGCGCCTTGACCGAATAGTCGCCAAAGGCCGCCGCCGAGGCCGCATGGCCGAACTCATGCAGACACAGGCCGATGACCCAGCCCAGCACGACAAAGCCAAAGGTGGCCACCCCAGATACCTCCGGGCGCATCCACAGTACAAGCCCCGACGCCCCGAACAGGACCAGCAGGACGATAAAATTTAGCGGCGTCGCCGGGCGGGTCTCTGTTTTCATATCACCCTAATGGCAGAAGCCCCCCTGCCGCGCAATCGCCCGTATTAAGCCTTGCAATCCGAGTGCGATCCGTGCGCGTATGCCATTCAATTGAACACAGGGAAAAGACATGCGGCTTGCTCTCACCTTCACGGCCCTCGCCATCGGTCTGACCGCCTGCGCCAGTGCCCCGGATGGCCACGACTCCAGCCTGTCTTCGACCGAACAACTGACACCGGGCAAGTCCGGGCGCACCACGACGCGGGAATACCGCGATACGGCGGCGCTCAATCAGGTAAAGCGCGTCTATCTGCACCCAACTAAGCTTGCGACCGGTGAGACCACGCGCTACGTGCTGAAGGACAACGAAAAGGCGCTGGTCCTGACCGAGGTCGAAGCGCAGCTTTGTTTTGAACTGGCCGAACGCTATGAGATGGTCAGCGACCGCACGCAGTCCGATGCCGAGGTGCATTCAGCGGTCACGTGGTTTGAACCAACCGGAACCGTCGGCTCAGGTGCTGCGGCCGTTGCCAACTTCTTCATTCCGGGGCCATTGGGCATCCGCTTGCCGGGGTCGTTGGGCGGTCTGGGGGCCGAGGCCGAAATGAAGGTCAATGAGCGTCAGGTCGCCGCCATCGTCTGGGCGCGTCAGGCGCAGGCCTTGGGCACCGACTCCCCGTCCCTGTCGCGACTGGGAGACGCACTGCAATTTGCCGAGCCGTTCGGTGACGATGCGGCGCGCGTAATGTCGCCGGAGCCCCTGCCGCCCAGCCGCAGCTATACATCGGCGACCGACCCTTGCGCGGCCTATGGTGGGCGGATCAACGAAACGGGTTTTATCATCGACCGCGTGACGGGCCTCTATGTTCCGGCAACCCGCCCACAAAAGGCGCCTGAAAAAGCCCCCGGCAACGCACCGGAGGCTCAACAGGATTAGGCTTTGGGACGATAGGCTCTTCGCGATCTTCCTCCTCCCCATATCCTGGAGAGGCGCCGAGTTTACGAGGCGGAGGGGGTATCGTGCGGACGGTTATACCCCTCCGTCAGCCTCGCTTCGCTCGCGGCCACCTCCCCACGCAAGCCTAGGGAGGAGACGCGGGGTTATATCTTAAATCGTTTCCCGACTAGTTATTGCCCCCGATCAGGTCGCCAAGGCCGCCTAGGACTGAGCCTTCACCCCTGTTCGGGCCCGCCCCGCTCGCGGCCGCCAGCACGCGACCGGCCAGACGCGAGAAAGGCAACGACTGTATCCACACCTTACCCGGCCCGGTCAGTTGCGCGAAGAACACGCCTTCGCCGCCGAACAGCATCGATTTGACGCCGCCCGCCTGCACCAGGTCGAAATCGACCGTATCGGTAAAGGCCGCCACGCAGCCCGTGTCGATGTGAAGCTGCTCACCAGGGGCCAGCGTGCGCTCAATAACCGCGCCGCCGAACTGTACGAAGACCCAGCCGTCGCCTTCCAACTTCTGCATGATGAAGCCTTCGCCACCGAACAGGCCGGTCATCACCTTGCGCTGGAAGGCGATGCCCAGCGACACACCCTTGGCCGCCGCAAGGAACGAATCCTTCTGACAGATCAGGCGACCGCCGACGTCCGACAGCTTGAGCGGGATGATTGAGCCCGGCACCGGAGCCGAAAAGGCGACCCTCGCCTTGCCCTGACCATTGTGGGTGAACACGGTGGTGAACAGGCTTTCACCGGAAATCAGACGCTTGCCCGCGCCCAGAAGCGCGCCCATAAAGCCCTTTTGCTGACCCGATCCGTCGCCGAACACCGTGGTCATGCCGACGCTGGAATCCTTCCACACCATGCCGCCGGCTTCGGCGATGGCGCTTTCGCCCGGATCGAGTTCGATCTCAACGAATTGCAGCTCTTCGCCCTTGATCTCAAAGTCGATGTCGTCGGCCACACCGGCCTGACGATGATGGGTGGTGGGAACGGACACATTGCCGAACATAAGAAACCTCCTCTGGATGACGCAGAAGATGTAGAAGCTCTGCGGCCAAAAGGAAGGGCTCTTTTCGTTAAAAATCGGACAGGTGACGGCTCATCCGCAACGCAACCGATTCCACAGCTATTGGGCCAGATGCACCCGCACATCCTTCCAGTGGGTCTTGAAGAACCACACCCGACCGCCCTGCTTGGCGACGGCCAGTTCACCGTCGGACACCCAGCGTAACTGCACCTCAGTCCCAGCCTCAAACGCCGAAACGGCGGGCGCTTCGGCTGTGGCTCCGGCATTATGCACGATAAGGCGCAAATCCGGCGCACCGCCCAGACAGGACACCTGCCGCACCTCGGCTATGCGCCCCCCGCTGGGAGATGTCGAACGATCAACAAAGCTCGACGTGCACACCGGAGCGGCTCCGTTTTCATACAGCGCATAGCCCCAGAAGACGGCGCCGACCAGCGCTAGTGACACGCCTATGCCTGCAAACCAGTACCAGTGATGGTGTTCCTTGGCATAGACATAGCCGTGGGGGTGGCGCAATTCGTCGTAGGCGCCGACCTTCATATGCAGTTCCTGCTCCGATACAGTACGCAGAGGTTCACCTGCGGGCATCGTCATTTCCTCCGGGCGTTAAGCAGCCCCTGTGGATAAGTTTGCGCCCGGAAGTTTACCAATAGGTAAAGAGAGTAGAGGCCCGCAGCAATGCCACATTCCCCCTTGCCCCCCTGCCGTCGTTCCTCTAAATTCCGCGCATCGTTCACCGGGGTGTCCGCGCGCAAGCGGGCTGAGAATCGGACCAGCGTCCGTAAACCCGCCGAACCTGATCCGGGTCATGCCGGCGAAGGGAGTGAGTAAGCCTCTGGCGTCCGCGTTTCGCTGACAACTCGCCATTTGGCCAGACACCTGACGCGCATGATCCCTTTATTGACACGCCTGCACACCACAGGCTCAGAAAGGGATTATTCAATGAACAAGCCCATCAAGGACTTAAAGCCAATCCGGGTCGAAGCCTCGCCCTTCCCCGGCTCAAAAAAGGTCTATGAACCCGGCGTCCTCTTCCCTGACCTGCGCGTCCCGTTCCGCGAAGTCGCCCTGCAAAAAGAGGCCAATGAGCCGCCAGTCAGCCTGTACGACTCCACCGGTCCCTACACCGAAGAAGGCTTTGTGCCTCAGATCGACAAGGGCCTGCCGCGCGTGCGCGAACAGTTCGTACTTGATCGCGGCGATGTCGAATTTATCGAAGGCCGCAAGGTCAAGCCGGAAGACAATGGCAATGTTTCGGCCGAACGTCTGGCCCCCGAATTCCCCAACCTGCCGAAAGTGATGCGCGGCAAGCCCGGGCATAAGGTGACGCAGCTCGAATATGCGCGCGCCGGTATCATTACCGCCGAGATGGAATATATCGCTATCCGCGAAAACATCCGCCGTAAGCAGGAAGCCGAAGTCATCCGTGATGGCGAAGACTTCGGAGCCTCCATTCCCGACTTCATCACGCCGGAATTTGTCCGTGACGAAGTGGCCCGCGGTCGCGCCGTCATCCCGGCCAATATCAATCACGCCGAAGTCGAGCCGATGATCATTGGCCGCAACTTCCTGGTGAAGATCAACGCCAATATCGGCAATTCCGCCGTCACCTCATCGATGGAGGAAGAGGTCGATAAGATGGTGTGGGCGATCCGCTGGGGCGCCGATAACGTCATGGACCTTTCGACCGGCCGCAACATCCACAATATTCGCGAATGGATTCTGCGCAATTCGCCCAACCCTATCGGCACCGTGCCCATCTATCAGGCGCTGGAAAAGGTCAATGGCGTCGCCGAAGACCTGACGTGGGAAGTCTATCGCGACACTCTGATCGAACAAGCACAGCAGGGCGTGGACTATTTCACCATCCATGCGGGCGTGCGCCTCGCCTATGTGCACCTAACCGCCAATCGCGTCACCGGCATCGTGTCACGCGGCGGCTCGATCATGGCCAAGTGGTGTCTGGCCCACCACAAGGAAAACTTCCTCTACACGCATTTCGAGGAAATCTGCGACATCATGCGTGAGTACGATGTCACCTTCTCACTGGGCGACGGCCTGCGTCCCGGCTCGATCGCCGACGCCAATGACCGCGCGCAGTTCGCTGAACTGGAGACGCTGGGCGAACTGACCAAGGTGGCGTGGGCCAAGGGCTGTCAGGTGATGATCGAAGGCCCCGGCCACGTGCCGATGCACAAGATCAAGGCCAATATGGACAAGCAACTGGCGACCTGCGGTGAAGCGCCCTTCTATACGCTTGGGCCACTAACCACCGACATCGCGCCGGGTTACGACCACATCACCTCCGGTATCGGCGCGGCCATGATCGGCTGGTTCGGCACAGCCATGCTGTGCTACGTCACGCCGAAGGAGCATCTGGGCCTGCCCGACCGCAACGACGTGAAGACTGGCGTGATCACCTATAAGATCGCCGCCCATGCCGCCGACCTCGCCAAGGGGCACCCTGCCGCCCGCGCCTGGGACGATGCGCTCAGCCGCGCGCGTTTCGACTTCCGCTGGGAGGATCAGTTCAATCTGGGCCTCGATCCGGATACGGCGCGCGCCTTCCACGATGAGACCCTGCCGAAAGAGGCGCACAAGACGGCGCACTTCTGTTCGATGTGCGGCCCGAAATTCTGCTCGATGAAGATCACGCAGGAGGTCCGCGACTACGCCGCCAACATGACCGACAATGAAAAGGCGGACCTCGAAGCCGCGACGGGCATGGCGGAAATGTCTCAGAAGTTCAAAGATATGGGCTCAGAGGTCTATATCCCAGCCGAACCGGCAGAGTGAACGGCACGCTAGACTAAACCCCATAACTGGGCGCAGGTGACATCATCTGCGCCCTTTTCTTTTGCGGCTCGAGCCCCGCTCCGCCACCATCATCCATGCTCAGACGTTTCCTCCCCCGGCACGCCGGGGGAGGCGGAATATTGCAGTCTTGCCCGGATTCTAAATCCCCAGTTACAGGGGTGAGGCCTTGGACAGATGACATCTGAGCCAGAGCCGATCGCAAGTGGGTGCCTTGCCCTTTCACATCTCTTGCCAGACTACGTACCTATTCGCATAGCTTTCGCGGTCTAAGGGTATAAGGCTCGCGCAGAGGCTATCAAGAAGGAGGGCACGATGGCAGATCAATCCAAAGTCGCCACACTCTATCGCATGGTCATGGCGACGCACACCTGCCCCTACGGCTTGAAGGCGCTGCACCTGCTTAAATCAAACGGTTTTACTGTTGAAGATCATTGGCTGAAAACGCGCGAAGAGACCGAAGCCTTCAAAGCCCAGTATGGTGTCAAAACCACACCGCAAACCTTTATCGGCGATGAACGGGTCGGGGGTTATGACGATCTGAGACGCTATTTCGGGCAGCGAATACCGGACCCCAAAACACCCACCTATACTCCGGTGATCGCCGTTTTTGCCCTGATGGCACTGCTGGCGCTGAGCGTCTCATATGCAGTATTCGGCACCCCCTTTACCGGCCAGGCGGCAAAATGGTTTATCGCCTTCAGCATGGTGGCTCTTTCGATGCTGAAGCTCCAGAATGTTGAATCCTTCTCGACCATGTTCCTGAACTACGACCTGCTGGCCAAACGCTGGGTGCCCTATGGCTATATCTATCCCTTTGCAGAAGGCGGTGCAGGCCTTTTGATGGCTGCAGAGGCGCTGAGCTGGCTGTCTGTACCGGTGGCGCTGCTGATCGGCAGCATCGGGGCCGTGTCGGTTTTCAAGGCTGTTTATCTCGACCGACGCGAACTGAAATGCGCCTGCGTCGGCAGCAACAATCATGTGCCACTGGGCTTTGTCTCACTGACTGAGAATATGATGATGGTCACCATGGCTTTGTGGACGGGCTTTACAGCTTTGAACTCTGGGGAGATGTAAGCGCAATTGCTTTTTGACGGCCTGACGGGGCATACGAAGGACGGGCGGGGTCAGCCTTTTAAGAGAGAGCACTGCATGACCCCCGATGACCGCTTTGCGCACTTCGCTGCCGAAGCCGAACAGACCGCCGAACGTCACCGCGCCCTTCAGCAAGCCGTAGGCCAGGAACAGACCGCGCCGGGCGAAGACGCCGTACCGCAAACCGGAGCGCGGCCCTATCCCGTGCCACCCCTTCCGAGTCAGACGCTCGACAAACCGGGTCGGGAATCCGATCTTGAGCTGCAACCGATGTATGACGCCCCCTATTATAAGGGCTCTGGCAAGTTGAACGACAAGGTGGCGATCATCACCGGCGGCGATTCCGGCATCGGGCGCGCCGTCGCCGTGCTGTTTGCCCGCGAAGGGGCGGACGTCGCTATCGTCTATCTTAACGAGCATGAGGATGCGCAAAAGACCGCGGCGCTGATCAAGGCCGAAGGACGCAAGGCCTTGCTGTTTTCTGGTGATGTCACCAACCGCGACTTCTGCTTAGCGGCGGTGGACGCGACCGTCGAAGCGTTCGGCAAGCTCGACCTGCTGGTCAATAATGCGGCGTTTCAGATGCACGAGTTGCAGTTTGAAAAGCTCAGCCCCGAGCACCTTGACACGACGCTGAAGACCAATCTCTACGGCTATGTCTTTATGACCCAGGCGGCGCTGCGCCACATGCGGGCCGGGGCAGCCATCGTCAATTCCGGCTCGATCACCGGTATAGAGGGTTCGAAGTCCATCGTCGATTATTCGATGACTAAGGGCGGCATCCACGCCTTTACGCGCGCCCTGTCGGGGCAGTTGATCACCAAAAGCATCCGCGTCAACGCCGTTGCCCCCGGCCCCGTCTGGACGCCGCTCAACCCGGCGGAAAAGCCATCGAACGAGGTCGAACAGTTCGGATCACAAACCCCTATGAAGCGCCCGGCCCAGCCAGAAGAACTGGCCCCCGCCTACGTGTTTCTGGCGTCGAACCAGTGCTCCAGCTACATTACGGGTGAAGTCCTGCCGGTTATCGGAGGGTATTGATCTTCATCCGCGCCCCTGCCACAGTCGGACTATGTCCCGCCACCATTCCCCGCTTCGCCGATTGCGGCTATTGAAGGGCCTCAAGCAAAGCCATCTGGCCGAGCTGATGGGCGTGACGCAGACGACGGTGTCGCGGTGGGAAAGCGGGGCTTTGGCCCTGCCGGATGATCAGTGGCAACGGGCGCATCGGCTTCTGGCCGACTCGGCGCAGGACACCATCCTCAAGCGGCTGGTGGAAACCTCGCAGCTCAGCGTGCACCTGATAGAAGACCGGACGCACGATCTGCTGGCGGTTTCGCCGTCGCGCGAAGGTCTGTGGCGGGCCGAGCCGGGGGCATTTCTGGGCAAGTCACTCATCCGCTATGCCTCTGAAGACATCCTGGCCGCCGAAGCCTCGCTGGAGGGTTTGGGCTGGCACGACGGCCGCCTCAGCCGCATGGAGGTTGCTACCGGCCCCAATTACCACCCCATCATCCCCATCGTCCAAAGCCGCCTGATCTGGGAGCGGCTTTTGCTGTCGGACGGACGCGCCGCCCGCCTTGTGACGACGGTGTGACCGCATATTTTATGCGTTGATCGTTCGCGCTCACGCCCGTATCGACGAAGGCATGATCCGCATCGACCCGCATTGGCGTCCCATCCTGCTCCTGTGGTTTACCGGCGTGCTAGCCGCAGCCGCGTTGGGCAAGTTTGCCTCCTTAAGCCCGGTTATCTCCGCCGACCTTAAGCTGTCGCGCGTCGAAGCCGGCTGGCTGGTGTCACTCATCGAAACCGGCGGGGCCAGCCTCGGCATCGTTGCCGGCCTCCTCATCGCCCGACTGGGCAGCCGCAAGGCACTGCTGTACGGCATGGGGTTACTGACCGCCGGCGGTCTGATCGGCGCGCTGGTGCCTGGACTGTGGACGCTGTTTGCCGCCCGCCTGATCGAAAGTGCCGGCTATCTAATGGTGGTCATTGCGGCGCCGTCCTTGATCGCCACCGTCGCGAGGCCGCAGGATCAGGGCGCGGCGCTCACTGTGTGGAGCACGTTTGTTCCGTCGGGTTTTGCCCTCGGCATGGGGCTGAGCGGCGTGTTGCTGCTCGTTACCGGCTGGCGTACCGTGCTGGTTGTATGGGCGCTGTTGGCTGGGGCTGCCCTGTTCGCCGCCGTCCGCACCCCGGTGGTCGAGACGAAAAGCGAAAGCCGGCTCGTATGGCCGCCCCTGCCCGTTTGGCTTATGTGCGCGGGGTTTGGCTTCTACACCACCCTGTTCGTCGGCCTGATTGCGATGTTCCCGCTGTTCCTCACCGAACAGGGGCAGTCGCCGTCTGTCGCCGCCACCGTAACGGGCCTCGCTTCCGCCGCGACCTTAGGCGGGGCGTGGGCCGCTGCACAGGCCCTGCACCGGGGTGAGCGGGCGCGCTGGGTCGCTTTGTTCGCCGGTCTGCTAGTGCCCGCCGCTCTGGCCGGCCTGATCTTTATCGGCGGTCATCCACTTTGGCTAGCCGGGCTGATTATCGCGCTCAACGCCATATCCGGCATAAGCTCAAGCCTTGTCTTCGCCCGCTTGCCGCATATGAGCCCCAGCCTCAACGTCGCCGCCGCTAATGGCGTGCTCACGCAGTTTGGCGCGGGCGGCTCGCTGATCGGCCCACCGCTGCTAGCGGCCATTGCCGGACAGTGGGGTTGGGCGGCGCTGGGGCCCACCGTGGGGATCGGTTCATTGGCAGCGCTGGGCCTGATGATCGCAGCCGAAATCACTGCCAGACGCGATAATAAATAACGTATGAGGGCTTGCCTCTACCGTGCACTAGTGGCTTGACGCCCGCCGAAACCCCCGGAATAACGGTCCCATGCACAGGGTCGAGGGTTTTTTCCGGGAGATAACGCGCTGGTTTCGCAAACGCGAGGATCAGACGGCGTTTCGTTATGGCGTGGCTGTGGCCTTCTTCGGGGTGGCGCTGGGGGTTCGCTTCGTCAGCGACAAGGCTTTACCGCCCGGTTTTCCCTTCCTGACCTTCTTTCCCGCCGTTATGCTGACGGCATGGCTGGTAGGCCTCTGGCCGGGCATTGTCTGTGCGGGGCTCAGCGCGCTGGCTGCATGGTTCTTTTTCATCCCGCCGGCCTTCAGCTTCGACGTTAGCCCGCCGGTGCTGGTGGCGCTGGGTTTTTTCCTGCTGGTCTCGGCTGTTGATATCGCAGTCATCCACGGCATGCGACTAGCCCAGGAAAAATTGTCAGCCGAACGTAACACCAATGCCGCCCTGGTGGTGCATCAAAAGACGCTTTATGCCGAGCTTCAACACCGCATCGCCAACAATCTGGCCTTCGTGGCCAGTATGCTCACACTGCAATCGAAAAAGCTGCAAGGCAATCGCGAGGCGACCGATGCCCTGACCGACGCCCGCCGGCGTCTGGAAACCCTATCGCGCATCCATCGCAAGCTGTACGACCCGGACAATGTCAATGTGCCCTTGCGCACCCTTTTGCGCGACATCGCCGAAGATGTGCTGCATACCCGCGACGGACGCATCCAGCTGGAGGTCGAGGTGCCCGACATCACACTTCCCGCCGAACAGGTGATGACCCTGTCGCTGTTTGTCGTGGAAGTGTTGACCAATTCGCTGAAACACGCCTTCAGCGCCGGACAGGGCGCGGTGACCATTCGCCTTGATGACACGAAGCCCGACGTGTTTGTACTGTCGATCCGCGACGATGGCCCCGGCCTGCCCGGCGGGTTTGATCTCGCGGCCTCCAAAAGTCTGGGGATGCGCATTTTGCACAGCTTTGCCCGCACGCTGAAAGGCGATGTGGCCTTCACCAGCGAGCGTGGCCTGAAAACCTGCCTGACCTTTGCCCGCGTGGCCTGAAAAAAGCCCTCCGAAGTGACTTCGGAGGGCTTTTTGCACAAGTTTAACGGCGATCGGCGATGACGGAATCCACCGTGTCGTCGTCGTCGTTCCAGCGGCGGATCTGAAGCTCCGCCTCGTCCTGAGCGACGCCGTAGCGTTCCTGAATCTTACCGGCCAGCAGCTTTCGGTCGCCTTCGATCTCATTGAGATCGTCATTCGTCAGCTTGCCCCAGGCCTTCTGAACGTGACCCTTGAGCTGCTCCCAGCTGCCTTCGATGCGATTGCGGTTCATGTCGTATCTCCTTTCAGTGAAGTCGAGAAGATACGAAGCTCTGTCTAAGGTTTCGCGGTGCCCTGCCACCCGGCTTATCAAAAGTCCGACAGGACGCTAACCCACCACCCCGTTAAAGCGCCGGACAAGTTCGGCATCCGACTTCGACACCGCGCATTTCTGCCCCACCTTACGGCAGCGCGCCGGCAGGGCCGCAAACTGCCCCTGACAGGTCTTGAGTCTGCCCTGCCCTTTGTTCGTCAGGGTAAAGATATGCGCCCAGCGCTTGTCCTGCGGATGGCGCGGTGCCTGGTTGGCCAGATAGTGCATCAAGGAACACGGATCATAGGCGGTCTTTGCCCTCACCCCAACCTTTGGAAAGGAAAGCCGCACATCCCGACACACCTCGGTCAGGAAGGTACAACGCTGCAAAAGCCCGGTCAGAAACGGTTCAAGACGCAAATAGTCGTCACGGTCGGGGCGCTGGTGCTCGTGCATCAGCCCCAGGACATGGCCGAACTCGTGCAAAACGCTGCCATAGGTGACGCCCGGCTCAATGGTTACCCGATTACCCGCAGGCAAGCGGCCCATCGTGCCGGTCGTAGCGCCCCCCCTGACAATGCTTACGGAGTCAAGGCGTTTGGCGTCAGGCACAAAGCGTACGCCGCTGACGCGCGTCCATTCGTCCATGGCCTGACAGGCCTGCTTTGCCGACCCGGCGCGCCATTGGCTCCAGTTGCGGCAATCGGTCCCTTTGGCCCCCGCCTCTTGCAGCAACGCTGGTTCAAAATGATAGGGCACAGCCCCGCCGGACCACGGACCTACCCCGTGCATGACAGCCGCCGCGTTCGCTGTCCCTGCCCATAGGAGCCCCACAGCCAAAACCCAAACACGCACTTTTGCCCCCTACAATTCCAACTCCAACCCTAGTCGCAAATAAGGTTTTCCCAAGGCGACGCCAACCACCAAGGCCTTCAGCGCGCAGGGGGCACAGCCCCTGCACCCGGTTACGAGCGCGAAATCTATCCCCGTCGTAAAAGCGGGGTTACCCTTTTGGGCATAACCGAGACGACGGACATGGCTGGCCCCCTGACCCCCGAACAGCGGCGCGAACATTTGCGCGCCTGTGCGTACCGGATGCTGCGGACCCTTAGCGAGATGGATGCGCCTGAAACACCTGACACGGTCACCAAGCGCTCCGTTAACGCAACACGATTGCGGCCTGATCCGGGCTGCGGAGGGTAGGTCCTCCACGCGGACAGCCTGCCCGACACGCGCACCCATATCCGGGGTCCGGGGTCAACTGACCCCGGAGTCCCTACCTTGCCGATAATCAGCCCGGCCCGTCTTCCCTGCGCCGCAATTCCGGGATTAAACTCAGCCGCAAAAATGGCTTTGCAAAGGGTAACCCATGCGCGCCCTGCTTCTTTCCGCTGCTATGTTGCTAACCCCTGCACTGGTATGGGCCGAAGAGGCCAAACCGGCCTGCCCCCCAGAGCCGGTCCTGACCGGGCCATTCACCCATTGGCTGCACGCCACCTCGGTCAAGGCCTCCACTGATGTTAGCGGCGCTCCGGCCCTAAGCGTGGGTAAGCCGGTCAAGGTGGCACTGCTTGAGGCGACCCGCGTCACCTATAAGCGCACGCGCGCCACACCACCGACCACCCCGACCTTTAGTGGCACGCTCAGCTTCACTGTAACTGAGGCCGGCACCTATGGCATTGCCGCCGGGGCGAGCCTTTGGATCGACGTGGTGAAGGCAGGCGAAGCGCTGAAATCAAGCAAGCACGGCCATGGGCCGGACTGTTCCGGCATCCGTAAGATCGTCGATTTCGACCTGCAACCGGGCACCTACGAGGTGCGGTTGATCGACAACAAGACCGCCGATGTGACCGTCATGGTCCTGAAGCGCTGACGGCAAGGCCTTCGACATTTAGGTTTATAAGTGGTCAAAATCTCGACCTATCAACGTATTGACGCGTTTAAAACCTGAATTGACATAACAACGCCTTCCCTTGCGGTAAGGGAAAATACTTTCCGTTCACGTCAATTTTATGCTGGTGAAACGCATATTCCGGGATATGCTGAAACATAAGACGTCACCATAGACGTCACGAGGCACAGGGTATCCGGAGACGTTCCATGAACCTGATCGACAGGGCCAGGCGCGAATTCATTTTCATCAAGCGGTTGCTGCGGCTGCTGCGCCATATCCGAGAAGTAGACTCAAACTCGCCCGTGCTGGTGTGTGACGATGTCGAAGCTTCGGTGGATCGCCATTCTGCGCGCATCGCCCTGCTGTTTGAAGACAAGAGCCTCACCTATTCAGAGATGGACGTGCTGGCCAACCGCGTGGCCAACTGGGGTTTGTCGCGCGGCCTGAAACCCGGCGATACGGTGGCGGTCTTTCTGCCCAACCGGCTAGAATACATCCCCATATGGTACGGGCTGAGCAAGATCGGTGTAATCTGCGCCCTGATTAACAATGCCCTGACCGGTCAGGGTCTGGCCCACTGCATCAACATCTCCACGGCCAGCCTGACCATTGTTGATCCCGCGACCCTGCCCGCCTTTAGCGAGATCGAAGCCACCCTGAGCCGCCATCAGGAGGTGTTTGTGCTCGATCTGGCGCAGGGCGATGAAACCTCGCATCACCATTCGCTGACCCAGGCGCTGAAAGGGGTCAGCACGGTGCGCCCGGACCGCAAGATCCGGCAGGGCATGGTGGCGCGTGACCCGGCACTTTATATCTATACCTCCGGCACCACCGGCCTGCCCAAGGCGGCCAAGATCACCCATGCCCGCGCCCAGCTCTACATGAAGGCCTTCCGCGGCGTGTCGCATATGAGCGAGGAAGACCGCCTGTATAACGCCTTGCCGCTTTACCATTCGACCGGCGGCCTTTGCGGGGTGGGGGCAGCGCTGCTCAATGGTGGCTCCATGGTCATCAAGCGGCGCTTCTCGGCTTCCGCCTTCTGGCCCGATGTACGCAGCCTCAACTGCACCCACATCGTTTATATCGGGGAACTGTGCCGCTATCTCGTCAACGCGCCGGTAGCGGCAAATCCGGATGATGAGACGAAACACCGGCTTAAGGTTGCCTTCGGCAACGGTATGCGGCCGGAAGTTTGGAGCGAATTCAAGTCGCGCTTCAAGGTGCCGGTGATCATCGAATTTTACGGTTCGACCGAAGGCAATGTGTCGTTGTTCAATTTTGACGGTCAGGCCGGAGCCATTGGCCGTGCGCCGGCTTATTTGCGCAACGCCTTCAATATCCGACTTGTGCAGTTCGACGTCGAAAGCGAAACCCCGGTGCGCGGACCGAACGGCCTGTGCATCGAGTGCAAGCCCGGCGAGGTCGGCGAAGCCATTGGCGCCATCGGCACGGACGCTCGCCACTTCTACACCGGCTATGCCGACAAGGCCGCCTCAGAGAAGAAGGTGATGCGCGACGTCTTCAAAAAGGGCGACGCCTGGTTCCGTTCCGGCGACCTGATGAAGATGGATAAGGACGGCTATATCTACTTCGTGGATCGTATCGGCGACACCTTCCGTTTCAAGGGTGAGAACGTCTCGACCTCAGAGGTGGGCGAATGCTGCGCCCGAGCCGAAGGCGTCGATGAGGCCATCGTCTATGGTGTGCCCGTCCCGCACTATGACGGCAAGGCGGGGATGGTGTCGCTGATTACCGGCGAAGGCTTCTCGATTGAGGCCTTTGCGCAGCATGTGAACAACCACCTGCCCGTTTATGCGCGGCCGCGTTTTGTGCGCCTGCTGCAAAATGCCGAAACGACAGGCACGTTCAAGTACAAGAAGATGGACCTTGTCCTGGCTGGCTTTGATCCGGCCAGGGTCAGCGATCCGCTCTACGTGATGAAGATGGACGACAGTGGCTATAAGCCTCTGACGGCGGAATGCCTGAGCCTGATCGAGAGCGGCCAGTACCGCATGTAGTCACAACGTCACTAGAGCGATGCTGAGCATCTTGAGAAGCAAAGGAATGCCGACCAGGAGGGTCGCGGCGCGCGGCGCGGCCGTGATCCAGACGTCACGGAAGTCCGCCTTGCGATCCAGCGGCGGTTCCTGATTGAAGATCGGCACAAAGCCCAGACCGTTCATCTCACCGTCGCGCAGACCCCGATAGAGCTGGAAAGCGCAATAGCATAGGCCCGGTGTGGCCACGCATATCACAACCCAATGGATCATGGCCCCTCCCAAACAAAACCGCGCCGCTTCGCCTGAAACGGCACGGCATTTCGTTTTGAGTACCTCTTAGTCGCGGCGCGACAACAGGAGGCCGATGACCACACCGGCGGCGGCTGCGATGGCTACCGAGGTGCCGGGGTGACGGCGGATCTGACGGCGCACGACCTTGGTCTTGTCTTCGGCCTCATCGCGGGCTTCTTCGAGAATGACCTGAAGGCGGTCAATACTGCCATTGATCTTGTCACGGGTGTCCTGCGACACCTTAAGCTTGTCTTCGAGGTACTCCAGCGCGTCGGTGATTGAGCGCGTGGTCTTTTCGGCAATAGCTTCGGCAGGGGCTTTGTCGGCCATGAGCGGTCTCCTTTGGCTGTTACACAGATATAGGCGTTCTGTCGGAATATTGCATCCCACAAGAGGGTGAAAATACGGCAACCAGGTCGCCAAAAAATAAGGCCCCGGTGGAAACCGGGGCCTTTGTCTCTTCTGATCTGTAAATGAAGATCAGTATTTTACGCGAAGAGTAACGCCATAGGTGCGCGGCTGGCCCATAAAAGCGTCGTAGGTGTTGGAGTCGAGCGCCTGATTGTAATAGGTGCCGTTTGGCTGAACCGTGGACTGGAAGCCATTGCCTTGCAGCGGAGCGTTGATAACGACCTGCTTATAGGTTTCGTCGGTCAGGTTCTGCGCCCAGAATTCCAGCGTCCAGGCCTGATCAGGCGCACCGATGCCGAGGCGGGCATTAAGCAGCGTATAGCCGTCCTGCATCTTGAACGGGATCAGGTCGGAGCCGGTGTTGTATTCCGAAGAATACTTGGCAGCGATATTGCCCGTTGCGCGCAGGTTTTCGGCGATATTGCCCGACCAGGTGACGGCCAGAGAGCCCGTCCACTCCGGGGCGAAGGACATCCGCGCCCCCGGAAGGAGCGACAGTTGCGGGAAGCGTGCCGGGTTCGACAGGTCAGAGGCCTTGAAGCTGCCGTACTTGGTGTCGGCATAGGCGACACCGCCCTGCACCGACAAACCGCGGATCGGCGTGGACCAGTAGACATCGGCGTCAAAGCCCTTCGACTTCAGCTCCGGGATCGACTCGACCACGAAGGCTGTGCCGAGGAACGTGTTGAGCTGGAAGTCCTGGAAGGTCTGATCGAAGGCCGTAATGTTGAACAGCAGCTTGTTGTTCAGCATCGAAGTCTTCAGACCGATTTCGTAGGAGTCCACAGTTTCCGGCTTAAAGTAGAGCGAGGCGTCTGGCGTGATGCCCGTTTGGGCGCGGTCGAGGTTATAGCCGCCACCCTTATAGCCGCGTGCGTAAGAGACATAGGCCATAATGTTATCGTTGAAGCGGTAGGCGCCTTTCAGCGTGCCCGACCATTCTTTCTCGGTCACTTCGTTGGCGATGCGGCGGTTATTGAAGGCCGCATTACCCCAGAAGGTACACATATTGCCGACCACGGTTGGACGCGAGGCCGCCGGGATAGCCGCCCAGGTGCCGACCGGGGCATTACCCATCAGGCCCGAACGTGCAATGGCCGAGGCGCAGCCCACCCCTCCGTCAGAGTTGGTGTAGATGGCGGTCATTTTCTTGGTTTCCTGCGTATAGCGCAGGCCCATAGTGACCTCGAACTTGTCTGTGAACTTGTAGCCATTGTTCGTGAACAAGGCCAGCGACTTCGACTCCTGTGTATAGTAGTCGAGCGCACCCTGACCCGCCGTGTAGGAAGTGCCTGGCGCCCGGCCGGTCAGGACCGAAACCGTCGGCGTCGTGGTCGGAAGACCCAAGGCCTGCGCTAGCAGGATAGACAGATAGGTTTCGTACTGCGAGCCATAGACGTAGGAGTCGGTGCGCTTCAGGTCTTCGTCGGCATAGAAGGCGCCGACCAGCCAGTTGAGCTTTTCGCCGCCACCAGCCAGGCGCAGTTCCTGCGAGAAGGTGTCAAAGTCCGCCTTAAAATCCCCGTTGTCGCGGCGATAGAGGATGTCGGCGCCCGAGTAGTCGATGTCCTGACCATTGGTGTTCTTCCACTTGCGCACGCCGGTTACAGAAGTCAGGGTCGAGTCGAGCCAGTCCAGCTTGATATTGGCTTCGACCGAGACGCCGCCATCGATGATCTGCTGCGTGGTTGGGCGGTTGGAATAGGCGAGACGCGCTTCCGGATTGGCGGTCGCCGCCACGCCGTTACCGCCTGTCAGCGTATTGAGCGCCGCGCCGGTCGGACCGGTACGGGTCTGCACCACGGCGCAGCAGTTTTCGTCACGCTTCGAGTAGTCGGCGATCACGCGGATCTTGTGTGCGCCCGGCGTGAACAGCAACTGACCGCGCACCGTGTAGAAGTTCTGATCGGCGTCTTCCTTGAGGGCGCGCGGGCCAATGCCGGTATTGACGTCATAGAAGCCGCCCCGCTCGCGCTTGGCTACAAACAGGCGACCGGCGACCAGGTCTTCGGACAGCGGCCCGGTGATCGAGGCCGACACGCCCTTGCCGTCGTAGTTGGACACCGTGGCTTCGCCATCGACGCCGAAGGTGAAAGACGGCTCCTTGGTAATGATGTTGATGACGCCGGCCGAGGTGTTCTTGCCGAATAGGGTGCCCTGCGGCCCCTTCAGCACTTCAATACGGCCGATTTCGCCCAGATCGCCGAAACCAACGCCATTGCGCGGGCGATAAACGCCGTCGATGACCACGCCGACCGAAGATTCCATTCCAGGGTTGTCGCCGACCGTACCGACACCCCGGATACGGGCAGTGGTCAGGGTTTCGTTCTGCGTCGAGGTGACGGTCAGGCCAGGCGTCAGGACCTGCATGTCTTTAATGTCCTTCACGCCGGCGTCCTGCAGCAGCTTGGCCGACAGGGTGGTGACCACGATCGGCACGTCCTGGAGCGACTGTTCGCGCTTCTGGGCGGTGACGGTGATGACCTGAACCTCTTCCTCAGGCTGAGCGGTCTGGGCCATGGCAGACGCCGCACTGAGCGCCATAACCATACCGGAACAGGTTACCATCAGTGTGCGGTTGAGGGAGAAGCGATTGTGAGTTTGTGCCTTTACGCGCATGTGTTTCCCCTAGGTCAAGCAGGCCACCTCTTCCGTTAGGGAAGATTTTACAGTGTAAACGGCGGTCCCTGTATTTGCCGGTTTTGTCTTTGACGTTGTTTTATGCAGACTCGCCCAAAGGTTTACTTGGAAGGGCCTGCTACGTGACATGATATGACACAAGTGGGCACAAAGACAATTTCAAATTCATCTCGCACGCGCACATGAAAAAACCGCGTAAGCCTTGCCATACAAGGCTTACGCGGCGTTAGCAGTAGCACCACAGCGGTCAAAAAGGCCTGTAAATATTGACGGTTACGCAAACGTCAACTTGTGATGCGGCGACGCGACAGAACTATTGCGCCTGCACAGGCCGAAAGTAACGATCCCGTAATTACACCAAGCTTTATGGCATTTTGGGCACTTTCCGTATGGTCAGCAAAGGCCAGAGCCCCCAGAAACAGGCTCATGGTAAAGCCGATTCCGCACAAAAGGCTCACGCCATAGAGGGCTGCCCAGCCGCTGTTTTCGGGGGCACGGGCAATTTTCAAGCGGATGGCAAGCCAGGCGAGACCAAAAACGCCAATCTGTTTGCCAACAAACAGGCCCAGCGCCACGCCCAACATGCGGGGATCGGCCAGCGAGGCGAAGCTCATACCGGTGAACGAAAAGCCCGACGCCACGAAGGCAAAGAACGGCACGATGCCGTAGGAAACCGGCATGTGCAGGTCGTGCATGATGGTCTTCAAGAGGCTTTCCTCGCCGCGCGCCGGGGCGTCCAGTGTCACCATGAAGGCTGCCGCCACCGCCGTCAAAGAGGTCGCCAAACCCGCCTTCAGGCTGAGCGCCCATGTGGCGATAAACAGCATCAGATAGACCGCTTTCAGACCGCGCGCATGATCCCTCAGGGCGTTTTTGGCCAGCCCCATCACCACCAGCAGACCGGCGATCCACAGGCACAGCGTCAGGTCGATGCCCGACGAGTAGAAGAGTCCAATGACCAGCACCGCACCCAGATCATCGACAATGGCCAGCGTCAGGAGGAAAACGCGCAGGCTGTCCGGCAAGCCCCGGCCGACCACCGCGAATACGGCCAGAGCAAAGGCAATATCGGTCGCCATCGGTACCGACCAGCCGCGAAGATCGCCGCCGGGCAGCCCCGCATTAAGCGCTACATAGACCAGAGCCGGGGCCGCCATACCGCCGATTGCCCCCAGCACCGGCAATGCCAGCTTCTTAGGGTTCGACAGTTCACCACGGAAAATCTCGTACTTGATCTCCAGCCCGACCACGAAGAAAAAGATAGCCATCAGGCCTTCCTTGGTCCATTTGAGCACCGACTTGTCTTCGACAAAGGCGCCGATCTGCACCGGAATATGGGCGTTGATGAAGTCGAAATAGACCGCTGCCCACGGCGAATTGGCCCACAGCACTGCGATCAGGGCCGACAGGCCCAGAATGAAGCCAGCCCCGGCTTCGGTTTTGAGAAATTCGAGAGTGAACTTCATCGGCGGTCTCCTTTTCCGCGGGCACGATCAACGATCCTGCGAGGGTTAAGTCCGGATAGGGATTTCATTAGCGTCCCTCGCCGAACGGTGGCTCCGCCACCTTGGCCGCCGCCTCAATGGCGGCTTGAGCGGAAGGGTGTCCTTCCGCTGAAAAATAGTGATGTTTGGTATCGACTATTGCGGAGAACCGTAGCAAACCGGACGCCCCGTCCCAAGCAAAACCGGTCTGTCTCATGCCGATTTCCGCCCGATACCGTCCTGATCCGCGCCTCGCGGGCTCTGGCCTGCCGTTGGTCGATGCGGTGCGCGCCGCCGACTTTCCGCAGACGGTTTTAAGATACCGCAATGACCACGCGGCGGCCTTGGTGGGCCTTAAGAGTTTGAGCGATGCCGAATGGATCGCGCATTTCGGCCGCTTTACCCCCCTGCCCGACAATCAGACCGAACCGCTGGCCCTGCGCTATCACGGGCATCAGTTCCGTCACTACAACCCCGACCTCGGCGACGGGCGTGGCTTCCTGTTTGCCCAGATGCGCGATGCGCGCGACCGCCTGCTCGATCTCGGCACCAAGGGCTCCGGTACGACGCCGTGGTCTCGCGGCGGCGACGGCCGCCTGACGCTCAAAGGCGGGGTGCGTGAGGTGCTGGCGACGGCGCTTCTCGAGGCGCTAGGCGTCAACACGTCGAAGAGTTTTTCGCTGATTGAAACCGGCGAGTCCCTGCGTCGCTACGACGAGCCGTCGCCGACGCGGGCGGCGGTGCTGGTGCGCCTGTCGCATTCGCATATTCGCTTCGGCACATTCGAGCGGCTTGCCTATCTCAACGAAACCGAGGCTATGACTGCGCTGGTGCGCTATGTCGCCGACACCTATTACCCCGACTTAAGCGCGCATCAGGGGCCGGACCTGGCGCATGCCCTTTTTGACGCGGTGGTGACAAAGACCGCGCACCTGACGACCCAGTGGATGTGCGCCGGCTTTGTGCACGGGGTGCTGAATACTGATAATATGAACATTACAGCCGAAAGTTTTGACTACGGCCCCTATCGCTTCCTGCCGCACTATGAGCCGGGGCTGGTGGCCGCCTATTTCGATGAAGGCGGGCTCTATGCCTATGCGCGGCAGCCCGATGCGGTGTTCTGGAACCTGACGCAACTGGCGCGCTGCCTCAGCCTGATCGGCGACAGCCAGCCGCTGATCGACAGCCTCAACGCCTTTTCCGAGCGCTATCAAACGGCCATGGCCGCACAGTTCTGCCGCCGTCTGAACATCGTCGCACTAGGCATGGAGGTAGAGACGCCCCTGATGCAGGCGGCCTTTCGCATGTTGAGCGGCGCAAAGACGCCGGGCAGTTTTGAAGGGTTTTTCTTCGACTGGTTCGGCGGCTCGCTCAGCGAAGCCCGCGCCCTCAACGGCCCGCGCGGCGAAGTCTACACACAGCCGGATGCTGTCGATTTTCGTCGGTTGATCATTGGTTACGCAGCCGCCGATGCGGCAAAGTTGTCGCAACCGTTGTTTGCGCAAGCCACCCCGGCGACCCTGCTTTACGATGAGATCGAAGCCCTGTGGACACCCATAGCGAAAAATGACGACTGGTCGCTATTTTATGAAAAGCTGGCGGAGATCGAGCGTTATCGCGAGGGATTGGGTTTATCCGAACAAGGCTAACCAGTCCCGCGCCCCGTGAACCACACGCAGCAAGATAACGCGCCCGGCAGCCCGGCAGCCTCATCCACGCGATAGATGATCAGATAGCTGCATGAGACAGCAGGTAATGTTCCCCCGAGCTGTCCGGCACGGGGCGACTAGATCTGGGACACGTCGCCAAAAGCTCAAAACGGGCAAGCGATATCGCGGATCAACTGGTCGGCGGCCCGCTGGCTGTCAGCCGCTACATAACCCGATAAAACGAGAAGATCGTCTTCAAAACGACCTGTGCGCTCAAGGCGGAAGATTATCCCGTTGTTTTCCGGCACGCTGGCGCGCCTTGGTCAGTGAGGCCTCTGTTCTTCCCATTCAACATAGCCACTGCGCTCGCCCTGGTCGATCATCGCCTTCAACTCTGCAATCTGGCGTTCGCGGGCCTGCTGCTTATACTTCCAGTCGCGCAGGGCTTTGCGCACCACTTCGCTGGCCGAGGCGTATTCGCCGCTGTCCACGGCGTCGCGCACCATGGCCGCCAAATCGACCGTCAGGGCAATACTGACCTTTCCACGCGTGGCATGTCATCTGCCATAAGTCACCCCTGGTACGAATGAGTAGCCATTTATACGACCACTCACAGGACCGAACAGTTGGTGATCTGGCTGAAGGCCTCCAGCGCCGCAAAACCCACCACAGACGTCCCGTGGCGATCCAGTTCCGGTGACCACACGGCAATAGCGGCCTGTCCCGGCACAATGGCGACGATGCCGCCGCCGACGCCGCTTTTGGCCGGCAGGCCGACGCGATAGGCAAACGACCCCACCGAATCGTACACGCCGCAGGTCAGCAGCAGGGCATTGAGCCGCCGCGCCTGCCGCGCGGGGAACACCGTCTCTTCGATTACGGGCGAATACCCACCGGCCGCCAGTGGCAGGGCGGCGCGCGCCAGATCCCGACACGACAGGGTAATGGCGCATTGGCGGCAATAGGCCGCGATGACGGTTTCTACCTCATGATGCAGTGTGCCGGCCCCCTTCATCAGGTTGGCAATGGCGCGGTTCTTATGGGCCGTTTCAATTTCCGAACGCGCCACGGCCTCATCTATGGTCAGGGCGTTCTGACAGAGGAACCCCATATAGTCGCGCACCGTCAGGTCCGGCCGCCGCGTGCCTTTGAGCAGCATATCGACCACCGCCAGCGCCCCGGCGTTGATAAACGGATTACGCGGAAACCCGGCCTCATGCTCAAGCTGCGACAGGTAGTTGAAGGGCGTGCCCGACGGCTCCTTACCCACCCGCGTCCACACCTCATCGCCAATGCGGTTGAGCGCGATCCCCAGCGCAAACAGCTTGGTGACCGACTGCGCCGAAAAGGGTTCGTCGCCATCACCGATGACGTACTCCTGTCCCGAGACTGTGCGTACCGCCATGCCGAACTTCTTCGGATCGACGGTTGCCAGTTCCGGGATATAGTCGGCCACCCGGCCCTTGCCGAATTGCGGCCTCACCGTCTTTTCGATCTGCGACAGGACTTCGGGCAGGGACAGTTCGTGTTTCATGGCGCCTCTATACCCCCTCTTCCCGATGACGGGGAAGGGTTTAGGATGAAGCGCTGTCGCTGTCGAGGCTTTCGGCAAAGGCCAGCGTATCGATGACCAGCCGCGTGATGTCGGCCACGACAGCGTTGCGCGCCTTGTCATCCAAAGTACCGCCAGTGGTATAAATCGACAGGAAGATCGGCAACTTTTCGCCTGACGGCCAGATCACCGCCACGTCATTGACCGCCCCATTGGCCCCGCGTCCGGTCTTGTGCCCGACCGTCCACCCTTTCGGTACACCGGCGGGACTCATGTCGGGGCCCGTCACCGTGGCCACCATCCAGTCACGCAGCAGAGACAGGCTTTTGGGTTGCAGTACCGCGCCGGTAAACACGTTGCGCAGCAGACTGCTCATGGCGTCCGGTGTCGTGGTGTCGCGTTCATCGCCCTCGATATTGCTGTTCAGTTCGGGCTCGTTGCGGTCAAGGCGGGTCACCATGTCGCCCAGTCCGCGCACAAAGGCTGTCAGCCCGGCCGGGCCGCCGATCAACGGCAGCAAGAGGTTGGCCGCCGCATTGTCGGAGACAGCCACCGCCGCGGAACACAAGTCGCCAACGGTCAGGCGGCCCTTGGGGACATGTTTTTCTGTCACCGGCGAATGGTCGAGCAGGTCGGCCTTGCTGTAGCGGATTTCCTGCGTGACAGAGAGTTTACCGTCATCCACCGCCTTAAGGACGGCCGTCGCCAGCACCCATTTGAAGGTCGAACAGAGGGCAAAGCGCTCGCTGGAATTGATATTCAGGCTGCCATCTGCGGCGGTGTCCCCCTGAATGACGGCGGTGCCGGTGCGGACGCTGACGCCCACCCGACCACCGTGACGTTTCTGAATCTCCATCAGGCGCTGGCCCAGACCGATGGCCTGATTAACCTTTTCAGAACAGCCGGCGAGGCATAGACCGGCCCCACCCATCAGAACACCCCGCCGCGTCAGCATCATTTCGCCTTCGTATGTTCATCCAGCCAGTCAAACACCGTCTTATGCCACTTCAGGGAGTTCTGCGGTTTCAGCACCCAGTGGTTTTCATCCGGGAAGCGCAGGAACTTTGACTTCACGCCATTCATCTGGAGCGCCGTAAAAGTGCCGATCCCCTGTTCTGGAATGACGCGGAAGTCCTGATCGGAGTGGATGACCAGCATTGGCACCGACCAGTCCTTGGCGTGCAAAGCCGGATTGAATTTGTCGTAGTTCTCCGGCTTGTCATAGACGCTGCCGCCGTTTTCCCACTCCGAGAACCAAAGTTCTTCGGTGGCATAGCCCATTGAGCGGTTGTCAAACAGACCGTCGTGATTGACCAGACACTTCCACGGGGCCTTCCATTGCGAGGCGATCCAGTTGATCATGAAGCCGCCATAGGAGGCCCCTAACGCACAGGCATTGTCCTTGTCGAGGAATCTGTATTTCGACAGGGCGTAGGCATAGCCCTTTTGCAGGTCTTCCAGCGGGCGGTCGCCCCAGTGCTGGCTGATGGCATCGGTAAAAGCCTGCCCGTAACCGGTCGAACCGTGGAAATCGATCATGATGACCGCATAGCCCGCCCCGGCATAGGCCTGCGGGTTCCAGCGATAGGACCAGCTTTCACCGAACGAGCCCTGCGGCCCGCCGTGGATCAAAAAGGCCACAGGGTACTTTTTGCCTTCGACATAGTTGGCGGGCTTCACAATGTACCCATGCACGGTTTCGTCGTTC
Organism: Asticcacaulis excentricus CB 48; assembly: GCF_000175215.2. Taxonomy (NCBI): domain Bacteria; kingdom Pseudomonadati; phylum Pseudomonadota; class Alphaproteobacteria; order Caulobacterales; family Caulobacteraceae; genus Asticcacaulis; species Asticcacaulis excentricus. The sequence goes on along the minus strand of NC_014816.1, from coordinate 1,034,556 downwards.
CAGCCCTTGAAGGCAAACTGCTCAAACGCCCCAAAGGCGCGGTTTTGCAGCACCGGCTGATTGATGGTGGTCAGCGGAGTGGCCCCATCATCAATCAGTTTCGCCTTCGGTTTGGACACAAACAGTTGCGACGGATAGTCGAGCCCGCTCTTGGCAAAGACAAAGCGATCTTTCAACGGCACGAAAGCGTCCATATGGCCGCCCTTCGAAAGCGGCGTCACCTTGCCTGAGGCGATTTCGACGCTGAACAGGGGCGTCTTACCCACGTCGCCAGCGACGACGTAGAGGCTCTTGCCATCGGCAGCCCATTTCAGGCTGTCGGCCGAGCGGTCCCAGTCGGCAGCGATCTGCTTCGTTTCACCGGTGGCCAGATTGCGCAGGAAAATTTCAAACTGATCGGCTTCAAAGCCCGGACGCTTCATGGCGCGATAGGCCAACCACTTGCCGTCCGGCGACACTTCGGCCCCGGTATCCCAAGCCTTGTTGGCCTCAGTCAGATTGGTATGCGTGGAGGGGTTGGCGATATCGACCTTATAGATGTCGAAATTGGTAGAACGCGGCTCGTCCTTGCCGGCGATGCGCACCGAGTAATAGACAGTCTTGCCATCGGGCGAGAAGCTGTATTCCGCCTCGTCGCCGAACGGCTTAGACGGCACGTCGCCATCGACCCCGGCGGTCAGCGACACGGCTGCGCCGCCGCTCAGCGGCACGTAGAACAGGTGATTGCGCGTCCCGTCGGCCCAGGTGTCCCAGTGGCGCACGAACAGGCGGTCGTAGATGACGCCGGTGGACTTCTCGTCCTTCTTTTCGGCCTGCACCTTCAGCGTACACTCGATCTCTTCGGTCTGACACGACTCCTCGATCGCCAGCGACAGGACCAGTCCCTTACCGTCCGGCGACAGCTTGTACGACCCGACATCCAGCGGCAGCTTGGTGACCTGCACCGCTTCGGCATCGTTGAGATCGGTCTTCCACACCTGCATTGAGCCTGAACGCGCCGATAGGAAGTAGAGCGCCCCATCGCTCCCCCACTGCGGCGACAAAGCCCCGCCTTTCGAGGCCGTGCTGAGCGGCTTTGAAGCGCCAGTCTTGAGATCGGTCAGCCACAGGGCATTAACGCCCTGGGTCTTTTCGGCGTTCAGCGTGCGCACCTGAAAAGCGGCGTGGGTTTCAGCCTTATTCACCGTTAGGCCCGACAGGCGCTCCATCGACACGAGGTCTTCATAGGTGAAAGGTTGCTTGTCCTGCGCCTGAACGGAAACGGCGGGGAATAGAAGCGCGGCGGCCAAGCCGGCTGAGGCAAGAAGACGAGACTTCATCGGAAACCCGTTGGTTACAACAGAAAGGAACCGCTGTTAGATCGCGCTTTCGTTAGCCTGTCGAGTCCGCCCGCCGGAGTCCAGGTTAAAAATTTGGTAATAATCCGGTCAAGCCTATTTCGAGGCGACCAGCAGACGCGGCCAATAATCCGCGAACATGTACTGGCGCGTGGCGTCGGCCGGGATGTCAAACTCCGAGCCCTTGTACCACGGCGTGCAGGTGCGTTGGGCAGGGTCAAGATTGCCCCATTGTAGCTTCGGGCACGGCTCGTTGGACGGGTCGATTAGATTGTCCACGGCTCGGATTTCGCCGCGCGAGGAAGCCAGTATGCCAGCCGTCCGAATACGGGCGATCTGATTGCCGCCGATGAAGCCCGTGCCGTCTTCAATATTGATGGCGATTTCGTTCGACAAGATCTTGTTGTCGACGACGCGCAGACGGTTGAGGCTTGAGGTCACCCCATGTTCCGAAAAATCGATCAGCGAGCGCGACAGCAAGGCCTCGCCGCCGCCGGACAGGCTCAAAGCCGAAGCAAAAAACTCGATGCGCATATCGTCCATCGACAGGATGGAGTCGCCGGAATCGAGCTTGACTTCCATGCCCACCGCCCCAGCGCCGCGTTCAAACCCGCGCCAGTCTGCCAGTTGCTGCACCGTCACGCCGCTCATCTGTGAATCACCGCTGAGCACCGCATATACGCCGCCCGCTGTGGAAGTTACGCCCGCCTGCTCGGCGTAAAGCTGCGCCGAATTGACGGCGATGGCTACCGTGCGGGTCTTGGCCACCACAAAGGACGACAACAGGTTGAGACGCCCGCCGGACACGTGCACCGCGGCAGAGTCACCCTCATAACGCACGGTCGAGTTTTGCAGCGTCACTTCCGAACCGGAGCTGTAGATACAGGCCGATTGCCCCCCGCGACGCGAGGCGATCAGCATATTCTTCAGTATCACCTTGCTGGCCTGAGGATTGATGCGCAGGCAGGATTCGCCATCAGGGGCCACCAGCACCGGAAGGCGCGAATCGCCGCTTTCGCCGACAATCGTCAAGGATTGATTGATCATCAGGCTGGCGACACACGAGCGGTTGCGCGCGATCAGTTTCAGCACACCACCGGGGCGCATCCGGCGCACCACGTCTTCGACATAGGCCTGACGCGCCGTGTCGCAATTAATGGTCGCGCTCCACTTCGAGCCGTAATAGCCATAGCGGTTATAGGGCTTGTAGTATTTCCCGTGGCAGGTCTTGAGCTGCGCATCCAGCAGGACGCCGAAGCACGGCCGAGTCAGGGCCTCGGTGCGTGCGGCGTTATAGCCATTGCTATAGCTGCCGCCATAGCGGGTTTCTGTCTGGGCCGAAGCGGCAGACGCCCCGCCAAACAAGGCGGCCAAAACAAAGGCAAGGTGAGCGGCAAAGGTAACAGCTGAGCGCATGGTCATTTCCCTCACCGCCCCGGATTGGTCGAAATCTGGTTGAGCACGGCCTGCAGACGCGAAGCCGACGGACGGAACCCGGCCAGCGCCGAGTCTAGACGCAACACAACGGCCTGCGCCTTATCCTGATCGGCGACGCCGCTCAGTCCCAGGGCAAAATAGGTGGACATGGCAAAGCGCGCTTCTGCTGAACCCTGCTTTTCAGCCTGTTGATACCAGTAGTAGGCTCGGGCATAGTCGGTAGGCACGCCCACCCCTTCGGAATACATAACAGCTAACACCAGCTGTGCCTGCGACGAACCATTGGTCGCAGCCAGCTGCACGGCGCGCACCTTGTCCAGATTGGTCATGCGCGATCCGTCCGGGCGGCCAAGTATGGCACGAAGGGCCGACAAGGTCTGTGGCGGCACACGACCCGCCGAATAGACGGCCTCGGTCGGGGCCGAACCGCCCGACGTCTGGGCGATGTCGGCATCGTTGGGCCCGACGGGGTAGCGTTCTTGCCCAGGATTGCCGTCACTGTCCAGCCCGCCGCTGACGCGGTGAACCGGCGCCGATCCCTGCGCCAAATCCAGATAGACCAGCGCACGCCACACGTGGATAAAGGGCAGCTCATCCATACGAGACAGCGCGTATTCGTAGGCATCGGTGCGCGGGCGGCTCTCGTCCGAATGCGGCACACCACCGGCGGGCGCGTCTGGCGGATAGAATTCAAACGGCGATACCCAGCGTTTGGCCTTTGCCTCGACAAAGGCCCCATAACGGCTGCGTTCGGGAGCGGACTTTTCAAAGTCCTTCAGCATCACATAGGCCCCGACATCACCCGTTTCCGCCGCTTTGTAATTATAAAGATAGGCATCGACATCATTGCGAGGGAACAGGCTGATGACGTTGGGGCGGCCGTCCACGGGGTTGCGCATCATGGCGCGCACGGCTTCGCGGTTATCAACGGGTTCACCCATCGGGCCGTACTGATCGTCATAAAGGCGGCCGAGCGTGCGGAAGCCGTCGGCCCCCAGCTGCGCCTGAATATAAATGACGCGGTCACGCACCTTATCGCGCTCGGAATTGTCCATGCGCGCCAGAAGGGTCTCCAGCTTGCGGTAGGCGACGGAGCGTTCCACCGCGCGGCACTTGTCAAAGCGCGAGGCCATCTGACCGTTTTTGAGCGTCCGGTTAATCGGCGCGAAGCCTTCGGGATTGGTCAGTGCCATGACCAGCCACACCGACGCCTCGGTCGGGTCTTCAAGGTTCTTGTCCGTGGCGCGTTCCGCCATATAGCGACTGGACAGTTCAAGCTGCGAGAAAAAGTCGTTGGCAAAGGCGTGCTTGCGGAAATAGCGAACTGCCCGCTCCTGCTCATTGAAGCCGGCCCCGCTATTATCGGCCATAGGCGGACGTGGACAACCGCTGACACCGCGCGGGCCGTCGCCGCCACCGCCCAGCCAGTCTACCGATACATCGCAGGCGGTCAAAGGCAAGCTGAGCGCCGCCGTCAGCATAACCGCCGCCGCGGCGCGGAACGGCACGCGGCTCATCAGCTTCCGGCCGGTACGACGGGCGGTCTTATCACCGGCGCCGTTGCACCTCATGTCTTCGCTAATTGACATCACGCATCGCCCCGACATGAATGCCGGCAAAATTATGGTTAACAAATCTTGTGTTAGGGATCGTGCGACCTGTCAAGCGCCCCCATCCAGTCCATTTGCGATACCGGCAAAGCGTTGCCGGATTGTCGCGGACTCTGACGAAAACTCAGATGGAAAAACCCAGCCCCTGAGCGGTACGTCAACCCCCGTATAACGCCATCATGATAGCGTTAATTTACGCGCCTTGGCCAGAGAAAAGTGTTAAGAGCCGCCCATTCCGAGACACTTTTCCCTGCCTCGGAGACAAATTCACATCCGCCCCTTATGATTTCGCCCAAAAGGCGAAATTCACCCCGCACAGGCCCGCCATGATTACCGCGTCGCAGAAACAAGAAATCTATCAGTCGCTTAAAAAAGAGATTCTGTCGGTGCTCGATTCTGAGCCCAATCAGGTGGCGCGCATGGCGACCGTGGCCTGCCTTGGCGCTCAGGCCTTTGAGACCTGGTTCTGGACCGGCTTCTATGTCGTTGATGAAACCAAAAAGGCGCAAGGCATAGATGAGCTGGTGGTCGGCCCCTATCAGGGCACGCTCGGCTGTCTGCGCATTGATTTCAGTCGCGGCGTGTGTGGCGCGGCGGCGCGCGAACGGACCACGCAGGTCGTTGCGGACGTGCACGCCTTTCCAGGGCACATTGCCTGTGACTCCCGCTCCAACTCCGAGATCGTCGTGCCGGTGTTCGACGCCACCGGCGAGCTGATCGCGGTGTTCGACGTGGATTCGGAAAGCTACGGCGCGTTTGACGACACCGACCGCGTGGCGCTTGAAGACCTGCTGCAGGCAGTATTTGGGGTTTAATCCTAAACCCACACCTGCGGCCCTGAACCCTATTTTCAGGTTGTGATTTTGCCCCCCCTCGGCTAAACCCGCCGCACCATTCCACACATGTGAAACAAAGGGTGCCTCCTCGCATGGCGCAACAATATATTTTCCAGATGCAGGGCCTGACCAAGCATTATCCCGGCGGTAAGAAGGTCTTTGAGAACATCTGGCTCAGCTTCTACTCGGACGCCAAGATCGGCGTCGTCGGGGTCAACGGTTCGGGTAAGTCCACCCTGCTGAAAATCATGGCCGGCATCGACAAGGAATTTTCGGGTGAAGCGCGCGCCGCCGAAGGCACGAAGATGGGCTATCTAGAGCAGGAGCCCAAGCTGGACGACACCAAGACGGTCTGGGAAAACGTCATCGACTGGTGCGAAGAAAAGAAGATCGTCGACCGTTTCAACGAAGTCGCTGCATTGATGGGTGAGGAATATAGCGACGAACTGATGGAGGAGATGAACGCCCTCCAGGAAAAGATCGACGCCGGGGACCTGTGGGACATAGACAGCCGCATCGAAATGGCCATGGACGCTCTGCGCTGCCCGCCAAACGATTCCGGCGTGACCAAACTGTCGGGTGGTGAGAAGCGTCGCGTAGCGCTGGCCCGCCTGCTGCTCTCGAAGCCCGACATGCTGCTGCTTGACGAACCGACCAACCACCTCGATGCGGAATCGGTCGCCTGGCTTCAGCACCACCTCGAAAACTTCCCCGGCTGCGTCATCCTCGTCACCCACGACCGTTACTTCCTCGATCAGGTGACCAAGTGGACGCTGGAACTCGACCGCGGCAAGGGCGTGCCCTATGAAGGCAACTACTCCGGCTGGCTGGAGCAGAAGCAAAAGCGCGTCGTCCAGGAGCAGTCCGAATCCGAAGCCCGTCAGCGCGCGCTTACCCGCGAATTGGACTGGGTGCGTTCCGGCGCCAAGGCCCGTCAGGCGAAGTCGAAGGCCCGTCTCGCCGCCTATGAGCGTATGGTCGAGGAACAGGAGCATTCGACCAAGGCCCAGACCTACGCCACGATCCAGATCCCGCCCGGCCCGCGCCTCGGTAACGTGGTCATCGAGGTCAATGGCCTCGAAAAGGAATTTGGCGACAAGGTGCTGTTCAAAGACCTGAGCTTCAAACTGCCGCCCAACGGCATTGTCGGCGTCATCGGCCCGAACGGTGCCGGTAAATCGACCCTGTTCAAGCTGATCACCGGTCAGGAAAAGCCCGACGCCGGCACGATCAAGCTGGGTGAAACCGTTAAGCTCGCCTATGTCGATCAGTCGCGCGACGACCTCAACCCCGATCACAATGTCTGGCAGGCCATTTCCGGCGGCACAGACGTGATGATCGTCGGCAAGCGCGAAATCAATTCCCGCGCCTATGTCGGCGGCTTCAACTTCAAGGGCGGCGATCAGCAAAAGAAGGTCGGCTTGCTGTCCGGCGGTGAGCGCAACCGCGTCCACCTCGCCAAGACGCTGGCGTCCGGCGGTAACGTCATCCTGCTCGATGAACCGACCAACGACCTCGATATCGAAACGCTTCAGGCCCTCGAGGAGGCACTGGAAGATTTCGCGGGCTGCGCCGTGGTCATCAGCCACGACCGCTGGTTCCTCGACCGTCTGGCCACCCACATCCTTGCCTTCGAAGGCGACAGCCACGTGGAGTGGTTCGAAGGCAACTTCGAAATGTACGAAGAGGACAAGAAGCGCCGCCTGGGCACCGACAGCCTGATCCCCAAGCGCATCAAGTTCCAGAAGTTCGCCCGGTAGGGCCGCAATGAATGCAGGGGCCGCGCTCAAGCGGCGAAACGGTAGCGCACAAAAAAGCCCCTGCATCCGATTGTTGGAGCAGAACAAACCGCCGGAGTGTCAAACTCCGGCGGTTTTGTTTTTTTGATTTGGAACCAGCGTACTCAATATAAGAGCAAGAGCTGCAATCGGTGCGGCGGCCATCAGGTCGGCGGGATCATGTTCAATCGCAAAGCGGAACTGGTCGAAGCCATAAATCACATAAGCCGCAACAAGAAGACGCCCGGCGATAGCTAACCGCAAAATTCCTTTGGTGCGGCTGGGCAGCGTGGGCGTCTGAAACAGCTAATAGACTTTATCGATGGCTAGCAGGCCAAATCTGATAAAAAGCCATAGAGACGACTTAGCGAGACCGGGAAATACCGTCGCCAAGAAGCCGCCAGCGATGATCCGTCCTTTAAAAGCCAGTCTGTAGAGGCCGCAGCCTTCCGCCCGTTCGTCGCAATCTCCCCAATCCGTTACGCGTCCGAGCTTATGAGATAAAGGCGTACGAGAAACGGGCGTCTTATCAGTCGGCTAGACTTTAGCCCGTCGATGCCTCAACCATGGATGCCACTCAGCAGAGCCAGCGCGCCTATGATAAATATAGGATAACCGCTCAGAAGATAAGGGGGCGCAGTCCGGTTACGATAACCCTGAACATTCAGCAAGTATAACTACCGAGACCGCTGCAACGACGAAAACTCAACCTTTCAAGACGGTTTCTACCATGCTGCCCCTAAGCCAGCATGTTGCGCTTGTGTTTGGCCAGCTTGCCCTTGGTGGGCCGCGGCGCGGGCGGCGGCAGATCATCCGGACCGAGCGGCATCGTCTCCGTAACGGTGACCACGACCGGATCATTCAGCTCGCGCGTTTTCGCCTTTTTCTTTTCCGGTCTGGGCGTCCTCGGCGCCGGCGCACCACCCCACGGATGGCGCGGATCGATCAGGCCACGGCTATGGAAGAAGGCCGAGGTCACGCTATTGCGCCCCAACTCTGCCTGCGCCCCTTCTAGCAGGTTTAGGATATGCGCCTCATCCTTCCACGCCTCATGAAAGTCCTGCAAGGCGCACCACACGGCCACACGGTGTTCATCTGTGGTCATATCGACTTTGACCTTGGCCGCCGCGTCTTTCTTCGGGTGTTCCGGATCGGGCTCCGGCTCGGACAGAGCTTTCTTGAGGTCGTCGAACGGCTTGCCCGTCTTGTCTTTCAGCGCCAGAAGCGTCCCCAGCTTCGCCTCGATCACCGCCGACAGTTCGCGCGCCCGCTCAAGCTGCAAGGCACCCGACGCGCTGACCGCCAGATGCAGGCTATAGCGCACACTGTCGTAGATCGCCCTGGCCGAGGCGCGATAACGCGCCTGTTGCCCGGCCTTGGATAACTGCCCCGACAACCACACGGTCAGGGCAAACAGCACCACACCAGCAATCAGAAAGCCCAGCAAAAGCATCAGCGTATGACCATCGAGCACGATGGTCGCCACCGCGCGCGGCCCCTCCCCGAAGGGATCGCCAAAATCTTCAGGCGCGTCCGAATATCTCATCTCTGCCACCTCGGTCGGGCCCCTTCGGCACCAGGCTCACCTGCTCCATAAAGGGTGCGCGGGTCGCGCCATTCCGCCGTCGTCAGTTGCCGGAACACCGCCGCATAGTGCTCACGCATCAGGCCGAGGTCTCGCCACGGCGCCGCCAGTTTTTGCAGGGCCAGCCACACCTTTGTAGTGGTATCAAAGCCCGGCTTGGCGGTCTTTTTCTCTTCGGCCTTGGTCGGGCCCACGCCCTCACCGCCGACCGCAGCCACCGCGCCCGGTGTCGCCCCAGCCTCAGCCGCACCCGGCTGACCATTATTGACAGCGATATTGATGACCGTGCCACCGGACATGCCGCTGAAGCCGCCCTTGGCCGCCTCCGGTTTCTTGTCCGGCTCGACTTCTTTCACAGCGCTGTTAGCCTTGTTCAGCGCCGCATGGTGCTTGCCGATCAGGTTCATCAACTCAGCCGTACTGCCGAAAATTTCTTGATTGGCGTCGAGAGCGGCGTGAGATTTGTCGCGCACATCGGCCGCCGAACCGCGCACCGCGTCACCGATCACTGCCCCCAGCGCATCGACGTTGCGATTGAGCGCCTGCGGCAGCCCCGTCCGGCGGCGCGCCCCGACGATTAGGCCCGCAATGAGCATCAGCACGCAGAAGCCAATGCCAATCATCCACAACAATCCGCCGCTGTACCAAAGGCGCACCAGCGTTTCCCACAGGCTGGGGTCGTAAAAGCCGTCCGGCGGCGTGGCGTAGTCGTCCCCGGTATAGCGCATGACCCCTGAAAACCTCCCCCAAAGTGGTTAATGTGCCAAAGGGTTAACAGATTGCCACGTTTTGCACCAGCGGGGTAGATCGAATTCACGATGTCGCTGCAAAAAGGGCTCACCCTTACAGATGAGCCCCTGATTCCACTCAAAACTGGCGGTTAGCGTGCGCTGCGGCCCTGAGACTTCGTGGCCGCGTCTTCGATGCGGCGCAGCAGGTCCTTCATCAGCTCAATCTCTTCGACACTGAGATTGGCGAGCACTTCCTTTTCAAACTCCACCGCCGACGGCGCGACATCATTGAACAGACGCTGACCTTCCGGCGTCAGGATGAGGTGGTGCGAACGGCCATCATGTTCATGCGGGGCACGGGTGATCAGGCGGCGCTTGGCCAGGGCCTGAGCGGCGCGCGAAATGGTCACCTTGTCCATACCAGTGCGCTTGACAAGCGCCTGCTGCGTCGAGGGACCGTCTTCGTTCAGTACCCAGATCAACCGCCATTCGGGAATCTTCAGGCCATAGAGGCTGTCATAAGCCGTGGATATGAGCCCCGATACCGCGTTGGAGGCCACAGACAGGCGATAAGGCAGGTAATTGTCGAGCGACAGCTTGCTATAGGGCATCGGACATCCTCTCAAAAGGTAACCCTGCTATTGCCGTTTTAATATCATAAATACAAATGAGATTTTTTTAATTCGTCATAAACCCGGACTAATGCGCGACCGCCTTGTTTTCGACACGGTAGCGGCGCAGTGAGCACGCTCTTTATTTATTTCGCGTCGCAACAGGGTGTGAGGCGACAAGCCACTTGCAAGCTGTTATGCCGGCTGAACTATCTTCTAAATACGGATTTCTCACTTGCTTCGCCCACTTTACGACTGGACCCTGAAACAGGCGGCCCGTCCCAATGCTGAAAAAGTTCTGGCCGCGATCTCGTTTGCGGAAAGCTCTTTCTTCCCCATTCCGCCCGATGTGATGCTGGCCCCAATGGCGCTGGCCAAGCCAGAAAAAGCCTATCGTCTGGCGTTTATCTGTACAATGGCGTCAGTTCTGGGCGGATTGTTCGGCTATGCCATCGGCTATTATCTGGCCGACATAGGTCTCAAAATCCTCGGGTTGTTCGGATATTCGGGCAATCTCGACAGCTTCCATACCATTATTCAGGAATGGGGGGCCTGGGCGATCCTGATCAAGGGCCTGACACCTATTCCGTTCAAGCTGGTGACCATTGCGTCAGGCATGGGTCAGCTCAATCTGGCAATTTTCTTCATCTGCTGCGTGATCACCCGCGGAGCGCGCTTTTTCCTTACCGCCTTCCTGCTCAAACGTTTTGGTCCGCAGGCGCGCGAACTGATCGAAAAGCGCATCAATCTTGTGGCGATCGCCGGCGTGGCGGTGATTGTACTCGGGATCGTCGCCGTCAAATTCATGCACTGAAGCGCTTTCCGAAAAGTGCGAAGAACCGGCCACCGAAGCGATTGCCCCGGTCGTGCGAAGCATTTAAGGTGCGATAGCTTTGCGTAACTAGAGGTGACCGATTGTGATGAAAGCTGTGCTGTTTTTTAGCCGCTGGTGGTCGGTCATCGCCCTGATCAGCGCCCTGTGTCTGCTGGGCGCTGCGCACGCCTTTCAGACCTTTGGCAATCTCAATCCCTGCCATCTTTGCCTAAAGCAGCGCGACATCTACTGGATTGCCGTTGGCGTGTCGCTGGCGGCCACGGTCTGGGCGGTGTTTACGGGAGCCAAGGGCCCGCCGCGCGTCTTTTCCTTTGTGTTGTTCGCCATCTTCGCCACGGGCTGCGCCATCGCCATCTTCCACATGGGCGGCGAAGAAAAGTGGTGGGCGCTACCGGCAACCTGCACCGGCGTGTCGGACGAGGTGTCGATTGATTCCATCGCCGCCATACTGTCCGGCGGCAAGTTCAAGGCCCCGCAGTGCGACATCGTGGCGTGGCGCTTTCTGGGCTTAAGTATGGCAGGGTGGAACGCTATCATTTCCGGCGTGCTGGCGATCCTTAGCTTGATTGCGTCCCTGCGCCTTAAACTCTATTACCGCCTGTCCCAGCGGCAGGCGAGTGAAGCCTGAGAGGCCCGAACATGACCGAAGCCGCGCTCCGCCACACCCCTCCCAAGCCCGGCGCCGGCGAGCGCCAGCGCCGCCTGCACGAGATTTTGCGTGTCGATCACGCCGGCGAGTTGGCGGCCGTGCATATCTATCGCGCGCAGGCCGCGGTGTTCGCCGCCACGCCGCACGCGGCACTCAGCGACGATCTGAAACGCATGGAGGGCGAGGAGCAGGTGCACCTCGACCGCTTTGAAACCCTGATGCGCGGTCATCAGGTGCGCCCGACCGTGATGACGCCGGTGTGGCGCGTGGCGGCGCTGGGGCTGGGGGCCGCGACAGCGCTTTTAGGTGAAAAGGCCGCTCACGCCTGTACCGAAGCCGTCGAAAGCGTCATCTCCGAACACTATAATGGCCAGATCGCGGAAACTCAGGAGCGCGATCCCGAACTGGCAGCCGAACTGACGCAATTCCGCGATGATGAGTTGCGCCACCACGACCATGCTATCGAAGAAGGGGCACATGAAGCGCCCCTCTATCCCTTGCTGTCGGCGGTAATCAAGGGCGGCTGCAAGCTGGCCATCCGGATCAGCGAAAAGATATGAGTCCCGTCCCGCTGCCGCCACACCGCGCCGAAGACCTGCGCAATCTGGGGGCCAGGGCAGCCGACGGCATCGCCGCAATTGTCGGATCGTGGCGCTTTATCATCATTCAGTCAGTACTGCTGTTCGGCTGGATCGCAGTCAACAGTATGGCGTGGATCCGTGGTTGGGACCCGTATCCGTTTATCCTGCTCAATCTGGTTCTGTCGTTTCAGGCGGCCTTCACCGCGCCCATCATCATGATGTCGCAAAACCGCCAGGCCGAGGTGGACCGTCAGAAGGCTGACGCCGACTACCACGTCAATATCAAGGCCGAAGAAGACATCTGCGGTCTGCATGAAAAGATGGACCTTTTGCGCGAACAGGACGTGGCGCGGCTGATCGGGCTGGTCGAAGCCTTGATCGAGGACAACCGCGACCTCAGGGCCGAACTGGCGAAACGGGACTGATCGCCGCCCTCGCTAGCGCAAGGGAGGCGGCTCATCAAAACTGCGCCGTGATGTTCTGGCCGCCGCGGCTGATGGTGATAGTGAAGCGGCGCCCCGCTTTCATCACCGACTCCAGTTGCGCCGTCGAGGTGATGGCCTGTCCATTGACATCCTTAACGATATCGCCCGGACGGAAGCCCGCTGCCGCAGCATACGAACGCCCGGACAAAGCATAGATCATCACGCCCTTTGAGGCCGCAAACGGATCAAGCCCAATCTCATCGGCCACAGCCGGCGACAGATTGACGACGGTCGCTCCATTCAGGGGGAAGTTGCCGCTGAGGGCGCGCTGATCCTTGGGTGCGCCGCTGGGCGGGGTGACGCGGGCCGTCAGGCTCAGTTCCTTGCCCGCGCGTAACACCTTCAGCGCCGCCGTGTCATTGGGATTGAGCAGGCCGACGCGATAGTTGAGCGCCTTGGGGTCATTGACCGCCTCGCCATTGATGCCGAGGATGACGTCGCCGGTCTTCAGGCCCGCCTTGTCCGCCGGTCCGCCGGGATAGACGTCGGAAACGAGTATACCATCCGGGCGCGACAAGCCCAAAGAGCGGGCGATTTCGGTGGTCATGCCGTCGCCCTTGGCCCCTAGCCATGGCCGCACCAGCGTAGACTTGCCACCAAGCGCCGTATCGACCGCCCGTCGCACCATCGCCGCCGGAATGGCGAAACCGACGCCCGCTGACGAGCCGGAGCGCGACAGGATGAAGGAATTAATACCGATCAGGCGGCCATCCATATCGACCAGCGCGCCGCCGGAATTACCGGGGTTGATGGCGGCGTCAGTCTGGATAAAGGCCCCTTCGCCCTGCCCCACATCGGTGCGGTCGAGCGCCGAGATAATGCCATTGGTGACCGTCTGCCCCACGCCGAACGGGTTGCCGATGGCCAGCACGAGATCGCCGACCTCAAGGTCATGGCCTTCCTGAAGGCTGATGGTCGGGAACTTCTGCCCTGTGGTGTCAAGTTTCAGGATGGCCAGATCGCTGCGCTCATCGGCCAGCAGAACCTTTGCCGGGAATTCGCGACGGTCATTGAGCACGACCATGAATTCCTGACCGCCCTGCACCACGTGGTTGTTGGTCACCACAATGCCGTCGGCGCGGACGATAACGCCTGAACCCAGAGACTGCTCGACACGGGCCTGCGGCACGCCGCCGCCGAACAACTGCCAGAAGGGATCTACCTGCTGACGCGTCACGCGCCGCGCATAGACATTGACCACGGCGGGAGCCGTCTGCTTGACCACGGGCGAGAAGGACGACTTCATGGCACCGGCATCGCCGGGCACCTTACGCGTGGCGGGGGCCGGGGCCTGATTGAAGCCCTGATAATCCTGCGACTTGCCCTCCCCCGGTGAACAGGCGGCCAGAACGGCACAAACGGAAACCAGCAGGGCGGATTTCAGGGTCATGGTGATCTCTTTGGCTCTTATCGTCATGGGGACTAATGTAAAAACCAAAATGGCGACTTCAAGGCCGACTCGAGGTGGACAAGATGCATGCAACAAACGGAGTAAGCTGGGCGCAAAGTGGCCAATGGCAAACACTCAAAGCCGCTTTACACGAATCGACGCCCCAGGGAGCGTACGAATGGCTCGAAATGATAGGCGCAGGGTGCCCGCTCACACTGTCTTTCGACGGATGTGTAGAGAGCGCCGACGATGTTCTGGGACTGACGATTGCAGGCGCCTTACTGCGAAGCGTAGGACACAGGTATCGTGGATCAAGGTCGGCGGATGAAACGTCTGAGACCCAATTCGAGCGATACTATTCATATCTGGTGCAAGCCAAAAATGCGCTTGAACAGGCCCTGAACCTCGATCGTCACAATGGGCTTGCTGCCGCTGTCTATATGCTGATCAGCACAGACCCGGTCGAAGATGGCCAAAAAGAGATCGCTGAAGCCCGGCTTCTTGACGCACGGAACGTACCGCTTGCCGGTTATATGAATCTTCTGAAAGCCAATCTGGAAAAATGGGGCGGATCACATGAAGACATGTTTCGGATAGCGCGTTCACGCCTCGGAAAAGACCAGCCCTTACAAAACGCATTAATTGCTTATGCACACGTTGAGCGTGAACTTTTCTACAGCATGTTTGATGAGTCGCCCGAAGCCGCTCAGTTGGCTAAGCAGTATTACCAAGGGGCTGTCCTCGATGAACTTAGAACCGCGTCCCAGATCATACTTAACGCCCATGACGTTGATCCCGCTGAACAGAAACTGGCTGATAGCTGGATGATCATCGCCTTAACTTATGCTGGCGAAACCAAACTGGCCCTACGACATTTGCGTCGTCAAAAAGGTTATAAAGGCGGTGCGTGGTTACAGATAGGCAACGCCACACTGTTTAAATTCATCCTGAGGCTACAAGGCATATTTGTCTGACACCAAGGGTGATTGAAAAAGATTCTTGGTATGCCTTTCGCGGATGTCTGCTGTCGTTAACACCTATGAGACATTCGCGAGTCCTCTTCAATCGGGTGCCGTCAGCCTGCTCATTGGTATCAGTAGAGCCCTATGTCATGCAGAAGGGGAAAAATATGGGTCATTATGTTTCCATCGTAAAACATGGTGACCAAGAGCCATATGATTTCGAGTTAAAAGCAAAATATCGCTTCAAAACAGAGGCTCGTGGTCGTGGTGTACCGGCTTGGGCACCTTCGGCACCGGTGCGTCCTTTGAGCGATCACGCACGCCCAACGCCATCAGAAAAGCCACAAGAAGCACCGCCGCCGCCGAGAAGAAGGCCGCGCCCGACCACACCTTATCCACGCCGGGTCGGGTCATTACCGACAGGATATAGCCAAAGACAAACGGCGCAATGATCCCCGACAGGGACATCAGGCTATTGACCGCGCCTTGCAGCAGGCCCTGATCGCTCGTACCTACACGCGTGGTCATCAGCGATTGCAGGGCCGCATTGGTCATCCCCCAGCAGCTCATGATCGGAATGGTAATCAAAAAGACGCGCCAGTCGGTGTGGTAGCCATAGCTTATAAAGCCCACGACGCCGCACAAAAGACCAATGACCAGCGTCGCCTTTTCGCCAATGCGTTTGACGACCAAGCCGGTCAGCCCGCCCTGCACGATCACAGCCCAAACCGCGTAATAGGCCATGGCCAGCCCGACCTCGCGCCCGCTCCAGCCCAGTCGGTAGCTGGCGTACAGCACGAAGGTCGCCGGGATGACGTGGTGGGCAAAGTTCGACACCATGCTGATTAGGGCAAGGCGCATGACGCTTTTGGCCTGCCACAGGAAGAGGATCGAGCCAATCGGATTGGCGTCTCTCAGGCTGAACGGCTTGCGGTGGTCTTTATCCAGTGATTCCGGCAGGACAAGCGCGCCATATAGAGCATTAAGCAGGCTGAGGCCCCCCGCCACCCAGAAAGGCAGTCTCAAGTCGATATGGCCCAGCATACCGCCCAGCGCCGGCCCCATGACGAAACCGACGCCAAAGGCCGCGCCGATATAACCGTACATCTGTGCGCGTTCGTCCGGCTCGGAAATGTCGCTGATATAGGCATAGGCCGTGGTGATCGAGGACGAGGTGACGCCATTAAGAAGCCGCCCGATAAGTAGCCACATCAGATTGCCGCTCAGCGCCATTATTAGATAGTCTAGCGCCAGCCCCAGATTGGACATCAGGATGATGGGGCGGCGCCCAAAGCGGTCGGACAGCGACCCCAGAATGGGTGAGCAGATGAACTGCGTGAACCCCCACAACGAGTTAAACACGCCACTCCACCAGCTCGCGGCTGTCACCGAGCCGACAAAGGTTTCAATCAGGCGCGGCAGGACCGGAATGGCCAGCCCCAGCGCCATCATGTCGAGACAGACGGTGATAAAGATGAACATCACCCCCGGTTTGAGATGTGCTTTCACGCCCCCCATGTCGCCTCGGTCAGTGTGCGGGGCCAGACGGCGCCGCGCCGCTGCCACTGTGGCGGATGGCGGCCTTGACGCCGGCCGCGATCAGCAGGGCGATGCCCAGAATGGCGGCGGCCAGCACAAAGGGCGCACCGGCTGTCACCGGCCCGTGGGTTGAAGCCACGGCAAACACCGCGCCAAACGTCAGGGGGGCGAAGATGCCCGCCGCCGACATCAGGCTCATATTGGCCCCTTGCAAGGTCCCCTGCTCCTGCGGGGCGACTTTTGAGGTCATCAGGGCCTGTGCCGCCGGGCCCGTTAGGCCCCACAGGCTCATCAGGGGGATGAAAACTACATAGGCCTGCCAGGTGGGAGCGAGGCCGTAACCGAGAAAGCCGATGACACCGAAGCTCAGGCCCACCATCATGGCCTTCTTTTCGCCGATGGCCTTTACGACGCGCCCGGTCAGACCGGCCTGCACGATGGCGCTGCACACGCCTACCGCCGCCAGCGTCCAGCCCACCTCCTTGGGGCCCCAGCCGAAGCGCAGGGCGGCATAGAGGACGAAGGTTGTCGGCAGAACCTGATGCGCGAAATTGACCGTTAGATTGACCAAAGACAGGCGCAGCAGGTCGCCATTTCGGCTGAGGAAGGCCAGCGCTCCCAAGGGGTTGGCCGAACGGAAGGAAAAGCGCTTACGATTTTCCGGTGGCAGCGATTCGGGCAGGACAAACAGGCCATAGCAGAAATTCAGCAGGCTTAAGCCCGCCGCCACATAAAACGGCAGGCGCGGATCGACATCGCCCAGCACGCCGCCCAGCAGCGGCCCCAGAACGAAGCCAAGCCCAAAGGCTGCCCCCATCATGCCAAAATACTTGGCGCGGTTTTCCGGCTGGGTCACATCGGAAATATAGGCATACGCGGTAGAGATGCTGGCCGAGGTGATGCCGTTGATCAGACGCCCCAAAAGAAGCCAGCCCAGTCCGGGCGCCATAGCCATCAGTAGGTAGTCAAAGCCCAGACCGAAGTTCGACAAAAGCACAATGGGCCGACGCCCGAACCGGTCGGACAGCGCGCCCACGATCGGAGAGGAGATGAACTGCATCACGCCCCACAGCGAGCCGAACAGCCCCACCCAGTAACCGGCGGCCGAGACATCACCGACAAAATCCGCGATCAGGGCGGGTGTCACGGGAATAATCAGCCCCAGCGCCACAATATCGAGGCAGATGGTGACAAAGATAAACGGGACCGCCGCCTTATGAGGGCGCGACAGCTCGGGGATTCCGCTCACGTTCCAGCCTTGCAGACGAATTAAACAGCGGACCTACATAGGTCAATTCGGAACGCTTGGCTAGTACAGCCTGCGATTTGAATGCGTCAATTCACTTGGCCAACAAGCTGTTTTTTTTACGTTTATTCTGTGAAATCCATTGCGCGCCCACTGTATCCTATCTGAGGGCGGGGGCTAAATCGCGCAAATGCCCGTCCGATGGCTGTGGCTTCAGTTGCATCAGGCGCATGATCAGCGGATAGACATCGACATTGTCAAAGGTCTTCAACGTGACACCCGGCCGGATATCCGGCCCGAAGACGATCAGGCGCGTAAACATCTCCGGACTATAGGGATCATAGCCGTGGCTGCCACCTTGGGGCTTTGGCATCCAGCCATCGCGCGAGGGGGCAACGATGTAGCTACCCGGATTGGCGAGGCAGACGATGGGCGGCACGCGACGATGCATGCCGTAGTGGAAGCGCGCGGGAATGTCCCGCTTGCGCCAGCATTGCATATGGTCGTGCGGTTTCAAAAGCGCAGCTTGGACCATGGATTCCTTGCCTGGATTAGGGATAAAGCCCGCAGCCTGACCGCCATAGACCGTCGCGCTGTTGGGCGGCAGAAGCTCAGCCACCTTGATGAAGGTGTCGGGCCTGTGCTTGGTCATACCATGGTCGCCGACAATGACGATATTGACCTTGCCCCACAGGCCGCGCGCCTTGAGACCGGCCATCAGGTGGCCAATCCCCTCGTCCACGGCTTTCAGCGAAACGCCCACCTCCGAGCTGTCGGGGCCAAAGTCGTGACCGGCATGATCAACGTCGCTGAAATAAAGGGTCAGAGCCTGCGGACGCTCGGCCTCAGGCGCATCGAACCAGGCCAAACCGCGATCCACCACCGTGGTGGGCGGTAGATGGTCCTCGAAAGTTGCGAATTTGTAAGGCCGCGCGCCGTGGATTTCGGCCTCTGAACCAGGCCAGAACATGGTCGCCACCTTCACGCCCTGACGGTTCGCGGTCACCCAGAAGGGCTCGGCATCCTTCCACCAAAAGCCATCGGTCACCTGCTCGCGGTCCGATAACTTGAAGGTCACCCCGGGCCGCTGCGGATCGCGCATGGTGTTACCGACAATTCCATGGTGATCCGGACGTTTGCCGGTAACCAGCGTATAATGATTGGGGAAGGTCAGGGACGGAAAGCTGGGGCGCATCTGGCCAGTGGCCCCGTTGTCGGCTAGGTAGCTCAGATTGGGTGTCAGGCCGCGCGTGTGATAGTCGGCGCGCCAGCCATCAATCGAAATCAGGATCAGGGTATTACGCGGGGCCGATGTCTCCGGTGACAGGCTGGCGCAGGCCGATAGGATAAACGCGGTCAAACCGCAAAACCAAAATCGCCACAGAGTTCGCATCGTCAACGCCTTTCACACATCCGCTTTCATAGGTAACTAACGGGCATGACGGGTCGATGACAAGAGACATATGGGCACCAAAAAAGGCCCCCGGCAAAACCGGAGGCCTGTGTTCAGAAAGGCGGAGGCGTTAATCGCAGGCGCGCCGGGCATCCAGCACAGGCTGATCGAAGACTTCCGGCGCATGGGACGGTTCGGTCTGATCGGGGTAAGCATATTCCGTCATCGCTTCGGACAGGGCGAGCACGCCGCTGACATCAGTAGTCCGGGTATCACTCAGCACGTAAACCTCCTGTTGGGCTATGGGAAAAACTGCCAATTCCGTTTCCGAGCCAGGCTCAGACGAAATCCGCACCTGAACGATAGGGAATGAAGCCCCGCTAAGACAGTCACAGTTACGCCCCGATCGTTCACAGGCGCGTTAACAGAGGTTTATAAAGCACAAAAAAGGCCTCCGGATCACTCCGGAGGCCTCTTCTCAAAGGGCTGTACCCTTGATTTATTCTTCGCCAGCGTCGTCGGCGGTGAAGACCGGGCCCGAATCCTGCCCCTTGGCCGACTCGTCACGATCCACAAATTCGATGACAGCCATCGCAGCGTTATCGCCGTGACGGAAACCGGCCTTCATGATGCGGATATAGCCGCCGTTACGGTCGGCATAGCGCTTAGCAAGCACGTCGAACAGCTTGCCGACCTGGGTCACATCACGGACGCGCGAGATGGCGATACGACGGTCGTGCAAGGTGCCCGACTTGGCCAGCGTAACCAGCTTTTCGACGAACGGACGCAGTTCCTTCGCCTTCGGCAGGGTGGTGACGATCTGCTCGTGCTTGATCAGCGAGGCCGACATGTTGGCAAACATGGCGATGCGGTGCGAGGTGGTACGACCGAGTTTACGGTAACCGGAGCCGTGACGCATGATAATTCTCCATAAGACCACGCCGCACTCTGGCTGCGCGTGACCCCAAAAACAGGCCCGAAGCTCAAGGCCAGAGGGTCTGCATGACCCCTGCCCGCTCCGAACGTCCGCCGGACGACATGTCCTTTGGAAATTACCGGGACAAGGTTTTGGTCTTTCCCGATAAGTGATCCGGCAATTCACAGAATTGCCCTCTCATAAAAAGGCAAGAGGCCCGACCCTTGCGGATCGGACCTCCCACTTACGATCTCAGAAGTCTTAGATCTGGTCTTCGAACTTCTTGGCGAGGTCCTCGACATTCTCAGGCGGCCAGTTCGGCACATCCATGCCGAGCGACAGCCCCATCGATTGCAGGACTTCCTTGATTTCGTTTAGTGACTTGCGGCCGAAGTTGGGAGTACGGAGCATTTCCGATTCCGTCTTCTGGATCAGGTCGCCGATATAGACAATGTTGTCGTTCTTCAGGCAGTTCGCCGAACGGACGCTGAGCTCCAGTTCATCGACTTTCTTGAGGAGGGCCGGGTTGAACGGTAGCTCAGGCTTGCCTTCTTCGACGATGGCCGGCTTCGGCTCTTCAAAAGTGATGAAGATCTGAAGTTGATCCTGAAGGATGCGCGCGGCATAAGCCACCGCGTCCACCGGCGTCACCGCCGCATTGGTTTCAACGTCGAGAACCAGCTTGTCGTAATCGAGCGACTGACCCTGACGGGTCGGCTCGACCCGATAAGCCACCTTCTTGACCGGCGAGTAGAGAGCGTCAACGGCAATCAGGCCGATCGGCGCATCTTCCGGGCGCAGACGGTCGGCGGGGACATAGCCCTTACCGGTCTGAACCGTGAACTCCATACGCACCGAAGCACCTTCGTCCAGCGTACAAATGACGTGGTCGGGGTTCAGCACTTCGATGTCCGACGGGACGTCGATCATGCCAGCGGTCACCGGGCCAGCCGACGACGCACGCAGAACCATGCGCTTGGGGCCTTCGGCGTGCATACGCAGCGCCAGTTGTTTGATATTGAGGATGATATCGACCACGTCCTCACGAACACCCTCAATTGAGGAAAATTCGTGAACAACGCCGTCGATTTGTACCGCTGTCACCGCCGCCCCTTGCAGGGAGGACAGGAGCACGCGGCGCAGAGCATTACCGAGCGTCACGCCAAAGCCGCGTTCCAGGGGTTCCGCAACAAGACGCATCTTGCGCTGGGAATCCTGACCGGACTCGATTTGGGGCTTCTCGGGACGAATAAGCTGCTGCCAGTTTCTTTCGATCATTGCGTCCCTCAGACGAGAAAGGTTGCCCTCAGCTTCAGGCCGAGGGCAACGGAAAAGGGGTAGAAATCGGTATTAAACGCGACGACGCTTCGGCGGACGGCAGCCGTTGTGCGGGATCGGGGTCACGTCACGGATGGTCGTGATCGTGAAGCCGACGGCTTGCAGCGCGCGCAGAGCCGATTCACGGCCCGAACCCGGACCGGCGACGCTGACTTCAAGCGTCTTCACACCATGCTCGATCGCCTTCTTGCCGGCGTCTTCAGCGGCTACCTGAGCAGCGTAAGGGGTCGATTTACGCGAACCCTTGAAGCCCATGTGACCAGCCGAAGACCACGAAATCGCATTACCTTGCGCGTCCGTGATGGTGATCATGGTGTTGTTGAACGAGGCATTGACGTGCGCCACGCCCGAAGTGATGTTTTTACGCTCGCGCTTTTTAACGCGTGAAGGTTCTTTGGCCATAAATCAGATCCCGATTACTTCTTCTTGCCGGCGATGGGCTTCGCCGGACCCTTGCGGGTGCGGGCGTTGGTGTGGGTGCGCTGACCGCGGACCGGCAGGCCCTTACGGTGACGCAGGCCACGGTAGCAGGCCAGGTCCATCAAGCGCTTGATGTTCATGGACGTTTCGCGACGCAGATCGCCTTCAACCAGATAGTCACGGTCGATGGTTTCGCGGATCTGCAACACTTCGGCATCCGAGAGCGAGTTTACACGGCGGGCGTCTTCGATGCCCACCTTTTCCACGATTTCCTTGGCCTTTTGTTGACCAATGCCGTGGATATACTGGAGCGCGATCACAACGCGCTTATTGGTCGGTATATTGACGCCTGCGATACGGGCCACGTCTGAATCTCCTGAACGTGCGTTGACACGTTAAAAGGCGAAAGGGACGCGCCTGCTACCCCATCCCTCAGGGATGGCGGGTGAGCGGGCACAAGCGCCTTTCGCGGAAGCTGCCCCTTATACAGAGGGTTTGGCTCCCGTCAATGGGTAGGATTGAGATATTGTCAAGATTCAAACTGAATCTGACAATGTCCCGGTGAGTTCCGTTGTCCGAAGCCGTTAACGGGAGGTGAAAGCCGTTGCAAGCCCCAAAAAGACGGTAGGGTTGGGTTCCAGCCGAAGCTGGAGGGGTGCCCCCGCCCCTGTCTTGGGGTGAAGGCATTGGAAACCGAAATTTCCGAATCTGTGATTAGCTGACGTGCTCGGACAGCGCGGCTTCGATACGGGCCGAAACCTCTTCGACCGAACCCATGCCATCGACCTCGACCAACTTGCCCTGTGTCGCATAGTAGGGCAACAGGGGCGCCGTCTGCGCGTTATAGGCTGCCAGACGCACCTTGTAGCTTTCAGGATTGTCGTCCGAACGCCCCTGTTCGGCAAAGCGCTTTTCGATACGTTCGACCAGCGCATTGTCATCGACCTTGAGACGGACGACGATGTCGATGGTGGAATCGCGTTCGGCCAACATGGCGTCCAGCGCTTCGGCCTGAGCCACGGTGCGCGGGAAGCCATCGAAAATGGCTCCGCCTGCCGCTTCGGCCGCTGGTAGATTGGTCTTGATCAGGTCGATCACGATGTCGTCCGACACCAGCCCGCCCGTGTCGATGATCGACTTGACCTTCTGGCCCAGCTCGGAACCCGACGCGATGGCGGCACGCAGCATATCACCGGTCGAAAGCTGCACCATATTGTGCGCCACGACCAGACGCTTGGCCTGCGTGCCCTTGCCTGCTGCCGGAGGTCCGAAAAGAATCAGGTTCATCTGCCGCGCGCTCCCCGCATTTTTGATTTCTTGATCAGGCCATCATACTGGTGTGCCAGCAGATGCGATTGAATCTGAGCCACCGTGTCCATGGTCACGGTCACGACGATCAGGATCGACGTGCCTCCGAAATAGAAGCTGTTGCCCAGGTTTGAGATCAGGAATTCTGGCAGCAGACAGACGATGGTGATATAGGCCGCGCCGATGACCGTAATGCGGGTCAGCACGAAGTCGAGATATTCGGCCGTGCGCTTGCCCGGACGGATGCCCGGCAAGAAGCCGCCATACTTTCGCAGGTTTTCCGCCGTTTCGTCCGGATTGAAGACCAGCGAGGTGTAAAGGAAGCAGAAGAAAATAATCATGGCGGCATAGAGCGCCATAAACACCGGCTGACCATGCGTCAGTTGCGCTGTTACGCCCGGAAGCCACGACAGCCATTCCGGCACCTTGGAAGGGTCACGGGCGAGGAACGCGGCGGCCGTAGTCGGCATCAATAGCAGCGACGAGGCAAAGATCGGCGGAATAACGCCCGCGGTGTTGACCTTCAGCGGCATGAAGGACGATTCGCCGCCCATTACGCGGTTGCCAACCTGACGCTTCGGATACTGAACCAGAAGACGACGCTGCGATCGCTCCATGAAGACGATAAAGACGATAGCGGCAATCAGAACCAGCACGATAAGCAGCAGGACGCCGGCATTGATCTGGCCTTCCTTGGCCAGCGCCAGCAGGTTACCGATGGTGCGCGGCAGGACCGCAACGATACCGGCAAAGATGATCAGCGAGGTACCGTTACCAACGCCGCGCGCCGTGATCTGCTCACCTAGCCACATCAGGAAAAGAGTACCGCCCGTCAGGGTGACGACCGACGAGATAATGAACATCGGGCCCGGGTCCAGCGCCAGACCAGACGCTTGCATCCCGGCAGAGATGGAGAAGGACTGAACCAGCGCCAGGATGAGGGTCAGATAGCGAGTATACTGATTGAGCTGCTTGCGGCCGGCTTCGCCGCCTTCCTTGCGCAACTTTTCCCACGGTGCATAGACCGAACCCATCAGCTGAACAATGATCGACGCCGAAATATACGGCATGATGTTCAGGGCGAAAATCGCCATGCGCTCAACGGCACCGCCGGAGAACATGTTGAACATGCCTAGAATGCCCTGGGACTGGCCCGAAAAGGCCCGCTCAAACGCCGCAAGATCGATACCTGGAATGGGGATATAGGTCCCCAGACGATAGACGATCAGCGCGCCCAGAGTGAAAAGAAGACGCTTATGAAGCTCAGTCGCCTTGGCAAAGGCGCTGAAGTTCAGATTGGCCGCTAATTGTTCAGCCGCAGATGCCATGAAAACCTCAAGTCACGGACGAAATGCATGATTCCGTCCTGTCTGTACCACCCTTACGGGCCCCGCAAGCCGTTGTCAAAGCGAGTGACCTCCGGCTTTGGTCGCATATGGGGAAGCGAAACCGAAAATGCCGCACCCTGATCCCGAAAGATCAGGGTGCGTGACATTTTTGACTTAGGCTTCGGTCTTGGCCGGACGCGCCTGAGCGACTGATCCGCCCGCGGCTTCGACCGCCTTGACCGCCGAAGCGGTGGCCGAAAAGACCGACAGGCTCAGCTTCGCCGTCAGTTCGCCCTCGCCCAGCAGGCGCACGCCGTCGAGTTCACGACGGATGACACCGGCGGCCTTCAGGGCGGCGGCGTCGATGGTCGCGGAAGCGTCGAGCTTGCCCGCGTCAACGGCCTGTTGCAGACGCCACAGGTTGACTTCGGCGTATTCGGCACGGTTGCGCTTATTGAAGCCACGCTTCGGCATACGCATGTAAAGCGGCATCTGACCGCCTTCGAAGCCTAGCAGCGACACGCCGGTACGCGACTTCTGACCCTTTACACCGCGGCCGGACGTCTTGCCCTTGCCCGAACCGGGGCCACGGCCAACGCGCATACGCCCCTTGGTGGCGCCTTCATTGTCACGGATTTCATTCAGCTTGGTCATCTGGGATGCCTTTCTTGAAAAGATGCGCTGGCGTTAACGCCAACTCGGCTGGAAAAGCGGAAACCGTTAAGAAATACGGCTCTCATAAATAGCAAAACGCCCCGACACGAATGCCGGGGCGTCTTTGTTTCAATCTCGGCAGAGCCGCTTACTCAACGATCTCGATGAGGTGAGCGACCTTGGCGATCATACCGCGCACCGAAGGAGTATCCTCCAGAGTCGAGACACGGCCCATCTTGTTGAGACCGAGACCGGCGAGCGTGGCGCGCTGGTCCTTGGTGCGGCGGATGGGGCTGCCGGTTTGCTTGACAGTGACTTGAGCCATGATGATTAGCCCTCGATCGATTCAGGCGACGAAGCGCCATCGTTGCGACGCGTCAGGATGTCGCCAACCTTCTTACCGCGCTTGGCGGCGATCTGACGGGGCGAAGACTGCACCTTCAGAGCTTCAAAGGTGGCGCGCACCATGTTGTAGGGGTTCGACGAACCGAGCGACTTGCCCACGACGTCAGAGACGCCCAGGGTTTCGAGCACGGCACGCATCGGACCCCCCGCGATCACGCCGGTGCCCGGAGGGGCCGCGCGGAGCTGGATCTTACCGGCGCCCCAACGGCCGTAACCGTCGTGGTGCAGGGTGCGGGATTCGCGAAGCGGGATGCGAACCATCGACTTCTTGGCTTCTTCGGTCGCCTTGCGGATGGCTTCCGGCACTTCGCGCGCCTTGCCATGACCGAAGCCTACACGGCCCTTCTGGTCACCAACGACCATCAGAGCAGCGAAGCTGAAGCGACGGCCACCCTTCACGGTGGCGGCGACGCGGTTGATGTGAACGAGCTTTTCGACAAACTCCGAAGGTTCTTCGGTGCGTTCGCGACGATCGTTGCGGTTTTCGCTGGGACGAGCCATTGAACGTACCCCTTAGAAGTTGAGACCGGCTTCGCGCGCGGCATCTGCCAACGCCTTCACCCGGCCGTGATAGATGTAACCGCCACGGTCAAAGACAACGTCCTTGATACCGGCCTCGATGGCGCGCTGGGCGACCAGCTTACCCACTTCGGTGGCGGAGGCGGCGTTCGACCCACGCTTGGCGGCCGTTTCGAGCGACGAAGCCGCAGCAACGGTAACGCCCTTCGAATCGTCGATGACCTGAGCGTAGATGTTCTTGTCCGAACGGAAGACCGACAGACGCGGGCGGCCGTTGGAGAGGCTCTTGAGCCGGGTGCGGTTACGTTGCGCCCGACGAGCCATTTGTTCACGAGGAGAGAGAGCCATGGCTTACTTCTTCTTCCCTTCCTTGCGGCGAACCTTCTCGCCGGCGTAACGGACACCCTTGGCCTTGTAAGGCTCAGGCGGACGAATCTTGCGGATCTTGGCTGCGAGTTCGCCGACGACCTGCTTGTCGATGCCCTGGATCTTGATTTCAGTCTGCTTCGGCACGACGAAGGTGACGCCGGCAGGCGGAGCCACTTCGACCGGGTGCGAGAAACCGAGCGACAGTTCGAGGTTGTTGCCCTTCATGGCAGCGCGGTAACCAACGCCGACCAGTTCGAGGTTCGACTCGAAGCCCTCGGTCACGCCCTTCACCATGTTGGCGATGAGCGTGCGCGACAGACCCCACATCGCACGGTGGCGAGCGGTTTCGCCACGCGGCGCGACCGACAGATTGTCGGCTTCGTGCGTGACTTCGATTTCTTCAACCACGGTCCAGTTGAGCTGGCCCTTGGGCCCCTTAACCGTGATGGCCTGACCGTCGAGCGTGATGGTCACGCCCTTCGGTACAGCAATGGCCTTTTTCCCAATACGAGACATTATGTGTTCCTATGGTCTTAAGTAAGTCCCGCCGGTCTTAGTAGACGCGGCAGAGGACTTCGCCACCGACGTTCAGTTCGCGGGCAGCGGTGTCAGACAGGACGCCCTTGGGCGTGGACAGGATCGCGATGCCAAGGCCGTTTTTGATCGGCTTCAGATCTTTGATCGACGAATAGACGCGACGGCCGGGCTTGGACACGCGGGCGATTTCCGCGATGACCGGCTGACCATCGAAGTA
This sequence comes from Asticcacaulis excentricus CB 48, assembly GCF_000175215.2. Classification (NCBI taxonomy): domain Bacteria; kingdom Pseudomonadati; phylum Pseudomonadota; class Alphaproteobacteria; order Caulobacterales; family Caulobacteraceae; genus Asticcacaulis; species Asticcacaulis excentricus. The sequence continues at coordinate 1,007,540 of NC_014816.1, read as the reverse complement.
CTTCAGTTCGATTTCAAACTGCGGGAATTCACCCGGCACTTCGAGCAGCTCGTAACCGCGGATATAGCCTTCGTCCTTGAGGACGTCGAGCACGCGGGCGCGCAGCTTGGACGCGGGGGTGAGCACCTTGGAACGGCTGCGCTGGGCGGCGTTCTTGATGCGGGCGATCATATCGCTCAGGGGATCAGAGATGAACATGTTGTGTGATCTTCCCTTACCAGCTGGCCTTGGTCATGCCGGGGATCTGGCCTTCATTGGCCAGCTTGCGCAGGCTGACGCGGCTCATCTTGAGCTTGCGATAGAAGGCGCGCGGACGTCCGGTGACTTCGCAGCGGTTGCGGATGCGGGTGGGCGCCGAGTTGCGGGGCAGCTTGGCGAGGGCGAGGCGAGCTTCGAAGCGCTCTTCCAGCGGAAGAGATTCGTCAACAGCCGCCGCCTTGAGCGCAGCGCGCTTGGCAGCGTATTTGTCAACGAGCTTCTTGACCATCTCGTTACGGTTTACAGCCGATTTCTTAGCCATTGTTCTGTACCTTTCCCCTTACGAAACGAACGGGAACTGGAAGTGCTTCAGGAGAGCCTTGGCTTCCTTGTCGCTCTTCGCCGTGGTGCAGACAACAATGTCCATGCCCCACATCTGGTCGATCTGATCGTAGTTGATTTCCGGGAACACGATGTGTTCCTTCAGGCCCATGGCGTAGTTGCCACGACCGTCGAAGGAGTTACCGTTCAGGCCGCGGAAATCCTTCACGCGCGGCAGCGCGATCGTGATCAGGCGGTCAAGGAATTCATACATACGGTGCTTGCGCAGCGTCACCTTGGCGCCGATCACCATGCCTTCGCGAAGCTTGAAGCCGGCGATAGACTTACGGGCCTTGGTTTCAGCCGGCTTCTGACCGGTGATAGCGGCCAGGTCCGCAATCGCGGCCTTGACCTTCTTGGAGTCGGCAACGGCTTCGCCGATACCCATGTTCACGACGATCTTGTCGAGCTTGGGGACCTGCATTTCGTTGGTGTAGCCGAACTCTTCCTTCAGCGCCGCGCGGATCTTGTCCTGATAGACGGCCTTGAGGCGCGGGGTATAAGCTTGATCAGCCATTGATGACCTCACCGGTGCTCTTGGCGAAGCGCACCTTCTTGTCGCCTTCGACGCGGAAACCGACGCGGGTCGGCTTGCCATTGGCATCAGCCACGGCGACGTTCGAAAGGTGAAGCGAGGCTTCCTTGTTGATGATGCCGCCTTGCGGGTTCGTTTGCGAAGCGCGCGTATGGCGCTGAACAACGTTGATACCCTGAACGACGACGCGGTTCTCCGTCGGGAGAACCTTCAGGACGGTGCCGGTACGGCCCTTGTCCTTGCCTGTCAGGACGACGACCTTGTCGCCCTTCTTAACCTTCGCAGCCATTAGAGGACCTCCGGCGCCAGCGAGATGATCTTCATGTGGTTCTTGGCGCGCAGCTCGCGCGGAACCGGGCCGAAGATACGGGTGCCGATGGGCTCGCCCGACTTGTTCACGATCACAGCGGCGTTGGTGTCGAAACGGATAACCGAACCGTCCTTGCGCTGGATGTCTTTCGAGGTGCGCACGACGATGGCGCGCAGAACGTCACCCTTCTTCACGCGGCCACGGGGGATCGCTTCCTTAACCGAGACGACGATCAGGTCACCCACCGAGGCGTAACGGCGCTTGGAGCCGCCCAACACCTTGATGCACATGACCCGGCGCGCGCCCGAATTATCGGCAACGTCCAGATTAGTTTGCATCTGAATCATAATTCAAACTTTCCAAAATCTCGCAAAAGGCCCCCACCCTTTCGGGTGCAGACTTCCGCGAAGACGACTGAGGATTCCGAGGAAGCGGGCCTTAAACCCTATTTCCTCCGAATAAGCAAACAGAAAAATGCTCAACGGAGCCGTTCCGCCCCTTTTGAGGTGGAGGTCCCGTGAGCACGTTTCCGGTTCAACGTCTGCGAAGGGTATTCCGCGAAATCCCGAAGGCAGGCGGAACCGGATCGCAAATGTCAAAAGACCGAAACCCGGACAGCTTTAAGTAGCCATCCGGGTCTCTGAATGTCTTAGGCTGCGTCCTTGGGAAGCACTTCCCAGGTCTTCAGCTTGGACTTCGGCGCGCACTCGATGATACGAGCGACTTCGCCAGCCTTGTAGGTGTTGTTCTCATCGTGAGCGTGGTAGCGCTTCGAAACGCGAACCGGCTTCTTCAGAACCGGGTGCAGAACGGTACGCTCGACCTTCACGACGATGGTCTTGTTGCCCTTGTCAGAAACAACCAGACCTTCAAGAATGCGCTTGGGCATGGTCTATTCCTTTAGGCAGACTTCTGAGTGGTCAGAAGCGACTTGATGCGCGCGATGTCCTTGCGGACTTCGTTCACACGGTGGGTCTTCTCCAGTTGGCCGGTGGCCTTCTGGAAACGAAGGTTGAACTGTTCCTTCTTGAGGTTCAGCAGTTCTTCCTGAAGCTGATCGGGGGTCTTGCCCCGCAGGTCGGCAATCTTGGTCATGGTCCTTACTCCGCCGCAATGCCGGCGTCGAGACGGGTCACGACGCGGGTACGAACCGGCAGCTTGGCCGCGCCGAGGCGCAAAGCTTCACGGGCGATGTCGTCCGCGACGCCGTCGATTTCAAACAGGATACGGCCGGGGGCCACGCGGGCCGCCCAGTAATCCACGGAACCCTTACCGGAACCCATCCGGACTTCGGCGGGCTTGCCCGTTACAGGCAGGTCCGGGAAGATACGGATCCAGACGCGGCCCTGACGCTTCATTTGACGCGTGATGGCCCGACGGGCGGCTTCAATCTGACGGGCGGTCAGGCGCTCAGGCTCAACCGTCTTCAGACCATAGGAACCAAAGTTCAGCGTGTAGCCGCCCTTGGCATTACCGTGGATGCGGCCCTTGAAGGCCTTACGGTATTTTGTGCGCTTAGGAAGCAGCATAGCGATCAGGCCTCCTTATTGTTGCGATCGCGGCGCGGGCCACGGTTATTACGCTCGCCGCGCTCCGGACGCTCGTTCGACGACGGGCCCGAAGCTTCCTGCGACCAGCGCTTGTCCTGGGCCATCGGATCGTGCTCAAGGACTTCGCCCTTGAAGATCCACACCTTGACGCCGATGATGCCGTAGGTGGTCAGGGCTTCGGCAAAGCCGAAGTCGATGTCTGCACGCAGGGTGTGCAGCGGCACGCGACCTTCACGGTACCATTCCATACGGGCGATTTCCGCACCGCCGAGACGACCCGACAGGTTCATACGGATGCCCTTGGCGCCCAGACGCATGGCCGACTGGATCGAACGCTTCATGGCGCGGCGGAAGGCCACGCGGCGCTCCAGCTGCTGAGCGATGGATTCGGCAACCAGTTGCGAATCGACTTCCGGCTTGCGGACTTCGACCAGGTTCAGGAACACTTCGCCTTCGGTGAGGGCCGAGATGTCTTTACGCAGCTTGTCGATGTCAGCACCCTTCTTGCCGATCACCACGCCCGGACGGGCGGCATAGATGGTGATGCGGCACTTCTTGTGCGGACGCTCGATGATGATGCGCGATACGCCGGCGGCGTTCAGCTTTTCCTTCAGTTCCTTACGGATCTTCAGGTCCTGGTGCAGCAGCTTCGCATATTCCTGACGGGCGGCGAACCAGCGCGAGTCCCAGGTACGGTTGACGCCAAGGCGCAGACCGATCGGATTGACTTTCTGACCCATTAGGCAGCCTCTTGACCAAGTTCACGGACGACGATGGTCAGTTCCGAGAAGGGCTTCAGGATACGCGACGAGCGACCGCGAGCGCGGGACGCAAAGCGCTTCATGACGATGTTCTTGCCCACATAGGCCTCGGCGACAAACAGGTTGTCGATGTCGAGGTTGTGGTTGTTTTCGGCGTTGGAGATCGCCGAATACAGGGCCTTGCGAACGTCGCCGGCGATGCGCTTGTGCGAGAACTCAAGCTCGTTGAGCGCGCGCTGGACCTTCAGGCCGCGGATCGACTGGGCCACCAGATTCAGCTTGTAAGGGCTGATGCGGATGGAGACCAGCTTGGCGCGGGCTTCGGTCGGCTTTACGCGGCGAGGATTGGACGTTTGCGACATGGCTTACTTCCTCTTCGCCTTCTTGTCAGCGGCGTGACCGGGGAAGTTCCGCGTAGGCGAAAATTCACCGAGCTTCATGCCGACCATGTCTTCCGACACGAGCACCGGCACGTGCTTCTGACCGTTATAAACACCAAAGGTGAGCCCCACAAACTGGGGCATGATGACAGAGCGGCGCGACCACGTCTTGATGACGTCCTTGCGACCGCCGGCCTGAGCCGCTTCCGCCTTCTTAAGAAGGTGGCCATCGACAAAGGGACCTTTCCATACGGAGCGAGCCATGGATTAGCGAGCCTTCTTGAGGTGACGCGAGCGGATGATGAACTTATCCGTCGCTTTGTTGGTACGGGTCTTGCGGCCCTTGGTGGGCTTGCCCCACGGGGTGACCGGGTTACGACCGCCCGAAGTGCGGCCTTCACCACCACCGTGCGGGTGGTCGATCGGGTTCATGGCCACACCGCGAACGTGCGGACGCCAGCCCTTGTGACGGGCGCGACCAGCCTTACCCAGGCTTTCGTTCATGTGGTCCGGGTTGGACACGGCACCGACGGTGGCCATACAGGTGTCGAGCACCATGCGCAGTTCACCCGAACCCAGACGGATCTGAGCATAACCGGCGTCGCGGCCAACGAGCTGAGCATAGGCACCAGCCGAACGGGCTAGCTGACCACCCTTCATGGGCTTCAGCTCGACATTGTGGATGATCGTACCGACCGGCAGCGAACGCAGCGGCGCGGCGTTACCCGGCTTCACGTCCACCTTTTCCGAGGCGATGATGGTGTCACCGGCCTTGAGCCGTTGCGGGGCCAAGATGTAGGCCTTTTCGCCGTCTGCATAGTTGATCAGCGCGATGAAGGCGGTGCGGTTCGGGTCATACTCCAGACGCTCCACAGTACCGGCCACGTCGAACTTGCGACGCTTGAAGTCGATGATGCGATAGAGCTTCTTGGCGCCGCCGCCACGGAAACGGACGGCCACGCGACCGCCGGCACCACGGCCGCCGGACTTAGTGAGACCTTCGACCAGAGCCTTCTCAGGACGGCCCTTGTGCAGCTCGGAACGATCTACGAGAACCAGTTCGCGACGACCGGGCGAGGTGGGGTTGAATTGCTTCAAAGCCATTGTTCAATCCTCTCCTTACAGACCGGTCGTGATGTCGATGGATTGGCCCTCTTCGAGGGTCACAATTGCCTTCTTGACATCGTTGCGACGGCCCATGATGCCCTTGAAGCGCTTGGTCTTGCCCTTCGTGACAACCGTGTTCACCTTGAGAACCTTCTTGCCATAGATGGCTTCGATGGCTGAGGCGATTTCATCCTTCGAGGAGTCGAGCGACACCTTGAAGACCACCTTGTTCTGCTCGGAAAGCAGCGTGGACTTTTCGGTGATGTGCGGCGCCAGGATGACGTCGTAATTGCGGATAGTAGCAGCCATAACTTAGGCCTCCACTTTGAAGCGGGCTTCGATCGCTTCCACCGCCGACTTCGTCAGAACCAGCGTGTGGCGGCGCAGAACGTCATAAACGTTCAGACCAGCCGACGGCAGGACGTCGATGTTCGGGATGTTGCGCGAAGCAAGCGCGAAGTTGGTGTCAACTTCCGGGCCCGCGATGATGAGAGCGTTCTTCAGGCCCAGCGTTTCGAACTTGGCACGAAGCGCGGCGGTCTTGGCCGAGTCGAGCGTGGCCTGATCAAGGACGATCAGCGCGCCGGCCTTCGCCTTTGACGACAGGGCATGACGCAGACCCAGAGCGCGGACCTTCTTTTGCAGGTCGAAGGCGTGCGAACGAACGACCGGACCGAAAGCGCGAGAGCCGCCGACGAATTGCGGCGCACGGCGAGAACCGTGACGAGCGCCGCCGGAGCCCTTCTGCTTGTACATCTTCTTACCCGTGCGAGAATTCTCGTTACGGGTCTGAACCTTGTGCGTACCGGCGCGGCGCTTGGCCAGTTGCCAGTTGACGACGCGGGCCAGGATGTCGTTGCGGATCTCTTCGAGGCCAAAGACGGCGTCAGAGACGTCAACCGAACCGGCCGTGCCGTTGTCGAGAGTGATAACGTCGAGTTTCATGATTATTCAGCACCCTCTTCTTGAGCGGGCGCTTCCTCAGCTTGAGCCGGAGCGGCAGCGGCCTTCTTGAGGCCGGCCGGGAACGGCAGAGCCTGCGGGGCCGACTTCTTCACGGCGTCGCGGATCTTGACGAACGAGCCTTCCGCACCGGGCACAGCGCCACGGATGAAGATCAGACCGCGCTCGGCGTCGATGCGAACGACTTCGAGGTTGAGCGTCGTGACAGTTTCCACACCATAGTGACCGGCCATCTTCTTGCCGGGGAAGGTGCGGCCTGGGTCCTGACGGTTACCCGTCGAACCGTGGGCGCGGTGCGAGACCGACACACCGTGGGTGGCGCGCATACCGCCGAAGTTCCAGCGCTTCATGGCACCGGCAAAACCCTTACCGATCGTCGTGCCCTGAATGTCAACGCGCTGACCTTCGACGAAGTGATCGGCCGAGAATTCAGCGCCGACTTCGACAAGGGCGTCTTCGGAGACGCGGAACTCAGACAGGATGGCCTTGGGCTCAACCTGAGCCTTGGCGAAGCGCTCACGCTCAGGTTTGGAAACGTTCTTGGCCTTGCGAGTGCCGGCACCCAGTTGCAGGGCGGTGTAGCCGTCCTTGTCCTTCGTGCGCTGGGCCACAACCTGGCAGCCTTCGAGCGAAAGAACGGTAACGGGGACGTGCTGGCCTTGCGCGTCGAAATAACGCGTCATGCCGAGCTTTTTAGCGAGGAGACCTGTTCTCATAACCGGGCCCCTTAAATCTTGATCTCGACGTCCACACCGGCGGACAGGTCGAGCTTCATCAGCGCGTCAACGGTCTGCGGGGTGGGATCGACGATGTCCAGCACGCGCTTGTGCGTGCGGATTTCGAACTGTTCACGGGACTTCTTATCGACGTGCGGCGAACGGTTCACGGTGAAGCGCTCAATCAGCGTCGGCAGGGGGATCGGCCCCCGGACGGTAGCACCGGTGCGCTTGGCCGTGTTCACGATTTCACGTGTGGAATGGTCCAGCACGCGGTGATCGAAGGCCTTGAGCCTGATGCGGATATTCTGACGATCCATATCGCTCTTATTCCAAGTTAAGGGGTTGCGTATCCCGCGTCCGTTGAACCATTTCAAAGACCAGCTTCGATCCTCAAACAGAGACCGACGCGTTATCCGCAAAAACAAAGCCGCGCAGCGTAAGCTGCGTGGCCATTCGGAAAGTCTGGAAGCGTCACCTTATATGTAAAGATCAGGCCGCCGACTTAATTTCGTAATATGCGGACCGCGTATGAAGCGTGAACCTCACGGCCGATCCAACAGAGGTCGCGTATATGCCGAAGGAGTCGCCCCGCGTCAACCCCTGCAACTATAATTCTTTGAGAGTTTAAGCCGCTATATCGTTGGCGGCGGGTGTCGGGGTGCGTAAGCGGCTTATACCGCGACGAAACAGAGCCTGAAAAGCGTCACGCTTGCCCTTCGGTTCGGTTTCACAGGCGCGAATGGTGCGCAGGCGACGTTGCAGGCTGAGACGCAGCCTCCCCAGCTTTTCACGGGCGGCGGGCGACAACGCGACCAAGGCGTCAACCAATACAGTCATCAGGCTGGTGCGAGACTCGATGGTCCCTTCCAGACACACCCGCGCCGGAGAGGTCAGGGTGTGTTTGTAGCATTCGCCACCCGCGCCGAAATCAATCTGGGTCACGCCCATCTCCGCCACGTGCCGCATAATGCGCAACGACAGGAGGATGCCGGGACTGTAGCGACAATAGCTTTCGGCATAGGCCGGGAACCAGAAGTGCAGACAGGTGTCGCGCATCAGGCATATCTCCGCCGCCACGAGCACCGGTTCGGGGCCTCTGACATCACGGAACACTCCTACCCTCAGCCCGAAACCCTCGTCCTGACGTTTGGCGAGCTGGCCCAGGAGATTGAGCGTCCAGCCGCAGCCGAAAACATCGTGCATGCCAGAACGGCTGTACTGCTGGCGCTTCTGGTCGATGACCCATTGCAGCAAATCGGGCGTGACGCGTTCAAAGCTGAAGGCGAAGCCGCCGAAGTCCTTTTCAACATTGCGCTGACAACGGCCGACATTTTTATAAAACTTGTGATGCTGCGCTTTCTGGCGTGCCAGATAGGCGTCATAGCCCTCGCTCAGGTCGGCAATCTGCGTGATCGCCTGAATGGTGCGGGCATGGACATTGTCCGCCGTCATCTCCCCTACCCAGCCCATGAATTCAAGGCGGTGCGCCTTAAGACTGCGCAGCAGCAGAGGGTAGTCCATGACAAAGCCGGTATCGGCAATGACACCATAATAGTCGGTCAGGGGCGCGCCCAGCGGCTGAAGCGTGCGACCTCGCACCTGATAAGGCAGATAGCCGGCAATCTGCCCCTGCTCATCATAAAGACGCGCAATGTGAGCATCCGGGACGCTCTGACCGATGGCCATGACGTAGCGCACGTCAAAATAAGGTCCGATCAGATCAGACCGCCGCGAGGTAAACCCTTCCCAGGCTACGATATCTTCGGGCGTTAGCGCTTCGGGCGCTACGCTTTCGACGCGTGTCAGTCTGGCCATACGGCTCCCCAGTTGCGTGCATACAACCGGGTGTACAGTTATAAGGTTGAAATTGGCCTAAGCCAAAGGGTTAATAGAGAGTGGCAGGAACAGATCGCAGCGTAAATCCGCCGTCGCGACCTCTTCCGGGTCATCGAGGAAATGCAGGTGCAACGGCTGATCGGCAAGTGCGTAACCGGCATCTATAACGGCGAGGTAGAGCGTATCCATCGCCGGCTGGATCGCATCATAATCGCCCAGGTGACGCAGACGGGCATAGAGGCCACTGGGCACGACGATGTGATAAAGGTCTTCAGTCAGTTCTGCCTTGCCCCCGACATCGACGGCGACTTCGGCGCGACACGCTTCGGGGGCCGTGTGCCGCGGGTCATCGTGCTGATAGCCGTAAAGGCCGGCAAGGTGTTCCATAGACAATTGCGAGAACACTAGATCGAACAAACGCTGATAGACGGCGTTCAGTTCCGGATAGGCCCCGGTGTTGCGCAGAGCGGTGAGCGTCAGGGGGTCGGCCGCAACAATCTCAATACCAAGGGGCGTTTCGGCAGTCGCCGGGTGCCGCAGCCGATGTTCCAGGCTCTCGCGCAGGGGGACGGAGCGGCGTATCTCGCTGGCGGTGTGACCCGTTTCGGCTTTCAGCGCACGGGCAAAGGCTTGTGAGGTGGCGTAGCCTGACGCTTCTGTAGCGAGTTCGACGGACTGCTTGAGCGCCGGAACCGCCCGCGCCAGCCGGATACGCCGGATTGTTTCTGCCGGCGTCTCACCCGTCATGAGTCGGTAGACGCGGTGAAAATGAAAGGGCGACAGGGCCGCAATACCGGCCATTTTATCGAGGTCCGGGGCCTCGGTTAGGTCAGTGGCTTCGAGGTGCTTTAGCACCCGTTCGATGCGGGCGACATAATCCAGAGAGGGGGGCATCCGAGATTGATCGGTCATGGCAGGTTCCCTTGAAAGGATGAGGCCCTACTGTGCCACGCTCTGCGTCGGGCGTCGTTCCCGATCTTGCGAAGATGGCCGCTTGCCGCGACACATAGAAAAACCCCCTGAGTTGCCTCAAGGGGTTTCTGTAGTCTGATCGGTGTGGCCTGCTCGTTCAAGAACAGGGTCCGAGACCTTTGCAATTAAGCAAGGATCTTCGCCACAACGCCGGCGCCGACGGTGCGGCCACCTTCACGGATAGCGAAGCGGAGCTTCTCTTCCATGGCGATCGGGGTGATCAGTTCGACGTTCAGCTCGGCATTGTCGCCCGGCATGATCATCTCAACGCCTTCCTTCAGCGTCACGATGCCGGTCACGTCGGTCGTGCGGAAGTAGAACTGCGGACGATAGTTGGTGAAGAACGGCGTGTGACGGCCGCCTTCTTCCTTCGTCAGGATGTAGGCTTCGGCAACGAACTTGGTGTGCGGCGTGATCGAGCCCGGCTTGCAGAGAACTTGACCACGCTCAACGTCTTCACGCTTCGTGCCGCGCAGCAGAACGCCGACGTTGTCACCGGCTTCACCCTGATCGAGCAGCTTGCGGAACATTTCGACGCCCGTGCAGGTCGTCTTCTGAACCGGACGGATGCCGACGATTTCGACTTCTTCACCGACCTTCACGATACCGCGCTCGACGCGGCCGGTCACAACCGTACCACGGCCAGAGATCGAGAACACGTCTTCGACCGGCATCAGGAAGGGCTGGTCAACCGGGCGGGCCGGCTGCGGAATGTACTCGTCCACGGTCTTCATCAGAGCGAGGATCTGGGTTTCGCCGATTTCCGGGTTCACGCCATCGGTCGCGGCCTTGGCCGAACCCTTGGTGATGGGGATATCGTCGCCGGGGAACTGATAGGACGACAGAAGTTCACGAACTTCCATTTCGACGAGCTCAAGCAGCTCTTCGTCGTCAACCAGGTCAACCTTGTTCATGAACACGACCAGAGCCGGCACGCCAACCTGACGGGCGAGCAGGATGTGTTCACGGGTTTGCGGCATCGGGCCGTCAGCGGCCGACACAACCAGGATAGCGCCGTCCATCTGAGCGGCACCGGTGATCATGTTCTTCACGTAGTCGGCGTGACCAGGGCAGTCAACGTGAGCGTAGTGACGGTTTTCCGTCTCATACTCAACGTGGGCCGTGTTGATCGTGATGCCGCGGGCCTTTTCTTCCGGAGCGGCGTCGATGTCTTCGTACTTCTTGGCGGTAGCGCCGCCCGACTTAGCCAGCGTCATCGTGATCGCGGCGGTCAGGGTGGTCTTGCCGTGGTCAACGTGACCAATGGTGCCGATGTTGCAGTGCGGCTTCGTGCGGTTAAATTTTTCCTTGGCCATTTCAAATCCCCGCAAATATGCGGGCCTTCACTCGGTTAGGGGTTGGAAACTTGGGAGCACTCCGCCCCGGAAATCCGTGTCGTCATCCTTGCGGATTTCCGGTTCGGGGCGCAGTGGGGAAGGCCCGTAGCATAGTCTTTGCTACGGGCCAAATGGTTTTTAGGCGTACTTCTTGATCACTTCGTCGGCGACGTGCTGCGGCACGGGCTCGTAGTGGTCGTACACCATGGTGAACTGCGCACGGCCTTGCGACATACCACGCAGGGTATTCACGTAACCGAACATGTTCGCCAGCGGAACGAAGGCGTCAACGACGATGGCGTTACCGCGCATGTCCTGACCCTGGATCATGCCGCGACGACCGTTGAGGTCGCCGATGACCGAACCCAGATACTCTTCCGGAGTCACGACTTCGACCTTCATGATCGGCTCAAGCAGCTTCGGGCCGCCCTTTTCGCGCAGTTCCTTGAAGGCGGCGCGAGAGGCGATTTCGAAGGCCAGGACCGACGAGTCAACGTCGTGGTAGGCGCCGTCAATGAGGGTCGCCTTGAAGTCGATCAGCGGGAAGCCGGCCAGGAGACCGTTTTCCTTGGCCGATTCGAGGCCCTTGGTGACGCCCGGAATATATTCCTTCGGCACCGCGCCGCCGACGATGGCCGACTCGAACACGAAGCCCGTACCCGGTTCGCCCGGTTCGAACACCAGCTTGATGCGGGCGAACTGACCCGTACCACCGGTTTGCTTCTTGTGCGTGTAGTCGATTTCCGCCTTGCGGGTGATCGATTCGCGATAGGCCACCTGCGGCGCGCCGATGTTGGCTTCGACCTTATAGGTGCGCTTCAGGATGTCGATCTTGATGTCGAGGTGCAGTTCGCCCATGCCCTTCAGGATCGTCTGGCCCGACTCGTGGTCGGTCGAAACGGTGAAGGAGGGGTCTTCGGCGGCCAGCTTCGACAGGGCGACGCCCAGCTTTTCCTGGTCGGCCTTCGACTTAGGTTCGACGGCAATCTCGATAACCGGGGCCGGGAATTCCATGCGCTCTAGGATGACCGGCGACTTCAGCGGATCGCAGAGCGTGTCGCCCGTGCGGGTGTCCTTGAGGCCTGCCAGAGCGACGATGTCGCCGGCATAGGCTTCCTTGATGTCTTCGCGGTTGTTGGAGTGCATGAGCAGCATACGGCCAACACGCTCACGCTTGTCGCGCGTCGAGTTGAGCAGGCCCATGCCGGTTTCCAGCTTGCCCGAATAGATGCGGCAGAAGGTCAGCGAACCAACGAAGGGGTCGTCCATAATCTTGAACGCCAGAACCGAGAGGGGTTCATCGTCCGAGGCCTTACGGGTGACTTCTTCTTCGGTCTTGTAGTCGATGCCTTTGGTCGCGGGGATATCGACCGGCGACGGCAGATAGTCCACAACGGCGTCGAGCAGCGTCTGAACGCCCTTGTTCTTGAACGCCGAACCGCAGAGGATCGGGAAGAAGGCCGAAGTCAGAACCGCCTTACGGATGCACTTCTTCAGGGTTTCTTCCGAGGGCTCATTGCCTTCGAGATAGGCTTCCATCGCCTCGTCGTCGAGTTCGACGGCGTTGTCGATGAGGTACTGACGGGCTTCGTTGGCCTTTTCGACCAGATCAGCCGGGATTTCTTCGTCGTGGTACGACGCGCCCAGGCCATCATTGTCCCACACCACGGCCTTCATGCGGACAACGTCCACAAGGCCCTTCAGTGAGGATTCGGAACCAATCGGGAACTGGATCGGCACAGCCTTGGCGCCCAGACGGTCGCGGATCGACTCGACCGACTTGTCGAAGTCGGCGCCGATCTTGTCCATCTTGTTGACGAAGACGATACGCGGCACGTTGTACTTGTCGGCCTGACGCCAGACGGTTTCAGTTTGCGGCTCAACACCGGCGTTACCGTCGAGCACGGCCACCGCGCCGTCGAGGACGCGGAGCGAACGCTCGACTTCGATGGTGAAGTCCACGTGGCCCGGCGTGTCGATGATGTTCAGGCGCTTGCCTTGCCAGAAGGCGGTCGTCGCGGCGGACGTGATGGTGATGCCGCGCTCCTGCTCCTGCTCCATCCAGTCCATGGTGGCAGCGCCATCGTGGACTTCGCCGATCTTGTGGCTCTTGCCGGTATAGTAGAGGATACGTTCCGTAGTCGTGGTCTTGCCGGCGTCGATGTGCGCCATGATACCAAAGTTACGGTAGTCCTCGATTTTGTGACTGCGGGGCATTGTACGGGCCTCAGACAAAAAGGGGATTCAAAAAAAGTGTGTAGGCACTATGCGTAAGCGCGGGAGACTTAATGAACAAAGTCGCCCGCGCCTTATAGACCTTTTTTGACAGGACCGTGACAGCCCTGTCCCGCAAGGAATTACCAGCGGTAGTGCGCGAACGCGCGGTTGGCTTCGGCCATCTTGTGCGTGTCTTCGCGCTTCTTGACTGCGGTGCCCCGGTTGTTGGAGGCGTCAAGCAGCTCACCGGCCAGCTTTTCGGTCATGGTGTTTTCACCACGCTTGCGCGCAGCGTTGACCAGCCAGCGGATGGCGAGAGCGCGGCGACGGTCCGGACGGACTTCGACGGGCACCTGATAGGTGGCACCGCCGACGCGGCGCGAACGCACTTCGATCGACGGGGCGACGTTGTCGAGAGCCGCATGGAAGGTCTCAACCGCAGTCGCGTCCTTCTTCTTGGCTTCGAGGATATCGAAAGCGCCGTAAACGATGTTTTCGGCGACGGCCTTCTTACCTTCGTACATGACGTAGTTCATGAACTTGGTGACAACCAGATCCCCGAACTTGGGATCGGGCAGAACTTCACGCTTCTCTGCGCGGTGACGACGTGACATAGGTCTCTATCCTTACTTCGGACGCTTCGCACCGTAGTGCGAACGGCGCTGCTTACGGTTCTTGACGCCTTGCGTGTCGAGCACGCCGCGCAGAATGTGGTAACGGACACCCGGAAGGTCCTTCACGCGGCCGCCGCGGATCAGAACCACGGAGTGTTCCTGAAGGTTGTGGCCGACGCCGGGGATGTAGCACACCGATTCGATGCCGGAGGTCAGACGGACCTTGGCGACCTTACGCAGAGCCGAGTTCGGCTTCTTCGGGGTCGTGGTGTAAACGCGCGTACACACGCCGCGACGCTGGGGCGAGCCCTTCAGGGCCGGCACCTTGTTGCGCTTTGGGTTCGGCTTGCGCGGCTTGCGGATAAGCTGGTTAATCGTGGGCATTTAATCTCTTGCCTTAGATGGGGAGGCCTGTGCCGTTTGGCCGGGCGACCTCGGTTGGGATGTAGCCTTCAGAAGCATCGGAAACGACAAACACAAAAGCCGCAACCCGCGCTTTGGGGGTTACGGCGGGCACGCAGGCCCTTGTCTCAATCGCTCTGAAAACGGACCTTTGCAGGTCCCGCCTCAAAAAAGATTGGGGGGCTATACAGGAGCCCCCCTGACGGGTCAAGCGGGATTCGCTCAGGCGCTCTTTCGCGTGACCACCGCGTGCTGACGCAAGGTGTCAAAGAAGGTCTGCACCTGCTGGCTGAGTTGCGCTGCGTCGCTGTTGAGCGAGGCTGCGGCCCCTCCGACCACGCTAGACGTACCCGCCGTATGGTCGATGGCTTCGGTGACGCGCGCTATGTTTTCCGACAGGGCCTGCGCCCCGCTGGAGGTCCGCATGACGCTGCGGGCGATTTCCTGCGTCGCGGCCCCCTGCTCTTCGGCCGTCGCGGCAATGGCGGTGGCGATCTGCTCCACCTCGCTCATCGAGCTGGAGATGCGTTCAATGGCAGACACGGCGTTGCGCGTCGCGTTCTGTATCTCATTAATCTGACGTGTGATGTCATCGGTGGCGCGCGAGGTCTGGGTGGCCAGTTGCTTGACCTCGGTGGCGACAACGGCGAAGCCGCGTCCCGCCTCCCCTGCCCGCGCCGCCTCAATCGTGGCATTGAGGGCCAGCAGGTTGGTCTGCGAGGCGATATTCTGGATCAGATTGACCACCTCACCGACCTGCCGCGCCGACTCGAGAAGATTGTTGATGTCCGTGCGTGAGGCATCCATCAGGCGGACCGTATCCGAAATGGACCCGGCCGCACTGGCGATCTGCGAGGAGACTTCGTTGATGGATTTCGACAGTTCTTCGGTCGCCGCGGCCACCGAGGACACGCTGTCAGCAGTGTCGCGCGAGGCGTTGGCAATGCCTTTGGCGTCATCCGAGGCGCCAGAGACGACTGACGCCATGTCTTCAGCAGCATCACTAAGACCGGTACCGGATTGGTGCAACTTGTCGAGAATACCGAAGGCCGCTGATTGAAAAGTGCCAATGGCGGTTTCAGTCTGTTCGGCCTGACGGCGACGCTCCTCCAGCAAGACTGTCTGATAGGTGGAGATGGCCAGGTCGAGATCAAGCAATATGGCCTTGTTGACCGCCTCGATCTGCGCCTGAGCCTTTTTCGGCGCAAAACGACTGCGCGCCAGAATGATTCCAGTCAGTTCGTTGAGCACGAAGCGATAGGCCCCGATATACCAGCGCGGCTCAAGTCCGATGCGCTCATGGGCGCGTCCGATCTTCTGCGTTTCATGCAAGTAGTCTTCATCAAAAGCTCCGGAGAAGATGCGTTCCCAGTGGCGGAACTGCGCACCTTCCAGCGCCACCTGACGATCCCCGGCCATGGCCTTCAGGTGTGGATAGCGGAACAGGTGGGCGTAGAAGCGGCTCAGTATGTCCGGCAGTTGCGGCGCGATCGACGGCCACAAAGTCCGTAGGGCAGCGCGGTCTGCCGGGGTGATCTGGGCAAATTCAATACGCTGATGCAGTTCAGCCTGAAGGTCGGTCATGACGCCACTCCCTACGCGCGACTCGCATTATGCACGGCGGCCGCTACCATAAGGTGCACGCAAAGCGGTTAATGAAACCTCAAGGGGTGATAACTGGGACAATCAACCGCAGCCCGCCCAGTTAATCTTGTCCTCGCGCCACATAGGCCGCCACGCCCTTGGGCGGCAGGATGAGACGCAACTGACCGCCCCGCGCCGTCAGTTGCGCAGGCGCGCCGAGGTCTAGGGCCGAAGCCCACACCCCCTCGCCCTTCGTTTCAAAGGTCTGAGGCGCATTAGATAGGTTGATGAACACGAGCGCGTTTTGCCCGTCTTTCTGACGAGCGAACACAAGCGTCTCCTCCCCGGCTTTTGACAGAAGCGTAAACGTCCCGTCGGCCAGTACCGGATGCGTCTGCCGCGCCAAGTAGAGGGCGCGGTAATACTCCAGCAGACTCCCGCCTTCGCCGGTTTGGGCCTTCACATTATGAGTGCGTGCATTCGTGGCATAGGCGCGATAGGGTTTGGCCGCCGTGGTAAAGCCGTGCCCGGCCGAGCCGTCCCAGCTCATCGGGGCGCGCAGGCCGGGATCGTCATACTTGCCATTATTGGCGAGCCCGATCTCTTCGCCGTAATAGGAGAACGGCGTGTCTGAGGCCAGCACCGAGACGGCCGCCGCCACGCGATAGCTGCCGGGGTTGAGATCGTTGATCAGACGGTCGCCAACATAGGAATCGTGGCTTTGCAGGACCAGCGGCATTAGCGACCGCTTATCCGAGGCCAGTTGCGTCGCCAGCTTTGCCGACAGCTTGCCGTCGCGAGCGCTGGACTTGATTTCCTTTTGCGTGCCGAAGGCAAAGGAGTGGGTGCAGGCCTCACCGGCATAGAGGGCGGGCTGTTCGGAGGCTTCGCAGATTAGATAGCGGTTGGGATAGGCTTTCACCACCGCGTTGACCTGCTTCAGCACTTCGATGTTTTCCGGTTGATCCATATAGGCGGTGGGGCCGTTTTCGACCAACATGGTCACGGCGTCGATGCGGAAGCCGTCTACGCCCTTGTTTAGCCAGAAGCGGAAATTATCGGCGTGATAGTCGATCACCCGCTGATTTTTAAGATTGAAGTCCGGCATCTGATCATCGAACAGACCATAGAAATAGCCTCTGCCGGCTTTGTTTTGCCGCCACGGGCCCCACGAAAAACCCGCCCACTTCGGGTCCTTATCGGCGAAGAGGTACCAATCACGATAGGGCGAGGTTTTCCCCTTCGCGGCGCTGAGAAAGATCGGGTTGTCATTGGCCGAATGGTTCATCACATAGTCGATAATGACGCCGATACCGCGCTTGTGCGCCTCGGCCACAAAGCGCTCGAAATCGGCCATGGTCCCAAAGGCCGGATTGACGGCGCGATAGTCGCTGACGGCATAGCCGTGGTCCTTGTCCGCAGACGGGTGAATGGGCATTAGCCAAATGCCGGTCACGCCAAGACTTTGTAGATAGTCGAGCCGCGAGGTCAGGCCGTTGAAATCGCCGATGCCATCGCCGTCAGAGTCCTGATAGGAGCGGACGAAGATCTCCATAAATGTGGCGTTGCGATTCCAGTGAGCGGGCAGGCCATTGTCGCGCGGCTGCGCGGCGACCTTCGATATGTCGATTTTAGCGTTTTGCGCCTGCGCGCCCGTGGCCATCAGCGCGCACGCCAAAGCTACGCTCGCCAGCGGTTTAACAGCCATGATTTGTCTCCCTGTCTTTTGACGCAGGAAAACACAGGCGCTCATTTTCGAACAGACATACGGCAGATGAATACGTATGCGGGGTTAGCTGCGACCGCTTAAGGAGCCCGGTTCCTCCGCGACGTGCGGCTGATCGGAATCACTTTTGACATAGTGCTCGTTGGCCAGCCCCTTGCCGTTCGGCGTTTTGGGCTGCAACCGCTCATCCTTGCTGTCTTTTTCATCACCATAGGACTCGCCGGGGCCGCCGTTTGCGGGTTTGTCGCGCGAAAAATGCTCGCGGACATCGGCGGTTTCAGCCTTTTGTGGATCGTCGCTCTTATGCGGGGCAGTCATAGGTGTCTCCTGGGATACGAGCCGAAAGCGCCATCCGATAAAGTTGGCACCACTTTTCGGAAAGTTTGCGCGACAAGCTAGAAAATTTATAGCGAAACAGCGGCTCACCTGAGCCGGCGTTTCGCTATAAACAAAACGGCCCGCTCTGAGCCGGGGGGAAACTCAGATCGGGCCGCTTGTTTTATGCGCGCTGTCAGATTAGCGTCGCAGGATAGGTTTGCTCGTCTCATGCCAAAGCACCATACGTGCCCGGGCATTAAAAGGCGCGAGGCGAACGGTTATCGCTTCGTAAGAAAGCGATCAGAGCGCGCGCAATACCGGCTCAGCCTCATTCAGCGAAGCCTCCAGAATATCAACAATGCGGTCGATTTCGGCCTCGGTGATGATCAGCGGCGGGCACATGACGATGGTGTCGCGGATGCCGCGCACCATCAGGCCATTCTTAATACAGATGTCGCGCACCACCGGTCCGGCATGGCCTTCGGCGCCCTTGAAGCGCAGGTTGGTCCCCTTTTCGGAGACGATTTCCACCGCACCCAAAAGCCCGATGGAACGGGCTTCGCCGACCAGGGGGTGGCCGTCGAGACGAGTCAGGGCCGTTGCTAGATAAGGACCGGTCACCTCGCGCGTGCGCTCGATCAGGCCCTCGCGCTCGATAATGCCTATATTGGCCAGTGCCACGGCACAGGCCGCCGGGTGGCCCGAATAGGTATAGCCGTGCACAAAGTCGCCGCCGGTCTTCAGCACCTCGACGATGTGTGACGACACACCGACCGCCGAAATGGGCAGATAGCCCGACGACAGGCCCTTGGCCATGGCGATGATGTCGGGCTTTACACCATAATGCTGATGGCCGAACCACTGACCCAGACGCCCGAAGCCGCAAATCACTTCGTCGCAGATCAGCAGGATACCGTACTTGCGGCAAAGGGCCTCGACCTTGGGCCAGTAGCTTTGCGGCGGGATGACTACGCCGCCGGCGCCCTGGACCGGCTCACCGATGAAGGCCGCGACCTTGTCCGGCCCGACGCTAAGGATGCGGTCTTCGATATCCTGAACGCAGGCATCGGCGAAGGCGTCCGGGTCCTGACCAAAGCCTTCGCCGAACAGATAGGGCTGACGCACGTGCTCGATACCGGGAATGGGTAGGCCGCCCTGCGCGTGCATAAAGGTCATGCCGCCCAGCGACGCGCCAGCGACGGTCGAACCGTGATAAGCATTGCGGCGCGAGATAAAGACCTGGCGGTCCGGTTCGCCTTTCAGCGTCCAGTAGTGACGCACCAGACGGAAGACCGTGTCATTGGCCTCGGACCCCGACGAGTTGAAAAAGACGTGTTTGAGGTCTGGATTGCTCAGGACCATCTTCTCGGCGATCTTGGCCGCCAGCCGCACGGCGGGGGCCGTCGCCGTCTTAAAGAAGGTGTTGTAATAGGGCAGTTCCAGCATCTGCTTATAGGCCGCTTCGGCCAGCTCGCTGCGCCCGTAACCGACATTCACGCACCACAGCCCGGCCATGCCGTCAAGCAGCGATTTGCCATCAATATCCGTGATCACACAGCCTTCGGCATGGGTGATAATGCGACTGCCACCCAGTTGCTCAAGCAGCGCATAGTCGGCCTGCGCCGGCAAGTGGTGCGCCAGATCGAGCGCCTTCAGTTCGGCGGAATCGTTGTTTTTGAGCGGAAGATTCATGACGGGCGCTCCGTGAAAGCATAGGTTTTAAGGGACTATAGCCCCACCCCGGCAAAAGCGGAATGGCCAAATCAAGGGCAGCGCATAATTGTGATCACAATTTACGAAAATATTTTAGTCGCGGAAAGGCACGAGGCGAAGATGAGCGCAGCAAAAAACATTCGGCCGCGGTGACCGTTTAAGAGTTTACGCGGCTATTTTCTCCTCCTACGAAGTGGAGAGGTCGCACCGAGCGAAGTGACGCTGACGCAGGGGCATAACCGTCCATAAGATACCCCTCCGCAACGTAAACTCAGCACATCCCTATGATATGAGGAGGAAAATGATCGCAAACAGTAAAACCTCACTACAAACCCACAGCCTTTTCCAACCCTTCGTGTTTTTCGTGACCAACGACTTGCGGGGCATCGCCCCAGATTGCCCTTTGCGAGGCTGCGACTCCTTCTTTGCCATGGATAGACACGGATGATGAACTTCATTCGTCAGCACGTATATCCGTACCGGCGGGCAACGCCCGGCATCTGTGCGCATCCATTGAGAAACCCCGTCCCCGTTGACCAAGCGCACGTATATCCGGTCAGAGCTTGAAAACGATGAAAACCACAGATTGCGCAGACTTCACAGATAGATAGGTGGCCCGAGGCCCTCGCATCCCCGCGCAGCGCACATCTCGGTAATCTGTGGTTCCAACCCTACTGACACCGCCGCCAAACGGAAGGTGGCAAACCTTATCAGACGAGGCCAAAGTTAAATCGCGTTTCCGCGAACGGCTGCGCCGAGAAGGCGGAAGAACGCCTGGCGGTCGGGATAAAGCTCTGGCTGCCATTCCGGGTGCCACTGCACCCCCAACACCTGCGCACCGCCGATATTGGCGCTGAAGGCTTCGACCACGCCATCGGGGGCTACGGCCTCGACGCTTAGCCCCTCAGCCAGCCGGTCAACCCCCTGAAAATGGACCGAATTGACCCTCAGCGCCTCACGTCCGACGGCTCGCGCAAGTACACCGTCTGGGGTCAGGGCCACTGGATGCGCGTGGTCAAACATGTCGGCAAAACGGGTCTGCGCTGGGGCGTGATGGTCAAGCCGCTCGGAGCCCACGGGCGCCGTCCCCAGATCCCGACGCAGAGTCCCGCCCAGCGCCACATTGATCTCCTGAAAGCCTCGGCAAATCCCGAAGACCGGCCTACCCATCAGGGTCAGGCATTCGATGAGCGCAAACGAGACCGCATCGCGTTCGGCGTCGAACGGCCCCTCCCCTTCGGCCTGACCATAGCGGTGCGCTTCGATATTGGAGGGCGACCCGGTCAGCAAAAGCCCGTCCAGTCGCTTAGCGACGGAACGGGCGTCAAAAAAGCCGGTATTGGCCGGGATGAGCACGGCAGAGCATTCGGCGTAGGTCGTGGCCGCGCGAACATAACGGTCCATAACCGCCTGCGCCTTCTCGACACCGAAGTCCCGATGGCAGCAAGTGATGCCGATGACCGGCAGGACTTCATTCATCCGCCGCTTGCCCCTTCGCCTATTTGCGGCCGAACAGCCAGTCAAAGAATCCGCGCTTCTTAACCTGCGCCTGAGCCTTCTTGACCTCTTCCTGCACCTTGTGAGCTTCGGTCTGGGCCTTAGCCACGGCCTCTTCAACCGCCTCCTTGGCCTCGTTCAGTACCGGCTTGGCCTTTTCGACGGCCTCATCCAGCTTTTCTTTAGCGGCGGCGGCAACCTCTTCGGCCTTGTGCACTGCCTCCTCGATCTTCGGCTTGGCGGCCTCGACGACGTCCTCAAGCTTGGCTTTGGCCTGTTCGACGACGGGCTTGGCGGCTTCGGCGGCGTCTTCCAGCTTGTCCTTGGCGACGGCGGCAGCGGCGCTGGCCGTTTTTGCGGCCTTGTCGAGCGCCGGCTTGGCACGCTTTACGGCCTTGTCGATCTCGCCCTGAGCCGCTTCCACAGCCTTGGAGGCTCGGGTGCGGGCCTTTGTCACCTTGGGCTCAATTGCAGCAACGGACTTGGCGGCGCGGGTCGTGGAGCGGGCAGCCTTCTTCACCTCGGCTTCGACGACCTTCTCGGCCTTCTCCACCTTAGCTTTGGCGGTCTTGGCGGCCCTTTCGATCTTCGCGGTGGCCGCCTTTGTGGCCGTTTCGGCCTTTTTGGTCACAGCCGCGGCGGTCTTGGCCGCCTTCCGGGCCGTAGCGTCGGCAGCCTTGACGGTCTTTTCGGTCGCCGCCTTCACTGCGGCTTCCGGCGCAGGCTTAGGTGCGGGTGCCTTACGGGCGATGGTCTTTTTCACCCCGGCATCCGCCGGAATCTCCGTCGCCTTTACCGTCTTCGTCTTTTTTTCCGTCGCCATTGCCTACTTTCCCATTGGCGTAAGGGCTCCCTTACGCATAAAAGACCGTTGAAACGCTTCCGTCACATCGAATCGGACGATCTGCAAAGCCTACAATGACTTATAATCCACAACAAATCATCGCAAAAGGCCCCCGTCTGGTGGCAGAAACAGCTGCCGAGGCCATCGATAACGATGCCTGGCTCGAAGGCGCGACCTACTCGATCCTCGAAGAGGATGAGGACCGCAATATTTGGCGCATCGACGCCTTCCCCACCACAGAGGAGGAAGACGAGCGTTTACAAGAACTTCTGGCGGAATATCCGGAACTGGTCGTCACGGCGGATCAGCTGGCCGATGCAGACTGGTTGGCCATGGCCCTGTCGGGTCTGCCGCCCGTACGCGCCGGTCGATTCTTCGTGTACGGTATTCACGATCGCGGCAAAAAGCCGCTCAACGCGGTTAATCTGCGTATCGAAGCCGGGGCGGCCTTCGGAACGGGCCATCACGGCACAACAGTCGGTTGCCTGTGGGCCTATAACGACCTGCTGAAAAAGCACCGTTATGAGCGCGTGCTGGATGTCGGTGCAGGCACCGGCGTTCTGGCCATTGCCGCCGCAAAGACCGGCACCAAATATGCCGTCGGCACCGATATCGACGCTATAAGCGTGCGTATTTCCAACGAAAACGCAAAGCTTAACGCGGCCGCCGCGCGCTTTGTGTGGGCCAACGGCCTGAACCACAAGGACGTGCGCAAGGACGCCCCCTACGATCTCGTCTTCGCCAATATCTTGGCGCGCCCACTGGTCGGTCTGTCGCAGTCGATAAAGACGGCGCTCAAGCCGGGCGGTACGGTCATCCTGTCGGGCCTATTGCGAACGCAGGAGCGGTTCGTCAAGGCCGCCTACCTGTCCAAGGGTTTCCGCGTGGTGCGCCGCATCCACCGCGACGCTTGGTGCACGCTTGTGATGCAGCGCGGTAGTTAGCAGTAGTTAATACCCGTAATCGGCCTTGCCACCGGCCTTGGCCACCACCTCTATGCCGTCGATACGCATGGTCTTATCGACGGCTTTCAGCATGTCATAGAGGGTCAGCGCCGCAACCGACACGGCCGTCAGGGCCTCCATCTCGACGCCCGTCTGCCCCGATGTCCTGACCTCCGCGCTGAGGCGAAAGCCCGGCAGTGTCTCATCCATCACTATCTCGAGCCCCACCTTGGAGAGGCTCAAAGGGTGGCACATGGGGATCAGGTCCGCGGTCTTCTTGGCCGCCATGATGCCCGCGATCTCAGCCGTGGAGATCACCGCGCCCTTAGGGGCCCTGCCGTCGCGCACAATGGCCAGAGTCTCACCGGCGCAGAACAGCCGCCCCTCAGCGCGGGCTTTGCGCGCCGTAAAGGCCTTCGCGCCGACATCGACCATGTGGGCGCGGCCATCCTTGCCTACGTGTGACAAGCTGTTTTCGCTCATAATTTCCACCGTTTCAGATCGACGGCGTCTGTGGCCGTCGGCTCAACCCAGCGCGCAAAGCCCGGACCAACCTCGCGCTTCCACAGGGCTGCCTCGGACTTAAGACGATCCATCAAATAGTCCGCCGCCTCAAAGGCCGCCCGCCGATGGGCCGAAGCCGCTACCACAAACACAATCTCGTCTTCGGCCTTCACCGCGCCGCAGCGATGCGCCACCAGAAGGGCCTGCACGTCAAAACGCTCAGCGGCGGCTTCAGCAATGGCCTTGAGGCTCTGCTCGCTCATTCCGGGATACCAGTCGAGCCACAGATGCGACACCGCGCCTTCTGTCGTCTCACCGCGCACGCGGCCGGAAAAGGTGACAATGGCCCCGGCCCCGCGGTTGGCCGCGACAAAGCGGCCATAAAGGGCCTGCCCGTCCAGCGCCTGCGGCAGCAACAGGGTTTCGACAGACGCCATGCCCTTAGCCCCCCGAAAAGACGGGAAAAAAGGCCACCTCATCACCGTCGTGCAACGGGCGGTCGTCGGGGGTCAGGGTCTGGTTGACACTCATCAACACCCGTTGAGCCTCAAGCGCGCCGGAGGCAAAAGCTGATTCCAGAACGCTCTGACGCAGGTCAAACAGCCGCGCCGGCGTATCAGTAATGTCAAACAAGCGCTGCCGCTCGCCCATCACGTCGGCCACCTTGCCAAAAAAGAGAACTGTGACCTTCATAAAGCTACCGGTGGAAAACTGTTGGGGAAAATCGGTTGCCCACAAAATTACCTTATTCTTTTTTCACGAAAAGCTGTAAGTTGCACGCTGGCGAACGCTTTTTCATCGCCATGCACGCACGACGCGGGGGGTGTCAATGCCTGTAGGCTTTATTCTTTTCCGGGGCCGGTATTAGGTTCGTATGGCCATATTTAACTATCGTATTTTGCGGTTTCTGGCCAAGTCGGGCTTGATGGGGCGGCGCAACGTTAGGTTGACGCTGGCAGATCCCAATGATCAGATTTCGTACAAGTCGCTTCTGCAACGCCCGCAGGTGCATCTGGACCACGCGGCGCTGAACGCCTTCTATGCCGGCAAGCGCATCCTGATTACGGGCGGCGGCGGTTCCATCGGCTCTGAGATCGCACGTCAGGCCTTGCGACTGGGGGCGGCACACGTCACCCTGATCGACCACAGCGAACTGGCGCTATACGATGTCGAGCAGTCGCTGAACCTAGAATTTGGCAAGCCGCCGGTCAGCCTGATTCTGTGCTCCATCCGGCGCAAAGCGCGCCTTGAAGCCATCTTCGTAGCGCAGAAGCCCGATGTCATCTTCCACGCGGCAGCGCTTAAACACGTGCCGATGGTCGAGATCAATCCGTCGGAAGGCGTGCTCACCAATGTCATGGGCACGCAGTACGTCATCGACGCGGCGCAGGCAGCCAATGTGAAGCAACTGGTGCTTATCTCATCGGATAAGGCCGTGGCCCCGGCCTCGATGATGGGGGCGACCAAGCGTCTGGCCGAACACCTGATTTCGTCGCAAATGGGCCACCTCAATCAGGCCTGCGTCGTGCGCTTTGGCAATGTACTGGGCTCGACGGGGTCTGTTGTGCCGCTGTTCCGCGCGCAGATCGAACGCGGTGGGCCGATTACGCTGACCGACCCCAAGGTCGAACGCTTCTTCATGACCATTTTCGAAGCGGTGCAACTGGTCATGACGGCGGCCATGCACAACGCGACGAACCTGTCGGAAAAATCGAGCCTGTATATCCTCGAAATGGGCGAGCCGATCCGTATATACGATCTGGCGAAGCGCATGATCGACATGTACGGCCTCAAGGTCGAAAGGGACATCAAGATCGTCCTGACCGGCCTGCGCGACGGTGAAAAGATCACCGAGGCGCTGCTGGACGACAACGAAATCCGCGAGCCCCTCCGACCGGGCATTTTCAAGGTGGTTAATCAGGCGATGGACCTGCACCTGTCGCCCAACCTGATGAGCGATCTGTTCACGCTGGCAGAACGCGGTGAGGACGAAATCGTCAAGGCGCAGGTCTTCCGCTTTGTCAAAACCCTGCGCGACTACTCCCCGGCTCCGCCGACACCGCACACCGAAGAAGTCTAACCAAACCCCGCCGTCATCGGCGGGGTTTTTTGCATCTCAGTCCCTATGCGGGTCTTCGGCATCGGGATCATCGGTCGTGAGAAATTCGAACCAGATCCCGTTCAAAATTCCGAAGGTCACGGCCAGACCGAGGCCTAGCACCCAGGTAAAATACCACATTTTGCGACTCCTTTCGGCTTTGCCGGAGGCAAAGCCTGACTTTGGAAAGTGGTGCATTTTCTGCGGGCGGCCCCGAGAAAATGCCTCACGATGTTTAAAAGGGAGCACATGGGGAAACAATGTTTCCCCAGGCTTTCAATAAAGGTCCGGATTCGTCTTCAACGCCTTCACCTCAATGCGGCCGAACAGCACCTTATAGACCCAGGCCGTGTAGAGTAGGACGATAGGCAGGAAGACCAGCGTCACACCCAGCATGATGAACAGCGTGGTGTGCGAGCTTGAAGCCGTCCACACCAGCAGGCTGGAGCGGGCATCGACGGTGGAGGGCAGGATAATGGGGAACATCGAAACACCTACACTGCCAATTATGCCCAACACGCCGATAGAAGACCCGATAAAGGCCCACGGATCGGCCTTGGTCTTCAGGCCCAGAAGCGCTAGCAGTGTGCCCACAAAGCCCAGCACCGGGGCGGCGATCATCCACGGATAGGTGCCGTAGTTGAGGAGCCACGCGCCGGCCTCCTTGACGACCTCGGCATTGCGCGGATTGGACGGGCCATTGACGGCGACGTCGCCCACGACCTTGAAGCCCAGACCGCCATAGGCGAGATAGACGCCCCCCAACGCATAGAGGACGATCACCCCAAGAGCCGCATAGACGCCGTAGGTGATGGCGCGATCACGCAGGGCACCCTTTTCGATTTTCAGCGACACCCAGGTCGCCCCTTGGAGCAGCAGCATGGCCACAGAGGTCAGCCCGCACAGGACGGTGAAGGGGCTGAATAGGCCGAGCAGGCCGCCCAGAAACTGATCGTGATAGGTGATGCGCAGGTCACTATCGAGGCTAAACGGTGCGCCCTGAAGCACATTGCCGACGGCCACGCCGAAGACCAGAGCCGGGACAAAGCCGCCGATGAACAGCGCCCAGTCCCAGTTGTTGCGCCACGCCTTGCCAGGCCGCTTAGAGCGGTACTTGAAGCCGACCGGACGCAGGATCAGCGCTGACAGCACAAGGAACATGGCGAGATAAAAGCCGGAGAAGCTCACTGCATAGACGAAGGGCCAGGCGGCAAAGATGGCACCGCCCCCCAAAATGAGCCACACCTGATTGCCTTCCCAGGTGGCCGAGACGGTGTTGATCACCGCCCGGCGTTCTTCGTCGGTTTTGGCGACGAACGGCAGGGTCGCCAGCGTGCCCAGCGCATAGCCGTCCATAATGGCGAAGCCGATCAGCAGCACGCCCATGAGCAGCCACCAGATGACCCGCAAGGTCATGTAGTCGATAGGTAGTTCCATAAGGGTTACTCCTTTGTCTGCGCGTTATTCTGCCGGGCCGGCGAGGCCACCACTTTGCAGCGGGCTGGTCTCTTCGGCATCGTGCATACGACCGAATTTCGACGCATAGGGACCGGTCTTGATCGTCTTGACCAGCAGGCCGACCTCGATGACGGCCAGCGTGCCGTACAGCAGGGTGAAGCCCACTATGGTCACCCAGATTTGCCCGACGGTGAGGCTGGACGCACCCATAAAGGTGGGCAGGACGCCTTCGACGGCCCAGGGCTGACGTCCCAGCTCAGCCAACACCCACCCGGCTTCCGCCGCCAGCCAGGGAAGCGGGATGGCCAGCACGCACAGCCGAAGGAACCAGCGGGTATGCTCGGCCTTGCGTAGGGAGACTAGTACGAAGGCCACCGCGAACAGGGCGATCATCGCAAAGCCGATCGCGGCCATTAGACGGAAGGTCCAGAACATCACCGGCACATTGGGGATGGTGTCGAGGGCGGCTTTCTGGATGAGGGCGGCGTCCGCGGTACGCGGATCGGCGACGTACTTTTTCAAGAGATAGCCGTAACCGATGTCGCGTTTGTGCGCTTCAAACTGCGCGCGGGCGGCGAGGTCTTCGGGGTTCACCTTCAGCTTTTCCACGGCGTCATAGGCAGCCACACCCGACTGGATGCGGTGTTCCGCCGTTTCAACGAGGTCAAGGATGCCGATGACCGGACGGTCGAGCGAGCGCGTGGAGATCAGGCCCAGAACATAAGGCACCTTGACTTCCATATCGGTGTGCTGGGTCGTCAGGTTGGGGATGCCAAACAGAGTCAGACCCGCCGGGGCCGGCTCGGTGTGCCACATGGCTTCAAGCGCCGCCAGCTTCATCTTCTGGTTATCGGTCAGGGCATAGCCTGACTCGTCGCCCAGAACGACGACCGACAGCGAGGAGGCCAGACCAAAGGCCGCCGCTACCGCCATCGAACGCTTCGCGACCGACACCCACTTACCCTTAAGCAGATAGATAGCCGATACGCCAAGGACGAAGACCGCCGCGATCACATAGCCCGCCGACACGGTGTGCACGAACTTAGCCTGCGCCACCGGATTGAACAGCACTGCCATGAAGTCCGAGACTTCCATGCGCATGGTGGCCGGGTTGAAGTCCGCACCGACCGGGTTCTGCATCCAGCCATTGGCGATCAGAATCCACAGGGCTGACAAGTTGGTGCCCAGAGCCACAAGGAGCGTCACGATCAGGTGTCCGACGCGCGACAGGCGTTCCCAGCCAAAGAACATCAGGCCGACAAAGGTCGCTTCGAGGAAGAAGGCCATCAGACCCTCAATCGCCAGAGGCGCGCCGAAGATGTCGCCGACAAAGTGTGAATAGTAGGACCAGTTGGTTCCGAACTGGAATTCCATGGTCAGACCCGTGGCCACGCCCAGCACGAAGTTGATGCCGAAAAGTGTGCCCCAGAAACGGGTAATGGTGCGCCAGATTTCGCGCCGCGTCAGCACATAGACGCTTTCCATGATGACCAGCATGAAGGAAAGGCCAAGCGTCAGCGGGACGAACAGAAAGTGATACAGCGCTGTCAAGGCAAACTGTAGCCTTGATAGATCGACCGTCATCATATCCATTGAGATATCCCTCGGGTTATTGGGGTTTTTAGATCACACTCTCCTGCGGCAAGGTGCAGCAGCGGAGTGGAAATTTGCCCCTTAATGTCCAAAATGGGCTAGGAGAAAACCCATCCCGGCTTAAACGTATGAACAGCTAAGCTGGGCCTCAGTATATGCCCCGCCCCTGAAACGCCCTATCGCACCAAATGTCGCACCCACGTCCCCTTACCCCTGAGACCCTTGAGGATGCTGCCCGCGACGCCCTAAAGAGTCGCGCCAAAGCTGTGCGTCAGACGCTGAAACTATGGGCCGATCCGGCGAAAAGACAAGTCACACTTGTGCGACAGCTTGAGATCGGGTCGGTTATATGCGCCACGGGCTTTGCCGCCGGACTGGCCCTCATCCTACAGGCGGTGCGCGCCGGTCAGTTTCCCTTGACGGGCCTGGTCTTATTGCTCCTCAGCCTGTGCCTCAGGGGTGCTCTTTCCTACTCTAATCAGGTCCTTAGCCTCAAATCAGCCCGCCTGATCATCGAGAGCCTGCGCCTGTCGCTGATGCGCAAGGCCCTGTCCGGGCGCGGCGTCGAGGCCTCGCAGATGGAACGTATGACGGCCCTGTTTGAGCATACTGAAGCGCTCGAAGGCTATTATGCGCGCTTCGTTCCGGCACGGCAGGCGACAGCCCTGACGCCGCTTCTGGTGACGCTGGCTATCGGGGTGGCCTCGCCTCTGGCGGCAGGCATCATCCTCTTCACCCTGTGTCCCTTTGTCACACTGATGGCCCTGTCCGGCATGGCCACCGCTGCGGAATCGCGGCGCCAACTTGAGGCCCTGACGCGGCTGTCGGGCCTGTTCGCTGACCGTCTGCGCCACCTGCCGCTGATCCGCGCTTTTGATAATGAAGCCACACAGGTCGAAAAGGTGCGCCGCGCTGCCCGCGATGTCTCGGAGCGCACCCTCTCGGTCCTGCGCATGGCCTTTACCGGCTCGGCCATACTGGAATTTTTCGCCGCCCTGTCGGTGGCGCTGATCGCCGTCTATTGCGGGTTTGCCCTGCTGGGCTTGCTGCCCTTCCCCGTGCCGGCTGTTCTCGATTTCAATAAGAATTTGTTCGGTGGCGATGCCTTTGCCCCGGCCTTCTTCGCTCTGGCGCTGGCCCCCGAAGTCTATTTCCCGCTTCGCCGCCTGAGCGCCGCCTATCACGAAGAACAGCAGGCGCGCGCCGCCGCCGAAGCCTTGATAGCGCTGGAGGCGCGGCTGGAAATACCGGACACGGTGCCGCTTACGCTCACTTCCGCCCCCGCCCTGCGCTTTGATCAGGTCAGCGCCGTCTTTGCCGATGATCCAACCCCCGTCTTCGCCCCGGTGAGTTTCAGCGCCAACAGCGGGACCATCATCGCGCTGCGCGGCGAAACGGGGTCTGGCAAGTCCACCCTGCTGCGCCTATTGCTGGGGCGCGGCGGCGACGTGGCGGCGCGCGGTCTTATCGAGATTGACGGTCAGCCGCTAACGCCCGCGCACGACCTGTCGCCCGGCCTGTCGTGGATGTCGCAGCACACACCGATCCTGCCCGGCACCCTGGCCGACAATCTGCGCCTGTCGCACCCACAGGCCAGCGACGCCGAGGTACAACGGGTGATCGCCCTGACCGGGCTGGACGCGCTGGTGGCGGTCCGGGGGCTCGAGACGGCGTTGGATGAGCGCGGCTCCGGCCTGTCGGGCGGTGAGCGGCGGCGTATCGGACTTGCGCGCGCCCTGCTCAAGCCCGCGCCGCTTCTCTTGCTCGATGAGCCTACCGCCGATCTCGACCTGGAAGCTGAGTCTGCTCTCGTCACCGCCATTCGCAGCGCCGCCATAGGCCGCACAGTGATCCTGGCCACCCATTCCGAGGCATTGGCTGCCATCGCCACGCAGGAGGTGCGGCTGTGAGCGCATTCAAAGCATATTTTGCGGATCTGAAGCGCCGTCAGCGCTCGTCCCTGATCGTCGCTTCGGTCTGTGCCGCCGGGGTGTCGATCGCAGCAACCACCCTGCTTGGCCTGTCGGGCTGGTTTCTGGCCGGCGCGGCCATAGCCGGGGCCGCGGGTGGCGCGGTGATGATGGCCTTCAACTATCTGCTGCCGTCGGCGGCCATCCGCGGGCTGGCTATTGCACGCACCGTCATGCGCTATTTCGAGCGCCTAAGCGGCCATACGGCGGCCTTTCGTGCTCTGGCAGAGCTGCGCCCGTGGCTGTATGAAAGGGTTAGCCGTACCCCGCTACGCGTCAGCCAAGGCGAGGCCTCGGCGCGGCTGGTGCAGGATGTCGGGCAACTGGAAAATGCATTAGTGGCGCAAAGCCACTGGGCCTCGGCGCTAGGGGGGCTGATTGCCGCCCTGTTCCTGATCACGCTCCTGTCGCCGGTGGCCTCCATCATTGCGGCGGCGGGCATCGGCACGCTTATAGGCCTGTCGCGTCGCGTCGTGCCTACGCCCACCACCGGCCTGCCCGAACTGGGGGCGTTGAAAAACAGCATGCATGAAACCCTGCCCTTCTTGCCCGACATCGCCGCTTATCGGCTGTCAGAGCGGGTTATGGCGCGGTTAACGGAGCAGGAGGCCACCCTGCTTGCGGCCCGCGAGGCCCAGGCGCGGACAGAAAGCCTGCCTGTGGGGTTAAACCTCGGAGTCTTGGCCGCGACGCTGAGCCTGATCGTCCTCACCCATGCGCACGCCGCCATGCCGATGCTGGCGCTTGGCTTGCTGGTGACGACGGTGGCTTTTGAAGCGACCGGCCCGCTCTTGAAAGCTATGGCGCAAAAACGCCTGTTCGCCGAGGCCGAGGCGCGGGTGGCGGAACTGGGCGACGTGGAGGCCGTGCCACCCGCCCCGCGCACGGGGTCAGTTCTGCGCTTTGGCGGCCAGGACTACGACCTCGGTCCGCAAGCACGTCTGCTGATCCGTGGCGCGTCGGGATCGGGCAAGACGCGTCTGATCGAGGCCCTGATCGGTCTGCGCCCGATGGAAGAGGTGCCGGGGCTCACCGCCCTGCCCGACCTGCGGTTCAGCCTGTCGCCGCAGGACGCGCCGACGCTCAATGGCACCATCGGCGATAATCTCCTGATGGCCCTATCGCCGCAGGAGATCGCGGCAGAAACGCCGGAAAGCCTGACGGCGCGGGTGTGGGCCGCGTTGGAGGCCGCGAAACTGAAAACCCGCGTGGCGGCCATGCCCAAGGGCCTGCACCAATGGATCGGCGACGGCGGCGTGACCCTGTCGGGCGGGGAGCGCAAACGCCTCTGCCTCGCCCGTGCCCTGCTGCGTCCAGCCGAGGTGCTGGTGCTGGATGAGCCGACCGAGGGGCTGGACGCCGTTACCGAAGCTGCCGTTACCGAGGCCGTCGAGGCGCATCTTAAGCGCAACGGTCAGGGCCTGATCCTCGTCAGCCATCGTTCGGGCCCTCGGCGGCTGTGTAATCAGGAACTCGTCGTTGACGCTGCCTTCCAAATCTCCCGCCACGTCGGGTAGGTATGGGGGTATCTTTCGTCCGTCGCTTCGCCTAAAACCCGGCCAAACGACCCGAAGGATACGTCTGATGATCGCATTCGCCCTGCATGGCGGCGCCGGGGCCAAGGCCGGCCGCGACTATGGCCGCGAAATCACCCATATGAAGGGGCTCGCCAAGATCGCGCGGCACAACCTCCATAACGGCGCCCGCGCGCTGGATGTGGTCACCGAAACCGTGCGCTCGCTTGAAGACTCCGGCCTCTATGTGGCGGGCAAAGGTGCATCACCCAATGCTGCCGGTGTGTTCGAACTGGACGCCAGCCTGATGAGCGGGGCGGACCGTCGCGCCGGAGCGGTCGCCGCACTGGCTGGGTACAAGAACCCCGTTGTTATCGCCCGCGCCGTGATGGAAAAAACGCCGCATGTCCTGCTGGCCGGCGATGGCGCACGACAATTTGCCGAGGCGCAGGGCTTTGAGACGGTGAGCGACGACTATTTCACTCGCGCCGGGGCCTTTGAGTCCAACTATCCGCCCGGGACGCTGGCGCACGGGACGGTCGGTTGCGTGTGTCTCGATTCCTATGGCGATCTGGCCTCAGCGACGTCGACGGCGGGCGTGTTCGGCAAGCTGCCGGGCCGCGTCGGCGACACACCGATCATCGGCGCGGGCACCTGGGCCGACGACCACGCCGCCATCTCCTGCACTGGTCAGGGCGAATACTTCCTGCGTGTTCAAGCCGCTGCACAGGTGGCCTTCCGCATCGGGGCCGGTCAGGGCGCGTTCGAAAGCGCCGGTCAGGTGCTGGAGCAGATCGTCAGGATGGGCGGCGAAGGCGGGCTGATCGTCATCACACGCGCCGGTGAGGTCCACGCGCCCTTTCGCTCAGCGGGCATGAAACGCGCGTATTTCAGCGACAATGGCGATATTGTCTCTGAGGCATTTTAGAGCGCTTTCCGAAAGGTGTGAGGCATTTTTCGGATATGAATACGCGTTGAACCAAAAATTTAGAGCGTCGTTTCGATTCAAACTGAACAAAACACGCTCTATGCCGCGATCTTGCCTTTAAGGCCGACGCAGACGACATTGACGAGGCTTTCGAGTGTCATCTGCGCCTTATCGAGGTCAGAGCGCGACAGGTCGGCGCCATCAAGGCGCGCCTGACGTAGATCAGCACGTTGCAGATTGGCCCCGCGAATGCGCGCCTCTCTAAGGTCTGCCGGGAAGATGCGGTCACCGGCAAGCTTCAGCGGGCCAATATTGGCCCCCTCCAAATTGGCTCCGTCCATCCGCACGCCCTTCATCTGCGCGCCACGCAAGTCGGCACCACTCAGGTCGCAATTGCGCAGGTCCGCCCCTTCAAGGTGCGCGCCTTGCAACTGGATGCCGCGCATATCAAGACCGTAAAACACCGCCCCCTTGGCCGACAGCGCTGCTAGATTTAGCCCCTTAATGGATTTGAGTGCGCGCAGATCAGCCTTGTCAAAGGCCGACGGCTTGCCCGCCTTGCCGACACTATCGACCCATTCGGCGTGGTCCCGGATCATCTCGTCATAGGGCAGACGGCTGATATCCGTGCCTGCGGCCTTTTCGGTCAGCACGCCGCTCAGATTGGTCTGTGAGGCGTTCCAGCTCTCGGTCTTGGTGCCGATCATTACCGCATCTTTCAGCGATGCACCGCTGACGTCGCAGCCCGACATGTCCGCCCCAGACAGGTCGCAATTGTCCATGATCGCCTGCTTGAGGTTGGCACGGACCAGCTTACAAGACTTAAGGATGGCGTCGGTAAAGTCGGCCTTCATGGCCTGAATCCCCGACAGCTTGGAGCGCTCCAGATTGGCCCCGCGCAGATTGGTAAACCCCGCGTCCGACACACGCGTAGAGACTTCGACATAGGCGAGACCCGCAGCCTTGTCCGGCAGGGCCAGCGCTCCTTCGCGCAGATCGGCCTCAAATAGATCCACGTCGGCCAAATTCGCGCCGCGCAGACACGCCCCGCGCAAATCTGTGCGGCGCAGGGAGGCGCGGGTCAGATTGGCCATCTGCATATCGACGCAATAGAGGTTCGACTGATCGAGCAGAGCTCCGGACAAATCCGCGCCCACCACGATAGCGGCGGTGAAATCGGCGTCGCGCAGGTCGCGCCCGCGGAAATCCAGCCCCGACACGTCCATCCACGCGAAAACGGCCCGCGCACCTCCGGGCTTCATGGCCTTGAGACGCTCGTGCTTTTGGCAGATCGCGTCCACCTGCGCCTGAGTCAGACGGGTGTAGCGTGACTGTCCGGTGGTGGCGCTCATGCGCGGGAACGGACCTTTCGAGAGAGTTTTAATTAACCCTACTGAAAAAGCCTAAATCAGGACTTAACCGGCAGATTATTCACAAAATCGGCAATCAGGGCTGCGGCCTCATCGGCCATCAGCCCGGTTTCGACCTTAAGCCCGGCCTCGCTCATGCAAATAATGCCGAGGTGCGAGGCAAAGGGCGACGGGTCGTGACAGGCGAAGACGACTCGGCTGACCCCCGCTTCGACCAGTCGCTGCGAACAGGAAAGGCCACCGTGAGAGCGCGCGCCACAGGGCTCCAGCGTCACATAGGCCGTCGCCCCTTCGGCGCGGTGGTCGAGCTGGGCCAGCGCGGCTTCTTCGGCGTGCGGCCGCCCTCCGTCACCCGTGGCGGCTTCGGCGATAACAACACCGTCCTTGACGATGACGCAGCCGACCGGCGGATTGGGCACGGTGCGCCCCAGTTGCGCAGTCGCCATCGCGATGGCACGCGCCATATGGCGGGAGTCGCTCATCGCCCCGCCCTTCCTTTACCCTTGTAAAACGGGCACGGGGTTGGCACGCTCAGCATCGAGATACCTGGCCGAAACGGGCGTCAGCGCCGCATCGAGGTCGATGACCAGCGGGTTCGAGGTCGGCACTTCGACCTCCAGTATCTCGGCCTCACCGAGGTTGAACAGGAGCTTGATAATGGCACGGATCGAGTTACCGTGCGCCGCCACCAGCACCGTATCCCCGGACTTCAGCGCCGGCACGATTGAGCCGTCCCAGAAGGGCAGCACGCGATCCAGCGTCGTCTTCAGGCTCTCGGTCAGCGGCAAGACCGAACCGGCGTAGCGCCGATCCTTCGAGAAGTCATAGGCGCTATCGGCTGACAGTTCGGGCGGCGGCACGTCGTAGGAACGGCGCCAGATCTTTACCTGCTCATCGCCGTGCAGGGCAGCGGTTTCGGCCTTATCCAGCCCTGTCAGCCCTCCATAATGACGCTCATTGAGGTGCCAGTCCTTGATCACCGGCACGTAGGATTGCCCGGCGGCGTCCAGCGCCAGATTGCAGGTACGGATGGCGCGGGTCAGCACCGAGGTGAAGGCGCGGTCGATCTCAATCCCCTCCGCCTTGATCAGCTCACCGCCCTTGACCGCCTGCGCTTCGCCCTCGGCCGTCAGATTGACGTCCACCCAGCCGGTAAAGCGGTTTTCTAGGTTCCACTGGCTCTGGCCGTGACGGAGGAGAATGAGTTTGGGCATCCGGACACCTTTAGAATAAACGACGGTTCCTGCTATAGGATCAGGTCACCTGCGGGTCAACCGCATCACCGGCACGGATCAGCCCCGGCGACACGACGCGGCAATAAAGGCCGCAGTCGCGATGACCATAGTGGGTCCACAGCGCCTGCACCATCTCGGCATCACGCTGCGCCGTCTGTGGGTTCACGTGCGTCGCCACGCAGCGCAGAATGGGTTTCAGCACCTCCAGAAGCGGCCCCTTTTCGCCGATGCGCAACCTCTTGCCGACCCAGGCATGGTCTTCAAACGCTGACCACCCTTCGACCCAGATATTGGCGCGCAACCGCAACGGATCGAGGTCGATTCCCATACGCGCGGACAAGTCGCGCACGCTGTTCAGATTGAGTATCGAAACAAAGCCTTTCGAGGAGTCGGTGAAGCGATAATGATCGACCGCGCTTTCGCGGATATCTAGAAACCGCAGCGGCTGCGCCACCGGGTCGTACTCCTCATGCGCCGCGAGCATGGTTTCGATATGCCGCTCGAGCGCGTGACGCCCGGCAGGTTGCGCTATATCGAACGGGCAATCATCGATGAACAAGCGCTCGGTGATCTCATCGTAGCGGGTGCGCAGCCGCACCACGGCGGGAAAACGCGCCAGCACGGCGTACTTCATCTTGGAGAGGAATTTTGGGTCATCGCGGTCATAACCCGATGGCCCGACCTCCAGCGCAAACAGGCGATCGAAAGGGAAGAAGCCATCGACTGTCAGGGAGGTCTCCGCCACAGGTTCCGGCGTAAAGCCCTTAACTGGATGCCGCCACAAGGAGTCGATTTTACCATTGGTCGGGTGCATGAACCGCTCTTATCGCAGCGCGTGGCTAAAATATACCTATCTGTTGCCCATTAAACGCGCGTCTTACTTTCGGGCCAATCGCCGCTTTTCCCACCAGACATAGGCGGCGTATAGACCGAAA
This sequence comes from Asticcacaulis excentricus CB 48, assembly GCF_000175215.2. Lineage (NCBI taxonomy): Bacteria > Pseudomonadati > Pseudomonadota > Alphaproteobacteria > Caulobacterales > Caulobacteraceae > Asticcacaulis > Asticcacaulis excentricus. Next base: position 971,027 of record NC_014816.1, on the reverse strand, counting down.
AATACCGGCAGGAATAGTATGACGATGGTCGTCAGCCACTGTTTGGTCATAAATTGCCGAAGGCCTGGCAGGTACAAATCCCTCGAAACCCATACAAATAGACCGATGGATACGAACAGAAAGGCCAGCCCTGTGTACGACACAGCGGGCGTGACCCTGAAATGGTCGAGCCATATCCCAATGGGCACGGCAAGCCAGATAAGGACATACACATCGCCATGCGTAACGGCCCAGATCACCACCAAAAGTGAGAGAAGCGTTAAGAATATCCTGAGATACATAAGCCCCCGATGAACTCTTCAGCCAGAAGTAGAGCCTACACCTATCCCAGTTCCTCTTCAAGCATGGCCAGACGCGCGGCCTGATCGTCGGCGATCAGGGCGTTAATCATCTGATCCATCTCGCCTTCCATAAATTGCGACAGGTTATAGAGGGTCAGGTTGATGCGGTGATCGGACACCCGGCCCTGAGGATAATTATAGGTGCGGATGCGTTCCGAGCGGTCGCCGGAGCCGACCTGCGATTTGCGGGCATCGGAGCGCGCAGCATCAAGCGCCTGACGCTGGATGTCGTAAAGGCGCGCCTTTAGGTTGCGCATGGCGATCTGGCGGTTCATGTGCTGCGACTTTTCTGATGAAGTCGCCACGATCCCCGTCGGCAGGTGGGTGATACGCACAGCCGAATCGGTCTTGTTGACGTGCTGACCACCGGAGCCCGACGCGCGGTAGGTGTCAATGCGGATATCTTTGTCCTGAATGTCGATTTCGACGTCTTCGGCTTCGGGCAGGACGGCGACGGTGGCCGCCGAGGTGTGGATACGGCCTCCCGCTTCCGTGGCCGGGACGCGCTGCACGCGGTGCACGCCCGACTCGAACTTCAGCTTGCCGAACACGCCGTCGCCCGTCACCGAGGCGATGATTTCCTTATAGCCGCCCGCATCGCCTTCACTGATGGAGTCAATCTCAACGCGCCAGCCCTGCGACGCCGCATACCGCGAATACATGCGGAAGAGGTCACCGGCGAACAGCGCCGCCTCATCGCCACCGGTCCCGGCGCGCACTTCGAGGATGGCCGAGGCGTTCTCGTCCTTATCCTTAGGGGCCAGCAGCAGCGCCACCCCGCGTTCCAGCTCCGGCAGACGCTCTTTCAGCTCCTGAAACTCCTCCTGCGCCAGCGGCGACAGTTCGGGATCATTGAGTGCGATCAGTTCCTCTAGCTCGGGCCCCGACGCACGCGCCTTGAGCAGCGCCGTAACCGCATCGACCACGGGTTTCAGCTCGGCGTGCTCCTTCGACAGCTTCACAATCTCTGTGCCATCGGTAGCGCTTTCCATGCGCGCCTCGATCATGCGGAAACGATCGACGACCTGATCGAGCTTGGCCTGCGGCAGACGTATCAAAGGAACGACCTCAAAAGACTTCGTGGCCCCTCCCCGCAATGCCGGGAGGGCGGAAAACGCGCTTCTTACCTTTAAGCGGGAAAGGTGTCGATAAAGGATTGGCGTTTTTCCAGTTGATCGCGCAGGGCCACAAGACGCGGGGCCTCGGCGTGCCAGTCGAGTTTGGGGAAGCGGAAATCAATATAGGTCGCCGCCGAAGCTAAGGTAATTTCGGCCAGCCCAGGCGGCGCGTCCGACACCACGCACTGCCCATCCACGGCCTTCAAGGCCCGCCGTAGCCCCTCTTCCCAGCGCTTGAGCCAAACGGCGGAGCGTTCGTGTTCAGGACGACGGTGCTCAATCACCATCTTCACTGCGGCTTCGAGAATCCCATCGGCCAGCGCCTCGGCCTGACGCGCTAGCCACTGCGCCTCGCCTTTGGGATAGAGCGGGTAAGGCCCGTAATGCGCCGCCAGCCATTCGCAGATCAGAGTCGAATCCACAAGCGACCCTTGGTCGGTCACCAAAGCCGGTACCTGCGCAAAAGGGTTAACGGCGATGTGCTCCGGAACGCTGTCCAAAGTTACCGTAGGCACGTCCTGCACGCGGTCAACCAGCCCCATTTCCCGAACCAGAATTCTGCATTTTCTCGCAAAAGGCGAACCTGAATTGATGAACAACCGCATAACAGCCTCCGTTACAGCCCTGTATACATGCGGCCCAACCTGTTGATGGTCAAGGGAAAAACCATTGCACACATCCGCAGAGAATCCCGCAACCCCCTCATTACAAAAGAGTTTTCCATTTGCCTTAATTTAAGGCTTTTGCCGTACGGTGGCACTTCATGTAACCGCCTCAGAATGAGTACGCCTCGTGAAACGAGACCGGAGTGAATTAAGACTTTTGGCCCCCATGACCATTGTTGTGGTCGGGGCCGTGTGTGCGTTGATCGGGTCTTTGTGGATCTGGGCCGCCGAAATCGACAAGTCGAGCCGCGAGCGCGAAGAAAACTATGTGCGCAGCGGGCTCATGCATCTGGCGGAGACGCAGGCGCGCCTGATGGCCCCCATGACCATCTGGAACGAAGCCGTCAATCGGACCGTCGTCAAATTTGACCATCAGTTCGTTGCCGACAATTACGGCAGCTATTTCTCGGAATATCTGAATTACGAGCAGACCTTCGTTCTGGACGGTCTCAATCGTCCGGTGCTGGCTTGGGAAGGCAAGCAGGAAACCTCTCTGGCAGCCTATAACCGCCTAAGCGGTGAGATCACTCGCTTGTCGAAGGACCTGCGCGAACGACACTATCTCTATACCGCCTCAGGCATAGGCTTCACGTCCAAAACCAACGCCATTGCGCGACTGACCGTGCTGGACGGCCACGTTTATCTACTGGGGGCCAGCCTGATCCTGCCAGACAGCACGCGGCAGGATCTGGCGCGCTACACCCCCTATCTGGTGGTAGGCGCGCACCGGCTTAGCAACGGCGAACTGGCGGCCCTGTCGCAGGGGCATCTGCTGAGCACCATCACCGAATTGCGCAGCGGGCAGAACGTTCAACCTGGTTCGGCGCGCGCCGTTTTCACCGACTCGACAGGTCAGGAAAAGGCCGAGTTGACGTGGCTACCGTCAAGACCGGGGCTTGACCTATTCATGCGCGCCCTAATCCCTTCTTTGCTGGTTTCGGCCGGTCTGGGTGGCGTGGCGTTGGCGCTGCTGCACCGCAGTCAGAAGACCGCACGCAGCCTGATCGCTTCGGAAGCGCGCGCCAAGCATATGGCGCTGCACGACGGGCTGACCGGCCTGCCCAACCGCACCCTGTTCACCGATCGCTTAAACCAAGCCACCGAGCGCCTGCGCCGTCATGGCGGTTCTGTTGCTGTTATGTGTGTGGGCCTCGACCGCTTCAAGGACGTCAATGATACGCTGGGCCACTCGGCTGGTGACGAACTGATCCGTCATTCGGCGCAAAAGATCGGCAGCATGATCCGGGCGGGCGACACGCTGGCGCGCCTGGGCGGAGACGTCTTCGTGATCATCCAGACCGACACGGACGCCCATTCCGCGGCCGCCCTGGCCAAACGCGTGCTGGAAGGTCTCAAGGGGCAGGTCACGCTGGAAAGCGGCCCGGTCTATTCGTCCTGCTCCATCGGCGTCACCCTGTTACAGGAATCGGACATAGAAGCTGCCGAAGCGCTGCGCCAGGCCGACCTCGCGCTGTATCGCGCAAAGGAACAGGGTCGATCGCAATACGCCTTCTTCGAAATCGAGATGGACGCGACAATCAAGCTGCGTAAGCTGCTAGAGACGGGTCTGCGTGAAGCCATACACGTCGAAGCCATCGAGGTCGTCTATCAGCCGCAGGTCGATCACAATGGTCGAATTGTTGGCGTCGAGGCACTCGCCCGCTGGAGTCATCCGCAGCGCGGACCGATCAGCCCGGCCTATTTCGTGCCTCTGGCCGAAGAGTGCGGCCTGATGATGGATCTGGGCACGCTTATCATGCGTCGCGCCCTGATCGATTCCAAACGCTGGCCGGGCCTGAAGGTGGCGATCAATGTGTCGGCGACGCAGTTGCGGTCCTCGCGCTTCCTGCCGGAGCTGAAGGATATGCTGCGCGAAACCGGCGTCGAGCCGCGTTCCATCGAAATCGAGATCACCGAAGGGATGCTGCTCAACGACGATCAGCCGACGCAGAATACACTGAACGCCCTGCGTCAGATGGGCTTCTCCATTGCGCTCGACGATTTCGGGACCGGATATTCGTCGCTCAGCTATCTTAGCCGCTACCCGGTGGACAAGATCAAGATCGACCGCTCCTTCGTCTCCAATCTGGGGGTCGATCCGGACGCCGAGGCTCTGATCCGCGCCATCATCAAGCTGGCCAAAGCGTTACACCTTAGCATTCTGGCCGAGGGCGTGGAAACGAAGGCCCAAAGTCACATTCTGCGCCAGGCCGGTTGCGCCATCATTCAGGGCTATCTGTTCTCCAAGCCGGTGGATCGCAGCGAGATCGACATCATGATGGAAGGTCAGGCGACCTCACAGGTGACCCACATCACAAATGGCCGCTATATCGCTGGTGTGCGCTAAGCACTTAAAATAAAAAACGCCTCGTCAGTTCGCCTGACGGGGCTTTTTTGCTTCGTCGCGCGGTTCAAACCCCACAGATTTCACAGATTGGCGCTTCGCGCCCTTGACCCATAAGCCCCCACGCATCAGCCGGTGCCACTCAACATAGCTGGCGGCAGGGTCTTCGCCCGGCAAGCACTCTACATGCCTGCCCTCATCGCCTGTCGTTTCAACCCAAATCTCGAGGCCAAATACCACCAACTCAAAGCCGCAGGAAAACCAGCAAAACTCGACATCACTGCTGTCATGCGAAGACTTGTCATCCTCGCTGTCGCACTCCTGCCGGATTACCGCAAATGGACACCCAAATCTGCTTGATCACCACGGACACTCCACTCTGTGGTCATCCGTGGAGAAAAACCGTCTCAGACCGCTTCTGGTGTCATATTGATCTCACTCTGCTTAGCGGCATGGGCTTCGACCAGACCGACAATGTGCTCGATCATGTCGTCGTTCGATACCTTGTGGTCCGGCTTGCCCGCCATATAGACCATCCCCGCCCCGGCGCCGCCGCCGGTAAAGCCGACATCAGTATAGAGCGCCTCACCGGGCCCGTTGACGACGCAGCCGATGATCGACAGCGACATGGGCGTTGCGATATGGGCCAGACGCTCCTCCAGCTTTGCGACCGTCTCGATGACGTTGAAGCCCTGACGTGCGCAAGACGGACAGGCGATGATATTGACGCCGCGGTGGCGCAGGCCCAGTGATTTGAGGATATCAAATCCGACCTTGACCTCTTCGACCGGATCAGCGGCTAGCGAGACACGGATGGTGTCACCGATCCCCGCCCACAGCAGGTTGCCAAGCCCGATGGCCGACTTGATGGTACCGGTGCGCAACGGCCCGGCCTCGGTCACGCCGATGTGCAGTGGGCAGTCGATGGCGTCAGCGAGCGCCTGATAGGCAGCCACGGTCAGGAAGACATCCGACGCCTTAACCGAAATCTTGAATTCGTGGAAGTCGTTGTCGCGCAGGATATTGGCGTGGAACAGGGCGCTTTCGACCATGGCGTCCGGGCACGGCTCGCCATACTTTTCCAATAGTTCCTTCTCAAGCGACCCGGCATTGACACCAATGCGCATCGAGCAGCCATAGTCCTTGGCCGCCTGTATCACCTCACGCACGCGCTCTGGTGAACCGATATTGCCCGGATTAATGCGCAGGCACGCCGCACCGGCCATGGCGGCTTCGATGCCTCGTTTGTAGTGGAAATGAATGTCAGCAACAATGGGCACACTGACCTGGCGCACGATCTCTTTCAACGCCGTCGTCGACTCCACGTCCGGACAGGAGACACGCACAATATCGGCCCCCGCCTCTTCAAGCGCGTGAATCTGCCGCACGGTGGCATCGACATCATGAGTGCGCGTATTGGTCATGGACTGCACGCTGATCGGGGCGTCGCCGCCGACTTCGACCTTGCCGACTCTAATCTTGCGGCTTTTGCGGCGCTCGATCATGCGCCAGGGGCGGACATGCGTATGGTCACTCATCATGCACTCTGAGGATACGGATCAATGCGCCCTATGTAAGCCTTCGATGGGCGCTTTACCAGCCGGAATTCAGGGCTGGGTTACGGGTGCGGGATCTAATTGAGGCGTAGCGGCCGGGCTTGTCTGCGGCACATAAGGGATGGGGCCGTCACGAGCCGGGACGTCTGCCGGGGCAACCGGCGCATTCGCGGTGGCTGCCGGCTCGGCGGTGTCCGTGGGACGACCGGCCGGGCGCATGGCCTCCATCTGGGCGTCCATCAGCTTGGCAAGCGCCGCAGCACGGGCATTGAGTTTGGAGACGGAGGTCGCACGCTCCTCCATCACCCCGGCAAATTCGCCGTTATAATAGATTTCGAATGCCTTCGGGTCGCCCACCTCGATCAGCAGGTTGACTGCGCTGACCTGTGGCAGGCGGTAGGCCTCACCTGGCCCCAGTTGCCGCGCGAAATAAACGCGCTTGTCCGTACCCGTGAGCACCAGATTGACGCTCCTCTGGGCCTGAATCGTCACCATGGAATCAACCGGAGTGGCGCCAAACACCGCCCCGCGCGGGTTGAAGGCCTTGCGCATCTGAAGCGGGACGCCCAGCGTCGCCGACGGGTTCTGCTCGGCGCGTTCGGCGTCAATGGCGGCAAAGCCCTCCTCCAACCCCGGCGTGTAATAGGGCACGGGCAGGTCCTGATCCTTGGGCGCCGGAGCGGCTTGCGTCAGCAACAGCTTGTCGCGCACCAGCGGCACGCCCGGTGACCATTTCTGTGGCGTCGTATCGGCCGACGGCGCGTGATGCCCGCCCCAGCCCGGCGTGCGCTGAAACAGGTTCCACGTCACCACCGCCAGTACAAGCGCCAGCGCCAGCCCACCATAGAGGCGATAGCTGGGGCGCAGGTCTTCGAAGGCGGCCCCCACCGGAGCCCGCAGCTTGTCCGATTGCGCCGGGTCGGCAAAAGAGCGTTTGAACAGATCGGCAAGGCTTTCTTCGTCGAGCCCTAACGCCTTGGCATAGGCCTTGACGAAGCCGATGGAAAAAGCGCGCGACGGCAGGCGATCATAGGTGGCTTCTTCGAGCGCCTCCAGATAGCTACGCCGCACGCGGGTGATATCGGCCATGTATTCCAGCGAAAAGCCTTGAGCCTCGCGTGTGCTGCGCAAGATGTTGCCGAGCGTTTCCGGATCACTGGCCAGCGCCTCCGCCTGACCCTGCACGCGCCCACCGGCCAGCACCTGACCCTGCGCGCGCACTGCCGCGTCGCGTTCAGCCGTCAGAAACAGGCCCGTATAGGCCTCGTCCTCAAGAACCGTGATATTGTCCTGTGCACTCATCAGACTTCGGCAAATCCTGCACGCTGTTCCCCCCAACGTGAAAAAACCAAACCACAGCGCCCGTCCCAAATCAATACGTAAGGCTTTTTGGAACAAGGCTTTCTGTCTATTGTGACCGCCTGTGCAAAAGCGTTGCCGAATGCCCCGACACAGCTTAGAACACAGGACTTTCCTGTTTGAACGGAGTCGCTCATGCCTGCCGCCTTTGACGATTTGTGGATTGGTCAGGTCGCCTCGATTGGCGCAGGCGTCGTCTCCCAGAGCGATCTGGAGCAGTTTTGCGCCACCTATGCGCCGTCGTGGAACACGCAGGACGGCCTGCCCGATGCGCTGATCTTTGCGTTGTGGTCAAAGCTGGAGCAGGAGGCGGCCGCGGGCTGGCCGCAGACGAAACGACTGGCCGTCGATGCGCTTCGCTGGTCGCGAAACCCGCCGCCCGGCGAACTGCTACGCGGGCGCCTGACCATCATGGGCAAGGACGCGGTGGGAGACACGAAGGGCGTCGTCATCGCCCAGCACGACCTGCTAGACGAAGCCGGGCGTCTCGTCTTTTCATGCCTAACGCGATCGGTGTTTCAGCGTAATCCGCCGCCTGCCGGGTAAGGCTTTAGCCACAAAAACTATGAAATGCCGGTTAAACTGACACGGCCCGAATGACCCTTTTCAGTGTTGCGGCGAGCTGTCTGATTTGGCGCTTCGCGCCTTAATTTCCGGTATCTTTTGTGATGAAGTAAAAACCCCCGGAAGCCAAAGCCTCCGGGGGTTTTCATAGCAAAAAGGAGCAAAGGCTTAGTTGACCGCCGGGGCTGACTGATTGCGCTCGATGGTCAGGGCGATCAGCTTGTCCCAGGCCAGCAGCGAGATCAGGTGCGCGTAGATATGCATCAGGGCACCGTTGTCGCGGAGTTCAACCAGCTTGTCGCCCGGAAGCTTGGCCAGCTTTTCTTCATCGACCGCGAAATATTCGGCAATCTTTTGCGGCTCACCCTGCGAACCGTCCGGATTGGCCGGGCGATAGATGGTTTCGCGCGGAGCCAAGAGATCGAGGTCCTTCAGCAGGTTGACGAAGGATTCTGTGCGCAGGCGCTCGTTTTCGAAGTCCGAGCAGAACTGCATGGCGTTTTCGACGAAGGCCGACGGCTTGCCACCTTCGAAGAAAGGCACGTCCGGATTGTTAGCGGTCACCACCGGCGAGGAGGTGTCCACGCACAGGATCATGCGTTGTTCCTGCTCGTCATTGGCGAAGACGAAGGGATAACGACGGGCAAACGCCGGCAGGTAGGCATCCGGGCGGAAGACGCCTTCGGGGGACACGAACATGTTCTGACCAGCGGCCAGCCCCATGGCCGCAACCGGCATGCGCGCTTCGCCGATGAAGACGATGGGGTAGCTCAGCGAAGCCGCCGGGAATTCCGCCACGGTCAGCGGGACCACATTGGTTTCAGCGACAAAGGCGTGCGGCGTAGCCGAGGCGCTGATGCCGAGATTGCCGTGGGCTTCAACGCTCAGGGGTTCTGGAGTCTTGTAAAACAGCACGTTCCCTGTCAGCGCGCTTTGTTGGTCTTGAGCCTGTTCCATGATCGCTCTTTGTAGTGGTAAAAACTAAGAAGTTTCGCTTCTAGCCCATGCCTGCGGGAAAGCGCAAGCGGCACGTTCAGGCAGGCGAGTGCAAAGGCCGCAATTCGCGCAAAAACCGGCTTCTGCGGGTATTTTAATCCGCAGAAAGATCGTGTCCCGTGACGTGGTGTAACTGAGCGCTAGGCATCAGTGGTTTCCGGACGGGTCCGGATTTTCGTCAGCTTGCCACGGCTGGCATGCTGAGAACGGGATCATCGCTGAGTTGTGCGATGGTTTCAAGGGTGATGTAGCGGCCGCGTTGAACCGTCCACTCGTCGTTCTGCTCCAGCAGGATAGCCCCAACGAGGCGTATAATGGCATCATCGTTCGGGAAGATGCCCACGACATCGCAACGGCGCTTGATTTCGCCATTGAGACGCTCAATCGGGTTTGTGCTGTGAAGCTTGATGCGGTGCTCCTTTGGGAAGGTCATGTAGGCCAGGACGTCATGCTCAGCCTCGTCCATGATCGTTGCCAGCTTTGGCATTTTGGGCCTGAGCTGATCGGCGACGTTTCGCCATTGTGCGCTGGCGGCTTCAGGCGTTTCCTGAGCGAAGGCGGTACCGATGAAGGCCGAGACGACCCGGCGGCCACTCTTGCCTGCATGGGCGCAGACATTGCGCATGAAGTGTACGCTGCACCGCTGCCAGGTGGCGTTCAAAACCTTCGATACCGCGCCTTTGATCCCGATATGTGCATCGGAGACGACCAGCTTGACGCCGCGCAGACCACGACGGGTCAGGTTGCGTAAGAACTCTGCCCAGATCGGTTCAGCTTCTGACGTGCCGACCTCCATGCCAAGAACCTCCCGGCGGCCGTCGGTATTGACGCCCACAGCGATGATGACGGCGACGGAGACAGTCCGGGCCCCACGGCGAACTTTCAGGTAGGTGGCATCGATCCAGATATAAGGCCATTCCCCCTCGATCGGACGATCGAGAAACGCCTTCACGCGCTCATCGATTTCCTCACAAAGGCGGCTGACCTGGCTTTTCGAGATGCCGCTCATGCCCATGGCCTTGACCAGGTCGTCGATAGACCGCGTCGAGATGCCCTGAACGTAAGCTTCCTGGATAACGGCAGTCAGTGCCTTCTCGGCCATGCGCCGTGGCTCCAGAAAGCTCGGGAAATAACTGCCTTTGCGAAGTTTCGGAATACGCAGTTCGACCGTGCCGGCGCGTGTTTCCCAATCCCGATCGCGATAGCCGTTGCGCTGGACCATACGTTCGCCGCTCTTCTCGTGGTAAGCCGCGCCGGTCACAGTGCCGACCTCCATTGCCATCAGGCGCTCGGCGGCAAAACCTATCATCTCACGCAACAAATCGCTGTCGGAGGTCTTTTCAACAAGCCCTTTCAGGGCCATCATCTCTTTGGTCATCGGTGGTTCTTTCGTCTCTGGAATGAGTGTAGGAACCCAAACCATATCCGAAAATCACTGATGACCAACCCGCGACGCTTCAGGCTCGCCTGGCCCTTGAATGGGGCCGCGAGCCTAGCGCTTCGCTCTTACCCAATTACACCACCCGGTGGGACACGACCCGCAGAAACCCCGGAAGCACGGGCTTCCGGGGTTCCATGCCATAATCCTGCACCGATCCGTTAGAACCGATAGGTCAGACCAGCGCGCAGATTGCGACCGGCACCGACAAGTATGTCCTTCTGCACCGATGTGTGCTCGCGGATTTCCTCGTCAGTCGCGTTACGCAATTCGGCAAAGACCGATACCTTGGAATTTATCCAGTAGGACCCGAAGACATTGACTGCCGTGTAGGCTTCGGTTGGGGTTTCAAACTCCGCCAGATGCGTGTCCGCCGCCGCCACATGCCGGACTTCAACATGGCTTTTCCAGCGTTCCCCTTCGTAGCCCAAGGTGGCCGTCAGCGCCGAAGGAGCGATACGGGCAATATCGCCCAGATCACTCTTACCGCGGACATAGTCATAGGCCAGATCAAGGCGCACCGCCTGAGCGCCACGGTTCCAAAGGTTCACGCCACCTTCTAGTTCAAAGCCCCAGAAGTCAGCATCCGTCTGCACGTAGCGGTAGACCGGCAGGCCGTCCTCGTTGTCACCCGTAGGGCGCAGGTCGATGAAATTGTCGAAACGGCTGGAATAGAGGTGAGCGTCGAAGCTGAAAGCCGAATGGCTGTCCATCTGCCAGTGGCCGGTGGCCTCCACGCTGTAGCCCGTCTCGGATTTCAGGGCCGCATCGCCAATTTCATAAGCCCCAGTACCGGCATGTGGGCCATCGGCCAGCAACTCAACATCAGACGGGGCGCGTTCGGAGCGCGTCACGCTCAGACCAAAGAAAGCATGATCGGAAGGCTTCCAGAACCCGCCCAGCGAACCCGAAAGGTTGTCGAATTCATTTGAAAAACCAGCCGAGGCGATCTCCTTGCGGTCACCCCGCAGGCCGCCTTCGATGCCCCAGGTGCCCTTGTCGAGACGTGACTGCGCATAGGCACCGAATTCTCGCGTCGTAGAGGACGGCACAAAAGCCTCGGCCCCGATAGCCTCAAAATGGCGTTCAAGGACGTTGAAACCTACCGCGCCTGAGACGTCGCCCATCTTCTGACGGATCAGGTTCACGCGCGCCTCATAACCGTCCGAGAGAAAGCGCGTGCCGACCTCCTCGCCTTCGAACTCGGTATGTTTATAATCCGTGTAGCCCGCATCCGCCGTCAGCTTGTTGAAACCCGCAAAGGCGATATTGACCGATGAGCGGAAATCGTAGCGCGTCTGCTTCAGGCCGATAGTCACAGGGCCCTCATCCTCATGCGCGTGGTCGTCCCCCTCTTCGTGATCAGACGGGTCCTCAGCATGGCTGTGGCCGGGCACGCCGTAGGTGGTATCGGTATGCTTGACACTCAGGCCCGCAAAGCCAAAATCACCCACATAGGACAAGCCAGACCCATAGGTGCTCAGATCGACAGCCGAATTTTCCTGACGATCGCGCGTATCAGGCTCTTCCCCTTCGGCGTTGGTCAGCCGACGGGACTCCGGGCCTACGGGCGTTTTGTAATCGTCACTCTTCCGCTTTAGGGCGTCGGCGGTGAAGACCCAGGGTCCCCGCCCTGTCTTTACATTAAGCCCAAGCTGCTTGCCGTTATCGACACTAGAGGCCTGAGTCGTAAAGCGACCCTCAACACCATCCTTGGCCGGGGCCGACGCGATACGGTCATCGATGATGTTGACAATGCCTCCGATGGCGTTGCCGCCATAAATCAGGGCCGAAGGGCCCCGCAGAACCTCTATCCGCTGGGCCTCGACAGGATCCGTCGCCGTAGCGTGGTCGGGTGACACGGCTGAGGCATCGATGGCCCCCATGCCGTTGTTGAGCAGCAGAACACGAAACCCGTCAAGGCCGCGGATCACTGGACGGCTGGCACCAGGTGCGAAGGCAGACGAGCGCACGCCCGGCAGGTTGGCTAGCATATCGCCAAGACCCTCAGCCGGCTTCTGTTCGATGGCGCTACGGGTCAGTACATCGACATTGCTCATCAGGGCGTCTTTCGACACGCCATAGGCCGTACCGGTCACGACGATCTCAGTTATGTCCTCGTCTTTCTGAGGCGTCGGAGGCGCGCTCTGCGCGAGAACGGGGGAGACGGCGAGCAGAGCGGCAAGGCTCACGCTCAGGGTGAGAACCATACGGGTTTGCATGGGGGAGGCTCCCGAAAAAAGCGGATGGCCACACACAAAGGCCACGCCGGACCGCCATCTGTTATGTAATAACATAAATCATGTCAAGCCGTCATTGCGAAATACCGCGAGTCTGCCTAAGTTATAGGCATGTCACACGCCTGCGGCCACGATCACGACCACGTCCACACCCTAGACAGCGGTCGCATCGACGCGCGACTGAGCGAAGCTCGACGCTTGTGCGAAGCGCAAGGGGAGCGCATGACCGCGCCGCGCCTGCGCACGCTCGAGCTGATCCTTAGCGAAAATGCCCCGGTGAAGGCCTATGATGTCATCGATCGCTTCCACCCCGACGGGGCCGCCAAGCCGCCGACCGTCTATCGCGCTCTGGCCTTTCTGGAGCAGATGGGGTTGATCCACCGCATCGAAAGCCTGAATGCCTTTGTCGCCTGTCAGGGGCACGCCGATGGCAAGGCCGTGCAGCCGCACGCCGCCGCCTTCCTGCTTTGCGACTGCTGCGGGAGCAGCGAAGAGGTGGCTGTCAGCCTGCCCGAAATTGATCAGCAGGCCTCGGCCAGCGGCTTTGAAACGCGCCGGGTGACGCTGGAAGCGCGCGGTCTGTGCAAGGCCTGCCGCTAACTTTCATTCGAAACAGCGAATGTAGATTTTTTTTGCGTATCGACCCGACGTAGAGCAAGTTTTCACCATTTGGCCCCAGGGTCAGAGGGATACGCATGCTCCCTCTCCTCGCCCTGTTCGGACGCTCCCTTGCCTATTACGCAGTCAGCCGCCACCTTACAGCCTATTGATCCGCGTTCCCTGCGCACGATCATCGAGCTGCACCACAAATACAAGACGATGAAGCCGGGTGGGCAGCTGGCTAATCTCGCCTATATCGACCTGAGCGGGGTTAATCTTGAAGGGATGGACCTGTCTGATGCCGTCCTGACCGGGGCCTGTCTGCGCGGCGCGGCGCTACGTGATGTGAACCTCAGTCGCGCCAATCTGTACGGCTGTGATCTGCGCGAAGCCGATATGCGCTTCGCCGTCCTCGACCGCGCCGATATGCGCGGGGCCTGTCTGCGCGGGGCCAATCTCACAGGGGCCAGCCTGACGCGCTGCGACCTTCGCGAAGGCCAGATCGCGTTCAAGGACGAAAAACACGGCCTGCGCCTGATGAAGCACGAAAAGCGCGCCGGCGAACTGGACTACGCCATCCTCTCCGGGGCGGACCTGTCGGGAGCGCGGCTGACCGGGGCCGGGGCCGTGTCCGCCGATTTCCGCGATGCCCAACTCGAAGGCGCGGTGTTAAGCCATGCTAAGCTACGCAATGCGTCGCTGGAGGGGGCCAACCTGTCGGCGGCAGACCTGTCGTCCGCCGACCTGTCCGGAGCCTCATTAAAAGGGGCGGTGATGGTCGGGACCCAGACTCAGGGCATGACCACCAAGGACACGGACATGTCGGATATTTTGGGCGAGCCGATTAGCGTCTTCATTGACGATGAACCGCTCGATGACCTACTCGACGCCTATGAGGCCTGGTGCCGTAGCGGGGGGCAGGAAGGGGCGACGCAGGATTTCAGCGGGCTTGATTTTCGCAGCGCCACCACCCTGATCGGCCGCAAGCTGACCGCGGCCAATATGGCCGGCGCCATCCTGTACGGCATGGACCTGTCGGGAGCGCAGCTACAAGGGGTCAACCTCTCCGGCGCAGACCTGCGCATGGCTGATCTGTCCGGAGCGGACCTCAGGGGAGCACGCCTTATCGGGGCCCGTCTCACTCGCTCCCGGCTGGACCGGGCCAATCTCTCGCCCCTGTCGCTGGGGGGTGACCGCACCCTGCGTGCCGATCTGACACGCGCCATACTGACCCACGCCAGCCTTCGCCACACCGACCTGACGCGGGCACGGCTACTGGAGGCCGAAATGTCCCATGTTCGCGATCAGGGCTGCAACTACACGCTGGCGGAAAGATAGGCCGCTCTCAGAGCCACCCTTTCACACGGAACCACACCAGTGGCCCGACCGCTGAGGCGATCATGGCCAGCACCACGAGCGGGTACGCCCACGGCACGTGCAGTTCAGGCATGAATTCGAAGTTCATCCCATAAAGCGAGGCGATCAGGGTAGGCGGCAGAAAGGCCACCGAGGCCACCGAAACGATCTTGATGGTCGTGTTCTGCTCCAGATTGATCACCCCCAGCGCCGCGTCGTGCAGATAGGCGATATTGCTCGACACAAAGGCGGAATGGTCGTTCAGAGAGGCTACGTCCTTTTCCAGCGTGCGCAGCTTGTCATGGAAGGCGTTGAAGCCCGCCTCCTCCGCGCCGACCAATTCGCGGTCCAACGCCCGCGCAAACAGCAGCAGCCGGCCAAAGGAGACGAGGCTGTCGCGGATGCGCGCCGTGTCCGACTGACAGCGGCCCAGCTCGCGCAGAACCCGCTCCAAATTCCGTCCGCGCTTGGGCGCGAAGATACGCCCGGAAATCTCATCCACTGTGGCGGAGGCCTTTTCCAGAAGGTCGGCCGTGCGGTCGATTAGCACCTCCAGCAAATTGGCCAGCGCTTCGTGCGCCTGATGGCAGTTTTCCGGATGACGCACCAGGCGTTCGGCAAAGATGCTGAAGGATTTGGGGTCGATATAGCGAATGGTGATCAGGTGCTGGCGGTGCAGGACGAAGGTCACCGGCCCCGATTGCAGGTGGTCGAAGCCGCCGTAGAAGGCCACCTGCGCCGTCATGAAGGCCGCACCGTCTTCGAGATAGAGGCGAGACGAAAACTCGATCTCCTGCATGTCTTCGCGAGTCGGTAGGTTCAGACCGACCACGCCTTCGACATAGCGTTCTTCCTCACGGTCGGGATTGTAGAGGTCGATCCAAACCCCGTCCGGCGTAATCTCACACCAGCCGGCCTCGTCCCCAGCCCCTTCGGGCGGCACCACGGTAAAGGCCCCGTCCGGGGCCGCGTCACGGCTATAGATGTTCAGCATGAGACCTCTCGAAGATCAACCTTGCATAGGCCGCTTTGTGTGTCCCTGACAAGTCAAACGCCGCTGGCGGGGACCAGCGGCGTTGAAAGCATCAGACATAAAAGAACCCGTCTCAGGCCTTAGTCTTTTCGGTCTTCTTAGCGGATTTTTTGGCGTCGGCGTCGGCGACTTTCTGGGTCCCCGATTTGTCATCCTTGCCCGTCTTGGCGGTCTTTGCGGCCTTGTCATCCGCATCGGCGACGGCCTTCTTGCTGGACTTAGGGGCTGCCTTGGCGCTCTTGTCACCCTTGGCGTTGTCGGCGACCTTGGTCGCCTTGTCGCTCTTGTCCGTCTTGACCTTTGATTTCGCTACCGGGGCCTTGTCGGCGTCTTTATCAGCGACGGCCTTTTCGGTGGAAGCCTTTGTCTTGCTCGCCTTCGCCTTGTCCGTGATCTTAGCGTCCGCCTTCACGTCGGCGGGCTTGGGAGGTAGCGCATCGTCCGCCGTTGCGGAGGCCAGCGCCTGACTGCGCGGAGCTTCAACATCGGAGGTCAGGGCATTAACGAGGGTCTTATTGCTGGTCTTCGAGGAGGTCTTTTGCGCCACCTTATCGAACGCGGAAGGCTTCTTGACGGTAGGCTTGTCGAGGACCTGAGTGACGAGGTTTTCCCCCATCTCCTGACCCTTCTGGGCCGCCTGATAGATGAACCCATAGGTTGGGTAAACCGTGGTACCCACATCCGCGATCGGGCCGTACCACACCTTCACCTTGCTCCAGTCGCCCTTATCCGAGACATCAACGACGGTGACGTCTTTTTCGACCTGACCGCGACGGCCACCGATCGGCGACCAGTTGGCGTGGGTGATCTGAATGACGCGATCGGTAATGACCTGAGAGACGACAGCCACGTGGCCCAGTCGCATTTTCCCCTGCGGACGAAACACCAGAACCGCGCCCGCTTTCGGTGCCTGACCCTTATCGTATTTGCCCGAAGCGCCTTCCCACCACGTCCAGGCGTCACCGAAAATATTCATACCCGTGATCGAACGGGCGAAGGTGACGCATTGCCAGTAAGGGGAATTCTTCTCAGCAGCCTGCGCGCCCACGGCGCCAAACGCCAGAGTCGCCGACAGGGCCAATACGCTTAGTCTTTTCAGCACACGAGCACTCCATTTGGGGCCTGATCGAGGGGCCTTCGCGGCTGTCCTCTTAGGGGTCTTACAGGGGGTGGCTGCGGGTGAAAAAGATCAGCTAAAACGCCCGCAACATTTACTTGTAGAGGTTTGATACATAACTCAGCGGCATTTACAAAGCCTTTATTTTACCGCTCGTGGTAAATTTCCCACATCTCGACAGGCGACGCCTGAGGATGTTGCAAAAAAGTTGTTAAACATCAGTTAACTATAAATTCAGGGCGCGGGCGAAAAAAAACGAGCGTCTTTTCGCCGCACGGGGGAAAAGACGCTCGTTTTTAAGTCCTTCGTCCGCTTACGGATCAGCGCGCAAGACGGTAAGCGAGTCGATAGCGCAGGCGGTCACCCAAATGGCGCACGACATTGCGCATCGGCAGTTCAACAATGTGATGGCCAAGCATAGCCACCGGAACAATCGCGATCAGGCCCACTACCCACCACAGCAGCGGCAGGGGCGCATCCCCGGTGCCCAGCACTATCCCCATCACATTCAGATAGACCCACTTCCACGGCACATAGACCATGTACATGGCAAACGACACTTCGCCGAGATAGACCAGCACTCGGTTGCCCATCACGCCGCCATTACCAAAGCGCGACACGCACAACAGCATCAGGCCCAGCATCGGCACGATCAGGGCGTCGATCTTCAGCCATGAGGCTGCGGCAATGACGATCAGGCTGGAGGCCGCCGCCCCCATCAGTGCCACCTGCGGCGCCAGCTTGCCCGAGCGCCACACCAAATAGAGCGCGCACCCCAGCATGAAGGTCGGCACGATACGCAGCGCCCCCCAGAAGACGGTGGCCGAGGTCAGCTTAAAGCCCATAAAGGCCTCGAAAATCATGTACAGGCTGACGAGGAAGGTGACCGACAGGCCGACGGCCAGCCACGGACGGGCGCGCATCGACCACGCCACCGTGCCAAAGACTGGGAACAGGAGATAGGCGAACCATTCTGCCGAAATCGACCAGGAAGGGTGGTTGAATGACGCTTCGGGTGCAAGACCCCAGGCCTGAACGAGGAACAGATGCGCCGGTAGGGACGGCCAGTTGACCAGATTTTTGTCCACGCTTATGCCCTTCAGCGTCGCGGCACCCCACAGCAGGATAGCAAAGCACAGCGTCGCCAGATGTAGGGGATAAACCCGCGCCAGCCGATTGACGATGAACGACCCGTAGCGGAACCGCCCTTCCCCCAGCGACGTCATGTAGACATGGCTTAGAATGAAGCCCGAAAGGATGAAAAACAGATCGACCCCCAGATAGCCCTTTTCGATGATACCGATGGGGATGGCCCCTTCGAGCGCCGACCAGTAGCTATAGAGGATCACCCATACCGCAGCAAAGAAACGCAGCGAAGTCAGAGGCTGGATGTTATCGGCTGAGGCCTGGGAAACGGCAGCGCGAATGGGTGTCGTCATGGGGCAGGTTCCTGTGCGGGGCGTCCTGAAATAAACCAGTCAGGCGAATTTTGACGAAGCCCTGCACGTCATATGCCACTCACGCACGAAGAAGGCCCTGCGGCAAACATTGCCACAAGGCCTTTAAGAAGCTGTGAAATCAGAAGGCTTACTTGCGCTTCCAGTTGCCGGAATCGTCCTTGTAATATTCCCCAGCTTTGACCTTCGGGAAGATCACGTTCGTGTAGGCCGAAGCCCCGGCGGCGGCCGGAGAGACGCCGTTTTTGGCAGCGGCTTCGGCATAGACGCGGGCGCGGCCGGCATTAATCTCATCGACAGCGGCCTTGGTGGCGGCGTCGGCTGAGTCTTTAACGAGGCCCAGATAGCCGTCGGATTGTTCACCCACCGTACCGGCGGCCTTAGCGGCATCGACGGTCGCCTTGGCGGCAGACTGGGCATAGGCCGGGGCGTTAAGGGCAGCACCCGCGGTCAGCACGGCCGACGACACGACGACGGCGCTGAGGATCGAAAACAGGGTCTTTTTCATAGCCAAATTCCTCAGAACAGGTCCGGATTTTGTTTGACGAGGGCCTTCACATCTTCATCCAGCGAGATACGCACATTGGCGTCGAGCTTGGCGTAAATGGTGATGGGATCGACCTGAAGGCGAACCGTTGGCGTGCAGGCCGCCGTGAGCGCTACGCCCGCCAGACACAGTGCGGCTATGCCCGCGCGGGCGACAGGGGATTTCAACATGAAGGGCTCCAAAGCAAGAGATCATGAATTCTGGATATCAGCTATAAGCTGAACCGGGCCTGAATGACAGAGACATTCTCGGCCCGCTATGGCGCGCAACTATGTCTATTTGATCTTCGACCAGTCGAAACCACCGCGTTTTTGCACCTCGACATAGTCTTTAAGGAACTGATCGAGATTGGAGCTGACATCGAGGTTGAGATTGACCTTGGTGTCGGAGGGCAGGTCGATGGGCTTTTGTGTCCAGGTGCCACGCAGATAGTCGATCAGGCCGATTTTGGCTTCCCGGCGCTGCGGCGGATCATAGCGCCCAACGATGCGGAAGTTGAAGTTCAGTTGCCCCTTGTCATCGGTATTTACCGCTGCTGACAATTCTTCATAGGCCAGATGCTCCATGGCCTGATAGGCAAGGCCTTCGACGATGTTGGGGGCAGGGTCGGGAGTTGGTGCCACCGCGACAGCGGCCTTATCGGCATTGCTGACCGTCCCGCCCTCAGCCGCCACGGCTGTCACCGCATTGCGGCGGATCGAGACGCGGCCCGGCCCTTCGCCCAGCAGATAGCCCTTGCGCACACTAAGCTTGCCGCCGCTCAGTTCAAACGGCAGTTTGCCCGACACGAAGCCGGTAAATTCAGCGTCCTTGGCGAACGGACTTGAGGCCACCACCTTGCCGAAATCGACCTTGTCAAAGCTCAACTCACCCTTGATCGGTTTGGTCGTATCGAACGGCACGTCCATCGGGGCCAGGGCAAAATCACCGCCGTCGCTGGTAACGCGCGCGCTTTCGAGCTTCAGGCAATCCCCGGCAAACTGCACCACCGCCCGCACATCTTTCAGCGGCACGACGCTGGTCACGGTGCGGATCGTCAGGGTCTGACCCGGTGCCGATTGCAGCGGAGCCAGAGAGGTAAACTCAATCCGTCCGTTTAGCCCCTCGACCAGACCTGCCGGGCCGGTAAAGCCCATCTCATTCAGCCCCAGCACGCCGCCTGAGGTCGAACCGTCCGGTGACCAGGCGACAAACCCTTTAAAATCGACGCGCCCCGTCGTGTCGCGCTGCACGACACCCGCTACCATGGGCGTCAGGTCGAGCGGTTGCAGCTTTTGTGGCGCAAAGGTCAGGTTCGTCGCCATAACATCGGCGCGGCCCCGGCCGCTGGCCACATCGGACGTCAGGCTGATTTCGGCCAGCGATCCGCCAGCGCGCGTCTGGACGGCTGCATCGGCTGAGGTCACGGTGAGCTTGCCGTCCAGCGTCTTGCGGCCCTGCGCCATATCGCCGGCGATCAGGACCGGATGGAAGCGCGGCGCGTCCATGGCATCGGTGGCCTTCAGGGTTTTCAGCGCCACCGTAAAGCCCAGCCCCTCGGCGTCCGCAAAACTGCTGGCCGTAAAGGCCCCCTCACCGCTCGCCAGCGTCACCTGATAGTCGGGCGCGGCAGCGGTCAGGCTGTCGAAACGGCCTTCGCTGCGCCACTGCCCGTTGCTCAGGGTCAGGATCGGTGCCGTCGTCGGGCACAGGCGCGTGGTCACCGCAGTCAGGCGACCGCCAATATCGGCGCGGTCAGCGGTAAAGGGCACGCAATCATCAAGACGCACCTGCAACAGACCCGCGACGCTATAGACAAAGCGGCCATTGGCCCTGGCCTGCGCTCCATAGACCGGCGCGAAGTTGAAACCGGCCTCAAGGCTCAGGCGACCCTCCAGCGCGCCCTGCGCTCCGAAACCCAGGTCCGACACCCGCGCCTTGAGCACGGGCAGGGTCTCTCCGCTGGTCGCTACTGTAAAGACGCTGCGCGCATCACTGGCGATCAGGGAAGATTGGCCTTCTGTCGTGAGGCGAATCTCACCGCCATCCAACGGGCGGATCAGCACCGGCTTGCTAGGACGCACGGCGAAGCGATGGCGGTTGCCCTGCCCGCTCAGCGACACACGCACAGTCTCGGCCGATAGACTGAAACGGTCAGCGGCGCGCAGCAGCGGCACCATCAGGTCCGGGCCCGGCGGCGGGGCTGGCACCGGCGGTATGCCATCCGGCAGGCGGGCATTGGCGGCGTCAAAGGCCACACGTTCATCCGCCAAAGCCTTGGCGCGGTCTGCGGCCAGCGCGCCCATACCGCGATAGCTGCCCTGACGGCCGTTTACATCGGTGGTCAGGGCGATTTCGTAAGCATCCGGGTTCAGGCGGCCCGTGCCATCCAGCCGCACGGTCACTCCGGAAAGGCTCAGATCCCCCTGCACAGCGCGGGCGGCCACGGCGCGGCCTTCGAAGCTGAGGTCGGTGCCTTCGGAGCCGTGCGCAAGCGAAAATCCGGAGAGGTCGAGCGCCGCCTTATTCAGCGAAAGGACGTCCTGCGTAAAAGCCCCGGCCTTCACGCTTATGGGGCCATCGAGCGTCAGTGCCGAGGCCGCATCGAGCGCTAGGTCACTATGCAGCTTCATATCCTGAGCCGACACCCGTACGGCGCGGCCTTGCATCGTGCCGCTCGTAAAGCCATCCAGCGTCGCCATCACCTGCGAAACACCCGAATAGGCCACGCGCGTATTTTCAAAATCAACCCGGCCATTGAGACCGATGGTGCTGTCGAGCCCCTGAACTGACGACGCGCCTTCGATGGCCTCTGCGCGCACAGCCAACATACCGCTGACCACGCCGTCAAAAGCCGACAGAGGCGATTTGCGTGAGGCGGCCTCCGACAGTCGGCGATAGGGCAGCCGCAGATTAAGGTCAGCGTGCACTCTGCTCAGGCGCGGTAGGGGATCACCCAGTTCGGCATCAGGGGCGCGCGCCGCCAGGAACAACAGCTCCGCCGCAGACAGGTTGGCGTCGATGCGCAGGGCCTCACCCGCATCGGCGTCCGGTTCGGCCTGAATGCGGATATGCCCGTCGGAAAGCTGCCCCTGCAATTGGGAGCCGTTGAGCGCGCCGGGGATCAGGGTGGCGTCCAGCGCCCGCAGGCGACCGTCTTTCAGGCTGAGCCCGCCGGTCGCAGCCACCGTGCCATAGTCGGTCCGCACACGAATGCGCGCGTCTTCGACCAGAATTTCTTCCGGCAAGGGACCACCGCCCCCGCCGCCGCCTTTCAGCAAACGGTCCAGACGTCCGAAACCCAGCCCTTTTTTATCGTAGGAAAAGCTCAACTCCGGCTTGACCAGATGAATGCGTTTGAGGCGCGTCAGCGGCTGCCCCAGCTGCCACAGGTTCAGCTCATAATCAATGTCGAAGCGTTCGATCTTCAGGTCGGGCCGCCCGGCCTCGCCTAGCACGATGCGGCCAGACACATGATCGAAACTCAGGGTGTCAATGCGCAGTTCTGAGGGAATATCGTTCGAACGCAGCCAGCCCTGCGCCACCTCGCGGGCAATGTCCTTGCGCGCCGCGTAGGCAATCACGCCCGCCGCCGCCGCGCCCCAAAGGGTCAGCAGCAGCCAGCCGCCCGCCTTCAGATAGCGCTTACGCTTGCCTGAGCCACCCGGCCCGCCAGAGGCGCCACCGCCCCTTTGGCCGCCCCCACCGCCGCCTTTCGGGCGTGGCGCAGGGGTGTCGCCTCCGTTACTGACCGCACGGGTAAAACTCGACTGGGGCGGCAGCCGCACAGGAAACAACAGCTCACCTCCATCCTCAGGCGCATCGGTCAGAATAAGGGTGCGCAACAGATCAAGCTCTCACGGGATCAACGGTTGGACGAAAGGTTCAGGGCAGTATTATGGCACGGAACTCTTAAAAAAACGGCGCATAACCGATTCTTTTTCTTACCGTATCCGGAACATTACGCCCCCTTTATCGGCCGGCCGGTGCGCTTTTTTGATTGTGCGTTACGCAAAGTGATGGACTTGCGGCCTCACTCCGTCTCATGGCGTCCCGTGTCGTAAAAAACCCATATATGCGCCCTGAAAGGGCCGGTTTAAGCCGGATATTAACCTTCGTCTCCTAATTGGGACAAACCCTTTTGCGCCCCTTCGTATGGAAAACGGCGATATGCGAGGCGGCGACCGCCTCATTTTTGCCCTATTTCGGCGTATGCAGGGGCGTTAACACTTTCAAATTCGCGTCTACGGCATATTGTCGGGTCGCACATTCCCTGAAACAGGGAGATACAGGCTAACTGGGCGGCGGAGAGGACGGTTCCGTTTTGAGTAGAGCCCGCGTTGTGTAAACCTCGTATACCGTTTTTGGATCGTAATGGCTCAACTCGACCCTCGCCGCCAACCTGTGCGCCTGACCCCGATGGTGCTGGTCTCCGCGACCGCCTTGACGGTGGCCACTCTGGTCTGGCGCGTTTATCAGCCGCTGCCGAGCGAATTGCCGACCCTTGACCCCAGTGCGACCCTGGCGCTTGAAACCCGCGCTCTGGCCGAAGCCGCAGCGCGTCCAGGCTTCACTCAGCCCGTCAACGTGCAGATAATGGTGCGCGCCGGCGAAACCCTCACACAAGCTCTGACCCGTTCGGGCGTCTCCTCGACCGAGGCCAATGCCGCTGTATCCCTTTTGTCTCAAGCCTTTGACGTGGTCAACGTAGGCAAGGGCTTAAGCCTTCAGGCCGCCATCGCGCGCCCCGAAAACGGTCGTTCTCCGGCGCAACTTCTGGGTCTGACCGTGCGCACCGGCCCGGCCAAGCAACTGACCCTGACCACAAGCCACGACGGTTCGATGCGCCTGCGCGCGCTCGAAGAGTCGGTGCGCGATGAACGCCGCGTCGCCATTGGCACCATCGACGGCTCGCTGATCACCTCGGCCACCGCGCTGGGCGCCACGCCGAACGTCACCGGTCAGGTGCTCAAGCTGTTCGCGCACAAGATCGACTTTGAACGCGACATCCAGCCGGGTGATACGTTTAAGTTGGTGTTCGATCGCAAGGTCACCGAAAGCGGTCGCGTGGTTGAATCCGGCAATCTGCTCTATGCCGAAATCAGCGCGAAGGGCCACATCACGCGCTTCTATTCCTATAAACGTCAGGGCGATAAAGAATCGCAATTCTTTGACGATACAGGCAAGAATATCAAAGGCTTCCTGCTGGCGACACCGGTCGCGGCGGCCCGCACCTCGTCCGGCTTCGGTATGCGACGCCACCCGATCCAGGGCTTTATGAAGATGCACACCGGCATCGACTTTGCCGCCGGCACAGGCACCCCTATCTATGCTGCTGGTGACGGCGTCGTGGCCGATGCCAAATGGTGGGGCGGCTATGGCCGCTGGGTGCGCGTGTCGCACAATAATGACTGGGCCACCGGCTATGCCCACATGTCGCAGATCAAGGTCCGCCCCGGTCAGCGCGTCAAGCAGGGCGAACTGATCGGCTATGTCGGGTCGACCGGCAATTCGACCGGTCCGCACCTACACTTTGAAGTGTGGTACAAGAGCCGCCCGATCAATCCGAAGGACGCCAAGGTGCCGCAGGGCACCATCCTCGCCGGTCAGGACCTCGTGGCCTTCAAGGCGCGTAAGCACGAGCTGGACACCATGATCGCTATGGCCGACCTCAAGCGCACTCAGGACAATTTGCCGTCTCAGGCGCTGGCTATGAAGACGACGCCGTACAAGTACGAAGACTCCGGCGCGGCCAACAAGCTGGTCGCAAAGACGGAACGCAAGAACATCCCACTGCGCCCGGCCCTGTCCACCAGCCGCGGCAGCCAGTAGCAAATAAGAAAAGCTCGGCTCTGCCGAGCCTTTTCCGCTTCGAAAAAGCTTCAGACGGGATGAGTTGCCCGAAGCCGAGCGTCGGCTATATGGGCATATTGCCAAGCCAAGCCGTCACTGCAGATTGTCTGTTTAAAGGCTTTTAGCTACTCTAGCTTATCCACGCGATAAAGACTTGGAAACAGTTTGATCCATGCACCGGTCACCAGTATCGCACCGATGCCACCGAACAGGGCCGCTCCAATGGGCCCCAGAAGCCGAGTCGCCACGCCGCTTTCAAACTCACCCAACTCATTTGACGCCCCGATAAACAGGTAAGACACCGAGGCCACCCGCCCGCGCATCGGATCGGGCGTGACGATCTGCACCAGCGTGCCGCGAACAAAGACACTGACCATATCGGCCGCGCCCAGTACGGCCAGCGCTGCCACCGACACGAAGATGTTGGTCGAAAGGCCAAAGATAATGGTCATCAGGCCAAACACCGCCACGCCGCCGTACATCCATTTACCTGCCTTGTACTTCAATGGTCGTCGCGCCAGCCACAGGGCCGTCATCATGGCCCCGACCGCTGGGGCGGCCCTGAGCGCGCCGTAGCCGATCTCTCCTGCGTGTAAGATATCACGCGCGAAGATAGGCAGCAGCGCCGTCGCCCCACCCAGCAGCACCGCCGCCAAATCGAGCGACAGGGCGCCAAAGACGATCTTGTTCGTCCAGATGTAGATGAGGCCTTCACGCACCATCTCCATCTTGGAGCCGGTCGGCGCATTGACGGGGTGCGTATCGGCCTTCAACGTGGCGATCAGCACGCCCCCGATGACAAACAGCGCCGCCGAAAAGCCGTAAGCGAACATAGCCGAAACGCTGAGCAGCAGGCCGCTGACCGCGGCCCCGGAGATACCGCCGATTTGAAACGCAAGGGCGTTGGAGGCGATGGCGCGCGGCAAAATTGCCTTGGGCACCAGCATCGGGCCGATGGCCGATGAGGCCGGTGCGATAAAGGCACGCGACGCCCCCAGAAAGAAGGATAAGGCAATCAGCCCAGCAATCGGCGGATGATCCAGTGCCGACAGCCCCATATAGCCCAGGGCAATCACCGCCTGCGCCGCGATCGTGTAGCCCATGATCTTTTTGCGGTCATAGCGGTCGGCCACGATGCCCGCCGGTAGCGTGAAGGCGAACATGGCGATGAACTGCGTCAGACCCATCAAACCGATATAAAGCGCCGCTTCGCCTATCCCTGAATCCTTGCGCGCCGTCTCATAGATCTGCCAAGCTATGACCGCGCTTTGCGACGAAAAGCCCAGCACCGAACACAGGCGAGCAATCCAGAAGTTGCGATATGCGGGTATGCGGAACGGGTTTTGCGATTCCGGCGGCAAAGGCGGCTCGGAAACGATTTCAGGCGAAACGGGAGGGGTCACGGCAATATCCGGTAAATATGCCCGCGACCGTTTTTCACTTTCGTTCGCGGCAAAGTCGTCTTACACCACGCGGCATGACGAATATACCCGAAAACACGCTCGATCCGGTCGAATTGACCAAGGCCCTGATCAACCATCCGTCTGTGACTCCGGTGGACGCCGGAGCGATGGACCGGGTGCAGCAGACGCTGGAATCGCTCGGTTTTGCCTGTGAACGGCTGAAGTTCCGCGAGATTGAAAACCTCTATGCGAGGCGCGGGACGGCCTCGCCCAACCTGTGCTTTGCCGGTCATACGGACGTGGTGCCCGAAGGCGCGCTTGATGGCTGGCGCTCGGACCCGTTTGCGGCAACGATCGAAAACGGCGTGCTGACCGGGCGCGGAGCCGTCGATATGAAGGGCGGCATTGCGGCGTGGATTGCGGCCGTGTCGCGCTTTGACAACGTGCCGGGGTCGCTGTCCTTCCTGATCACCGGCGACGAGGAAGGCGAAGCGCTGGACGGCACCAAAAAAGTCGTCGAACACCTGAGGCAAACGGGCGAGGTCATCGACCATTGCATCGTCGGCGAACCCACCTCTTCGGCGGTGCTGGGGGACATGATCAAGGTCGGCCGCCGCGGCTCGATCAATGCCACGATCACGGTGACGGGCAAGCAGGGCCACGTCGCCTACCCGCAGCGCGCGCTCAATCCGATCCCGGTGCTGGTGGCCGTCATGGCTGAACTGGACGGGCGCGTGCTGGATGAGGGCTATGAACGCTTCCTGCCGTCCAATCTCGAAATCACCACCTTTGATGTGGCGAACAAGACCACCAACCTGATCCCGCAAACGGCCAGCGGACGCATCAATATCCGCTTTAACCCGACCCATTCGGGCGCGTCCTTGCAGGCGTGGATCGAAGAGGTTTGCGCCCGACATGCTGAACGTAGCGGTGCGGTGATCGAGGTGAAGGCCGCCATTTCGGGCGAGGCCTTCCTCACCGAGGCCGGGCCGTTTGTCGATGTCATTCAGAACGCCATCCTCGACGTGCTGAAGGTCGAAGCCGATCCGTCAACCACAGGCGGCACGTCGGACGCGCGCTTTATCCGCGCCCTGTGCCCGGTGGTGGAATTCGGTCTGGTGGGCCAGACCATGCACCAGGTCAATGAAGCGACCCCGGTGCAGGACCTCTATGCCCTGACCGAAGCCTATACGGCGCTGATCAGCAAATATTTCAAGGTGTTCGCTTAACCCCCACGCTTCGAAGCGCTTCGGTTGCTCGGCATCTCCCCATGCTGCGCATAGGCAGGAGGGTTATATCGAACTGCGGCTTTCGAAGTCCGGTTCCGGCTCAAAGGTGACGTGTGTCAGGCACAGGCCCTCTGGCGGGGCCACCTGCCCGCAGGCGCGGCGGTCGCGCGCCTCAAGCGCCGCCTTAACATCGGCCGCCGTCCAGCGGCCGATCCCGGCCTCGACGAGCGTGCCAGTCATCGAACGCACCTGGCGATGCAGGAAGGAGCGTGAGGCAAAGACGAGGTGAATCTCCTCCCCCACCCGCTTCACTCTCGCAATATCAAGCGTCTTGATCGGTGACGCCGCCTGACATTCCGTGTCACGGAATGTGGTGAAATCATGCCGGCCAATCAGGTGCTGAGCGGCGTCAGCCATCACCTCGGCGTCCAGCGGTTTCTTAACGTGCCACACCCGTCCCTGCTCAAGCGCCGGCGGGGCGCGGCGGTTGAGGATGCGATAAAGATACATGCGCCCCGTCGCCGAAAAGCGCGCCGAAAAGTCGTCATCGACGATGGCCGCTTCGCGCACCGCAATCGGTTCGGGGATCAGATAGGCGTTCATGGCGTCGCGCACCACATCGGGCCGGTAGGTCTTCGGCAGGTCGAAGGTGATCACCTGCCCCGACGCATGGACGCCCGTATCGGTACGCCCAGCCGCCGTAATGCGCAGCGTTTCGCCCGAAAAACCCAGAATGGCGCGCTCCAGCGACCCCTGCACGGTCGGCAGGTTGTCCTGAGCCTGAAACCCCTTGTACGGGCGGCCATCATACTCAACGAGGCAGGAATAGCGGGGCATCAGAAATCGGAACCTTTCAAACTCCCCCAGCTTGCTGGGCGAGGTGGATCGATACCATCAGGTATCGAGACGGTGGGGAGCATACGGCAGGCCACCACCAGCGCACCCCGCGCTGAGCACTTCGTGCGGCCCCCCTCCCCGGCACACCGGGAACGTGTAGGTGTTGCGCCTCATCCCAGACGATCCCCGACGCTCAAGCCCACGCCGTTGAGGAATTCGGCGGCCTCCTGCGCCGCCTTACCTTCGCGCTGTACACGCAGCAATTCGATCACACCGTCGCCGGTGGCAAGGCGCAAGCCCGGCCCGATCAGCGTGCCCGGCCCGGCGTCAGTCACCGCCTCATCAACGCGCGACATCAGCACCTTGAGCCGCTGCTCGCCCTTGGGTGTCGTCAGTGTCGTCCACGCACCCGGAAACGGCGACAGGCCGCGGATGTGCCAGTCCAGTTCGCGCGCCGAACGGCTCCAGTCGATGCGCGCCTCTTCGGAGGTGATCTTTTTGGCGTAGGTGACTTCGCCGACCTGCGGCTCGCCCTCCGGCTGGCTGCGCTCGATGGCGGCTAACGCGACGGGTAGCAACGAGGCGCCCAGCCCAGCCAGCTTGTCGTGCAGGGTCTGGGCGGTGTCCTGCGCCCCGATTTCGACGCGGCCGGACAGGATGACGGGGCCTTCGTCCAGCCCTTCGGACATGCGCATGACCTGCACGCCGGTGTGCGTGTCACCGGCCATGATCGCCCGCTGGATAGGGGCCGCCCCGCGCCAGCGCGGCAGTAGCGACGCATGGAGGTTGAAACAACCGAGCAGGGGGTGCTCAAGCACCTCGCGCTTCAAAATCTGGCCATAGGCGACGACGATGGCCGCGTCGATGTCGAGCGCCTGAAACTCTGCAATGGCGTCCGGCGACTTCATTGACTTCGGCGTGCGGACCAGCAGGCCGAGGCTGTCGGCAAAGGCATGCACCGGCGACGGGGTTAGCACCTGCCCCCGTCCCTTGGGCGCGGGCGGCTGCGAATAGACGCAGACGACCTCATGACCGGCGGCAACCAGTTCGGCAAGGGCCTTCACGGCAAAATCGGGGGTGCCCATAAAGGCCAAACGCATGGGATGACTCCGCCCGGCTCAGAGACGTATTGTGATAATTCGGAGGGCTGAGCCGAAAAATATTAGCTGTCGAGAAACGCCGTTCACGAACTTAATTACGTGAGCGGCGTCTGGCAGATAGATGATGTTTTGCAGGCCGGCAACCCGGATTATCAGGCGACTTTTTTGAGCTTCTTGACCTTCGTCACCGCCCGGTCGCGTTTCAGCTTCGACAGGTGGTCGATAAACAGCACGCCGTTCAGGTGGTCCATCTCATGCTGGATGCAGGTGGCGTAGAGGCCGTCGCACTCTTCGATCACCTCTTCACCCTGATAGTTCAGATATTTGAGGCGCACGCGCGCCGGGCGCTTCACCTCGTCATAGACTTCGGGCACCGACAGACAACCTTCGTCATAGGTGGACAGCTCCTCCGAGGCCCAGATGATTTCCGGATTGACGAAGTAACGTGGTTGCTTCGGTGCCGGGGCGTCTTCGGGCAGGTCGTCCGGGCGCTCCTGAAGATCCATAACGATGACGCGTATCGGCTCACCGATCTGGATTGCCGCCAGCCCGATGCCGGGCGCGTCGTACATGGTCTCCAGCATGTCATCCATCAGAGCGCGCAACTCGTCGGTCACGCCCCCTTCAACGGGTTTGGACACCTGCTTGAGCAGCGGATGGGGTACGGTAATGATGTCTCTAATGGCCATGCCGCTAAAATAAGTACCCGCCCCGCGCGGGTCAAGGCATTCGCGCTTCGCCGCTGACGATTGCTTATAATTCAGTCATTTGGCCAATGCCATTCACGAAGCGCCAGTGACCGACGGTCCGTTGACGTAGGCAGAGGGCCCTTTCGCGCATCTTTTGCCCCACCACGGCCGGGCCGTCCTACACCGGGTTCATCGCAACGCAACCAATGGAGGCTTCCATGTTCAAACCCGCTCTTATCGCCGCCCTGGTGGGCCTTGTCGCCCAGCCGGTCAACGCCGAAACCCTGACGGTGCATTTTTCCAAACTTACGCCCAAGGGTACACTGATGGTGGCTCTCTATAAGGGTGAAGAGGCCTATAAGGGCGGCAAGCCCGCCGCCGCTCAGCAGGTCACCGTCAGCGCTGACACGGCCACAGCCACCTTTGACGTCGAACCGGGTCAGTACGGCCTGAAAATGTTCCACGACGTCAATGGCAATGGCAAGATGGATACCAACCCCTTCGGAATGCCGGTCGAACCCTTCGCCTTCTCCAACAATGCCAAGGGCCGCATGGGTCCGGCGACGTGGGCCGACGCCGTCTTTGAGGTCAAAGGCGACACCACGCAAGACATCGCGTTTTAAGGAGGGTTTGCGATGACCGAACTGTCCCGCCGTTCCTTCCTGACCGCGCTGGGCGGCGCAGGCCTGATGGCCGCCGCGCCAACCTCCTGGGCCGCCGCGGCAGCCAGCGCCAATTTTTCGGAAGACTGGCGTCTGGCCGTCGCCAACGCCCCCGCCGAAGGTTATGCTCCCTCCACCCTCACCCGCCTGAGCGGAAAGATGCCGGCCGGCCTGAGCGGCACGCTCTATCGCAACGGTCCGGCGTGGTTCCGCTATGGCGACGACGTCACCGGCCACTGGTTTGACGGCGACGGCATGATCCAGAAATACGACCTCAGCTCCGACGGCGTGCGCCACACGGGTCGCTTCGTCGATACGGTCAAACGCCGCGTCGAACAGCAAAAACAGGCCATTGTGATGCCGGGTTTTGGCACGAAGGGCCGCGCCGATGCCCCGGTGACCAGCAATGACGATGTCAACGCCGCCAATACCTCGGTCCTGCGCGTCGGCGACGAACTGTGGGCCCTGTGGGAAGGCGGCTCCCCCTACCGCCTCGATGCCCAGACCCTGCTGACCAAAGGCCCGAAAACCTTCCGCGACGACCTGAAAGGGCTGGCCTTTCTGGCCCACCCCAAGGTCGAACCGTCGGGCCGCATCTGGAGCGCGGGGTTCATGGGCGACAAGGCGTGGATCTGGCAGCTTAGCCCAGCGGGCGAGATGGAACGCGGCGAGCTGATCCAGCTTCCCGCCGCCGGTTATGCCCACGACTGGGTGGTCAGCGAACGCCATTTGATCCTGCCCATGCAGCCTCTGATCGCCGAACGGCGCACGCCGCCTTTCGTCGATACGCTGGTGTGGCATCCCGATCAGCCGATTCGCATTCTGGTCATCGAAAAGGCCGACCTGTCGAAGCGGCGCCTGTATGAGCTGCCCGCCGCCACCTACTTCCATACGGGCGACGCCTGGGAAGACACCGATGGCACCATCCGCTTCGATGTCTGTCTGGCCAGTTCGCCGAAATTCGGCCTGAGCGGGGCGCGTGATCTGGTGAAAGGGATTTATAACGCGGGCGATGATGAGGAGGCGCACCTGGCATTGATCACGTTGCGCCCGGACGGTCGCGCCGAAATGCAAGCGACAGGCGTCTCGTCGGAGTTTCCGCAGACCGATCACCGGTTTCAGGGGCTGCGCCGCGACCACGTCGTGCACGTCGGTGGATACATTGAGGGCCGTCTGGGGGCGCATGCTCTGTCGGCCTTCGACTGGAAGGCCGGCAAGGCGCAAACACACAATTTCGGCCCGGACGCCATTGTCGAGGAGGCCCTGTTCGTCCCGCGCCCTGTCAGCCACGGCGGCACAGGCCAGGAAATGGACGGCTGGATGGTCGGCACGGTGCTCAATCTGAAAGCCAAGGCCACCGAACTGCACGTGTTCGATGCCAAAAAGCTGAGCGAAGGACCAGTGGGCTCATGGCGATCGGCGCACGCGACCCCGCTGGGTTTCCACGGAACGTTCGCTTAGAGCGCTTTCTGAAAAGCGTGACGCACTTTTCAGAAAGCGCGTTAAACTAGAAATTTAGCGCGTAACTTTGATTCAACCTGAACGAAATGCGCTCTAATCGCCCGACACTACGGTCAACTTGCTAAGGGGCCGCGTCTGCACATCCAGCGGCGCGGCCTCGACGATCTCCTTGCCCTCGTGATTGACCTTGAGGTCTTCAAAGCGGCGCGCCTGGGTCAGCACCTGCGATTCCAGCGAGCCGACAAACGCATTGTACTTATCAACTGCGCTGCCGAGGTTCTTGCCGAGCGCCGCCACGTGCCCACCCATCACAGATAGGCGGCTGTACAGTTCACGGCCGACTGCCGCAACCTCATGGGCATTGTGGATCTGCTCCTCGGCGCGCCAGCCATAGGCCACGGCCTTACACAGTGCAAACAGGGTAGTCGGAGTGACGATGATCACCTTACGGTCCATCGCCTCGGTCATCAGGTGCGGCATTCGCTCCAGAGCCATCGACAGTATGCCGTCGCCCGGCACGAACATGGCCACAAAGTCCGGCGACTGTTCACGAAACTGATCCCAGTAGGCCTTAGCCGACAGGTCGCGCACGTGCTGTTGCAAGGCGCGCGCATGACGCTGAAGCGCCTCTTCGCGGATGGCCTCGTCCGTCGCCTCAATGGCTTCCAGATAAGCGGTTAGATTGGCCTTGGCATCAATGACGAAGACCCCGCCGGGCAGCTTCACTGTCACGTCCGGGCGACGACGCCCCATATCGGTGTCGAGGTTCTGCTGCTCGACAAAATCGAAATGTTTGGACAGGCCGGCGCTTTCCAACACATTGCGTAGCGTCTCTTCGCCCCAGCGGCCCTGCACCCCGGCACCGCGGCGCAAGGCATTGGCCAGCTTCTGCGTCACCTCGCGTGTCGCCACCGACGCCTGCATCAGGTGGGTAATCTGCTCTTTGAGGCCCCCGGTGTCCTTGGCGCGCGATTCTTCCATCTCTTTCACCTGCGCCTCAAAGCGGCCCAGCGTCTCAGCGACGGGTTTCAACGTATGGCCCATGCGTTCCAGCGCCAGCTTTTCACGCGCCGCAAAATTCTCCTCGGCGCGTTTCAGCAGCACCTCGGTCGATTGGCTCAGCGCCTGCTGAGACGCAGCGCGGAAATGCTCGCTCATCGCGGAGCGCGCGTCTTCGAGATTGCGCGTGCGTTCTTTCAGTTGCGATACCTCGGCCGTGGCGTCGCGCAACTGATCGCTCAGGCTTTCGTTCCGCTCGCGCAAGCGGCGTGTCTCCTGAAAAGCCAGATAATAGCCGCCCCCCAGAACCAGAGAGGCGAAGACAGAGGCAATAAGGGCGACGGATTCAAAGTTCATGAAATGTTCTTGCCATACGGAATAAAAGCTGACAAGCTTTTTCCTGACACGATTCCGCCTGAGCCAAACACTTTCTCGCGGTCATCCGCAGGGCGGAAGCGGACGTATCAAGCACGTTTGGGAGGGGCAGATGGTATTCGGCGCATTTGTACGCAAGGCAGTCACGGGACGCACGCCGTGGACGTATCTCTATCTGGCGCTAATCCCGTTTATCAACTGGTGCTTTGCCGCCGTGCCGCAAATCCCCCTACCCGACAATGGCTCGTGGACCCCGATGTCGGTGGTGACGGGCTTGGTGCTGGTGGTGCGCGACTTTGCCCAGCGTGAGATCGGTCACTGGATATTGCTGACCCTGATCATTGGTCTGGGCCTGTCGCTGCTCACCTCTGACCCGGCGGTGGTGATCGCTTCAAGTGCGGCCTTCGCTGTATCGGAACTGATCGACTGGGCCATATTCACCTTTATCAAGCGCCCCCTGTCCGAGCGGGTGGTGATTTCAACCGCCGTCAGTGCGCCGATCGACTCAGCGGTGTTTTACGCTATCGCCTCGACAACCATTCCGGGGATTTTCAACATCTGGTCGGTGGCGACCTCGGTGCTGAGCAAGCTTGCCGGGGTGTTTGCCGTGTTTCTGGTCATGCGCCACCGGGAGAAGGCCGCTAGTCAGCGGCCAGAGTAAATCCGGGGGGAGCTTTGGTTTCAATGTACTCTGGAAAGTACATGTCCATAAAGATCGTACTTTGTGCCGGTTCAGACCCTGGACACTTGACGTCGTAGCCGTCGATGATGTGGCCGAAAGGGCCGATCCCGAAGTTACCTATGCGCTCGAAAGCAGGCATGTTTCCATTCTGGCAACGCAGGCGTTGAAGATAGGCGTATTCACCCTCGGGCATATAGACCCGAACCGGGTTCTCTTTATGGCCCAAGGGGTGAGCCGAGGCGTTTTGTAGCCGCTGATCAATGTCTTTCGGCATGGCGCCAAACATCGGAAGGTCATCTAGGGCGACAGTCTGCGACTGTGGCGCCCCTGCGCACGCCGTCAGCGACACGGACACCAGCCCTACAGCGATCAAGTGTCTGAAACTTCTGATCATTTATAGCCTCCCCTCATATGAGCAAGGCCAACTTAGCACGAATAAGTTTACCGTCTACTCTTAAATGCGTGGGCAATGGTCCCGTCATCGAGCCAGTCGAGTTCGCCGCCGACCGGCACGCCCCGCGCCAAATGGGTGATGGTCACCTCTGGGGCCAACGGCTTGACCCGGTCGGCGATATAGTGCGCCGTGGTCTGGCCTTCGACCGTGGCCGGGAGGGCCATGACCAGTTCTTCGACACCGCCCGAACTGACGCGTTGCATCAAGCCCGACAGGCGCAGGTCTTCGGGCCGCACCCCGTCCAGTGCCGACAGAAGGCCGCCCAGCACGTGATAACGGCCGGAAAAGGCCCCGACGCGTTCCATAGCCCACAGGGCGGAGTCTTCTTCGACCACGCAGATCATGGCGGCGTCGCGGGTCGGGTCGGCGCAGGTAGCGCACGGGTCACGGGTCGAAAGCGCGCCACAAATGTGGCACGAGGTGACGCGCTCAGCAGCATCCTGCATGGCCGCGGTCAACGGGATCAGCAACTGCTCGCGCTTTTTGAGCAGAGCGAGCGCAGCCCGACGCGCAGAGCGGGGCCCAAGACCCGGGAGCTTGGACAACAGCGCCATCAGACGTTCAATTTCAGGTCCGGCACCAGAGGCCATAGACACCCTACCCCTCACAATGCGAACTGATACCAAAGCCTCAGTGTGGTTTGTTAGAAAAGCTTCGGCATCGGCATGTTGCCGAATGGCCCCGCCGCTTCCTTCATCAGCCGCGCAGATTCTTCATCAAGCTTTTTGCGCGCATCGGCGTGGGCGGCAACGATCAGATCGGCCAGTACCTCAACCTCGTCCGGATTGATCAGGCTGGGGTCGATGTGGAGACGCGTCAGCACGCCCACCCCTCGCAGATCGACGGAGACCAGACCGGCCCCGGCCTGACCGGTGACAACCACCTGATTCATCTTTTCCTGCGCTTCGGTGAACTTTTGCTGCACGGCCTGGGCCTGCTTCATCAGGGCGTTCAAGTCCATCAGTCGTCGTCCTTCTCGCTGAATTCGTCGCGGTTCTCGGTCATCGGCATGTCGGGCGTGGTGGCGGCCACCGGCTTCGGCTTGGGTCGGAAGCTGAGGATTTCCACGCCAGGAAACGCCGTCATCAGACCGGAAATAAATGGGTCATTGCGCAGCCTTTGCAAGGCTTCCGCTTTTTCGCGGATTTCGCGCTCACGATAGGTTTCGGCTCCGCCTCCGCCTTCGGTCGCGATGAGCCAGCGCTGCCCCGTCCATTCCTTCAGCCGCGCCGACAGCTTGCGCACCAGATCAATTGGCGTGTGCGGGGCGGGTTCAAACGTGATAGCCCCTTGCCGGAACGAGATCAGCTTGACGTAGCGCTCGACATCGACGCGCAGGCCGATATCGCGCTTTTCGGCGATCAAGGCCAGCACGTCGTCAAACGTATTGAGCTGGATCTGGGGCTGAGCATTGGCGTAGGCCTGCGGACGCATAACCGCGCCTTGCGCGCTGATGCCGCCGCCGGAACCACCGCCTATACCTCCGCCAGATGGCCCACCATCCAGCAGGTTTTCGCCGTTTTGCAGGCGCTTGAGCAAGGTCTCCGGCCCCGGCAGGTCCGACGCATAGCAGAAGCGTACCAACGCCATTTCGGTCGCCGCCGCAGGATCGGGGGCGCGGCGGATTTCCTCAAACGCCTTTAGCATCAGGGTCCACAGACGCGACAAGGTGCCCGCTGATAATTGTGCCCCCAGCGCCGCAACCCGCTGTGCCGGTTCCTTGGGCAGGCGCGTTGCCTCGCTCCCCAGCACCTTGGCCACAGACGCCGCGTGGCAGTATTCGAGTAGGTCGCCCATTATCTGCGACGGGTCCGCCCCAAAGCCGTACAAGGTGCGAAAGGCCAGCAGCGCCTCCGGCATCTGGCCGGAAATGATATTTTCAAACAGGCTGAGCGTGGCCGACCGGTCAGCCAGCCCCAGCATGTCGCGCACGACCTCGGCGGACACGCTCTGCCCTTCTTCGGCCTGCACCAGCGCCTGATCGAGCAGCGACAAGGAGTCACGCACCGAGCCTTCGGCGGCGCGGGCGATCAGGGCCAAAGCGTCCGGCTCGATCTGCGCCCCTTCAAGGCGGCAGATTTTTTCAAGATGCGGCGTCAGGGTTTCCGGCTCAACACGGCGCAGGTCAAAGCGCTGACAGCGCGAAAGAATGGTCACCGGCACCTTACGGATTTCGGTGGTGGCGAAGATGAACTTGGCATGGGGCGGCGGTTCTTCCAGCGTCTTCAAAAGCGCATTAAAGGCCCCGGTCGAAAGCATGTGCACTTCGTCGATCACATAGACCTTGTAACGCGCTTCGACCGGCGCATAGCGCACGCTTTCCAACAGTTCGCGCATCGAATCGACACCTGTGCGCGACGCAGCGTCCAGCTCCAATACGTCAATATGCCGGCCTTCGATAATGGCCTGACAGTGGTAGCCAAAGGTCGAAAGATCGACGCTGGGCCCCTTCATCGTGTCGGATTCGTAATTGAGCGCGCGCGCCAGCAGGCGGGCCGTCGTTGTCTTACCCACCCCTCGCACGCCGGTCAGCATGAAGGCATGGGCGATACGCCCCGTGGCGAAGGCGTTGGACAGGGTGCGCACCATCGCCTCTTGCCCGATCAGGTCCTCAAAGGTGCGTGGGCGGTATTTGCGCGCCAGTACCGTATAAGCCGCGTCCTTTTTCACAGGCGTAGGCACCAACGGACCACCGAACATATCTTCGGTGTTCTCATCGCGTTCGGTGGCAAAGGGATCGCCGGTCTCTGAAGATTCGGGATGGTCGGACATACCCGACTTATAGCGCCAAACGCTGGGTTTGCGAGTCGGAAAGCACGTGGGTAACGCGCAGTCACGCAGCGCTTTGTGGACGGCTTGAAATATTGAGAAGAGGTGAGACCGCGCGACCCGAAGGTGAATTCGTTGTGGCTGCTGCCTTCCGGCCCTGACCAGGTTGGCGAGGCCTCCGCCCGCGCGATCTCGACCGCTATATGCGGATTCCGTATTGCGATTGCAAGCGCTTATTTAAAGGCAGCGAGTCCCACCCGCAGACGCAGCCCCAGCACCAGCGCATCGTCCGTTTGCGGATCACCGGCCGGGTGGCGGATGTATTGCACGTCGGGCTGAAGGCTCAGACCGTCCTTGATGGCGTAACGGTAGCTGAGCTCGTAAATGGTTTCGGGCTTCAGATTGACACCGAGGGCCTCGGCATAGGGCTGACTGAAATCGGCGTGAGCAACGGCGAAACCCATGGCGTCCGACTCACGTCCCGTGAGCGGCCCGGTCCACACCAGACCGCCGCCCGCGTAGGTTTCAATGGCCTGAAGGTCCTTATTGGCTTTGCCCAGCCGCACCCAGCCCGACACGCCGCGGTCGCTGTCGGCTTCGGGTTTGTACAAATCATATTGAAGTTGCGCGTAATAGCCGCTGTTCCCATCGGACAAGCCCTTGCCGTCGAGGTGTTCAGCCTTCGCTGTATAGGTCCACGCCCCCAGCTTGACATAACCGCGCACAAAATCCTGCTGGGCTTCGGCCACCCAATGCGCGCCGTCGCCGTCGCCCAGCTTGACGCCGATAAAGCTGCGCTGATGCGCCGGGTCACCGGTCACACCGTCAAATACCCCGGCACGCAGGCGTAAAGTCTCGCTGGCTTGCCATTCACCGACCAGCCCCAGAGTCGAAAACGGAAAGATAGACGGGCCGCTCTGCGAATATTCTGGACCAATGCCGTGCGAAGCGTTCAGGAACAGCGCCCCCGCCTCCTGTACGTCGAAAATACCATTAAGGTTGATCAGGCCACCGGTCACCGACCAGCGTTCATCGTCACTCGTGCGGCGCAGCCACGCCTCGAACAGGCGCACGCCCTTTGGTGCATCGATATTGGACACGACCTGCGCATCGCCAGAGTAAAACTCGGAAAAACCGCCCCCGGCATCGGCCAGCACATAGGTGAAGCCGTCCCAGTTTTTAAAGGCCTCGCCTTCGCCTTGCCAGGCGGCCGACAGGTCGAGGTTGCTGATGACACGGTCACCTTCGCGCAGCCCGCCGGAATGGTTACGCAACAGGTCAGCGGTCAGGACAGCATCGTATTCGACGCCCGCCGAAGCCACACCGGCCAGAGACGTGCCGCAACCCAGAGACAGTAGGGCACAAGCGAGAACAGACAGACGCATGGATAAACCTTAAACACATCGGGCACATCAACCGACAATATCCACGTTACTTCAAATCCGTTGGGTTATAGTTTACAGACAGGGTTAACCGGATATGACCGAAACGGCCCCGCGATTGCTCTGTGGTTTCCCACTGTTGAAAGGTGTCCCAGTATGAAACCGCTTCTGTGCCTGATGGCCTTGTCTCTGCCCCTGTTCGCCACGGTTCCGGCGACCGCCGCCCCGGCCGCATGCCGAGCCGAAGCCATCGCTGCTGTCAAGCAGACCGCCGCTTATCGCCACGGCTCGGTCCGCGAAAAGCAGGCCCTGCTGCGTAGCCAGAGCCTGCGAGCCTGTGACCTAAAAGCGTAAAAAGTCACAAGGGACACGTCGCCTGCACCCCGTATATGACGCCCTTACGATGCCCGATTGATGCGGCTGAGGAACTCCGCCACGCGGCCACGAAGGGCCGCCGCCTGATCGGACAGAACCTGAGACGAGTCGAAGAGGTGTGCCGAGGCTTCGCCGCTTCGCGTCGTGATCCCCGACACCTGATCGAGATTTTCGCTGATGACACGCGTCCCTTCGGCGGCAAAGGCCATGTTACGCGCGATGTCTTCGGTGGTGGCCGACTGTTCCTCGACTGCGGCCGCCACGGAGGTGGTCGCCTGCGTAATGGCGTCCACCGCGCCGCGAATATCACTAAGTACGCCCACGATTTCGCGTGAGGCCTGACGCATTTCGTCGATGACGCTGTTGATCTCACCGATGGAGCGACTGGTCTGATTGGCGAGGTTTTTCACTTCACCCGCCACCACCGCAAAGCCGCGCCCCGCCTCACCGGCGCGCGCCGATTCAATGGTGGCGTTGAGCGCCAGCAGATTGATCTGGCTGGAGATGTTGGCGATGACGGTCGTGACTTCGCTGACGCGATCCGAGGCCGAAGACAGTTTCTGTGCCACCAGATCGGCGTCCTGCACCTTATGGAAGGAGTCGGCCACAAGGCGGTTGGTTGTCTGTACCTGATCTGAGATTTCGCGCACCGAGGCCGCAAGTTCTTCGGCCGCGGCGGCTACGGTCTGTACACTGGCTGTCGTTTGGGTCGCCGATGAGGCCGCCGATACGGCCAACCCGGCCCCATTATGCAGGTCTCCCGTCACGGTTTCGGCCACTTGGGACAGCTCTGCTGCCGACGCTGCCAGCCCGTTCACCACGTCCTGCACCCGCACTTCGAAATCGCGGCTTAGCTGCGCCTGATCGGTGACGAGATCCCATACAAGCATGGCCCCGGCATATTGATCGCGGTGATCGCGCACCGCCGAAATCTGGAGATCGATGCTTTCGTCGCCCACACGGATGCGCGCGCGATGCGGCAGATTTTTCGGGTCTGACAGCAGACGACGCTGATGCTCAGGGTGTTTGTGGAAGATGTCGATGGACTGCCCCATCAGCGTGCCAGGATAGTTGGGGAAATGCCCCTTGATCTGATCCATCAGCTTTTCGGTCGCGGCATTGATATAGGTGATGCGCAGATCATTGTGCACATCGACCGCCATCACCGGGGTAGGCATGGCCTGAACCATCCGGTCCACCATCAGCGCCTTGCGCGCCGTTTCACACAGAGACCGGGTGGCGCGGGCCAGCACGCCCATCTCATCCTTACGACTAATAAAGGCGACCTCGACATCCGTGTCGCCCTCGGCAATGCGTCCAATCGTCTGCGACAAAGTGCCAAGCGGCTTCAATAGGTCGCGCCACATCAGACCAATCATGGCTAGCACGCCCAGAATGGCGAAGGCCGATAACACCTGCACCAGCATGTTCAACTGCGCATCGGTCTTGGCGCCCCGCTCGACCTCGCCCTTCATCCAAGCTTCGAGATCGCCGGATAAACTCTCGTTGCTGTCTTCCATCGCCTTGAATTTGGCGTCGAAGTCGGCACGCAGCGCAGGCTCGGTTTCCGGCGTGGCGGTGAGCACCGCGTCACCCGCAGCACGGTAGGCCTGAAGCGCCGTGAGCGTTTCGGCAAATCGTTTTTTCAGATTGTCGGGCAGGGCTTCGGCCTGATTAGCTTTGAGGTTGGTTTCAAATGTGTCGGCATGCTCCTTGAAGCTGCCGGCCACAGCTTCGGCAGCGCCCGCATCACCCACCTGATGGGCCAGCAGGGCCTCAAGCACGTCGCCGCGCATGGCGTCGTGCATCATGTCGGCGGCCATGTGCCGCTGCGTGATCTGACTGATAAGCGACGACTGATGCGCGTGCGACTGCGCGTAGTGAGAGGCGACACTGTTAGCGGCTACCATGCCAAACACCAGAAGTGCACACGCCGTTCCCAGGCCGATAAACTTTGTACGTAGCTGCATTGTCAGACTTCCACCCTATACCAAGGGCCACGAAAGCCCCTGTTGAGATTTGTCGGAACAGCCTTAACGTTCATTTAATGTAACGTTGTTCCATTTTATGTTACAATAAATAATATCTAAATATTTCAGATATATACGACAATTATAACATTGTCACGGTTTCGTGATCACATCTCCACTCTTCATTACAAAGACAGGCCGCTCCAGCAGGGTTACATCCTTTAGTGGATTTCCGACGACCCCGACCATGTCGCCGTAATGACCGGGCTTGAGGCTGCCGACATCCCCAGACCGCCCCAAAGCCTCTGCTGCAATCACCGTCGCCGACTGGATGGCCTGAAGCGGTGTCGCACCATAGCGCACCATCACGGCGAACTGCCGGGCATTGTCGCCGTGCGGATAGATGCCGGCGTCGGTGCCATAGACCATTTTCACCCCAGCCTTCAGCGCCTTTCCGTAGTTCTGACGTTGCACCTCGGCGATTTCACGATCCTTACGCAGGCTCTCTTCGGCCACGCCGTTGCGCTGGCCTTCTGACTGCGTGTAGTCGGTATTATAGATGTCCATCGAGAAGTAGGCCCCAGTCTCCTTGGCAAGCCTTATCCCTTCGTCATCCACCAAACTGGCGTGTTCGATGGTGTCGACCCCTGCGCGCAGCGCCACCTTGATACCGTCGGCACCATGGGCGTGGGCGGCCACCTTCATGCCGGCCATGTGCGCTTCGTCAGCCACCGCGGCCATTTCTTCGGGCGTCAGTTGACGCGCACCAACAC
This sequence comes from Asticcacaulis excentricus CB 48, assembly GCF_000175215.2. Taxonomy (NCBI): domain Bacteria; kingdom Pseudomonadati; phylum Pseudomonadota; class Alphaproteobacteria; order Caulobacterales; family Caulobacteraceae; genus Asticcacaulis; species Asticcacaulis excentricus. The sequence goes on along the minus strand of NC_014816.1, from coordinate 929,304 downwards.
TGGCTCCGCGAGAAAAAACACCGGAGGTGGCGCAGATCTTGATCACGTCCGCTCCGTACTTTTTCAGAGTGCGCACCGATTTGCGTGCTTCCCACGGGCTGTCGGCATTGAGTGGATTCTTTGCGTCAAAAGATGGCGGCAGCCAGGTCGAATCGCAATGCCCGCCGGTGGCGCCAAAGCTCAGGCCAGCCGCCACGATGCGCGGCCCTGGCAGCACGCCTTCATCAATCGCTTCGCGCAGGCCAATGTCATTGTAATCCCCGGCACCGACATTGCGCACAGTGGTAAACCCAGCCTTTAACGTCTTTTCGGCATTGGCCGCCGCGACAAAGGCCCAGAAGCGATCCGTGTGCGACAGGCCACTGTAGCCGCCATATTCCGGGCTGTTGTCGAGATGGACGTGCATATCAATCAGGCCGGGCAGCAACGTCACGCCGGGCAGATCAATATAATCAGCCCCAGCTGGCGGCTTCATCGTTAGGGCGCTGCCCACAGCGGTAATGCGGCCATCGGTGACAATTACCAGCGGCTGCTCAATTAATCTCCCGGTTTCGACCTCAATTAGACGGTCGGCCTTCACGGCCACGGTAGCTGCCTGCGCAGCTCCTGCCATCAGAATCATCACCGCGCACGCCACGCCCGCCTTACGTATCTTCATATCCAGCCTCTTAACGCTATCCGGGTAGAATAGGCACAAGGCGATGGGGAATGTAAGGGCTTATTGCGCACTTACAAAGGCCGTTCACCCCCATGTTTCGGCCTTATACAGAAGCGCACAAGCTCGGACAAAAAGGTGAATTGTCATGGACGATACCTCTCATACCCCGTATAGCCGCGACCGCACCGCACCGGGTCAGCCCGTCTGCACGGCGCGCAACGCTGCCGAATGGAGCGCACTGGTGCTCTCCGTGGTCGGTCTGGCCGGGTTCAGCCTCTATGCCTACGAGTTACTGATCGGTATGTTCGGTTAAAGCGCCGGACGCGGGCCGGCCAGTGCGCCGTAAAGATCCGTACGGCGGTCGCGGAAGAAGCCCCAGGCGGCGCGGTGCGTATTCAAGTAGTCGAGGTCAAAGTCAGCCACCAGAACGCCCTCCTCACCCTTGCCGTACTCCGCCACCTTATCGCCACGGTGGTTGGCGATGAAGCTGTGACCATAGAAGGTCTGACCGCAGCCGTTTTGCGGCGAAATCAGGCTTTCGGTGCCGATGCGGTTGGAGGCGACGACCGGGATGACATTGGCGACGGCGTGACCTTGCATGACGCGCTGCCATGGGGCCGCCGTATCCAGTTCGGCATCGTGCGGTTCGGAACCGATGGCGGTCGGATAGAACAAAATCTCCGCCCCCAGCAGCGCCATGGCGCGCGCCGCTTCAGGATACCACTGATCCCAGCAGATACCGACACCAACGCGGGCGAACTGGGTATCCCACACCTTGAAGCCCGTATCTCCCGGACGGAAATAGTATTTTTCCTGATAGCCGGGGCCGTCAGGGATATGGCTCTTGCGATAAACGCCCAAGAGTTCACCGCCTGCGTCGATCATCACCATCGAGTTGAAATAGTGCGGACCTTCTTTCTCGTATATCGAGGTGGGGATGACGACATTCAGCTCGGCCGCCAGCTTTTGCATGGCAAGGACGCACGGATGGCTGCGCCACGCGAAGGCCGTTGCAAACCAGCGTTCTTCCTGACTAACGCAGAAATACTCACCCTGAAACAGCTCTGACGGCAGTATGATTTGCGCGCCTTTGGCCGCCGCCTCGCGAACCAGCGCTTCGGTTTTGGCGATGTTCGCGGCCATATCGGCGCCATAGGCTGTTTGCAGCGCCGCTACGGAAACGGTCCGGGTCATATCATTACCTTTGGATACGGAAGTCAGCCCTTGATATAGGGTACTTGCTGACTGATGCAATGGAAGGAGCCACCTCCGGTCAGGATGGCGTTCGACGGCAGGCCAAACACCTGACGTTCGGCAAATAAGGTTTGTAACGCCTCAACCGCCATTTCGCCCGGCCTTTCGTTATAGACCGGCACGATGACGCAATCATTGGCGATCAGGAAATTCATGTGCGAGGCCGGGATGATTTCGCCGTCTTCATCCACCGTGCGGCCCGGCGAGGGAATACGCACCACCTGAAGCTTTACGCCGCGCGCGTCGGTCTGCTGGCTGAGGGTTTTCGCCACCGCATTATAGAGGTCGGCATTGGGGTCATCGGCGCCATAGCCCACGGGGCAAACCACCACGCCCGGCGCCACGAAACGCGCCAGATTGTCGATATGACCATCCGTATGGTCGTTGAGCAACCCATCGTCGAGCCAGATGATCTTGCGCGCCCCCAGCGCGTCCTGAAGCGCCCGTTCGGCCATCGACTGCGTCCAGTCGGGGTTGCGATTGGGGTTGAGCAGACACTGGCGCGTGGTAAGGACGGTACCGAACCCGTCGTGCTCAAGCGAGCCGCCTTCGAGCACAAACTCTTGCGTTTCCGACACGTAGCCGTCGTGTTCGGCCACCTGAGCAGCGACCTGATCGTCGTACTTCAGGTGATACTTGCCGCCCCAGCCATTGTTGAGGAAGGCCACGGGCAGAGCCGCATGACGATCCTGCGCGTCTTCAACATTGACGTAGATAGGGCCGGTGTCGCGGAACCAGATGTCTCCGAAACGCCCCTCGATGATCTCGACCTTTTTCACGTCGGATAACAGCGACTGTGCCGCCTTACGCGCCGCCTCGCCCATCACCATCAGCTTGACGTGCTCATCGCCGGCTTCGGCCAGTACGCGCACCAGCGACGCCACCTCGGCCTGAGCCTCAATCAGATCTTCCTGCCACAGGTTTTCGTGGCTGGGAAAACCAACCCACATGACCTTGTGCGGCTCCCACTCAGCGGGAACGATGCGGGAAAGGTTCGGATTTTGGCTCATGCCGGACCCCGGAAAAAAGCGAAACGTGAATTGCGGACCTTTTACACAGCGTCAACCGTTTTGGCCATGCCTTTCCGTGACGACAGGTCGCAGAATGCGACACAAAAAAAGCGGCCCTCCGTATCCGGAGAGCCGCTTGTGTTCACCAAACCGTGTCCGGTCTTAGAACTTGGTCCGCAGCGCGATGCTAACCGTACGCGGTGCACCTTGCTGATAGAAGATGGTCGAAGCACTGACCGTACCACCGGCGTTATCGGTCAAGCCGCGCGCCGTGTTCTGATACCCAGTACCGGCTAGGTATTGTTCATCGAACAGGTTCACTACGTTCAACTGAACGTAGGTGCCGTCTTTGAAGAACGGTAGATCGTAACGAGCCGAAGCATTCCACAGGATATAACGCGGAGCCACTTCATCGTTTACGTAGGTGTAGAAGCGGTCACCCACATATTTGGCATTTAGATTGATGCTCAACTTGTCGGTTGGATCGAAGTCCACACCAGCCGTCCACATCCACTTAGGCATACCGGTCAGAGCCTTGCCCTTGGTCGGGAGAAGACGCTGAACGCCGTTGCGGAAGCCGTTAGGGATATCCTGTTGCAGTTCAGTGTCGGTATAAGTCAGGCCAGCGTTCAAGATAAGGTTCGGGACCGGGCGATAGTTGCTGCTCAGTTCGTAACCGTTACGCTTCACCTTGCCGATATTGGTAAATGCCGAGTAACCGACATCGTTCGGATCGTCCTGCACAAAGGCTTCGACCAGACGGTCTTTATCCAATGAAGAGAAGGCCGTAGCCGTCGCATTGAAGTTTGCGGTGGTGTAGCGATATCCAACTTCAACAGTCTCGGAGGTTTCCGGGTTCGGATTACGGATCTTCACGCTGTTGCTGGCGGCATCGTAATCGACGTCATAAAGAGCGTCGGTGCGCGGCGATGACAGAGACTCTGCGTAGGTCGCAAAGACCTGACCGCCATTTTCAAAGTTCCACGTCAAGCCAATGTTCGGCATGGTCTTTTCGAACGAAATCGAGTTCGAATAGGGCGCGATGTATTGGATCGTCGACGGGGTGCCTTGTTGTTGCAAGGTCACGACCTTATACTTCCCGTCAGCCGTCGTCTTTTGAGACGTCCAGTTCTGGGTCGAGCAGTAGGGGTTGATCGAACCGTTGGTATTCACTTGCGTGTAGCAGAACTGGTTTAGCTCACGCTCCAGCTTCTGATTGCGTAGACCCAGCGACACGAACAGCTTCTCATCGAAGAATCTGCCCGAATATTCGATGGAGAACACGTCGACATTCGCTTTTGAGAAACGGTCACGGCGGCGGAAGTGGAAACCATCGGCCGTCTTAATGCGCAACGACGTGTTTTCCTTACCAGCAAACAGGTCAATCGGAGCACCATTTGCGTCAAGCAAGGTGGCCTCACCCGTCTGACGGTGATTGGCACGATCAAACGACGCATTGAAGCGGACCAGTTGAGTATCAGTGAAACGGTAAATTAAACCGGACTGAAGACCGTAGCGATGCGTATTGGTGATGTTCGGGCGATAAATGCTGAGTGTATCGAGCGTATTGTTGCCATTCGTATCGAAATACCGCGTCGTACCGCTAAGTTTCAGGACCGTAGTGTCACCCACGCGAGAACCGATAAGCTGTGGGCTGCTCTCAGAGAGACTGCCCGTAGAGCCACCGAGAGCCAGAACATACTGAAATGAAGGGTCAACCGTCAGTGTCAGTTTATCGCTGAGGACCCACTTTGACTTGATGCGGATGTTGCCCGTATCAGACGGGTTAACCGATGCCAGATTGCTCGTCGAGACGCCATACCCGCGGGTTGCGATCTGCGTCTTGCTTTGAGTGCCGATGAAATGGTTGCGGTTTTCATTCCAGTGCAGAGCCATGCTGATAAACGAGCCGTTATCACCCACATTTTGGTGGATCATGGCGTTGTACTGGTTCTTTTGAAGACGCAGATTATCAGGAGTCTCAACCGTCCAAGTATCGGTGTACGCGCCGGTGTAAGCAACGTAAGCCGTCGTGCCCCAAGGACCGAACTTGCCGGTATCAAAGCGCAGGAAACCGCTCTTGTGATTTTCCTGACCGACGGCGACCTTCACCACACCGCCCATGACGGTCTCCGGATTACAGGTCGAAACGTTTACCGTACCGCCCGTTGCCGAAGCGGAGATCGAGTCAACGTCGGTAGCGCCGGTTTGAACCGAAGCCGAACACAACAGCTCGCTTTCGATCATTTGGTTGGTGTAGATGGCATAGTTACCAGAGTCATTAAGCTGGATGCCGTCGACGGCCAGCGAGATGCGGGCGCTGTCAAGACCGCGCATCATGATTTCACCGCCCGAAGAGCCATAGGCATCGTTGTTGGTGAAGTTATAACCCGGAACAAGGTTCAGTGCGTCAGCAAAGGTTTGGCCCGATGATGACTGAGAGAGGTAATCCTGACCAATAGTCGTCTTTGCCTTGGTGCCTCGCTCGCGCTTCGTAGAGCCCACGTTACGCTGACCAGTGACGACAACCTCTGTGACTTTATCAACTTCTTGCGAAGCGGTCGATTGAGCGAAAGCGCCATGGGCGGTAAAAGCGCCCGTCAGGGCCGTACCGGCCAGAATCCACTTGTTCATTTTCATATCGGAGTATCCCCTCTCCAGGTTCACAAAATAGAAAAGCGGCGCTGTGACGCGGATCACGCCCATGCCCGTTTTCAAGCACCATCACTTAAACGTTTAGGTCGGTAGACACCTTTAGCCGCTTTTGTGCCGCTTTTTGAGCCAAAAGTGCGAAGGTTTGATGACAATTGTGACAGGCGGAACGATCTGCGCTTAAATTGCCACAGTTTATGTCAGCCAAAGGCAATTATACGACACAGTCCGTAACCATTCGTGTTTGCGCATCGGGCGCGGGCGTGTCATTCAACGCGGAACGCGCCTCAGTCCTCCTCTTTTGAGCGGTGATGCGATGGCGCACCGCTCAAGATTCTCTTCCGCAAGCGACTTTTCTCCATGCCTCAGCCTGCCTCACCCGCCCCCCTTTCCGCCACGGCACGTTATGTTCTGTGGGGGCTAGGGCTGTTGTTTTTGGTGCGCGTCGCGCTTCTGTTTAGTACCTACACCAATCTCTATCCGGATGAAGCGCAGTACTGGCTGTGGTCGCGGCAACTAGACTTTGGCTACTATTCGAAGCCGCCGATGATCGCATGGCTGATCCATCTATCCACACTGGGGTCGGATGCCGAACCCTTTGTGCGGCTATTTGCGCCTTTTCTACATCTGGGCGCCGCGCTTTGCCTGTGGGGCGCCGGTCAACGGCTGTTTAATGAGGCCACCGGTCTGTGCGCTGCCATTATATACAGTCTGATGCCGGGGGTTGTGCTGTCATCAGCTGTAATTTCCACCGATGCGCCGCTGATGTTTTTCCTGTCAGCAACACTCTATTTTTACTGTGTTTTCATAACCGAAAACTCGGAACGGTTGCGCCTCAAGGCCGCTCTGGGGATGGGGGTCGCGTTCGGGGCCGCCTTCCTGAGCAAGTACGCCTGCCTGTACTTCCTGATCGGGGCGGCCGCACATGCCGTGCTCGTGCCCTCGGTGCGGCGTAGCTGGAACCTGCGCAGCCTGGCTCTGTTCGCCGGGGCTTTTGCCCTGCTGATGTCTCCGAACCTATACTGGAATGCCACGCACGGCTTTCAGACCGTGTCGCACACCGCCGACAATGCCAACTGGCATTGGGGCAAACTGTTTAACCCGACCTCCCTGATGCGCTTCTGGCGCGACCAACTAGGTGTCTTTGGTCCCGTACCGACCGTCTTGATGCTGCTCGGCTTAGCAGGACTTTTGCGGCCACGCGGGGAAATACTGCACAGCGAAATCGATCCGGCCAAGCGCAGCTCTCTGATCGGCCTGGCTTGCCTCACCCTCCCCCCTCTGATCTTCGTCAGCGTCCAGGCTTTCTTGTCGCGCGCTAATGCCAACTGGGCTGCTTCGGCCTATGTGCCAGCCAGCTTGCTCGTCTCGGCCCTTGTCGTCACGGGCTTCAGTGTGGCTATCCGGTCACACAAATTGTGGCGGTCGGCGCTGGGGATCGGCCTGTTCATTCAGGTCGCCATTATGGGGGTCTTTATGCTGGGGGCCGTCTCTGAGGACCTGACCCGCGCGCTGGGACTTGGGAATATGGTGAAGCGCGCGCGCGGTTGGGACACCCTTTCCCACGCCGTCACCGCGAAGGCGCAAAGCGGCGTCCGGCCCACCGCAATCGCCGTCGATAACCGCAATGTCTACAATGCCTTGGCCTATTATGGCCGTGACTGGTTCACAGCCAACCCCGACGTACCGCTCAAGGCCTGGGTGCGCGAGGCCCATCCCAAGTCACAAGCGGAGACCGAAACTCCACTGACTGCCGAAACGGGTCAGAATGTTCTGATCGTCTCCTATGTCGACGGCTTTATACCGGATATTCGCCGAGACTTTGCCACTGCCGGCCCGGGCGAGTCGCTCAAAATCACGCTGGATCATAAGCGCACGCGCGACTTTACCTTGTTCCGGGGTTACGGCTTCCAACGCGCCCCGCGTGATCCGGTGTCGGGGCATCCGCTTGGCTCACCGCTTGCCGCCCCTGACGATGATCAATAGAGGGGTTTAGACACAGTCGTGAGACGCAAGGGCCTGAAGTCCCTGCACCCCAAAGTCGGTGCGCAAACGTCCCCCTCCGGCAGCGGTATGTAACGGGGTGAGGCCGAAGCGCCCACGATCTTCAGGCCTCCCAACGCTCCAAGCAAGCACAAAAAACCCGACCTGCGAACAGGCCGGGTTTCTTGTTGTCTGTCGATACCGACCGCGTTCGATTAGAACGCGATGTCGATGGTCGAACGACGGTTCAGAGGTTCCTTCACGCCGTCGCCGGTGGCGACTGCCGGAGCCGATTCACCCTTCCAGTCAACGGCCAGGATCGAACCCGACACGCCGAGACCGGCGAGAGCGTCAGCCACAGTCTTGGCGCGACGTTCCGACAGGCGGATGTTGTAGGCAGCCGAACCCGAAGTATCGGCGTGACCAACGACAACCACGCGGGTCGCGTTACCGGCCTTCGCGTAATCAGCCGCCTGCTGGACGATCGCTTGCGCGTCGGCGGTCAGGGTGGACTGATCGAATTCGAAGTACACGATGAACTCGCGAGCTTCGTACTTCACCGCTTCTTCAACCGGCGCAGGCGGCGGAGGGGGCGGCGGCGGCGGCGGAGGCGGAGGAGGCGGAGGAGGCGGAGGCGGCGGCGGCGGGGGCGGCGGCGCGCCAAACGACCAGCGCAGGCCGACGGTCAGGGTCTGATCGTCGAACTTACCCGAGAACGAACCCGGGTTCAGGAGAGCCGTGGTCGAAGTCGCATTCAGGTTGACTTCTTCCGTGGTCAGATAGCGATAGGTCAGGTCAAGATTCAAGCGATCCGACAGAGCCCAGGCGAAACCTGCCAGCGCCTGGTAGGCGGCGACGGTGTCTTCACCGGAAATGGTCAGGTTTTGGCCAACGCCGGTCGGGTTGACCGAATACTGACCCGTGAAGTCAGCCTTCACGCGGTCCAAACCAATGCCGAGACCCACAAACGGGTGGAACTTGGATTCCGGAATGAAATCGTAAATCAGGTTCGCCATGAAGGTCGTCTGATCGAACGAGCCGACCGGGCTGCCGCAGGGGGTCGAAGCCGTGCGGGTCACGCCCGGCGTGCAGAGCGCGGTGTCGCGCGGAGCGGTACCACCAGCGTACGGATAGACGCGAGCGAAGCCGCGGGCGGCATCCACATCACCCGGACGATAGCCGCCTTCGAATTCGACGCGCCAGTTCGGGTTGTAGCGGTATCCGAGGCGAGCAAAGCCTGCCCAGTCATTTTCCGTCGACACATCATAAACGAACGGCGAGCCGTCCGGCATATTGTTCGCCGACTTCGCGCCATATTCGGATTTCTGGTTGTAGCCGAGGTCGACAGCGCCGTACCAGCCTTCGGCTTCCTGAGCGGCGGCGCCAGACGCCACCGCCAGTGCGACGAGCGCAGCGCCCGCCAGCAAGTTGAGTTTCATGTGTAATGCCCTCTCTTGGCCATCGATGAGGCCGCCGAATTTACGCACGACGGACTAACCGTAATTACAAACGCCTACATAACTGCGGGAACATATCTTGCCTAGCACCTAAAATGCCATTTTGGTTGAAAATGTGCCCTTTAATACGTCTTTAACGACGACTGACACCCGAAAGACACTATAAGATGAAATGCCTTTTTTCGGACGCAGTTGCCCTATGTCCTCGTCTTCGGCCCGTAAGTTTTCAATAATTAAATGTGAATAGCTGTGGAAAGGGGCTTGCGTTGCGAAACTCTTGTGAGTAGGAGAACGGCCCTGCCCGCGACCACTGGGCGACGTCCACGGACGAACTCATTACACCTTGATACACGGAGAGGTGGCAGAGTGGTCGAATGTACCGCACTCGAAATGCGGCGTAGGTGCAAGCCTACCGTGGGTTCGAATCCCACCCTCTCCGCCATCACCCAAGCTGCAAACAGATTTACCTTCGACTGTCGTAGATACTTCAGTTTCAATCGCTTAAGCTGAAGCGCGTGGCAAAGCTAAGGGACAAGACCTCTCCCGTCAGGGTATCCGGCGGGCGCGGCAGGGGTTGGGCGTCTGCCAGCATAGTCAGTGCCGCCCGATCAATGTCGGCAGAACCTGATCCGCGCTCGATCCGCGACATCAGAACGCGCCCCTGGCGATCCATCTGAAAGCTGAGGACGACCTCACCTTCGACGCGACGGCGTTTGGCCTGCGGTGGGTAGATTTTGAATTGTTCGATATGCTGGCGCAGGCGGGCGGCGTAGGTCGCTGTGGGCTGGCCTTGCACCGCGCTCGGCCGTGACGCCCCCACCGCTTGAGGTGGGGCGCTAGGGGCCGCAGTCGCAGGTGCGCGCGCAGACGGCGTCACTGCGGCGGGCTCTGACCGGCCCGAGGCCGGAGCCACCTGCGCTGTGGGGATGGCTGCGACGGGTGCCGACGAAGACGAAGGCGTCGGCGTCGAAACCGCTTTGTAAACAGGCTGTTCAGAAGGTTTGACATCCGCAGAGGAGGATGTCTGTACCACCGCCGTTGGCGGGTCTGCTTCCACCGAGGAGCGCACTGGCCTCTCCAGTGACACCTCAAACGCCGGAATTTCGACCGGAGGGGGTGACGGCTGAGGCGTCAGCCCCGCCACGGCCAGCAGGAAGCCCCCGTTCACCAGAACGGAGGCTCCCAAAGCCAGACTTTTTTGACTATGGCTCGTCACCGATGGCCTCAGAACGTCCGGGCGAGGCTCAGGCGGAAGGTCTGACCCGCAGCGGGCAGATAACTCAGTTGCGGCTGATAATAGGTGTCGAAGATATTGTCCCAGTTCAGACGTGCCTCGATCCCGGCCAGCGGGCCGGACACTGGGCGATAGGTGGCAAACAGATTATGCACCGTATAGGATTTGCTGGTGGCAGACACGACGCCGGTGGTGGCGTTGTAGCTATACTGTTTGTCGGCAATATCGCCTTTCCAGCCGAGCGTGACCCCCTGTTCCGGAAAGACCCAGCCCGCCGTCAGGTTCAACTGTTCCGACGGGATCGTGTTAAATGCGATATGCGTCAGCTTATTATAGCCATTGACAGTTGACCACGCCGCGCGCCCGAAGACACGCCGCGAGGCGTATTCAGCTTCAAGCTCAGCCCCTTCATAGCGTGCCTCGCCGACATTGGTGTAGGCCGAAGCCGTGGTCGAGGTGCGCGTGACCAGGTTTTTGATGTCGTTCTGGAACACGGTCAGCTTGAGGTTCAGGCCGTCTCCCTTAGAGAAAAGGCCGCGTTTCGAATAGCTGGCCCCCACTTCGCGGTTTTCAGACTCTTCCGGCTTGAGATTGAGGCTGATGGTCTGGGCCGCACCGCGCGTATAGATTTCGTCCAGCACCGGCAGGCGCTCTGTATGCGACAGCGAACCAAACAGTTTGACCTCATTCGTCACAGCATAAAGCACCGCCAGTTTAGGCGAGGTGGCGTCCAATTCGACCGAAGACGGCACGCCGGTCGTGCCCACTACATAAGTACCTGCACCGGGCTTCAGCTTCGACTTGTCATAGCGGATCCCCGGTATGAGGGTCAGCTTCTCACCGATCAGGATTTCGTCCTGCATATACAGGCTGACGCGGTTCATATCACCTTCGGGGTGGGTGGTCGCGCCGTTGGTCAGACTGCCCGTCGCACTATAACGCGGGTTGCGGCGCTCCTGATGATAGGTCTGCACACCGACGGTCAGAAAGTGCTCGACGGGACCGGTGGTAAAGGTCGAGATATTCTCCATCTTCGCCTGCACGGTCTTGTAGCTGTACTGCGACGTAAAACCGAGCGCGGTGGGCGAAAACTGGTTGTCGCTCTGATCGGTCTTCGATTCATCGAAGGCGATCTGCGCCCTGAGGTCAAGCCAGTCATTGCCGTCGAAGGCGTTGGCGTAACCGATCACATAGTTGGTGTCGTCGGTCTTTCGGCGCACCTGACTGGTCGTAAAGGCCGCCTGCTGATCATAGATCTGCCAGGAATCGTCGCTCCACTTCTGGGCTGAGGCCCATACGCTATGATGGCGGTCGCCGCCGATATAGTACCGGCTCTTGAGCAGAACCGATTCGCCCGCCGCCTGCGACGGATTGACTATCTTTCCATTGCCATCGGTGTAGTTGCCGAAGTCGCGCTTATTGGCGACCAGCAGCACGTCGAGGTTCTGCACAGGCTTTGCCGCCAGAGTCGCCGAAATCAGCGTGCCCTCGCTGTTGCTGTCATAGCCACCTTTCAGACGCACGGCAAAACGATCATCACCCGTTAGAAAATCCGAGGCGTCCTTGGTGGTGAAGTTGACCGTTCCGGCCAACGCGCCGGAGCCATAAACAGTCGAGGACGACGGCCCGCGCAGTACTTCAACGCGCTTGTAAAGCTCGGTATCGGTGAACAGGCTGCCCATGCGATAGCCCTCAAAAAACTTTGTGACGCCATCGACCGTGAAGACGACGCGGCTGTCCGATTCCGAAAGGGCGGTGCCCATGCCGCGGATGTTCAACCCCTGCCCCAGCGATGAGACGCCCCCAGCCGCATCAACCCCGGCCACGCCTTCCAGCAGTTCGCCCACTGTACCGGCCTGCGCGTTTTCAAGGTCTTCCTGATCGAGGACCGTCACCGATTGCGGCGTATCGGTGGCGATCTTTTCCTTTCCCGCCGAGACAACGATGCGCCCCAGCGACAGCTGGGTGGTGGCATCGCCCGTCTTGTCCGCCGCCTGCGCCAGCACAGGCGCGGCAGACAGAACCAGGGCGTTTAGCGCCAGAGCGCTGACGGCTGACAAACGGTATGATTTGAGTGACATCCCCATACTTCCTTTCAAAAAAAGCCGCTGAGATTCGTCATGGACCTCACGGCCTCAATTGCGAATAATTCTCATTAACCCGCCAACTACACCCCGAACTGGTGCGGGTCAAGCCACTTGCAAATAATAATGATTCTCATTATTGGATTAATGTCTTTCGAGCCACAGGGCTCATTTATGGGATCATACGAGATGACCGCCTATCGCTTTATCGGCATTACGCCGTTGCTTTTCTTTGGTTTATTGACCGCTCCCGCACTGGCGCATTCACCCTATCTCAAGCCTGCGGCCTTTACGGTCCCGGCAACGCGCGACCACATAACGGTCGAAGCCGCCTTCTCTGACGGCGATCTGCGTCCTGACGTCGCCATGAAGTCGGACGCCTTCCACATCATCGCCCCGGACGGAACGGATACCCCCCTGCCCGCGGCGGCGACGCTGAAGGATGCGGTATTCCTCGAAGCGCCGCTGAAGGCTGAAGGCACCTATCTGATCTCGTCCGGCGTGCGTAAAGGCCGCGTAGCTAGGGGCGTCATCCGCGACGGTGAGGTGCACTTTCTCGAAGGCCCTAATGCGGCCCGATCCGGTGAAACCGTGATCGACGTGCAAAGCCTGACCCGCGCCGATGTCTATGTGACGCATGGCCGCCCTAGCCGTCCGGATTTCCGCAGCGACGGCGTAGAACTCTTCCCCGTAACTGCGCCTTATGACGCCTATGCGGGCGAACCCTTCACCGTGCGCGTGCGTGAAAACGGCAAGGGTCTGCCGGGTCAAGACGTGACCATCATCACCGACGGCCAGACCTACGCCATGCCTAGGGTTGGCGAAAAGACGCTACGCACCAACGATGCGGGCGAAGTCACCTTCACGCCGAAGACCGCCGGCCTCTACCTCCTTCAGGTGCGCATGCGCCGCCCCGCCGAAGGTCGGGCGAACCTGTGGCTCAGCCACACCGCCACCCTCACTCTCGAAGTTCTCCCCCAATAACCTGTTCTATAAGGATACCCAGATGAAAACCTCCCTTTTCATAGCGGCCCTAGTCGCTATCTCGGCCCCGGCACTGGCCGCCTCACACTCCACCTCAGTCTTTGTCGAGGAACAGGACCTCAATGGCGACGGCAAGGTGTCGCAGGAAGAGTTCAAGGCTGGTCGCGCCATCGAAATTCGCAAGGCAGACTTCAATGAAGACGGCATCCTGAGCGAGGCCGAATACATCGGCGAGTACGAAGGCCGCCTGATGGCCAGACTGAGCCGCATCGGCGACCCCGAAAAGCGTCTGGAGGAACAGCAACGCCAGATGCGTCAGGCCAAGGTGCGTTTCGGCGTCCTTGACGCCGACAAAAACGGCGCGATCAGTCAGGCGGAACACCTCGCTTCGGGTCTGCGCATGTTCGATTTGCACGATCGCAACAAGGACGGGGTGGTGGATCACAAGGATGTGGTTCTAGCCGAAGAGGCCGCCAAAAGTGGCAAGACCGGAGAGTTTGTGAATCCTTGAGGCTTCACCCCTGCGAAGCCGCGGTCAGGGTCAGCTGGCTCTGGCCGCCAGAGTCAGGGTTTCGCACAGTTGCATCATAGGTTAAGCCGTGGTTTGCGCGTCGGCCAGCTCGACCCCTTCGGACTGCGCCAGCATGAACTTCAGGGCGCGGCTCGACTTTTCCAGCTTTGAAAGCGCCAGCGTCACCGCCTCATCCCTGAGACGATTGTCCTCCTGACGCGTGCGAAGGGTCTGACGCGCCACCGCCTCCTCGTGCGCGCTCTTGAGCACGTAGGACAGCTGATGCGACACCAGCCGCCAGTTCAGCGGCTTGATGACAAACGACGTCGCACCATTGGCAAAAGCCTTGCCCAGGGCTAGCATGTCTTCGCGCCCGGTGGCCACCACCGCCGGCACGTGGCGGTGTGTCGCATCGGCGCGCATCAGGCCCAGAAGCTCAAAACCATCCATACGCGGTATGTCGAGATCGAGCCGCACGATGTCATTGGTGGTGCGGCCCACCTTCTTCCAGGCATCAGCCCCGTCTTCAGGATACAGGCGGTCGCCGAACGGGTCGAAACCGTGACCCTGCATCAGCACCTCAAGGCCGCCAGCGTGCACGCCATGCAGGGCTACCTCTTCTCCCGCCCGCTGCGTCTGGAGGCACTAGTCGAGCGGCTGGCTTCACCTGCAAAGCCACAACAGGCTTTTCAACCGGTCGCCTGAACGGGTGAACTGGGTTTAGAGCGTATTTCGCTCAATCTGAACGAAATACGCTCTAATTATGAAGATGCCACTTTGTCACTCTGGCAAAACCAGATCGGCCCTGACCGGCAGATGATCAGAGCCGACATGGCGTAAAACTGTCAGCCGACCGGCCGGCAAGCCCTTTGTCAGCACGTGGTCGATCTGTATGCCCAGAAGCGCGCGGCCCGTCGGCCATGTGTGGCGCAGACCCGATCCTGCCGGCCAGCTCATTCTGGCACGCATGAGCGGCTCCATGCTGCCGGACCACAGGGTGGCATTGAGATCGCCCGTGACGATAACCGGTTTTGTCTCTGCAGCAACCCGGCGGGCCAGATGCGCAATATACTGGTGGTTGTCTTCGCTCAGAAGGGCATTGGCGGGCGGCATTGGGTGGGCAACATAAACCACATAGTCACCGAAATCGGCACGCAGCAGCGACATATTGTACCGGCCGAGGCGATAAAGCGTCGGCGTGAAGGGTTGCCTGGCATATAGCGCCACGCCGAAAACCCCCGCCTCCGGGGCATAGCTATAGGGATAGGTCGCGCTCAGTGCCTTCAGCCGCTCGATCCAAGCCGGAGAGGTTTCGGCGGCGGCAAACAGATCGGCATCTTCACCTTCGGCCAGCGCAATCACTCGGCCATAGTCGCGATTATCAGCCAGTACATTGCTGAAAACAAGGCTGAGCGGCCGTCCGGCATCACTCGCCGCGGGCAGGACCGGCCGCTGCATGAGCCGCAGGGCGAGAGGGGTTGCGTGGAGCATTAGCACCACAGCGGCAAA
Source organism: Asticcacaulis excentricus CB 48 (assembly GCF_000175215.2). Taxonomy (NCBI): domain Bacteria; kingdom Pseudomonadati; phylum Pseudomonadota; class Alphaproteobacteria; order Caulobacterales; family Caulobacteraceae; genus Asticcacaulis; species Asticcacaulis excentricus. The sequence goes on along the minus strand of NC_014816.1, from coordinate 913,968 downwards.
ACCAATCAAGGCCCGACGCGCCAGACACAGGCTGATGAGCAATCCTGCGACGGCAAGCGCCACCAGCTGCAACCGGAAGGGCACGATCATATCACCAGGCCAGTGCGGCCAAAGCGAAATCAGACCGATCAGGAGACCCACACTCAGCCCCAGCCCGACCACAAAGCGCGTATTGCGCAGAAATATACCGGGCTGACCCAACTCTAGACGACGGGCCATCTGCTCTTCTCACCAGACCACTCCGACACGAACTCGGCATAAACCTCCGTTGTCCCGCAGGCGGCCGCGCCAACCACCGGTGCAACGCGACCCGCCACCGCCTGGGCGCAGACATAGGCGGCTCTGGCCTCGCCTGCGGTTACCTCATAGCGCGGCACATTGATGATGGCTGTGCGGCCCGGATTGCCATTGAGCCCGGCTATATATTGCGTGATGGGCGTATAGCCTTTGGCGCTCAGGGCCTGGCGACGGTACGTCGTGGCCTTTAAAGGGTCGGCGGGCGTACCCTTTAGCCCGAACTGATAGACCAGAGAGGTGGAAAACTGCGCGCGGGCGTCGCCGCTGGTAGCCTTGGTCTCCAGTTCAGCCAAGGGAATGTTCAGAGCGTCGCGCAGCATCGATATGCCGCCCGAATGACTGGCCACGGGCACCGAGGCGCAACCGGACAGAGAGACACACAGCATAAAGGAAACGGCCAAAACCTGGCAACGCATATCATCCTCCCATTGCGATGTGTGATGAAGCGTTCATCATCCCTACCAGACTTCTTCCTACCCGCTTCATCCCCCCCTGTCATCCTCATCCCGCGCCGCTATTCGTTCCGCACGAAACCATCTTTTCGACCTCTGCGCCACGCCTTTGCGAAAATGTCTCACAATCCTGCAACAGTGCTGGACAAACGCCGCCCTTCGCGCAAAAGAGGGGCGAACCTCCACCGCCCATAAAGCCAGATACTTAAGAGGCGACATCCATGACCTTCGTCGAATCCGATACGCTGAAGCGCGTTAAGCCCTCCCCCACCCTCGCCGTGACCGCCAAGGCGCGCGAACTGGCCCGTCAGGGCAAGAAAGTCATCTCGCTGGGTGCCGGTGAACCGGACTTCGATACGCCGGAAAATATCTGCGACGCCGCCATCAAGGCGATCAAGCGCGGCGAAACCCGCTATACCGACGTCGATGGTATCCCGGAGCTGAAAGCGGCCATCGTCGAAAAGTTCAAGCGCGAAAACGGCCTGGAGTACAAGACATCTCAGGTGTCGGTGTCGCCGGGTGGCAAGCCGGTCATCTATAACGCCTTGATGGCATCGGTAAATGTCGGTGATGAAGTGATCATCCCGGCCCCCTACTGGGTGTCCTATCCGGACATGGTGCTGCTGGCCGGCGGAACGCCGGTGTTCGCCGTCGGTGAAATGTCCACTGGCTTCAAGCTGAAGCCCGAAACGCTGGAAGCCGCCATTACTCCCAAGACCAAGTGGCTGATCCTCAACTCGCCGTCCAACCCGTCGGGTGCTGCCTATACCGAAGCCGAGCTGAAGGCGTTGGGCGAGGTGCTGAAGCGTCATCCGCAGGTGTGGATCCTGACAGACGACATGTACGAGCACCTGACCTTCGACGGCTTCAAATACACCACCATCGCGCAGGTCTGCCCGGAGCTTTATGAGCGCACCTTGACCATGAACGGCGTGTCGAAGGCCTATTCAATGACCGGCTGGCGCATCGGATACGCGGCCGGGCCTGAGCCGCTGATCAAGGCCATGTCGAAGATCATCTCGCAATCGACCTCCAACCCCTGCTCGATAGCGCAGTGGGCCGCCGTCGAAGCACTCAACGGGCCGCAGGACTTCATCCCGGAGCGCGCCGCCGTGTTCCAGAAGCGCCGCGATCTGGTCGTCGCAGGTCTCAACGCTTGCGAAGGCATCCACTGCCCGACCCCGGAAGGCGCATTCTACGTCTATCCGTCCATTGAAGGTTTGATCGGCAAGACCGCCCCGTCGGGCAAGGTCATTCAGACCGACGAGGATTTCGCTTCGGAACTGCTGCAACAGGAAACCGTGGCCGTGGTGCACGGTGCAGCCTTCGGCCTGTCACCTTTCTTCCGTATTTCCTATGCGACGTCGGAAGCCGTGCTGACGGAGGCCTGCGAGCGTATCCAGCGCTTTTGCGCTTCGCTGAAGTAAGGGGTCACTCCCAAGCCCCCTCTCCCTCGAGGGAGAGGGTTGGGGTGAGGGGGTAATCGAGAGACTTGTTCCAAACGGCCGCCTTCCCCCCTTCACCCGTCGCCGCGGGCCACCCTCTTCCACAAGGGAGAGGGGCTTAAATATGTGGCTTCTATCCCCTCTCAGCTGTCTGTCCGTGGTCGCCATCGCCGCCGTGCTGGCGGCGCTGTTGGCTCAACTGGCCATCCGCGGCGGGCCCGTCGACATTCCGCGCGAACGCGGCGCTCACAAGGCACCGACACCGACCAGCGGCGGGCTCGCCGTCATCGCCGCCAGCGGGCTGGCGATCGCTTTTGGAGTTTTGCAGCTATCCGTCCATGTGCCGCAGACCGGCCTATGGCTGTTCGGCTTTGCGGCTCTGGCCGGGCTGTCCGGAGCGATTGACGACGTGCTGGACCTGCCCGCTAAGGCGCGCCTGCTGTTTCAGATCATCCTATGCGCGGGGTTTTCTAGCCTCTATCCAGTGCACCAGCTTATTCTGGCTCCCGGCCTGACACTGGCCGTCCCGTTACCGCTGGGCGTTCTCGCCGCAACCGCATGGCTGGTGCTGGGGCTCAATGCCATCAATTTCATGGACGGGTCGAACGGACTGGCCATCGGGACACAGTCTGTTTGCCTTTTAATCTATGCCGGGTTCGTGCTGGCGTTTGGCTCCCAGCCCGCCTCGATGCTGGGCGGTGTGCTGCTGGTGTTTTTAGCCACCGGCGGGGCCTTTGCCGGCCTTTTGCCGTTCAACCTGCCGCTTAACCGCGTGTTTCAGGGCGACGCAGGGTCGCTGTTCGGCGGGGCGCTGGTCACCGGCGGAGCGCTCGTCCTCAGCCGGCATGAGATCGCCTCGATCTGGCTGGGCGGCTTCCTGCTGACCCCGCTGCTGGTCGATGTGCTGCTGACCCTCCTCTGGCGCGCGCAGCGTCACCGTAACCTATTTGAAGCGCATAAGGACCACCTTTATCAGCAATGGCTTATCCACCGTGACCCGGATCATGGGCGTCTCGCGCTGAAGGTCTGGGGCTTATGCGCCCTGTCCTGCGCCATTGGCACAGGTGCCCGCCTGATCGGCATTGCCACCGGCGTTGAACTCCGCTTTGCCGCCCTGTGCCTTGTGGTCGCCGCCCTGTGCTTCGGCTGGTTCAGGATACGCAAAGCACTTACAGAATAAGCCCGAAAAACAGATCATCTTCGAGCGTGCCATCAGGTAAGTGGACACGCCCTATAAGCCGCCCTTCCCGCACAAAGCCCAGACTTTCATAGAGGGCAATACCGCGCTCATTACCTTCGCGGCACAGAAGCTCAATGCGACGGATATGCGTTTTCTGACAGCTATGGGCAATCAACGCCTCGAACAGGCGACGCCCGATCCCCTGCCCCTGCGCTGCGGGCGTAACGGCCACCGTCAGGTCGCTGAGGACGTGGGCAAACTGCTTCGGCATCGGCGCGTAGGCGTGGATTTCCCCAACGCAGCGTCCATCATTCTCGGCGATCAGACACACCCCACGCATGAGGGCCGCCGTCAAGTTGCCGGTAATATAGTCCGCAGTGATCTCGGCTTCGGTCCGCGCTAACCCGCCACTGAGGCGTGCGACGTCACGATAAAGTGCCAGAATGGCGTCGGCATCGGCGGCGGTGGCCGGTCGGATCTCAGTCTTCATCTTCGCCTAAAGGTTTCTGGCGGCCGGACTTGATGCCTGACCGGATGGATTTGGCCACCAGACGACGGCGCACCGCTCCCTGCGTCGGCTTGGTCTTGATGCGCGGCGGCGGTGGCGGGGCAGCCGCGCGTTGCAGGAGTTCGACAAAGCGTTCGCGCGCCGCTTTGCGGTTCATGTCTTGCGTGCGGTGGGTCTGGACGAACAGAACCAGTACACCGTCCTGCGTTACGCGTCGCCCGCCCAGCACGATCAGACGCTGCTTGACCTCATAGGGAATTGTCTGGTTTTCCCAGATCGAAAAGCGAAGCTCAACGGCGGTCGAGACCTTGTTGACATTTTGCCCGCCCGCACCGGACGAGCGCACAAAGCTCTCGCTCAGTTCGGCCTCATCGACGGAGATTTTGGGCGTAATAAACAGCATAGCACCCCATAACAAAAATGCGCCCGATCTGAACCTGTCAAATCGAGCGCACGGGATATTTCTTTCGCACGAACGTAACCTTCTGCGCCCATTTACGGGTGCAAGGACCGTTCCCCCGCTAGTCCTCCAGCGTCGCCGAAATCATCCAGAGGTGCTTTTCGTGGCTGCCGAGCCGCACAGTCAGTAGGTCCACCGTGGGGTCATCGCTGGCCTCTTCGGCCACCTTAAGCGCGTTTTTCAGCGTAGCGATCAGGGTTTTGTGCCCGTCGGCCAGTTCTCTCAGCATCTCATTGGCCGATTTGGTGGCATCGCCCTCCTTGATCGAGGAAAGATTGCCAAAGGCCGCGCCCGACATCGGGGCCAGTTCGCCCAAGGCGCGGATGCGCTCGGCGATTTCATCCAGCGCCGTCCACATCTCGGTGTACTGGGACATGAACATGGCGTGCAGGCTGTTGAACTGGGGCCCACGCACATTCCAGTGATAGCCGTGCGTCTTCAGATAGAGATTATAGCTGTCGGCCAGCACCTTCGACAGTTCGAGGCAGACGGGGGTGTCAGGCGTTTCAGTGGCTTTCGGCATAATGCTTACCCTTTTAAAAATACGTCCTAAGCGATATGCGCACCGCCTTATAAAGTTTCAATGACCCTTAACCGACAATTCCAGTTTTCACGGATTTTGTGAAAGCGCATCGCTCAGGGACACCGTGATTTCAGGGCCCGGTGATGACGCGGAAGACCTCTCGCAGCATTCCGCCCCTTGCTTGAAGATACAATATGTGATGCTTTTTTTACGTGGTGGCCTTGCAATGAGCGGCCAAAGGCGTATTTTAATGCCACTTATGCTGAAATTGAGCATAAGTGTCACCGGAGCGGTCCGGCGGCGCGAGGAGACGAATAAAATGCTGCATAGCAAAAACCCGATCGTGGACGAAGCCCTTGGCGCCCTGGCCTTTACGCCCGACATCGAGGCGGAAACCTCAGAAATTTATGCGCGGCTTAAGGGCAAGGTGTCGGCAATCGAATGGCAGATTCAGGCCCCGCTGATCGCGGCCATCAACCGTCTCAAGCGCGAGAAGAACGCCGTCGTTCTGGCGCACAACTATATGACACCTGACATCTTCCACGGCGTCGGCGACTATGTGGGCGACTCGCTCGGTCTCGCGCGCGAAGCTGCAAAGTCCGACGCGAAAATCATCGTGCAGGGCGGCGTGCACTTCATGGCCGAAACCTCGAAGATTCTTGCCCCGGAAAAGACTGTTCTGATCCCCGACCTGCGCGCCGGCTGTTCTCTGGCCTCCAGCCTGACGGGTGAACAGTTGCGCCTGATCAAGCAGCGCTACCCCGGCCTGCCGGTGGTCTCCTATGTCAACACCACCGCCGATGTGAAGGCGGAAACCGACATCTGCTGCACCTCGGCCAATGCGGTGCAGGTGGTCGAATGGGCAGCGAAGGAATGGGGCGTGGACCGCGTCATTCTGGTCCCCGATGAATTCCTGGCCCGCAATGTGGCACGTCAAACCCATATCGGCATCATCGCCTACAGGGGCGCGTGCGAAGTTCACGAACGCTTCAATGCGCAGGACATTGCCGATGTGCGCGCCGCTCACCCCAACGCAGTGGTGCTGGGCCACCCGGAATGTCCGCCGGACGTCATCGCCGCCTGTGATTTCACCGGCTCGACCACGGCTATGGCCGACTATGTCACGCAGAACAAGCCGAAGCAGGTTGTACTGATCACCGAATGTTCGATGGCCGATAATGTCACCGCCGATGCGGGCGACGGCGTTGAGTTCCTGCGGCCGTGCAATCTGTGTCCGCACATGAAGCGCATCACGCTGGAAGGCATCTATGCCTCGCTGCTGACGATGACGCACGAAGTAACGGTGGACGCGGCCATTATCGACAAGGCACGCCTGTCGGTACAGCGCATGATCGACATGCCGCCCACCGCCACCCCGGCCCGCTACGACATGATCAAGGCCCGCCACCATGTTGATGTCGAGTTGATAAGTTAGGATAGCCCAGAACCCTCTCCGTCAAGGCAGAAGGGGTAAGTGGAGACCGTTATGCCTACGGTTCAACAGTTCCGTGAATATATTCAACGCATTCGGCTTAAAGCGGCTGATCAAAACGTTGAGACCTTTGAACTCAGTGCGGAAGGCACCCATGCATGTGTTTTGGGAAATTCTCACGCCTACACACACATTGCGGCCTGTCGAACAGCCATGAAAATGGAAATGAAACCGGGCGATAAGGTACTTAGCGCCGGCAACGGCAAGAACACAAACCTGACACTCGCCTACAAAAGCTAAATCTTGGATGACCATATTCGGGAGGCCAGCATGGCCAACGACATTTATATCCATAACGGTCCGCTGATCATCGGTGCAGGGCTGGCCGGGCTATCGGTCGCGCTAAATGCCGCACCGCAGCCGACGCTGGTGCTGGCCCCGGTCGAGCTGGGCGCCGCCTGTTCTTCGGCCTGGGCGCAAGGTGGTATCGCTGCGGCCTTGTCCCCGCAGGACTCCCCCGAAGCGCACGCGCACGACACGCTGATCGCCGGGGCGGGCATCAATGACCCCGCCGCCACCTACGCCCTGACCGGTATGGGCCCGGACGTGGTGCGCCGCCTGAACGCCATCGGCGCGCCCTTCGATCACCACGCCGACGGCTCGTTCGTGCTCAACCGCGAAGCCGCGCACGGCCTCGCCCGCGTGGCGCGCGTCGGCGGCGATCTGGCCGGCAAGAAGATTCTCGAGGCCGTGGTGGCCGCTGCCAAAGCCGCGCCGCATATCGACATCTGGGAAGGCGCGGTCGCCACCGGCCTGATCAAATCCGACGCTCAGACAGTGATTGGTGCCGTGGTCGAACGCGGCGGTCGCACGAGCGAGGTCTTCGCCCCTGTCGTAGTGCTGGCGTCAGGCGGGTCGGGCGGATTGTTTGCCGTGACCACCAACCCGGCCAATCTGCGCGGCGAAGGCATGGCGATGGCCGCCCTTGCCGGAGCCGAAATCGCCGATCCGGAATTCGTGCAGTTTCACCCCACGGCCATCAATGTCGGGGCCGACCCCGCTCCTCTGGCCACCGAAGCCCTTCGCGGAGAAGGCGCGACCCTGATCACGACGGACGGCTATCGCTTTGCCTTTGACGATCACCCGGACGGCGAGCTGGCCCCGCGCGATATTGTGGCCCGCGCCGTGCACCGCGCCAATACGACTCTGGGCGGGGCCTTCCTTGATTGCCGCGAAGCGTTAGGCGAGCACTTCCCGCAGGAATTTCCGACCGTTTTCGCTTCGTGCCTAGCAGCGGGCATTGACCCACGCACGGCGTCCATCCCGGTCGCCCCGGCGGCGCACTATCACATGGGCGGCATCCGTACTGATATAGACGGCCAGACCAGCCTGACGAACCTGTTTGCCGTCGGTGAATGCGCCTCGACCGGGGTACATGGGGCCAACCGTCTGGCGTCCAACAGCTTGCTGGAGGCCGCCGCCTTCGGGGAGCGCGTCGGTCGCAAGGCCGCCGAGGTCGCGGCGCGCGGCGCGTTTGCGCCGGACACACAGGGAGCGCTTCGCCCACTGCCCGCGCCTCGCCTGACGCCTGAAGCACTGTACACCCTGCGCGCCGCCATGCAGGCGCACGCTGGCGTCATCCGCGACGCAACGGGCCTCACAACCCTGCTCGAAACGCTCACGGGGCTGGAGGCAGCGTTCAAAGGTGCGTTACCTCTGGTCGCTGCGCGCCTGATCGCGCAATGCGCCTTGCAAAGGCGGGAGAGTCGCGGTTCTCATTATCGTCAGGACTACCCCAAGACGGCGACTGAGGGTCAACGCACCTTCGTCCGTTTGACAGAGGGTGGCCTAACACAAAGGCAAACGCAAAAGGAAGTGGCTTAAGATGTATATCACCGGACTGCCTGACCTGCTTATCGAGCCCGTGGTCCGCGACGCCCTGCGCGAGGATCTGGGGCTGGCCGGTGACGTCACCGCCGACGCCGTCATCCTGCCGCGCGCCCGCTTCAAGGCGCAGTTCAAGGCCCGCGAAGCGGGTATCCTTTCCGGCATCGACTGCGCACGACTGGCCATGAGCCTGATGGACCCGCATATCCGATTTGAGGTCGTCAAGCCCGACGCCGCCCAAGTGGTGGCCGGCGACGTGATCGCCCGCGTCGAAGGCAATGCGCGCGCCATTCTGGCGGCCGAGCGCGTGGCACTAAACCTGTTGTCGCACCTTTCAGGCGTGGCAACGCTGACGCACACCTATGTGCGGCTGGTCGAAGACCTGCCGACGCGCATCGCCTGCACGCGCAAGACCCTGCCTCTGCTGCGAGGCCTTCAAAAACATGCCGTCAAGTGCGGCGGGGGCCACAACCACCGCTACGGCCTGGATGACGCCATCCTGATCAAGGACAACCATATCGCCATCTGCGGCGGCGTCGAAAAGGCGCTGGAATTGGCGAAGGCCTCGGCCGGTCACACCATGAAGATTGAGGTCGAGGTCGATTCGCTGGCCCAGCTCAAACAGGCCCTGCCATTCAGGCCAGACGTGGTGATGCTTGATAACTTCAATCTGGAGGAACTGCGGGAGGCCGTGGCGCTGGTTAAGGGTGCGACCCTTCTCGAAGCCTCCGGAGGCGTCAATCTCGACACGGTGCGCGCCATTGCCGAAACCGGCGTGGACGTGATCAGCGTCGGGGCCCTCACCCACTCCGCCCCGGTGTTTGATATCGGGCTGGACGCGGTTTAAGCTTCAGCCTTAACGCCACCGGTCAGGCGCGCCGTCACCCACCGGCTCAACGGACGATCGACCCACGCCTCGAACACGAAGGCCGACGCGATCGCCGCCGCCACACACATGCACCAGCTCAGCCAGTGCAGCGGCTCGGGTAGTGCAAAGCGGTGCACCAGCATCCCGTCAAGCCCCAGGGCTATGCCCCCTACGACCGAATGGATAAGAAACAGCGCGTAGGCGCTGCGCCCCAGTCTCCGGGTCAAGAGGGTTTCGGGAAGACTTATGCCCGCCGACAGGACCAAAGCTGCCGCAAGCGTCCCTAGAATAATGAGGTCGGACAGGGTATGCCGCGGCAAGCTGGCCAGACCCACAACGATAAGGCCGCTTAGGGTCATGCCAACCGCATAGACGCGGTCGGATACGGCAAGCCCGGTCGTGAGGCGCTCCATCAGCGCGCCGATAAAAAACAACGGCAAGGCGCGTACCAAGCCAAAACGGAACGGCAGATCGACAAAAGGATGGCCGATTATGGCTGCAACCGCAAGCGCGAGAGCCAGCACCACGACCAGTGCTGTGATTAGGGCACTGCGCCGCCAGCGAAACACAAAACCGGCGCAAAGACTGAAGACGGCATAGCAGACGACCAGCGCCGACAGGGTCCAAGTCGGCACGTTCCAGCCCGGTGTATCGCTGAGGCCCCAGCCGTGCACGAGGATCAGTTGCTCCCAGAAGGCCCAGACTGTGTACTTTTCGGGGTGGCCGGGCGGATGACCCTGTAGGGTCGCCAGCCCGACGACCAGCAACATCAGCAGGAGCGCCACAATGTGCGACGGCCACAGGCGCAGGACTCGGCGGATGACGAAGCTCACCGGGCTGAAGCGCTGTTGCGCCAGTGCCGGCCCGTAGGCGCGCATCAGGATAAAACCCGAGAGCATGAGGAAGAAATCGGTGGCTAGCCAGCCCTGCCGCAGGACGGGGATCAGATCACTCAACGGGCGCGGGGCCGACTCACTGAAATGGAACAGCAGTATAAAGCCCGCCGCCAGAAAGCGCAGAACATCGAGACTGGCGCCCCCGGCTCTGGGCTTGGGGGCAAGGGGGGTAACGCTTACGCTCATCCGGCGGGCTCATTCTTTATCCCACCAGATAACGCACGCAGGTTAACATATTGGGTAAAGACAGCCTTAGCCAAATGCGCAGGCGCGCTGATTTCAGACCCGTTAGAAAGCACAACCCCGGCACGTATGGGCCAGGGTTGTGGTCTTCTTCATGTTTAAAACCTTGCGCTTCTTTCAGCCTTACTTCTTTTCAGGCGCCGCTGGCGCGGGCGGCGTGCGCTTGATGCCCGCCTTTTCGCCCGGCTTCATGAACTTGACCAGCACGCGCTGACCGATAAGCAGCGGCGCATTGTCCGCAGTGACCACCACTTCGACGACGCGCTCATCGGAAGCTTCGTTACCGCTGTCGGACAGGAGCTTACGCGAACCAAAGGTGGCGGCCATACGCTTCACCGTGCCGACATAGACCTTAGTCTGATCGGTTTCTGGGATGATTTCGACCTCCTGCCCCGGCTTGACGTCCGGGATAGAGCTTTCGACAATTTCCGAGCGCACAATACGCTCTGCCGCCGCCGGGACCAGCTGGAACATGGTCGAAACGTTCAGGGTCGAGGTGCCCGAACCCGGATTGGCAAAGCGACGGATGATACGGCCATCCATCGGGGCGCGCACATACGTCTGCTCCAAGTCGAAATTAGCCTGCGCCAGCGCGGCCTGCGCCGTCTGCACCGACGCCTGCTGCGCCGCCAGGCGCGCCTCAGCCTCACGGATCAGGTCCGCCTGCGCGTCCAGCTTCTGACCCGCGACGAAATTGGTCGCCGCCAACTTCTGATAGCGGGCATACTCGCGCTTGGCCGTATCAAGATTGACCTCTGTCAGGCGCATGGAGGCCTGAGCCTCAACCACATTTGCTCGGGCGCGCTGCACAGCCAGTTGAGCCGTGTCGGCCTCCTGACGGGCGAGCACCTGGCCCTTCTTCACGTCGTCGCCTTCCTGCACCAGCACTTCGTGTACGACCCCGGCGCGGCGGGCGGCTATTTCGATGACACCACCTTCGACATCGGCCTTGCCATTGGCGATGGCGGCATAGGGCGAAACGATAGGCTTAGCCGCGGCGGCTTCGCCCTTCTTCGCGTCCTTGCCACCCGGCGCGGGCGGGTTACAGGCGCCCAGGCATAGGACCAGCGGCGCGGCCAGCAGGAGGAGGAGCGCCTTTGACGGGCGTTTACGGGCGGGGTTAGGGGTGTAAGAGGTGCGCATGGTGTGTCGTTCTCTGATCAGGCGTGGGGGGCGGTAGGCGGGACGTCTTCAGGCCTGTTGACGAAGGTGTCGCTGAGGATTTCGCCGTCTTCCATATGGATGATGCGGTCGGCATAGGCTTCGAGGCGCGGGTCGTGGGTCACAACGATCACCGCCGCTCCGTGCTCCTTGGCCGCGCGGTGGAGGAGCTTGATGACCACCTGCCCGGACACGGAGTCCAGCGCCGAGGTCGGTTCGTCGGCAAACAGAAGCTGCGGGTTCTTGGACAGGGCCCGCGCGATGGCCACGCGCTGCTTTTCCCCTCCTGACAGGGCCGACGGCGTCTGCTTCAGGCGCTTGTCTAGCCCCACTTCGGTCAGGGCCTGAACCGCACGGCTGCGCGCTTCGGACTTCTTAACCTTGCAGTATTTGAGCACCTGCTCGACCTGCTGAGTGGCATTGAGCGCCGGGAAGAGGTTGAAGCCCTGAAAGATGAAGCCGCAATGGTCGAGCCGGAACTTGTCGATCTTGGCCTTTTTCTTTTTCCACAGACTTTCCCCCAGAGCGACCACCTCGCCCTCATCGGGCTTCATCAGCCCGGACAGAGCGGCGATCAGTGTCGATTTACCTGAACCCGAAGGCCCCATGACCATGGTCACCTGACCATGATAGGCGGTGAAGTTGACGCCCTTGAGTACCGGCTGCTTGATCTTGCCGATCTTATAGCTCTTGGACAGCCCCTGGGCTTCTATAGCAAGTTTTCCGGTCATCGCAGCAGATCCGCAGGTTGGCTCTTTTTGAGCACGCCAAGCGACAGAAGGCCGGAAATGACGGCGATCGTCAGCAACATGATGGCGATAGTGATAATCGACCACAGGGGATAGAACATGGTCAGGCCCACAGCATTGGCCAGTGCGGTGACGCCCACCAGCAAGATCCCCGTCATCATCAGGCCGGCCACACCGACCCAGAAGCTCAGCTCCATAATAATCAGGTTGAGATTACCCATCGACACGCCCAGCGCCCGCAGCGATGCGAACTCCTTGATATTGGCCAGAATGGCCCCCTGAAGCGTCTGCCAAGTGATAACCACCCCAATGAAGACACCGACAATCAGCATGAAGCCCAACATGATGACGATGAAGGATTCCTTGAACATTTCCGCCTGATTTTCACGGGCGAGGTCCTCACGGGTCCAGGCGCGGAACTGCTTGTTGCTCATATTATTCAGGTCCTGAGCGACAATAGCGGCGCGCGACGGATCACGCAGCTTGACCAGAAGAGAACCGACGCGCGGCCCTTCGTCATATAGCCTCAACAGCTTGGCCGTCTGACGCGACATGAACACCATCGAGTTGAACAGGCTGGGATAGTTGGAGATGGTGGCGCGCACATTGACGGTGCGGCCGTTCATCTGCGCCTTGTCGCCGACCTTGACGCCTAGCTTGGCGAGAGAGGTGGCATCGACCACTACCGAATAGGGCTCCTGAAGCGCCAAAATGACGTCTTCGGGAAAGTCGGTCGGCAGGGTCACCGCCCCTTCGATGGGATCGACGATGATCACCTGAACGCCGTCGCGCTTGGCCGATTGCCCTGGCGACGGAAAGTTCGCCCACATGGCCCAGCGCTGGGTATAGGGCATGACCTCTACCACTTCGGGGTGCTGATAGAGGGTCGGGATATTGCGGCGCGGCTGGCTTGAGCCAAAGCCTTGCGAATCGGGCGGCAGCACCATGAGGTCAGCTGGAGAGCGGTCGATGGTAGCGGTAAAGTTCTTACCGATCCCCATAAACATGCCGACCAGCGACAACACCAGCAGACCCGCCACGGCCAGCGCTATGACCGCGGCCATATAGCGCCGCCATTCATAGATAAGCGTAGATAGAGCCAAAGACATAAAAAAGGTTCCCCAGGCTGCGCGAAGGCGAACGAATGGTTTCCGCCCCTGACGCCCCTAAAAACAGATGAGAAACGACCGCCCTTTCCGACACCCGTGTCGGACGCGCCCCGCCCTCTTGACCCTAACATCGTTAGTTTCATCTCAGACGTCCAATTAATTCCGCGTAACGAAAGCAAAAGGGCGCGGCGCCCGCCGCCGTTGCGGGGAACATCAGGGCAGTTTTTGCCGCCTTAGACTTACGCGTTCGTCCGCCTTTGGATTTTTCCCAACAGATTCAGAGCATTGACTCTTTCGCCCTACTGGCACGGCTCTTGCTTCTCCTGAAACATGGTTAACGCGCCGTCGCAGGAGGAGGCCGACAATGGATAATGCGAGCTATGTCGCCCTGTCGCGTCAGCTGGTTTTGCGCCGCGAACTGGACGTCACGGCCAACAATTTGGCCAATATGAATACCAATGGCTACAAGTTTGAGCAGTTGCTGGTCGAACCCGAAGAGGGCCGCCCCGCCTATAATCTTCCGATCCGCGCCCCGGCCAATTTTGCCTATGACAAGGGCGTAGGCCGCGACTTTTCGCAAGGGGCCCTTACAACGACGGGCGGCGATTACGACGTCGGCATCGAAGGTGAAGGCGCATTTTTCGTCATCAACGGTGCCAACGGCCCACTCTATACACGCGATGGTGCCTTTACCGTGTCGCCGCAGGGCGTGCTGGTCACGGGCGATGGCCTGCCGGTTCAGGGCGATGGCGGCGAAATCCGCCTCAATCCGGAATTTGGCGCGCCGTCGATCTCGGCTGACGGCGTAGTCTCGCAACGCAGCACCGACGGCATTGTGCGCGTTGGCCGCATCAGCGTGGTGCGCTTCGCCAGCCTGTCGGACCTTGAAAAGCAGGGCGATAACCGCTTCCGCGCCACTACCAATGTCGCCCCCGACCCGGCCCCCGATGCGCGCCTGCGGCAGGGCATGATCGAAACCTCGAACGTCAACGCCCTGAGCGAGGTGACGCGTCTGGTCGAAATCAACCGCGCCTACGCCTCGGTGACAAAGATTATCGAACAACAGGCCGAACTGAACCGCAGCGCTGTCGAGCGCTTGGGTAAGGCGGCTTAAGGAGTATAACCCATGCGTGCTTTGAGAACCGCCACCACCGGCATGTCAGCTCAGCAGCTCAATGTCGATACTATCTCGCACAACATCGCCAACATGAACACGGTCGGCTTCAAGAAGCAGCGCGCCGAGTTTCAGGACCTTCTGTATCAGAATGTCGAGCGCATGGGCGCGCAGTCTTCCGAATCCGGTACGGTCGTCCCCACCGGCATTCAGGTCGGCGGCGGCGTCAAGACGGGCAGCGTCTATCGCATCTTGACCCAGGGCTCTGCCACCCGCACCGACAATCCTTACGACATCATGGTCGATGGTCGCGGCTATTTTCAGGTGCTGATGCCGTCGGGAGAAACCGCCTATACGCGCGCTGGCAATTTTGCTGTCAATGATCAGGGGCAACTCGTTACCGACGATGGTTATCTGGTGCAGCCGCAGATCACCTTTCCGCAGGACACCAAGGAAGTCACCATCTCCAAGACCGGCCAGGTGTCGGTCACGCAGGATGGTGTCACCGCCCCCACCGTCATCGGTCAGCTTCAGGTCGCCAGTTTCTTCAACGAAGCCGGTCTCGAAGCCATTGGCGATAACCTGTATCTGCAGTCGGGAGCTTCGGGTGCGCCCAACATCGGCACGCCGGGCGATGTCGGCTACGGCACTCTGATGCAGGGCTATACCGAAGCCTCGAACGTCGATGCCGTGTCAGAAATCACCTCGCTGATCGTCGCCCAGCGCGCCTACGAGATGAATTCGAAGATCATCAAAACCGCCGACGAAATGTTGTCGGTAACGAGCAGCCTGCGTAACTAAGGACACGGCTGATGCACCGTTCGATCTATATGCTTATGCTGACCGGAGCCGGGGCCCTCAGCCTGCTTGGGATGATGGCTGCCCCCGTACAGGCACAGACGGCGCTCGTGCTGAAGGCGCAGGTCACCGACGGCGACGGGCGCATCACGCTGGGCGACCTGTTCGACAATGCGGGGGCTGCTTCGGATGTGGTGGTCGGCACGCGCGTTGGCCAAAGCGCCGTCCTCGATGCCGGTCAAGTTCAGGCCAAAGCGCGTCAGGCCGGGCAGTCGTGGCCAAATCCGCAGGGCCTGCGCCGCATCATCGTCAGCGCGGGTGCAGATGGCATTTCGGCTACGCAAGCCCGCGCCGAAGCCGGACGCACCAAGAACGTGCTGGTCTTCACCCGTAGCCTGAGCGCCGGTGAGGTGATTGCCGCTGCGGACATCGCCTGGCAACCGGTTCAGGCGCATCTGGCGGGCGGCAGCCTGGTCAGCGACCCCGAAGCCGCCATCGGCAAGACGGTGCGCTTGCCCGTGCGCGACGGCGGCGTAGTGCGCCCCGGCGACCTGACCGCGCCCCTGGTCATCAGGCGCGCTGAAATGGTCATGGTGACCTTTGAAATGAACGGCGTCACCCTGTCCATGACCGGCCCGGCCCAAAAGGACGGCGCGGTCGGCGACCTGATCCTGGTGCAAAACCCCGCTTCCAAAAAACTGATTGAAGCCGTTATCACCGGCCCCGGCAGCGCCGCCGTCGGTGAAGCCGCCCAAAGCCTTCGCAACCGCGCCCTCTACTCCTCCCGTTAAGGCAAACCCATGCGTTTCCCCGTTCTTGCCACCGTTGCTGCCCTGACCGCCGCCGCCCTGTCGGGCTGCGCCAGCGTCAACGAAGCCGTCAACGGCCCGTCCCTGCAACCGATGGGCTATCCGGCACAACTGGTGCCGCAGCAACAAGTCTATGCGCCGCCCGCCTCGACTTCGGCTTCTGCCAATTCGCTGTGGCGCACGGGAGCCAAGGCCTTTTTCAAGGACCAGCGCGCCCGCCATGTCGGCGACATCCTCACTGTCACCATCGACATCGACGACAAGGCGCAGACACAGAACACCACCTCGCGCAAACGCGACGGCAGCTACACGGGCTCGGTGCCCAGCGTGTTCGGGCTGGAATCGTCTTTAGGGAAGATTTTGCCCAGTGAGTACAACCCCTCGGCCGGCCTGTCGAACAACACAGCCGCCGAATTTTCGGGCAGCGGCAGCGTCAACCGCTCGGAAAAGATTTCGCTCACCGTCGCCGCCATCGTCACCGGTGTCCTGCCAAATGGAAATCTGATCATCCAGGGCTCTCAGGAAGTGCGTACTAACCGCGAAGTGCGCGAACTGATCGTCTCCGGCATTGTTAATCCACAGGACATTTCGTCTGCCAATATCATCAAGCATACGCAACTGGCCGAAGCGCGCATCTCTTACGGCGGGCGCGGCGACGTCAGCCGGATGCAGGCCGCCCCGGTCAGCCAAAACCTGATGGAAAAGTTCTCGCCGTTCTGAGTGCGCCGGGATGCACAGATTTAAGCGCATCTTGACATTTCGATGATAAGTTTAGAGTCCCCGCCCTCGGACTCCTATGCCTGCGACACCCGCCTACGAACGTGACGACTATCCGCGAACGGTCCGCTCGACTGGCCGCCGTGACGCCGTAGAGCCGCCTCTGAGCGGGCCGGCCCTGATGGTGTTTCGCATCGAGGCGCTGCTGGCGGCCTTCTGTCTCTTCATGTTTTCCGAAGCCCTATGGGCCCCGTTGTTTGCGCCCAATCAGGAAAATGGCGGGGAAGTGTCGTGGATGCGCCTGTTGTGGCTGCCCGTCTATGGCCTGACCCTGTTGCTCAGCGTGGCGCGGGCCGATCGTTTCCTGCGGGTCTTGCCGGCGCTGGTCATGGCTGGCGCCCTGCTGGCCCTGTGCTACGCCTCCAGCTGGTGGTCGATTGATCCCTCCGTCACCAACCGCCGCTCTCTGGCGCTGGGCTTTACCCTGCTGTTTGGTCTCTATCTGGGGGCCCGTTTCAAAGGCTCCGAACTGACGCAGATCGTTGGCGGCACCTTCGCCGTCATGGCGGTCGGCAGTATTCTGGCCGCCCTCCTCTACCCCACCATGGGCGTGCATCACGACATCAATGCCGGGGCCTGGCGTGGCCTGTGGCATGAAAAGAATCAGATGGCGTCTCTTATGACGTTTGGTTTCGTTGCCTGTTGCGCCAGCGCCTTCCTGCTGCCCGCCCGGCGCGCCATGTGGATCGGGTCCGCGGCCCTGATCTTCTTCCTGATCCTCATGTCGCGGTCGAAGACTTCGCTTCTCGCCTGCCTGCTCGCGCTGGGGGCCATGCCCGTCTTGTCGGCGCTGCGCAGCGGCGGCGCGAAAAGCGTGCTGTTTGTCTGGGGTGGCGCCACGGCGTCTCTGATCGGCGGTGCCGTCTTCTTCCTGACACCCGAAACTGTGTTCAAGGCGCTGGGCAAGGATCCGACCCTAACCGGACGCACACAGATATGGGAGTCGCTACTCAGGCTGTCTGATCAGCGCCCGTGGCTGGGCTATGGCTACAAAGCCTTCTGGGGGCCGGATTCCATCCCCAACCAGATCGTCAAGAAGGAGACCAACTGGGACGTGCCGTCGGCGCACAATGGCTGGCTGGACCTGCTGGTGCAACTGGGCTGGGTGGGCGTGATCCTGTTCGGGAGCTGTCTGGCGGTCACCTTCTTCTGCGCACTATTTCGCTTTGCGCGCGTGCGGGACGGCTATTTTTCGGTTCTGGCCCTCTGTATTTTCAGCTTCCTCATCTTGTCGGAAAGCTTCATTCTGGGGCAGAACAACTTGATCTTTGTGCTGTTTATTTGCGCCATGGCACGGCTGACCGCCAACCGGATGGAGCCGGTTTAAGACAGAGCCTCCTCCACATATCACCCCTTTGGCGGTGCGTGTGGCCCCCCTCCCCAACAAGTTGGATAGGCATAAGACGGCAGAGGTCTGTTAAGCCCCCGAACCCACCGCTTGTGACACATGCGTCAAACCATCGGCGTGCAGGCGCTGCACCAGATCACGCTTAATCTCATCGATAAGCCCCGGTCCCTTATAGACCAGCGCCGAGTAGAGTTGCACCAGCGATGCCCCAGCGCGGATCTTGGCATAGGCATCGGCCCCGGAAGCAATGCCACCCGCCCCGATCAGGGTTAGCCGCCCCGCGGCCACCTTATAAGCACTGCGCAGCGCCGAGGTCGAAAGCCCAAACAGCGGCGCGCCTGACAGGCCGCCTGTTTGCGTCGCCAGATCTGAGCGCAGCGACTCCGGCCGCTCGATCGTGGTGTTAGACACGATCAGCGCATCGAGCCCGTGCGCAATGGTCGCTTCGACAGCATCAGCGATTTCTTCCTCGCTGAGGTCCGGCGCGATCTTGAGGAAAATCGGATAGTTGTTGCCCGTCACGCGCACCAGATCGGTGCGCGTCGCCGCAATCTGCCCCAAAAGCTCATCGAGGTGCGCCCGCCCCTGTAAAGCGCGCAGACCCGGTGTATTGGGTGAGGAGATGTTGGCGGTAAAATAGGACGACAGACCCCATAGGCGTTTCAGGCCCGTGACGTAATCGGCCATACGATCCGTGGCGTCCTTATTGGCCCCGATATTGGCGCCTAACACCGGCGCCGAGGCGCGGCCCAGATGACGCTCCAGGTGGCTGGCGAAGACCTCAAGTCCCTTGTTATTGAAGCCCATGCGATTGATCACTGCCTCGTCCTCGCTCAAACGGAACAGGCGCGGGCGCGGGTTACCGGCCTGCGGCAAGGGCGTAACCGTACCACATTCCACAAAGCCAAAGCCGGCACGGCTCATGGCTAGCGGCACATCGGCATTCTTGTCAAACCCGGCGGCCAGACCGACGCAATTGCGTACACTCAATACCCCGCCTGTGAAGGCGATTTCCGTGCGCAGTTCTGGCGGATCGTAGCTGGAACGCGGCCCTAACCCTGATTTCAGCGCCAAAATGGTCGCCGAGTGGGCGTCTTCGGCCTCCAGAAGATGCAGCGGTTTCAGCGCCAGCCGGTAGAGATCCATCACTCGCCCCCAATTAGGTCTTTGGGCTTCAGCAGGTCATCAAAGATCGGGCGACCGGCCAGATCGATCGTAAACACAGTGGCGGCCGCCGTGGGGTACGAGCCGCGCGCGCGGTCTATATCGACCTGAGAGGCCGCGCCTTCGGTCATATAGTCGAGCACCAGGTATTGAATGCCCGGATTGTGCCCGATGATTAGCAGACAATCCCCCGCCTCTTCGTGCGCCTCGACCAGACGACGCAGGTCCGATGCTCCCATATTGAACATATCATCGCGCACCTCGCCCGCTATATCACCCAGCACGCCCTTGACGGCGTCAAAAGTCTGGTGCGTGCGGTGGGCGGCAGAGACGAGCGCATAGTCGGGTTTTAGGCCGCGCGCCTTCAGCGCTTCGGCAACGGCGGCAGCTTCGCGCAGGCCGCGCTGCATCAAGTTGCGCTCGAAATCCTCGCCCGAGGCGCTGTCCTTCTCGGCCTTCCCGTGGCGCATGACGATCAGGTGTTTCATCATGAGTCGTGTTCCTTGTTCAGGCCCGCTTATGGACGCGAAAGCCGTCCCGGTTCAAGCCATATTCGCGGTGTTGTGAAGCGGTAACGATGGAGGTCTGCCCCCACCCTCCGACCTGTCTAGAGGAAATAGAAAGGCGGACTTAATCAATGCCCCTGCGGGGTTGGCTGCGGCATCGACACGCCCAGCTTGTCGCGGATGTCGTCAATGACCGACACCGCCGTGCCGCGCACCGGCGCGCGGATCACCCGCTTACCCGCCTCCATCAGGATCAGCCCGCCACGATAAGGCCAAACCCGCGGGGCCCATTCCTCAAAGGTCTGGGCCCAGCGCAGCAACGAACGCAGGGGCGGCACATAGAGGGCATAGGACCAGGCGATTGGCTCAAGCTCCGCCGCCCGCAGCAGCGTCTCAAGCTGCGTGCGCGAAAAGGGCTGGCCGTGCCCGAACGGCGTCTTTTCGGCGTGGGTCCACAGACCACCTCGCGCCACCACTGCCAAAATCAGCCGCCCGTTAGTGGTTAGACAACGCGACGCTTCGACCAGCAGGGCTTCGGGGTTGGGCGCTTCCTCCAGCGCGTGCATGAGGAAAATCCGGTCGAACAGCGCCGAGGGAAAGGGCATATGCTGCTCATCGACCAGCGTTGAGCGGCTTTTCAGGCCCTCTGGCCAGATTTCCGCCCCCTGCGCCGACGGCATGGCGGCAATCACGCGCCGCGCCGTGCCATTGAACGCATCGAGATAGGGGGTGGTATAGCCAAGCCCCAGCACGTCCGACCCCGTCACATCGGGCCAGGCTTCTGCCAGCTTCTGTGTAACCATGCGCCTTGTCACCGCGCCTTCGGGCGTGGCATAGAAACGGCTCAGTTCGGATACGATACGACGCAAGGCGAGTCCTCAGGGGATCAGACCCTCTATATAGGATGCTTTGCGCGGTTGAGGGAGGATTTTGCCATGTCGGCCCTGCAAATTCATCAGTTTCCGGCGCTAAACGACAATTACGGGTTCGTGGTCCGCGATCAGGCGTCAGGGCAGGTCGCCTGCATCGACACCCCCGATGCCGAAAGGGTGACGGCGGCCCTGACGGCGCAGGGGTGGGGGCTTGACTACATCTTAAACACCCACTGGCACCCGGATCATACGGGTGGCAATGCGGCGCTGAAAGACCGTTATGGCTGCCTCATCTACGGCCCCGAAGAGGTACGTAAAGCCGCGCCGCTTGATCACGTTTTGAGCGGAGGTGACAGGTTCGCGCTGGGGCAGACGGTGTT
This sequence comes from Asticcacaulis excentricus CB 48, assembly GCF_000175215.2. Lineage (NCBI taxonomy): Bacteria > Pseudomonadati > Pseudomonadota > Alphaproteobacteria > Caulobacterales > Caulobacteraceae > Asticcacaulis > Asticcacaulis excentricus. Next base: position 892,990 of record NC_014816.1, on the reverse strand, counting down.
CGACGTACTCGATCTCACGGGACATACTCTGGGTCATATCGGCTATTGCGCGCCGTCGGAAAACGTGGCCTTCGTCGGCGACACCCTGTTTGCGCTGGGTTGCGGGCGGTTGTTCGAGGGCAGCGCTTCAGACATGTGGGGCAGCCTGCAAGGGCTGCTGGCGCTCGACCCGCAGACAACACTCTATTGCGCGCACGAATACACCATGTCGAACCTGATGTTTGCTGAGAGCTTAGGTCAATTCCCGGCATTGGAGGCGCGCGGGGCGGACATTCGCGCCCGCCGGGCGCGCGGCGAGCCCACTGTGCCCATGCGACTGGCTGACGAGATGACCACCAATCCGTTTGTTGTCTATCCACTGAGAGAAAGCGGCTTTGCCGCTCAGGCCGCAAAGTTTGGCGAAATCAGAGCGGCCAAGGACCGGTTTTGATTGGCACACTAAGGCGCGTTGCCGCCGCTGGCCAGCACCTTCATCACGCGCTTTGACGACGGGCGGCCGCCCCAGCCCTTGCTGAGGTCCAGTTTGAGCATCAGCGTATCGCCTTCGACCCAAGCGCTTGGCGGGCGGCCCTCGATCAGTTTGACCTCCTGAACGGGGGCCAGAAGTTTGCGCCCCTTGGTCGTCGCTGACATTTCGACGATGGCATCGGCGGTCACGGTCGCCGCATCGGCAAACAGATAGTCCGCGCCCGGCGTCTGCACATCGGCTTCGAAGCGCACCAGACGGCTGAGCGCCGCTGAAGCCTTTTTGGAGGTACGCACCAGATGCTGAAACAGTTGCGACGGTGACATATGACCCGGCTCAAACGCTTCAGCGCGGCCGGCCACCGCCACCGGATCCCCCGTCGGGCGGTCCTTGGAAAACAGGATCATGCCGCCCCAGCGCGTCGCCTTGAGCACGGGTTCGCCCAGATCGTTCTTGAAGATGATATCACCCATCGGACCGGGCGTCGGGGTCAGGGCCCAAACCTCGCTGTCGCCATCGAACTGGATCAGCGGGTTCCGACGGCTGCGGTCCAACACGAAACTGGCCCCGCGATCGGTCGTAAAGCGCGCCACAGTCGGCGGCGCATTGGTGCGCCCGTCATTTGGCGTCACCCGGCCAATCAGCGAGTCGCGCAAGGTGCGTTCGGCCTGCGCCTGCGACACGCCGGCAACCGGCAGGCAAAGGGCGATAATCAGAAGGCAGAGCGCCCGGCAAAGGGTCTGAAACCGGGTGGGACGCGATGTGAACTGAGGGTTTGTCATCGGGACGTAAAGTGCGCGTGGAAATAGGCGGAATTAGGACAAGCCGGGGGTGTCTTGAGGGCGCTAAACGTTGAATCACAAGCGATTGCGGCATTTTTGTCACAAAGATGGGAGCGAATGATAACCGCTCTCAAACACGTGTGCTACAAAGTGGCGGCTCGCCGTGCGGGGTATAAAATATCCCCGCAGCCGGAACTGCGGGGATACGTTTTGTCGGCTCTAATCCCGTGTGAGTATCACACAGGGTTAGCTGGCCATATGCTGGCCGCCATTGACAGCAATAGTGGCGCCGGTGATGAAGCTGCCCATGTCCGATGCCAGGAAGGCGACGATTTCGGCAACTTCTTCGGGGGTGCCCAGACGTCCAACGGGGATGCCGGAGACGATTTTTTCCAGTACTGCAGGAGCGATGGCCGAGACCATTTCGGTCGAGGTGTAGCCGGGGGCGACACAGTTGACCGTGATCCCTTTGGACGCCGATTCGAGCGCCAGCGCCTTGGTAAAGCCAATCACGCCCGCCTTTGCCGTCGAATAGTTGGCCTGCCCGGCCTGCCCCTTCTGACCATTGATTGACGAGATATTGATGATGCGGCCATAGCCGCGCTCACGCATGCCTTCAATGACCGGACGGGTCATGTTGAACATCGAATCGAGATTGGTATGGATGACTTCCTGCCACTGCTGCTGGCTCATCTTATGGAAGAAGCCGTCGCGTGTGATGCCGGCATTGTTGACCAGCACCTCGACCGGCCCCAGCGCGGCCTCGACCTCGGCCACAGCTCGCTGACAGTCCGCGAAATCAGCCACCGAGCCTTTGACGACGAAGACGCCCAGTTCTTCGGCGACGCGCTTGGCGTTTTCTTCGTTCCCGGCGTAACCCGCGGCCACCTTGAAGCCTGCGTCTTTGAGGCGCTTAGCAATCGCCTTGCCGATACCGCGCGTCCCGCCCGTAACCAATGCAACTCTGCTCATTTTTAATCCTTTAGTCGTTCCGCTTGCGCTTAAGCCGCCATAACGCGGCCAAAATGAATAGCTTCTGAGTCCTGGCGCGCAGCGTAGATAGGTACGTGAGCGCCAGCTCGAAGGAAGGTGATTATTGACAGCTCGTCAGGGGAGTTTACCCAAGGGTCTCGACAGTCAGGGCGACGCCCATCCCCCCACCGATGCAAAGCGTGGCCAGACCCTTCAGGGGCTTGCCCGCTTCGCTGGCGCGGCGGTTCAGTTCGAAGATCAAGGTGGTCAGAATGCGCGCGCCCGACGCCCCGATCGGATGGCCTATGGCGATGGCGCCGCCGTTGACATTGACCTTCGAAGTGTCAAGCCCCAATTCCTTGACCACGCACAGAGCCTGAGCGGCAAAAGCTTCGTTCGATTCGACGAGGTCGAGATCGGCGACGCTCCAACCCGCCTTTTCCAGCGCCTTTTTCGAAGCCGGGATTGGCCCCGTGCCCATGATGGCCGGATCGACGCCCGCCGTCGCCCACGATTTGATGCGCGCCAGAGGCTTCAGGCCGCGCGCCGCTGCTTCGTCGGCAGACATCAGGATCAACGCCGCCGCACCATCATTGAGACCCGACGCATTCGCCGCCGTTACCGTGCCGTCCTTCAGAAAAGCGGGCTTGAGGCCTGCCACACTGTCGAGCGTTGCGCCATGGCGGATGAATTCGTCCTTATCGACGACCGTATCGCCCTTGCGCCCCTTAATGATCACCGGGGCAATTTCCGCGTCGAACTTGCCAGCCTTCTGAGCGGCTTCGGCCTTATTTTGCGAGGCGACGGCGAATTCGTCCTGCGCTACTCGGGTGATCTCCCACTTGGCCGCGATGTTTTCGGCCGTCTGCCCCATATGATAGTTGTTGAAGGCGTCCCACAGGCCGTCCTTGATCATGGTATCGGCAAACGAAATGTCCCCGAATTTCTGACCATTGCGCAGGAAGGCTGCGTGATTGGCCTGCGACATGCTTTCCTGACCGCCGGCGATGACCACCTTGGCATCTCCCAGCGCGATCTGCTGCGCAGCTAGCGCCACCGCGCGCAGGCCTGAGCCGCAGATTTGGTTGATGCCCCAGGCCGGGGTGGTGTTGGGCAGGCCGCCCTTGATCGCTGCCTGACGGGCCGGTCCCTGGCCCTGCGCGGCGGTCAGCACCTGACCCAGGATCACTTCGTCGATCTCGTCTGCCTTGAGGCCGGAGCGTTCCAGAACGGCCTTGATTACATGGGCGCCCAGATCCGCCCCCGACAAAGAGGCCAAACCACCCAGAAACGAACCGACCGGTGTACGGGCCGCAGCCACGATCACCACGTCAGACACAGAGCTTACCGACATGAAAATTCCCTTTTGAAAATAACCGGACGTTTCCCTTGCAACCGCTCATTTGCGCGCGTATCCGGCGAGTTGACGGTTCGGACCCTGCCCCAAAGGCGTGACGGTGTCACGACACAAAATATGTGTAAAAGTCTCCAAACACGTGATTTTGAGCGCAAAATTTTCGCATCTGCACAACCATCACGTCGGATTTACCGCATTTTGCACACGCACACGCGCTTTATCGCCGCACACCCCTTGAACAACTGAGGGAATAGCCATTTAGTAGGCACAGTTTTTCCGCATAAGCACAAAAAGCCGCGGAAAACCTCTTCGCCTTTCGCATCTGCGCGACGGATCATGTTGCGCAATATGAACCGCGAAGATGGCATCACACTGGACCCGTACAGGGGGAGTCAGGATCAAGGCATGACTGAAACCAAAACGAAGACCAAACGCGGCGATCAGGAACGCGTGGTCATCAAGAAATACGCCAACCGCCGTCTGTATAACACCGCCACCAGCTCCTACGTGACGCTGGACAACCTGTCGGACATGGTGCGTCAGAATATCGACTTCATCGTCTATGACGCCAAGACGGGCGACGACATCACGCGCGGCGTGCTGGCCCAGATCATCTTCGAAGAGGAGAGTCGCGGTCAGAACCTGCTGCCGATCCAATTCCTGCGTCAACTCATCTCATTCTACGGCGACTCGATGCAGAACCTTCTGCCGACCTATCTGGAAATGTCGCTCGACGGCTTCGCCAAGCAGCAGGAACGCTTCCGCTCGCAATTCTCTCAAGCCTTTGGCGGCGCGCCTGGGCTAGGCTATTTCGATGAGCAGGTGGCGCAGAACCTGGCCATGTTCGACCGTGCCATGCGCATGTTCTCGCCCTTCTCATTTGCGGCCCCCGGTGCGGCCCCCACAACGGGCACGGCCGAACCGGCGGCTTCGGCTGCGACCTCCGCGCCGCCCGCCGACAGCGATCAGGTCAATGAACTGCGTCAGCAGATCGAGGCCATGAAGGCGCAGATCGACCAGCTGGCTACGCGCAAATAGACTCTGTTTTAAGACAATGGGTGTAGAGTGGGCGGGAATTTTGGTTTCCGCCCTTTTTCTTTTGCCGACAGAATGACGAAAAAGCCCAACCTACCTGTGCCGGCCGGTCCTGCTGTGGAACACGAACCCTCGTCCGCGCGCCGGGTGAACAAGGCCTATGAGAATGTGGACTATGCAGCCCAGGTGTTGGGCGGTGGAGAAAAGCGCGGTCTGCGGGGCGGACCGGAGACGCTGGGGCGGGCAAAAAAGACCTATTTAACGTCGGAATACTCCGGCCCGAATGACCGACGTCCAGCACCGGGCCGCATCAAGCATGAGAAGATATAGGGTTAACAGCGGTTAAGCCTGCGGCACAGCTTTTGCAGCGTGCCCCGCATCTGATGCGGAGTGCCCCATGCCTACCTTGATGCCGATCCTGACCAAGACCTTCGACGTACTGCTGGTCGCCACCATCTTCACGCTGTTTACCTAAGCCCTCAGGGCTTAGCCAAATTCCAGATCACGGCGGGCGGTGATAATGGTCACAATGAAGCCGGCCAACACATCGAGCAGCGTCATAGTGGTGAGGAGGAAGAAGGTTGAGGTGCCGAACGGGCGCAGCAGCAGAAACTCGACCAGACAGATGATGAACAGCACCATCGACAGCGAATGATTGACGATGGCCACGCTATCGGAACGGGTCGATTTCAGAAGCTCAAAAAACAGCATGATAAGGCCAATGAACACCACCACATCCCCGGTGGAGATCAGCCATTTCGTCCCGGCCGAGGGCATGGGCACGCTGAACAACACGTGGCTCAGGCCATTATATGCGGAATTTGCGTCGCTGCCGAACATATGGAACAAGGCGACGATATTATACACTGCAACGGGAATGGCCAGCATCGGAAAGGCCGTTAAAAGCCCCCCCTCGTCCTTCTTGGCCGGTGCATTCGCCATGTGCTTCCCCGTTTGCGAGATGACTGCTGTACCTACTACCGCGTTTCGCTGTTCCTGACTAGCCATCCCGTTAACCCCGTTCTGTGGAATGCGCTCAGACCTCTGTCGTCCGTCCCGGCAGGCGGCGGCGGCTGTTCAGCCACATGACGCCCGGCAGGTCGGTCAGCGCGTTCTTCAGTCGGCCCCAATTGGTATACTTGGAGCTACCCGTCGTGCGCAGCCGGTCATCGACCGGTTCAAAAAGCGTAACATAGCCTTCGCGGTTGACCAAGGCCGGGATGTAGCGGTGCATATTGTCGAAATAGGGCAGCCGCAGAAACAGGTCGCGGCGGATGGCCTTAATGCCACAGCCCGTGTCGTTCGAACCGTCCTTCAAAAGGCTCTTTCGAATGCCGTTGGCCCAGCGCGACGCCCATTTCTTTGAGGCTGTGTCCTGACGACGACGGCGCTCACCGGCGACCATGCCCACCGTCGCATCGGCGGCCATCAGCATCTGCGCGACCTTGAGCACGTCGGCGGCCGGATTCTGACCGTCGCCGTCCAGCATGGCTACAATGTCACCGCGCGCATAAAGTACGCCTGTGAACACGCCGCCCGACTTGCCTACATTGTTTTCGTGGCGAATGACGCGCAGTTCCGGCACTGAGGCTTTCAGGCTGTTCAGCACCTGCGGGGTCGCGTCTGTCGATTTATCATCCACAAAGATCAGCTCGTAATTGCCCGCGCCCAACCCGGCGTCGAACACGCTTTTCAGTTCCTGCAGCACCTGCGGGGTGGCCCCCTCTTCGTTGTGGACGGCGACGACAACGGACACGGATACAGGCATTAGGTCACGGGCTCTTTGCGGGAGGGAGGCGTGGTCAAAAGGACCAGCGGTAATATGAGTCTGGCGTCTTATCAGGTTTGCGGTTAAGCGTAAACCGAACACCCCCCTCCTTACGAGTCCGGTGCCCCGCCGAACCCGGATTTCGCGCCTAAGAGCCCGCTTTGACCCTGTGAGCCAGCTTTGCCTATGTCCAGCAAGACCTTCTCTCCCCTGAGCCCTGATCTGCGCGGCCCGCTGTTGGCGGCGATCGTCGCCTTTCTGGTCGGCCTGCCCTGCGCCCTGCTGATCCCGCCGCTGGACCGCGACGAATCGCGCTTCGCTCAGGCCTCCAGCCAGATGCTGGAAACGAAGGACTTCATCAATATCAGCTATCAGGACCGCCCGCGGCACAAAAAGCCGGTCGGCATCCACTGGCTTCAGGCGACCTCGACCGCCCTCACCTCGGACGTGGCGGCCCGTGACATCCTCTCCTATCGCTGGCCGTCGCTGTTTGGCGCGGCTTTGGCGGCCTTTGCCATGAGCTGGGGCGCGGGCTTCCTGTTTGACCGACGGCAGGGGCTGATCGCTGGGGTGCTGTTCGGCGTTTCCTTCCTTCTGTCCAGCGAAGCCTTTATTGCCAAGACCGATGCCGTATTGTGCGGCCTGACCACCCTATTCTTGATGGCGCTGGCGCGCATTTACGTCACTTATCGTCAGCGCACAGACCCCAGCGAAAAGCCCAAGCTGACGAAGTACAAGCTGATCTTCTGGCTGGCCTTCGGCGGCTCGGTACTGATCAAGGGCCCGATCGGGCCAATGATGTTCGCCGCCACGACACTGGCGCTGCTGGGCTGGGATTTGAAGGCCAGAGTGCCCGCTGCCGCCGACTGGCTAAAACAACTGGGCTGGACGTGGGGGCTGCTCATCACGGCCCTGATCGTCGGGCCGTGGGCCATCGCGATCACCATAGCGACCGACGGCGCCTTCTGGGGCACGGCCATTGGCGACGACTTTGCGCCCAAGCTGGTGTCGGGGTCAGAGGGGCATTTCGCCTGGCCCGGCTATCACACGCTAGCCTTGCCGCTGCTGTTCTTCCCCTTAAGTTTCCTTTTGGGCGGCGCGTTGCAAACCGCGCTTTCGCGCTATACGGAGCCCGCCGTGCGCTTTGCTATCTGCTGGTTCGTGCCGGGCTTCCTGATCTTTGAAGCCTCGCCCACCAAGCTGGTCCACTATCCTCTGCCGACCTATGGCGGTCTGGTGCTGCTGGCGGTGCTGGGGCTGTCGATCCCGTTGAAGACGTGGGCTAAGGTGATGAACACCGGGCTGGGACTGTTCGGCGGCTTCCTGATTACAGCCATCGCGGCCTATGGCCTGTCGGAGTTCGGCCATGCCGGCGTGGCGGTACTGGTCACCATCGTGGCCGCGGCGGCGCTGCTGATCGGTGGGCTGGCGGCGCTGTTCCTGTGGCGTCAGCATATGAATACGGCGTTGGCCTGCCTGATTGGCGCGGGCGTGGTGGCGCACCTCGGTTTTGTTGCCACCCTGTCGGAGCTTAAGCCTCTGTGGATGTCGCGCAATCTCGAAACGGCGCTGGTCGAAACCGGTCTTGATCCACGCAAGGGCCTGCAACCCGGCCCGGTGGCAACCTTGGGCTATGCCGAACCGTCGTTTGTCTTCGCCATGGGCACGGAAACCGAGCTGGCCGACACGCCGGAACAGGCCGCCGCCGCCTTGCTGCAAGGCCGTCCGGTGTGCGTCGAAGGCCGCCACGACGCCGAGTTCCGCAAGGCCGTCAGCGCCGCCGGTCTGAGGCCGCGGGCCGTCAAGACTATCGAGGGCTACAACTACTCGAACGGCGACCCTGTGAAGATTACGCTGTATCAGTTGCAGAAGTAAGCGAAGGGTCGCGCCAGCTCCTTACGTATCACCTCTGACATAAAGACAGAGGAGGCGTCATGAGCCCGGACACACGAGCCGCCATAGCGTTCAGCCGTTTCGGATTGGGCATCACGCCAAGAGGCCTCAACGCGGCCACCGGCGATGCGCGCGCGGCGTTGCTGGCGGAGTTGACATCGCCCCCGGCCCTCAGCATGAGCCTCAGCGACGTGCAGCGCGATCTGGGCTTTTCCACGGCCTTGCCGCCGACGCCGGAACTGCTCACGCAGTTGGCCGCCTATAACCGCGCCCGTAAAGAGCGACGCGAGTTGAAGGCGCAAACGCAGGGCACTGTTCAAGTCAGCCACCCTATAGCCACGTCTGATATGGCCGGCGACAGGGCCGAAAATGGGATGCCAAAGGTAGCCAGCAAGCCTGCGCCGCCCGTAATGGACGATCAGCGCCTGCCTCAAGCTGTCAGCTTTGCCGAAGTCGCCGCGCGGCTAAAGGTGTGGGGCGACGCCCGCATCGGTTTCCATGAGCGGCTGGTGATGTTCTGGGCCAATCATTTCGCCGTGTCGGTCGATAAGGGCCTGCCCGTGCGGCTACTGGCCGGGGCCTATGAGCGCGAGGCCATCCGCCCGCACATCACCGGCCGCTTCCGCGACCTGGTGCTGGCCGCCGAGCGTCATCCAGCCATGCAGGTCTATCTGGACAATGATGCCTCGATCGGGCCGAACGCGCGCGCCAACCGCAATGGCAGGCGCGGCCTGAACGAAAATCTGGCGCGTGAAATCCTGGAGCTGCACACGCTTGGTGTCAATGGCGGCTACACGCAGGCTGATGTGACGCGCTTTGCCAAGGTGATAACCGGCTGGGGGATCGACCGCAGCGGACAGGGCGACGGCTTCCGCTTCAACCCCAATGCCCACGAGCCGGGCCCGCAAACGATCATGGGCAAGACCTACGCCGATGACGGCGAAGCGCAGGGCGTGCGCGTGCTCGAAGACCTCACCCGCCACCCCGCAACGGCCAAACACATCGCCACCAAGCTTGTGCGCCACTTCGTCAGCGATCAGCCGCCACCCGCACTGGTCAAACGGGTGAGCCAGCGGTTCCTTGAGACCGACGGCGACCTCAACGCCGTCTATGCGGCCCTGATCACGGCCGAAGAGAGCTGGAGCGCGCCGCGCGCCAAGCTGCGCCCGCCGCAGGAATACGTGATCGCCAGCCTACGGGCGCTGGATACGCCGATCCAGCCGCAGCGTTTCCTGCAAACCCTGCGCGTGCTGGGTCAGCCCCTGTGGCAGCCGCCAGGCCCCAATGGCTTTTCCGATCTGGCCAGCGTCTGGGCCACCCCCGAAGGCCTGAACAACCGCCTCGACCTCGCCTATCAGCTCTCGGAGCGCCTCGCCGAACGGACCGACCCGCGCCTCTTTGCCGAAGAGCGGCTGAAAGGCCTGATCTCCGAGACCACCCGCCGTTCGGTCGCTTTGGCCGAAACCCGTCCGCAGGGCCTTGCCCTCGTGCTCCTTTCCCCCGAATTTATGAGGCGTTGATATGAACCGCCGCTCCTTCCTCGTCGCCTCCACCGGCCTGTTTGCCTCGGCTGTCCTGCCGCAGAGCGCCTTTGCTGCCGGACGCGATCCGCGTTTCGTCGTCATCATCCTGCGAGGAGCGCTGGATGGGCTTGCCGCCGTGCCGCCAGTCGGCGACCCCGATTTCTCCACTTTGCGCCCCCCGGCATGGGAGGGTGAGGCCCTGCCGCTCAACGGCTTTTTTGCGCTGAACCCGGCCATGCCCAACCTGAAACGCCTTTATGGGGCGGGTCAGGCGGCGATTGTCCACGCTTCGGCCACCCCCTATCGCAATCGGTCGCATTTCGACGGGCAGGACGTGCTGGAGTCGGGCTTTGATGTACCCGGCCACGCCGATACGGGCTGGCTCAACCGCCTGATCCTGTCGCTGGGGCAAGGGGCAAAGATCGGCGCGGCGCAAAAATCGCTGTCGGTCGGCACGCTGACGCCGCTGGTCATCCGCGGCGAAGCCCCCTTGCTCGGCTGGGCCCCGCAGCAGTTGAAGGCCGCCGATCCCGACCTCGCTCCACGCCTTTTGCGACTCTACGGTGAAACCGACCCGGCCCTGATGACCGTGCTGCAAGAGGGCATCGACACGGGTAAGATCGCGTCGGGTATGAACGCGATGATGGGTGGCGGCGGCCCGGCCGGGGCCATGGTCGATATGTCTAAGGGGGCGGCAGCCCTGATGGGGCGAGACGACGGCCCACGCATCGCCGCCATGGCCTTTGACGGCTGGGACACGCACACCGCCGAAGAGCGTCGTTTGACGCAACTTCTGGGGGGGCTTGATCAGTCTCTGGCCGCCTTTGAACAGGGTCTGGGGGCGAAATGGGCCGACACGGTGGTGCTCGTGGCGACCGAGTTTGGCCGCACGGCGCGTTTTAACGGCACGCATGGCTCCGACCACGGTCAGGCAACGACGGCCTTCCTCGCCGGTGGCGCGGTCAAGGGAGGGCGCGTGATCGCCGACTGGCCGGGGCTAAAAGCCACGCAGCTCTATGAAGGCCGCGACCTCACGCCTACCACCGACCTGCGCTCTGTGGTGATGGGCGTGGCACGCGACCATCTGGGAGCTGATGTGCGGCGGCTACAGACCGACGTGTTCCCCGGCGCGCTCAGCGTCAAGCCGCTGGACGGTCTGGTGTAAGATCATTCCGCGATAAAGCCGCCCGTCTGGCGGGCCCACAGGCGGGCATAAAGGCCCTGCGTCGCCAGAAGCTCGGCGTGGGTGCCCGTTTCGATGATCCGCCCTTCGTCCAGTACGACCAGCCGGTCCATGCGCGCGATTGTACTCAGGCGGTGCGCGATGGCGATGACCGTCTTGTCCTGCATTAGTTCGATCAGGCTGTCCTGAATGGCGGCTTCGACCTCGGAATCGAGCGCAGCGGTGGCTTCGTCCATGATCAGGATCGGCGCGTTTTTTAGCAAGACGCGGGCGATGGCGATGCGCTGCCTCTGACCGCCGGACAGCTTGACGCCGCGCTCGCCCACATGGGCGTCAAGGCCGGAGCGACCCTTATTGTCGCGCAGGTCGGGGATGAAGTCCCAGGCGTGGGCGCGGCGCGCGGCTTCGATGATCTCTTCATCCGAAGCCCCCGGCCGGCCATAGGCGATATTGGCGCGGATCGAGCGGTGAAGCAAAGACGTATCCTGCGTCACCATGCCGATATGGGTGCGAAGACTGTCCTGTGTGACCTGCGCAATGTCCTGGCCATCGATGCGAATGCGCCCTTCGCTGAGGTCATAAAGGCGCAAAAAGACATTGACCAAGGTCGATTTGCCCGCGCCGGACGGACCGACCAGACCGATCTTCTCGCCCGGCGCAATCGTCAGGTCGATGCCGTTCAAAGCGGGTTTGCCTTCGGCATAATTGAAACGAACCCGCTCAAATTTTACCTCTCCCGCCGTGACGCTTAGCGGTTGCGCGTCAGGCGCGTCGCTGACGCTGTGGGCCCTGGCGATGGTCTCTATCCCGTTCTGCACCGTGCCGATATTTTCAAACAGGCTGGTAACCTGAAACATCACCCAGCCGGACATGTTGAGCACGCGCTGCGTCAAAGCCCCGACCAGAGCGATGGCCCCTACGGTGATCAGCCCCTGCCCCCACAGCCAGACGGCCAGCATGCCGGTAGAAAGCAGAAGGGCGGCATTGAGGGCGGCCACAAGGATATCCAGCCGCGTGATCAGGCGCTGCTGGTGCTGCCATTTGGCGGTGTTGTCCTCCAGCGCCTCACGCACATAGGCGTCTTCGCGCGACGGGTCGGCGAACAGCTTGACCGTCTGGATATTGGTGTAGCTATCGACCACGCGACCGACCAGCGCCGAACGGGCTTCGGAGGCGCGTTCGGAGGCGCTGGACAGCTTGGGGACAAAGCGCCAGCAGATCAGGGCATAGGTGATCAGCCACAGGCTCAGCGGCACGATCAGGCGGATATCGGCCTGAAAGAACAGGTAAAGCGCACTGGAGAAATAGACCAGGACGTAAAGGAAGGTGTCGCACAGGGTTATCAGGGTGTTGCGCACGCTCGACGCGCTATCGACGACTTTGGACGCCACGCGACCAGCGAAGTCATTGGAGAAAAAGCTCATCGACTGACGCACGACGTGGCGATGCGACTGCCAGCGGATCAGGGCCGGAAAGTTGGTCGTCACTCCCTGTTGCAGCAACAGCGACTGGATCAGCACCAGCAGCGGCCAGCCTATGCCCAGCAGAAGAAGCATGGCGATAAAATAGCGGCCGTGCTGCGCCCACAGGTGCGATGGCGGGGTGGTGTTGAGCATATCCACTATGTCGGCGATAAAGCGGAAGATCATTACTTCGGTGAGGGTGACCAGAAGCCCCGCCGCCAGAACACCGGCAAAGACGGGCCAGGTCTGACGCAGATAGACCAGGAAATAGGGCACAATAGCCGCCGGCGGGGTCGCTTCCGGATAGGGCCGGAACGGGTCGATCAGGCGCTCAAAACGGCGAAACAGGGCGGTCAGCATGGTATAGCTCTCGGATGGGGCCCGCACGCATGGCAGCCGTGCCGGTCAGGAGGCGTCAGTAGCCGAAACCGGCGGATCGTGTCATGCTCAAAAAGAAAAAGCCGGAGGCCCTATGCCCAACACGCTTCTGATCCTGTGGCCGATGGGGGCGCTGGCCGCCCTCACCTTTGTCATGCTGACGGGCATCCTGATCACCCGCATCGCGGCGGCGAAGGCCGGAAAGGTGACGCCGCGCGACTTTGCTTTTGGCGAAAGCGAGCGAGTGCCGAAACAGAGCCGCCTAATCAGCCGGAATTATTCGAGTCTGTGTGAGCTCCCGGTGCTGTTCTACGTTCTGTGCCTGATGCTGTTCGTCACGAAGACGGTCAGCGATGTGCAAATGATACTGGCCTGGGCGTATGTGGCCCTGCGTATCCTGCACAGCCTGATCCATGTGACGATCAACCACATCCTGTTCCGGCTGCTGGCCTTTGCGGGGTCGGTGGCGGTGCTGCTAACGATGTGGGTGCTGTTTTTTGTGCGGCTGGCGTGAAAGCACGCTCCCTTGTCTCTCCCCGACTTGTCGGGAAGGGGGACCGCACAAAACTGATGCGCGTAGCGACATCGGTTCGTGCGTTGGTGGCCGCCTTTCCGAATTTCAACACTTTGGGTCGCTGTAAGAAAAATCTCGCCCTCCTCGCCTAAAGCCGATGGCCTGAAGTTAGGGGGACTCAAACCGACGTCGCCTTCAGACCGATAATCGCCACCAGAAGCATCCCCAGAAACAGGAGCCGCATCGGCGTTACCGCTTCGTGGAACAACACAATGCCGAGGATCGCCGCCCCCAGCGCCCCGATCCCCACCCACACGCCATAGGCCGTGCCGATAGGCAGGCTTTGCGCGGCCTTGGCCAGCAACAACATGCTTCCGGCCAGGGTCACAAGCGTGAACAGGCTCGGCACTGCCTTCGTAAAGCCGTGGCTGTATTTCAGCCCTATGGCCCAGCACACCTCGAGCAGCCCCGCAATAATCAGATACACCCACGGCATCGATAAGACCGTCGTCATAACGCACTCCTTTGATAACAACATGTCAGGGAGCGTCGTCTTGTCTGTCCGGCAGTTTTGCCGCGCATCCGTACGCCCATAACCGCAGGGCACTTTTGGGGATGCGCTCACTCCGGTCCCGGTACGGCGCGTCTCGTCGGGAACAGATCTGCTATAGCAAAGGCGCCGCGCCGGATAAAGCCCTGATCGGGCTCAACTTTTGGCCACATTACAGGCCCGTAAGTTATTACGCAAAATTCATTAAATAAATCAAATGATTAAATCCCGTTCATGACGTTCATTTAATTTGAAACTATCACTGGGCTGCGGCATACCCACCTCACCGGCGGACGAAACGCCGCCCCATACAAACAAATCTAAAACCGAATACTTACCTAACCGAAAGGATATCATCATGCAAATCTCTCTCACCGGCGTTACATTCCTCAGCTTTGCCGCCTTTCTGACCATCGCCCTGCTCAGCATCTGAGCCATTACTTATACAAAACGAACGGAATACACCATGACCCGCTACCTCACCCCGCTCTACTTCCTGTCGATCACCGCCTTCTGCGTGATCTCGCTCCTCACCATTGCTTAAGGATCATTGCCATGACCAACGCTCTGACCGGCCTGTTCTTCCTGTCTTTCGCCGCCCTCGCTACCGTCGCCCTGCTCGCTATTTGAGCGATGCTGACAGATGAGTGACGCGTAACGACAGGGAGGCGCTGATGCCCACCGCACAGCCACATAAATACAAACGGCCAAAAAAACGGGCGGAAGTCTGATCTTCCGCCCGTTTTCTTATTTTTCTCTGTGCCTCAAAAGCCCCGAAAAGGTCAGTATAGACAGAGACACAATCAGCCAGCCCGACATGGCATAGGCCTTATGGAAAAATCTCCAGAAAGCACTGATTACATCGCCTTCAATCAGAGCGTTGTTAAGCTGTGGAATCCGAAGCGGTATACTCGCGGCTTCGCTTTGCTGATTAATAAACTGACTGAGCCGCTGAAAGGTAAGAAAGCGGTCACCCGGTGCATCGTTGATCTGGCACTTGTCTTCGACGTGCAAGTCCACAAGGGGTACCATCAGATCCAGTGCATAATAGGCCGGATCGACTTCGCGACAAAACAGGGAGGTGGCTTTGACGACGTCCGGAGGTGCTTCGATCATTACGGGTGTGCCGTCGAGGACAGAAGTTTGACCGCCGACATAGGCCGCTACCGGCTGGGTGTCATAAACGAGAAAACCGTTTTGAATCGCGACATGAAAGCACACCCACCCCATAAAGAAATAAGCGATCAAGGTTACAGAGGCACGCGCAGAGGAATAGCCGAATCCGTACAGAAGGCCAAAAAGCTTCATGAACCATCGGAAGGGAGAGCGTAAATGGCGTGTTTCCACCCATTGTTTAGCCTTTAATATCTGCCGGCACTCGCCCTCCAGACCTTGCGCCATCAGGACATTGGCAAGTTGCACGAAGGGCTGTGGCTTATACTCTGCCTGTACGACGGTCAGGCGCGGCGAGCCCCAGATCATATGGCTCAAAACCTGCCTGCGCCTGTAGGTATACCCACTCCCCTGACGCGCCAGCCATTTCAAACGCTCTTTGTCGGTCCTGTTGATATTGCCAAAGCGGATAGGGTGTTCCAACCGTTCATACACGAAGCCGTCCAACTTGATTTTTTCGTTACGATCACACTCCCCCAGATCGTCAAATGAGCGGGTTTGCGCTCGCCTGAGGTCGACATTGGCATGAAGCCCGCCAATCTTTAGCGCCCGTCCGATACGCGCATCCTGCAAATCAATCTGAGCATCATTGGTGACGACTTCTGAGAGGTCGCACTCGCCGGCCACCACCAGCCCGATCGCACTGAGCCCTAGAATAAACGCCGCACCGCGCGCTTCGATATCTGCGCCGACGGAGACCCCTTCCAGATCGGTAAAGCCCAGATTACGAAAACCATTTTTAAAATGCAGTCGTCCGCCTATTCTACAGCCGTGCAGATCAAGGGCCACGCCGTCCAGACGGTCAGGCAGGATGTGCGCGCCATCCAGGACCACGGCACCGAAAACAGACCTCGACAAGCTGACTTCGCCTTTACTGATGAACTGCCCGTCGAAGCTTCGCAGGGTGAGCGTGCCGCCGATCCGACAGTCGCGGGCCATAACGGCCATTTCACGCTCATCCCGGGGCACGATCTTGGCGTTCCGAAAGGTAACATGGCCTTCAATCCGGGCCAGCGACAAAGCAATAGTTCCGCTACAATCGATGTCTCGCATATAGACCGTGCCGGAAACCACGGAGTTCCGCAAATCAACTGCAAACTGTTCCGTGCCGTTCTTGTCACGCTCGGGGGTTTCGCGCAGACGCGCGCGCCGAAACTGAATATCTCCCTCGACCCAGATAGAGTGCAGGCTGACAAAACAGCAACTCGTTTCATTCGGTGGATAAATGTCATTGGCAACCAGCTGACCGTGAATGACAGCGCGAACCCCTCTCAGCTCGCTGATGGCGCTGCGTTCAAGCGACAACTTGCCCAATTGGGCGTAAGAGATATCTATGCCATCCGCTATATGGCAGTCATCCAACACAAGGCCTGGCATGACGGTGCCATCTACGCCACGCCCATTGTCGAGATTAATGCGTCCCCGGATAATGGCGCCGAAAATACGCACCCCCCCCGGCGTCATCACAGGCTCAATCAGCGGGCTGAGCGGCAGGCCCAGCATCAGCTTACAGATCAGAGACGATTCAATAACTTCCGACGCTTCAAATCGGGCTTCACGCCCTTCGCGCACGGCCTCGATCAGCTTCTTTTCGGCTTCGCTAAACACATTCATTCCCCCTGACCCTGCGGCAAAATGGAACAAATTAACCATTATGACAAGATGGCAACCAGGACGAACGACCCAAACACAAACGGCGCGGGATTACGCCCGCGCCGTTGCCTTCTTGTTTTGGAAAGCGCCAATTAACCGGGGCTGACCATGTTTTCCGGGCGGACATACTGATCAAACTCTTCATTTGTCAGATACCCGCCGCCGACCGCCTCTTCACGCAACGTCGTGCCGTTCTTGTGCGCGGTCTTGGCGATCTTGGCGCAGGCGTCATAGCCCAGACGCCCGTTCAGCGCCGTGACCAGCATCAGCGAGTTCTCGACACCCTTACGAATATTGTCGATGCGCGGCTCGATCCCCACCACACAGTTATCGGTGAAGCTCACCGCCGCGTCGGCCAGCAGACGCACCGATTGCAGGAAGTTATAGGCCATCACCGGGTTAAAGACATTCAGCTCAAAATGCCCCTGCGACCCGGCAAAGGTCAGGGCGGCGTGGTTGCCGAAAACCTGCACGCAGACCTGCGTGAGCGCCTCGCACTGCGTCGGGTTGACCTTACCCGGCATGATGGACGAGCCGGGCTCGTTTTCCGGCAGGGCCAGTTCGCCCAAGCCTGCGCGCGGCCCCGAACCGAGGAAGCGAATATCGTTGGCGATCTTGAAGAGCGAAGCGGCCACCGTATTGATGGCACCGTGCGAGAAAACCATGGCGTCATGCGCCGCCAGCGCTTCAAACTTGTTCGGCGCCGTGGTGAAACCCAGCCCCGTGATGCGCGCAATGGCTTCGGCCACTCCTTCAGCAAAGCCAATCGGCGCATTGAGCCCGGTGCCGACGGCCGTGCCGCCCTGAGCCAGTTGCATCAGCGCGGGCAGGGTCGATTCAATACGCGCAATTCCGTTTTCAACCTGCTTGGCATAGCCTGAAAACTCCTGACCCAGTGTCAGCGGCGTGGCATCTTGCGTATGGGTGCGGCCGATCTTGATGATCTCGGCCCAGGCCTTCGCCTTGGCATCGAGCGCGGCATGCAGGTGCTTCAGCGCCGGCAACAGGTCGTGCACGATCTGCTCAGCGCAGGCCACGTGCATGGCGGTCGGATAGGTGTCGTTCGACGACTGCGACATATTCACGTGGTCGTTGGGGTGCACTGGCTTTTTCGAGCCCATCTCACCGCCCAGAATTTCGATCGCGCGGTTGGAGATGACTTCGTTGGCGTTCATGTTGGACTGTGTGCCCGAACCGGTCTGCCACACCACCAGCGGGAAGTGGTCATTGAGCTTGCCGTCGATCACTTCGTTGGCCGCCGCAATGATGGCATTGGCGATGGTGGCGTCCAGCTTGCCCAAAGACTGATTGGTTTCCGCCGCCGCACGCTTCACGATCCCCAGCGCCCGCACCACCGGCAGGGGCTGCTTTTCCCAGCCGATCTTGAAATTGCCGAGGCTGCGCTGCGCCTGCGCGCCCCAGTATTTCGAATTATCGACCTCGATGGGGCCAAAGGTATCGGTTTCGGTGCGGGTAGTTTTGGTCATGACGGGAGTCTCCGTTACTGCCGGGGCATCCACGACCGGGGCCTGAGACGCTTGCGTCTTAGCCGCTTTGGCCTTCGATTTTTTGTTGCCGAACAACCAGCCGAACATGGATGCACCCCTCCTGAAAATCTGCGGCTTTCAGTGGAACATTTGCCCCGAAAGGGCAAGGGGTTTTAGGAGAAGCGAGAGTAATTTGCAGCGCGAATGCCGCCCTATGTCGACCTGCTTTGATCGGTACTTCTGGGTCTATTCCCGAAACGCAAGAAACATGGTGCCCTTAGGGTGCTCTTAGAGCTTGAGTCCACGTTGCACGGCAGCGGCCAACGATATGGTCATCGGAAGTGACCTTGCGGTGAAACAACCCGTTCTCGGGCATGAACTGCCAGACGTTTTCTACAGGGGGTTAAGCGCTGGCGCTTTGGTTGGCAATGGTGACTGCCTAATACTCGGTGGGGTTTTAAGCGTTTAAGAGGTGTGCTAGTCGGCCCGACTAGGAAGAGGACAGCATGACATCCCTCGTCTACGCAGGCGCTGATTTCGTCGGGGTGCGGCTTCATGGCGAGACTACCGCAGAAGCGGCATAACGATGCCAGCGGTCTCGGCCAAATCAAAAAGAAGAATTGGGTTGCTTTCTTGCGGCTCGTGCGGTCCCACCGCTCGCGAAAGCTATAGGCCCGCTTGCGATGCACACCAGTAAACTAGGGACAGTTACATGCGCTTAGCTTAGCAAGGCCGCAGGCGCGCAGGCGTTGAAGGACAGCCAAACCTTCTCATCCCAGGTGAAGTCTTCCTGATCCCAACGCGTGAGGTTGGAGCGCAGCACCTTGACCATTCGGCCGCTTTGCAACTCGACCTCATAGACCGTTTCTGACCCCAGATAGGTCATCAAACGGATGGTCCCGGCGACGATGTTATAGCCTTCTGGGGCGTCTTCCATCTTCGTCGGTTTGTGGTCGAACTTCTCCATCTCGATCTTTTCCGGTCGCAGCGCCGCCCAGACGGTCGCCCCTGTCGCGCCGGTCACGCCATGGTCGAGATAGATGGGCCCAATGTCGCGCGTATTGATTATGGCGTGGTCTGGCTCATCGACGTCGAGCGTCCCTTCAAACAGGTTCACGCTGCCGATGAAGTCGGCGACAAAACGCGAATTGGGGAACTCATAGAGATCGAAGGGTGTGGCCACCTGCTGCAGCAGTCCGCGGTTCATCACCGCGCAGCGCGTCGCCATAGCCAGCGCCTCGTCCTGATCATGGGTGACCATGATGAAGGTAATACCGACCTTCTCTTGCAAGAGCGCCAGCTCGGTTCGCATCGCGTCGCGCAGCTTAGCATCGAGCGCCGACAGCGGCTCATCGAGCAACAGCACGCGGGGCTTTTTGACCAGTGCACGGGCCAGCGCCACGCGCTGCCGCTGACCGCCCGACATCTGGTCCGGCTTGCGCTCACCGAAACCGCCGAGCTTGACCAGCTCCAGCGCTTCTTCGGCGCGCTGACGGCGCTCAGCCTGCGGCACGCCATCCATCTTCAGGCCGTAGGCGACATTATCGAGCACGCTCATATGCGGGAAGACGGCGTAGGACTGAAAGACCATGTTCACCGGTCGCTTGTTCGGCGGGGTGTTGGAGACGTCTTTACCGTCGATCAGGATGCGGCCCTCAGTCGGCATCTCAAACCCGGCCAGCATGCGCAAAAGCGTAGTCTTGCCACAGCCCGAAGGACCCAGAAGGGAGAAGAATTCGCCCTCTTTGATGTCGAGCGACACATTGTCCACGGCGGTATTCTTGCCAAAGCGCTTGGAGACGTTCTCGAAGCTGATGATGGTCTTGTCTTCAGACATCAGTATGTCTCCGTCACTTCTTTTCTGTGCCGTGGCCGGCGGTCAGGGCGCTGGTCCCCTGGAATTTCAAGGCGAGGAAGGTGAGCAGGACCGTCACTACGATCAGTATGGTCGAGGCGGCATTGACCTCAGGCGTCACCGAGAAACGCACCATCGAATAGATCTTCACCGGGAAGGTCACGGTGTCGGGTCCGGAGGTGAAGAACGTAATCACGAAATCATCGAGCGACAGGGTGAAGGCCAGAAGCGCCCCGGCGATCAGCGACGGTTGAATATGCGGCACCAATACGTCCAGCAAAGTGCGCCATTCGCTGGCCCCCAGATCCTTGGCAGCTTCCTCAAGCTCACGGTTGAAGGAGGCCAGACGTGCGCGCACTACCACCGCCACGAAGGGGAAGCTGAACGAGACGTGGGCGATGATGATGGCCCCGAGATTGAGAGGCCACGGCAGGCCCTGCGGCCAGGGGAAGATCTTGGCGAAGAAGACCAGCATGCCTACGCCCATGCAGATTTCCGGCACCACGATGGGAATAGCCATGCCCGCATCAAAAGCCGTACGGCCGGGAAAGCGGAAGCGCCACAAGGCAATGGCAGCCATTGCCCCGACGATCACCGATAGTATGGTCGAACACAGGGCGATGACGAGGGAGTTGCTGAAGGCTTCAATCAGGCTAGCATTGGTCAGGGCCTTTTCGTAGTATTTCAGCGTAAAGCCCTGCCACACGACGTTGCGCTTTGAGTCATTGAAGGAAAAGACCATCAGCGAGATCAGCGGCGCGTAGAGGAAGATCGTCACCGCGATCAGCCACGCTTGAATGGGCCAGCGGCGCATATAGTCCAGCGGGCCAGGACGTTCTTTCTTTGGCGGAGAGACCTTCACGGTAGCTGCGTCGCTCATGCCATCCCCCGCTTCTTCGCCGTGCTGTCGAGCAGGCCCTGAATGGCGATCCCGATAAAGGTCAGATAGACCAAAATGAAGCACAGGGCCGCGCCAAAAGGCCAGTTATTGGCGCGCTTGAACTGGCTTTCGATCACATTGGCAATCATCTGCGAGTCCGTGCCGCCCAAAAGGTCCGGCGTCAAATAGGCCCCCAGCGCCGGGATAAAGGTGATCAGCACGCCCGAAGCTATCCCCGCCCCGGCTAGAGGTATTACAATCGAGAACATCGTGCGGATATGCCCGGCGCCCAGATCAAGCGAGGCCTCAAGCAGCGAACGGTCTAGGCGGTCGAGCGTCGAATACAGCGGCAGAATCATAAACGGCAGATGCACGTAGACGAGGCCCAGCACCACGGCAAAATTGTTATACAGCAACTCCAGCGGCTGAAACGTGCCGAGTGGTTGAAGCCCGATCAGCGTCATCACGCCCGACGCGTGTTCCCACAGGAAGCGATAGGTCTGATTGACATAGCCCTCACTGCGCAGAACGGCGATCAGGGCGTATGTGCGGATCAGCAGATTGGTCCAGAAGGGCAGCATGACCAGCAGCAAAAGCCACGGCTTCCACTTGTCCGGCGAAAAGGTGATGGCCAGCGCCACCGGAAAACCGATCACCACGCAGAGGAAGGTGGTAAGGGCCGCTACCCACAGGGATTTGGCGAAAATGCCGAGATAGAGGGGCTCCAGCGCCTTGGCGTAGTTGCTCCAGGTCCCTGTGAAGGCAATGTCGATCAGGCCACGATTTTCACCGAAGCTGTAGAGCCAGACAATGCCCAGCGGCACGAAGAAAAAGAAGACCAGCCAGACAAACGGCGCGCTCATCAACGCGGCAAAAAGTCCCTTGGCCTGACGCCAGCTCTGTTCCATAGGCAGTCCCCTTTGCACACACAAAAGCCGGACCGCCGCAGATGCGGGCACCTGCGGCGGTTAGTTGTCTCAGGCGGCCTTGATCTTGGTCATGGCGTCTTCATAGACCTGCGCCTTTGCGGCGTCGAAGGCGGCGTATTCGCAGCGCGCCAATTCTTCAGTCGAGGGGAAGATGATGGGGTTATTCTTGTAGGTATCCGGCATCAGCGCTTTGGCTGCGGCATTGGTCGTCGGGTAGAGGATGGTCTCAAAAATGTGTTTCGAGGCCTGCGCGTCCATCATGTAGTTGATGAAGCGGTGGGCGTTTTCCGGGCGCGCGGAGTCCTTGGGGATACACCAGTTGTCGGAATTGAGCTGAGAGCCTTCCTTGGGGATGATGAAGTCGATATCGTCGTCCTCGGTCTTCACCTGCGCAATGTCGCCATTATATTCAAGAACCAGATCGACCTCTTTCGACAACAGCATGTCTTGCCCATTGTCTTCGTGGAAGGCCTTGATATTGGGCTTCTGCTTGATCAGCATTTCGGTGACCTTATCAATGGTCGCCTGATCGAGGCCATTGACGGAATGGCCGAGGTATTTGGCTCCCAGACGGATCATGTCCCCGGCCTCGGACAAGACCGCGATCTTGCCCTTGAACTGATCGGAATCGAACAGGTATTTCCACGAATCCGGCTTGAAGCCCGCCGGCATTTTCGACTTCCGATAGCCGATGCCCAGCACCAGCCAGGTATAAGGCGCCGACCATTTGCGACCCGGATCATAGGCCACGTCCAAAAAGGCCGGGTCGATATTTTTGAGGTTGGGCAGCTTGGCGTGATCGAGCGGCAGAAGCAGGTCGGCCTGCGACAGGCGCTCAACGAAGTCATTCGACGGCACAATGACGTCAAAGCCGGAATTGCCGGTCTTCATCTTGGCGAACAGCTCGTCATTGGTGGCGAAGATCGACATGTTGACGTCGATACCGGCGGCCTTTTTGAAATCGGCCAGCGTGTTGGTGCCGATATAGGTGTCCCAGTTGTAGAAGTTCAGCTTGTTGCCTTCACCGCCAGAGGGGCTGGCCCCCTGCGAACAGGCCGACAGTCCGCCGAAACTGATGCCCACCGCTGCGGCCCCAAGACCTTGCAGTAAGGAACGACGTGAGGCGTGAGTACGCGATGAAGTCATGTCCGGTCTCCTCAGGTTTCAACCCGTCAGCGGGTGACGGCGGTGGTGGTGCAAACCTCACGGAAGACGCCGTCCCTCTGGCCCCTTCCAAGTGTGACGATAAGTTAACAGAATACGGGATTGGATTTCTGTCAACCGGCAACTGTGATCACGTTCGCAATTGCGTCATGTTTTTCGTTCAGAGCGTCACTCAGATAAGGCGATGGTCCCCTTTTCGCTTTTACGCCTTACCTCGTAGCGGCAAAGCCGCACGGAGGAGAAACGAGGTATACAAAACTGTCACCCGCGCGCGTTATGGGGTAGGCTTACCCTTCGGAGCCGCCCCATGACCAGCCGCCGCACCTTTCTTCGCGCCACCCTCAGCAGCACTCTGGCGGCGTCTTTAGGCAGCCTGCCCCCGACCATTGCGCGCGCCCTGGACATCCCCGCCCACACTCGTACCGGCACGATCAAAGACGTTGAACACGTCGTCATCCTGATGCAGGAAAACCGCAGTTTCGACCACTATTTCGGCACGATGAACGGCGTGCAGGGCTTTGGCGACCGCTTTGTCATCCCGGCCCCGGCGACGCCTGCCCACCAAAACCGAACCGTCTTTGCCCAGCAGCGTGAGGACGACCCCACCCGGCTGATCGCGCCATTTGCGCTCAACACCACCCAGGATTTCCGCCTGATACGCCTCGAAGGCACGCCGCACAGCTTCAAGGACGCGCAGGCCGCCTGGGACGAAGGGCGCCTGAGCCAGTGGCCCAAATCTAAGCACAATCACGCCATGGCGCATTTTGAACGCGCCGATCTACCGTTTCAGTACGCTCTCGCCGAAGCCTTCACCCTGTGCGACGCCTATTTCTGCGCCATGCATTCGGGCACCAATCCCAACCGCGTGGTCCACTGGACGGGCACCAATGTCGGCCCCAATGGCCCGGTCATCGCCAATGATTATGACGAACTGCACGCCGATCCTAAGGGCCACGGCGGCTATGACTGGACCACCTATCCGGAGCGTCTGAGTGCGGCGGGCATCGACTGGCGCCTCTATCAGAACATGAAGGACAACTTCACCGACAACCCGCTGGTTGGCTTTAAGACCTATCGCGCCGCCGATAAGGCCACGTCGGGCAAACTCGCAGACCTCGCCGAACGCTCGATCCGCACGCGCGACCTCGATAAGCTGAAAGAAGACGTACTGGCCGGCAAGCTGCCGCAGGTGTCGTGGATCATCGGTACGGCCGAAGGCTCCGAACACCCCTCGACCTCTTCGCCGGCGCAAGGGGCCGACTATACGGCTAAGGTGCTCGAAGCCCTGACCGCCAATCCGAAGGTGTGGGCCAAGACCGTCCTTTTGATCAATTTCGATGAGAATGACGGCTATTTCGACCATGTGCCGCCGCCCGCCCCGCCGTCGCTGGACGCCAATGGACAGCCGCTGGGCTATGCAGAAGGGGCGGAGCGCGAATATCATCAGGGTGACGACGCGCTGAAAAACCGCCCCTATGGCCTGGGCCCGCGCGTGCCGATGTACGTCATTTCGCCGTGGTCAAAGGGCGGCTATGTGGCCTCTGAGGTGTTCGACCACACCTCGGTCATCCGTTTTCTGGAAACGCGCTTTGGCGTGCACGAGCCCAATATCTCACCGTGGCGGCGCGCCGTGTGTGGCGACCTGACCTCGTGCTTTGATTTCAAGACACCGAACGATCAGCCCTTCTTTGCGCACCTGCCCAAAACCGCCGACCGCGCCGAACAGGCGCGACGCTTAAGCGGCAAGACGACGCCCAAAACGCCCGACGCCCTCACCGCTCCGGTGCAGGAACAGGGCCTGCGCCCCCGCCGCGCGACGCCTTATCGCTTTGAGACAGGGGTGGAAGTCAGCACCATTCACGTTAAGGTCATCTTCTTTGTCGATCCGGACGCGAAGGCTGCGGTTTTTCACGTCTATGACCGCTTGAAGCCAGAGGCGGCGCCCTATCGCTACACCGTCAAAGACAATGAAGGGAAGGCTGAGTACACGCTTACCGGAACCGGCGGTCAATCCTTTGACCTGTTTATCCTCGGTCCCAACGGATTTCACCAGCGCCTGACCGGTGCGTTTGCCGACCTGCCAGCGGTCTTTGGTCTGGGGGTTCTGCCGAAGGGAGCCTATTACGGTCTGGATGAGACGGGACGCGCCTCCTTCGATTACCGCCTCACAGACAATGCCTATGGCGGTGTTGCACAGGATCTGCATCTGCACAGCGACCCGATCAATGCCGCTCACACCTTCGGCATTGACACGACAAAGACGCATGGCTGGTTCGACATCAGCGTGCAATTTGGCGGCGTGACGATCCGCTGCGCTGGTCATGTCGAAGACGGCAAGCCGTCGCTGTCCGACCCGGCGGCGTTTGGGGCCGCGAGGCTGACGATCTGACCTCCGATCTCGAGATAACTTCGCAAGGGTGTATGCAACGCGCGCATTCGTCGGCTAAGTTGAGCCGCCGAATGGCTCTAGTTATATTTCTAAAGCCTCATGCTTTTTCCGAAAAGTGGTGTCCACTTTTCGGCATGAGGCTCTAAGTCCCGAATGGCTCTAAGTTTTTGTTCAGTAGAGCAATTTTTTCGAAAAGCGCCAAAACGCTTTCGTGGTGCTTTGTCGGATTGCGCTCTGGCCTTCGCCACTTATCCCGTGTACACACCGCCGCCCATTTGTGTGTGTGGAAGCTCCCATGTCCTTGCGTCCCTATTGCGGTATAGATTTCGGCACCTCTAATTCGGCGGTCAGCGTCGGGCGCGGCGATCAGGTGCAACTGGTGCCCGTCGAAGGCAATTCCGTCACCCTGCCCTCGGCCCTCTTCTTCAATACCGAGGAAGATCATGTCAGCTTCGGTCGTAAGGCCATTGCCGAATACCTCGACGGCTATGAAGGCCGCCTCATGCGTGCCCTGAAATCGGTGCTGGGCAGCCATCTGATCGGGGAAACCACGCAGGTCGGGTCAAAGCGCAAAAACTTCCGTGAGATCATTGGCCTCTACATCGCCCATGTGAAACAGGCCGCCGAACGCCACGCCGGCGAGCGCATTGAGGACGTGGTACTGGGCCGTCCCGTGCACTTTGTCGATGACGATGCAGAGGCCGATCAGCGCGCCGAAAACGAGCTGCGCGGCATTGCCGAGGCGCAGGGCTTTAAGACCATCCGCTTCGAATACGAACCGCTGGCCGCCGCACGCGATTACGCCAGCCGCCTCAGCACGCGTGAAACCGTGCTGGTGGTTGATATCGGCGGCGGGACGTCGGACTTTTCGGTCCTTAGCCTATCACCCGATCACTCGGATATTCTGGCCAATACCGGCGTGCATATTGGCGGCACCGACTTCGACCGCCTGCTCAGCATGGACACGGCCATGGTCGATATGGGCTGGAAGTCCAAACTGAAAAGCGGGCTCGACATGGCGGGCCTGACCTATCATCAGCTTTCGACCTGGCACCTGATCAACTTCCTCTACACGCAAAAGGTCATGCACAGCGTGCGCGAACTGCACCATCTGGCCGAGCGCCGCGACCTGACGCAGCGCCTGATCAAGGTGCTGGACGACCGCATGGGTCACGCCATCGCCAGCCGCATCGAAGCGGCCAAGATCGCTTTGTCCTCTGAGGCGGTCACCCACATCGACTATGCCGATATCGAAGCCGGATGGGTGTCGGATGTCACGCGCGAGACGCTGATCACGGCGACGGCGCGCGAAGTGGCCAAGGTGGTGGCCACCGCCGGGCTGTGTGTGGAAAAGGCAGGCCTCAAGCCGGACGCCATCCATACCCTGTTCATGACCGGCGGCTCGACCGCCATGCCGGGCTTTGAAGCCGCCATGCAGGCCGCCTTCCCCGCCGCCAGAATCAATTACGGCGACCGCTTCTCGTCGGTGGCGTCAGGTCTGGGTCTGGCGGCGCGGGCAGCGTTTACAACCCTTTGATCCATGTGAGCAGGGCCGCGTCGTTGCTCATATCCCCCTCGAAGACATGCGCAGGGCGTTGCGGCTCATTATTGCCGCGCGGGCGTCCACGATAGACCTTCATAGGCACGCCAATGCCCGCCATCCCACTGGGCAAGGTCTGGTCACGGACTTCCATATAGAGGGTGTCGGCAGAGGTTTCGCGCCCGACCTGCACCGCGCCCAGCGCCTTCCACAGATCCACCGCATCGAGGCAAGCCGACCCGCAAGAGGTATCTGTCAGGACAAAGACACGACCTTTGAAAAGGGGCGCTTGCGGTCCGGCAGATCCTTGCGACGCTTCGCCCTCATTCGCATCATGCCAGTAAACTTCGCCCTTATCGCGCGCCGCCTTCATCCCGGCCAGCGCGCGCTCGCCCCACTGAATGGCCTCAACGCTGCCGCTATTGGCCTTCTGATCGGCTACGAAGGCGGCAATGGTGGCTATATTGGCTTCGGATGGCCGCCAATCGACGGCGTCCGCGCCTCTGGCTTCATGGGCCGCCGTCCACTCGCCGCCCCAGATTTGACGCGCAATCTCATAGCCCCATTGCGATGAGCCCCCGCCATTGCCGCGCAGGTCCAGCACAACACGACCGACCCTGTTTAACCGCGCCGGGTCGGCCTTGAGCGCGACGATCAGGGCGGTCAGTTCGCGGTAATCGTCGCTTTGTGTATTGCCATTAAAACCGGGCGTAGACAGCCACAACGTCCCCTCGGTTTCGCGCAAACCGAAACGATAGTCACGTGCCGGGCGGGTCAACTTAAGATATTTGCCAAGGTCTTCATTACTGAGCTGCGCCCACGTCAACCGATAGGTTTTCGTGCCCGCTTCGGTGGCAAAGCGGCAGGTTTTGAGCGGTTTCAGATAAGGGTTGTCGGTATTGACGAACAGAAGATCGCCATAGGTTACGCGCTGCGATTCGAGAAACCAGCGCCCGCGGAACGCGCCGACGCGCTGTTCCGCCAGCAGGCCCGCCTTAGTCCCGTCGCACGAAATCAGCTTCGCGCCCATAGGTGGCGTGTCCGTCCGGCCCTCTTGGCGCGCCGTCACGACCTGATCTGCACCGGTCCATACGGTCAGAAATCCCGGCCAGGTACTGTTGAGCTTGGCCCCATCGCCGATACCATAAAGCTGCACATGGCCGTCATCGAACGAAGCCTGATAGGCCCGCAGGGCCCACCACCAGCCGCCAGGCGTATGCACCGTCTTCGCCCGTTCCAGCGCCTGTTTCAGCCCCGCCGCGGCACGCGGGCGAAAGGCAGGGTTGAGCGGATCGACCGGCCCCGGGTGGCTGTCCATAATGGCGGCGTGGAAGGCCGTTACATCGGCCTCCAGCCGCGCCTTCCAGTCCACAGGCTCTGTAGGCGGTGCGTCCTGCGCCTGTGCCGCACAGGCGGTCCCGGCGATAAATCCTGCCAGCAAAAGAATCCGGTGCATTCGATCCCCCGTTCGGATATGAACACCGCAGCTTATCCCGTTCCAGTTGATTGCCAAGAGACGCAGGACCGGACTACCCGAAATAATGCGACAAAATCGCAAGGACCGGCTTGCCATCATCCCCCGGCTTCTGTATTAACGCGCTAACACAGTAACACACATGACTGACAAGCCCGCCAAGACCCCGCAATCCTTCGCCGCAGACGAAGCCGAACTGGTCCGCGCCCTTCTGACGCTCAAAACAGCCGAAGAGGTGCGTGCCTTTCTCGACGACCTGTGTACGCCGTCGGAAATCCGGGCCTTTGCCGAACGCTTCAAGGTCGCGCGTCTGCTGGACGAAAACGCCCTCTCCTACCGGGACATCTCGGAACGGACGGGGGCATCGACCACCACCGTCACCCGTGTGGCGCGCTTCCTGCGCGACATGCCGCACAAGGGTTACCGGCTGGTGATCGACCGATTGAAACAAGAAAGTCACTAAAGTCCTATGCCTTCCGAAACCCTCAGGCTGCGTATCGCCGTACAGAAATCCGGTCGTCTGGCCGACCGTTCGCTGGAGCTGATTTCCGGCGCGGGTCTGCGCGTCATGAAGGGCGCCAATGAGCTGCTGTATCGCATCGAAAACCAGCCCATTGACCTCCTGCGCGTGCGCGACGACGACATCCCGACCTTTGTCGCCGACGGCGTGGCGGAACTCGGCATCGTCGGATATAATGTGCTGGCCGAGCACTTCCCGGAAGATGACCTCGAAGAGCGAATCGTCATGCGCCTTGGCTTCGGCAAGTGCACGCTGAAGATCGCCGTGCCGGACAGCGTCAGCTATGAGGGGCCGCTGAGCCTCGAAGGCAAGCGCATCGCCACCTCCTACCCGAATATTCTGGGCAAATGGCTGAAGGATCGAGGCGTGAGCGCGACCATCGTCGAAATGCGCGGCGCGGTCGAAGTGGCCCCGCGTATGAAGATCGCTCACGCCATCTGCGACCTCGTCTCGACCGGCGCCACGCTAGAGGCCAATGGCATGAAAGCCGTCGATCTGGTGTTGGCCTCCGAAGCCGTGCTGATCAAGGCCCCGCACGCGCCGCCCGCCGATCTGGCGCACGTTTATGACATGCTGCTGCGGCGTTTCGATGGCGTCACGGCGTCAAACGGGGCCAAATATGTGATGCTCAATGCCCCGCGTGAGCATCTGAACGAGATTATTGAGCTTATCCCCGGTGCCGACGCCCCGACCATTATGCCGCTGGCTGGGCGCGAAGACACGGTGGCGGTCCACGCCGTGTGTCAGGAAAATGTCTTCTGGGACACGCTGGACAAGCTCAAGGCGGCGGGCGCTTCGGCGATCCTCGTTCTGCCTATCGAAAAGATGATGAAATAAGTCAAGTTACCCCTCCCCCATCTGCGCTTCGCTTGATGGTCCCTCCCCGCCTTCGGCAGGGAGGAGAAACGACCGCTCAACGCCTGCGAAATGGGGAGGTGGCGTTCAGCGCCGGAGGGGTATCTTTCCAACCGAGTGGCCCGATGAAGACCTTTATCTGGAAAGACCTCAGCGCGGCGGAACGTAAATCCGCCCTCTCGCGTCCGGAAAACCGGCGCGACGCTCGCGTGCTTGAAACGGTGAAAACCATATTCGACGACGTTGAAGCTCGAGGCTTTGCCGCCGTCAGCGACTGGGCGGCGCGCCTCGACGGTCACGCTCCCGTGCGCGTCGAACTGACGCGTGCTCTGGTCGATGAGGCGCGCGCCAATCTGGCTGCCGAAGATCTCGACGCCATGGAACTGGCGGTTGAACACGTGCGCGCCTTCCACACGGCTGAGCTGCCGTCCGCCGGACCGATCATTGCACCATCGCAAGGTCTGTCGCTTCAGCGCCTTTATCGCCCCATCTCGACCGCCGGCCTCTATGTCCCAGGTGGCACGGCGCCGCTGTTTTCGACCCTGATCATGACCGCCGTGCCCGCTCTGGTCGCCGGCGTGCCCAACCGTGTTTGCGTCACACCGCCGGCCAGAGACGGCTCGCTGCACCCCATGATGATCGCTGCCGGGGCCGCCGCCGGTCTTGAGGCCGTGTGGCGTGTCGGCGGGGCACACGCCATCGCCGCTATGGCTCTGGGCGCGTTGCCAGACGTCCCGGCGGCGGACAAGCTGTTTGGGCCGGGCAACAAGTACGTCGCTGAAGCCAAACGCTACGCCACCGAGCGCGTCTCCGGCATCGCGATTGACATGCCCGCCGGTCCGTCGGAGCTGATGGTTATTGCCGACGCTTCGGCAAACGCGAAGCTGATCGCTGCCGACCTGCTGTCGCAGGCCGAACACGACGCCGACGCGCAGGTGGTGCTGGTGACGCTGGACGCCGCCCTAATCGCGGCCGTTGGTGTTGAGCTTGAGACGCAACTGGCGACCCTGCCTCGCGCCGCCATTGCCCGCGCCTCGCTGGAGCAGGCGCGCCTGTTCGTCGTCGATAGCCTTGAGGCTGCAGCCGAGGTTGCCAACCACTACGGCCCCGAGCACCTGGCGCTTCAGGTGGCCGATCTAGACGCCATGATCCCGCAACTCACCGCCGCCGGAACGGTATTCGCCGGGACCTATGCCGCGGAGACCTTCGGCGACTATGCGGCCGGCCCCAGCCATGTCCTGCCGACCGACGGCGCGGCACGCGCCTGGGACGGCATCACCATACGCTCCTTCCTGACCAGCTTTGTGGTCCAACGCGCCACCAAACACGGCGCAGCGAATATTGCGCCCGCGGCGGCGCGTCTGGCGCGTCTGGAAGGCCTTGAGGCCCACGCGCTGGCGGCAGATTTCCGGTTAGAGGTTTAAAATGATACTGACGTGCACCGCCGGCAGCTTTTCAAGATGCGCTACAGCTTCGCTGATTGAGCGAAGGGCCGCTGACTTCTGGCTGGAGGTTTAACTCATGTTCGCATCGCCCTTCACCGCCCTCAATGCCCAAGGTTCTGGCCTCGAAGCCTCGCCGCCCTCGCTGGAGCCGTTGCGTGAGCGCATGGCTGAGCTCTATGGCATCGAACCCTATCAGCTAATGGTCACGCGTGGCGCATCGCACGCTACCGAAATCCTGATGCGCCGCCTGAAGGTCAATGGATATGAGGCTGTCTTCACGGAGCCCTGCTATTCGGAGCGACAGTACCATCTGCAAAGCCTCGCTGACGCCTATGGCCTTACCCTTAAACAGGCGACCAAGCCGCTGATGACGCTTAAGGGCGCAGGCATGTACGTCATCGACAACCCCGCCATGCCGGACGGCAAGGCTTGGGACCTGATCGCGGCGCGCACGCTGGCCGTTGAAATCTTTCCGGCCCTGCTGGTGATTGACGAGAGCTATTTCGACGTCTGCGACGCCCAGAGCCTGATCGAACTGACCAAATCCGAATCAAACGTAGTCGTGCTCAAGAGCCTGTCCTTCCTGTACGGACTTTCGGGCGCGCGGGTCGGAGCGCTGATCTCCTCGGCCAAGACGCTGAACGGTCTGACACGCTTCTGCGAGCCGGTCCCACTGCCCACGCCGTCGATCCGCGCCGCCGAGGCCGCTCTGGCCCCGTCGCGCGCCTTAAGCGTCGAGGCGCGCATAGACCTGATCCGCGGCGAACAGGCGCGGTTGCGCGACGCACTGGAGCAGGCGCCCGCCGTGGTGCAGTTCCACGTCAATGACGGCCCCTTCGTGTTTATCAAACCAAAGGACCTGATCCGCAGCCAGACCCAACTAAAAAAGTTCGGCATCACCGCCAAGAACGCCTATGAGGGCCTGATCATGGCGCTGGGCGACAAGGCGCACAATGACCGCATTCTGGCAGCGCTCGGTGTCAGCATCAAAGCCGGACGCCCCGCGCGACGCGGGGAAGTGCTGCGCGACACCAAGGAAACCCGGATTTCGGCCATTGTCGATCTCGATACGCCCAAGCCAGTGAAGATTCACACCGGCATCGGCTTCTTCGATCACATGCTGGATCAGGTGGCGACGCACGGTGGGTTTTCGCTACAACTGTCATGTCAGGGCGATCTGGAAATCGACGGCCATCACACAATCGAAGACTGTATGCTGGCCTTTGGGCAGGCTTTGAAACAGGCGTTGGGCGACCGCGTCGGTATGGCGCGCTTCGGCTTTGTCCTGCCGATGGATGAAACCGAAGCGAAGGTGTCGATTGACATTTCCGGCCGCGCTTTCTGCGTGTTCAATGGCGCGTTCGAAGCCAGCCACATCGGCGACTATCCTACCGAAATGACTGGTCACGCCTTCCGTTCACTGTCCGAAGCCCTGGGAGCGTCGATCCATGTCGAGGTCGAAGGCGAAAACGATCACCACAAGGTCGAAGCCTGCTTCAAAGCGCTGGGGCGTGCCCTGCGGATGGCCACGCGCATCGAAGGCGACGCCCTTCCCTCGACCAAGGGAATGCTCGCATGAGTCAGGTAGTCGTTATTGAACTGGGCTGCGCCAATACCGCCTCGGTGCTGTTCGCGCTGGAGCGTCTGGGTGCTGAGGCCGTGCTGTCGTCGGATGCGTCGGAGATCAGGGCCGCCCCTCGCGTGGTGCTGCCGGGTGTGGGCGCGGCAGGCTTTGTAATGGGCCGCATCCATGAACTGGGGCTTTATGACACGATCCGCAGCCTGACCCAGCCGCTAATGGGCGTCTGTCTCGGCCAGCAACTGCTGTTCGACAGCTCCGAAGAGGGCGATGTTACCTGTTTGGGCCTCATTCCCGGCCGCGTGACGAAAATGGAGGCGCCTAAACCTTTGGTCGTGCCGCATATGGGCTGGAACCAGCTGCAGGCCGTGCGCGAGGACCCGCTGACGATAGGGTTGAACGCGGGCGACTACGCCTATTTCGTGCACAGCTTCGTCTGTCCGGTCACCGACCATACGCTGGCGCAAACGACCTATGGCGCGCCGTTTGCGGCCATGGTGCGCAAGGGCAATGTCTGGGGCTGCCAGTTCCACCCCGAACGCTCCTCGACCGCCGGCGCGAAGATACTCGAAAACTTTCTGACACTTTGACAACTGCAACATCCACCCCGCCCCCACCCCCATTTGCCGCGCAAATGGTCCCCCTCGCCACCCTAAGGTGGCGAGGAAAAAAACGCCGCACGAAGGGCGCCGCCCTAAGATGCGGTGGTGGGAATTCTTCATTTTTACGCTGCGCCGGAGTTACGGCATGATCCTCTACCCCGCTATCGACCTGATCAACGGTGAATGTGTCCGCCTCGCTCAGGGCCGGTTTGATGCTGTCACCAGATACGACTCCGATCCGTTCAAGCGCCTTACCCTGTTCAATGAAGAGCTTGCTGAATGGGTTCATATTGTCGATCTCGACGGGGCGCGCGCCGGCTCGCCGCAGCAGCACGAACTGATCGGGCGGCTGGCGCAGGCCTCGCGCGCGAAAATCCAGACTGGCGGCGGTGTGCGGTCGCGCGCCCATGTGCAAACCCTGCTTGATCAGGGCGTCTGCGCCGTCGTCGTAGGCTCTGCCGCTGTGAAAGACCCCAAGGAGGTGCGCGGCTGGCTGCGCGACTTCGGCAAGGAGCGTATCACGCTGGCGCTGGACGTTTTACCCACCAAGGACGGTGACTTTGACGCCGCCCTGCACGGCTGGACAGAAGGGTCGGGGATTTCGCTGTGGAAGGTGCTCGACGAATATCCGGTCGGCGTGGCACAGCGCATCCTCGTTACCGACGTGTCACGCGACGGCATGCTGATGGGGCCGAACATGGACCTGATGCGCGCCCTGAGGCAAAAACGCCCGGACCTCGACATTCAGGCGTCGGGCGGCGTGCGATCGGTCGAAGACCTTTATGATCTCAAGGCGCTGGGCGTGCACGGGGCCATTGTGGGCAAGGCCATTTATGAGGGCCTGATTGATCTCAAAGCCGCGCTGAACGTGGGATAGTTTTTTAGTTGGGCTTTTTAGCCGAAAACCGCTTCACACTTTTGGGAAAGCCCTCACATGTTAGCCAGACGTATTATCCCCTGTCTCGACGTCAAGGACGGCAAGGTCGTCAAGGGCGTGCAGTTTGTTGGCCACGAGGTGCTGGGCGACGCCGTCGATATGGCGTTGCGCTACCGCGACGAAGGCGCCGATGAGCTGGTGCTGTACGACATCACTGCGTCGGCCGAAGGGC
Organism: Asticcacaulis excentricus CB 48; assembly: GCF_000175215.2. Taxonomy (NCBI): domain Bacteria; kingdom Pseudomonadati; phylum Pseudomonadota; class Alphaproteobacteria; order Caulobacterales; family Caulobacteraceae; genus Asticcacaulis; species Asticcacaulis excentricus. Next base: position 858,452 of record NC_014816.1, on the reverse strand, counting down.
GCACGGTCGATTACAACTGGGTGCGCGACATTGCCCGCGCGCTCGACATCCCCTTCTGCGTCGCGGGCGGCATCCGTTCGGCCGAACAGGCGGTGAAGTGCCTCAATTCCGGGGCCGATAAGGTGTCGATCAATTCGCCTGCACTGGAGCGCCCGGACCTGATCAATGAGCTAGCCGAAATGGCCGGGTCGCAGTGCGTGGTGGTGGGGGTGGATTCGCGTGAAGTGCCCCTCCCGAAAAGCGGTAACCGGTTTTCGGACACAGAGGGGCAACCCCCTTTGCACAACGACTATTACGTCCATCAGTATTCGGGCGATCCGGACAAGATCCGCGCCGCCGGGCGTCGCACGCTCGACTGGGTGGTCGAGGCGGCCGAGCGCGGGGCTGGCGAAATCGTGCTCAACTGCATGAATCAGGATGGCGTGCGCAAGGGGTACGACATTCGCCAGTTGCAGCTGGTGCGCGATCTGATCGACATTCCGCTGGTGGCCTCTGGCGGGGCCGGCGCACCAGAACACTTTACCGAGGTCTTTGATCAGGCCGACGTGTCGGGCGCTCTGGCGGCCAGCGTCTTCCACAAGAAGATCATCCATATCCCAGAGCTCAAGCGCGATCTGCAAAAGGCGGGAATCGCGGTTAGACTATAGTTCGCGCCCCCCCAATTGCAGATTGGGCGGAAATTAAGCGAAAAAATCTCGCAGGGCCGCCCCAAGAGATTTGTTCTCAATCTGATCAAACGTGAAAAAGCATCGAGGCATAGCCGAGAGACTTTGTTCACGAGGAAATTTAAATGCCCGAAGCCCACACACTGCCCAACCCCCTGACGCTGGCCGATATCGACGCCCTCGATTTCACCAAGGGCGACGGCCTGATCCCCGCGATTGTGCAGGACGCTGACACGCTTCAGGTGCTGATGCTGGGCTATATGGACCGCGCCGCCCTGACCGAGACCCTGACCGATCGTCAGGTGACCTTCTTCTCGCGCTCCAAAAACGGCCGCTGGCGCAAGGGTGAAACCTCGGGCGACTTCCTCAATCTGGTCAGCGTCACCACCGATTGCGACGAAGACGCGCTGCTGGTGCTGGCGCGTCCCGTGGGTCCAACCTGTCACACCAAGACCACCTCGTGCTTCGGGCACGACACCGCTCCCGGCATCGGCTTTATGGGCCATCTGGCCGCCGTAGTGAAGGACCGCGCCAAGGCCCCACCGGCCGACAGCTATACCGCCCGCCTGATGCAGAAGGGCGTCGCCAAGATCGCGCAGAAGGTTGGCGAAGAAGGGCTTGAAACCGCTCTGGCCGGGCGTTGCGGCGACCTCGACGAACTGCACAACGAAGCCGCCGACCTGCTCTATCACCTGTCGGTGCTGCTGATGGCGCGCGACACGACGCTGGAGGCCGTGCTGGACATCCTGCGCGAGCGTCACGCAGGGCGGTAAGAGGCGTCTGACAGCTCTCCCAGGTTGTGATTGTCTCCCTTTTAAACAAGGGGGGGATAAAACATGTCCAAACGCAGCGGGCTATTGATAGGTCTTTCGGACTTCGTCTCTCCCAAAGGGAGGCTGAACCGCCTGCCTTACTTTGCCAACGCCGCAGCCGTGAATATCATCTCATTTGCCATAAGCTTTGTATTTATGGCCCTGATGTCATGGGCGATAGAAGCTGAGACCGCTGTGTCACTCGTGGTGCAGATGATATGGGTGGCCCTCGTTATCTTCCTGAATTATGTCTGGTTTTGCCTTGTAGCCAAACGCCTGCACGATATTGGCCTGACAGCATGGATTGGTCTGATCATCTGGGCTGACACTGCCCTGTTGCTGATCACGATGACTATGGAAATCGTGGGTCAGCCCCTGTCTCTCTACACCGATACCGACCTGATCCAGACGATCATAACCATCGTCCGGGTGATTTTCAGTCTGATCATACTGTTTACCCCCGGTCAGACGGGTGAAAACCGTTTTGGTAAGAGCCCGAACTATTACCTCCAACCGCAGAAACCGCACGTCCTTGAAGGCTGAGTTCCACGCCACTTCCACGTTTTCGGATTCGACAAGCCCACAGTCAGTGTTAGAACAGGCGGGATAACACCGCTCAGAGCCTGCCCATGCGTCGCCCTGCCTTTGTCCTGTTTTTGTTTGTTCTGGTTGCTCTGGTCAGCGCGCCGGATGTCGCGCGCCGTTTTATGGATATTGACGCCCCGTGGCTAGGCTGGGTTCAGGCCGGGCTGATGGCGGCAGGGGTGGTCTTCGCCGCCCGCGCCCGTTTGCGCGATGCTGGTAAGCCCGAAGGCTGGTTGTGGCGGGCCCTGCTGGTCGTTACGCCCGTCTATGCCCTGTTTGCCTCAGCGGTCGCGGGTCTTCTGCCCATACCGAGCCAGCTCAGCACCCTGGCCCTGATTGGGGCCAACGGGCTGGTGTTTGGCGGGTTGATCACTCTGGCCCTGTTGCCATCGGCATACGCCGCGACACCGGCAAAGCCCCGGCGATCAGACTCCGATGGCGGCTTTGTCCCGGCGACGGACACGAGCTCAGCTGCGTCTTCGGGGAAGGGCGCACAAGATTCGGGTAGCGACAGCGGCTCTTCCGACTGGTCGAGCAGCAGCGATGGTGGCGGGGACGGCGGCGGGGATTAATAGATGGGACAGGCCTTCCACTCATAGGGGACGGCCATCAGCGAGCGACCGCGCCATTCGATGCGGTAGCCACGCCCTTCGGCCGGGCGGTCGGACATGTCTTCGCAGCGACTCATACTGACGTAGCCCAGCACCTGCTGCCCCTTGCGCTCGGCGGAATATTTACCGTCGGCAAAGCGCACCTTGGCCGTGTCGTAATCCTGCCAGACGCGCTCACCGTCGCGCACCGGACGTTTCAGCACCACCACGTCGAGCGCCTTGTGATCGAAGGCGCGCATATAGCCGATAACCTCTTCGAAGCAGATGCCGGGCAGAAGCTGCGCCGTGTCCGGGCAAGAACTGCGCGCTATGGCGACCGGACGGGCTTCGCCATAGGCTTCGAAAATGTCGCGCGGCTTGGGGGCAAGCGGCGCACCGCAGTCGCTCAGGGCCTCTTCGGCAACAAAAAGAGCGCCGTCACGGTCGTGAACGCGGAAGACGGCCGCCTCAGTCGCCGAACACCCCGACGGGATGGTCAGCTTGCTGCGCTCGAACCATCGCTTGTCGGCCTTGAACCCGTTGCTAGCGCGCTTAAGCACCAGTTGTTCAACCGCCTCGTCCTTCAGCACATCGCCGGCGCGCACCGCGTACTTCGAAGCGATCAGGTCCAATTCCTTCTCCTCCGCATGGGCTCGCAGATAGGCGATACCGGTCTGCGCGCAGTAGGTTTTGCGCACCACATCGCTTTCGGCACAGGTCGGGTCCGGCTGTGCCAGATAGCGCCAGTCACCTTGGGCCCGTAAGGTTTCCGTGCGGGGCCAGGCTTCACGGTTGGCGCGCACTGGCGCACCGGCCGTGGGCGGGTCCACCGGGATCGATGGGCCATCGACGCGCCAGGGGCCGTTCGGCTGGCGCGGGCCGCCGCCGCAGACCACCGTCTGGCGCTCCTGCGCCACCGTCTGCCCGCCACGGGCTTCAATTGTGTAGAACACCCCTTCGCCACGCAGGGCATAGCAGTCGCGCGGCACAAAAACGTCCGAGGTCGGCAAGTCGGCTTCGTGCCAGCGAAGGCCTTCGGGCGTCAGGGTCAGGTCGAACAGGCTGTAATCGCGGCCATAATCACCGCGCACGGCTTCCCCCGCGGCTGCCGCATTGCGCACGCCCAGCACCCGTGCCTGAGTCCGTCCGGAGGCCTTAAGCGTCGCCGCCACGCCGTCAAAACAGGGGCCATTTTCGAAAGACCGCGAGGCTTCGGGGCAGTTGGCCTTAGGCGCCGCCAAATAGCGGGCCGCGCCCAAGACCTCATGCACCGTGCCGATTCGCGCCGGCTCCACCAGAGTTGGTGTCATCTGTGCCTGCGCCACCGCAGGACACCCAACGGCTCCAAGGGCCATCCCGGCCATGATCAAACCTGGCTTGCGCAAGCGCATGCATGCCCCCATTTCTGCAATCTGTGATATTTTCGCTGCACGCCCCTGACAGCATCTTTACCATAACCCACAGGGCAAACAATCGCCATAATTTCCAGCAAATCAGACAGAACCGAAGAGGGTCAGCCGCGCGTTTAGTGGTAAGCCTTACCTCAGAACCTTTTGGTTGCAGTCGTCAACAATTTGCGGCATATTTATGGTGATTAAAGGTACGAGGTAAAGGCTTTGGCCGACCTCAAACTCTCAATTTCAAAGTGGCGTAAGGCTGGCCGGGGCAGACCGGTGGGGACTTTCTGGACGCGCATTCACCATGTCGGCGCTGTTTGACATCATCATCGGCTTTGTTGCGGCCCTCGTTTCAGCGGCGTTCTTGCATTTCGGTGCCGCAGCGGCACCGGAACAGCCGAAACCTGCGCCCGTCACCCAGAAACAAGCTGTGCCGGCGGCCACGCCGAGCGCAGCGGTCACACCCGTCACCGAAACGACCCCGCTCAGCCAACCGGCACCGACGCAGGAGGGCGCCCCTCGTGGTGTGGCCGCCAAAAGCGAACCCGTGAAATCTGAGCCCAAACGTGATGCGGCGGCGGTTAACGTACCGGTCGTGCGGGTGCAGGCGGTGCGCACCGAAGCGCAAACCGCGCTCCCCTCAACTGTGGCCCCCGCGCTTCCGACGCCACCCGCACTGGCCCTCCCCCCGTTGCCGGCGGTTTCGGTCTTCCGGCTGCACGTTGCAGAACTGAGCGCGGAAGATGAGGTCACTATCGCCCGTGAAGTGGAAAAGAGCCTGCGGACCGCCGAACGGGCGGGCGCGCTTGAAATTGCCGTACACGGCGAGGATGCCAAGTGGGTGATCAAGGCTGCAAAGGCCGCGAAAGCGTCGCGTCAGGCACAGGAAGACGCGCTAAGCGGTCCCTGCCCGGACTCGCATGGGGTCCCCGCGACGGGTCAGATTCGCACGATTGTTGCCCAGTAGGCCGACAGATGCATCGCCGCCGGACTGGACGGGTGGCAGCCTATGGTAAACATCCTCACTTCTACCGCGCTAAACCATTTGCGTTATCAATGATCTGCGGCTAGCGTTCGCCTCACGGGAGAACCCGGCTTTCCGGTGGTAAAGACCCTGGCGCAGGACAGTATTCTATGAAATCTCGCATTCGTCCCCCTCTGAACCTCTCGTCTTCCGAGACGCGGGGGCGCAAATCTAGACTACGCCCGCTGTTTGAGGACGATACGCCAGCCGAAGATACGGCACCTGAGACTGTGAACGTCGAGACTGCCAACACGGACGCGGATACGGACGATCTCGACATTCCTTCGACCGCGCGCCTAAGCCATGCGCGCTCGGACAGCGAACCGACGCACGACGTGCTGCCCGACACGACGGAGGCCGCGCGTGAGGTTGAGCCCGCGCCCCGTGATGTTGAGCCCGCGCCCCGTGATCTTGAGCCCGCGCCCGTGGACGACCTGTTCGACCAACCACTGGAATCCCATGCGGCCCTAGAGCCTCAACCGGCCCCGCCACCCGTCGAGGCGATTGAGGCTCCGCTGCACGCCCCCCTGCCGCCGCCGACCCACGGCGAGACGCCGTCCGCCCTTACCTCGCACCGCAAGGCCGAGCCCGCAACCGCGCCGGTCAGCCCCGTCGAAGTTAAGCCCGACGGCATCATGAAGGTGTCAGGCGGCTCGCCCGTCCCCTTCTGGGGCGGGGTGACGGTTATTAGCTTGGGTTGGGCTATGTGTCTGACCGCATTTATTCTGGGGGCAGAAACCCATATCTCCGCCTTTACGCTCCAGCCCTTCCGCGTGGTGATTCTGGGGGCGCTGGCCCTGTTCCCCATCGGACTGATCGTCGCCACGGCCTTTGCGCTGCGCCACGCTGCCGCCCTGTCGCGCGAAGCCCGCCGCACGGCGGCGCTGGCCGACGCCATGGTCGCCCCCGCCGCCATTGCCGCGACCCAGACGACCGCTCTGGTCGAATCGCTGCGTCAGCAGGTCGAACAGGCGGTGCGTGCCGTGCGCGTGGCGCACAACGACCTTAACGAACTCAGCCTACGCATGAAGGTTGAAACCGAGTCCATGCTGGCCGCCGCCGAGCAGGCGCGGCAATCAACGCAGACCATCACCGGAGCCCTGTCGCTTGAGCGGCAGGCGGCGATGGATATGGGCGTGCAACTCGATGAACAGGCGCGCGGGGTTATCGAGGCCGTGGACCGTCAGGCGCGCATGGTCGCCGATGCCTCCGATCTGGCTCAGACACAGTTGCGCGAAGCCGAAGCCGCACTGGCGGCGCGAGCTGCCGACCTCGCCTCCGTAGCCGCTGATACTCACAATACGGCCCGCACGGTCGCCGAAGACCTGGATCGTCAAACCTTGCGTCTGGAAACCGCCGGGGCCGGCGTGGCCGATCAGATCCGCAGCGTCGAGGAAGGCCTGGGGCAGCAGCGCGCCGGGCTGGTCTCCGCCGCTCTGTCGCTGCGTGCCGATCAGGAAGACTTCGCCGTCCATCTGGAAAACCAGCGCGCGCAACTGTCCGAAGCGCTCAGCGTGACGCGAAACGCCACGATCGAACTCGGCGAAAGCTCGTCGCGCGGCGTCGATACCCTGCGCGATTTGGTGCTGCACGCGCAGGAACAGTTCCGTCAGGTGCTCAACGGCGCTGAGAACGAGCGTACGGCCTTTGAAACGCGCATTCATTCGACCTTGTCCAACATCTCGGTCATGGCCGCCGATGCACGCGATGAACTTATCAACGAGACGAGACGCGCGTTGGAGCAGCTTAACCTCGCCGCAGAGGACGCCCGCCGCGCTGCCGCTGATGCCGCTCAGACGGCCCAGGTACGCGTCGATCGCCTCAACGAGTCACTCTTCGAAGCGGGCAAGAAAGCCGATGAGGCGTTTGATGCACGCTTCAGTTCGGCGCGTCGCCTGATCGAGGATTCCGCCGCCCTGATTGATGAGGCGGGCCTGACCGCCGCGGATCGTCTCGACAACGCCTTCGGCCACGCACGTGATGGCATCAAGCAAGTGGAGGCGGCGCTGAGCGACCTCAACGCGCGCGCCGACGAACTGCCGCTGCAGGCCAAGTCGCGGCTGGAGGAAATCCGCCGCGCGGTCGAAGACGGTCTTCTGGCCATGACCGAAGCGGCGCGCAAGGCGGCGCTGGAAACGGAAAGCGTCGACCAGGCGTTCCAGGAGCGGGTCAAGCGCAATTACGACATGCTGACCGAGGCCGTGCGACTGATGGGGGTCATTTCTTCCCAGCCCCTGCCGACCGCACCGCCTGCCCCCAACCCCTATGTGGAGCGCTTTGAGCGTCCGCGCGACAGCACAAGCCCACGCGTCGCGACGCCGGAACCGCGAACACCTGCGCGCCCTGAACGCCCGCGCCGTGCACTCGACCCGCTGGAAGCACCGCTCGATACGCCCCGCCCGGTCTCTGCCACCCCGTCGGCGTCGCGCCCCCCCAGCGGCCTATCATGGCGCGACCTGCTGAATGGAATGGATGGCCGCGAAACCAGCCCGCGTGCCACGCCCGCCCGTCCTGAACCCGCCCCCGCCCCGATGGAGCCCGGCGGCGCAGACAATCTCGATGACCTGATGATTGCCGAAGTCGCCTCAATGGGCGTCGATGCGCAGGCTTTGCTCAATCGCTCGCGCCTCGAAGAGATCATCGCCGCCATCGTCGCCGAAGACAATGAAGGCGCACGGCTGGTCCTGCGTCGCATTGCCCCGGCGGCCATTCGCCGCCTCAGCCGCCGCCTGACTACCGACGCCAGTCTGCGCGATCAGGCGCAGGAATTTGTTACCTTCTACGACCAGCAGCTCAATATCGCTCTGCTCACCCGTGATCCACGTGGTGCCCTGACGGAGATACTGGCCACCCCAACGGGCCGCACCTATCTGCTGTTCGACGCCGCCATCAGCGACCTCATTTGATGCGCCTAACCTGTCGCTCCGAAGCCTGGCCCATTGCCGGGCGCTTCACCATTGCCCGCGGCTCCAAGACCGAAGCGCACGTCCTCTATATCGAGGTAACGGATGGCCTCCACACGGGCCGCGGCGAAGCCGTTCCTTATGCGCGTTATGGCGAAACGGTCGAGGGTGCGCTGGCGGCGCTGGACGCCGCACGCCCCGCCATCGAAGCCGGGCAAATACCCGCTCTCACAGGGGCTGCCGCCAATGCGCTCGATTGTGCCCTGTGGGATTTGCGCGCCAAGGCGTCGGGTGTTCCGGCGTGGCAGACGGCGGGCCTACACACCTTCAGCCCGCTTAAGACCGCCTATACGCTGAGCCTCGATACGCCGGAAGCCATGGGGGCGCAGGCCGCCGCAAATGCCCGACGCCCGCTGCTCAAGCTGAAAATCGGCGGGCCTGATGACTTGGCCCGCGTGGAGGCCGTGAGGCGCAATGCGCCTAGAACGCGCCTTATCGTCGATGCCAACGAAGGCCTGACACTCGATAGCCTCAAGGCCCTGGCACCCGAACTGCAACGCCTGGGCGTCGTGCTGATCGAACAGCCGTTGAAGGCCGGTGAAGACGATGCACTGGAAGGCTACAAATGCCCCGTGCCGCTATGCGCCGACGAAAGCCTGCATACGCGCGTTGAGCTGGAACGCTGCGCCCGGCTCTATGATGCGGTCAATATCAAGCTCGACAAGACCGGCGGCTTGACCGAGGCTTTGGCGCTAAAACAGGCGGCGCAGGGCAAGGGGCTGAGGATCATGGTCGGCTGTATGGTTGCCACCTCGCTCAGCATGGCTCCGGCCATGATTGTGGCGCAGGGCGCAGACTTCGTCGATCTGGACGGGCCACTGCTGCTCGCCAAAGACCGCGAGCACGGGCTGAAGATAACCGGTTCGATGTTAGAACCACCCGAACCGGCGCTGTGGGGTTAGGTTGCGGTTGATAAAAAGAGGGTTTTGCTCAGAATCATTATCCAAGCGCCTCCCCTGAAATCAAGGGAGGCGCTAAAGGAAAATGTTGTCTCTAGCTAAATCACCACACGCCAGGTTGCGCTCTAGGCGCGATCCTCTTCCCGCAGATATTCATTCACCGCATAGCGCAATTCGCCAGCGTGCGCCGTCCAGCGTTCGGAGTGAATTGAGGTGTCGCCGATTTCGCCGATCAGACGGCGGATGTCGGCCGCGTGCTGCATGTTGCGCTCACCTTCAGCCGGGTGCGCCTCCAGATACCCAAGCAAAGCCGGTTTGACCTGCTCATAGGTGACAACGCGCAGGGTGTTGTTCGCCGTGTCGATCAAGTCATCGAGCAGGGCCAGAATATTGTTGCGCATCGGGGCGGTTGAGGTGTCATCGCGGATCAAATCATCACGAACGGGCATTAGGCGGCCACCGTATCTTCGGCCACAGCGTTTTCAATGCTGCCGGTCAGGTCCCGGTCTTCGGTGACGCGCGCAATATCGCCGATAGACAAGACGCCGACGATACGACGATTGACATCGAGTACGCAGAGGCGGCGGATCTGCTCGGCCTTCATGTGGCGTGCCGCGACGTCGACATGGTCGCTCTCCAAACAACAGACGATGCGATCGGTCATCACTTCGGACACCTGGGCGTCCGGGCTTAAGCCCTCGGCCAGACCGCGCACCACGATGTCCCTGTCAGTGACGGCCCCTTGTAGCCGGTCGTCTTCGCCCACGGGCAGATAGCCGCAGTCACAATCGCGCATCAGCCGCGCCGCAACGGCTAACGGGGTATCCGGGCGGATAATCTTGATGTCCCGGCTCATGACGTCCTTGATCAGCATGGTCCTCTCCTTTTGCGGTTGGAGGCCAATGGTAGACACAACAGCATAAGGTCTCGCCGTGGCCGCTACAGGCTGAGCTAAGGTTCGAACAAAAGGCGCGTTTAGGCGTTTTTGATCTTTAGGCGCGGAGCGAGAAATGCGCAGACGATCAGTTGCAACTGATGGAACAGCATCACCGGCAACAGAACCGGCCCCAGCACGGCGGCCGGAAACAGCGTCCCCGCCATCGGCACGCCCGAGGCCAGCGACTTTTTGGATCCACAGAACAGCACGACCACACGGTCTTCGTGGCTAAGGCCCAAGCGCCCGGAAATCCACCAGGTGCCCCCCATGACCAACGCCAGCAGCCCGGCCCCAATAACGAAGATCAGGCCCAGATCGCTTAAGCCCACCTTCGACCACAGACCTTCGACCACCGAGGCCGAAAAGGCCGTGTAGACGACCAGCAGGATCGACCCGCGATCAACTCGCCCGACCAGCGTTTTGTGTCTGTCGAGATAGCCCTTCAGCCACGGGCGCATCAGGTGCCCGACCACGAAGGGCAGCAGCAGTTGCAGGGCAATCTCAATGATCGAATCGAACGACACGCCGCCACCCGTCGTCTTCATCAACACCGCGACCAGTATCGGGGTAATTACAATCCCCAGAATATTGGACAGAGAAGCGCTGCACACCGCGGCTGCCACATTGCCGCCCGCTATAGCCGTGAAGGCGATGGACGACTGCACGGTCGAAGGCAGCAGGCACAGAAAGAGCACGCCCGACAGGATCATCGGGTCCATTACAGGTTTCAGCGCCGTCTGTATGCCCAAGCCCAGCAGCGGAAACACGGCAAATGTGGTCAGGAACACCACCAGATGCACCTTCCACGCCATCAGACCTGCAAAGATCGCTTCACGCGAGAGCTTGGCCCCATGCAGGAAGAACAGTAATACGATAGCCGCGTCCTTGACCCAGCCAGCCAGCACGGCGCTGTCGCCCCGCACCGGGAAGATTGAGGCCAGCACCACCATACCCAGCAAGGCCAGGATGTACGGATCGAAGGTTTTGATCAGGTTACGCAGCGTGAAAGCAGGAGCATCGGTCATGCTTTCCTTGTCGGCGTCTTTGGGCCGATAATCAACCCGGGACGCCCACCTTTTGGGCTGCCAGAAGCGGCACGATCAGGTCGCTGACGGGTGTCGGGAGGCCGTGCAAACGCCCTTTGCGCACGATGACGGCATTGCGCGCGTCCCATTCGGTTTCACGTCCGGCGGCGCGGTCATCATACATCGAATTTGTATCGTCGGGGGCGGCGGCCATAAACCGCGCCATTTGGGCTTCAATGAGATCGTCGGGAAGCTCCGCCCCTTCGGCTCGCCCCACCGCGACGCATTCGCTCAGGATGGCGCGCGCAATCTCGGCAATACCTGGCTGATGGAAGACCTGCATGGTTTGTCCCGTGAGCGCCAGTATGGCTCCGCCCGGCGCGTTGACGCACAGTTTTTTCCAGTTTTCGCTCACATAGTCGGGCGTCGGGCGCGCCGTGACAAAGCTGCCGGCAAAAAGTGCGCAGAAGGCCTGACCTTCTGGCGTATCGGCGGTCAGCAAGCCTGCCCGTCCCCGCCATTCGGCGACACCCGGTTCAGAACGTGCTGCCGGAACATCGACCACCACCGGCACCAGCACCGTCCCCACAGGAACCACTGGCGTGACCCGCTCACGATGCTCGACGCCGTTTTGCAGGATGGCGACACGGGTCTGCGGCCCGACCGTGGCGTTGAGCCACGCTGTTGCCCCTTCGACCTGATGCGCCTTGACGCACAACAACACCCAATCGACGGGCGCGAGCGCGTGTGGTGTGGTCACCACCGTCGCGCGACGGCGCGGTGCCATCTCACCGGCATTGGCGACCTTAAGCTGCGCGAAGGCCTGCCGGGCGGCAAACACCACCTGATGACCCGCGTCGATCAAGGCAGCCCCGACGCTCAGACCGACCGCGCCAGGCCCGATGATGACTATATTCGCCATTTTATTCCGTTTCCTTACCCTAGGTGATTCTATCGCGTCGTTCGCTTTGACGATAACGTAAACCTCTTCTACGGGGTGTGTGATGACCGACTTTGCCAAACGTTTCAAGCTGATCAACTATTATCCGCCGTTCATCGGGGCGGGCATCCGCGTCGTGCGCACCAACGCCGATTTCACCGAGATCGAGGTGCAGATGAGGCTGCGCTGGTGGAACCGCAATGTGGTCGGCACGCAGTTCGGCGGTTCGCTTTATATGATGTGCGACCCTTTCTTTATGGCCATCCTGATGACGCATCTGGGGCGCGGCTATATCGTCTGGGACAAGGCGGCGCGCATCGACTTTCTCAAGCCCGGCCGCGGACGGGTCACGGCCATTTTCCGCATTTCACTGGAAGAGATCGCGCGCATCCGCGCAGAGGCCGACGGCCAGCCCAAACTGGAGCCGGAATTTGAGGTTGATGTGGTGGACGACGCCGGCGTAGTGGTGGCGCGCGTGCACAAGACGCTGTATGTGAGGAAAAAGCCCCCGAAATGAAGCCCCTCCCTCGCGTTTGAGAGAGGGACAAAATTTGCGACAGAGTGACGAATGGTCTGGTTCGCCAGCGACAATACCGCCCCCATGCACCCCGCCGTTCTGGCCGCGCTGAGCGCCGCCAATAAAGGTCATGCGGCCTCCTACGGCGCGGATGAAATCACCGCGCGCCTCACTGCCCGCCTGCGCGAAGTGTTTGGCAATCCGCACCTGATGGCCTTCCCGACCTTCAACGGATCGGCTACCAATGGCGTGGCGCTGGCCTCGATAATGCGGCCGTTCGAAGCGACCATTGCCACGCGCGACGCCCATATCCAGAACGACGAGTGCGGCCTGCCAGAATTCTTCACCGGGGCCAAAATCCTGATTGCGCCGGACGTGCTGGGCAAGCTGACGCCCGAAGGCATCGAGGCCATCGTCGCCCTGTCGCAAGACCATGCCCCGCATGCTGCGCGCCCGAAGGTGATCAGCCTGACGCAATCAACCGAGATCGGCACGGTCTATGGTGTCGAGGAGTTGCGCGCGCTGCGGGCCGTGGCCGACCGGCACGGCCTGCTCATTCACATGGACGGGGCGCGGCTGGCCAACGGAGTGGCGGCCTTAGGTGTATCGCCTGCCGAGGCCGTGACCGGGGTGGATATTCTGTCGTTTGGCGGCACCAAGGCCGGCGCGGCCCTGGCCGAAGCCGTGGTAATTTTAAATCCGGCCCTAATCCGCGATTTTGAATACTGGCACAAGCGAATGGGGCAGTTGCCGTCCAAGATGCGCTTTGTTTCAGCGCAGCTGCTGGCTCTGATCGAAGACGATCTATGGCTGACACTGGCGCGGCACGCCAATGGCTTGGCGCAGCGTCTGGCCGAAGGACTGAGCGGGCTTGAGGGGGTAGCGCTGGTCTATCCTCAGGCCGCCAATGCCCTTTTTGTCACCCTGCCCCCGGCTCTGGCGGAGGCGTTGCAGGCCGCCGGGCACCGCTTCTATCCGTGGTCTCTGGCCGGGGAGCACGTCTATCGGCTGGTGTGCAGCTTCGCCACGACCGAAGACGAAGTCACCGCGTTTTTGACGGATTGCAAGATGCACCTCCTCAGCCGCTGAGACCTAGTCATGTCTAAAACCACCGCTGCCACCGCCGCCCTGCAAAAGGCCGGGATCGCCTTTGATCTTCATCCCTATGCCTACGACCCGGACGCATCGCGCGTCGGCCTACAGGCCGCCGAAGCTCTGGGTGTCGATCCCTCCCAGACTTTCAAGACTCTGATGGCCGAGGTCGATGGCAAGGGGGTCTGCGTCGTCGTACCGTCCGACGGCGAGGTGTCGATGAAGAAGCTGGCGGCGCACTTCAAGGGCAAGTCGGCGCAGATGATGAAAGTGCCCGAGGCCGAAAAGGTCACGGGTTTCAAAGTCGGAGGCATCTCCCCCTTCGGTCAGCGCAAAACCCATCCGACCGCCGTCGACGAGACGGCGCAGCTTTATGAGCGCATCTATATCAATGCCGGCCAGCGCGGCCTGCTGCTGTCAATTGAACCCGACGCCGCCATCCATTTCCTCAATGCCGGATATGTGGATGTGATGGCGGAGTAATCACGTGGCGGTCTTGCCGACCGTCATACCCTTTTGCACCGCCGGGCGCGCGCTCACCCTATCAAACCACGCCTTGATATGCGGCGTGTCGGCGAGCAGTTCTTCCTGCTGATAAAAGGTGCGCAGCGTATTGATCCACGGATAGATGGCCATATCGGCGATGGTATAGTCGTCACCTGCCACATAGGCGTGCTTCGACAACTGGGTTTCCAGCACACCCAATAGGCGTTTGGCTTCATTGGTATAGCGGTTCAGCGCATAGGGCACCTGTTCGGGGGCAAAAACCGCAAAATGCCCCAACTGACCGAACATCGGCCCCAGCCCGCCCATCTGCCAGTTCAGCCATTCCAACACCTTGTAACGCGCTTCGCCCGAGGCGGGGAGAAATTTACCGGTTTTTTCGGCCAGATAGACGAGGATCGCCCCGGTTTCAAAGACGCTGACGCCCGCGTCTTCATCGACAATGGCCGGGATCTTGTTGTTGGGGGAGATCTTCAGAAAGTCCGGATGGAATTGCTCATCGGCACCGATATTGACCGGCCTGACCTTGTACGGCAGGCCCATTTCTTCGAGGGCGATGGAGGCCTTGAAGCCGTTGGGCGTGGTCCAGGTGTGCAGAACGATCATGGTCTTTTCCCTCAATAGGTCCAGTGTGACGCACACATGGGCATGAAAGCGCAAACATCAAGGTTAGGGCTTTACGACCATCAGATAGAAAACCACCACAATCGCCGGAAAGGCCAACGCCCCAAGGATCACCCACCACCGCTCATAGATCCAGTAGAGCCGCGGCAGGGGCTCACCCGATGCATAGGCGACTTTTGCCAGATCGCGCATCCTTATCTGCATCCACACCACCGGCAACCAGCAGGCCCCGGCAAAGAGATACAGCAGCAATCCCCCCAGAACCCAGCCGCCAAACAGCTCCAGCCCGCCCAAATGCACCAGCCACAGACCGCTGAGAAGCTGCACGATGACGGCGGGCGTGGTGAACAGCCAATCGGCTATGACCACATGGCGGGAAGCAAAGGCGATGCCCGCCACCTCTTTGCGGCGATTAGCCATAAACATGAAAAAGGCCGTGCCTATGCCGGTACCGAAGAGAATGGTCGATGAGACCACATGCACCCACTTCACCCACAGATAGAGCATTGATCCTCCTCCCCTTCGCGCCTAGACTCCCTGTCATAGTGGCAGGGGATCGAATGGACAAGTCAGCGAAAACACCCCGCACCTCCCCTGAGATCAGGGAGGAAGCTCATACTCTCTGGCTTGTCTATGATGGTGACTGCGTGCTGTGCCGCTCCGGCGCTCTGGGCTATCGCATCAATCGGGCCGTGGGGCGTCTGCAGACGCTCGATGCGCGTGGTGACCCCGATCACCCCATTCTGACAGAGATTCGCGCCCGTCAGCTTGACCTCAATCAGGGCATCGTCGTGGTCTATGGCAATCAATGGCACCACGGGGCCGAGGCGCTGAACCGGCTGGCGGTTCTAGGGTCGACCAGCAATCTTCTCAACCATTTCAATGCCTGGATATTCCGCTCGCCGCGCCGCACGCGCTGGCTCTATGCGTTGCTGCGGGCGGGGCGCAATCTCAGCCTCAGACTGGCTGGAAAGACGCAGATATGAACACCACCTTCGCCACCATCTTTGCCGAACAATGGGACGCCCTGCCCCCGGCGCTCAAAGCTCACTATGCCAACCGTCCGTTTACGCGCGATCATGTGATCGTCGAAGGCACTCTGGATGTCGAGATGCACCCGCTGCTGCGGCGTTTGTCATGGCTGATCAGGGCGACGGGCATGTTGACGCCCTATGAGGGCAAGGCCGTGCCGGTGACCGTGCATTTCCGCTCCGAACTCGACAGCGATGCCTTTGTGTTTGAGCGTCTCTTTCGTTTTGCAGGGCGCGCCCCCGTTACCTTCCGCTCGCGCATGGTGTCGAAACGCCCGCACCACGTAACGGAATATATGGCCACCGGCATAGGCTGGCAGGCCCATTACGACTATCACGAAGGCCGGGTGCGATTGCAACACGCCGGCTATGTATGGCGACTGTTCGGCCTCGACATGCCTCTGCCGATAAGTGGTCTGGCCGGACGCGGCGATGCGTGGGAAGAGGCCACAGGAGACGACTGTTTCCGCATGTATATGGAACTGCGCCACCCGTGGTTAGGTAAACTCTATAGCTATGGCGGGGCCTTTCGCGTGACGGAGATGCGTCTTGACGGGTAAGGTGCTGATCCTGGGCGGCTATGGCAATTTCGGCAAGCGCATCGCGGCGGGCCTGATCCGCCGTGACGTGCCGGTGATCATCGCCGGTCGCGACGCCAGTAAGGCCAAAACCTGTGCCCGGTCGATTGGGGCGCAATGGGCGGCCTTCGACCTCAGTAGCGGTTTGTCCGAAGCCCTGCGCACGCTCAAACCCAGCGTCGTGGTGCACACCGCTGGGCCGTATCAGAACGCTGACTATGGCGTAGCCGAAGCCTGCATCGCGGCGAGGGTACACTATGTCGATCTGTCCGATGCGCGAGGTTTCGTAGTGGGCTTTGATCGGCTGGACGCCGCAGCCAAGGCGGCGGGGATTGTGGCCATCAGCGGCGCTTCGACCGTGCCGTGCCTGTCTTCGGCGGTACTGAACCATTTCCGCGACCGCTTTGCGACACTTGAGGCGCTCGATTTCGGCATCTGCCCCGGCCAAGGGGCCGAGCGCGGCCTGGCAACCACGGCGGCCATCCTGTCCTATGTGGGAAAACCGCTTAAACCCTTTGCCGGGCATCCAACGGCCTATGGCTGGCAGGGCCTCCGGCGGCACGTCTTCCCCCATCTGGGGCCGCGCCTTATGGGCGATTGCGATATTCCCGATCTCGACCTTCTGCCCGCCACCTATGGCTTACGGTCGATCCGTTTCGGGGCTGGGCTGGAGTTGGGTTTTATCCATCTGGGGCTGTGGGCCCTGTCGTGGGGCGTGCGCTGGAAGCTGCTTCCTTTTCCGTTGGCAAGACTGGCCAAGCCCCTGCTGAAGGCGGCTGACCTGTTCGATCCGCTGGGCTCCGACGATGGCGGCATGTTCATCGTCCTGTCGGGCACGGGACTGGACGGACAACCGCTACACCTCGACTGGCACATCATTGCGCGCAATGGCGACGGGCCGCAAATCCCTTCGGTCCCGGCCATTCTGTTGGCCGAACGTCTGGCTAAGGGGGGCACCACCGCCCCCGGCGCGCGCTCTAGCCTTGGCCAGATAACCCTCGCCGACTATCTGGCCGCGCTGGAACCGTTCGATATTGTTACGGCTTAAGTTTCTTCTTCACTTGCTGGATATAGATCAGCTCATTTCTAGCGATCTGATTTTTCGGGTCGAGTTTTAGCGACGCCTTGTACGCCGCCTCGGCCTCGTCCCAGCGGTTGAGTTCGATCAGGGCATAGCCCTTGCGACGCAATATCGCGGCCTTACCCATATCTGACAGGCCCAACATGAAGTTGTTCAGATGCTTGTCGGCCGCTTCGATGGTTTCCTCGCTGCGCCCCGCCTGCCCCAGACAGAACAGATGCTCGGCGATCATCGCCTCATCGAACGGATCACGCTTCAGCCCGTCCTCAAGTATCGTGATGCACCGCGCAAAGTCCTTGCGATCCGCGTAGACCCAGCCCAATCCATGCGCGATGGTCGCATAGGGCGTCGGCCCCGACAAATTGATATTGAGCTTGGTCTTACCGTCTTTATCGCCACCTGCGGCCATAACGCCAACCATCAGCGCCGCCGTCATATTGCTGGTGTAGACATTGATGTGGTCGTCGCAGCGCTCGAGGTAATAGGGCGCAGGGGCCGTGGCCATGACGGCCTCCATATCCGGCACCAGCGCAAGAACTTTAGCCCGGTCAGCCGCCTGAAAGGCCGCCGAAAAGGCTTGCGCGACAGCCTGTGCCTTCGCCTCGGCAGCCTTGTCCCCCGACTGGCAAGCCACCACATCTAGCTCTGGTTTTCCGGCGTCGTTGGTTGCGTCCTGCGCCACCGCGTTGCCGGAAAAAGCCAGCGCCGCGCATAAAGCGATGAGTGTGCTGCGAAACAGCATGAAAAAAGCCCCCCGTTGTTAAAACAGGAGGCTAAACTCATCCCCGCAGGGTGGCAAGTGTGCTTACAACCCGCCGCGCAGATAGTCGGTCTTGCCCAGTTCGACGCCATAATGGCGCAGGATGGCGTAGGCGGTCGTCACGTGGAAGAACAGGTTGGGGATGACGAAGCCGACGACATAGCTGTAGCCCGTAAACGGAATTTCGCGGTTCGGCAGTTTCAGCACCACATCGCGGCTTTCGGCACCGTCAAACAGGGCCGGATCGACGGATTCGATATAGGCAATAGTCTTGACCAGACGGTCTTTCAGCTCGGCAAAGCTCGTTTCTGTGTCGGCCATAGACGGGATCTCCGTGCCGGTCAGGCGCGCCACAGCCCCCTTGGCCGTATCCGACACCGACTGAATCTGACGGCGCAGCGGGTGCATATCGAGCGCAAGACGCGCTTCGATGACCACTGACGGGTCGATCTTTTTGGTTTCGGCGAAGGCCTCGGCCTTGCTGAGGATATGGGTCAGGTTCTTCATCGCGTTGATGAGAACGGGCACGGTCATCGAATAGATCGAAACAGGCGGTATCTGGGTCATGGACAGTCTCTTATAGGTGCCCGGTGCGGCACTCCACCCCAGATGGGCAAGCACAGAATACAATCAAGCCCGAAGCTAATATCAGACGATAGAAATCACCTTCAAAGGCCCGACGCCATCGACCTCAGCCTCGGCGGCGAAGGTGCCATCTACCGTGACCAGATAATCGCGCGTGGTGATGGTCGAAACCGACACCCACTCACCTGTCGCTGTTTCTGGAGTCAGGGTCAAACGCACAAAGCCGTTGCGGTCGGTCGAGGCGGCCAGCACTTCATCGTTCTGATCGGCGAGCACCTTCGCAAGGCTGAAATTGGGCAGCAGGTGGTCGAACCACACGGTCGGGCTCGAAATTGCCGTGACGCCCAGCTCCACCGCCACACGCTCGCCCTTGGCGTCGTGCAGTTCGTTGGCCCAGGCCTGATGGCTGTCGCCCGACAGCACCACGACACGCGCCTTGGCTTCGCGGATGAGGCCATAGAGGCGTTCGCGCTCGGCCGGATAGCCATCCCAGGCATCGAGATTGAGCGGCAGCGGGTCTTCGCTCTGGCTGAACAGGTCGATCATCGGCCCGATGACGCCGGCCACATTGGGCGGTAACATCTTCAGCATGCCAGTGATGCGCTCTTCACCATAAAGCGCCTTGAGGTCCGGGCCCTTGACCTTGGCCATAACCACCTGGTTACCGAACACCTGCCAGCGCACGCCATCGGACACTGAGGCCTTCAGGCCAGCCTGAAGCCACTGGCGCTGCGTGGCCCCCAACAGTTCGCGTTCGGGCGCGTTCAGCTCGGCGCGAAAGGCGGCGTAATCGGCCTTGCCTGCCGCATCGCGCTTGAGATCGCTCTGGTAGTCGAGCTGCTTGGTACGGCCCAAAAAGCGCGTCTCTGTCATGAACAGCTCGGCCAGTTGCCCGAAACGGAAGGAGCGGTAGATGGCTTCGGACAGCATACCCGGCTGCGGGTCACGAATGGGCATCCATTCGCGATAGGCCTTCAGCGCAGCGGCCTTACGCACATCGAAGTCGCCTTCGGTCGCCGGCTGGTGGTTTTCGGCGCCGTGCATCCACGGGTCGTTACACATTTCGTGGTCGTCAAAGACGCATATCCAAGCCGCGCGGGCGTGCGCCGCCTGAAGGTCGGTATCGGCCTTGTACTGGGCGTGACGGGTGCGGTAGTCGGCCAGAGTGACGATCTCGTGCGGCGGCTCGGGGATGCGGCCCAGCAGGCGGCCATTGCCCATGCCGTAGTCGTTCAGTCCCGCGCCGTATTCGTAGATATAGTCGCCCAGGTGCAGGACGGCATCGACCTCTTTGAGATCGGCAATGGCGCGATAAGCATTGAAGTAACCGTTGGAAAACAGCGAGCACGAGGCGACGGCCAGCACGACGCGATCGGTCTGAACAGGCAAGGTCTTGGCCTGCCCAACGGGTGAGATCACGCCCTGACAGACGAAGCGGTAATAGTAGATCTGCCCCGCCTTAAGACCCTGCGCATCGATCTTGACCGTGTAGTCGCACCCGGCGTCGGTGATGACACGACCGGTGCCGGTCAGCTTGCGGAAATCAGCGTGTTCGGCGATCTGCCACACGACTTCGGTAGCGACCTCAAGGCCCGACACGCGCGTCCACAGGATCAGGCGGTCGCTCAACGGATCGCCCGCCGCCACGCCGTGCGCAAAGTGCGCGCCCTTGATCGGCGCCTGACCGGACCCGGAGACGGCCGGCGCCGCCCCCATCAGACCGAAGGCCATCAGTGCCTTGCGGCGGCTTACCTTATACGTCGCGCTCATCTGTGCCGTCCCCTGCCATGAGTTCACGACCGGCCATAAGCCGCTTCGGTGACAGGGTTATTGCGCCTGCATGACAGTTTTATTCACAGGCTTATCCACAGGCCCGAGAGCTCAGTAATTGATGCGCAGCGTCACGCCGACCATGCGCGGTTCGCCGGCGATAAAGGTGGCAATACCGAGATTGTCACCCGTATTGCCCGCATCCTTGATATAGGCCTCGTCGGTGACGTTGTCGGCGTAGACTTCGACCGACCACGGGGCGTTCAGCGGCGCATAGCCCAGACGCAGGTTTAGGAGGCCATAGGCGTCCTGCTTTTCGTCCTGTTTGGTATCAGCCACCGGACGCAGGCCCGGCACCGCCGGCTGATACTTCGGAAAGTCGTTATTGTCGTCAAAGACGACTTCCGATTGCCAGGTGTAGGTCGGGGTGAACCAGAAGCGGGCGTTTTGCGTGCTGAACTTGAAGCGGCCGCCAAAGGACAGGCTGTGGTCCGGGTTCAGGCGGAAGCGGTTGTCTTCATAAAGGCCGTTGCCGAAGCGGGCGTGGCTGTAGGCGTATGTAAGAAACAGGTCGGCCCCCGGCGTCAGGCGGAAGTAGGCCTGGGTTTCAAGGCCATAGGCGTCGGCTTGACCCGCGCTGACCGTGATAAGGCCGCCGCTCGAGGTCGCGACCTGCGTCTGGAAGTTTTTGTATTTATAGCCATAGACCGCCGTATCCCAGCTCAGGCGACCGTCCAGCAGGCGCATCTTCAGGCCCAGTTCGAGGCTATCGACGATTTCGGCGTCGGCAGAGGTAAACTTCGGCGCAGCCAGCGGTGTGCTGCCCGAATCGCCGCTGACCACCTTGGGCTGACGCCCGCGCGCCGCCGAGACGTAGGCATTGAGCGTATCGCTGAAGGCATAGCGCGCCACCAGACGATAGGTGACGCCGTCGTCCGAGAAGGTTTGATCGACGCGGTTGCCATTGCCCGGTGTCGGCTGCTTGAAAATACCGACCGGCGGCATTCCGGCGACGACGGCCTGCACGACCAGCGGCGTTACCTGGGCCGTCCACGTGTTGATCTGAACCTGCGATGGCGGGGAGCCGGTGGCCTGAACATACTGCGTCACCAGTTGCGTCACCTGCGCCTGCACATTGGCGGTGATCACCGGCGTCAGGCTAGAGGTGGCCGCCAGAGCCGAAGGGGTTTCCACCGAGGCGGCATAGCCGGACACCTTGTCGTCTCGCGTGTAGCGTACGCCCGCACTGAGTTCGAGTTTCGGCGTGACGCGCCAGGTGAGATCCGCGTAGGCGTCAACCGACTCTATTTTACCGAAACTCACCGAAGACTCGCGGTGGTTGGTCAGCACGTAGGGCGACAACACGCCGAAAGCGGTATTGGCCGTCGCGTCCAGTACTGCGGGCGATTGCGGCGTCGGGCGTGCCAGAGCATTTCCCAAGAACAGACCCGCCAGACGCTCATTGATCTGCATCGGCACAGCGGTCGAGGCCTCTTCCTTGAAGTAGCTCAGGCCTGCAAACCATGACAGCGCCCCGCCGGCATCGTAGTTGAGACGCAGTTCCTGAGACCACTGTTTGCCCTTCGCGTCTTCGGCAATGGCGAGCAGTGGCAGCGACATGCCGTCGGCGTCAAACACTTCCGACGCTGAGAAGCGGCGATAGGCGCTGATCGACGACAGGCGATAGGCGTCCGAAAGACGCCATTCGCCCAGAAGTGTCGTGCCGGCAACAATGCGCTCAAGCCCCAGATCGCGGCTCTTGAACCCAGCCCCGTTGGCCAGAGCCGCGCCGGAGGTCGGCGATAGGTCGCCGATCACGGCCCCTGTCGTCGGGTCGGTCGGGGTAAAGGTGCCGGACTTGAAACCCGTGCCCGGCGTCGAATCCTTCTGATAGTTGGTGATCAGGTCGAAACGCAGGGTATCGGTCGGACGCCAGGCGACGGTAAAGCGCAAGGCATCGCTGCCTAGACCATTGAAGTCTTCACCGCCCAGTAGGTTTTCGGTATAGCCGTCGCGGTGCTTGGCACGGCCCGACAGGCGCACGGCCAGTGTGTCGCTGAGCGGCACGTTCACCATTGCATCGGCCATACGATAATTATAGTCACCCGCGCTGATGGCCGCCTTGCCATCCAGCACGGGCTTCGCTTTGGCCTGGATGATATTGACGGCCCCAATCAGAGCGCCGCGCCCGAACAGGGTTGATTGCGGACCCTTGGCCACTTCGACGCGGTCGAGGTCGAACAGTTCGACATAGGCCCCGCGTGCGCGCGAGATTGACACACCGTCCTGAAACACCGAAACGCGTGCTTCGCCGGTCGCCGCGCCCGAATCGGAGGTGATGCCCCGCATCACAAAACCGGGGTTGTTCGGCGACTGATCCTGGACCTCAAAGCCCGGCACGAACAAAGACATCTCAGCGAAGTCGGTGACACCAACATCGGTGAGGAAGGACGCACTAAGGCCCGTCACCGCTGCTGGCACGTTAAGCAGCTTCTGCTCGCGCTTTTGCAGCGTCACCACGATTTCCGGCACGTTGGCCTCACCTGAGCCCGTTACGGTTTGGGTTTGGGTTTGGGTTTGAGCCAGAGCCGGTGCGGCCAGAATCAGGGTGGCAAAAGAAACGGAGGCAAGGCGCAAAGCGGTCATGGACGGTTTCCTTTGGCGGGGTCGATAGAACGAAAACAACCTTCGCTTAACCAAAGCTTATGACAGTAGGGTTGCAGCCGTCACAATTACGCCCACATCTTGCAGATTGCTGCGCTTTGTCACGTAAAAGCGACAATTTCAGGCGAAACTGTGAACCTGTGCGCCCTCGAGTCGTAATAAATAGTCTCGTTATTTTTTCGCGTCCCCCTCTTGCCAGTCGAAACCGTAACTCTTATAGTTACGTTTATCGCAGATCATTCTCTTAAAGGAGCCCGCCATGCGTCACGTCTTCAAATCGACCTTTATCGCCGCCGCCCTGTTCGCCGGTTCGCTGACCCCGGCCTTCGCCGCCCCGGAAACCTACGCCCTCGAAGCGACCCACACCGAAGTCGTCTTCTCGTGGACGCACTTTGGCTTCTCAAAGCCGACCGCCAAGTTCATGAACGCCGTCGGCACGCTGGTGCTGGACGAAGCCGCCCCGGCCACCTCTTCAGTCGAAGTTACCTTCGCCATCGACGGTCTGAACACCGGCGTTGCTGCGCTGGACGGTCACCTGAAGTCGAAAGACTTTTTTGACGCGGCCACCTATCCGACCGCGACCTTCAAATCGACCAAGGTCGATGTGACCGGTAAAGACACGGCCAATGTCACCGGCAACCTGACCATCCACGGCGTCACCAAGCCGGTCACCCTGGCGGTCAAGTTAAACAAGATCGGTGCCAACATGAAGGGCGTAAAGACCGCAGGTTTCAGCGCCACGGGCCAAATCAAGCGTTCGGACTTCGGCATGGGTGCTTATGTCCCGGCGGTGAGCGACGAAATCGACCTCGTCATCACGGCCGAAGCCAACAAAAAGTAAGACCGGTTTTCGGTTCGTTTTTCGGGGGTGCGGTCACGGCCGCGCCCCTTTATTTTATTCAGGTGCCCCATGACGTCGCAAAATCCCCTGCCCACCCTTTATATCCCGCACGGCGGCGGCCCGTGCTTCTTTATGGAGTGGAACCCGCCGCACCTGTGGGACGCCATGGGCGACTATCTGCGCGACATCCCCCGTCAGGTGGGGCAACGCCCGAAGGCCATACTGGTCATCTCCGCCCACTGGATGACCGAACGCTTCACGGTGCAAACCAAGGCGAAACCGGGCATGCTGTTCGACTATTACGGCTTTCCCGACCATACCTACCGGCTGAACTACCCCGCCCCCGGATCGCCAGACCTGGCCGAGCGGGTGATTGCCCTGGCGGCAAAGGCAGGTATCCCCATCGATCGCGACGCCGTGCGCGACTATGACCACGGCGTGTTCGTACCCTTCCTACTGATGTACCCCGATGCCGACATCCCGGTCGTGCAACTGTCGATAAAAAGCAACTGGGATCCGCAGGAGCACATCGCACTGGGCAAGGCGCTGGCCCCTCTGCGCGACGAAGGCGTGCTGATCGTCGCCTCCGGCATGAGCTTCCACGACCTCAAGGCCCTGATCCGCATGAGCCTGGCCTATGAGCCGGTCAATGGCTCCCATCATTTTAATGACTGGCTGAACGATACGCTGACGGCCCACACGGGTGAGGCCCGCGACGCCCTGTTGCGTGACTGGTCAAAGGGAGCCGGCGCGCGTGTTGCCCATCCGCACGAAGACCATCTGGTGCCGTTGTTTGTCGCCGCCGGGGCCGCCGGCGACGCACCGTGCGTGCGAACCTATGACGAGACGCTGAAACCTATAAACACCGCAGTCAGCGGCTTTCAGTTCGGCTAAGGCCGACGGAGCTTGGCAGCATATTTACGATCAGCGTCAGTTTTGCCACTTCCAGGTCTGGGCGTGCACGGCCATACTCTCCCTATTAAAGGAGGTGTCGCATGTACGATCTTTATATCGCCAACAAAAACTATTCCTCGTGGTCGTTGCGCCCGTGGGTATTGTTGAAAACGCTGAATATTCCCTTCACCGAGCACCTGCATTATTTCTCGACCCCCATAGGTGAGAATGTGCAGTTTAAAGCCTTTTCGCCGTCATCGCTGGTGCCCGCTCTGCATGATCAGGGCCTGACTATCTGGGACTCACTGGCCATAGCGGAGTATGTTTATGAGGCGGACCCGAGGGTGTGGCCCGCAAATCGTGAGGCGCGCGCCTTTGCCCGTTCGGCAGCGGCGGAGATGCACTCCGGCTTTTCCGTCTTGCGCAACATCTGCACCATGACCTGCGGCTTGCGGGTGAAACTGCACACGATCAGCCCGGCGCTTCAGCGAAATATCGACCGTCTGGATGCGCTATTTAGCGAAGGCCTGAGCCGCTTTGGCGGGCCGTTTCTGGCGGGGGATACCTTCACGGCAGTGGATGCCTTCTACTGCCCCGTGGCCTTCCGTGTGCAGACCTATAGCTTGACGCTTAACCCACCCGCGCAGGCCTATATCGAGCGCCTGCTGTCCCTGCCCGCCATGCAGGACTGGTACGCGGCGGCACTGGCCGAAACGGTGCGCGAACCGGAGCACGAGGCCGAGGTGACGGAGGCGGGCGTCATTGAGGCCGACTATCGCGCGGTTTAAAATAAGTTCGGCGGGAGGCTATCCGGACCTCCCGCCGCGGCAGGAAACCTGCCGTTACACGCCGCAGCAAAAACGACGCATAAGGCGCATCACGGTTTGGGCAAAACCGCGGAGTCCTGAGAAATAGAGTGGAGTATAGATTTCGGACGGAGTGGTTCCGCGCGCAATGGGCGCTGGCTGGACGCGGCTGTCAGAAGACGACGCAGGCGCGATAAACGGGTCGGGGGTACGCATACTGAAGACGCCTGACTAAACGATACATACGGCATGCCTTAATTAGAATACCGTCGAGGCCAGAATAATATTGTTCTCTTAATGTGCGATTAATGCGCGGAAAGGTTGAGAGATTGAGCAAGCCTTTCGGCTAAGGATTGACAGCCATTTTTATTTTGTTATTTTGCTAATTAACAAAATAAAGAGACAGTCCGATGACAGGATTTAGGGCACTTTGCGCAGCGGGGCTGCTGCTGACCACGACAGTCCAGGCCGAAGAGGCTGCGGGGGTCTGGCGCGGCAAGCTGATGGGACAACTGACCGTCATAGTACGTATCGAAAAGGACGGCGATACCTATAAAGGGACGTTGCAAAGCCCGGATCAGTCCAAAGCGCTGCTGCCGCTCGATACGGTCAGCGCCACCGCAGACACGCTGAGTTTTGACCTCAAGCGTATCAATGGCCACTATGAGGGCCACTGGGACGAAACGCAAAAGGCATGGGTCGGCACCTGGTCGCAGGGCCAGTCCCTGCCGCTAAGCTTGACCCGCATCCGCGAAAGCGACCTGACCGTCAGTCACCGTCCGCAGGTGGAAGCCGCCGAGGCCGCGCTGACGCAATATCACGTCGAAAGCGTACAAATCGCAACGCCGACGCCGGGCGTCACCTTGGCTGGCACATACAGCGCCCCAAACGGGAGCGGCCCCTTCCCCGCCGTGGTGCTGATCGCCGGCTCGGGCCCGAATACGCGCGATGAAACAGTCGCTGGTCACAAGATTTTTCTGGTGCTGGCCGACGTCCTCAACCGCGCGGGTATCGCTGTGCTGCGCTACGACAAGCGCGGCATTGGCGGCTCGACCGGTGCCTATGCGCAGGCGACCACTGCCGACTTCGCCGATGACGCTCGGGCAGCTGCCCAGTGGCTGAGCGCACGCAAAAACGTAAAGACAGTCGGTCTGATCGGTCATTCCGAAGGCGGGATCATTGCCCCTCTCGTTGCCAACAGGACGCCGCAGGTGCAGTTTGTCGTGCTGCTGGCCGGTAGTGCCGTGCGCGGCGATCGTGTGCTGCTCAGCCAGCAAGCTCTGATCGGCCGCGCCAATGGCATGGATGAAACGGCTTTAGCCCACGCGCAGGCCACCAACCGCAAAATATATGACGCCATTATCGCCGACCCTGAGCACGCCGAAGCCAAGGTACGGGCCATAGTCGCCGCTGAATGGTCCGCCGCAACGCCAGCCGACCCGGCGGTGATCGACGGAATTGTCAAGCCGGTCACCTCGCCGTGGATGGCCTGGTTCATTCGTTACGACCCGCAGGCCGAACTGAAAAAGCTAAAACCACCGGTTCTGGCGCTTACGGGCGAAAAGGACCTTCAGGTAGTCGCCCGTGACAATCTACCCCTCATGAAAGCCGCCCTGGCGGGCAACCGCGACGCCACCGTCCGCGAACTGCCGGGTCTGAATCATCTGTTCCAGACAGCAAGGACCGGTGCGCCGTCCGAGTACGGCGATATAGAGGAAACGTTCGCGCCCTCTGCGCTGAAAATAGTGACCGATTGGGTCAGTGAACGGACGCGGTAGAACTCTTTTTCAGTTCGTCCTCCAGCCATTCCATATCGTCATCACTAAGGCCGAAATGATGCCCGGCTTCGTGGATCAGGATATGCGCGACCAGATCGCTCAGCGGCACGCCGGTTTCGGCCCACTCATCGAGGATTGGACGGCGGAACAGGTGGATCATCGGAGGCAGGTCCCCAGTGAATGTCTCGGTTTCCGCCGGGCGGCCCGTATAGAGGCCGGTTAGCTCAAACGGGTCTTCGATGCCCAGATCCGCCAGCAGGTCTTCAGCGGGGAAGTCCTCGACGATCAGTACCACGTTGCGGAGGTAACCGGCAAAGGGCTCCGGCAGCTTGCTCAGCGTGTCTCTGGCCACGGTTTCGATGTCGCCCAGCGACGGTGGGGGTCCAAAGGCGGTCTGGCTCATTCGGCGGCCGGGCGATCAACAGCGTTTTTACGATAGACCTCGACTGGCTTTTCACCGTCCCGGACAACCCAGTATTGCCCAAGCCGCCGCTTGCGCTCCAGGGCTTCGGACCCAGCTTCATGGAGCACCGTCAGAGTCTCATTGGCTTTCCGTAAATCAGCCGTAGCAGACTCAGGGTTCGGATTGATCACCCTTTTCAACACTGTGACGCCCTATGCTACAACTCGAACAGTTCGGCCTCTATAACTGTACACCATTGCTCGTGTTGGGTGAACACAAGTTTCGGGCCGCCATTAAGGTTGAGATAACCGCAACGCAGATTAACCCGGTAAAATTAAAGATCCAGAATATTACGTAAGCTGCGAGGAACACGCCGCTCAATATCTCACTGAGGAATATTGTGACCGCCATGTTCGACTCGCTCAGCAGCGCGCCTCTTTGACATCTCGACAGACGGCAGGGCCAGATAGGGGAGTCATCCGTCACTTCCGCATGGCGCAAGCGATCAACCCCGCTTGAGGTGGCTCTTGCCTGAAAGAGTGGTTTCAAAGGCGAAATCTTCGCCCAATGCAATCTGCGCCTCAACCTTATTCAGGAATAGACGCCCAGCTTTTCATGCCTGACTTTCGGGATCGACAGGAGACAGTCCCTGCGCAATCATATCCGCATCAAGGAATGGCATGACTCCCTGCCGTCGCAGATTGCTCAACGCAAAGGTGGTTTACCCTGCACCGTTCGGTCCGGCGACGATCAGGTATCTGGGCATAGACAGAGCTTTAAACGCAAACGCCGCCGGGACAAGTCGTCCCGACGGCGCAGCGATAACGGCTTTTGACCGCGATTAAATCTCTACGTCTTCCGGCAGACCGACCACATGGAAGCCCGCATCGACGTGCACCACTTCGCCGGTGGTAGACAGACCAAGGTCGGAGGCCAGCCACAAAGCCGCCCCGGCGACGCCTTCCATCGAGGTTTCTTCCTTCAGCAGCGAGAACTGACCCGACTTGGCGTGCAGCGAACGGCCACCGGAGATACCGGCCAGGCTGAGGGTACGCATGGCGCCCGCAGAAATAGCGTTAACGCGGATCTTCTTTGGGCCGAGGTCGCGGGCGATATAGCGCGTCGAGGCCTCAAGCGCCGCCTTAGCCACGCCCATGGTGTTGTAGTTCGGAATGACGCGCTCAGAACCCAGATAGCTCAGCGTCACCAGGGACCCGCCGTTCGGCATCAGCTCAGCCGCGCGACGCGACACATCAACGAAGGAGAAAGCTGAGACATTCATGGCCAGCAGGAAGCCCTCGCGGGTGGTGTTTTCAACGAAAGAGCCTTGCAGCTCGTTCTTGTTGGCGAAGGCCACCGAGTGGATCACAAAGTCGATCTCACCGTAAATCTCTTTCAGCTTGGCAAAGGCCGCGTCCATCGATGCGTCATCGGTGACATCGCATTCGATCAGGTGCTTAACGCCAATAGACTCAGCCAGCGGACCGACGCGGCGCAGCAGGCTTTCGCCCATATAGGAGAAGGCCATATCCGCGCCCTGCGCTGCCAATTGCGAGGCGATGCCCCAGGCGATGGACTTGTCATTGGCAACGCCCATGACCAGGCCCTTCTTGCCCTTCATCAGCTCGCCCTTGGGGAATTTCCAGCCATCTTCAGCCATATGTTTAATCCTATAAATACACCCTCCCCGCTTCACAGGGAGGGGTGTCAATTACAAATCCGCCTGCGACAGGATGATCGAACCGTTGGTGCCACCGAAGCCGAACGAGTTCGACATCACAGTTTCCAGCGCGCCGTCGCGGCGCTCCCTCAGGATCGGCATACCGTCAAAGGCCGGGTCCAGTTCCTCGATATGCGCGCTCTTGGCCGCAAAACCGTGCTGCATCATCAGCAGGCAGTAGATCACTTCCTGTGCCCCGGCCGCGCCCAGCGAATGGCCGGTCAGCGACTTGGTCGAGGAGATCAGCGGGGACGCTTCGCCAAAGACGTTGCGCACCGCGCCCATTTCGCGCTCATCACCCACCGGCGTCGAGGTGCCATGTGGATTTAGATAGTCGATCTTGCGGCCACCGGCCTGACGCAGGGCCTCACGCATACAGCGCTCCGCCCCCTCACCCGACGGAGCCACCATGTCGTAACCGTCCGAATTGGCGCAGTAACCGACGATTTCGGCCAGAATATTGGCCCCGCGTGCCTTGGCCCGCTCATAGTCTTCGAGCACGACGGCGCCCGCGCCCCCCGCAATGACGAAGCCGTCACGGTTCTTGTCATAAGCGCGCGAGGCAACCGACGGCGTGTCGTTAAAATTCGACGACATGGCGCCCATGGCATCGAACAGATTGGACAGGGTCCAGTCCAGTTCTTCGGTGCCGCCGGCGAACATCACGTCCTGACGGCCCAGCATGATCTGTTCCGCGGCCGCACCGATGCAGTGCACCGAAGTAGCGCAGGCCGAAGAGATCGAATAGTTGATGCCGCGAATCTTGAACCAGGTGGCCAGCACCGCTGACGGGCCCGACGACATGGCCTTAGGGACCGCGAATGGCCCGATGCGCTTAGGCGACTTCTTTTCGCGCGATGTATCGGCGGCTTCGACGATGGTACGGGTCGAAGGGCCGCCCGCGCCGAAGATGATGCCCGTGCGTTCGTTGGAAATGTCGTGCTCTTCCAAGCCCGCTGACTTAATGGCTTGCTCTAGCGAGACGTGACCATAGGCAAGACCGTCCGACAGGAAGCGCGCCGCGCGGCGATCGACCAGGGGCGTCCAGTCGCCGATGGTCGGTTTGGCGTGCACCTGGCACTTGAAGCCCAGCTCCGCATATTCCGGCGCGGCGACAATGCCCGATTTGGCGTCACGCAGCGAGGCCGCAACCTCGTCTGCGCCCGTGCCGATGGATGAGACGATACCGAGACCGGTGATAACAACTCTACGCATAGTTCGCTTCCCTGTAGTCGAAGGGGGCTTTTGATCAGACCAGATCCTTGGCGTCGAACAGGCCGACGCGCAGGCCGGACGCCGAATAGATCGGCTTGTCATCGGCCAGCACCACGCCTTCGCCGATGCCCATGATCAGCTTGCCCGTCATGACCCGCTTCATATCTATCTTATAGGTCACCTTTTTGACGGCCGGCGTGACCTGACCGGTAAACTTGACGTCGCCGACGCCCAAAGCGCGACCGCGGCCCGGATTGCCCGACCAGCCGAGGAAAAAGCCGACCAGCTGCCACATGGCGTCAAGGCCCAGGCAACCCGGCATGACCGGGTCACCGATAAAGTGGCAGGCGAAGAACCACAGGTCAGGGTTGATGTCGAGTTCGGCCTCGATATAGCCCTTGTTGAAGGCCCCGCCGTCTTGGGTAATCTGGGTAATACGATCCATCATCAGCATTGGCGGTGCCGGCAGCTGGGCATTGCCCGGGCCGTACATTTCCCCGCGCGAACAGGCCAAAAGGGCTTCATAATCGAAAGACGAAGGACGGTCGCTCATTGGGGCTCCGGATAGAATCTCACACACATAGGGCGGTTATGTTGGCGCTTAATGGCGCGTTCGTAACAGGCTGTAAAGATGCGTTACACGCATAGAGGCCGCGGCTCAATGGCTTTTGTTGTGAAATTTTGGCCCGCGAGGGGGCGTTAACGCACGCCCTGAGGCGTCCCCAGCCGCGTAAAGGGGTCCGGGCGTTTACACGCCGCGCCTTCCTGCGCTCCCCACAGTCGGTCCTGCGGTGCCCAGCCATCGACATTGCCGACCGAGACCTTGCAATAGCCCTTCCTGCACTTATCGAGCGCCGCCAGAGAGCGGGGATTGAGGCGCGCCTTGACCTTGGCCGTGGGCTTGGCAGCGCTCAGAAGGTCGATCTTCTGCGTGCCCATCGACACAACGCTACGCTGCGATTTCAGCATCGAGCGGCTGACCCAGGCGATGCCGCCGTCCGGATCACAGATCATGCGCCATTCGCGGGTTTCGGAAATGATCTGCACCGGCAGATTTTTCTGGCGATAGGTCCACAAGACCTTGTTTTCCTTGGTCGGGCCGGAGCGGGCATAGACCTCGTTGGAGCGCAGTGAAGCCCAGCGCGGCACGGGCTGTTTTGATGGCGTGTTAAACGACTCTTCCTCAGCAGACCCGGCCTGCGCGGCGGGCGCAACGCCACTGCAAACCATCCCCAGCGACAGGGCCAAAACAGCCGCCCTCGCCCAGCCCGACTTGACGCGGGGGCACGGCCTATGGTGTGGTGATTTCACTGAAAAAAACAGGCTGAACTGGGTCGGCATCGGCAAAAGCAGACGGTTAAGGGGCATGGAAAGGTCTTCGACACTGGGCTTGCAATGCTTCAGATTTGGTTAACCAGACCCTAAAAAACAGTCCTGAACAAAAATGCCGTCAAAGGGTCAACGCATACCATGAACAAGAAATTGAAAGTCGTTATGACCGTGAAGCTGCCCGACGGGGTGGAAACGCGGTTC
The DNA here is from genome assembly GCF_000175215.2 of Asticcacaulis excentricus CB 48. Lineage (NCBI taxonomy): Bacteria > Pseudomonadati > Pseudomonadota > Alphaproteobacteria > Caulobacterales > Caulobacteraceae > Asticcacaulis > Asticcacaulis excentricus. The sequence continues at coordinate 826,219 of NC_014816.1, read as the reverse complement.
CGCGAACTGTTCAACACCACACTCTGGCTCACCAAGGACCCGATGCCGCGCGAGAAGATGATCGAGGCGGCGCAGACCGCCGAAGTCCTCGTTTCTTCGATCAATGACCGAATCGACGCGGACTTTATCGACGCCTGCGGCGAACAGCTCAAGATGATCGCCAATTTCGGGGTCGGCTATGACCATATTGACGTCGCCAAAGCCGTGGAAAAGGGCATTATCGTCACCAATACGCCGGGCGTGCTGACCGAAGACACGGCCGAAATGACCATGGGCCTGATCATTGCCGTGGCGCGCCGTTTCGTCGAGGGCGCCGAAACCGTGCAGCGGGGTGAATTTTCCGCCTGGTCGCCGACCTTCATGATGGGCCGCCGCATCTATGGCAAGCGGCTGGGGATTGTCGGCATGGGCCGTATTGGTCAAGCGCTGGCGCGTCGCGCGCGCGCCTTCGGGATGCAGGTGCACTATCATAACCGCAAACCGGTTTCGCAGCGCATTTCGGATGAGCTTGAGGCCACCTACTGGGACGATCTGGACCAGATGCTATCGCGCATGGACGTGGTGTCGATTAATGCGCCTGGCGGCCCCAACACCTTTCACCTGCTCGATGCCGAACGGCTGGCCAAACTCCAGCCGCACGCCATCCTCGTCAACACGGCGCGCGGGCAGATCGTCGATGAAGAGGCACTGGCGCACCTGCTGCGCGGCAACAAGATCGCCGGCGTCGGCCTTGACGTCTATGAGCGCCTGCCCGGCATCAATCCAGAACTGTTTGGCCTGCCCAATGCGGTACTGCTACCGCATATGGCCTCTTCGACAATCGAAGCGCGCACCGATATGGGTGACCGGGTGATCCTCAACATCAAGACGCTTCAGGACGGCCACCGCCCGCCGGACAGAGTCATTCCGGCGATGTTATAGTTACTCGTGCGGGGGGAGAGGACTGGGCTGAGGGGTATGAAATGGCAAGGCCCCTGAAAATACGTCGAAAAAAGTTTTTCACAGGTTTCCGAAAAATGCCCCTTGCAAAGGCCGCGGGCTTTTGTCTATAAGGCGCACCTCTTCGGCGGACACGCCGGTGGATAACAGAAACGAGCGGGTGTAGCTCAGCGGTAGAGCGCCACCTTGCCAAGGTGGATGTCGAGAGTTCGATCCTCTTCACCCGCTCCAATCTGTATACAAAGCACAAAAGGCCGGATCGTTGATCCGGCCTTTTGTGCTTTGTTACCCCCATCCCTTCACCGCTTATCCTCAGCCGTCGGATTGACAGTGTCTGTTATTCGAAGAAGACTAGTGAGGTATTAGGGGCCTCTCATGACATCGGCAAAGACACGTCAGCTTCCGTTCGCTATCGCGTTTGCAATCTTGTCATTTCTGACTGTAGCGCTGGGGGCACTGACCCTGCAACAGGCGGGGCTTAGCGCAGGGCTTTGGCTGCGTAACCCGGTGGCGTGGCTTGTTGGCGGGGGGCTCTTTCTGGGCCTGAGCCGCGTTGTACGTCCGTCAGTGGCGCTTGTCTGGCCCGCCCTTATTCTTCTGGGCCTCTGTTTTGTCTTTCCCGGACAAGACGGCGTTCACCGCTGGCTGGCCCTAGGCCCTGTTCAGCTCAATGCCGCCGCTCTGATCCTGCCTCTGGTGCTCACCGCCACGCGAACGGAGAGGCCGTCGTCGATGTGGCTGATCGGTCTGGGCCTGATCACCGCGTGTCTGGCGTGGCAGCCCGACCGTTCGCAACTCCTGGCCTTTAGCGTCGCCGCGCTGGTCCTGATCGCGCAGACTTATAGCGCGCGCGCGCTGCTGTGGGCCACGCCTGTGGCGGCACTGGCCCTAGCCCTGTGTCTATGGCGGCCCGACCCTCTGATGCCCGTGGCGCATGTCGAAGGGGCCATACACATGGCCGCCGCACAGTCACCACTTCTCACCGCCGCCTTGAGTGGCGCTTTGGCCCTCACGGCCCTAAGCCCTCTGTGGCTTTGGCCTGACGAAAGCCGCCGCCCGCAGGCCATCGCGCTGAGCCTCTATTTTGCCCTGAGCGCCGTGGCGTGGCTGTACGGAGCCTATCCCGTGCCGCTGGCGGGATATGGCCTCGGCTTTGTTCTCGGCTGGTGGCTGGGAGTTGCCGGACTTTTTGCCAGGTCCCCCGCCCAATCCACTTAAGTCCGCTTGCGCCATCCCTTAAAACGGGTACGTTTGTTGCAGCCGCTAAGTCCGGTAAAGACCGTCTTGGGCGCATTGTGTGCCGAAACGGGACAGGTGGGAGTTTGTGCGCGCGATGCTTCTGGAAAGCGAAGCCGATCTGATCGTGGTTCTGGGGGTTCTGGCGGCGTTGCTGCTGGGTGCGGCCATCGTCGCGGGCCTGATTGCCATCATCAAAACCTCACAGGTGCGCCAGTTTCAGGACCTGCTGTTTAAGGCCGAGCGCAAGATTGATCAGCTTGAGCGGCGCATGTTCAATGTGCTCAACGCCGTGCCGGTAGCGTTGGTCGAAACCGATGCCACGGGTAAATTCATCTTCGCCAACAAGACGGCGCATCAGCTTCTGGGCCGAAAGGATAACGAGCTGATCGGGCTGCGGTTTCACTCCGCCACCTGGGGCATCACCTATCCTGACGGACGTGTCATTCCGCCCGACCTGCTTCCGATTGCACGCACTCTGCGCGGTCAGACGGTAAAGGGCTTTCAGCACCTAATCGTCAATCACGGCAGCCGCACCAAGGTGCTGGTCTCCGTCACCTCCATGCCAATCATAAACACCAATGGCGAGGTAATCGGCTCAACCACGGCGCTCGTCGAGATCGAAACGCAAACCGGCGAAGGCGTGGGCGATATTTCTGGCGTATGGCGCGGCCACTGGTTTACCGCAGCACCTGTGCCATTCTGGGGACTGGATCAGAACGGAACGGTGCTCGACCTCAATCCGCGCGTCAGCAGCCTGCTCGACACGCCGCGCGATCAGGCGATGAACGCCAACTGGGCCAAGGTGTTTGTCGCAGACGCCGATTTCCAGAAGGCCGTCGATTTCCTCGCGGACCTGGCGCCCGAAGATCAGGCGGGGCGTACGGCCTCCATTAACCTGTCGCTGAAAGACGTGCGCGGCCAGGCGCATCCGGTCATCCTCACAGCCTGGATCGTGCATACGCAAGACGGCGAGGCGCAGGGCATTACGGTCGCCGCCATCCCGACCACCCAAACCCTGACGGTCAGCGAGACCCCGGCTTTGCCCGCGCCCCTGTCCCCCGCCCTGTCCGACGAGACGCAGCAGGCGCTCGAAGACTTGCAAAAGGCCGAACTGGCGCGTGCCGCTCTTGGTGTGGGCGTGTGGTCCTACGACCCGGTGTCAGACTCGATTGTCGAAGACGAAGGCATGCGCCGCCTGATCGGCCGCGAATTTGACGGAGGCCCGACGCGCATCACCGCCGAAGACCAGTTGCGCGCCGATGAAGTGTTCGGCGACCTGATGTCGGGGCAAAGCGATACGCTGGATCTCGACCTAACCATTCCGCAGGCCGATGGGACGCTGCGTCACGTCACACTCAAAGGACAGGCGCAGATGGTCGAGGGCCGCCGCGAACTGTTCGGCGTAGCCATTGATGTGACGCGCGCCAAATCAAACGCGGCCGCCGTGCCCCCTGCTCCCCTGCCCATCCCTGAGCCTGTGGTCATCGAAGACACGGCAAAAATTGCGGCGCTGGAAGCCGATCTTGCGGCGCTCGACACGGCCCGCACAGAGGCCGAAGCCGAACGCGACGCCCTGCGTGCCGAACTGGAAGCCCTCAAAGACGCGGCGGCCACGTCTGAAACCGCGGAATCCGGCGAAAATCCGGAGCTAGACGCCCTGCGCGCCGAGCTGGAGGCACTGAAAGCCGAACCCAAATCGACCTCGGAAGAGAGCCCGCTGAACGTGGCGCTCGAAGCCTCTCTGGCCGAAATCGAAACGCTCAAGGCGCGCGCCGCTGAGTTGACAGCGCTGGAAAGCGAGCTGGAAACCCTGCGGCAGGACTATGCGACCCTAGCGCAAACCGCCGCCGAAGCGCAGCCCGACACCCGCGACGCCGACATTGTGGCCCTGAAAGCCGAGATCGCCGAGTTGCAGGGTCTCAAGGCGCTGGAAAGCGAACTCAGCGCGCTGAAGGACGAAAAGGCAGAGCTGGAGGCCGAGTTTGCCGCGCTTCAGGCCGCCCCCGTGCCGGAAGCTAAACCGGAGCGCCAACTAACAGACATTGCCGGGGACCTCAGCACGCTACACCGTCAGTGGAAAAGCGATGGCACCCTGATGCGGCTTTCGAACGGCTGGCAGGCCCTAACCGGCTGTGGCGCGCCGGAATTCTTTGGCGAAGGCTGGCTCGACAGCGTACATCCGGACGATCAGGACCGCATCCACGCTGAACTGGCCGTGCATCTGGCGCAAAAGACGGCGGGCGAGCTGTCCTATCGCGTCCAAACGCCGAGCGGCTTTGCCCCAGTGCTGGAGCGCCTGAGCCCGGTGATGACTGACGGACAGTTCGAGGGGCTTTTGGGGGTCGCGTTTGACCTGTCGGCACACCTGCCGCCGCCACTACCGCCCGTCGTCGAAGCCGGTCCGGACCGGCTGGAATTCCTGACGTTGAAAGCGCGCACCGGACAGCTTGAACTAGAGATCGCGCAGCTTCAACTCGCCAAGCTGGAATTGGAGCGTCAGGCCGAGCATCTGGATACGGCTCTGGCCCTGTCGCAACGCTATGAGACGGTTGGGCGTCTGGCCGGTGATGTGGCCGCCGACTTCTCGCAGATGCTGAATGTGATGAACGCCGCGCTCGACATGATCGGGCGTCAGGCCGACAGTCCCGACCTGCGCCGCCTGTCCGAAGCCGCTCTGGCGGCCGGCAAGCGCGGTGAGCGCCTGACGCGTCAACTGCTGGCCTTTACCACCGAGGCCAAAGAAAAAGCATAACACAAAACCGTCGCAAAAACGGCCTATGGGCGGGGGGCTCAACCGTTACGCAGGATCGTTTATGACCGACAGCGCGCCGCTTACCTTTGGCTGGGAAGAATGGGTCGGCCTGCCCGATCTGGCCCTGCCAGCCATCAGGGCCAAGGTTGATACCGGGGCGCGCACCTCGGCCCTGCACGCGGTGGATATCGAGGTGTTTGGCACACCGGAACGCCCGCGCGTGCGCTTTGTCGTCAATCCGGTGCCGGGCCGTTACGATATCGAAGTCGCCTGTTCCGCCGACCTCAAGGATCAGCGCGAAATCACTTCGTCCAATGGCGAGACGGAGTGGCGCTACATCATCGAAACCCACATTGCGATCAAAGGTGTCAACCATCCGATCGAAGTGTCGCTAACCAACCGCGCCAACATGGCCTACCGCATGCTGATCGGGCGTCAAGCGCTTGAAAGCCTTGGCGCGTTAGTCGATCCGACGGCGGGCCAACGCCTGCCGGTCCTGTCTTACGACGTCTACAGCCGTGCCGACGCACCGAAGGCCGTAAAGCGTCCCTTACGTCTGGCCGTACTGACACAGGATGCGGGCAACTATTCGATCCGAGCTCTGATCAAGGCGGCGCAAAACCGCGATCACGTCATCGAGGCTATCGAAACCTCACGCTGCTATATGAATATCAATGTGACGCGCCCCGAAGTGCATTACGACGGCAAGCCGTTGCCGCAGTTCGACGCCATCATCCCGCGCATCGGCGTGCCGATGACTAGCTATGGTCTGGCCGTGGTGCGGCAGTTTGAAACGACCGGCGCCTATTGCCTCAACCGATCTTCGGCCATCTCCGCTTCGCGCGACAAGCTGCACGCGCTGCAGGTGCTGGCGCGCAAGGGCATCCCCATGCCAGTGACAGCCTTTGCCAAATCGCCCAAGGACACCGACTTTGTGGTGCAACTGGTGGGCGGCGCGCCACTGGTCATCAAGCTGACCAAGGGGGCGCAGGGGCGCGGCGTCGTGCTGGCCGAGACGCATCTCGCCGCCGCCTCGGTCATTTCCGCCTTTCGCGATCTGGATGCCGAACTGCTGACTCAGGAATTTATCCGCGAGGCCGACGGCGAAGACCTGCGCTGCCTCGTCATCGGTTCAAAGGTCGTGGCGGCCATGAAACGCAAAGCCAAGATCGGCGATTTTCGCGCCAACCTGCATCAGGGCGGCAAGGCTTTGTCGGTCGAAATCTCACCGGAAGAGGCCGATATTGCGGTAAAGTCGGCGCGCGCTCTGGGCCTTCAGGTGGCAGGCGTTGACATTCTCCGCTCGAATTCCGGTCCCAAGGTGCTGGAGGTCAATTCCTCACCCGGCCTTCAGGGGATCGAAAAGGCCTCCGGCGTTGACGTGGCCGACCTGATCATCCGCCATGTCGAGAGCAAGCTTCGCCCGGTTCAGCACCTGCCGAAGCAGAACCCGCGCGCTAAACGCCGGGATTGATGCTCACCTCTATATATCCCCGCTGGCGGGGGCGAACCGCGAGGAAAACGAACGGGGGTGCGTTGGAAACACTCTTTCCCCCTGCCCCACTCCATGCCATTTAAAGCCTTATGAAGCGCTTTGGCCTAAAGGACGAAGATCTGAAACTGTGGCATCTGGTGACAGCCACGGTGCGTCCGCACGCGCTCAAGAAAAAGAAGCCCGCACCGGTCAAACCGCCCTTCGCCCAGCCGGAGATCGAGACCGTCACCATCAAGGGCCTGCCCGAAGGTCAGAACACGCTTTCCGCGCCGCGTATCGAGCGCCCCCTTCCACTGGTGCCGTTCAAAATCGGTGAGGCCGTGCGCCCGCAGAGTGGCTTCCGCCTTAGCGAGGCGACCACTTTCGCCCCTGACCCCATCGAGCCCAAGCGCAAGCGCCGCATCAGCCGCGAACGCGACCCCATCGAAGCGCGCCTTGACTTGCACGGCCTGAACCAGATTCAGGCCGAACAGCGCCTTAAGGCCTTTGTGCAGCAGGCCTGGGCCAATGACTATCGCGCGGTTCTGGTCATTACGGGCAAGGGTATGGCCGAAAACGGCATATTGAAGCGCAACGCACCGGAATGGCTGTCCGATCCGGCGCTGGCGCATATAGTGGCAGGGATCTCTCAGGCCCACGCCCGCCACGGCGGCTCCGGCGCGCTCTATGTGGCGCTGAAACGGCGTCAGGGCTAACTGCGTTCCGAGCCACAATATTCGGCTTCGAGACCCTGATAGGACGACTCGTCGGGCATCTCCGTTTCCGGGTACAGCTTTTTCTTGGACGCCATATAACGGCGATCTTTTTCAATTGCCTTGCGCAAGGTCTTACAGGCCGCCTCGTCTTCTCCCCTGTCGCGGTAAGCCTGTGCTTTTAGAAAGGTATCGCGGGTAGAGCTTTGGAGATCAGCAAGGTGCGAATACAGGCTGCGTCCATTATGTCCTCCACTTCTCTGACCAAACCCCATGGCCTGCTGATAATTTGGACTTCCCGTCTGTGTATCAACGGGAGGAGGCGAAATTCTGTCGTTGCGCATGTCATCGGCTCTGAGTATTTGCCCCCTATGAGACGGTCCCTGTAGATTTTGAGCCAGCGTCGGCACCGTCATAATGGTGCCCATAGCGATCACGATCGCGCCGGTGAATAGCCTGAAACCCATGTCTCTCCCCGCTGTGTGTTATGGTGCGCCTGATTGATTAACCTCGTGCTGAGACGCAATACTCAGCCTCCAAGCTGCTGTAAAAGTCCTCATCGGTAACGGGTATATCCGGATCGATCGCGCGCTTACGCGCTATATAGCGACGATCCAGAGCAATAGCCTTTCGGATCGAGCGACAAGCCGCCGCCATGTCACCTTTTTCTTTGTGAGACTGCGCCAGAACGAAGGTTTCGCGGGTGCGCGACTGAAGTTCAAAGGTGCCGGGAGGCGTCCTCTGCTTTTCCGCAGAGGCGCGACGGGTTAGATGGTCTTCTGGGCGATAATGGCTCGCGTTATATGGCCCCTCTAAAATCAGAGGTCTTCCGCTCGGCTCTTGGGAAAACTGAGCCAATGCTGTCCCATAAAGCAGAAAACTGCCCGCCAAAGCTAATGCCATTGTGACTGCACGCATAAGATAGGCCTCGCTGTCTTGTGTGGGAAGGCGAGTAGCACCCAGTCCTTCCCTCTACGGTAGAGACTGATCCAAGTTCACGTTTTTGTAAATGACAATTGTCACACGATAGCGTGTGCGCGTTCAGAAAATCCCGGTTCAGTGATCAATCAGATCAGGCCGTTCTGTTTCGCCAGTTCGGCGTAGCTGACCTGCGGACGCGGGCCGTAGTGGCTAATCACCTCGGCGGCGGCCAGCGCCCCCAGACGACCGCAGGTTTCCAGATGCAAGCCCTGGGTGAGGCCATACATCACCCCCGCCGCGTACTGATCACCGGCCCCGGTCGTATCGACGACCTCGGCCACCGGATAGACAGGGATGTCGTGCGACAGATCAGCTTTCAGGGCCACCGAGCCGCGCTCGGAACGAGTGACAAAGGCCAGATCGGCCTTGGATTTCAGATAGCGCGCCGCCTTGTCGAAATCCTCGGTCTGGAACAGCGACAGAAGCTCGGATTCATTGGCGAAGACGAGGTCGATATGCTGTTCGATGAAGGCCAGCAGGTCGGTGCGCCAGCGATCGACCACGAAGCTGTCCGAGAGGGTCATGGCCGTCTTACGGCCCGCCGAACGGGCGATCTCGCAGGCCTTGGCAAAAGCGGCGCGACCGGACGGCGTATCAAAAAGATAGCCTTCGAGATAGGTAATCTGCGACGCCTTGATCAGCTGCGGATCGACGTCTTCGGGCTGTACCAGAGCTGCAGCCCCCAGGAAGGTCGCCATGGTGCGCTGACCGTCTTCGGTGACATTGATCAGGCAACGCCCGGTGTGGGTCGGGTCATCGTGCAGGAAAGGCACGTCAAAATGCACGCCGCTCTTTTTCAGGTCGCGGCTGAACACCTCTCCCAGTTCGTCGTGCGCCACCTTGCCGATATAGGCCGCCTTGCCGCCAAACGAGGCGACACCGGCGATGGTATTGCCCGCCGAGCCGCCAGATTCCTGCGTCAGGTCGTCGCCATTGGCTTCCGAGCGGGCCACCATTTTGCCGTAGAGATTCAGCGCGCGGTGCTGATCAATCAGCGTCATGCCCCCCTTTGGCAGGCCTTCCGCCACGATAAATGCTTCGCTGGCCGGGGCCAGCACGTCCACAATGGCATTACCAACGGCGGTGACGTCGTACTCAGAAGACATGCGTGATTATCCGGTTGCTATTGGGCGTGTCTTTGCGCAAAAACCGCGCACGGAGCAAGCGAAAATGAAAAAGTCCCTTCTCATCCTGACACCGAACCCGGCGCACCCGTCACATCATGGCCGCTGGCCCGCCGTGCTGGATGCCTATCGCGCCGCCTTTGCGGGGTTTGAGATCGAGGCCCAGCCGTGGTCGGAGCCCCTGACACGGCCCTATGATCTGGTGCTGCCGCTGGTCGCCTGGGGCTATCACAACGCGCCCGAAGAGTTTCGGCGCGCTTTGGCCCACATCAAGGCCAAGGGCTACCGGATGCTCAACCCCGCCGAAATCTTAAGCTGGAACGTCGATAAGACCTATCTGCGTGATCTCGCCGAAGGCGGCATCCGCATCGTGCCGACCTTGTTTGCCGATACCCTGACGCCCGAAACCCTGAGCCGCGCCCGTGCGGATTTCGGACAAGACGCGCTGGTGCTCAAGCCGCGCATCTCCGCCGGCGCCAAGAAGACTCTCGTCTGGGAAGGGACCGACGTGCCCGACGGCGCGCCGGAATTGGATGCTATGATCCAGCCCTTTATGCCGGCTATCCAGTCGGAAGGCGAATGGTCGCTGATCTTCTTCGGTGGCGATTTCAGTCATGCCGTGCTCAAAACGCCCAAGCCAGGCGATTTCCGCTCACAGCCCGACTATGACGCCCACCTGCGGGCGCAGACCCCACCGGTCACCGCTGTCGAACTGGCCTATCAGGCACTTGAATATGTGGGCCAGACCCTGCTCTACGCGCGGGTCGATATGGTGCGTAATGCCGCCGGTGATTTCTGCCTCATGGAGCTGGAGCTGATCGAACCTGACCTCTATCTCAAATACGAAGAGGCCGCCCCGGCGCGCCTCAGCCACGCAGTCGAACATGCGTTAGGGATGTGCGGGCATCGGCACTAACCCACCCCGCGCTTCGGGCATAGGTCTTCGACCAGACAGGCCATGCATTTGGGGCTACGGGCCGTGCAGGTATAGCGCCCGTGCAGGATAAGCCAGTGGTGCGCCCGCGTCAGCCATTTGCGCGGGATAGAGGCCATCAGTTGCGCCTCGACCTTGTCCGGTGTGGTGGCGCTGTCATTGACCAGCCCCAACCGGTGGGAAACGCGATAGACGTGTGTATCGACCGCAATGGCCGGCTCGATATCCAGCTCATTGAGCACAACTGAGGCTGTCTTGTTGCCTACGCCCGGCAGGCTGAGCAGGTCCGTTCGATTGAGCGGCACCTGACCATCGAAACGGTTGATCAGGATACGACACATCTCCATCACATTCTTCGCCTTGTTGCGATAAAGTCCGATGGAGGAGATCATCTGCATTAGCGTCTCTTCGCCCAGATCGAGCATGGCCTGTGGCGTATCGGCCAAGGCAAACAAAGGTCCGGTTGCCTTGTTGACCGCCACATCGGTCGTCTGGGCCGACAAGGCGACGGCCACCACCAGAGTAAACGGATTCGAGAAGTTCAGTTCGGTCTTGGGGGCCGGCTTATCCGCTTCAAAGCGCTCGAACAGCTTTTTGACGGCGGCCGCACTACGCATGTGTTGCTTCCGCCGCCATCACATCCTCCCACTTGAGCCATTTTTCGGCGATGGCGGCATTGAGGTCGATACCTTCAGCACGCGCCATCAGCAGCGTCATGCAGATTAGGTCGGCCATCTCCATCGCCACCTCGTGCTTTGCCGCGGTGGCGTCGCGCCGCGAACGCCCGGTCATTGCCAGATAGGCCTGAGTGAGTTCACCCATCTCCTCCTGCATTTTCAACAGGTGCCAGTCGCCGCCTCGGTCGATGCCATAGACCCGCTCATAGCGGTCGGAAATGGCCTGAAGGCGGTCGATAAAGGGCTCAAGTTCTGGAAGGGGCGCGGTCATAGCGGTATTGTGAAATGTTTTCAGCGCCCCCGCAAGACACGCCTTGCGGGAGAAGTGATGAACGGGCTAAGCGTTTCTTATGACGTCTGTTCTGTTTGTCTGCCTGGGGAATATCTGCCGTTCGCCGCTAGCCGAGGGCTTGTTGCGTCACCATGTCGAACAAGCCGGCCTGAGCGGCCGCTTTCTTATCGACTCTGCTGGGACCGGTGGCTGGCACGCGGGCGAAGGGCCGGACCGGCGATCCGTCGCCGTCGCGGCGCGTTATGGTGTCGATATTTCCAGCCAGTGCGCGCGTCAGCTTCATCGCGAGGACTTTTACCGCTTTGATCTGATCCTTGGCCTCGACCGTGATAATGTGCGCAATATCCGTAAAATCGCTCCGGATGATACGACCGCGACCATCGGTCTTTATCTTGAGGAAGCGCTGGGGCTAATCAAGGATGTGCCCGACCCCTATTATGGCGACACGCGCGATTTCGACGCCGTCTATCGGCTGTGTGATGAGGCCTCAGCGGCGCTGCTGCGCACGTTGACAAAGCCTTCACGTTAACACCAGATAGACGGCTCGTTTTACAGGAGTAACCTTGTGGCTGAACTGACAGACCATCGCTTCAATGAACTGATGATTGAACATATTGAGCTCGCCAATGGTCACCTCAAGGAGGCCAACGCTGGGCAGGCCGGAGCTGCCTTGATGCACGCGGCGGCCCGTTTCAATGCCTTCGTGTCGTCCACGCAATTTGTCGGCGGTCGCGTCATGTTGCAAAGCAAGGACGCGCATATCGACCACTATGTGAATCTATATCGCCAGTATCTTGAGGGGCATTACGAAGAGTACGCGCAAAACTTTGCCGAATATGGTCGCCCCAATCTGGGCATACCCAAATGACCCAGCCTAAACAACTGAGTACAGAGGCATTTAACGCGCTTACTGCGGAATTTATCCACATCGCCAATGCACAGGCAAAGGCTGTGGATTCCTTCGCCATCTCCGAAGGCGCTTTTTTGCATGCCGCCGCCCGTTACAGCGCCTTCGTAACCGCTGTAGACGAACCGACCGGTGCAGACATGCTTGCCAAAAAAGAGGAGATGGTCGCAAGGATCAGCGCCCGCTTCCGCGAGTATCTCAATATCCACTACGTTGAATATGCGAAAAACTTCGACACCTATATGGCCAAAATGCCGGGCGAAAAGGACAAGGGATGACCACGCCGACCATCACCAACGAGGTCTTCCGTCAGATGGCGGCCGACCATATCGACCTGACCAACAGCCACGCGCACAAAAGTTCGATCGGCGAAGCCGGTGGGGCCCTGCTTCAGGCCGCCACGCGCTATACGGCCTTTTCCTGCGCCGCCCAGAGTGCTGACAAGACGCAGTTCCTCGCTGCACGAAAACTGAATGTCGATCAACTGACCGCGCAGTTCCGCGAACTGCTGCTCAGCCACTATGATGACTTTGGCGACAATTACGAAACCTATCTGAAATAACAGAAGCCCCGGATCGCTCCGGGGCTTTTCGTTTACAGAATATAGCGGCTGAGGTCGGCGTCACCTGCCACCTCGCCCAGACGTTCGCGCACATAGTCGGCGGTGATGGTCACGGTCTGCCCCGTCTGATCGGCGGCCGTGAAGCTCAGCTCCTCCATCACCCGTTCGATAATGGTGTGCAGACGGCGCGCGCCGATGTTTTCGACCTTGGCATTGACCTGTGCGGCGGCGGCGGCCATTTCGGCAATCGCCCCGTCTTCAAACGCCAAAGTCACCCCTTCGGTGGCCATCAGCGCCTGATTTTGTTTGATCAGATTGGCTTCGGGTTCCGACAGGATGCGGCGGAAATCGTCCTGCGTCAGGGCCTTGAGCTCGACACGGATAGGCAGACGCCCCTGAAGCTCCGGCAAGAGGTCCGACGGCTTGGCCACATGGAAGGCGCCTGAAGCGATAAATAGGATGTGGTCGGTCTTCACCGGTCCATACTTCGTCGAAACCGTCGTCCCTTCGATCAGCGGCAGCAGATCGCGCTGCACGCCCTCGCGCGACACATCGGCCCCGCCGCGCTCCTGACGCGAGGCCACCTTGTCGATCTCATCGAGGAAGACGATGCCTTCCTGTTCGGCGAGACTAAGCGCCTCACGCGACACGGCGTCCTGATCGAGCAGTTTGTCCGACTCTTCGGACAGCAAGATCGGCTGAGCTGCCGCGACCGTCAAGCGCACGGTCTTTTGCCGCCCGCCCATGGCCTTTTGCAGCATCTCCCCCAGATTGATCTGATTACCGGGCTGCCCCGGAATCTCAAAGGCTCCGATCGCGCCACCCGTATCGGCGACGGTAATTTCGACCTCCTTGTCATCCAGCTCGTTATTACGCAGGCGCTTGCGAAAGCTGTCGCGCGTGGCAGGCTGCGCCGCCGGTCCGACCAGCGCGTCCAGCAGGCGCTCCTCGGCCTGCGCCTCGGCCTTGGCGCGCACGCCCTGCCGGCTCTTGTCCTTAACCATCAGGATGGCCGCTTCGACCAGATCACGCACGATCTGATCGACGTCGCGCCCGACATAGCCGACCTCGGTGAACTTGGTCGCCTCAACCTTGATAAACGGGGCCTGAGCCAGCTTGGCCAGACGACGCGCGATCTCGGTCTTACCTACGCCCGTCGGCCCGATCATCAGGATGTTCTTCGGCGTGATCTCGTCGCGGATCGCCGCATCGGTCTGCTTGCGCCGCCAGCGGTTGCGCAGCGCTACAGCCACGGCCTTCTTGGCATCGGCATGGCCGATGATATGACGATCAAGTTCGGAGACGATTTCACGCGGTGAAAAGGTGGTCATTTGGCTTTGCATTCCATTAGCAGGCTGGGCCCCCATTCCGGGCTGATCACTTCCCCATATGGGGCGAAACCCGCCTTTTGGTAAGCCCGGATGGCGCGGGTATTGTCCGGGTGCGGATCGGTAGCGATGCAGCTAGCCCCTTCGGCAAACAGTTGGACGACGCGCTGACGGATGAAGGCGGTGCCGTGGCCGATACCGACCATGTCCGCCTCGCCGATAATCTGGTCGATGCCGCGCGTCCCCAAGGGGCGGTCGAAGAAGTGATGGTCGGGATAGAGATGCGGATTATAGTCCTGCATATAGGCAAAAGGCCGGTCATGCAGACTTACGATCCACGTATTGAAGTCCGGTTCTTGCAGTATATCGGCGTCGATAGGCTCCGATGGCCCCCCCGTACCGTCAATCCACCATTGCGCCACATGCGGGCGGGCGATCCAGTCATTGACCAGAGCGATGTCGGCCTCGGTCAGTCGGCGAAACCCGTACATCAGGCGTTCAGTTCCGGCGTGCGCTGCATCAGGACCATGCGGCCGCAGGGCGTCGGACCAACGGGGACGAAGCCCGCCTTTTCGCTGGCGCGACGGGCGGCGGCGTTAGTCGTTTGGGGGGCAACCCGCACGCACAGCGCGCCCTTCTTGAACATGCCATTGCTGAGTTGGGTCAGAACCTGCGAGCCGATACCCTCCCCCAGTAGGGCCGCATCGCCGATAAACAGGTCGATCAGAAAAGTGCCCTTCATCGACTCCGCATGGCAAGGCGTGCCCAGTTCGTGATCGGGATGACACTCAAAGCACTGGCTATAGCCCGCCGGCCGCCCGTTCCAGCTAAAGATCCACGCCGTGGCATTGGCCGCGCCGATATAAGCCAAGGCGTCTTCGACAGCGTCCTCAGCGGTCTGGCCGTCATTGACCCACCACTGGCGCACGTGCGGTGAGGACATCCACAACAACAGAAGCCCGGCATCGTTATCAGTCAGGGGACGAAAGGCGATCACGCTTCGAGCTTTTCCAGAGTGACGCTGTGATTGGTATAGACGCAAATATCCCCGGCGATCTGCATGGCCTTGCGCGCGATGATTTCGGCGTCAGGCTCGTACTCCAGAAGCGCGCGCGCCGCCGAAAGGGCATAGGTGCCGCCCGATCCGATGGCCGCCACCCCGTCCTCGGGTTCCAGAACGTCGCCGACGCCGGTAATCGTCAGGATGTGGTTTTTGTCGCCCACCAACAGCATGGCTTCGAGCCGGCGCAGATAGCGATCGGTACGCCAGTCCTTGGCCAGATCGACGCACGCCCGGGCCAGCTGGTCTGGATAAAGTTCCAGCTTCGCCTCTAGCCGCTCCAGCAGGGTAAAGGCATCGGCGGTCGCGCCGGCAAAGCCTACGATCACCTTGCCACCTGCCAAAGTCCTGACCTTCTTCGCGCCGCCTTTGACGATGGTGGGGCCCATCGACACCTGACCGTCACCGGCAATGACTGTCTTGCCATTTTTGCGCACGGCGACGATGGTCGTCCCGTGCCAGTTGGGGAAGTTTTTATCCGTCATGACCGTCTAATTGGCGGTTTCCGTGGGGCCTTTCAAGCCCCGTCGGCGTTTTTGCCGGGACAAGTCATCCAGCATGGGCACAAGGGCGATCAGACCGAGCCCCAACGACAGGGGCAACACCGTCACAAAGCCCATATGGCTGAAGCCAAACGCTCCGGTAAGCCCGCCCGCCGCAAAGGCTCCCAGGAGAGACACAAGTAACCGCGCCTTCTTTGGATGAAATCGCGCCTCCGCGTGGGTGGCGCGGCCGAATAGGAAGCGACCGGCTTCGATCCCGAGGTCGGTGATGATCCCCGTCATGTGGGTAGTGCGGATTTCCGCGTGCGACAGCTTGGTCATCAGGCTGTTCTGCAAGCCCATCAAGTAGCACAAAAGCCCGATGGTCAGGGGCAGGCTGAGGTCAATATCCCCGACCAGACCCGCAGCCAGTAGACCAAACAGCAGCAGCAACACCGCCTCAAGCCCCAGCGTCAGGGCAAATTCCGAATGCAACCGCTTTAGCCGTGCCCAGTTGACCAGCAAGCTTGAGGTCACCGCCCCCAAAAAGAAAAACATCACATAGGTGAGCGCTAAAACGGCCGGGCCCAATTTCCCCAGCACCATATCGTCAGCAAACGAGGCCACCATGCCCGACATGTGCGAGGTATAGACCCCGACAGCCAGAAAGCCCCCGGCGTTGACCGCACCGGCGACAAAGGCCAGAGTCACCCCCAGCCGGGCATCACCCATTTCTGAGCGCCGTTTGCCGCTGATCTGTCTGAGGGTCCGCCGCATTAAGACTGTTTTCCTAAACCAAAAATTTACAGCGTGGCTTTGAGACCGCCCAAACGAAACAAGCCTTCGGCTGCGGTACCGGTTTAACTTTTGCGCCCTGCCTCCTCCCCATATTCTGAGGAGGCGCCGAGTTTACGAAGCGGCAGGGTTATTTACTGGGGGTTAAACCCCGCCGTCAGCTTCCCTTCGCTCCGCTCGCTGCCTCCTCCCCACAGGTGGGGGGAGAAGCCGCGTTAGATTTTGAATTGTCACCAGAGCCCAATGCCCTTTCAAACGGGAGGAATTATAGGCCGCCGCCCGTTAACGGTAAACGAACAGATGAGGGCTGGCGGGGTCGCGCGACGCCCTTTATATCTGCGGACATGTCCCTGCCCCATCTCCCCCCTGAACTCAGTGACGACGATCTTGACCGCTACGCCCGGCACATCGTGCTGAAAGAGGTTGGCGGTATGGGGCAACGCCGTCTGAAAGGCGCGAAAGTGCTGATTATCGGCCTCGGAGGCATAGGGGCCCCAGCGGCTCTTTATCTGGCCGCAGCGGGCATCGGCACGCTGGGCCTGCTCGACAACGACTCGGTCAGTTTGTCCAACCTCCAAAGACAGGTTCTTTACAGTACCGGCGATGTCGGGGCGCTTAAAGCCGACGTGGCGCAGGCGCGTCTTTCGGCGCTCAACCCACACGCTACGCTGAACCTGCATCCGGTGCGCTTGACGCCCGACACGGCGGCGGAGATCATCCGCGGCTACGACATCGTCCTGGATGGCTGCGACAATTTCGAGACGCGGCATCTGGTCAACCGCACCTGTATGGCCCAGGGCAAGACGCTGGT
Source organism: Asticcacaulis excentricus CB 48 (assembly GCF_000175215.2). Lineage (NCBI taxonomy): Bacteria > Pseudomonadati > Pseudomonadota > Alphaproteobacteria > Caulobacterales > Caulobacteraceae > Asticcacaulis > Asticcacaulis excentricus. The sequence continues at coordinate 809,149 of NC_014816.1, read as the reverse complement.
CTCCGGCGCGCTAGGGCGGTTCAGCGGTCAGGTGGCGGTGTACAAAGGGGCGCCCTGCTATCAATGTCTTGTGCCGGAGATTCCGCCGGACGCAGAAACCTGTGAACGCGTCGGCATTGTCGGCGCTCTGGCCGGGATTATCGGCTCGATGGGCGCGCTGGAAGTGATCAAGCTGATCACCGGCGCGGGCAACCCGTTGATCGGCAAACTGCTGATTTTCGACGGCCTGTCGATGACTTCGCGCGTTATTGCCCTGCCGTCGGAGCCGGATTGCCGAATCTGTGGAGGTGGCCGTGTTTGAACTGACTACCGACCAACAGTTTCTGCTGCCGTTTCTAGGCCATTTTGCGCTTGTGGCCGCGCTCTATACCTGGCTGACCTGGGAGCGCCAGACGGCCCTGCGCAAGGGCGAGATCAAACCTGCCGCTTTCGTCAACGCCAATGCCGACCCGGAGCGCTCAAAGCGGGTAGCGCGCAACCTGTCCAATCAGTTCGAACTTCCGGTCTTCGCCCTGTTTGCCGCCGCCATCATTTATCAGTCGGGCCGCATTGAAGCGATCGACATCGCCGCCGCCTGGCTGTTCCTGATCGGGCGGCTCATCCATACGGGTGTGCAAACCCTGACGATGAATGTCCCATGGCGCGGGCTGGTCTTCCTGATCAACTTCATCGCCGTGGTCGTCCTGATGGGACGCGTGGCGCAGGGGGTGTTTTTATGAAAGCTGCGCTGATCCTTACGGGTCTGTTGTCCGCCTCCGGCGTACAGGCGCAAACCGTATCCGGCGAAGACCTGTTTGAGCGCTATTGCGCCAGTTGTCACGAAGTGACGGCGGCCAACGGTCAGGGGCCGTCGTTGAAAGGCCTGATCGGTCGCAAGGTGGCCAGCGTGGCGGGCTTTGCCTACTCCAAGGCCCTCAAGTCCGCCGGGGCTACGGGCCTGCGCTGGGACGCGGTGCATCTCGACCAGTTCCTGAGTGACCCGTCAAAGCTCTATCCCGGCACCTATATGCCGCAGTCGGTGTCCAAACCCGAAAACCGCGCCGCGATTATTGCGTATTTGAAGAGGCCGTAGATTTGATGCGCGGAATTAGACATTCCCCACGTTTTCCTGTATAGGCCCGCACTCGCTCCCCGCATCTGTGCCTTTTCTGAGAGTCCACCCGTGGCCTATACGCTCGACCTGTCCGCTAAACCCGCCACAAGTGCCAAGGTAAACATTACCGGGCTGACGCGCGATGGCCTGATCGCTGCGCTGAAAGAGTCTGGCGTGGTCGAAGAGCGAAAGGCGAAGATGCGCGCCCAGCAGATTTGGCGCTGGGTGCACCATTACGGCTTCACCGATTTCGACAAGATGACCGATATCGGCAAGGATCAACGCGGGCCGCTGTCCGAAAAGTTCACCCTCGCCCGCCCCGAAGTGGTCGAGCGTCAGGTGTCAAAAGACGGCACGCGCAAGTGGCTGATCCGCATGGCGCCAGGTATCGAGGTCGAAACGGTCTATATCCCGGATGTGGGTCGTTCAGGCGCCTTGTGCGTGTCGTCTCAGGTCGGCTGCACGCTCAACTGTTCATTCTGCCATACGGGCACGCAACGACTGGTGCGTAACCTGACCGCTGCCGAAATCGTGGCACAGGTGCAGGTGGCGCGCGATGATCTGGGAGAATGGCCTTCGCCCAAGGAAGACCGCCGCCTGTCCAATATCGTCTTCATGGGTATGGGCGAGCCGCTTTACAATCTCGACAATGTCGCCGACGCCATCGATATCATTTCGGACAATGAAGGCATCGCCATTTCGCGCCGCCGCATCACGGTCTCGACCTCCGGTGTGGTGCCGGAGTTGGACGCGTTGGGAAAACGCACGGCGGCGATGCTCGCTATTTCGCTGCACGCCACCAATGATGAGCTGCGCGACGTGCTGGTGCCGATCAACAAGAAGTACCCGTTGAAGGATCTGATGGCGGCCATCCGCGCCTATCCGGACCTGTCGAACGCGCGACGCGTCACTTTTGAATATGTCATGTTGAAGGGCGTCAACGACTCCCCGGCGGAAGCGCGCGAACTGATCAAGCTGATCAAGGGCATCCCGGCCAAGATCAACCTGATCCCGTTCAACCCCTGGCCGGGCACCGACTATCAGTGCTCTGACTGGCGCACCATCGAAGCCTTTGCGGCCATCCTGAACAAGGCCGGCTATGCCTCGCCCATCCGCACGCCGCGCGGCCGCGACATTCTGGCCGCCTGCGGTCAGTTGAAGTCCGAGAGCGAGAAGGTCCGCGCCAGCGCGCTGCGCAAGGCGCAGGTTGAGGGGCTGGCCACTGATGAAAGCGAAACGCCTCAAAATGAGACGGACGGGATCGAAACGGAACTGCCTTACGGCCATCTGGCCTCTGGCATGTAAGCGGGGACCGGTGACCCCATAAATAACTGTCACATTTTTCGGCCTTGATCTTGCAAGACCCCCGATACAATACTGGCCATCCGCACGGGACGGCGGGCGTAATCGGGGCTTTTGATCGGCATGATACCGGATTTCCTCAATCTCGACTTTCTGGTGCCGGACGTGCTGCGTCCGGAGGTTCAGGCCTTCGCCGCCGGTTTTCCGGTCACCTTGCTACACGCTGGGGCGACCCTTCTGATGCTGTTCATCGGGGCCTTCGTCTATTCGATCCTGACGCCCTATAAGGAAATCCAGCAGATCCGCGATGGCAACTCCGCCGCTGCGGTGGCCTATGGCGGCGTGATCATCGGTCTGGCCGTGCCGCTGGCCGCCTCGATGTCGGCGTCGACCTCGGTGCGCGAAATCCTCATATGGGGCGGGGCGACCGTTATCCTCCAACTGTTCGTCTTCCGTCTGGTGGACTTCCTGCTGGCCGGTCTGCCGCAACGCATCGACGAGGGCGAAGTGTCGGCTGCCGTGCTACTGGTGGCGGGCAAGCTTGCCGTCGCCCTGATCCTCGCCGCGGCCGTCGCTGGTTAATCTGAAAGGGGTTTTGAGATGGGCCTCATCCCCGACTGGCTGCTCTACGGTTCGGCGGTGGCGCTGATGGTCATCGTGCCCGGCCGCTGGGCCGACAAATCCCTGTCACCGCCGGCGCCGCCGCCGCCGCCGCCCGGTGAAGCGGCCTTGTTTGCCACCTACTCCCCCTTTTCGACCAACGAGATCATCAGCCTGCCGATCATGAACGATATTGATTATCGCGGCACGGCTTTCTCCGTATCAAAATCCGGTGAGTGGGTGCTGGCCCGCGAAAGCATCCGAAACTGCCGCTACCCCTTCCTCAATCTGGGTGGCAATCTGGGGGTGCGTATCCGCGTGCAGTATAAGCGCAGCCTCGACAACTACGTGCTGGCCGTTACCGAAAGCGGGGCGCGCCCCCTGCCCTTTGTCGATCCCAAAACCATCAAGCCAGGGATGCGCGGCTTCATGCCGGGCTTTCCGCAAGATCTGGCCGGTGAAGCGACCGGCCGTCTGATCGGCGAAACCAAGCTCAAGACCGGCAAGCGCTTCGAGGCCCCTGAAACGGTGCTGGCCTGGGCCGAAGCCGGGCATACGGCCAACCTGACGGGCAGCCTGAACAAGCTGCTGGGTGGACCCACCCTTGATGCCCAGTCTCAGGTGATCGGCATCACGCTGAAGACCAAGCCGCGCCGCGGGCGTCTCTACTCCTCGACCCCGGCGACGCTGGCCAAGATCGGTAACACGCCGTCTCGCAGCTATGATTTCGAGCATGAAGACCTGCTGACGCGCCGCAATTACGGCGTTGTCTCCGACACCCTGCGCCGGGAGTATCGCGTGGCGCAGGTCGGCTGTATCCAAAGCTAAGGATTTGACCGCAATATTCGGGACGTGACGCGCGCGGGCATCCGTGTAAGTCTACGCGCATGATCCCCGGTGACCTTGTCCCCCTCGAACGCGCGCATATGACCGCCCTGGCCGAAGCCGACCCGGCGCTGGCCCCGCTGTTTGCGGCTGTGGGCGACCTCAACTTTCGCCACCGGGCCGATGGCTTTGAAGGCCTGCTGCGCCTAATCGTCGAGCAGCAATTGTCGGTCAGGGCCGCCGACGCCATCTGGCAGAAGCTGCGCGGCGGGCTGTCAGAGATGAGCCCGGCCCATCTGCTGACCCTGTCAGATGAGACCCTGCGCGGCCACGGCCTGTCGCGGCCCAAAGTTAGATATGCCCGCATCCTCGCTGAAGCCGTCCATGCCCGCGCGCTCGACTTTGCCCATGTGCGCAGCCTTGAGGCCGAAGACGCCATCGAGCACCTGACGGCGCTTAAAGGCATAGGACGCTGGACGGCCGAGGTCTATCTGATGTTCTGCGAGGGCCGCCTCGACATCTTCCCGACCGGCGACATCGCTTTACGCGAAGCCTTGGGCTGGCTCGACGGCCTCGATGCCCGCCCGGACGAAGTCTATTGTCGCGAGCGGGCTCTTTGCTGGGCACCCCACCGATCGGTGGTATCGCACGCCCTGTGGGGCTGGTACGGCGCGGTCAAACGTGGAGAGCTTGGGCGAACGCTGTAGGCTTACTGGCGATTATAAATGCGCAGTATCACCGGCTGATCCGTATTACGGGCATTGAGTTCGGTCCACACCACGGCAAAGCCATTCGGTCCAGACCCCAGAGTCACGCCATCAGGTGACGCGGCGGTGGTGATCTCAAACTCCGTGAAAAGCTTAGTCCCATCATCGGACACCAATTGACCGGTCAGACCCGAGTTATAGGCATAAACCACCGCATAGCCGCCAGTGCTCAATCCGGTCGCACCGTAATAGCTGGCGCTTAACGCCGCATTGGCATTTATTGTCGCCGCTGTCCCGTAGACAGTTCCCGCACCACTATAGGCCTGAGCGCGCAGGCTCTGAACCGTCGTCCGCTGCGACCAGATCGCCGCAAACCGCCCGGTGTTCAGACTGACCACCGCAGGAAGCATAGCTTCAAGACCGCCGTTCAAAACAATTGGGTTTCCCGATGCCGCACCCGCGGCAGTGTAAAGCTGAACTTTACCCTGCATCAGACCCTGCGCACTATTGGCTTCCTCATACGACAAAGCAAACGTCCCATCCGTCAGACCGATAAGAGTATAGGCGGGGACATTGCCGCCAATGGATCCAGTCGAAAAGCCCTTCAGCGTCAGTTCAGAGCCCACGGTGGCACCGGTCGCTGTGAATATCTGCGCCCGGACCTCATCTGCGGTGGTCACTTGAGTATTACTGATGGCCCGCTCACGGAAGGCCACCATAAAACCTGTTCCGGCCGACACCAGTTGTACCCGTGTATCCGTTCCAACCGTCGCTGCAGAAAGCGCGCGGGTGTTCACACGCAATTCGCTGCCTTGCTTGGCGCCAGTGGCATCGAAGATCTGAGCCCGGACAACCGGTGCGGCTGCGCCACGATCGGACCAGGCGACCACAAAGCCGCCACTGCTTAGGGCCAGAAGTGTGGGCTTCTCCTGATCGCCAGCCGTCGTAGAATTGGCTGTGAGTTCCGTCGTCAGCGTGGCACCCGTGTTCGAAATCACGCGGTACAAGATAGCCGAGCCTGACGTGTCCGGGCTTCCGGCGACCACAGTGCGCTCGGTCCACGCTACGGCATAACCGCCACCCGAAAGACCCGTCACAGCCGTTTCGGTTCTGAAAACCCCGCTGCGTGTGCTGACGGTTAGCGGGCTTGAAGCCACATAGCTGCTTTGCGACGCCGATGATGACGAGGATGATCCCCCGCCCGTACCACCGCCGGAGGAGGAACCGCCGCCGCCTCCTCCTCCACCGCAGCCATAGACCATCAGCGCCGCCAGAGGCGCGACAATCAGCACAAGCGGGCGCAGAATTTTCGAAGACATGGTCATGGTATCCCCCCTAAACAATTGCTATTTTTGGTACAGGCCGGGCCGTCTGATGTCAAATTGGTCGGCACGATGACACCGCCAACTGCGACGAGACTTACCCCCGGCTTACACCCTGTCAGAGGTGTGCCATATCGCTCTTACGCAAGGCGGGTGCATGCTCAGGCTTCAACCTGAAATAAGACTGGAGCCCGAGGAATGGATATCTATAATTACATCAAAAAAGACCACCGCAAGGTCGAGGACCTGATGGAGCAGGTGGTCATCGCCGCAGATGGCGCGACGCGTCTGCGCCTATTCAACGAGATCAAAAACGAGCTGACAATCCACGCCAAGAGCGAGGAAGAGACCTTCTATAAGGCCGTACTAGACGCCACGCGCTCAAAGGCCGTCGAGCACAAGATGGAACATGCCAATGAGGAGCATGATGAGATCGAAGCCTTCCTTCAGAAGGTGTCCGGCCTGTCGGCTGACAGCGATCAGTGGCTGCTGCATTTTGGTGAACTGAAACACGCCGTCATGCACCACGTCGAAGAGGAAGAGGGCGAAATCTTCGAAAAGGCCAAGACCTATCTCAGTGCCGATCAGGCCCGCAAGCTGGCAAAGGAGATGGGCGCGCTGAAAAAGGAGATGATGGCGGGAGCGTAAAGGTCCAACTTTCCATCATACAAAACCACCTCCTCTGACATCAGAGGAGGTGGTTTATTTGTGAAAGGCTTAAAGCCCAGCGCCCTTGACCAGATCGGCCACCACCGATGGATCGGCCAACGTCGAAATATCACCAAGGTTTGAAACGTCGCGTTCGGCGATCTTGCGCAGGATACGGCGCATGATCTTGCCTGAGCGCGTCTTAGGCAGGCCCGGTGCCCACTGAATGATGTCCGGTGAGGCGATGGGGCCGATTTCGCGACGCACCCAGTTGCGCAGTTCGGTCTTCAGCGCTTCGGTCGGTTCGACGCCCTTTGTCAGGGTGACGTAGCAATAGATGCCCTGCCCCTTGATGTCGTGGGGGAAGCCGACCACGGCGGCTTCGGCAACGCTGTGGTGCGCCACCAGCGCGCTTTCGACCTCAGCCGTTCCCAGACGGTGGCCGGAGACGTTCAGGACGTCATCAACCCGGCCGGTGATCCAGTAATAGCCGTCTTCATCGCGGCGCGCGCCATCGCCAGTGAAGTACTTGCCAGGATAAGTCGAGAAGTAGGTTTCGATAAAACGCTGATGATCGCCAAAGACCGAGCGCATCTGACCCGGCCAAGAGTCGCAGATACACAGATTGCCTTCGGTCGCCCCGCTAAGTTCCTTGCCCTCATTATCGACCAGACAAGCCTCAATCCCCGGCAGGGGGTGGGTGGCCGAACCGGGCTTGAGCGCCGTGGCGCCCGGCACCGGGGTAATCAGGTGCCCGCCGGTTTCAGTCTGCCACCAGGTATCGACAATGGGGCAGCTTTCGTTGCCAACCACGCGGTGATACCACAGCCAGGCTTCGGGATTGATCGGCTCACCCACAGAGCCCAGCAGGCGCAGCGACTTGCGCGAGGTCTTAAGCACCGGTGCGTCGCCTTCGCGCATCAGCGCGCGGATGGCCGTTGGCGCGGTGTAGAAGGTCGTCACCTGATGCTTGTCGATCACCTCCCAGAAGCGCGACACGGTGGGGTAGTTGGGTACGCCTTCAAAGATCAACGAGGTGGCCCCATTCGCCAACGGACCATAGACTACGTAGGAATGGCCCGTCACCCAGCCCACATCGGCGGTGCACCAATAGACATCGCCTTCGTGCCAGTCGAAAACGGTTTTAAACGTATAGGCGGCCCAAGCGAGGTAGCCGCCCGTCGTGTGCAGCACGCCCTTGGGCTTGCCCGTGGAACCGGACGTGTAGAGGATGAAAAGAGGATCTTCGGCGTTCATCGGCTCTGGCGGGCAGTCGGCGCTTAAACCTTCCAGTTCCGGATCGACGCACAGATCGCGCCCGTCATGGCTCAGCGAACAGCCATTGCCGGTGACGAAGACGCGCTTCACACCGGGGCATTGCAGCAGGGCGAGGTCGGTATTGGCTTTGAGCGGCACCGACTTACCACCGCGACGGCCTTCGATGGTCGTGACCACGTATTCCGACTGACAGTCATTGATACGCCCGGCCAGGCTGTCGGGCGAGAAGCCTCCGAACACCACCGAATGCACCGCCCCGATACGCGCGCAGGCCAGCATGAAATAGGCCGCTTCTGGTACCATGGGCATATAGATAGTGACGCGGTCGCCTTTTTTGACGCCATACTTTTTAAGCAGGTTCGCGCGCTTGCCCACCGCTTCGGCCAGTTGGCCATAGGTGACTGTGTAAGAATCGTTCGGCTCATCGCCTTCGAAGATAAAGGCCACCGTATCGGCCTTGTGCGGCAGGTGGCGGTCGATGCAGTTGGCCGCGACGTTGAGTTGACCGTCGTGATACCAGCGGATGCGGAAGTCTTCGCGATTGAAGGACACATCCTTGACCTGCGTGAAGGGCTTGATCCAGTCGAGCGCTTCGCCCAGTTGACGCCAGTGGGCCCACGGGTCGGACTTAACCAGATCACGCTGCGCCTGAAGCGCGGCCGCCGTCACGCTGTGAGCGCGCGGATAGGTCGCCGGCACGGGAAAGAGAGTCGGATTGTTCAGCGTATCAACCGTCATGGCGTCCTCACACATATTCTTGCTTATCTTGCCGTAGAAATAAGACTGATCCACGGCCCTGTCGAGCTAGCCAACCACAATTTGCACAGCGGGGAAACTTGGCAATAGGTCGTATATTGGTTATGCACTGTGGAGCATTTTTGTGACCATTTTTGAAGGACTAGCTGTGCACCTCGCCTTTTCCACGTGGCCGGAAATCGAAGCCCGTCTGAAGACCTCAAAAACGGTGATCATTCCTATCGGTTCCAATGAACAGCACGGCCCGATGGGGCTTTTAGGGACCGACTGGCTGTGCCCGGAAATCATCGCCCATGCCGCAGAAAAGCAAGGCGATATTCTCGTCGCGCCGACCTTCAATATCGGCATGGCGCAGCACCATCTAGGCTTTGCGGGAACCATTTCCTTACGCCCTTCGACCTTTATGGCGGCGATCGAAGACTGGGTGAAGTCGCTGGCGCGGCATGGCTTTGAGCGCATCTATTTCCTCAATGGCCACGGCGGCAATGTCGCCTCGATCGAAGCGGCCTTTTCGGAAATCTATAGCCAATGGTCATGGAAAGGCACGCGCTGTCCCTTCGCACTGAAACTGTCCAACTGGTGGGATTTGCCGGGTATCTCGCCTTTGTGCGCCCGCCTCTTCCCCAAGGGCCACGGCAGCCACGCCACGCCGTCGGAAATCGCCCTAACCTGGGCCGCCTATCCGGATGCCGTGCGCGACCTGACGATGGACCCGCCGATTGCGCCCACCGGCCCGATCCGCGACGCGCTCGATTACCGCGCGCGCTTCCCTGACGGCCGCATTGGCGCAGACTCATCACTGGCCACGCGAGCGCTGGGGCAGCAAATTCTGGAGGCGGCGGTTCCGGCCCTTCTGAAAGATATTGCGAAATTCGAGGCTGAGGAACGGCCTTAAACCGTCACCACCTCATCGCCCCGGCGTTCGACCGGCCACGACGCAAGATGCTCTCCGGCGCAAGGACCGCCGATGCACAGGCCGCTGTCTTTTAAAAACGACGCGCCGTGCCAGCGGCAGAGGATCACATCCTGCTCGCGCGTCTGATAATCGCTTTCCTCCTGATCGCCCCCCAGAGGCATCCCGTTGTGCGGACAGGCATCGACATAGCCGCGCGGCACATAGTCATCGAGGATCACGAACCCCTCAAACCCGTCCTGACGATAGAGGACGGTGCCGGTTACCTGAAGCTCAGCCCAGGTACAGATGATGGTGCCGGGAAGCGGTCTCACCGTTCCGTCTTCAGCGGGCGCGACATCAGATCGCCGATGGCCTTATCTACGCTGGCTTCACCCGACAGGATGGTCGCCACCATGTTGCAAATCGGCAGATCGACACCCAGTTTTTCGCCCAGATGCTTGACGGCCGGGGCCGATTCGACCCCTTCGGCGACCGAAATCTTACCTTCAAGCGCCTGAGCCAGCGTTTGTCCGCCCCCAAGCGCCAGGCCGACGCTCATATTGCGCGATTGCGGCGAGGAGCACGACAGGACCAGATCACCCATACCGCACAGGCCACTCAGCGTCTCGGCCTTCGCGCCCAGCGCCACGGCCAGACGCGTCATTTCTGCAAAACCGCGCGTGATCAGGGCGGCGTGCGCCGAGCGCCCCAGCCCCTTGCCTTCGGAAATACCACAGGCAATGGCCAGCACGTTTTTCAGAGCCCCGCCCGCCTCAGCCCCGATCATGTCGTCGATCAGATAGGGGCGGAAGGTCTGCGTCGCCAAAGTCGTCGAAATCTGCGCTCCCAGCGCCGCGTCCTTGCACGCCAGCGTCACGGCGGTGGGCAAACCGCGCGCCACCTCGGCGGCGAAGGACGGGCCCGACAGGACCGCGGCGCGCGCCTGCGGAAGGGTCTCGGTGAGGACCTCATTCATCAGGCAGTCCGTGCCGCGTTCAACCCCCTTGGCGCAAAGGACGATGGGCAGGCCGTCGCGCACATGCGGCGCAAAGGCCTTCAGTGAGGCGCGCATATGCTGCGCCGGCGGAACGGCCAGAATAAGGTCACAGTCCCCCAGATCGGCCAGATCGGCGGTCGCCTTCACCTGCGCCAGCAGCTCACGGCCCGGCAGATAGAGGTGATTGAGGTGCTGAGCATTGATCGAATCGGCCACTTCCGGCTCACGGCACTGGATCAACACCTCGCGCCCGGCCCGCGCGGCGACCTGCGCCAGCGCCGTACCCCATGCCCCTGCCCCGATGATACCGACCTTGTCAAAGGCTTTGGCGTGCACGAATTGGGTCAAGCCTTAGCTCCCTTGCGTCCCGAATATTTATGTATGGGTGCACTGAGCGCACGGCGCTCGTCAAGGGGCCAGCGTGGCCGCGCCAGCGCCGACAGTCCGTCTTGCACCTGTTTGTCCCCATCATAATCGGCCGCCGCCTGCATCAGCGCAAAGCGTTCCAGCCCGGCCAGCGCAATCATGGCCGCATTGTCGGTACAGTAGGCCAGAGGCGGGGCGACAAAGTCAAACCCCTCTTTTTCGGACAATGCCGACAACTCAGCCCGCACGGTCTTATTGGCCGCCACGCCACCCGCCACGACAAAGGCCGGGCGGGTTACTTCCGTTCTGGCAGCGTTTTCAGCCTTGAAAGCGCGCATGGCGCGAGCCGAACGTTCGACCAGTTGCCGCGCAATCGCCGCCTGCACCGAGGCACACAGATCCGCGCGGTCTTGCGGTGTCTTCACCTGCTCCATGGCGATCTTGGCGGCGGCGGTTTTCAGGCCCGAATAGGAAAAATCGCAGTCTTTACGCCCCAAAAGCGCGCGTGGCAGGGTAAAGCGCGTGGCATCGCCCTTCGCCGCCTCAGCCTCCAGCGCCGGGCCGCCGGGATAGCCCAGCCCCAAAGTCTTGGCGATCTTGTCGAAGGCCTCACCCGCGGCATCGTCAATCGTGGTGCCCAGACGCTCATAATCACCGACACCGCGCACGTGCAGCAACTGACAATGGCCACCGGAGACCAGCAGCAGGAGGAAGGGAAACGGCACAGTGTGCGTCAGGCGCACGGACAGGGCGTGACCTTCGAGGTGATTGACCCCGATCAGCGGCAGACCGCGCGACAGGGCAAAGCCCTTGGCGAAGCTTAAGCCCACCATCACCCCGCCGATCAGGCCCGGTCCAGCGGTAGCGGCCACCGCGTCGATATCGTCCACCCCAACGCCCTGTTCGGCGGCCTGCGAAAGCGCCAGACGCGCCAGATCGTCGATGGTTTCGACGTGGCTGCGCGCCGCGATTTCCGGCACAACCCCGCCATAGACGGCGTGCTTGACCACTTGAGAATGGATGACCGAAGACAGGACTTCAATCGCGCCGTCATCACCGCGTCGCACCACGGCGACAGCGGTTTCGTCACAGCTCGATTCGACACCCAGAACGCAAAGAGACATTACCAATCCTTATCCCCCGCAGCCTTGCGGAGAGAGGCGTTACCTGAAAAGGCCAAATGGCCGCAGGTCAAGGGGCTTGCAAGCCGCAGGGCGAAATTTTAGGAAGAAGCAAACATAGACTACGCTCTGTCTTAGCCCCCTCTCCCTCAAGGCAGATGGGATATTCGGAAAGATAATGACCCCACTTCTGAAAATCGGTACGCGCGGTTCGCGGCTTGCCACCACACAATGCGGCTGGGTTCAGCGTCAGATCGTCACCGCGCTCGGTCACGACCCAGCCCTGTCGCACGAAGTTGCGCCGCTAGTCATCATCACCACGCAGGGCGACCGCATTCAGGATCGCCGCCTGATCGAAGCCGGCGGCAAGCAGTTGTTCACCAAGGAGATCGAGGACGCGCTTCTGAGCGGTGAGGTCGATGTCGCCGTCCATTCGCTGAAGGACATGCCCGCCGAAGATATTCCCGGCCTTAGCCTGTGCGCTTTTCCGGTCCGCGAAGACCCGCGCGATGCCTTCGTTTCCCTCAAATACCGCAGCCTCGAAGACCTGCCGCAAGGCGCTAAGCTCGGCACCGCCTCGCTGCGGCGTCAGGCGCAAGCCCTGGCTGTGCGGCCGGACCTTGAGGTCGTTATGCTGCGCGGTAATGTCGATACGCGCCTGTCGAAGCTGGAGGCCGGGCATTGCGACGCCATGCTGCTGGCGGCGGCGGGCCTGAAACGCATGGGGCTTGAGGCGCATATCAAGTCCTATATCGACCCCGACCTCTTCCCCTGCGCCCCCGGTCAGGGCGCGCTGGCCATTCAATGCCGCACCAACGACCTCGATCAGGAGTGGATCAAGCGGCTGCACCATGTCGAAACCCACCTGCAAATTTCGGCCGAACGCGGCGCACTGGTGGCGCTCGAAGCCTCATGCCGCACGGCCGTTGGGGCCTACGCGAAGATAGAAGGCGACGCCCTCACCCTGTTTGTTGAGGCCCTGACCGCCGATGGCCGCACGCGCTGGCAAAGGCGCGAAACGATCATCGCCCCTACATTGGAAACGGCCCATGCCCTGGGCCTAGGTCTGGGGCAATCCATCCGTGATGAGGCTGGCGACCGCTTGATCCAATACACAGGCTAATTTTTTAGCATTCCGCGGTTAGTAAAAAGGCACGGTCATAAAAAGCGCCCGACCGGGCGCCGGCGCCCCTTCGCCGCCCCCGTGGAGGCCGAACGCAGTGAGGTAGCCGTGAGCAAATTGATATGGATTACCCGAACGGAGCCGCAGGCCAGCGTCACGGCGCAGGCGCTGCGGGCGCGGGGCTTTGATGTGGTTAATGACCCGCTACTCGAAGTGGAATACTGCAGCCCTGACATCGATGTGGCGCGTTTTCCCCATATCGTCGCCACCTCGATCAATGGCCTGAAAGCCTTTACGCGCCAGTACGCAACGCGGCATCAGACGGTGTGGACTGTCGGCGACGCCACCGCCCGCGAAGCGCGTGAGGCTGGGTTCGTCACCGTGCATAGTGCCGGTGGCGATGTCGAAGACCTGATCCGACTGCTGAAGTCCGAGGCCCCGCAAGGCCCACTCCTCTACCCGCAGCCCGAAACCCCGGCGCGCGACCTGAGTATGGCACTATCGGGTTTCGACCTGCATCCGGTCCTCTTTTATCGCACCGTGGAGCGCGACGCCCGCGACGCCCGAGCGCAGAGGGCGGCTATTACCCATATCCTGCTATATTCGCCGCGCGGCGCGCAGGCCTGCGCGCCCTATCTGGCGGGTATGTCAGCGCGCGTCCTCTGCATCTCTGAGGCCACCGCCCAACGGTTGCGCGAACACCTCAATTTCACTGGAAATTTACCCTCTGCGGGCCTAAACATAGAGGTAGTGGCCTCTCCGGATGAAGAGGCCCTGTTCGCCAGGCTCTAAAACCCCACGGACCGCCATGACCGACGACTTCGCCCCGAACCCGATCCCCGCTGCGGCGGAGCCGGAAAAGACCCGTTGGGGGCGCGGCCCGCTGATCATTGCCTTCGCCTTTCCCATCGTCTTTGTGCTGCTGGCACTGGGAGTGTTGGGCTTTGCGGTTTATAAGGAGCACCTGAGCGCCCCGCAAAAGACCGTGGCTGACTATTTCGATGCGGCGGCGGTGGCCAAGGACAGCGAAAAAGACTCCGAAATCGCCCGCCTGACCGCCGAACTAAACGCCCTGCGTGTACGTCAGGCGCAGGCCTCCGTCGAAGCCCCGCAAGCGCCCACCTATGCCGACCCGACGGCCCTCAACCGCCTGTCCGAGCGCCTCGATCGCCTTGAGGCCAATCAGCGCCTGCTGATTCAGGCCGCCGCTGCGGCTACCTCTGCCTCGGGCCTGCAACAGGCGGCTAAGGGGTCACAGCCCTTTCTGTCCGAACTGGCCGACGTTGAGAAGAGCCTGACCGACACGGTGATGGTCGCGCCGCTGCGGCCTCTGGCGCAAAAGGGCGTGCCCAGCGAAATCGCGTTGGCGCTCAGCTTCCCGGCTTACGCCGCTAAAGCCCGCACCGCCGCCAGCGCCAAGACGGACGACAGCTTCCTGACCCGCCTGACAAATGCACTCAGCGGCCTGATCAGTATACGCCGCATCGATGGCGCGGCGCGCGGCCCGGATGCCCTGCTGCTTCAGGCGCAGGGCCGTCTGGATCAGGGCGACCTCAACGGGGCGCTGACGGTCCTCTCCACCCTGCCCCCCGCCTCGCAAGCCGCCCTCAAGCCGTGGATGACCGATGCGCGCAACCGCGTGCTGGTTGATACCACCACACGCCGGATCACGGTCGAGGCCTTGAGCCGCCTCAGTCAGGCCAATTACAGCACGGCCAATGGCGCCGACGCCACGGCGGACATTGGGGCCGGTATGGCGCCTCAGCCGGAGAATGGCCTGTGATCCGAACGCTTCTGATTCTCCTCAGCATCATTACCCTGATCGCCGTGGCCTTTGCCGCCGCCGGCGACCCCGGCACGGCCACCCTGATCTGGCTCGGCTACCGGATCGACACCCCGGCCGCCGCTGCTGTCATCGTCATCGGCCTGCTGGCCTTTGCAGCCGTGTGCTTCTGGAACCTCGTATTGTGGATGTCGCGCGCGCCACAGCGCGCCGAACGCCAACGGGCCAACGCGCGCCGCCGTCAGGGCGAAGAGACCCTCACGCGCGGATTTATCGCCGTCGTGTCCGGCGATGGGGCCGAAGCGCGCCGTCAGGCGATCAAGGCTGTGGACTTGCATGACAATGTGGCACTGGTGCGCATCCTCAACGCGCTGGCCGCCGAGACCGCCCATGACCCGGTTGCCACACGAGCCGCCTGGACGGCCATGCTCAGCGTGCCGGAACTGAAACTCGCGGGCCTGCGCGGCCTTATGGCCCTCGCGATTTCCGAAGGCGACCGCACCGAGGCCATCCGTTTGGCCGCCGAAGGCTATAACCAGCCCAAGCCCGCCATGTGGGCCTTCAAGACCCTGTTCGAAGCCCGCTCGACCGCCGGCGAATGGGCCGAAGCGCTCGATCTGGTCGAAGGGGCGCTGAACCGCAAGCTGGTCTCGCCGCTGTTTGCCGAACGCGCGCGCGCCGCCCTGATGGCCGCTTCGGCCGCCCGTCTGGAAGGCGCCGCCGAAGGACAAATTCGCGAACAGGCGCTCGATTACGCCGTGCGCGCCGCCAAGCTCCAACCCATGTTCGCCCCCGGTGCCGTCATCGCCGCGCGGCTGCTGGCCGCGCATAACAAGCTGGGCCGCGCGGAAGACGTGCTGGAGGCCGCCTATGCCGCTCAGCCGCACCCGGCCATCTGGCTCGCCTATCGCGACCTGGTGAATGATGAGACGCCAAAGGACCGCGCCCGCCGCCTGCAAGGGCTGATCGATCGCAACCCACAACACCGCGAAAGCCGTCTGCTGGAGGTCGAACGCTCCGTTTTAAGTGGTGTGCGCGCCGATATTGAGCGCGCCACCGCGGCGCTTGAGGACGAACTAACGGAAGAGCGACTGACGCGCCGCCTTTGCGGCCTGATGGCCAAGGCGGCCCTGGCCTTGCAGGACGTAGATGGCGCGCGAGGCTGGGTCGCCAAAGCCTCACTTGCCAAGGCCGAGCCCGACTGGTCCGACCTTGACCCAGAAGGAAAGGCCTTTGCCTATACACCGTCCGACTGGACAACGCTGGTCCTGACCTATGCCGAAACCGGGGCTTTGGCTCACCCGCGCCATGAACGCGCCGAAAAGGGCCTCCCAGACGTCCCCGACATGCCGACGCGCTACGTACCGTCTATGCCCTTCGTTAAAGCGGCGCAGAAAAAGTCAGGCCCCGCCCCCCTACCCGACAATCTGGCCCTCAGCCCGGACGGATATGACGCCGCCATTGCCGGACACGACCTCGATGAGGCCGAAGTCGCCCCTCCTGCCCCTAAACCCCGCGCCCGCAAGACAAAACCCACAAAATAATTGCCGATGTGAGCCCTTTGGGGCCTTGCCAAACCGCTATGGGAACCTGTAAACAGCGCTCTCCTAACCGGGGCAGGCGATTATGCGCTTGCATCTACGTGCCGCTTTAGCTCAGCCGGTAGAGCACCTCATTCGTAATGAGGGGGTCAGGTGTTCGAGTCACCTAAGCGGCACCATTTTTCTTTCAAGTAATCAGTATCTTGTGCCTGCGTCAGCAATCTAGGGGGATTGCCAGAGAAACGACTGCCAACACCATGCCAACACAGCATCGGTGGAAATCCCGCTAAAAAATCAAAGGCGCGGTCAGCGTTTATTACAACTGGGACTTCGGAGGTAGATTTGTCCATTATAGGCAACGTGATACAGCCAACCATGCGCTACATAAAAGGCGACATGAATGCAGAAGACCAAAAGGTGGTTGACCGGGTCTCCAAAGTATTCTGCGAAACAGTTCTTGCGTTGGTCAAATCAGAGGGGTTGAAATCACCCCAAGTCCCTTTGATAGAAGCCAATCAATTTGTTGGAGCCGTAGACCTTGCCTCTTATAAAGTCGCCTTTACAGAAGGGTACGGAAACGAGGCATTTACATACGCCGACATTCAAAAGTACGGCATAACGCCCCTAAGCTCGGCCATCACGAATATCTCTAGAGATATTGGCGACGTTATATATGCCTTTGAATTCAAAAAGGGCCTTACGGACATTGAAGCCGCAAAGGTCGCAAAAGAGGCCGCGAAGTCGTATATCGAACGCGTCAAGTCAGACCTTAAGTCCCATTCCAAGCCTGCTGTGGAATCCATATCCCTGCCAGAGATAGCGGAAGGAGTTAAGAGATTTCGGACGGACTATCCCGAAGGGAAGAAGACTGCGTTCATCATAATGAAGTTTGGCGCACCACAGGCCTACAGTGAAAGCGCCCAAGTCGTCAAAGACGTTCTCAGCGCCCATGGGATTGCGGCAATGCGAGCAGACGACAAACAATACATGGATGATCTGTTCCTCAATATTAAGACCTACATGCACTCTTGTGACTTCGCCGTCGCGATATGGGATCGCATCGAAACTGATGAGTTCAATCCGAACGTCTCTTTAGAGGTGGGGTATATGATGGCCCTCGGTAAAGACGTATTACTCCTGAAAGATCAGACGCTAAAAGCCTTACCGACAGACATAATTGGACGTCTATACAAGCCATTTGACACTCGCAGCCCCGGCACGACCGCGCCAGAGCACATCATCAAATGGCTGCGCGATAAGAACTACATCTGACCTAGGAACCGTCAATGACAGACAGTGTCCGGTAGACACTCGCGCGGCCCACTTGCAGCGTCTTAGCAATAGCGGTTGCGCCCATGCCCTCAGAGGCGAGGCGCTTGATTTCATCGACAGGAACAGACGGCTTTCGGCCCTTGTAGACGCCCGCCTGTTTCGCCGTGGCGATGCCCTCTAACTGGCGTTCCTTACGGATAGAGGTTTCAAACTCAGCGAAGACGCCAAGCATCTGGAGAAAGGCCTTCCCCGCAGACGTAGACCCAATTGCGAAAATCGGCCACCACTTGCGGATATCTATCACCGTATTCTCAATATGTGAATAGCGGTCTCCGATCCCCGTTATAGTGGATTTTGCGGCTATTGACGGATTTCTTAGTCGCTTTGCCCATCGGATGACGCAGGTCGTAGACCACATCAACGCGCTACAGTGCATGTGGCAATGCCATACCTCCGGATACACAACTCCTGCTCCTCAATGGTCAACGCCCCATTGTGGCAACCCAGCTCCGGTACTATGCTGATCCCGAACTGCGGGGCCTTTTTGATGCTGGCTGATAAGCTCGAACACCTACCGGATGTGAAACGGCGCGAACTGACCCGCGTCGTGCAGATCCTGTTTGACGAGTTCGAGGATGCGACAAAGACCGCGCTCTCCGATAAGCGCAAGGCCGGGCGCATACTCAAGATCATCCTCTTCGGCTCCTACGCCCGTGGTGACTGGGTTGAAGACCGCTCATCCGGCTATCGCTCGGACTATGATCTCCTCATTGTCGTCAACGGTCAGGCCTTTACCGATTTACAGGACTACTGGGCCAAGGCTGACGAGCATCTGATCCGCGAATACACCGTCACTGAGCACATCCGCACCCCGGTCAACTTCATCGTACACAGCCTCAATGAAGTGAATGATAACCTCGCCAGAGGCCGGCCCTTCTTCGTCGATATCGCCCGCGACGGGATCATGTTGTACGAGGCCCCGGGGCATCCTCTCGTGGCACCTAAGCCGCTGACCGAGGCAGAGCGGCTGGCCGAGGCCAGGGGGCATTATGAGCAGTGGTTACCAAGTGCACACAGCCGTTATGAGCTCGCCCTGGAAGCTCTGCGCAGAGGCTTCTCTAAGGATGCGGCGTTTGATCTTCACCAGACAGTAGAGCGACTCTACCACGGTCTACTGCTGACGCTCACGCTCTACAGCCCCAAAAGCCACCGCATCACCATGCTGCGGTCGCAGGCGGAGGCGCTGGATGATCGGCTAAAGGGCATATGGCCGGCAGAGACTAAGCTGCACCGCCAAGCGTTTGATAGACTGCGGAGGGCCTATGTTGAGGCCCGTTACTCCGCGAGCTACAGTATCGGCGAGGACGAGTTGGCATGGCTCAGTGAACGGGTCGGATTGTTGCAAAAAACGGTAGAGACCGTCTGCCAGGAACGCATAGCGTAAGGCCTAGCTTTGCTTTAAAGGAACTGGAGCCGAAAATGCAGAACCCGCTTGATTACGGATGCGGGACGCACGCTTTCTCCTATGCCTGCTTTACATGCAGGAAATCGTTCAAGCGGCCATTGGTCAGCCTGGCAAAACCACGATCTCTCGGAAAGTCAGTCCGCACAGAATTTGAACGTTCCGCGAGGCTATTTGAAAGTGAATTCAGGCACAAGTGTCCGCACTGCGGCGGCGTGGCTCACTTCATGGGACGTGATTTCAAGGCGCCAAAGTCATCTGACAAAAGGGCGTGGGAACGCGTTGAAACATTCATCACGTCCGGCAAAACCTACCATCACAGAACGCCCGTCGAGGACGTGAAATGACCTGCACGTTGAAACAGCGTTTTGCCTAGTAGCTTAAACCGTTGACGCTCGAAGCCCCAGACGAGACCAAAAATTTTCTGGTCAACAAGGCGAAGACCTTCGCGCCAAATGGTTCTGTTAGTGGTGGCCAAAATCCGCCATGTTGTATCACCATCGGGCGGAAGAGGTTGGCCTCTGGACAGACGCACACTGATGCAAACGGGCTACAGGTTTCGTTACACGCGTGACGACTATCGCAAATATGGTTGCTATAAAGCGGTTTAACCTCTAATTGCCGCAAAGCCAGTCCCGGCATGCCCTGAAGAAGGAAAGGAGAAAATCATGCGAGCAATGTTCCTAAACCTCGAATCTGATTTCCCGATCCAAAATTCTCAGGAACATATTGCATGGGCAATTTCCTATCGGGCGAATACACTCGCCTGATCCCTCATGGCCGCGCCAAGTGCGCCGCCATCCCTTCCCGCTTTAACATTCATCATTCGACGTCTTTCCAGAAACATGGGGGCGGCAATGCGAACTGACATGTTCAAAGTGATTATCGAGAGACCACGATGGGGCGCCGGTCATGCCGCCTCTCCCAAACTTAAAAGGACCAAAGACTACACCCTAAAAGCCATCGGCCATAAACGGCACGCTATCGAGAGCACGCGTTACACCAAGGTCTTAAACGAGAATCTAGCCCCACTCGTCCGCTTCTTAAGAAGCCGATGCGGACAACAATGGGACGAGGTCTTCAGTGAGATTTGTGCGCAACTCGACACCGGCAGCACGATGAAAATGCATGTGCGCCAGCACATTGAGGACTTCGTACTCGCGCGGATTTCTATTGGTCGATACGGCGAATGGCTGTTCGAAGGTGAAGTCCTCGGTTCGAATGAACGCCGATATCGGCGGCGACGATTCTTTGTCGACCCGACAGATGGCGTCCTGAAGGAACAGCGGTTCCTATCCGAATGTCTGCCCGCTGCAAACCGTATCACGGGGGCGGAACGCCATGAATAAATGCTGTGAAACATCGCTCATTGGCCGCGACCTCAGCCGGTTTGACCCGATGGCAATCGATCAATTGGACGCCACCGCACGCCTGGAAGGCATGGGTAAGGTTGTCGGCTTGCCTGATCTGCATGCTGGCAACGGTATTGCCGTGGGGGCCGCCTTCTGGTCACCCGACCGGATCTGGCCCCACCTCGTGGGAAGCGACATTGGTTGTGGCATGGCGCTGTGGGAAACAAGCCTTCCCGTTCGCAAATTCCGTGTGAGCCAAGTGGATCGTCGTCTTCAGGGGCTCGATGACCCCTGGGGAGGTGCGATGGAGGCGGCCCTTAGTGCCGCTGGCCTTCCCGCCAATCTGGCTAGCCCATCTCTTGGAACCATCGGTGGCGGCAATCACTTCGTCGAGTTTCAACGGATCGAAGACGTTCTGGATACGGATCGCTTTGCGGCACTTAACGTCAAGGCGGACCGGGTCTGGATGATGGTCCATAGCGGGTCGCGTGGACTGGGTCAGGCTATTCTGAATGAACAGTTAGCGCGAACTGGTAAGTCTGGACTCATGGCGTCTGAGCCCGAAGCGAAGGCATACCTTTTGGAGCACGATCAGGCTGTTGCGTGGGCCGTCCTCAATCGGCGAATAATCGCGCAGCGGTTTATGGACGCCATCGGCGTATCGGGATCTGGCATCCTGGATATCGTCCATAATAGCGTTACCCCTTATGACAGTGGTTGGTTGCACCGTAAGGGTGCCGCACCCGCAGACTGTGGGTTAGTCGTCATCCCAGGATCGCGAGGGGATTTCAGCTATCTGGTCGAACCCGTACCCGATTTTGCCCACAAATCCCTCGTGTCTCTTGCGCATGGCGCGGGCCGAAAGTGGAGCCGAAATGACGCGCATGCGCGTCTTTCACGGCGATACAAGGCGGCGGACTTGCAACGTACTAAACTTGCAAGCCATGTCATCTGCGAAGACCGCCGTTTGATATTCGAGGAGGCCCCGGAGGCTTACAAAGATATCGCAGGCATTATCGCAGACCTTGAGGCCGCAGGACTGATACGGGCTATCGCACGGCTACGGCCTCTCCTGAGCTATAAGACGAGGCGCCATGACTGAGATCATTCTCCATTTGACCTCCGGCAAAGGTCCGGACGAATGCTGCTGGGTGGTCGCGCAACTCTCCAGAGCCTTTACCAGGGAGGCTCTGAAGGACGGGGTCGCATGCGAAGTCATCAACTCTGGAGAGGAACTGCCCGCATCGCTTCTAATGAGCGTGACGGGCGATCAAGCTCAGGCCTTTGTCTCCGCCCGGGTGGGGACTATTCAATGGATAGGCGATAGCCCATTCAGACCCCGTCACAAACGCCGGAACTGGTTTGTTGGTGTAAATATCGCGCCATCTCCCGACGCCATGCCCGATCTCAGGGATGAAGATATTGTGTTTCAGACCATGAGAGCGAGCGGGCCCGGAGGGCAGCATGTCAACAAGACCGACAGTGCTGTTCGAGCCACTCACAGATCGACGGGCCTCGTTGTGACCGCCCAAGAACAACGGTCTCAACATGCAAACCGTAAACTTGCCAGGCAAAAGCTGGCTGTTTTGTTGGATGAGCAACGCCAAAAGGCCAGTGACAGTGCCCGCCAGGTGCAGTGGTCGGCTCACCAGAACCTAGAGCGAGGGAAGTCTGTGAGAACCTACACCGGCCCACTCTTTAGCCTAAAGAGCTCCTGCTAAGGCCTTCGCTACTGCGGCGCTGGAAACGGCACCGCAGTAGCGAGGCCTTTCAAGACCCTGCGTTGCTTAGCAACCTGTACGCGCAAATGGCGATCAATAATCGGCCGGCCCCCTGGCCGTCAAACCCTTGCGTAACAGGAGAAGCGTCGCGATCGATCCCGGAAAGAATGACTTGTTCTCGTCCTCTTTGCGCCTAATTCGGAACTTCGTCGGATTCCGAATGATCTCGCCCCGAAACGCCTACGCAAAGTCCAAAAAGTCTGCTTGCCAGCGAGCAGAGATTGCTCACCCCTCAATTGCCGCCTGCAAACGATATCTCAGTCTGATGGAGTCTCCGCGCGTAGACAATGCGATGAGCACTTCTGTGGCAAATGAAATCACTGTTCTTAGCGACGCAGCTAACCCCGACTTAGGCCCCAGTCTCTCTTCTGCATAGGAAAGATGGGATATCTCCTCAATCTGAATGCGCTCGACCAAAGCCGCAAGTTCGGTATCGTGGTGTCGGAGAAACGCAATTTGCTCCTCAAGGTGCGCATGAACAGTTCGTTCTACCGCTGCAGTACATGCGAAAATCCCTGTCCGGCCCCACGTGGAAGTGATACTGCCCAAAAACCAGCCTCCAACGCTCCAGACTGACAATGCGCGACAGGGTTTAGCAAAACGGGAACTCATGGCTTCCCGAAATGCCAGCCGATGTTCATTCTCATGAGACAGTGTTTCCTTCAGCCAGGCCTCCAAGTCGTTTGCGCCTGAGGGCAGTCGCTTAAGCTGGGCAGAATAAATCGAAACGGCGCCGTGTTCGCCTGCGTGATTGACCCGCAAAATTCGTCGGATCAGTTTCTGGTCTTGAGATAGCGGTCGCGGCATTGAAAAAGCTTATCCCCGGCGAGTCGGCATGGCAATCTATCCGAACGGTTAGGCATCTTTACACGCCCAGAGCGGAAATAGAATCGAGGATATCACGGTTACCAATATCTCGGTGTGACGCGAAAATTGCATACACATATCCCACATCGACTCTGTTGCTTGCTCTCTATTGTTGACCGTATGAATCGTTGCGGCATATATGGCAGTAGACGGGGGGTAATTTGGGTCTGAATTTCGAAAAGATTGAAACGCTTGCACCTGATCAGGGATCGCTCGACGCTGCCCGCAAACTTCTGAAAATTACGCAGTGGCCGACCCTGGCCGCCGATGGGTCCGGCCTGATCTGGGGCGAATGCCAAGGGTCTGGTGCTACGCCATACCGTGTTTGCGTGACCGAAGCCGATGCCGGCTACAAATGCTCCTGCCCCAGCCGCAAATTCCCATGCAAGCATTCGCTCGCACTTATGTGGCTGCGCACCGACGGCAAGGCGACATTCGGTCCCGGTGCGCCGCCGGAATGGGTGAGGGACTGGCTGTCGCGCCGGCGCGGCCCGTCGGATACTTCCGCAGCCGACCCTACCAAGCCCACAAAGACTAAAGCGTCAATCGCGGCGGCCAGAGAGGTCGAAGACGCGCCCGATCCGAAGGCCGAAGCCAGGGCGGCGGCGGCACGCGAACGAAACCGTCAGGACCGCGAAGCCTCAATCGCCGGCGGCCTGGATGAGCTAGACATCTGGCTAAGCGATCAAATCGATACCGGTCTGGCTGGTTTTGCTGCCAATGCCGTCAACGCCTGCCGGACGATCGCGCAAAGACTGGTGGATGCTAAGGCTTCCGGACTGGCGGCCCGGTTGGATGCGTTGCCAGCACGTTTGTTCGCCTGCTCCGATGCCGCCCGCCCACACACAGCGCTTGAAGAACTGGGACAATTGCACCTGATCGCCGAAGCCTATCGCCGTCAGAGTCTCTTATCGCCGGAATTGAAGGCCGATGTACGTCAGGCCGTCGGCTGGACAGTGACGCGCGAATCCCTGCTGGCCGATCCAACGGCGGAGCGCCTGTCGGGCCGCTGGCAGGTCTGGGCAACACGTGCCGAGGTCCAGCCGGACCGGTTGCGGCGGCTGGAAACCTGGCTTTATGGCAGTGGGCGCTTTGCTGTGCTGATCGACTTTGTGCCGGTTGCAACCGGGGCCACCGCTAGTGGTTACACGGTCGGCGATGGTTTTGACGCCGAACTTGTCTTCTATCCGTCACCTGTTCCGTTGCGCGCCCTAGTGGTCACCCAAACAAGCCCCGCGCAACCAGGCGGGATCATAGACCTTGCAAACGGCGATCTCGAAACTGCCTACGCTGCTTATGAGGCGGCCCTGTCCATCCGGCCGTGGCTAGCCGAATACCCGTTCGCTTTCGAAGGCGCCGAGGTACGCCGCGCTGGTGAGTGCCTCTATCTGTGCGGTGGAGACCTGGCCCTTCCATTGGCAGCCGCACAAGAGGCCAGCGCATGGCCCTTGCTGCGCACCGGGCCGTTCAGGGGGCTGGGACTGTGGGACGGGATGACGTTCGATCTGCGCTGGGCCGAAACCAGCCTAGGACGGTGGACGGCATGAGCGCACAGGTTTTCAAAATCCATCTCTTGCCCGGACTTCTGTCCGGCAACCGCGATCTGGCGCTTGCGCGTGCTGGTGTTGCGACCTCGCTTCAGGCCCTGGCCCTGACGGCTCAGACTCTGCGCTTCGACCGGCCAGCCATGCCGACCTCTTTTCAGGTCGTAGAGACCATTTCCGACACCCGGGCCATCGTGCCGGATGCCGTGCGCCGCCCTTTGATCCGCCTCTTAACGCGCAAGGCTGTCGGCATCGCCCCCAATGCTTTTCCGGATGCCATCGCCCGTCTGATGGCAGCGCGGCGCCTACGTCTGCATCCCTTCGATTTGGCGAAGCTGGAGAGCTTTGTTCGCGGTTATGCCGAAGCGCTAGGCGCGGAAGCCGCCGCCTTTGCCCAGCGTCATGCGCCGCCGGAGGAAAGACGGGGTTATTTCGAAACCGATGCTCTTGACGAAACGACGTGGATGCTGGCCACACCGGCGGCACGTCAAGCCTATATCGTCACCCGTCGCCGTGAGGACGCTGCGGCGGGACGCGTACTGGTAGAGGGCGTCTGGGCGTCCGAACCAGCCGATACGCGCGTGCGTCTGTTGGCGTCTTTGCAAGAAGGTCTTGGATCAGAGGACGCGCCTTTCCTGACCTCGTTGAACAAGGACCGCGCTCCGCGTGTGCGGGAAATGGCTATGCGCCTCCTTGCCCGCTTGCCTGGTCACGAAGGCGACAATCCGGCGCTCAATGCCGTCACCGGCCGCCTCAAGAGCAAGCAGACGGGCTTTCTTACCAAACGGACAACCCTGTCACTGGAACTGCCGGCCAATGTGACTGTCCATTCCGCCCCGACCTGGCTGGTCGAGACTTTTAGCGTCATCGGCCTAGACGAACTGGCCCGCGCCGTTGCACTGACGGCGGCCGCCTTACCGGCAGCAGCGGAAAAGGATGACAACCTGCTGCTGGCTCTGGCGGTTATGGCGACTCGCGACAAACGATTCGACGTTCTGAAAGGAGTGGTCGATCATCTGCCGGACGTCTGGGAGCAATTGCTACGGGCGAACTTCACCTATCTTGACGACTATACACCTGATGAACGGGCGCGCTGGGCGCAGGTGGTGATCCGCCCCATGACCTGGACGCAGGACGCCCCCCTGTGGAGCCTCGTCAAACTGCCCGCCGTACTCGACGGTCCGGCGTCGGACGCCCTGATGGCAGACCTATTGAAAGCCCGTCCATGGCTGGAGCAACTCAAGGACAACAGCAAGCTTTCGGTCGACCTGATCAACGTCATGGCCAGCCTTTCCCCGCCTTCGCACCGCGCAGCCCTCCGCGCTCAGATCGCCCCGCTCGATCCGGCCAAGACCGCCGACGCCCTTACTTTCCTTGATATCATGGATGCCCTGGAGGCCCCAAATGTCTGACACCCAATTACGGCGTAGCGCCGAAGATATCTATGCGAGTGAACTTTTTGCCCTTGCCAAGGGCGACGACCGCCCCCGTCCGGAGAACTGGAAGCTGTCCCCACAGGCCGTTGTCACCTACCTCCTTGGTGGCAAGGCCAAGGACGGCACGGTGATCTCGGAAAAATATGTCGGCAACCGCCGCCTAATCGAGACCGCCGTTGCAACTCTGGCCACAGACCGGGCGCTTCTGCTTCTGGGTCTGCCTGGCACGGCCAAGTCTTGGGTGTCGGAGCACCTGGCCGCCGCCATTTCCGGCTCGTCACAGCGCCTGATCCAGTGCACCGCCGGCACCGATGAAAACCAGATCCGCTATAGCTGGAACTATGCATTTCTGTTGGCTAAGGGCCCTTCGCCCGAAGCCTTGGTCAAGACGCCGATGGTTCGAGCGATGGAGGACGGCACGCTGCTGCGCCTCGAAGAACTGACCCGCATGGGATCGGACGTGCAGGACACGCTGATCACCATCCTGTCGGAAAAGACCCTGCCTGTGCCGGAACTCGACATGGCCATTTCCGCCCGGCGCGGCTTCAACGTCATTGCCACCGCCAATAACCGCGACAAGGGCGTCAATGACCTGTCATCGGCCCTGAAGCGCCGTTTCAACGTAGTCGTCCTGCCATCGCCGGCCACGCTTGAGGAAGAGACCGCCATCGTCGTCAAGCGCGTCGGCGAGATCGGTACAAATCTCACCCTGCCCGCCATCCAGCCGGCGGACAAGGAACTGGCCCGCATCGTCACCGTCTTCCGCGAATTGCGCGACGGAAAGACGCTGAACGGCAAGATCAAGCTCAAGACGTCGACGGGCAGCCTGTCGACCGCCGAAGCCATTTCGGTCGGCGTGTCGGCTTGGGCGGAGGCAGCGCACTTCGGCAATGGCCGCATCGACGCCCATGCCCTAGCCGCCAACATCGTCGGCGCCATCGTCAAGGATCCGGTGCAGGACGGCGTCGCCCTGTCGGAATATCTGGAAACCGTCGTGCGGACCCGCGATGGCTGGGGCGATCTCTACGGCGCTATCCGCGAGGTCATGTAAATTGACCAGGGTACACCTGCTCGGCATCCGCCACCACGGACCAGGCTCCGCCGCGCTGCTAAAAGGCGCGCTGGAGGCGCTTGACCCAGCGTGTGTGCTGATCGAGGGACCTACAGAAGGCGATGCGCTGATTGAGTACGCCGCCCTACCCGGCATGAAACCCCCTCTCGCCATGCTCTTCTATGCTTCGGATGAAGCGTCCAATGCCATGTTCGCGCCGTTCGCAGAGTTTTCACCTGAATGGGTGGCCCTGCGGTGGGCGCTGGACCGTGGCCGCGAGGTGAAGTTCATCGACTGGCCGGCGGCGGTGTCCCTGGCGCGTGCACCGGTCGATGCGAAGGACGAAGAGGCCATCCTAACTCAGACCCAGCCCCCTGAAAGAGTCCGCGCCGATCCACTTGATATCCTCGCCGAAGCTGCCGGTTATGGCGATGGCGAAGCCTTCTGGAACGCGCTAATCGAACAGTATGGCGGAACTGGTCAGACACCGCTGGAAGTGTTTGCAGCCATTGAGACCGCCATGACTGAGGCCCGCCAGCACCAGGCCGACGTCGCCGGCATGAGTGCAGTGGAAACCCTGCGCGAAAACCGTCGCGAAGCCTTTATGCGCACCCATATCCGCGAGGCACTCAAACGACATGAGGGCCTTGTAGCCGCAGTCGTCGGCGCTTGGCATATCGGCGGTTTGCGAAAATCCGCGACCGCTATCGAGGACAAGGCGCTCATCAAGGAGCTGCCGCGGATCAAGGTCGAGGCGACCTGGGCGCCCTGGAGTGATAGCCGGCTAAGCTTTGCTTCGGGCTATGCCGCGGGCGTCATTTCGCCCGGCTGGTATCGCCACCTGTGGGACCTCTACAGCCGCGATCAACATGAAGGGGCGGAGCCTTTTGCCGCCCTGTGGCAGGCGCGGACGGCGGCGCTTCTGCGGGAGGAAGGCTATGCTGCCTCGACGGCTTCCGCCATCGAAGCCGCCCGGTTGGCGCTCAGTTTATCCGCTCTGCGTGGCATGGCCATACCGGGCCTGACCGAGATGCGCGACGCCACATTGTCGGCCCTGTGCCACGGCGACGAGACCGCGCTCAGGCTGATCGAGCGCCAGCTTTATATCGGTGAACGGATCGGTGAAATTGATGATGCCGTGCCGCAGATGCCGCTCAAGCGCGACTTCGACCTGTGGTGCCGCAAAACGCGCCTGAAGCCGTCGGAACTGACCGAGGAGATGCGACTCGACCTGCGCTCGGATGCTGGTCTGCTGAAATCGACCTTCCTGCACCGCCTGAATTTGATTGGTGTTCACTGGGGACGCCTGCTCGATGCCGAGGCCGGGCGCGGCACCTTCCGCGAAATCTGGTCGCTGACCTGGAACCCCGACCTCACCATCGCCCTGGCTGAAGCGCTGGTCTGGGGCGTTACGCTGGAACGGGCGGCCGTGGGCGCAACGGTCGATCGCTCCAGCAAGACAACCTCGATCTCAGAGCTTGCCGACCTTGTCCGCGCGGCACTGGTTGCGGATCTGCCCGAAGCCGCTAAAGCCTGCATCGACCGTCTTCAGGCCGCCGCCGTTCACTTGAGCGACATCACCGACCTGATGACCGCAGTAGCACCTCTGGTCCGCATTGTTCGATATGGCACAGCGCGCAAATTGCCTGAAGCCGAACTGCGTGGACTTATTGCCACGCTGGCCGCCGAAATCAATGCCGGGGTCCGGACGGGCTCGCATCAACTGGACGCAGACGAAGCCTCGGCTCGCATCGACGCCATGCGCGCCTATGACGAAGCGCTTGGATTGTTCGGCGACACCGGCCTGACAGAGGAATGGCATCGGCAACTGGCGCGCATGGTCGATGACGAACAGATCGCCGCCCCGGTCGCCGGCCTGGCCTTGCGGCGTCTCCACGACAGCCGGCAGTGGGGGGAACCCGCTGTCGCGGCCGCCTTCTCACGTCACATTGTCGGCGAAACGCCCGCGCGCGCCGGCGCCTTTGTCGAAAGTTTTTTGTCGGGCTCAGCAGAGGTGCTCATCCAGGATCCGGTCCTCCTCTTCCTACTCGACGAGTGGCTGTCCGGGCTTGACGAGAATAGCTTCATAGAAAGCCTGCCGCTGCTCCGTCGAGCCCTGTCGGGCTTCGATACCGGCGGACGCAAACGCGTCATGGACCGTCTGCGCGGCGGGCGTCAGACCGTGGCGACACTGGATGAAGCCGCCAAGGAGAATCCGGCGTTTGAGCGCGCCCTGCCGCTGCTGAGGCAGATTTTAGGTCTTGAGTCTGCGGGGATTGAGGCATGAGCGAGAGCGAAAGGCTACGTCGCTGGCAACTGGCGCTGGGTGAGGACGAACAAGACCTGTCCGAGCGCGACCGGAGGCTGAGCCAGTCCTTGACGGCACTATATCAACCGCAGGAAAAAAAGAGTCGCGGCGGACTTGGCGCATCATCACCCAAGGTGTCGCGTTGGCTGGGCGATATCCGCGAATTCTTCCCGACCCCGGTCGTTCAGGTAATCCAGAAGGACGCGTTCGAGCGCCTGAACCTCAAAGCCCTGATGCTGGAACCCGAATTTCTGGCAACGTTGGAGGCTGACGTCCATCTGGTCGCTGACCTGATCTCCTTGCGCGGCGCGATCCCGGAAAAAAGCAAGGAGACAGCGCGCCTGGTGGTGCGCAAGGTCGTTGACGAGATGCTGAAACGCCTGGAAGCCAAAACGGTTGAGACCTTGCGCGGCGCCTTGAACCGCAGCCAGCGTACCCGCAGGCCAAGACATGGCGACATCGACTGGGGCCGAACCATCGGCGCCAATCTGCGTCACTATCAGGCCGATTACCACACCGTCGTACCGGAAACCCTGATCGGCTGTGCCCGCCGCACTAAAACGCGCGCCGATCTGGATCACGTCATGCTATGCGTCGATCAGTCGGGCTCGATGGCAACTTCGGTCGTCTATGCTTCGATCTTCGCCGCCGTCATGGCGTCTCTGCCGGTGCTGTCGACACAGCTGATCTGTTTCGACACCGTGATTGTCGATCTGACCGATAAACTGGCCGACCCCGTCGAGGTCCTGTTCGGCGTCCAGCTGGGCGGCGGCACCGACATAAATGCGGCCCTGGCCTATTGCGAGCAGAAAATCGATTATCCCGCAAAGACGCATCTGGTGCTGATCAGCGACCTCTACGAAGGCGGCAATGCCAAAGCGATGCTGGCGCGGGTGGCAGCGCTAAAAGCCTCCGGAGTAAATGTCATCGTGCTACTGGCGCTCAGCGACGATGGCCGACCAGGCTACGATCCGCATCATGCCGGCGTGATTGCCTCTATGGACTGCCCGGTCTTCGCCTGCACGCCGGACCAGTTCCCCGAGCTGATGGCGACTGCCCTCACCCGTCAGGACATCGGTCAGTGGGCATCAGCCAATGATATCGCTCTGATTCGGGCCGTTTAGTTGCTCGCTGACATAAGTCAATCGCCCTAGGCGGACATTCGGGGGGTGACAGAAGATCCCGTTACCGGACATACAGCGGATAACGAAAGCTCGCGTTTCCAACCTTTCACTTGAGCCACTCTCTGTGATGCATCCGCGCCAATCGACACGCGCAGATCTCCGATCGCTTGCCGAAGACCCGAGTACATCGTTTGGTGGCGCACTGGAGTGTGTTATGGGACGTTATGGATTTCCCCGTTGTTTTCGATATATTTGGTGTAAGGATACCGGCGCACCTGGTGTTCGAAAGCCTGGCTTATGCCGTTGGCTTCAGACTTTATTTGTGGCTCCGACAAAAAACGAAAGATCCGGTAGATAACAAATCGCGCCTGACCGTTCTCGTAGCTGCGATAGTTGGTGCCGCTATCGGGTCGAAGGTTCTTGCCTTTGCTGAGCACCCAGAGCTCTGGCCAATGGCTCAAGCTGATCCGGTCTACTTCATTGCATCAAAATCAATCCTTGGCGGCTTGTTGGGTGGTATCATCGGCGTTGAGATCACGAAGGCCTTTGCGGGCATTACGCGATCGACAGGCGACATCTATGTGTTTCCACTTCTAACAGCCATCGCTATTGGTCGGATGGGGTGTCTGCTAACAGGGGTAAGCGATGGCACGTGGGGGAATGCCACGCATTTCATCCTCGGGTTTGATGCGGGTGATGGCGTTATTCGTCACCCGACACCACTCTATGAGATCGCCTTTCTAACAAGCTTTGGCTTGGGTTTGTGGCATGCGCAGCGACATTTGCAGTTGGAGGAAGGTGATTTTTTCAAAATCTTCATTATCGGGTACTGTGTCTGGCGCTTTGGCATCGAGTTTCTTAAACCCGTCACAACCTACAATGTCGCAAGCGACTTGAACATAGTTCAAAACGTGGCTACAACTGGCGCACTACCGGCATTTCTTGGACTTTCGATTCTCCAATTGTCCGCCTTAGCCGGCGTCACGTTCTATGCCGCCTTCTTTCTGCAGCGCCGTTTACAAAGGGGGGAAAATGGCCGCGCGTGACTATATTTTCTTTGAACTAACAAATTCCATCTGCTCGCAGTGTTTCCGCAAACTGGAAGCCAAGATCATCTTCCAGAATGATCGGGTGTATATGCTCAAAACCTGCCCTGACCACGGGAAGGAGAAGGTTCTGATCTCGACGGACATTCCTTATTACAAGAAAACGCGAGACTTTAACAAACCGGGGGACATGCCTCGGAAATTTGGAATGAAGGTTGAACGGGGTTGCCCCTATGACTGTGGGCTTTGTAGCGATCACGAGCAGCATAGCTGTGTTTCGATAGTGGAGCTGACAGATCGCTGCAATTTGACGTGTCCGACCTGTTATGCGTCTTCAAGTCCAAGCCATGGGCGACATCGCAGCCTTGAAGAAATAGAGACTATGCTCGACATCGTTGTGGCGAGCGAAGGTGAGCCTGACGTGGTTCAGCTTTCAGGGGGCGAACCAACGCTTCATCCAGATTTCTTTGCTGTTATGGATATGGCCAAGGCTCGTCCGATCAAGCACCTGATGATCAATACCAATGGCATTCGTATTGCCAAGGACCACGCCTTTGTCGAGCGCCTCGCTACTTATATGCCCGGCATTGAAGTCTACCTCCAATTTGACTCGCTTGAGGCTGAAGCCTTGACGTCGCTTCGGGGCGAAGATCTGCGGGCGACGCGTCGGCAGGCCATTGACCACCTTAATGCGTTCAACATCTCAACCACCCTCGTCGTCACCTTGCAAAAGGGCCTGAACGATCATGAGGTTGGCAACATACTTGGCTATGCTCGGCAACAACCTTGCGTTCGAGGCGTAACTTTTCAGCCAACACAGGCAGCTGGCAGGACAGAGCATTTCAGACCGGAAACGGACCGTATAACGCTTTCAGAAGTTCGCCAGGCCATTCTTGACCAAAGCCACATCTTTACCTCCGACGATCTGGTACCAGTGCCCTGCCACCCAGATGCAATTATGATGGGCTATGCGTTGAAGTTGGGCGATGAGCTGGTACCACTGACCCGCCATTTCAGTCCGGAAGAGCTTCTATCGACCTCGCGCAACACAGTGAACTTTGAGACTATGCCGGAGGTGCATGCCAAGCTGATCAAGCTTTTTTCAACAGGCAACTCCCCTTCGGACTGCACAGACACGATCGCGGACATTCTTTGCTGTTTGCCGCAAATCAAAAGGGAAACGGCTTACGGAGCACTGACCTACTCAAACCTGTTTCGTGTCATCGTGATGAAGTTTTACGACGCCCACGATTTCGATGTCAGGGGGGTTAAAAAGTCCTGCGTTCACATCGTTCATAAAGACGGACGCATCATTCCGTTCGACACAATGAATCTGTTTTACCGTGACAAAGAGACTGAGTCAAAATTGATGTCCGCGGCACGCTAGATCCAAAATAGGTTTAGTTCATGCATGGCAGAAATGGGAAATATTCGCAATGAAGCCGAATAGAGAACTGTTATTAATATTAGGCGGAAATGCCATCTTATTGGCGTTCATTTATTTACCTTACATATTCAAGAGCAGTTTAGGAATAGAGATAATTGTCCCAGGGATTTACAATATAGGCCTCATAATCGTCGATTTCTGCCTAGCGGTAGTTTTATCTCTTATCCCCTCAACACGTGGTCAAGCGAAATGGTGGTGGCTGGCTTTCGGGATTGTCTTGCTGGTCTCGTTCCCTGTTTGCATGGCAACCGCAACTTTAAGCCACGTCATTCAGTCTTAAATTACAAAAACCCACCACTTGATCTCCGAAAATCCGAAGAAACTACCGCCAAGCGCCGGTCGTGTCCCACCGGGCGGTCGTGACGCCACCTCGGCCGCTGCCTCAGTGGCGGCTTGATTGGAATGATTTCCTTGGAACACATTCCAATCTAATGCTCAGATGCGGTTGGCGTCGGGCTGAGTAAGCCTACGGAAATTCATCCAGAACAGGATGGCCCCCAGAGGGATGGACAGAAGGATAATCAACGGCTGATAGAGGCTTAGACTGAAACGTGACGGCGGCAGGTTGGCGCTGAACAGGTTTAGTGCCATGCGCCCTTCCAGCCAGTTGAAACTCATCAGCCCTACCCCCAACAGGATCAGGCCGATCCACACAAAACGCCAGCGCACGCGCGGGGCGGCGATGCAGATAAACAAGGTCACCGCACAGAAGATCAGGTTGATGACCGCCAGCCCCAAAAGGGCATAGTGTTCGATGCTCTGCCCGCTAAGGCGGAAGGCCGTGCGTTCAAACAAAGAGGCGCGGTAGGTATTTACGTTGAAACCCGCCACCGCCTGCGTCGCGGAGCCCGGTTCGACCGTCACGGTGGCAATGATCCAGCGGTCGGAAAATTCGTACTCTAGCGCCACAAACACGAAACGCTTGCCGCTCAGATCGCGCACCATATAGCCCACAGGCTGGATATTGCGAGGAGCTTCCTGCGGCAGATAGAGATAGACGCGCTCCATGATAAGATCGAAATTGGCGTCGATATAGTCGTTGTTGATATGAGCACGCACAGCCGGCGTGTCACGCGTCTGCATTAGGGCGACAAAATCCTTCGACTGCCCCACCTCCGGCTCCAGCCGCGCCAATTCCCGCGACAGGCGCTCAGCGCGCTGACGCTGATCCAGCGTGCCGCCCAGCACATAGAGCTGGCTGACCAGCAGCATCAGGCTCAGAATCGCACCAATAATTTTCCGGAACAGACCCATCTACCCACCCGTTAACCTTTTTAGTGTTGGCACGAGCGGGGGCTTCGCAAAAGCCCTTTTTACGGTTTTTGGCGGATGGGCGGCAAAGCGTTGCAAATATCCACCGCTCCGGCCGACACCGCGAAGAAATCGTCCTTGCGGTTGGCGCGGGCCTTTACCCAGGCCGTAAAGGTCGGGCTTAGCGTATCGAGATACTGAAAAGACGGACGCTCCGTGGACGGAAGATCAGCAGCGATGCGCACGGACACGATCTTTGTACGCTCTGCTTCAGCCTTATAGAAACCTAGGGCCTCTGTGCCACGTGGACGGGCACTCAGGGCGTCCATGCCCGACACGACGCGCCCGGCCATGGCAAGATTACGATCAAGATGGCGCGGCGCGTGTCCGATAATGGCGTAAAGCTGCGATGAGGAGCCCGTATCCGGGTTGAGGCCGCGCGCCACACCGACCATGCCGTAACAATGCGGCAACCACTGCACATGACCGTCCGTCGCCACCGGCCACCCATCCAGGTGCCCGACCTGAGCTGCATAGGCGTCACGATACGGTAGGGGCCGGAAAGCTTCGGACAGGGGCTGTTCATACTCCGCAGGGGGCTCGGACTTTACGGCCACCGGGTATTTGGGTTCCGGCTCGTCGGGCCAGCCCCATTGGCTGACATAATTGTCCTGCGAGCGAATAATGGCCGATCCGTCCCACCACCTAGCGCGGGCGAAGGCGCGGACATTCGCCACGTGCTGCGGCGAAAAAGTCGAGGCCAGTTGCACCACCACCTTCGACCCGTCGGCCAGCATCATGACCATCAGGTCTTCGTCCGGGATATCCTTCCATGCGGTCGAAGGCGCGCTCTCAAGCACGGATGAAGGGGTAACAGGCTTGTCTTGCGCTGACGCCTGCGTGGCGACGACAGCTAGAAAAACGGCAAAGCTCAGTCTTCGCATGGTCATGCGTGCGTCCCCTTTGATAACGGCAGAAACCTTATCCCGCTCCCGGTTGACCGCAAGTGGAAAAATCATGGGATTTGCTGTTGCATTTTGCGACGACTAAAGTCGAATAGCCGCCGGGGCAGGGCTGTTTTACGCTCCTCCTCTGATCTTCCGCACCAGAAGGAAGACAAGCAAGCGGCTGAAGGACAAAAAACGGCAGGCCGAAAAGATAACAGGAAGGACGACGCGAAATGAGTTCCGACGAGGTCTATCGTCGTATTTACGACAATCCCAAATTTCAGGCATTGGTCAAAAAGCGGGGGCGTTTTGCCTGGACGCTGTCGGCCCTCATGCTGCTGGCCTATTACGGCTTTGTCTGCCTTATCGCCTTCGACCCGAAGCTTTTGGGGACGCGCATCCAGCCAGACGCGGTCCTCACCTGGGGCATTCCGGGCGGCATCGGCCTGATCCTGCTGTGCTTCATCCTCACCGGCATCTATGTGCAGCGCGCCAATGGAGAATTTGACCGCGAAGTGCGCCAGATCCTTGAGGAGGCCGGGCAATGAAGGAGTTCTCATTTAGCTGGCGCGCCCTGTTCGCGGCGGCCCTGATCAGCGCGGTCCCGGCCATGGTGCTGGCCGATTCCGTCAATGGCGAGGTGCACAAGCAACCCACCAACTACATCGCCATAGCCATGTTCCTCGCCTTTATCCTCCTGACGCTGGGCATCACCAAATGGGCGTCGGCGCGCTCGGCCTCGACCAAAGACTATTATACCGCTGGCGGCAAGATAACCGGCTTTCAAAACGGTCTGGCCATCGCGGGTGACTACATGTCGGCCGCCTCGTTTCTGGGCATTTCGGCCCAAGTCTTTACCTCTGGCTTTGACGGCCTGATCTATTCCATCGGCTTCCTCGTCGGCTGGCCCATCATCCTGTTCCTAATGGCAGAACGGTTGCGCAATCTAGGCAAGTTCACCTTCTCGGACGTGGCCTCCTACCGTCTGGGGCAAAAGCCGATCCGCTTCTTGTCAGCCCTGTCCTCACTAACGGTCGTGGCCTTCTACTTGATTGCGCAGATGGTCGGCGCGGGCAAGCTGATCCAGCTTCTGTTCGGGCTCGACTACCTGATCGCTGTGGTGCTGGTGGGCGTGCTGATGGTGCTCTATGTGCTGTTCGGCGGGATGCTGGCCACCACCTGGGTGCAGATCATCAAGGCCGTCCTGCTTTTGTCCGGTGCCACCTTCATGGCGGTGATGGTGCTGAAATCGGTCAATTTCGACTTTTCTGCGCTTTTTGAAAAGGCCGTCGAAGTGCACCCCAAGGGCGATGCCATCATGGCCCCCGGTGTGTTGATTAGTGATCCGATCTCGGCCATTTCGCTGGGTCTGGCCCTGATGTTCGGCACCGCCGGTCTGCCGCATATCCTAATGCGCTTCTTCACCGTCAGTGACGCCAAAGAAGCGCGCAAATCGGTCTTCTACGCCACGGGTTTCATCGGCTATTTCTACATCCTGACCTTCGTCATTGGCTTCGGGGCCATTCTGCTGGTCGGCACGAACCCTGCCTTTAAGGACGCGGCGGGTGAGCTTCTGGGCGGGTCGAACATGGCGGCGGTACACCTTGCCAAGGCCGTGGGCGGCGACTTCTTCCTAGGCTTCATCTCAGCCGTCGCCTTTGCCACCATTCTGGCCGTCGTGGCCGGTCTGGCTCTGGCCGGGGCCTCCGCAGTGGCGCTCGACCTCTATACACACGTCCTGCGCGGCGGTAACGTCAATGAAAAGGCCCAGATGGCGGTTTCCAAGGGTGCGGTCATAGTGCTCGGTCTCGTGGCCATCGTCCTCGGTATCGTGTTTGAAAAGCAGAACATCGCCTTCATGGTGGGACTGGCCTTCTCGGTGGCGGCGGCGACCAACTTCCCCATCCTGTTCCTCAGCATGTACTGGTCGAAGCTAACGACGCGCGGGGCCGTCATCGGAGGGGCCATGGGTCTGATCACGGCCCTGACGCTCACCGTTCTGAGCCCGACTGTATGGGTCGATGTGCTGCACCATCAAACCGCCATCTTCCCTTACAAATATCCTGCCCTGTTCGCCATGATCGCCGCCTTTGTGGGGATCTGGCTGTTCTCGGTGACTGACACCTCCGCCAAGGCCAAGGCCGAGCGCGAGAAGTTCTTCGCCCAGTTCGTCCGCTCGCAGACGGGGCTTGGGGCTTCGGGAGCCGTGGATCACTAAATCGGTGTTCGAGTAAGCGTTTGCGCACAGCCTGGCCGCTCCCACCCCGGAGCGGCCTTTTCTTTATACCGCGCTGGGGTTCTGACGGGCGCGGGCTTCAGCCACCGCTTGAACCATATCCTCGCGGCTCTGGAATGCGCCCGGATAGACAGCATTGCCAATAACAAAAGACGGCGTGCCGCGGAAACCAAAGCCCATGGCCTGCGCGTCGTTGCGAAGCAAAAGCGCCTCATAGGCCCCGGCCTTTTCGCGATAGGCCGCCAGTGCCGACGCCGGCGTTAGACCGATCGCAGACAGGGCGGCAAACACATCACCCTTACTCAACTGACTGCCCGTCGCCATCAGGGCCAGATGCACCTCGAGATACCGCCCCAGCGCCTGCGCGCCCAGGGCCACCTGCGCCGCATAGTGCGAGCCTTCGCCGAAGATGATCCAGTCGCGCATGACCAACCGAATCTGACCGTCCTTCGCGACCACATCGAGCAGCAGCGGGTGCATCCGCTTACAGACGCCGCACTGATAATCGAAATACTCAACGATGGTCACATCGCCCTGCGGATTGCCCAACACCGGCACCAGCGGATCATAGTGCACTTCAGGGAGCTTCGGCACAGGTGCCGGCTCTTGCGCCAGAGCGGGTTTCGCCAGAATGGCCGGGGCGGCGGCAAGCAGATGACGACGGGAAATCATGGACGCGGACGCTCCTGCACGGCGGGAATAACAACGGTAACTGGGATATAGCACAGGCCGTCTTCCTGACAGCCGCGGTAGGTGAGCCGAACCGGCCCGGCATGGTTCAGCGAAGCCCTCGCCGTGCCGTAATAGACCTCGGTCGGCCCGAAGGTCGGGTCGGGTCTTATCCGCCCGGCAGACGTTTTGACGGGCAACGAACGCCCACTGGTGTCCTTGGCTTCGATGTGGACGCGGTAGAGATAATAGCCCTTCGGCATCCGCCAGTTCAACCACACCTGATCGCCGCGCCGTTCCCAACTGAGCGCAAAGGCCTTGTCCGGCGGTAAGGGCGCTTCCCGCGCCGACGCGGAGGTCAGCACCAGCGGCAGGCATAGAAAAAGGGACATGACGCGCATGTCCCTGTCTCTATCAGCCCGGTTGTTGCCTGACTAGCTCTTGGGCGCAAACAGCTTTGCCACCTCGGCCTTCTCAGCGTCTGTCAACTGAGACTGGATCGACTTGAGCGCGGCTGTGGCGTTTTCATGCCCGTGCACACGCGCGGCCATAAACCACACATAGGCCTTGACGAGATCCTTCGGGCCGCCCTCCCCCTTGGTGTGCATCACGGCCAGGTTAAAGGCCGCGTCCGCCTGCCCATTGCGGGCGGCCACCTCAAACCATTGACGCGCCGCCACATCGTCCTTGGGCAAGAGGCCACCTTGATAGAAGTAGGTGCCGATGGCGTTCTGAGCGTCCGGATTGCCGCCGACCGCCGCCTCTTTATAGAAAACCAGCGCCTTTTGCGGGTCGGCCGCGACGCCTTCGCCGCTGTCGTAGGCGACGGCGATCTTGTACATGGCGCCCGGATGTTTGGCCTTGGCCGCTTCACGAAACCAGCCCAGCGCCGTATTGGGATCGGCCTTGACGCTGCCTTCGCCATATTCAAGGATCTGCCCCACGGCATACTGCGCCGGGGCATAGCCGTACTTGGCGGCTTCGCTATAGTTTTTATAGGCCTTGTTCAGGTCCTTCGGCACGCCATTGCCGTAGTAGTAGATGTCGCCAACGATCTTTGAGGCCGGAATGAAGCCAATGGAGGCGGCCTTTTCAAACCATTTCAGCGCCTCTTTCGGATCGCGCGGTACGCCGAAACCGGTCAGATATATCTTGGCCAGCGTCATGGTCGCTTCGGCCCGCGTTTCCATATAGTCCGGATTTTTGGGATCAAACGGATGCGGACGGCGCATGTTTACCGGCTGTTCGGCCACCTTGCGGAACCAAAAAATGGCGTCCTTGGGGCTTTTGGGCGTGCCGAGCCCTTCGAGATACATCCGGGCGATATAGAAGGCCGCGTCCTCATAACCGATCTTGTTATAGGCTGTTTTGAACATGGCCAGCGCTTCGGGGTACTTCTTTTGATCGAAGAAGTCGAAGGCCTGATAAATGGACTTGTCATTTCGCAGGATGGTCGCGCGTCCGGCGGCAAAACGGCGATCGGTATCGGTACAGCCTCCTGTGCCCGTCTCTGACCCCGACTCATCTGTGCTGCGGTCCTGACGGTCAAAGAAGCCCGTTGTGCCGCTCTCCCGCGATGCGTCGCCCAAGGGGCTGTTTTCGCTGAAATTATTGGGGTCGTTGATATCGTAAGTGCCGGTCGTTTCGCGAATGTAGTCGGCAATGTAGTCCGAGCTGCCGTCACTGCCGATAAACCCGCACGATGAGGCGCTGCGGGTATCGATGCGCATATTCTGCTCAGGGATACTGCTCTTTCTTTTGAGGAAGACCGTGACGTCGGTCACCTCTTCCGCCGGGGCAGCTGAAGCGGAGGTCGAGGGCTTCGTTTCCGCCGGCTTCGCCGTCGACTGCGCCCAGACGCTCAATGGCGTGGCCACCAAAACGAGCGCACACATACTGGCGTGGAACTTCGCAATGCCCTGACGCATCGTCTCCCCCCTCTTTCCCTGTAATAGGCCTTATGTAGCCAATGATTATGTTGATACGGCGCAAAGGCCGCATATCCTGCGCCGAATAATGAACTTCGCGCAATTTGCGTCAAGTTCAATCGTCAATTGTACGATCTTATTTGCGCGAACGCGGCTATCCGAACACGGCCTTTAGGATCGCGCTGGTGCGCTTGGCCGGGTCGGTGCGGATGGCCGTCT
Source organism: Asticcacaulis excentricus CB 48 (assembly GCF_000175215.2). Classification (NCBI taxonomy): domain Bacteria; kingdom Pseudomonadati; phylum Pseudomonadota; class Alphaproteobacteria; order Caulobacterales; family Caulobacteraceae; genus Asticcacaulis; species Asticcacaulis excentricus. The sequence goes on along the minus strand of NC_014816.1, from coordinate 768,852 downwards.
CTTCGGTGCCGACATAGTGGAACAAGCCCCCCAGCGCCTTGCCCACAGCAAATTCGCTCAAATAGACCTTGGGCTCTTTCTTAATATAGCCATTCAGCCCGTTGCGCTTGATGGCGCGATCCAGCGCCTGCACCGCTCCCGTATCCTGCAAAGCGGTTTCAATCGGCGGCGTGAACAGGGTGGTTAGGCGCGGCGTCGTCGCCTTTTGCAAATACTGCGTGCCGGAGTTCGGGCCGCCTTTGACGATCCCGATGGCATCCTTAATGGTCAGGGCCTTGATGGCGTCGATTAACAAGCCTTTCGCCACGGGCGCGGCGGCTTCGGCGGCACGGTTCATCTTCAGGTGCACGTCATCGAGCGCCCCGGACAGGCCCAGCGGCTTCAACGTCCGCTGTACCTTCGACAGGGTGTCAGGCAGCGGAATACGAATCAGGCTGTCACCCCAATAGCCATCCGTCTTTGCCACTCGCGTCACCGCGGCGGCGGCCCCCAGCGACAGGGCTTCTCGCAAGCCGCTGTCGGCCTGCGATGAGGTCAGCCCGCCTTTGGAAGCCGTTACGGCCTTGATCACCTTCGACAGATCGCTCTCGGCGGCCGCCTGCGTGGTCCACCCTGCCGAAATCAGTGCCGCTATCACAAAACGCCGGTCCATCGTCGTGCTCCCCATGGCTTTGGTTAACGATACGATGGCGCAGGTGACTTGGGAATGAAAAAGCTACTTCCGCAGCAAACTCACATCGCGCACCGCGCCGGTGTCAGCGCTGGTGACCATGGCCGCATAAGCCTGAAGCGCCGCCGAAACGTAACGTTCGCGGTTTTTCGGCGTATAGGCGTCGGTGCCGCGCGCCTCTTCCCTCTCGCGACGCTCAGCAATAACGGCATCGGAAACCGCCAGCTTAATCGTCCGTTCCGGGATGTTGATTTCGATGGTGTCGCCGTCTTCGACCAAAGCGATCAGACCGCCCTGCGCCGCTTCGGGTGAAGCGTGACCGATCGACAGGCCCGACGTGCCGCCGGAGAAACGCCCGTCGGTCAGGAGCGCGCATTTCTTGCCCAGCCCCTTCGATTTCAGGTAGGAGGTGGGGTAGAGCATTTCCTGCATCCCCGGCCCGCCGCGCGGCCCTTCGTAGCGGATGATCACCACTTCTCCCGGCTGCACCTGATTATTGAGGATGCCTTGTGTGGCGTCTTCCTGTGACTCAAACACGCGCGCCTTGCCTGTAAAGCGCCAGATCTCTTCATCAACACCCGCCGTTTTCACGATGCAGCCATTTTCGGCGATGTTGCCGTACAATACGGCCAGACCGCCGTCTTTGGTGAAGGCGTGCTCGACCGAGCGGATGACACCTGTCTGACGGTTTGAGTCCAGCTCGTCCCAGCGGCGTTCCTGAGAAAATGCGACTGTCGTGCGCACCCCGCCCGGCGCCGCCTTGAAGAAGGTGGCCACGCGCTCATCGTTTGATTGTTTGATGTCCCAGTGGGCAATGGCTGAAGCGAGCGTTGGCGCGTGCACGGTCGGCACTTCCCCGTGCAACATGCCGCCGCGATGAAGTTCACCGAGAATACCGACAATGCCCCCGGCGCGGTGCACGTCTTCGATATGCACGCTCGACGTGGCCGGGGCCACCTTGCACAGGCATGGGGTGGTGCGCGACAAGCGGTCGATGTCCTTCATGGTGAAGTTGACCCCCGCCTCCTGTGCCGCCGCCAGCAGGTGCAGCACGGTGTTGGTCGAACCGCCCATGGCGATGTCGAGGCGGATCGCGTTTTCAAAAGCCTCAAAGGTGGCGATCGAGCGCGGCAGTACCGAAGCGTCGTCCGTGTCATAATAACGACGCGTGATCTCGACGATCAGACGCCCGGCTTCACAGAACAGGGCCTTTCGGTCGGCATGGGTAGCCAGAGTTGTGCCGTTACCCGGTAAAGACAGACCCAAAGCCTCAGTCAGGCAGTTCATTGAATTGGCGGTAAACATGCCCGAGCAGGAACCGCAGGTCGGGCAGGCGGCCTCTTCGACCGCCTTGACTTGCTCATCCGATATCGAGTCGTCGGCGGCCTGCACCATGGCATCGACCAGATCGAGCGCGTGGGTACGCTGCACGCCGTCCTTGTCCGGCCACACCACCTTGCCAGCCTCCATCGGCCCGCCAGACACGAAAATGCACGGGATGTTGAGGCGCATAGCGGCCATCAGCATCCCCGGCGTGATCTTGTCGCAGTTACTAATGCAGACCATGGCGTCGGCGCAGTGAGCATTGACCATATATTCCACGCTGTCAGCGATCAGGTCGCGCGAGGGCAGCGAATAGAGCATACCGCCGTGGCCCATGGCGATACCGTCATCGACGGCGATGGTGTTGAACTCCTTGGCGACGCCGCCGGCCTTTTCGATTTCGCGCGCCACCATCTGGCCCAGTTCTTTCAGGTGGACGTGGCCGGGCACGAACTGTGTGAAGGAATTGACCACCGCGATGATGGGTTTCGAGAAGTCGGCATCGGTCATCCCGGTCGCCCGCCAAAGCGCCCGTGCGCCCGCCATGTTGCGGCCGAAAGTCGTGGTGCGTGAGCGATAGGCGGGCATGGGAACCTCAGAAGCAGTGCTGGGGGAAATAGGCACGGATGGTCGTGTGACGTGTGGCCATATAAAACGAACAAGACGAATTGCAACAGCACCTCAGGGGCCCGCAAACCTTCGCAGGCGCAGCCGACATTTTTTTGCTCCTGCGAAACTGTTGCGCAAAGCCCGCCGGTTGAGGGGGAATTTTTTCAGAGAAACCGCATACCCAAAAAATATTTTCAAAATATGGCGCTTTTTCACTACGTTTCACCTGATAAATTCCACCATTCGCCTGCTAAAGAAATTTTTTTTCAATTTTGCCTTTGCAATTGGCAGAGGTTTCAGTCTATATGACCCCACGACGCGGCCACGGTGGCCCGCCGAATGGAGACGCTCAAGGTGCGCAAGGCTGTTGCCATCGCTGCCCGCATGGATGTTCAAGGCGCTGCCCTGAACCTATCCGCTGCTGCGTCCGCCATTATCGTAGTCCTGATTAACCTACTCATCGTAGGCGTACTTCTACGCCCTATGATCACGGAGTGGTAGCGCAGGTCTGAAACCCGCCTAACGAGGAATAACCATCCTCCCGCTCCCTGACCAGAGCGGGCTTTTTTGTACATGCCTGCTTCCAAACCCCACCCAGTATCCGCGTAAAACCCTAAAAACCGAGATTTCGCCATGAACGCTCACGCTCGCATCATCGACCCGGCCGCTTTACCCTCCTCGAATTTCGTGATTTTGCACGGCTCGCTGTCGCCGGAAGGCTGCGTGATGACGGGTGGGGGTTTTGAGCGCGACCCACACGAAGCCCGCGCCCGTGTCTTCGCCATGGAATCCGACGCCATTGCCGCTATTCAGCAAGGCCGCGTCGCGCACGGTGAGGCCATCGTCATCGCGGCGGCGGACGAGGCGGAAATGACGGCTATCTTCGGGGCGATCATAGAGGTTGGTCTGCGCGACATCAGCCTCATCTCCAACGGGCGTTTTGCCGCCGCATCGGAAGGGATTGTCGTTGGCCATGTCGGCAAGGCGATCCGCTACGTCCAGAATTTCGACACCATCACCATCGACATCAAGAACCGCCGCCTCGACATCGACGCCGACATGGTGGCGCGCCGGGCGGATGGGCCGCGCGATGTAAAGGTCAAGAACGGCTTTGCCCCGATGGGCAAGTACGCGGCCCTCATGGCAGAAGCCGACGCCGCTCAGGCCTGATCTCTCTTTCCTTTTTTCTTTCAAAGCGACCGGCAAAGCCGGCACTCAATGGAGCCTCCCAAGTGAAAATCTATACCAATGACGACGTTTCGCCGGACAGCCTGAAGGGCGAACGCATCGCCATTATCGGCTACGGGTCGCAAGGCCGCGCCCACGCCCAGAACCTGAAAGAGTCAGGCGCGGACGTGATCGTCGGCGTGCGCGCTGGCGGTGCGGGTCACACCAAGGCGACGGCCGACGGTCTCGCCACGGCGGAAATCAAAGACGCCGTGAAGGACGCCACCATCATCGCGCTTCTGACGCCGGACATGTCGCACGCCGACATCTACAAGAACGACATCGAGCCCTATGCCCCCAAGGGTGCGGCGCTCCTGTTCGCCCATGGCTTCTCGGTTCTCTATGGCCGCGTTACCGCCCGTGAAGACCTCGACGTCATCCTCGTCGCCCCGAAGGGTCCGGGTGACCTCGTGCGTCGTGAATATCAACGCGGCCGCGGCGTGCCATCGCTGTTCGCCGTGGATCGTGACGTCACCGGTCAGGCGGCGCGCAAGGCGCTGGGCTATGCCCGCGGCATCGGTGGCACCGTCGGCGGCGTGATCGAAACCTCGTTCCGCGAGGAAACCGAAACCGACCTGTTCGGCGAACAGGCCGTTCTGTGCGGCGGTACGTCGGAACTGATTCTGATGGGTTTTGAGACGCTGACCAATGCCGGTTACCGTCCGGAAATCGCCTATTTCGAAGTGCTGCACGAACTGAAGCTGATCGTCGATCTGCTGTATGAAGGCGGCCTCGAAAAGATGCACTCCTTCGTGTCGGAAACCTGCAAGTACGGCGACCTCGTGTCGGGTCCGCGCATCATCAACGAAGAAACCCGTGAGCGCATGGAAGAAGTGCTCAACGACATCCAGTCGGGTGACTTCGCGCGCGACTGGATCCTCGAAAACATGGCCGGTCGTCCGCGCTACAACGCCCTGATGCGTCAGGACCTTGAGCATCCCATCGAAACCGTCGGTCGTGACCTGCGTTCGCGCATGTCGTGGCTGAACCAAAAGGGTAACGGCTAAAAAAGTACCCCTCCGTCACGCCGCTGTTGCGGAGCGACACCTCCCCACTTCGCAGGGAGGAGAGAGCGCAAACGTCTTCCTCCCCAGCGCGTAAGTGGTGGGGAGGCGACAGCCCGAAGGGCTGACGGAGGGGGATTTCTCGCTACCAAACAAGACCAAGCGGTCAATCCGCACCCCAACACCGAGTAATTTACAATGCCCACCAATAAACCGACCGGCGCGCAACTCGTCATCTCAACGCTGAAGGCGCTGGGCGTAGACGTGCTGTTCGGTTATCCGGGCGGTGCCATCATGCCGATCTATGACGCGCTGGCCGGGTCGGGCCTGCGTCACATTCTGGTGCGCCACGAACAGGGGGCGTCGTTCGCCGCTGATTCCTATGCCCGCGCCACAGGCCGCGTCGGCGTGTGCATGGCCACCTCCGGTCCCGGCGCGACCAATCTGATCACCGGCATCGCCAACGCCTATATGGACTCGGTCCCCGTCGTCTTTATCACCGGTCAGGTCGCCACGCACCTGATGGGCACCGATGGCTTTCAGGAAGTGGACTTTCTGGGCCTGACCCTGCCGGTCGTCAAACACTCGTGGCTGGTGCGCGACGCCGCACAAATTCCGGCCATCCTCGCCCGCGCCTTTGCCATCGCCAAGGAAGGCCGCCCCGGCCCGGTGCTGGTCGATATCCCGAAGGACGTCGCCGCCAGCTTTGTCGAAGCCTCCGAAATGGGTGAACTGCCCGCCTGGACGCCCGCCGCGCCGAAGGCCGACGCCATTGAGGCGGCCAAGACTCTGATCGAACAGGCCAAAAAGCCGTTGCTCTACATCGGCGGTGGCGTGCACATGGCCGATGCCGATGCCGAAATGCGCGACTTTGTCGAGCGCACTGGCATACCGTTCGTTTCTACCCTGAAAGGACTGGGGACGGTCTCAACCTATCACGACCTGCATCTGGGGATGCTGGGGATGCACGGCACCCGCGCCGGGAACATGGCCGTGCAGGAAACCGACCTGCTGATCGCCGTGGGGGCGCGTTTCGACGACCGCGCCACGGGCAAGCTGTCGGCCTTCGCCCCGCATGCCAGGGTCATCCATTTCGACATCGACCCGGCCGAGTTTCACAAGAATCGCCGCGCCGATGTGGCCATTCTGGGTGACCTGAAACTGGCCCTGCCTGCTCTGCGCCCGAGCATGCCCGACATTTCAGACTGGGTGAAGCTCAACAAAGCCAACAAGTGGCAGCACCGCTTCAAATATGACGCGCCGGGCAAAGGGGTGTATGCCCCGGCCTTGCTCAAGTCGCTGTCGGAAAAGGCGGGGAAGAAATTCATTGTTGCCTGCGACGTGGGTCAGCATCAGATGTGGGTGGCGCAGCATTGCGAGTTCGAGCAGAACCGCGCCCACCTGACCTCCGGTGGGTCTGGCGCGATGGGCTATGGCCTGCCCGCCGGCATGGGGGCCAAACTGGGCCTGCCCGACCACCACGTCGTTACCGTCTCCGGCGACGGCAGCTTCATGATGAATATTCAGGAGATGGCGACGCTGCGTCGTTACGGCATCAACCTGAAGATCGTCCTGCTCGACAATTCGTCGCTGGGGCTGGTGCGTCAGTGGCAGGAACTGTTTTACGAAGAAAATTACAGCGAAATCGACCTGTCCGACAATCCGGACTTTGTCGAGGTCGCGAAGGCGTTTGGCCTGAGTGCGTTCCGCATCACTCAGCGCCATGAGGTCGAAGGTGCCATCGACCGGCTTCTGGCCGCCGACGCCCCGACCTTGTTGCATGTGTTGATCGACCCGCGCGAAAATGTCTGGCCGCTGGTGCCGCCGGGCGCGTCGAACGCGGAAATGATGGAGGAGCGCTGGGATGAGCCAATCGATTCATATTGAGATCGACCGTCTGGAAGGCACGCTCCTGAGAGTGCTGGGTCTGATCGAGCGTCGAGGCTTCCACATTGATGAGATCGACCTGTACGATCTGGGTCCCGACACGCGCGGCCTAAGCGTCACCGTGCGTCCGCGCGATGCGGGCCGCAATGTCGACATTCTGGGGCTGCAAATCGACCGCCTCTATGGCATCAAGCGGCTTGAGCAGGCGCCGGATCGGGCGCAAACTGTCCGCCCTAACGCCGAAAAACTGAGCGCCTGAGTTCCATCATGAATGCCATCGTCCCCAACGACCCCAACCGCGTCATCGTCTTTGACACCACCCTGCGTGACGGCGAACAAGCCCCCGGCTTTTCGTTAGGCGTCAAGGATAAGCTGATGCTGGCCCATACGCTCAAGGATCTGGGCGTGGACGTCATCGAAGCCGGTTTTGCCGCCTCATCGCCCGGCGATGAGGAAGCCATCCGAACTATTGCCCGCGAAGTGGTCGGCCCGACCTTCTGTTCACTGTCGCGCGCGCTGGAATCCGACATCGACGCCGCCGCCCGCGCGCTGTTGCCCGCCAAGCGCAAGCGCTGCCACATCTTCCTCGCCACCTCGCCCATCCACCGCGCGGCCAAGCTGAAGAAGACGCGCGAGCAAGTGGTTGAAATTGCCCATAAGGCCGTAAGCTACGCCTCGACCATTTTTGACGAGGTCGAGTTCTCGCCTGAAGACGCTATCCGCACCGAGCAGGACTTCCTGCATGAGGTCTGTATCGCTGCAGCCGAGGCCGGGGCGCGCACGCTGAATATTCCGGATACGGTCGGCTACACCACGCCGAAAGAAATCTACCAGATTTTCAGTGACCTGAAGGCCGCCCTGAAGGACCATCCGCAGGTTATACTTTCGGCGCACAATCATGACGATCTGGGGCTGGGCGTCGCCAACACACTGGCCGCGCTCGAAGCCGGCGCACGTCAGATCGAGGTGACCATCAACGGCATCGGTGAGCGTGCAGGCAATGCAGCGCTGGAAGAGGTCGTCATGGCACTGCGCACGCGGCCTGAGCTGTTTAAGCTCCACACCGGCATCAACACGCCGCTGTTAAGCAAGGCGAGCCACCTCCTGTCGCGAGCCACCGGCACCATCGTCATGCGCAACAAGGCAGTCGTCGGCCGCAATGCCTTCGCCCACGAATCAGGCATCCATCAGCACGGTATGCTGACCGATGCGCGCACCTATGAGATCATGCGCCCGGAAGACGTCGGGGCGGAAAAGTCGAATCTGGTTCTGGGCAAGCATTCGGGCCGCCACGCTATCGCCAAGCAGGCGGCGGCACTGGGCTTTGACCTCGACGAACTGTCGCTGGGCGACCTGTTCGCCGCCTTTAAGCGTCGGGCTGATGAGATCGGTGAAATCGACGAGTTTGAGCTGATGTCGCTGCTCACGCGCGACAACGCCGACAAGGATGATGCGCGCCTGTTCAAGGTGTCGAGCGAAGTCACCAAGGACTTCGTCACCATCACGCTCGACCTGTTCCGCGACAACGGCGAACCGTTGAAGGTGACGGCCACGGGGCTTAATGCCTTTGAGGCCGGGTTCCGCGCTCTGGTGGACGCCTATCAGATCGAGGCGCGCGTCAATGACTGCGAAATCATCCAGTCGGGGTTCACCTTCGACGGGGGGGCCTTTGCAGAAATCAGTTTACAGATTAAGGGTGAGGCATACCGGGGCCGTGGTCGCGGCCCCGACCCTGTATGGGCCGGGCTTCGCGCCATGTGCGACGCTTTTGAAAAATACGTCTTCCTGCACGACCGGAAGACTCATGCCTCAAACCTGAATTCTGAGAAACAACATGAAACCGCTCGCTGAAAAAATCTGGTTCAACGGTGAACTCAAGGCGTGGGAGGACACCAAGGTCCACGTCATGACCCACGCCCTGCACTATGGCACCTCGGTGTTTGAGGGCGTGCGCGCCTACGACACGCCGAAGGGCCCGGCAGTCTTCCGCCTCACCGAACACACCCAGCGCCTGCTCGATTCGGCCCGCATCTATCACATGCCGGTGCCCTACACGCTGCAACAGATCAACGACGCCTGTAAGGAAACCCTGCGCGTCAACGGCCTGAAGTCGGCCTATCTGCGCCCAATCGCCTTCCTGGGCGAATGCGGTATGGGCGTGACGCCGAAGCCGGAAAACGTTCGCGTCGATGTCGCCATCGCCGCTTTCCCGTGGGGGGCTTATCTGGGCGACGAAGGCCTGACCAAGGGCGTCGACGTCATCGTCTCCTCGTGGAACCGAGCCGCGCCGAACACCATCCCCGTCATGGCCAAGGCCGGCGGCAACTATCTGTCGTCCTACCTGATCGGCCGCGAAGCGCGCTCGAAGGGCTATGTCGAAGGTCTGGGCCTCGGCGTCGATGGGCGTCTTTCGGAAGGGGCAGGTGAGAACCTGTTCCTGATGATGGGCGGCAAGATCTACACCCCGCCGGTCTCGGCCTCTATCCTGGGCGGTATCACGCGCAACACTGTGCTAACTCTGGCCCGCGAAGAGGGCATCGAGATCATCGAGCAAGACCTGCCGCGCGAAATGCTCTACCTCGCCGACGAAGTGTTCATGACTGGTACGGCGGCGGAAATCACGCCGATCCGCACGATCGACGACATTCCGACCCGTGAAAACGGCCCCGGCCCGATCACCAAGCTGCTGCAGGCGCGTTTCCACGGCCTGTTCAACGGCCAGACCGAAGATAAGTGGGGCTGGCTCGATTACGTGAATTAAACCGCCACGGGGGTGACCCCGATGGTGCCATTCCAACCACCGCGCGGTTTTTTGGCCGCGCGGCACCCCTCCCCTGAGATCAGGGGAGGCTCTTTTATGAAGTGCACGGACGACCATCATGTCAAAACCCAAATCATTGTTCGAGAAGGTGTGGGAACGCCACATCGTTGAGGAAGAAGGCGCGGACAAGCCCGCCGTCCTCTACATCGACCTGCATCTGGTTCATGAGGTGACCAGCCCTCAGGCGTTTTCCGAACTGGATGCGCGCGGCCTAAAGGTACGTCGTCCCGACCGCACCTTTGCCACCCTCGATCACTCGATCCCGACGCTGGCCCCGGACGCCGATGGCAACCGACCCTACGTGACGGCGCAGGCCAAGAAGCAGGTCGAAACGCTTGAGGCCAATGCCGCAAAAAACGGTCTTCGCCTGTTCGGTTACGACGCCGAAAACCGTGGCGTCGTCCACGTCATAGGGCCGGAAATGGGCCTCACCCAGCCGGGCTTCACGGTCGTTTGCGGCGACTCGCACACCTCGACCCATGGCGCTTTCGGCTGCATCGCCTTTGGCATAGGTACCTCGGAAGTTGGCCATGTTCTGGCCACCCAGTGCCTCGCCCAACGTAAGCCAAAGACTATGCGCATCAACATCACCGGCGCGCTGCAACCGGGCGTGACGGGTAAGGACGTGGCGCTCACCGTCATCAACACGCTGGGCTTTTCCGGCGGCACGGGCTATGCCCTCGAATATGCCGGTCCGGTCATCGAAGCGCTCGACATGGAAGGCCGCATGACGGTCTGTAACCTGTCGATCGAAGCTGGCGCGCGCTGCGGCATGATCGCCCCTGACCAGAAAACGGTCGAATGGCTGCGCGGCCGCGAATACGTGCCGCAAGGCGCGGCCTTTGACGAAGCCGCCACCCAGTGGCTGACGCTGAAGTCCGACGACGGCGCAGTCTTCGACAAGGAAATCACCATCGACGGTTCGGCCATCGAACCCATGGCGACTTGGGGCACCTCGCCCGATCAGGGTGCGCCGATCGTCAAGGGCGTGCCCGTGGCCGCCAACGAAGACGAAGAACGCGCTCTGAAGTATATGGGCTTCACCGGCGGCGAGGCCCGCGAGGTGGAAAAGGTCGATGTGGTATTTATCGGTTCGTGCACCAATGGCCGCATGGCCGATCTGCGCGCCGCCGCTGCCATCATGAAGGGCCGCAAGGTCGCGCCGGGCGTACGCGCCCTCATCGTGCCGGGTTCGGAATGGGTGCGCGTCGAAGCCGAAAAAGAAGGTCTGCACCAGATCTTTCTCGAAGCCGGTGCCGAATGGCGTCTGCCGGGCTGCTCGATGTGCATTGCCATGAACGGCGACTTCGTGTTGCCGGGGCAACTGGCCGTTTCGACCTCGAACCGCAATTTCGAAGGCCGCCAGGGACCCGGTTCGCGCACGGTTCTGGCCTCGCCGGCGACCGCCGCGGCCTCGGCCATCGCCGGTCATGTGGCCGATCCCCGCCAATTCATGCAGCTTGAAAGCGCCTAACTTTTCGCCTCCCCCTGCACAGCGGGGAGGACGGGAAAAAAGAGAACCCAATGTCTAACCAAGAACCCGTCAACAGCTTCTCCTCACGCATCGTCGTCCTGCCGGAAGCTAATATCGACACCGATCAGATCATCCCCGCGCGCTTCCTGACCACGACCACAAAGGCGGGTCTGGGCAAGGTCGCGTTCAACGACTGGCGCTACAATGCCGACGGCTCGAACAAGCCGCACATCCTCAATGAGATCGACCCGACCGAGCACCGCGTGTTGGTCGCCGGTAACAATCTCGGCTGCGGCTCGTCGCGCGAACACGCCCCATGGGCGCTGATGGATTATGGCTTCAAGGCGGTCATCTCCACCGAGATCGCCGACATCTTCAAGTCGAACAGCCTGAAAAACGGCCTACTGCCGGTCGTGGTGTCGCCCGAAATTCACGACAAGCTGACGCAAAACCCGCAGCAGCGCGTCACCATCGACCTCGAATCCTGCACCTTGACTCTGGAAGACGGCACCACTGTCACCTTCCAGGTTGAAGCCTTCGCGCGCCAATGCCTGCTGGAAGGCGTCGATGCCATGGGCTGGCTGTTGAAGCGCCTGCCGGAAATCGAAGCCTACGAGCAAACCAACGGAAAGGCCGCTTGATAATGCCAAATTTCAACATCGTCGTGCTGCCGGGTGACGGCATCGGTCCCGAAGTCGCCGCCGCGGGCGTCTCCGCGCTGAAGGCCATCGGTGAGGTCTATGGCCACACCTTCAACTTCGAAGAAAAGCTGATCGGCGGCATCGCTATTGATGAGCGCAACGACCCCTACCCCGCCGATACCGACGCCGCCTGTCTGGCCGCCGATGCGGTGCTGCTCGGGGCCGTCGGTGGCCCGAAGTGGGACCTGCAACCCAAGCGCCCGGAACAGGGCCTTCTGGCCGTGCGTAAGTCGATGGGCCTGTTCGCCAATCTGCGCCCGATGGACGTCCCGGCCTCGCAGGCTTTCCGTTCGCCGTTGAAAGAAGAGATCGTGTCGGGGGCCGACATGCTGATCGTTCGCGAACTGACCGGCGGCCTCTATTTCGGCAAGCAGACCCGGACCGATGACCGCGCCGTCGATGAATGCGTCTACACGGTCGAAGAGATCGAGCGCGTCGCCCGCGTGGCTTTTGAAGCCGCCCGCAAGCGCCGCAACAAGGTCACCTCGGTAGATAAGGCCAATGTCATCGAGACCTCGCGTCTTTGGCGCGAAACGGTTATCAAGCTGCATAAGGCGGAATATTCGGATGTTGAGCTGGAGCACGCTCTGGTCGATTCGATGGCCATGCACTTGGTCACACGTCCGAAGTCGTTTGACGTGATTGTCACCGAAAACATGTTCGGCGACATCTTGTCCGACCTCGCCTCGGTGCTGCCGGGCTCGATTGGTTTGCTGGGTTCGGCCTCGCTGGGCTCCGGTAAAGGCCTCTATGAGCCCATCCACGGCTCCGCCCCGGACATTGCGGGCAAGGACCTTGCCAACCCCATCGGCACGCTGAAGTCCGTGGCCATGATGCTGCGCTTCTCGCTCAATCTGAGCGCCGAAGCCGACGCGCTGGACGCCGCCATCGAAGCGGTAATCAAGGCCGGGCAACTGACCCGCGATCTGGGCGGCACGCTGGCCGGTTCGGAAGTCACCAAGGCGATCGTAGCGCAAATCCATGCGGCCAAGGTCGCGGCGTAAGCGCCACGCAAATTTGCAATGACAAAACCCCGCCGGAGCGCTCCGGCGGGGTTCTTTGTTTTTCGGGAGACAGGACTAAAAGGCCGCTTTCAACGCCGCCTCGTCAAATCCTTCAACCTCGATCTGTTTGAGGCGTGACGAATCTCCGGCCAGCAGCGACAAGCGCGATTTAGGCAACTTCAGTCGCTTGGCGAGAAAGGCGATTAGCGCCTCATTCGCGCGCCCCTCTATTGGCGGCGCGGTGACACGAACCTTGAGGTAGGGCCGCCCCTGCTCATCCATGTCCCAGCCATCGACGCGATCCGCTGCGGCCTTGGGCGTCAGGCGCACGACCAGCCGGGCCAATCACATACCCGTCAGGCCATAGAGGCCACCGCGCGCCATGGGCAGCAGATAGCGCTGCATCCCCTGAATGATCAGGATGGCGATGATCGGACTGATGTCGATACCGCCCAGATTGGGAATGACACGGCGGAAGGGCTCAAGGATCGGATAGGTCAGGCGATCCAGCATATCGAGGATGCGGTACACGCCGGGATTGCGCGTATTGATGACGTTAAACGCCACCAGCCAGCTCAGGATCGCGCTGATGATGATGACCCACACCGCGAAAGACAAAATACCGTTGAGGACGAAAAAGACGAAATCGATCATGGAAAACCCTTGGCACCCGGCATGTCCGGCTTTTTGTGAATATAGCGGTGCCGACAGCTATAACAAGTCAAACCCGACTTGACAGTCTCCGGCGTTCGATTAAAAGACGCCTTCCACAAGGAATGGGGCTATAGCTCAGTTGGTAGAGCGCCTCGTTCGCAATGAGGAGGCCAGCGGTTCGAATCCGCTTAGCTCCACCATTTCTTGCTCGACCTCACGCCCGCCGCGCTTATCGCCGGCGGGCGTTGGTTTATCCGCCTCCTCACAAACTCACGCCGCCAGATAGCTTTTGAGGAAGGCCTCGTGCGTCGGCATGGCTTCAACTGTGCGGGCGATATTCGTCTTCAGGCCGTCCAGCGCCTGACGCAGTTGCGCTTCACTCATCAGTTGGCCGATGGCGTGGTGCGATTGGGGCTCAAGCCTTTGGCCCAGCAGCACCTGCACCCACGAATCGACGCGGAACAGGTCATCGGCCGCCTGCCAGGCGTGGCCGTGTTCACGGAACATCTCAAGCCGCTCGGTCAGGCTGTCGGGCACGCTCATCTCGCGCCGTTCGCGCCAGAAGCCCGTGTCGTCGCGCTGGGTCAGCTTGTAGTGCAGAATGACGAAGTCACGCACCTTCTCGATTTCACGCCGCGCAATCTCATTGTAGTGGTCGCTCACCGCCTCGGTGATGCCGCCGAAGGGGAACATCTGGATCAGGCGCGTCACGGCGATCTGAAACAGATGGATGCTGGTCGATTCCAACGGTTCGATAAAGCCGCTCGACAGGCCGACCGTCAGGCAGTTCTTGTTCCAGATCTTCCTGCGCCGCCCGGTGCGATACCGGATCAGTCTCGGCTCGGTCAGGGGCTCCCCATCGACCAGCGACAACAGGCGTTCGCGCGCCGCCTCATCGGTCAGGTGCCCACTGGCATAGACCAGCCCGTTGCCCACGCGGTTCTGTAGCGGGATGCGCCAGCGCCAGCCTTCGCCGTGCGCAATGGCGCGCGTATAGGGATCGAGCCGCCCGGACGGCGCGGTCTGTACAGCCAGCGCCCGATCGGTGGGCAGCCAGTGGCTCCAGTCCTCAAAACCGGTCTTCAGCGTCTCTTCGATCAGAAGCCCCTTGAAGCCCGTGCAGTCGATAAACAGGTCGCCGTCGATGACCTCACCGGACTCCAGTTCCAGCGCCGTGATAAAGCCGGTGTCAGCGTCCTGACGCACCTGACGGATGCGACCTTCGATGCGCTTAGCCCCGCATGATTCGCTGAGCTGCCTTAAGAACCGGCCGTAAAGCACGGCGTCGAAATGATAGGCATAGTTGATGCGCGCCGTGTCCGAAGTGAAGAACTTGCCCTCTTCCGCTGCCCGCAGCTCAAAACAATAGTCGCCCAGATCGCCGCCGAACCCTTTGTCACGCGCCGCCATCCACACGTGGTGGAACGGGGCCATCCAGTTGGATTTGCCGATCTCACCGAAGGAGTGGATATAGCGGTCGCCGTCGCGCGCCCAGTTTTCAAAGGCGATGCCCAGCTTATAGGTGGCATTGGTCGCCTTAAGAAAGGCGCGTTCATCTATGCCCAGAAAGTGATGGAAGGTGCGCGCCGTGGGGATGGTTGCTTCGCCCACCCCGACAATGCCGATCTCTTCCGACTCGATCAGGGTGATGTCGATCAGCGTCCCCAGCAGCTTCGACAGGGCCGCCGCCGCGCACCATCCGGCGGTGCCACCGCCGGCAATAACTACCTTTTTGACCGGTTGCATGTCTCTTCCCTCAGCGATTCAGTTTTTGCAGCAGTTGTGCCCGCAGGCGTCTGGCTGTCATGTCGTTCAGCGTCCCCAGCGCGCCGCGCGCCGCCTCGGGGATGTGCGCGCCCGCCTGCTCGGCCGGGCCAAAGATGTAATAGTCGAACAGCGCCTTCCAGGCGTCCTTTTCCGTCTGGGGCCGATCGCGCAAGCTCAACAGACCGTGCAGCAGGGTGTTCATAGGCGTGTCCATAAAGGCCGGTGAGGTGTTCCACCAATAGTTCACTAGAATGTTGAACGGTGCAAAAGCCTCAACATGGTGCCACCACAAAGCCGGGTAGAAGAGGACATCGCCCGGTTCCATATCGGCCACCTGACCCGCGGCTTCGGCGTCGCGGAAGCGCGGGAAGCGCTCATAGTCGGGGGCCCGGAAATCAACCAGACTGACCACCTGCCCGCCCGGTGTCGGCTCCAGCGGGCCGGGATAGAGGTTTGCGACCTGATCCGGCGGAAAGAGGGTAAAGCGCCGCTGGCCGGCCACGCAGACGGCGATATTGTGCGACATGTCGAAATGGCAGGTCGCCGTGGTGCGGTTGCCGATCCAGATACTGGCCAAAGGCGGATTGTCCACAAACATGGGATGGGTAAGGCTCAGATCATTGCCCGCCTCACGCAGGCCCGGCAGGTACAGCCCCAGATCGGTCGAACCGATATAGAAGGACGGCGGTGCGGGGTCGTCGAGATGCGCCGCGACCTCCTCGAGAAACGCGCTGAGGTCAGTGCGCGCGGCGGTGAAATTCAACCCGGCCAAATCGTCGCGGTAGAAGAAGCGTCCGCCAATCTCCGGCGCGCCCGTATAGGCGGTCACTGGCCGCCCCTGATAGAAGCGGCGCAGATGCTCCATCGCCGCGGCGGCGCTGTGCAAGCCGTCGCGCACCAAAGGCCAGTCACGCGCCACGCCTTTAAGGATGACGGGCTTTTGTGAGGCCATCAGCTCATCAAACGGAATGGCGTCCGGCGCAATGCCGGTCACGACCTCGGTACGGCGGTCAATCTCAGCCATCAGAGCGCGACCCGCTTGCGGTTCTTCAGTTCAATGATACGGGTCATGTTGCCCATCGAGCCCGCAACCTGAAACGCCAGCGCCAGGAAACCGGCACGGTTCAAGCGCTCCAGCCCCTCCCCGCTGAGTTGCGACAGGGCCTCCTGACTGATCGAGAACAGGTCCGGGATCTTGTATTCGATGGTGTCATCGAGGCGGATGGCGATTTCGACGGGCGCGATCAGACCCTCGGCCTGAAACGCCGCAAACATAGGCGCATTGAGTTCCACGCCCTGATGGATGGTGCGCAGCGCGCGCATGTGCCGCTCCAGAGCGGGCGCGTTGCCTCCGTGCGGCAGGAAAACCGGCTCACCCTCACTGCGGCTCAGGCGCGGATGATCGAGATCGACCATGAGCATGGGTTGATCGTCGTTCATCCCAATCAGGAACGGCCCCCGGTTGCTCATGGCCGGGACGTGGCGCGCCTGCCACTGATCGTCCACCAGAAACAGGTTTTCGTCCTTATCTAGGCCCAGCAGAGCATAGGTCTGAAAGCCGCCGTTTTCCGTCTGGCGGAAATAGAGCGGATAGTCGCGCTGAAGCTCGGCAAACTCGGGGGCAAAGACGGGGATTTCATTTACAGCGTCGCCAAATGCCGGGCCGTGACCGCCGATGACCCTAAGGTCGTGATGCTGAACATTATCAAGGAGGACGGCGTTAGGCATGAAACACTCTCGCAACGAATATAGAGAACTTATCCCACCTGTCTCAAACGACAAGACGGGCAGAAGGCAGGAAGGGCCGCGGTTGCCCGCGGCCCTTCCCGTTTACACTTTACAACAGCATTAGAACTTGTAGCGGACACCGATCTGATAACGGGTATCCAGTTCCTGAGCGAAGTAGAGGTTGGAGGTATCACGTCCATACTGACGGATGTGCTCCTTGGTCAGATTCAGAGCTTCGAATGTGACCTGAATGTTCGACGTCACCGTGTAGTTGACCGAAGCATCCAAAACCCCAAAGGCTTCGAAGTACTGCGGGTCACCCTGAGAGCCGACATTGGTGTTGGCGATATACTTGTCACGCCAGTTGTAGGCCAGACGACCCGACAGCGGACCCTTATCGTAGATCAGGGTAACGTTGTAGGTATCCGACAGACCCAGCAGCGGGAACTGAAGCGTGCCCGGTGCGGCCGAGTTGTCGAAGCCGATGTCGCCATCAACCGTCGTCAAGCTGCCCGACACACCCCAACCGGTGCTACCGAAGAAGTGCTGGAAGGCCGCTTCGAAACCATGGATGTTCGCGGTCTTGTTGTTGACCGGGATCGAGGTGTCGAAGTTGAACAGCGGATCGGCCGAGTTAGCGGTAATATCATAGGCGGCGAGGATTTGATCCACGAAGGCCTGATTGAGGTTACCGTTGGTCGAATTGGCCGTGTACTCGTTCTTAGCCGCCGTCGTGTTACCGTTGTTCTTGATGACCAGAGCGGTCATGGTGAACAGGTTGACGTCGGTCGCCGATTGACCCAGTTCACCCAGTGCGGTCTTGGCCGTACCGGAGCGTGAGCCTGCCGTAGCGGCGGTCGGGTCACGCAGGCTGAACAGGTTCTGAGTCACGCGGCCGGTGCCGATGAAGTTGGCCACGTCCTTGTTGTAGAAGCCAAGCGACACGTAGTTGGCCGGGCCATAGTACCATTCCGCCGAGAAGTCGATGTTCGACGATTCGAGCGGCAGCAGGGCCGGGTTGCCCGAAGAAGCCGTTGGGTTGGTCCCGTTGGCGGTCGGACGCGGCGGCGTGTTGACCGTCGTCGTGGCATACATGTTGCCATAGGCCGCACGCGCGATCGTCTTCGAGTACGAAGCGCGCAGCGTCACGTCATCACGCACATTCCACGAGATGTCGAGGTTCGGCAGCCAGTTGTCATAATCGGCTTGGCTGCTAAGCGTGGCCACGCCGGTGCCGAAATCGACCGCAAAGTCGTTGTCAGCGGTCCAGCGGATGGCGGTCGGAACGCTTTGCAGGGCCGAGGCCGTCACATTGGTCTTTTCATAGCGCAGACCGGCGACGACGCCGACGGGCTTACCGAGGAAGTCACCCTTCAGGGTCAACTGGCCATAGATCGCCTTGATGTCTTCTTCGATGGTGTTGGCCGTCAAAGAAGTGGTCGGCAGCGACTGGTTATAGCCCTTGGCCAGCCCACGGTAGATGTCGAGCGCATTGCCACGGAAGGCGACGTTCGACTGACCAGGCGTGAAGTCCTGGAACAGGCCGCCCAGATCATAGGTCGTAACCAGACCCGGCGCGTATTGCGCCACATCACCCGGACGCGAGATACCCCAGTCACCCAGTGCCTGATAGGTCGAACCCGTCGTCGTCGTCATTTTCGACTTCAGCAGGTCGATACCACCGTCGAAGCGGCTTTCGCCGTCGAAGTCGTAGGCGAAATCGACCTTGAATTCGTCGATCTTATTGGTCTGGCTGTTAGTCCAGGTACGGCCGACCTGAGACCCCAGATCGCCTGCATCGAGACGGCCATTGTTGTTGCCGCGCAGCGCATCATTGATGGTGTACTTCTGAACCGGGATCTCCCCGCGGAAGTCCACCGAGTGCGATGCCACGACCGGCGCACCGATCGAGATAGCGACAGCCGTCGAACCATCGGGGTTGTTCGGCAGAACCTCGCCTTCCGACGAGTGCGCGTCGAAGGTCAGGCTCATCTTGTCATTGATGTCCCACTTGGCATTAAAGCCCAGCGACTTCAGGGTGCTCTTAAGGCCGACGAGTTGCTGTTCGAAGCCGATGTCCTTCACGCCCGACAGGTTTTCCTGCAGGAAGACAGCGTTATAGATGCCCGAAGCGCCCTTTTCGAAGACGATCTGATCGAACGGACGGTTGAACCAGTTGGTCTGTTCAGCGCGCTTTTCAGTGGCTTCGTTCTTGACGTAAACCGCATCCGCCGTGAACAGCCAGTTTTCTGCTGGGCGCCATTGCGCCGTGGCCACGAGGTTAGTGCGCTCGTTGTGCGTTTCAGACAGGGCGTAGCGGCTGTCGTTCGGATAGGCAACCAGCGAACCAGCCGGCGGCGCATTGGTGATCTGGGTCAGCAGCGTGGTCTGATTCGAGGCGTAGCGCAGACGGCCGCTAGAGGCGCTGTAGAATTGGTCGCGCGGATCAAGGTTCCAGCTGTTCTGGGTCGCCTGACGGGTCGCGACATCCTTTTCGGCGAACTGACCGAACAGGGCCACACCGAAGGTGTTGTCATCGTTCGTCCACTTGTAGGTACCGGCGATTTCCGGGGTCCAGTCCTTGCCGTCGATCAGGTTTTCACCGTGCACCGCCTTGGCCGAAATAGAACCCGCCGAGCCGGCCTTGCCGATCGGGCGCAGGGTCTTGATATTCAGCGTAGCGCCGATGCCGCCCGAAGCGATATTGGCCTTACCGGTCTTATAGACTTCAAAGCCCGACACGCCATCCGAAGCGATGCTGGAGAAGTCGAAGTTACGCGAACCACCGCCTGCGGTGATGTTGCCCGTACCCACGGCACCGATCTGCGCCGAAGGCATCACGCGGCCGTTCAGGGTGACGAGGTTGAAGCCCGGACCAAAGCCGCGCACAGTCACGGTCGAACCCTCGCCGTTGGTGCGGTCAATCGACACACCCGGAATGCGCTGAACCGATTCGGCAAGGTTGGTATCCGGATACTTACCGATGTCTTCCGACGTGATGGCATCCACAACGCCGGTCGCGTTGCGCTTGATGTTCATTGAGCGTTGCAGCGAGCCGCGCACACCCGTGATGATCACGGTTTCGACATTGTCGCCCGACGCGGGCGCAGCGTCCTGCGCGTAGGCGGCACCCGCCAGCATCGCCATACCCGACGCGCTGCACAGGACCATGTTACGGATTACGCGGCGAGCGCCACGCGAAGACACACCGTTAGTCGGTGAAGTCATGATTTCCTCCCAGAAGTTGGATCTTTTTTACTAATAAAAACGCTCTTTGAGTGCGCGAATTCGCCGTCGGGCTTCCCTCATCCGGACGAAACACGGTACTAAGGACACATAGCGGCACGACTCCGCCGAGGGCAGGAGTACGGGCTCAGTTATCGGCAAGGTTTGAAGCCCTACACGTTCTTCCCTGTTTGCGACTTGAGTCGCTTATTGTTGGATAGCGCTAACATGACAGCGCTGTCCACGCTACCGATCTTTTACAGATTTTTACAGTGATGACAAGCTAATGGCCTTATTGCGACAAAAGGGCCACATGGATGTCGGGCGTGACACCGGGATCATAGCCGCCAATAAGTTAAATTTATCCAAAGTATAAAAATTATAGATTTGTTTTCTGAACCAAAATGGGGAATACAGCATCGTCCATTTCATGAAAGGATTTCCCCAATGGCCCTCATCAATACCCCGATCAAGCCCTTCAAAGCCACCGCGTACAAGGAAGGCAAGTTCGTCGATATTTCGGATGCCGACACCAAGGGCAAGTGGTCGATCTTCTTCTTCTACCCGGCCGACTTTACCTTTGTCTGCCCGACCGAGCTGGAGGACCTGGCCGGCATTTATCCGGACCTGCAAAAGCTGAACGTCGAAGTCTATTCGGTATCGACCGACACGCACTTCTCGCACAAGGCCTGGCATGACACCTCGCCCGCCATCGGCAAGATCAACTACTACATGGTCGGTGACCAGTCGGGCACCATCACTAACAATTTCGACGTGATGCGTCCGGGCGTCGGCTTGGCCGACCGCGCCACCTTCCTCGTCGATCCCGAAGGCATCATCCAGTTCATGGAAATCACCTCGGAAGGCGTGGGCCGCAACGCCACCGAGCTGTTCCGCAAGGTGAAGGCCGCTCAGTACGTCGCTTCGCACCCCGGCGAAGTGTGCCCGGCCAAGTGGGAAGAGGGTGAAAAGACCCTGGCTCCGTCGCTGGACCTTGTTGGGAAGATCTAGTCTGGTCATGAGGGGAGGCCCGCCTCCCCTCATTTCCCCTACAGTTTGAAGGAAAGTCTCTCAAGGGCCACCGTTCGAGACTTTTCGCATTCCAAGTGAGCTGGCTTTGCCAGCATTATTCTCCATATCCAGGCTCTGCGGAGCCCGCATATAGACAATGATTTTCACGACAATATACGGAGTACGCCATGCTTGACGACGGCATGAAGGCCCAACTGAAGGCCTATCTCGAAAACCTGCGCACACCGATCGAACTGGTGGCCCACACCGATGATCAGCCAAAGTCTCGCGAGTTGGTCGATCTGCTTGAAGACATAGTGGCCGCCTCAACCAAGGTAACCCTGACCGTCTCGTCCGGAGGCGAACGCGTGCCTTCCTTCGATATCGTTCGCAGCGGCAGCCCTGAGGTCGCCGTGACCTTTGCCGGCCTGCCCATGGGCCATGAGTTCACCTCTCTCGTGCTGGCGCTCCTGTGGGTCGGCGGCCACCCGCCCAAAGTCGAAGCCGAGGTAATTGAGCAGGTCAAGGCGCTCGATATCGAAGGCGAACTGCACTTTGAAACCTATTTCTCGTTATCGTGCCAGAACTGCCCCGACGTGGTGCAGGCGCTGAGCCTGATGAGCGTCCTGAACCCGAAGATAAAGCACGTCGCCATCGACGGCGCACTCTTTAAGGACGAGGTCGAAAAGCGTCAGGTCATGGCTGTGCCGACCATTCTGCTGAACGGTCAGCCCTTTGGTCAGGGCCGAATGGGGCTGGAGCAAATTCTGGCTAAGCTCGACACCGGGGCGCAATCGCGTGAAGCCGAAAAGATCAGCGCCAAGTCGGAATTCGACGTCCTGGTCGTCGGCGGCGGCCCCGCCGGCGCCTCGGCCGCCATCTACGCCGCGCGCAAAGGCATCCGCACCGGTGTCGTGGCCGAGCGCTTTGGCGGTCAGGTGCTCGACACCATGGATATCGAGAACTTCATCTCTGTGCCCCACACCGAAGGCCCGAAGCTCGCCACCGCGCTGGAGCAGCATGTCAAGGACTATGAGGTCGATATCATGAATCTCCAGACTGCGACACAACTGATACCGGCGGCCACGCCCGGCGGCCTGATCGAGGTGAAGCTGCAAAGCGGCGCTTCGGTAAAGTCGCGCACCGTCATCCTTTCGACCGGTGCCCGCTGGCGCAATATGAACGTGCCCGGTGAAACCGAGTACAAAAACAAGGGCGTGGCGTACTGCCCACATTGCGACGGCCCGTTGTTCAAGGGCAAGCGCGTGGCCGTCATAGGTGGCGGCAATTCAGGCGTCGAGGCGGCCATTGATCTGGCCGGCATCGTCGCCGAAGTAACCCTGCTGGAGTTCGCGGCCGAACTGCGCGCCGACGCGGTCCTGCAACGCAAGCTCTATAGCCTGCCGAACGTCAAGGTGCTGACCAATGCCCAGACGACCGAGGTCACGGGCGACGGCAGCAAGGTAACGGGTCTGAGGTATAAGGACCGCCTGCACGACGTAGCGCACGACATCGAACTGGAAGGCATCTTTGTGCAGATTGGTCTGGTGCCCAACACCGAATGGCTGAAAGGCACACTTGCCCTGTCGAAGCACGGCGAGGTCGAGGTGAATGCCAAGGGGGAGACCTCACTGCCGGGCGTTTTCGCAGCGGGCGACTGCACCACCGTGCCGTACAAACAGATCATCATCGCTATGGGCGAAGGCTCCAAGGCCTCCCTGTCAGCCTTTGATCACCTAATCCGAAGCACGGCCCCAGCGGACGTCATTGCCGCCTGAGTCAGACGGGTTCTCAAGAAAAGCCGCCGAGGTCTCCTTCGGCGGCTTTTTTATCAGATCGCCTCAGGACACTCGATATGGCAGATCGAAAGGGCGCGGGTCAGGGCGACCTGCACAGCTTGCGTGATCATCAGGCGCGCCGGGTTGGCCACCCCATCGCTGATCACCGGCACGCGGGTGTAGTAGGAATTATAGATCGCCGCGACGTCCATCAGATGACGCACCAGCACCGATGGATTGGCGGCTTTGGCCGCCGCCACCACCTTTTGCGGGATCTGCTGCACCTTCAGAAGCAGGTCGGCTTCTTGTGCATCGATCTCATAGCTCACCCCGTCTATATTCGCCGTGCCGCCGTCGTTTTTGCGCAAAATACTGCGTGCCCGACACGCCGCATAAACGACATAGGCCCCGCCTGAGCGCTCGAACCCGGCGATGGTGGCATCCATGTCCGAGGCGTCGATTTCCACCGCGCCTTTCAGGTCCTGCTTTAGGTCATTAAACACGATAGAACCGATGGCCAGTTCCTGCGCCGCGCGGCTCAGTTCGGCCTCATCAGAATCCACCCGGTCGGACAGGCGGTTGCGGAAATAGACCTGCGCCGCCGACAACAGGCCGATGACGTTCGACACCGACTGACGCGACGACAGCTTCTTGCCCGTTTTAGCATCAACGTAGAAGCCGAAATAGACGTGCTGAAACGCGGTCTTCGCGGCATCGGCAATCCCTGTCGCATAGGCCGAGCGAAACAGGCGGTTGAAGTGCACCTGCTGCTCCTGACCCACGACGTAAAAGACATCGGTCGGGTCGAACATCTGCGAGCGCAGTTGGATCGCGCCCATATCGCGCGTCGAATAAATACTCTGTCCGTCCGCACGGCGCACCACAAAGCGCTCGTTACTATCGAGCAGGACGACCGCCGCGCCAATGTCCTTGCGGATCGACCTGATCAGAGTGTCGCGTTCGATTTCGCCAATCTCACCGGAGGCAAAACGCGCCTCTTCGATGGCGATGGCGGCTTCGGCATCGGCCACAGTGAACACCACAGCCTTGCCAGAGGCCAGCGCCGCTTGGACCACAGCGTCGCCCGCCTGATAGTAAAAGCTCTCGCCGAGAACGAGGTCGAAATGGATGTTCAGCGCGTCATAAAAGCCTTCGAACGACTGAAGACTCCATTTGACCATGTCGATCCACAGGGCCACCTCTTCGGCATCGCCCTGCTCCAGCGCGCGGAATCGGGCATCCGACGCCGCCACATACTCAGCAAAAGACGATTTCAACAGTTCTAGACTTGTCGCACTGTGGAAATATCTTGCGGCGATGGCGGCGTCTTCAGCGTCCCATTCATCGGACGCCTTACCGCTTTCGAGGATACGTTCGACCGAGCGACGGATCTTGTAGATTTCCAGCAGCTTATCATTATCGACGAAATCCGCCGGGAAGAGAGTGCCAAACCGACGATAGCCTTCCAGCATGAAGCCGAAGCCACCAAAATCATTAATGTGGTTGACGCGGAATGTATCGGCTCCAGACCGCTCCCACAGGTTCGACAACACATGCCCGACGATGGTCGAACGGATATGCCCAGCGTGGAGCGTCTTGGCGACATTGGGTGAGGAGTAATCGACCACCGCCGAGCGCCCCATAAGCGCGTCGGAATCGCCGAAACGCGCGCCGATCTCGGTCACCGCCTGCGCCCCGTTGAGCATCCAGCCATCGGACAGGGTCAGGTTGATATACATACCCTTGGTTTCGAGCTTCGCAATGGCGTCGGCAAAACACGATCCGTTGAGGATATCTACAATCCACGGCAGGTGGTTGGCCATAAAGCCCTTCGGCCCGCCGTCTTTCAGAAGTTGCGGAAAACGCAGAGCAATATCGCCGCCCATCTTGGCGCGATCGATAAGGTCGAACTTGATATCGAGTTCATACCCCACCTTCGCTGACAGGGCGTCAGAAATACGCTTTTCCAGTTGCGGCAGGGGATAGGTGTCAAAAGCCACCGAAGCCGCGGCCGCGCGCTCACGACGGTAACGCGCGACAAAGGCGTTGACCTCCGACAGGCGTGACGAATTGACCTCAGCAAGCGCGTTCATGGGGTATCCCTTGTACTTGATACTGCGAACGTCCGAAGATGCTGACCGCATCCGGGCGTTGAAGATACGAGAATGTCTCATATGTATCAGCGACATGAGACATTCTCGAATGGCATACCAAGACTCATTTTCAATGACCCTTGGCATAAAGGCCTGCATCTATGGCAAACGCGCCCCAATATCAAGGATCACCCTTACAGCCTCTTTGTGTGACGCCCACCCTTGCCTCTCTCCTCCTTACCTTTGCGCGGTTAGGGTCGGGCTTCAATGGAGGTAACCCATGATCCAAACCATTCGCATCGTCAGGGCTTTCTGTGACGGTTTCCTGCACCCGACACGCTCATTGAAACACTGTCAGCGTGAAGACCGCGCCGTGCGCGATAATCTGGGCGAAGATCAGGTGGATACCATGGTCGAAGACACCTTTCCGGCGTCCGATCCGCCCAGCACATATTAAGCGCGTAAAAAGGGTTTCTAAAAAATTGAAATATAAAATGTCAGAAAACGCCCGAAATAATATAAATATTTTCTATTAGTTGATATTCTCGACCCCTTTTCGCCACGAAACAATAATGATGTTTCGATATTTTTTATGTTTATTCTAATAATAATCTATATTTGGAATATAAATAATCCATAAGTTCAAATCTAAAGTGTTTTTTCCCACTGGAATAATTTCTATATTTCAAAAAACAACGCCTTTCGGTTGCTTTGCCATAAAAAAGGCCCTATTGTTTTTCCCGGACGACGCAGTCAGCGTCGGTCGTTTTCAGCGTACCCTGCACACTTTGGCACAGGCCGCCCGGCGTTCGGGCGGACCTCAGACGATGCTCCCCGTAAGCCTCAGAGACACATATGAAGATTTTGATCGTCGAGGATAACGAAGCTCTGGCCCAGACCACGGGCTGGATCATCGAGATGCTGGGCTATGACTATCGCATCAGCTTGACGCCGCAGGCGGCGCTGACCGAGGGTGAAGCCTATGACCCCGACGTAGTGATGATGGATATCGGCCTGCCGGGCATGAGCGGCTATGATCTGTGCCGCCAAATGCGCCAAAAGCCCGCCCACGCCAATGCCGTCTTCGTGGCGCAGACCGGCTGGGACGAGCGTGAGCACCGCGAACAGTCAGCAGAAGCCGGCTTTGTCCACCACTTGACCAAGCCGGTCGACCTTCAGACCCTCGAATCCGTGCTGAACGCCATTGCGGCGGACATGCGCGTCTGATTGTCCACGATTACCCCAAGGCCGCCTGAATGACAACGACTGCTCCGCTTAACGCTTTGAAGGCCTTTTTGTTTCCGGGAAAAAGCCATGCCGCCGGCAGCAGTCTGGGCGCGCTGCTGTCTCTGATCTTCGTCGCTGCCTTTTTCCTAATCAGCGGCTTCATCTCTTATACCAATATCAGCACGCTGCGGAAAAACAGCGAAGAGGTGACCGAGACGCACAAGACCATACTGGGCCTGAGTGAGCTGATCGCCACTCTGACCGATGCTGAAACGGGGCAACGCGGTTATATCATCACCGGGGACGAGGCCTATCTGGTGCCCTATGAGAACGCCACCTTTGTTCTCAAGGAACGTCAGCGTGTATTACCGGCACTTCTGGCCCAATCACCGGAACTGAAGCCACAAGTCGATGCCATTGAAGAACGCATCAATCTCAAGATGGCGGAACTGCAACGTACCATGGACATCCGCCGCACACAGGGGATGGAAGCTGCCGCGGCCGAGGTCGGCCGACACCTCGGCAAAAACCATATGGATATAATCCGCCGCGAGATCAAAGAGATCGAAGCCGCGGAAAACGCGCGGCGTCAGGCGGGTATCCGCCAGCGCGCCGAAGCCTTCAATACGGCCATCCTGTCCACCACGGCGACTGCCATTCTGGGCGTTATTCTGACCCTGACCATTGCGCTGATCGTGCGACGATCAACCGAAAGGCAAGCCCTGCAAAACTGGCTGTCCAATGGCGAGGTGGGGCTGGGCGCCGCCTTATCGGGCGATCCGGCGCTCGATGAGGTGGGCAAGCGCGCCCTGTCCTTCCTGTGCGACTATCTGGGCGCCCAAAGTGCAGCCTTCTATGCGCGCGACGGCGGTATATTAAAACAGGCCGCCACCCACGGTGTGCCCGCCGAGACGGCGCTGCCCCTGACACTCAAACTCCATGAAGGCGTGGTGGGTCAGGTGGCGGCCGAAGGCAAGATTGCCGTCCTGTCTGACCTACCCGATGCGCTGCTGAGTGTCGGGACTTCATTGGGACAATGGCAGCCGCGCCACGTGGTCGTGGCCCCTGCCGCCACCGATACTCAGGTGGATGCTGTGGTTGAAGTGGGCTTTATGGCCAAGATTGATCCGGCGACGCTGACCTTGCTTGAGCGGTCTTCCGACATCATCAGCGTCGCTGTGCGTTCGGCCAATTACCGGGCCACGCAACAGAACCTGCTGGAAGAAACCCAGCGGCAATCCGAGGAGCTTCAGACCCAGGCCGAGGAGCTAAGGGTCAATAACGAAGAGCTTGAGGAACAGAGCCGCGCACTCAAGGAATCGCATCTGCGTCTGGAGCAGCAGCAGGCTGAGCTGGAGCAGACCAATGTGCAGCTGTCCGAACAGGCGCGCATATTGGAGCAACAGAAGGACGACCTGAACCGAAGCGCCGCCGACATCGCGCTCAAAGCACAGGAGCTGGAGCAGGCCAGCCGTTACAAGTCGGATTTTCTGGCCAATATGAGCCATGAACTGCGCACGCCGCTCAATTCGTCGCTAATTCTGGCCAAGCTGCTGGCCGACAACCGCGACGGCAACCTCACTGAGGAGCAGGTGAAATTCGCCCGCACCATCCAGTCTTCAGGCAACGACCTCCTGGCTCTGATAAATGATATTCTCGACCTGTCGAAGATCGAAGCTGGTCAGATGGATATCAATGCCGAGCCCGTCTCCTTCCGCCGCCTGGCCAGTGACCTGACGCGGATGTTTGAGCCTCTGGCCGGCGAAAAGGGCCTGACCTTCCGCGTCGAGGCCCATGACACCCTGCCCGACCTGTTCGATTCTGACCGTCAGCGTCTGGAGCAGGTGCTGAAAAACCTTTTGTCCAACGCTCTAAAATTCACTGAACGCGGATCGGTGGTGCTGCGCATGTCGGCTGCCAACAACAAAGTGCATTTTGCCGTCAGCGATACCGGCATAGGCATTTCCGCCGAGCAGCAGCAGAGCATTTTCGAAGCCTTCCGGCAGGCAGATTCGACCATTTCGCGCAAATACGGCGGGACGGGTCTGGGCCTTTCGATTTCGCGCGAACTGTCGCGCCTGCTGGGTGGTCATATCGAGCTGAAAAGTGAACCCGACGAAGGCTCAATCTTTACCCTTATCCTGCCCCTGATCTACGACCCGCAGCAGGTGGCGCCGCGCGAAGTGCCGCGCAGCGCGCCTGAGCCGCAGATCATCGAAACCTTTGCTGAGGCACCGGCGGCCCCCATCCTGCCGCCCCGCACGCACGTCCCTGACGACCGCGACCGCCTGAGCGGCGACAAGCGCCTGCTACTGGCCGTCGAGGATGACCCGTCCTTTGCGCGTATACTCTACGAACTGGCGCAGGATCTGGGCTTTCAGTGCCTGATCGCCAGCACGGCCGAAGACGCTATGCTGATGGTGCGTCAGTACGTTCCCTCCGCTGTGGTGCTTGATCTCGGCCTGCCCGATCATTCCGGCCTGTCGGTGCTAGACCGCCTTAAACGCGACCCCAAGACACGACATATCCCCGTGCACGTCGTGTCCGCCAATGATTACATGCACGCCGCCTTGTCGATGGGGGCCATCGGCTACATGCTGAAACCCGTTAAGCGCGACGAGCTGGTCGAAGCCTTCACCCAGCTTGAGACGCGTCTCGAAAAGCGGATGCGCCGTGTACTCATCGTCGAAGACGATGCTGTGCAGCGCGACTCGGTGATGGCGCTGTTGAAGACGCAGGACGTTGAAACCGTAGCCGTCGGCACGGCGGCAGAGTGCCTGGCGGAACTGAAGGCGCAGACTTATGACTGCATGGTGCTGGACTTAAGCCTGCCCGACGCCAGCGGCTATTCGCTACTGGAAACGCTATCCACCGAACAGGACTACGCCTTCCCTCCGGTCATTGTCTATACGGGCCGCGACATCTCGGCGGCGGATGAACAGAAGCTGCGCCGCTATTCCAAGTCCATCATCATCAAGGGGGCCAAGTCGCCGGAGCGCCTGCTCGACGAAGTCACCCTGTTTTTGCATCAGATGGTATCGGATCTGTCGCCGGAACAGCAAAAGATGCTGCACCGGGCCAAAGGGCGCGACAACATGCTGGAAGGGCGGCGTCTTCTGGTTGTCGAAGACGATGTGCGCAACGTCTATGCCGTCACCAACATCTTCGAGCCTCTGGGGGCCGTAGTGCAGATCGCCCGCAATGGCCGCGAAGCGCTTGACGCGCTGGAGGTCGCACAGGCGTCAGCGGAAACCGCCATCGACCTGGTGCTGATGGACGTCATGATGCCGGAAATGGACGGCCTGACCGCCACGCGCGAAATCCGCAAGCGGCCGGAATGGAAGAAGCTGCCCGTCATCATGCTGACCGCTAAGGCGATGAAGGACGATCAGGAACGCTGTCTGGAAGCCGGGGCCAATGACTATATGGCCAAGCCTCTGGATGTCGAAAAGCTGGTGTCGCTGGTGCGGGTCTGGGTGCCCAGGTAATTCCGACTTCGCTCAAGCCAGTGGTGACAATGCAAGTTTTAAGGCCACTATTTTTCTCCTCCCCATACATGGGAGGAGAAAGTCGGGAAAGCGAAACACCCACAACAGCCTAATTTATAATCAATGCAGTTACTGATTTTATTTTTATACACGATAACCCTACAGTGGCTTTCCTTTTAGCGGCTGGCGTGCGTGACGTGTTGTGCATAACAAGATCGAGGATATAGAAGTCCGCCTCTTCCTTGAGGCGATATATCTCAAATATCACTATGATTTCCGGGGCTATGCCATGGCCTCGATCAAACGCCGTCTGTTTCAGGCGCGCGACCATTTCGGCTGCCGCTCGATTTCGATGCTTCAGGACATGGTCCTGCACGAAGAAGCCATGCTGGGGGCCCTTATGAGCTATCTGACCGTACAGGTGTCGGAGCTGTTTCGAGATCCGGCCTATTTCCGCGCGATCCGCGAAAAGGTGGTGCCCCACCTTAAAACCTATCCTTCATTGAAGGTGTGGATCGCCGGCTGTTCGACCGGCGAAGAGCTCTATTCCTTCGCCATTCTGTTCCGCGAAGAAGGCCTCGAAGAACGCACCCTTTTCTACGCCACCGACATCAATCAGGATTCGCTGCGCAAGGCCGAGGCCGGGGTCTATGATCTTGATCGGATGCGTCTGTTTACTGAAAACCACCGCTTGTCGGGCGGCAAGACGTCTTTGGCGGACTACTACACCGCCGCTTATGGGGCAGCCACCTTCGATAAGTCTTTGCGCAAGCACGTGGTGTTTTCCGACCATTCGCTGGTCACGGACGCGGTATTTGCCGAAACGCAGTTTGTGTCATGCCGCAATGTGCTCATCTATTTCAACCGCGACCTTCAGAACCGTGCCGTGGCCCTGTTTGCCGACTCTTTGTCGCGCAAGGGTTTTCTGGGGCTAGGGGCCAAGGAGACGCTGCGCTTCACCGATCATCACTACAAATTCGACGAATTTGCCCGCGATGAGCGCCTCTATCAGAAGCGGGAGGCCGCATGAGCATGCTCCCCCGCAAGGCCGTGGTCATTGGGGCCTCGGCCGGAGGCGTAGAAGCCCTGTCGGCCGTCCTGCCGCACCTGCCGGCGGACCACTGCGCGGTTTTGGTGGTCATCCACTTGCCGTCAAACCGGCACAGCGTTCTGGCCGATCTGTTCAGCGACAAATGCCGTATGAAGGTCGTGGAAGCCGAAGATAAGGCCCCTATCGATGCCGGCACCATCTATTTCGCCCCCCCCGATTATCACCTGATGGTTGAACCCGACTTTACCATTGCACTCTCGAACGAAGCGCCGGTGTGGTTTTCGCGCCCCTCTATCGACGTGCTGTTTGAAACGGCGGCGGATGCTTATGGGCCGGGTCTGACCGGGGTGATCCTGACCGGCGCCAACGAGGATGGCGCAGGTGGCCTGCGCGCTGTTATGGCGCAGGGAGGGCGCGGCCTGATCCAGTCGCCGGAGACGGCCTATGCGCGGCTAATGCCTGAAACCGCCCAGTCTCTGTGCCCGAAGGCGCTCGTACGCCCTCTCGATCAACTGGCTGACGAACTGCTGGCAGAGGCCGCCTGATGAACACCCCCGCCCCTATTCTGCTGGTCGATGATCTCGAAGAAAATCTGCTGGCGCTCGAAGCCCTTTTGCGTCGTGACGGCCTGACCATACTCAAGGCGCGCTCAGGCGTCGAGGCGCTGGAAATTCTGCTGCGGCAGGAGGTAGCGCTGGCTCTGCTCGACGTGCAGATGCCGGAGATGGACGGGTTTGAGCTGGCCGAGACTCTACGTGGGGCCGAACGCACGCGACGCATCCCCATCATCTTCCTGACCGCCGGCACCACCGACCGCGAGCGCCGTTTCCGCGGTTATGAGGCCGGGGCGGTCGATTTCCTGCAAAAGCCTATCGACGGCGATATCCTCAAATCCAAGGTCGAGGTCTTCGTCGAACTGTACGCCCAGCGCCGCCAGATCGCGCATCAGCGCGACGCTCTTCAGGCGCAGCGTGACGAGATCCAGCGCGCAGCCGAGGCCCTGCGCGAGGCCGATCACCGCAAGGACGTCTTCCTAGCCACGCTGGCGCACGAACTGCGCAACCCGATGGCGCCTATCCGTAACGGGCTGCAGATTCTGCGCATGGCCCCGGACAGCCCGATGGCGGCGCAAGTACGCGACATGATGGACCGTCAGATGACGCATCTGGTGCGCCTTGTCGACGATCTTCTGGACGTGTCGCGCGTCAGTCAGGGCAAGATCGAGCTTAAGCGCGATCACCTTACCCTCCGTTCGGTGGTTGAGGCAGCGGTGGAAACCGCGCGTCCCGTCATTGACCTCGCCGGGCACACCTTTACGCTGGACCTCCCGGCTGAGGAACTGTGGGTCGATGGCGACCTGACGCGGTTAGCGCAGATCGTCGCCAACCTGCTTAACAATGCCGCCAAGTATACGCCCGAACGCGGCCGCATCGGCCTCAGTCTGCGCCGCGATGGCGCGCAGGCCATCATCCGCGTCAGCGATACCGGGCTCGGAATCGACGCCGACATGCTACCAAGAGTGTTTGAGTTATTCACGCAGGTGGACCGTAATATTCACCGTGCGCAGGGCGGGTTAGGGATTGGTCTGGCGTTGGCGCAGAAGCTGGTTGCCCTGCACGGCGGCTCGATCCACGCCGAAAGCGCGGGGGCCAACAAGGGCTCGACCTTTGAACTGCGTCTGCCTCTGGCCGAAGCTCCGAATGCCACAGCCGACGGTCTGAGCGAAGCGCAGGCGGCGCGCGCGTTGCACGTGTTGGTGGTCGATGACAACCGCGAGTCGGCTGAAACGACCAGTTGGATGCTCGACCTGATCGGCCACCATACGCGCACCGTGCACGATGGGGCCGCCGCTCTGGCCGCTGCCGACAGCGAGACGCCCGACGTCATCCTGCTCGATATCGGTATGCCCGGTATGAATGGCTACGAAGTTTGCCGCGAACTGCGCAAACGGCCGCAATTACAGGACACGGTGGTGATCGCCCAGACCGGCTGGGGGCAGGACAGCGACCGTCAGGCGGCGTTTGAAGCGGGCTTCAACCACCACCTGACCAAGCCGGTTAATCTCGACTGCCTCAACCGCCTCCTGGCCCAAATTCGGGCTTAAGCAGACAGGCGCTTTTTCAGGAAGCCCAAAACCATTACCTCATCAGGGTCCAGTTCCACCGCATCGCTCAGTTCGGCGTCGATCTCGTCGACAATCTGCTGGCTCAGGGCACCATCCAGGTAAGCATTGATCACCTCTGGGTGCACATAGCCCTTGCGGCATACGGCGGGTGTATTGCCGAGCCGGCGTGCCACGTCTTCGATCGCTGCCTTGAGATTCCGCTTGGCCTCGGTCTGGGTCTCAAAGGCATCGAAGGCCTGAAGCGCCAGCGCCGCCAGCACCGTCCCCGTAAATGTGCGGAAGTCTTTAGCGGTGACGGTTTCGCCGCTGATCTCTTTCAAATAGGCATTGACGTCTGACGAAGTGACGTCGTGCACCCGCCCCCCTTCATCGACCCAGGCGAACAATTCCTGCTCGCCCAGGTCCTGAAGGCGGCGGATGACGGCTGCGGCACGCCGGTCGCTTAGTTTCAGGTTCCACGCCCTGCCCGACTTGCCCGTAAAGTGAAAGCGCACGCTATGGCCTTCGACGCAGACGTGTTCGTCCTTTAGCGTCGTCAGGCCATAGGACTTGTTGGTGCGGGCGTATTCATCATTACCGACGCGGATCAGCGTCTTTTCTAATAGATAAACGACGCTGGCCAGTACCTTTTCACGGCTTAGGTTGCGTCTGGCCATATCGGCGCGCACGGCGGCCCGGATGCGCGGCAGCACCTCACCGAAGCGCAGGATATGGCTGAACTTGGTGGCATCGCGCACGCTGCGCCAGTCGGCGTGATAGCGGTACTGCTTGCGCCCTTTGGCATCCGTGCCCGTCGCCTGAATATGGCCATTGGCGAACGGGCAAATCCATACGTCTTTCCACGCCGGCGGAATGGCCAGCCGGTCGATGCGGGCACGCACCTTTTCGTCTTCGATCCTGACACCCTTAGTGTCGAAATAGACGAAGCGGCGACCAAAGTGGCGCCGCTTAAAGCCGGGCCGCCGGTCATTGACGTGGCGCAGGCCATAGGCCTTCGCCTGTTCCGCGGCGTCCGCCACCGCTTCTATGACGGGCGGGGTGTCGCCCATCAGAAGGGACGCAGGTGCTGAAGAATGTCATCGACGTGCAGCGAGGCGAAACGGATCGAGGAATCCGCCACGCCATAGGGCAGCAGGATCCAGTCGCCGTGTTTTAGCGCGCCGCAGCTATAAACGACATTGGGCACATAGCCTTCGCGCGTGTCTTCGCCGGGAGCCAGAATGGGTGTACGCGACCGGCCAATGACCTGACGCGGATCGGCCTTGTCGAGCAGCACCGCCCCCAGACAGTAGCGCCGCATGGCGCCGACGCCGTGGGTAAAGACTAGCCACCCGGCGTCCAGCTCGATAGGCGAGCCGCAATTGCCCATTTGCACCATTTCCCAAGGGTGTTTGGGCGATACGATGCGGTCGCCATAGTTCCACACCATGCGGTCTTCGCTCTCGAGGTAGAACAAGCTCTCGTGGTCCAACCGCCCGATGGCCGCATAGCGTCCGTTGATGCGGCGCGGGAACAGGGCCAGCCCCTTATGCGTCGCTGCCAGCCCGCGCAAAGGGGCCAAATAGACGGTGTCAAAATCCTCGGTCTCAAACAGTTCGCAGCCGATTTCACGCCCTGAATAGGCCGTGTAGGTGCCCAGATAGGTGGTGTCGCCGTCGTCTTCGGTAAACTGGACCAGACGCAGGTCTTCTAGGCCGTTCGACTGAGCGCGTGTTACCGGAAAGATGACCGTGCCCGAAACGGAGCAGGCCTTGTGACGCATTAGCGTCACAGGGCCATCAGTCGCCCCCTGCGCCGGTTTGGCGGCGACGATAAAATCGGAATCAGGTTCTAGATCGAGCGTACCGTCGGCATGGAACACGCCTTCGCGGAAGGAAATGGTCGAGATGTGTCCCTCCCCCACCGTGCGTACCGACATCAGAAAACGCACCGCGCCTTGCGGCACATCCGTCTGTTCCGGGTGGACGACGACAGACGGGTTCATGATCGCGGCCGCTTCGAAGGAATACTCCTGACAGAAATAAGCTCCAATCAGCGCCGCGTGGTCTTCGTCGATTTCGTCCATGCCTTCGATGCCACGCCCGATCATAGCCTTTATCGCCCTGAAACGATCAAGGAAAATCGCGCGGGCCTGAAGGTGGCGACCGCTGAAATCGCGGCTGACGCTGTCCAGTTCGGCACAACATTCCTCGCGCGTCAGTTTGAGCAGCGAGCGACAAATGCGCTCAGCCCGCGACATGGTCCCCAGCGCCGTATTGTAGGGCTCCACCGAAATAGTGAAGGGACGCAGAACGACGCGCTCAGGGTCGGCGCGCAGCACGATGTCGCTGTACTTGATCTCTTTCATAGGCACTCTGTTTCTGGAAGCTTACAATCCGGAATCCTTCAGGGCGCACCAGCTCAGGTGCAGGGCCAGCACCGACTCCGCCCCCTGATTTTCATTAACTCCGTTAACGGTCAGGCCGTCGCAACAGCCACCGTCCTCGCTCATCAGGCTCAGGCCGTGATCGTTATGACCGCGGAACCATTGCCAAACGCGCAAGGCTTGCGCCCTCCAACTCGCTTCACCGGTCACACGCCACGCCGTCAGGCAGGCTTCGATGGAGGCCTGCGCCTCCAGCGGCTGCTGATCGAACAGGGCCTCATGCCCGCCCATATGCGATTGCCCAGCGGCGAAGCTGCGGGTCGGGATGGGTCGGAAATGACCGGCCTCGGCGGTTTGGAGGGCCATGATGCGCACGCTGGCACTCAGAGCATTCTGAACCATGCGGGCATTGCCGAGGCGCTTTCCCGCCAGCAACAGACCTTCGGGCAGGCGGGCATTGTCGTAGGACAGGGCGGGCTCGAACCAGCCATTTACCGGGGTGTTTTGGCAATAGCCGGCGTGAAGCGGTTCGGCCAGCACCCGCATCAACCGCAGGACCTCCGCCGCCTCACACACCTCATCGACCGCGGCATCCAAAGCGCGCAGGCTAACAGCGCGGGCACGCTGCGACGTCCAGTCTGCGACGTGCGGCAACACGCGCTGGCTGAGTTCGCGCGCCCACTGACGCAGATCGTCCGGCAGGGGTGAGCGCAGCACCTCGATCAGGGCTTCAAAAGCCCGGGCGCAGCAATCGTCCGATCCGCCCTCGTCCAGCCACTGCCGGGCAAAGCTCATAAAATTGCGGAAGCGGCCCGTCTGCGGGTTCCAGGCGTGGTTGACAAAGCCCGCATAGCGGTAGGCGAGGTCTATACGCTGTTCGTCAAAACGCTCGAACCTGGCCCGCCGGGCCATCAGCATCAGGGCGCGGGCATTGTCGTCGGTGCAGTAACCATGCGCGCGGTCGGGCAGGCGGTAGCGGCTGTGCTGGGCCATGCCGCAATCATCCGACAGCCGCAGAATGGCGCGCCAGGCCGGGGCCGAACCAATCGACGGGACCGCTGACACTGCCTTTCCCTTTGCCGAAATGTCAGCGCGAGCGCGCCTCGTATAGGCGGATGCCACCGCACTCCATCGCGACGGAAGGGCCGCCTCATAGGCACGCTCGCTCATGGCTTCCCGTTTGACCTCATCCCTCAGCAGGTCGATAATGGCCTCCGCAAAGGCGGGACTGTCGCGGAAGGGGCAGATGACGCCGACCCCGTCGGCCAGCGCCTCAACCGCATGCCAGTAAGGCGCCGACACCACCGGTTTGCCCACGGCCAATGCATAACTCAGTGTGCCCGACGTGATCTGCGTCTCGGTCAGATAGGGCGTTACATAGACGTCGGTTGCCTGAAGTACGTCGATCAGATCATCATCGGACATGAAGCGGTTGGTGAAGCGGATATGGTCTTCGACGCCCAGCGCCTCAGCGCGCGCCATCAGGCGTTCACGATAGGCCTCGCCCTCATGCAAGATCAGATTGGGATGGGTGGCGCCGACAACGAAATAAAGCACATCGGGGCAGGCTTCAGAGATCGCCGGCAGGGCTTCGATGATCGTTTCTATCCCCTTGTTCGGCGACAACAGCCCGAAGGTGGACAATACCCGCCGCCCTTCGGCGTCCAACCGAGCCTTGAATTCGGCCGTAGGGCGCAAGGACCGTGCCGGGGCGCCGTGCGGCACCACCAGTATTTGCGAGGCCGGCACGCCATAGACCCGTTTGAGGATGTCCTCGCCTTTTTGCGCCATGGTGATCAGAGTCGTAGACAGGCGGATCAGCCCCTCCATTACGCGGCGCTGGTCTGCATTGGGGGTTTCGAGCACCGTGTGTAGGGTGGTGATGACCGGCATATCGACCCGCTCAAGGCATTCCAGCAGGTGTGCGCCCGACGGGCCACCAAAAATGCCGTACTCGTGCTGCACGAACAGTACCTGCATCCGGGCGGCATTGAGATCGGCGGCCAGTTGCCGATAGGCCGCGACATCGTCCTGGCCCAGGTGGCGCGTCACCTCAGGCGGATAAGCATAGGGCCCGGCGTGATCGTCCATCGCGATCACCTCAAAACGCGCCGACGGCAGGGCTTCGTGCAGGCAGTTGAAGATATCGCGGGTAAAGGTGGCCAGGCCGCATTGACGCGGCGGGAAGTTCCCGATCACGGCGACGCGCGACAGGCCCGCTTCGGGTTTGAGACGCGCACGGCTGAGAATATCATCAAGGCTGTGGGCCTCGGTTTCGACGGCAAAATGCTTATCCTGAAGCATGGCGAACCCTTCGCGAAAAAAACAGCGTCGACGGACCGGCTCCGGCGCAAAATACCGCCAGAAAGCTGCTGAAAATCACAAGTCGGAAGAAGAAAAAGGCGTGGGACGATCCGTCCGCAGAACCTCACAATGGGCCGCTAAGGGATAAAGATGCAGTGAGGAAAGCGAAAGCCGCCATAAGCCGGACATGATCTTGACACCTGCTCAGAGGCATTTTTTGCTTTGCCCCGCTCAGGGTTTGGGCTCAGCCACCTTGGTCGCCGCGTCAAGATCGGTTTATGCGCAATGATTGCATCAGAAATCATTCCGCTCTAGCTTCATTTGAAACTGATCCCGATGGAGCGCTGCATGTCTTTCCGACCCGTTATGGCTGCCAGCCTGCTGGCCCTCACCTTGTCCGTTCCGGCCACTGCCGCCCTCAAGACGCCAGACATTTCCGGTGCGCGCATGTCCGCCGATGTGAAGGCGTTGTCTGACGACAGCTTCGAAGGCCGTGGCATCAACACGCCCGCCGAACCCAAGGTAATCGACTATCTGTCGAAGGGTTTTGCCGCGGCGGGCTTTCAGCCGGGCGGCCCCGAAGGTCAGTGGACGCAGGCCGTTAAGCTGCGCCAGTTCACGGTGCAAAACCCCGCCCTCTCGCTGAGCAGTGGCGGCAAGGCGACGGCGCTGACGTCGGGTACGGACATAGT
This sequence comes from Asticcacaulis excentricus CB 48, assembly GCF_000175215.2. Taxonomy (NCBI): domain Bacteria; kingdom Pseudomonadati; phylum Pseudomonadota; class Alphaproteobacteria; order Caulobacterales; family Caulobacteraceae; genus Asticcacaulis; species Asticcacaulis excentricus. The sequence continues at coordinate 730,624 of NC_014816.1, read as the reverse complement.
GGTTTCGACACGCGGCGCGCTCGGTGATGTCAGCTTCAAGGACACGCCGCTGGTCTTTGTCGGCTATGGCGTGACGGCCCCGGAACGCGGCTGGGACGATTTCAAGGGCGTCGATGTGAAGGGCAAGATCGTGGTCGTGCTGATCAACGATCCGGACTTCTATGCACCTGAGGCCAACACCTTCGGTGGCAAGGCCATGACCTATTACGGGCGCTGGACCTACAAGTACGAAGAGGCTGCCCGGCACGGCGCGGCGGGTGTGCTGATCATCCACGACACGGCGGCGGCCTCCTATGGCTGGGGGACGGTGAAAAATTCGTGGACCGGACCGCAGTTCGATATTGTGCGTCCTGACCCGTCAAAGTCGTTTACCGGCCTCGAAGGCTGGCTGTCAGCCGAAACCGCACAAAGCCTGTTTGCTCAGGCGGGCCTCGATCTTGACGTGCTGAAGGTCGCGGCGCGCGCCAAAGACTTCCAACCGGTGGACTTGAAGACCACGCTCAGCGGCGGCTATCAGGTAACGGCGAAGGAGATCGTCTCGCACAATGTCATCGCACGCCTGCCCGGCTCCAAACACGCGGATGAGACCGTCGTCTATGGCGGGCACTGGGACCATATCGGCATCGGCGCACCCGACGCCAATGGCGATAAGATCTTCAATGGCGCGGTCGATAACGGCACCGGGATTGCGGCTTTGCTGGAGCTGGCGCGGGCCTTTGGCAAAGCCCCCAAACCCGACCGCAGCGTGGTGATGATCGCCTTTACCGGCGAAGAAAGTGGTCTTCTGGGCTCGGAATACTACGCCTCAAACCCCGTCTATCCGCTGGAAAAGACAGTGGCGGGTATCAATATGGATGCGCTCAATGTGTTTGGCGCGACGAAAAACATCGTGGTCGTCGGCAATGGTCAGTCGTCACTGGAGGACGATCTCGGCACCTTCGCCAGGGCACAGAACCGTATCCTGTCGCCCGATGAAAAACCCGAAGCGGGTTACTTCTTCCGCTCGGACCACTTCCCCTTCGTCAAGCGCGGCGTGCCGATGCTCTATGCCAAGGGTGGCAAGGACCTGATCAAGGGCGGCATAGACGCGGGTACGGCCAAGGAAGCCGACTACCGCGACAAGCGCTACCATCAGGCCGATGACGAATGGTCGGCGGATTGGGACATGGCGGGCATGGTCGAGGACGTCACGCTTTATTACCAGATCGGGGCGAAGCTGGCCCATTCGCGCGAATGGCCGCAATGGCGCGCCACCTCCGAGTTCAAAACCGCCCGCGATAAGTCGGCCGATCAGCGGAAATAGAGCGCTTACCAACGAAGAGAGGCCTCCCCTGATCCTCAGGGGAGGCCTTACCGATGATAGTCCCCCGTGCCACGGTGAAATACGCGGTCGGTGGCTTCGAGGCAGCCCGGCGTCAGGTCAGGCAGCCCGGCCAGCGCCTCATAGAGAGGCCCGAAGTCCTTTTGCGCCAAGCTCAGCAGGGTGTCTATTGACGGCAGGACGAAATAGCCCTCCTGAAAATCGTCGATGCGATAGACGGTGCGCATGACGCGCTCCAGATCGAAGCCGATGCGATTGGGCGAAGGGCTTTCCAGCGCAAACCGCGTCTCGGTAAAGGACGACAATATGCCGGCGCCAAAGATGCGCACGCCACCGGCCTCTTCGACCAGGCCGAACTCGACCGTGTACCAGTAGAGCCGCGCCAGCCGGTCGAGCACACCCAGCTTTTCGGCGCGCAAACCGCCTTCGCCATAGGCCTGCATGAAGTCGGCCATGACGGGGTTCATCATCATCGGCACGTGGCCGAACAGGTCGTGGAACACATCCGGCTCGACCAGATAGTCAAGTTCGCGCCCGTCGCGGATAAACTGCCCCGCCGGGAAGCGCCGGTTGGCCAGATGGTCGAAAAAAACCTCATTAGGCACCATGCCGGGCACGGCCACCACTGTCCAGCCGGTGCGGCGGTAGAGAACTTCGGTCAGGGCGTCGAAATCGGGGATGGCTTCGGCTGTGATCGGCAACTGGCTCAGGCCGTCCATATATTCGTTGCAAGCCCGGCCGCGAATAATCTGCATCTGGCGTTCGAACAGCGTACGCCAGATGCCGTGCTCGCTCGCCGTATAGGCCTCCCAGTTCTGTGGGATGGTCCAGTCAGGACGGTCAGGCACATACCCACCGACTATACCGTGACGCGTGGGCTGAGCGTGCGTGTCCATCCCTTACCCTCCATAAACAGCGTTAAACCGGGTTGCCGCTGCATCTATCGCTTCGGCGAGCGCCACATCGCGATCACTGAGCCCGCCCTTATCGTGGGTGGTTAGACGGATCGACACGTGATTATAGACATTGGACCATTCCGGATGATGGTCTATCGCCTCCGCCGTCTGAGCCACGGCGCTCATAAAGCCAAACGCCGCTGCGAAATCTACGAAGTGCAAATGGCGCTTTATGGCCTTATCCCCCGCTTCGCGCGTCCACAGCGGCAGACGCTGCGACAGGGCGTCGATCTCAGCGGGCAATAACAGCGTGGTCGGGGGCAGGTCAGGGGGCATGACGGGTCCTCTTCAACACACATGATCCCCTCGAAGGTCGAGAAAATCTTTCTTTTTTTCCGTCCTGCTGCCGGTTTCGCAAAATGGTTTTCCGCAAAACCTCCGATCTTTAGTCGACCTTGCTTCGGCGACTGCCGGCCCCGGCACAGCCGCCGCCCCAGATAAAGGACAGGCCCAGCAGGAAGCCAAAATCGTACCAGCCGCCTGTATTGGGAACGGCATAGATGCGGATGCTGTGATCGAAAATATGGCCGATCAGGGCAAAGGGCGCGATGGCGCCGTGGATCAGCCCCGTCCAGAAGCCCGGCACGGACGGTTCGGGGGCCGCCCCCTGCGTCGCACAGGCCGTCAGCAACAACACAATCCCCGCCGCCATTAGCGGCAAACGCCAGCTCCGGTTCAAAATCACTTCCTCCCGCGTGTCAGAAAACGACCAGAACGCAGTTCTGTCAACGGTTCATCATTTCTGCATTGACTTAATTAAGCCTGTACTTAATTATAAAAACATGGACAGTTTCACCGCCCTTGCCGACCCTACCCGCCGAAAGATCGTCGAACATCTGGCGTCCGCACCTCTGGCCGCCGGAGACATCGCCGCTCGCTTTACCCTGTCCAAGCCGGCCATCTCGCAACACCTGAATGCCCTGAAAGCCGCGCACCTCGTTACGGTCGAGGTCCGCGGGCAGCAGCGGATCTACCGCCTCAACAAGGCCGGGCTGGACGAGATGGATGACTGGATCGCCCGCACCCGTCGCCATTGGACGCAGGCGCTCGATACCCTTGAAACCTTGCTGATGACGGAGAATCCGGATGAACCTGAGTGAAAAAACCGATCCAACACCCCCATGTGAGGGCAAGCTGTTTGAGGACGGCACCCTGATATTTGAACGTCTGTTGCCTGGCCCGCTGACGCGCGTCTGGTCCTACGTCGCCGACAGCGACAAGCGCGCACGGTGGATCATGGCCGGCGACATGAGCTGCACCGGTCGCCAGACAATGACGTTCAACCACACGGCTTTGTCGGGCGAGATCGCCCCGGAACGCTTCGCCATGATGCGCGAACCGGTGCATTTTGATGTTGAAGTGCTTGAGGTTTCTCCCCCGCATCGCCTTGTCTTCACCTGGCCCGCTCATGACGATGCCCCGCCGGAAAAGACCGGCATTGTGACCATAGAGTTGAAGGCCATAGGCGATCGTGTCCTCTTACGTCTCAGCCACCGCCATCCCGACGCCGTTCGTCATCTGATGCTGAACCACACGGGCGGCTGGCACACCCACCTCGACACACTGGAATCTGTGTTGTCCGGTCTGCGCCCCCGCCCTTTCTGGAGCCATTTTGCCCATGTCGAAGCCGCGTATCAGCGGGCCTTAGGCAAACGTGACCATAATGCTATCGCGGTTAACGTCGAAAAGGCCTTTGCCGCGCCGGCGGCGCGGGTCTTTGCGGCATGGCTCGACCCGGCCCTGATACAGCGCTTCCTGATGGGACCGCAGGTGCGTGAGGAACAGGTGCTGAATATCGACCTTGATCCCGTTCCGGGCGGCGCTTTTTCCTTCAAGGTTGCGCGTGCAGGCGCGCTCATCGATCATGTGGGGCACTATTACGAGATCGAAGCCCCTTACCTCATGAGCTTTAGCTGGGGTATCGCCGGAGAAAGCGACCCGCGCGACAGTCGGGTCACCTTGCGCCTGACTGACACCCCGCACGGCTGCCACCTGAGCCTTACCCATACGATGAGCGTCGAATGGGCAGACTATGCCGGGCGCACCCGTGACGGCTGGGCCTTTATGCTGGAGAAGCTGGTGGCCGTAGTGACCTAAGTCGGACCGACCACTACTATTTGATAAAAACCGATTTCAGGCGCGATTTCCGAAAAAATCGCGCCTGAATTTTGCCCTGTTTTAAGGATTGATCACGCAACTTGTGATGTGCGGCGTTTTCGCTATGATGCGCCGCATCAGAACTGACCCTCTCCTCGTCTTTTTCGATAGAGCCCTCCCATTCGTATCCCGTCGTACCTGCCGCATGTTGTGACCTGGGCCCGTCGTCTGCTGATCGTAGCGATGCCGCTCCTGCTGTTCAGCCTGTTTTTCCATATCGAGATCCTAGACCCGACCCGCATCGGCTGGCTGCTGGACGAGGACTGGGGGCAGCACGTCCTGGGCTGGCACGCCTTTCGCAATGTGCCATGGGCGTGGCCGTTCAATTATCAGAACCTGCTGGCGTGGCCGACGGGGGTCAGCATTATCTATACGGACTCCAATCCGTTCTTTTCCTTTATCTTCAAGGCGCTCAGCCCGCTTCTACCCGATAACTTCCAGTTTATCGGGCCGTGGTTCCTGCTGTGCGTGGTGATGCAGTTCTTCTTTGCATGGAAGCTGGTTCGACCGCACGCACCGGGGCCGTGGTCAGCTCTGGCCGGGGCGATCATCATGTCGCTTCTTCCTGCCCTCTATTACCGGATGCGCCATGACACGCTGGTCGCGCACTTTCTCATCCTGTGGACGCTATGGATCTTCTTTAACGTCAAAGATGAGCGCAAAAAGAACATCTGGTACGCGACGGCGCTGGGTCTGACCGGCTTCCTGCACCCCTACATGCTGTTCATGATGGCCGCGGTGTGGGGCGCAGACGTGTTGCGCATCTTCGTGCCCGCGGCGAAGGCCATAGACCGCACCCGGGTACTGCAGATCCTGCGCGACGCGGCGTTGGTCTTTATCTGCCCGTTTATCACGCTTGGCATCTCAGGGGCCTATTCAGGCTCATCGGCGCAGGCGCGCGGGTTCGGATTCTACTCGATGGGGCTCGATGCGCCGTTTAACCCTGTACAGCCCGACTTCTCCTTCTTCATCAAGGCCCACCCGCAAGATATGGGGCAGTATTTCGAAGGCTATCAGTATATGGGCCTAGGCATTCTGGGCCTTCTGCTGGGGGCGCTTCTGCTCTATCAGATCACCTTCTCGGCCCGTCAGGCGCGCCCCTTTATCGACAGCGCCAAGCCGCTGATTATCCCCTTTATCTGCCTGCTCGTCATCGCCGTTTCTCACCACGTGCAGTTCTACGACATTGTGTTGTTCAAACTGCCGCTGCCGAAATACCTCTTAGACAAGCTTGCGGTGCTTCGTGCCTCCGGCCGCTTCTTCTGGCCCATCGCCTATACCCTGATCCTGATCGCGCTGGTGATTGTCTATAAGTCGCGGCCCAAGGTGATGAAGGTGGCTCTGCCGCTCGTCATCATCGTGCAGCTGATCGACCTTCAGGGCTTTATCGCCGCCATGCGCAAGCAGACCGAACTGGCCACCAGCCCGGTTATCTTCGATCAGGCACCCGACCCTATCTGGGACAAGTTAATTTCCGGGGCCAAAGGCGTGGATTTCTATCCGGCGCAGGTCCACCTGAACGACAAGTTGTTCTATGAAATCGCCTGGCGCGCCGTTTCGAAGCAGCGCTATGTCAACACCATGTATATGGCGCGAGAAAATTATGAGCAGCGTGCCATCGAGCTGAAAGGCCGCGAAGCCTACCTTAACGGCAATATCAACAACGACAACCTCTACGTCTTTCTCAACCAGTGCATCGCCCCGGCCAATCTTCAGCCGCTGATGCGTGAGGTGGACGGCGTGTGGATCATTCCGCCGCAGTCGATGCGCAACCTGCCTCTTAGCCAGCCCGAATGGAAGCCAATCAAGGCGCGCATGGGCTTCGGTTATCTCAATCAGGGCTCGTGCCTGCTCGACAAGAACTGGGCCGCGCCAGAAGCCGACGGGGCTTGGACGCTGGGTAAACGCGCTGAGCTCGTCATCCCTATTCAGGAGGTGCAGTTCGAAAGCGGCGAACGCCCGGTCAAGCCGTCGATCCGGCTGGTGGCCAAGAGCTTCTTCCGCCCGATGACGGTCGACGTGCTGATCAATGGCCGCAAACGCGCCACGATGGAGCTGGAAAAAATCCGCTCCTATCAGGATATCCCTCTGCCGCCGTCGGTGTTCAACCGCCCCGACATGAAGGTATCCTTCATCGTGCGCGACCCGCTGTCGCTGAAGGAGCTGGGTCAGGGAGACGATGAACGCCAGTGGGGCATGAAGCTGTTCCGCCTGACCATCGAAGACGCCGCCGTGCGTGAGAAGGAAGAGGCCGAAAAGAAGGCCAAAATCGCGGCGGCCCAGGAAAGCGTAAGAGAGGCCGCAATCAAAGCGCAACAGGTCGGTACTGCCGCCGGGCAGCAGGCCCCTCAGAAGCCGTGATACCTGCTGTGAGCCCGGCTTCGGTCGGGCTTTTTTGCACTGCCGCGCTTGTCTTCACCAAAACCCCTCTTTAAGGTGTGCGGTGCCGAAGGGGGCGGTCATGTCCGGAAAAGACAAGACGTTGCGCAAATCTCAAATTGCGCGGGCGCTTCCGTTTGACAGACCCGAGAATGAAATGCCCGATAGCCCGAACCCCTCCTACTATCGTCTGGCGCTGTTTGGCACGCCCGTCCTGCTGTTTCTGCTGTTCTTTAACCCGGCGATTCTCGACCCGACCAATGTCGGATGGGCGATGCAGGGCGACTGGGGGCAGCATTTTCTGGGCTGGCACGCATACCGCAACGGGGCCGATGGCTTCAATCATCAGGACCTTCTGGCGCATCCCACCGGCCTGAGTATTCTCTATACGGACTCCAATCCGCTTTTTTCCCTGCCTCTGAAACTGATCAGTCCATGGCTGCCCGATGATTTTCAGTTCATCGGACCCTGGTTCCTCCTATGCCTATGTTTGCAGTACGTCTTTGCCCTGCGCCTTATGGAACGCTACGCGCCGGGCGCCTGGAGTGCCCTGGCGGGCGCGCTGCTCTTGTGCCTGCTGCCAACCTTCTACAATCGCATCGGGCATGACACCCTGTTTGCGCACTGGCTGATCCTGTGGTCGCTTTACATCTTCTTCGCTGTCGAAACCCCTCGCGGCAAGGCGATCGGCTGGGCTGCAAATCTGACCCTGGCCTCTCTAATCCATCCGTATCTTTTGATCATGTGTCTATTTATCTGGGCCGCCGATCAATGGCAGGCCTTGCAGATTATACGCCGCACGCGCGACCCGAAGGCCTTGATCAGGCAGGCCGCCGCCGCAGGTATGAGCGCCACCTTGTGTCTGATCGCGCTGTGGGCGGGTGGGGCGTTTTCCGGCACCAGCCCGGGAGGCGACGGTTTTGGCACATATTCGATGGGGCTTGATGGGCCATTCAATCCGTCTGGACTGCCCGGCTTTCTGTCCTTCCTGCCGAAGCAGGAGCCCCGTCAGGCTTTTGAGGGTTTTCAGTATCTGGGCGTGGGGGTTTTGGTGCTGATCGGGGTGGCCTGGTGGCTGACCCGGCGCACCCGCAAGCTGGGGGTGAACACATCCTTACCGACCGAGACCGACAACCGAGACACCGGCGAAGTCACCACTCAGGCCTTTGAACGCGTCCGCACCCTGAAGTGGGTGCTGATCGTTCTGACCGTGCTGGCCATCTCGACCAAGATCCAGATTTTCGGCAAAACCCTGATCGATATTCCCTTACCAGACGCCGCCGTCCCCGCACTCGGCGTTATTCGCGCCTCAGGCCGCCTATTCTGGCCTGTCGCCTACGCACTGGTTTTCTTAAGTCTTCTGGTCATCTATCGCGCTCCGAAACGGAACCTGCTGCTGGGGCTCGTTGTCGGTCTGCAGCTCGTCGAACTTGGCGCGTTTGCCTCGCATGTCAAAGGATTGACAGCGCGTGCGTCTGACCGAACCATCTTTAGCGTCGCGCAAAGTCCGCAATGGAGCCCACTGATCGCCGCCAGTTCGCGGGTCAATTTCGTCCCACCCGATCCGCACATCGATACGCAGCGTTTTTATAACGTAGCGTACCGCGCGGTTTCGGCAAAGGTGCCTGTCACCACCATGTACGCAGCTCGTCCGGACGTCCGCCAGCAGGCTGTGGAAATGGCGAGTTACGCCCGCTTCCTGGCAGGCGAAGCCGCCCCCGATCAGCTCTATGTCTATCTCAATCCCTGTCCGCCGCCGCCGGCCCTGCGGGCGCGTCTGCGTGAGCTTGACGGCTACTGGATTCTGCCGCCGCTCTCCGCCACCTCAGTCGGTCGTACACCGGTCTATCCGAGGATGCCTCTGAATGTGATGCAGACCGTCGCACGCGACAAGCCGACGGCCTGTGGTTTCGGCGCAGACTGGGCCCTGCCGGAAGAGGCTGGTATCTGGTCACGCGGCAGCCGCGCCGTCTTCCCCGTGCCCACTGAGATAGATGCCAGCGCCGCAAAACAGGTGCGCCTGACGCTCAATACGCGCCGCCCGTCGCAGGTGACGGTCTTCATCAACGATGTAAAAGTGGCGTCACTGCTCCTAAACAAAAAACCTACGACGCATAGTCTGGCTGTGCCGGCGGGCGTGTCCGGACAGGTGCGGGTGTCGTTCGTCGTCAGCGATCCTCCCTCCCCCGGCAGAACCGTGCGAGAGGACCTTAAACGCCTGAAAATATCGCAATGGGGGCTTTATACCGGCCCTTGAATGCCTATCTGAAACAAGATTTGTTTTTTCGTGCGTTTTGCGCTATGAAGCGTGCCCCGTCCTGCAAGGGTGCTCCGAAATAGCGTCCGGCGCGCGGCTTAAGTTCCAACACAGGTTTTCCGGCCGGTCGCAGGCGCCCTCGACCGTCGTCGGCTCTATTGTCTTTCACTCAGGGCGTTTCAGAAACAATCGCACATGGAAAAAGTGCCGATGACCGTCGCGGGCTACCAAAGCCTTGACGACGAACTCAAGCGTTTGAAGTCGGTGGAACGTCCCGCCGTTATAGCGGCGATTGCCGAAGCGCGTTCGCACGGCGACCTGTCGGAAAACGCGGAATATCACGCGGCGAAGGAACGTCAGGGCTGGATCGAAGGTCAGATCGCGGAGATCGAGGACAAGATCAGCCGCGCTCAGGTGATCGACGTTTCGAAGCTGTCGGGGAACCAGATCAAGTTCGGCGCGACCGTCACCGTGGTCGATGAGGACACCGAGGAAGAAGGCCGCTATCAGGTCGTCGGCGAGCACGAAGCCGACGTCAAGGCAGGGCGTATCTCGCTTAGCTCGCCCTTATCGCGTGCCATGATCGGCAAGGAAGTGGGCGACGTTGTGGAGGTTAACACCCCTGCCGGCGTCAAGGCCTACGAAATCCTCAAGGTCGAGTGGATCTAACGACTTTCACGTCCTGATCTGACGGTCAGGACGTGGGGATTGGAATCGACAAACTCCGGCTCGGGGCGGCCCGTCGCCGGAGTTTGGCATATTTCATACCTTCCCATCTTTGATGTGGAGGCGGGTCGCGCCAGCCTGCCATAAGGCAGGTGAGATGCGGTGGCGGGGGCTTTTTCTGTCTCCAGTTCTTTGGATTGAAGCGTGTTAACTCCTCCCGTCACAACCGAAGAGTCGCTTAAGATTCCCTCGGACCGCCCGCTGATCGTCTGGGCGGTGTCGGACGGTCGTGCCGGTATCCATAATCAGGTGCTGGGTCTGGCCGAAGCCATAGCCGCCCTCACTCCGACCCAGATTGTTGTGCGCCATATCCGCTATCGCCGCTTGTTTGATCGCTGGCCTACGGCACTGCGACTATGGCCCGATGTGATGCTGAAGCGCGATTCCGACCTCATCGGCCCGCCCTACCCCGACATCTGGATTGCCGCCGGGCGCGCCACTTTACCCCATTCGCTGCGCATGCGCCGCCGCTCTCAGGGCAAGACTCTGGTGGTACAGCTTCAGGACCCGCGCCTACCTTCCGGACGGTTTGATATGGTCATTGCACCGAAGCATGACGAGGTGAAGGGCGAAAATGTGCTGCCCCTTCTGGGATCGACTCATCGTGTCACGCCGGAACGCCTTAGCCGTGAGGCAGCACACTGGGCCGAAAGCCTGTCGAAATTCAGGGCCCCGTTTATCGCGGTCCTGATCGGCGGTCGCTCCAAAAGCCACGACATATCACCGGCGCGCGCCGAAACCCTCGTCCAGCAGATTCGAGCGGCCGTCAAAGGTAAAAAGACCACTCTGCTGCTCAGCGTGTCGCGTCGCACCCCGGATGCGGCCCGCGCTATTCTGACGGAGGGGCTTAAAGACCTCGACGGCATCATCTATGAGGGCAAAGGCGACAACCCCTATTTCGCCTTCCTCAACGCCGCCGACCACATCCTCGTCACCGAGGATTCGGTGAACATGGCCACCGAAGCCGCCGCGACGGGCAAGCCGGTGCACATCCTGCCCATGGATGCGCGCGGCACGGGCGCGAAGTTCGGTCGCTTCCATCAGGGACTTCAGGAGTATGGCGCTGCCCGTCCGTGGTCCGGGGAACTGCGCTTCTGGAAATACCCGCCGCTGAACGAGACAAACCGCGCTGCCAAAGCCGTACTGGCGCTATATAATCAAACGCATCCCGACGAAAATCGTTAACAGCCCTTAACGGAGGGATGACAAGGCGACAGCCGGTCATTATCTAAGTGGCCAGTTTACCCCAAGATAGAATCGAATCTGCCATGACCACGCCCCGTACTGTTCGTTGTGCCATCATCGGTTCCGGCCCGGCGGGCTGGACAGCGGCCATCTATGCCGCGCGGGGCCTCTTGCATCCGGTGGTGTTTACCGGACCGCAGACCGGCGGACAGCTTACCATCACCACCGACGTCGAAAACTATCCGGGCTTTGCCGAGGTCATACAAGGCCCGTGGCTGATGGATCAGATGAAGGCACAGGCCGAGCATATGGGCACTGAGGTCATCACCGATATTGTTGTCAAGGCCGACCTCAGCCAGCGTCCCTTCCGCCTCGAAACAGACGCCGGGAATGTCTATCTGGCCGAAACCGTCATCATTTCGACCGGCGCTCAGGCCAAGTGGCTGGGTCTTGAATCCGAAAAGACCTATCAGGGCTTCGGCGTGTCGGCCTGCGCCACCTGCGATGGGTTCTTTTACCGCAACAAAACGGTGGCTGTGGTCGGCGGCGGCAATACGGCGGTCGAAGAGGCCCTGTTCCTCACCAAATTTGCCTCCAAGGTCTATCTGATTCACCGCCGCGACTCTGTGCGCTCGGAAAAGATCCTGGCAGAGCGCATGTATGCTGAACCGAAAATCCAGCCGGTTTGGAACTCCGCCATTGACGAAATTCTGGGCGAAACCAATGAATTCGGAGGGGCCAGCGTCACCGGTGTGCGCCTGAAAAACGTCCATACGGGCGATACGCACGAACTGCCGCTGGATGGTGTCTTCGTCGCCATCGGCCACGCGCCCTCTTCACAACTGTTCCAGGGGCAACTTGAAACAAATGCCGGCGGGTATCTGAAGGTCGAACCCGGAACCCCGAAAACCGCCATCAAGGGCGTCTTCGCCGCCGGCGATGTAACGGACGACGTCTACCGTCAGGCGGTCACGGCGGCCGGTATGGGGTGTATGGCAGCGCTGGAAGCCATCCGCCTGCTGGCCGAAGAGGACCACCATCGTCAGGACGCCAAGATCGGTGCGTGGTAAGATTTGGCAGCATGTCTTCACCACGAAGAACACGAAAAGCCAAATGCGTTGCCAAATGCGTTGCCAAATGCGTTGTATGAAAGCCTCGGGCGAAGCGCTTTGAAATTCGCCCCAGAACGAGGCTAACAGCCCTTCAGGTGAGCACGCTCCGACTCTACTCTTTTCGTGTTTTTTGTGGCCATCACGTCCAGACACTGCGCGTGATTTGACTCACGCAGGCTTTTGCGCTTTTAGCTGCGGCTTAAAAGAAGGCCCCTGTCTGTGCAAATTCAGTTCACCCGTCGTTTTTCCATGGCTCACCGGTTGCGCGCCGACCGTTCGTCGAAGTGCGCGACCCCGCATGGCCATAATGAATTCGTGCGCGTGTCACTGAAGGCCAAATCGCCGGATACGGTAAAGTGGGGCCAATCCAACTACGCCCAGAGCTTTGATGCGCTTAAGCGCGACTGGCATCGCTTCGTCGATGAAGCGCTCGATCACGCCTTTCAACTTGGCGCCGATGACCCGCTGATCGGCTTCTTTCAGGCGCATGAGCCCGATCTTCTGCCGCGTCTGCTGATCATTCCGGGCGACCCTACGACCGAAGCCGTAGCATTAGCCCTCTATCACAAGCTGAACGCCATCTTGTCCGCTCAAGTGCCGGACTTTGAGTGCGTGCGCTTTGAAATCGAAGAAACCCCGACCAATACGGTCATCCTGACGCCCGAAGACCTCATCCACGGCCCGCGTCTGGCCGACTGGTGTCATCGAGCCGATTTGTCGATCAACGACCTCTTGCCACCCGAAGACTGGCAGAAAAAGAGCGACCCATGCCTTTGATCAGCCGCCATGTCTTTGTCGAAGGCCTGAAGGTCGAAGCCGCCATCGGCGTCTACGACTACGAGCACGGTCGCACCCAACCCCTGATCATCGATGCCGATATCCGTATCGGCCTGCACTTGATCAAGGGCCTGAAAGACACGCTGAACTACGAAATGGTCGGCAATCTGGCACGTGACCTTATTGCGCGCGGTCATATCAAGCTCGTCGAAACCCTGGCTGAGGACCTGGCAGAGGCTGTGCTGGCCCTGCCGCAGGCCGAGGAGGTGCGCATCCGCATCTCCAAACCCGAAGCTCTGGCCGATGCCGAACGTTCAGGCTGCACGGTGGTGATGCGCAAATGAACCATCTGGCGCATCTGAGCCTGATGGCCCACTATAACCAGTGGATGAACGCCAAGCTGCTGGAGCTGATGGCGGCGCATCCCGAAGCCGATTTTCACACCAATACGAAAGCCTTTTTCGGCTCGGTATGGGGAACGCTCAACCACCTGATCGTGGCGGACTTGCTTTGGATGGGACGTTTGAGTGGCCATGCGACCGGCTCTGCGCTGTCGGCCGCCAAGGCCCTGCCGCAGCCCAGGGGCCTGAATGATACGCTGTATAGTGAACTGAGCGCCTTTGCACCGGTGCGTAGAGAAATGGATGATCTCTGGCTCAGCTATATCGAGAGCCTAAACGAGGCCCATCTCGACACGCCCGTCACCTATCGACGTGTGAATGGCGATGCCCATACCAAGCCGCTGGGGCTGGTGCTGAGTCACGTGTTCAATCACCAAACGCACCACCGGGGGCAGATTACGACGCTTTTGTCGCAGATGGGGCTTGATATAGGCGTGACGGACGTGCTTGTTCTGGTACCCGAACTGGATCCGGATTTAAAATGACTGTGCCCGCCACCCGCACCAAACTCAGCGACACGACGATCATCCCCATCGTCAACTATCTGCTGTTGTTTTTCCTGATCGTCGGCGGGATTTCGGGCGTCATAGCCATCACCCTGATATACCTGTTTCAGGACGATGCGCCCGACTGGCTGAAGACCCACTATGCCTTTCAGAAAAAGACCTTCTGGGTGGGTATCGGGGCCTTCGTGCCACTGGTTGTGCTGCTGACTTCACCGATTATGTCGAGCATGGTGCTGGGCGGTGTCGTGCTGATCCTCGTCTTCGCCCTATTCCTGTGGATCGTAGGCCGTTGCACTTTGGGCTTCAACCACGTCTTCCACAAACGCCCGATCCCCAATCCCAAGAGCTGGCTGGTTTAACCTATTTGGGCGGGCCCGGCTCACGGCCAGCCATATCGAACAGGTTGAAGCTGACGTCACCGCCGGGCAGGGTCACATCGCCGGGCTTCTGATCGGCCTTGCAAGCGCCGAGACGTTTGGATCTAATCGTCATGTTGACCACGCGGTTCATATGCGCCAGCGAGGCTCCCGTTGTCTGAGACCGCAGCGTCATTGTGTAGTCGCGCGTATAGTCGCCGGTGATGCTACCCGAAACCTCCATCTTACCGCCCGACCCCATGTTGCATTCAGCGAGGATGCCCCACGAACCGTCGTCCAGATGGCTAACCGCCGTATTGCGGCAGCGATTGCCATTAAGATCAGTGCCGGTAATGCCCAACTCCTTCTCGGTGGCCGCGTCGAGGCAGATGCGCATGGTCTGGGCCTGACTTTCCGAGCCCTCTTCGCTGAGCGTCGTTTCCCACAGGCCGGGCTGACGCGTCGGCAGCGGCTCCTGCGGTTTGGCCGGGGGTGCGGCCACAGAAGCCGAGGCTGGTGTGGGCTCAGGCGCGGGGGGCTGTTCTTTTTTGCCACAGCCAGACATCAGCCCGACAACGGCAAGCCAAGAGAGAACCACACCTGACTTTACATACGCCGCCATGTCCTGTGCATCCCTGTCCCGAAATGGAAGTCACAGATGTAAGCGTAAAACCCCAGACAGGCGAGTCGAATTATGAACCTTATTGCCGCAGGACCTGCAAAATACAGGTTCAAAGGCTCTTTTTGGCGACGATGCGTAGCGTTTGCAGCGTGCGCGGCAGTTCGTCAGCCAAACGGCGGCTAAGTTCACGTGCACCCACCGGATAGGCCTCGCCACCTTCGGCGATTTCATGCGCCATCTTGGCCGTCGCATCGATCAGGATTTCCAGCTCGGAAATCTGTTCACGTGCCAGCGACTTGGCCTCTTCCTGAAGGCGACGCACGCGCTGGGTGCGGCTTTCGCGCGCCGAAATCGTCGCATCGACCAGCGATTGCAGGCTGTTCGTATTGTTTAGCGGTACAGGCACGACATTAATGACCTCATGAGCGGGCTCGCCCATGCCCCCCATCATCTCGGCTTCGATCACGCCCCCCTTCGCCGAGGGTGGCACCACATTCAATCTGGTTCTACGCATATCACACCCCAACCTCTTCTCTATGCGCCCCGGATGTCGTTACACAGCCAAATTGAAACGTGACGGGGACCCAACCAAGAGTTATGCACAGGCCGGACCACAGAGTGAGGCATTTCGTCGCGAAAATCCAGCCGGTTTCGTTTCAAACTGGCACATTTTCGTAACAGGGGCGTGACACACAATCCTCAGTACAGGATTGAGACGCTTCAGAAGCGATCTGGCAATAAACTTATGTCGCAGGGTCCCCAATCATGTCCTTGGCGAACTCCAGATCGAGCAGCTTAAGACGCTTGATTTCGTCGCGCATGCGAGCCGCTTCTTCGAACTCCAGATTGCCCGCCGCCTCGCGCATGCGCGTCTCCAGGTCCTTGAGCGTCGCCTGAAAATTGGAACCCAGGAAGGGTTTGGAGTCCTTTGCCGCCACGCCCACTGGCACCTGTACCCTGTCAGCCTTTTCGTAAGGACTATCCAGAATATCGGAAATACCGCGCTTAACGCTTTCCGGCGTGATGCCGTGTTCGGCATTGTAGGCCATCTGCTTTTCACGGCGGCGGCTGGTTTCGGCCAGCGCCCGTTCCATCGACCCCGTCATCTTGTCAGCATAAAGAATGACACGGCCTTCGACGTTACGCGCCGCCCGCCCGATGGTCTGAATGAGCGAGGTCTCCGAGCGCAGGAAGCCCTCTTTGTCGGCATCGAGTATGGCCACAAAGCCACATTCGGGGATGTCGAGGCCTTCGCGCAGCAGGTTGATCCCAACTAGGACATCAAACGCGCCAAGGCGCAGGTCGCGGATAATTTCGATACGCTCAAGCGTGTCGATATCAGAGTGCATGTAACGCACGCGGATACCCTGTTCGTGCATATATTCGGTCAGGTTTTCCGCCATCTTCTTGGTCAGCACCGTGACCAAAGAGCGATAACCGTTCTTCGCGACTTCGCGCACCTCAGCAATCACGTCATCGACCTGATTGGCACCACCGGTCGAAACAGGGCGGATTTCGACCGGCGGGTCGATCAGGCCGGTCGGGCGGATTACCTGTTCGGTAAACACGCCGCCCGTTTGTTCCATCTCCCAATTGCCCGGCGTGGCCGAAACGTGGACGGTCTGAGGCCGCATTGCCTCCCACTCCTCAAACTTGAGCGGGCGGTTATCCATACAAGACGGCAGGCGGAAGCCATATTCAGCCAGAACAGACTTTCGTGCAAAGTCTCCGCGATACATGCCGCCGATCTGCGGCACGGTGACGTGGCTTTCATCGACAAACAGCAAAGCATTTTCCGGCAGGTATTCAAAGAAGGTTGGCGGCGGCTCACCCGGTGCCCGTCCGGTCAGATAGCGCGAATAGTTTTCGATACCCGCACAGGCCCCTGTGGCTTCCATCATCTCAAGGTCAAAAGTGGTCCGCTGCTCAAGGCGTTGCGCCTCTAGCAGTTTACCCTCGGCATGAAGCTGATCCAGCCGCAGTTTCAGTTCCGCCTTGATGCGGTCGATCGCCTGACGTAGCGTCGGGCGCGGCGTCACATAGTGGCTGGCGGCATAGACTTTGAGGTCTTTTAGGTCCGCTGTCTTCTTGCCGGTCAGCGGGTCGAACTCCGTCAAGGCCTCTATCTCATCCCCAAACAAGGACACCCGCCAAGCGCGGTCTTCGTAGTGGGCCGGGAAGATTTCGATGACGTCACCGCGGCGGCGGAAAGTCCCTCGCTCAAAGGCCGCGTCATTGCGTTTGTATTGCAGCGCCACCAGATCTGCGCGTAACTGCGCCTCGTCGATGGTCTGCCCCACTTTCAGTTCAAAGGTCATCGCCGTATAGGTTTCGACCGAACCGATACCGTAGATGCACGACACCGACGCCACCACGATTACGTCATCGCGCTCAAGGATGGCGCGCGTCGCTGCGTGGCGCATACGGTCGATCTGTTCGTTGATCGACGAGTCCTTCTCTATATAAGTATCCGTACGCGGCACGTAGGCTTCGGGTTGGTAGTAGTCGTAGTAGGAGACAAAATACTCAACCGCGTTTTCCGGAAAGAAGGCCTTGAACTCACTATAAAGCTGCGCCGCCAGCGTCTTGTTATGCGCCAGAATCAACGCCGGTCGCTGCGTCTGCTCGATCACCTTGGCCATGGTGAAGGTCTTGCCCGACCCGGTGACGCCGAGAAGCACCTGGTCACGCTCTGCTGCATTTGCCCCTTCGACCAGCTCCGCAATGGCCGCTGGCTGGTCCCCAGCCGGTTCATAGGCCGAATGCAGCACGAAACGCCGCCCGCCCTCCGACTTTTGCGGCCGGTCGGGGCGGTGCGGCGACCACAGAGCGGGCGGGAAGTCCTGCGCGCCGACATCGGCGGCGTGACAGCGAACATCTTCGAAAATGAGGCGAGCGAGATGAGAACGGTTCATGAACACAGCATAGCGTCCTGCGAAAAAATGAAAAGGGGCGACCCGCGGCTTTTGCGCGCCACGGCCGGATTGGCTGTTTGGCGCGCTTCAAGTTTTCGTGACACCCTACCTGAGGCGGATTCATTCGGGATTCCAGTGCCTTGAAACCACCAATTTAAGATAACGCCGTTCTATACATGTCAGCATTTCAGTTTCACTTTTGCGTAACGTCAGTAACCTTCGTTAAATTGTAATTATCGCAAAACCGAAAGGCACATTCATGAATATCGTAAGAAAATAGCGGTCAAGCTTATCTCTTCAATACTTCATAAAATAAAAAGTCATTGCGGGGCACATCTTGATAAAAAATAGGCATTGCGTGAGAAATTTTCTCACATGCTCCCCCTCTGAACTGATGCTCTTTTTAGGCGATTGGCGCGTAAACACATTTTTGCCACATTTCTGGCTATAAGACGGGCCGTCGACGGACACCAGCTTAGGTGCTTCGTCGGCTCCGGCGCCCCCGGAAGGCTGCGTTTTCGTCTCGTGAAACGGCCTGATGCATTCTATAGAATGTATGGTGGGGTTGCCCTCTGTCAGGGAGCGCGGTGCGCTCTCGTTACTGAGGACAAGACACCTTTGGGTCTGAACCTGTCTCTTACGCGCCGTCAGATGCGCCTGTTGACCGCCGCGGGCGGCTCCAGCCTCATGCTGACAGCTGCATTCGGCTCCGCCTGGTTAGGCGGTAAGCTGACGCGCGACGCGCAAATCCGCGAACAGGCCGAAAGCCTGATGAGCCTGAATGATCACTCCTATGGTGCGGATCGTCTGCGCCACATGGACGGCCAGAAGAGCGTCGCCGCGCTTCAGGACGATCTGGACCGCCGCGCCATCGCGCTTGTTATGCGTCATGAATCCTATACCTCGCCTGTGGCCACGATGCGTCTGCGTCAAGACCGTCAGCGCACCGACCTGTTTGCGTCTCTGGTCGGCCCGGCCCGCGCGCACAAGGCCGAAGCCGCCTCCGCACCGGTGCTGAAAGCCAGCCTCGATCTGGGCCTGATGCGCGCGCCGTCGCGCACGGCCCCGGCCTCGCCCTTTGATCTCAAGAACCGCTCCGCCTCCGACCTCGATTGCCTGACTCAGGCCGTCTATTACGAAGCGCGCGGCGAAACCGATTCCGGTCAACGCGCCGTGGCTCAGGTCATCCTGAACCGCGTGCGTCACCCCGCCTACCCCAAGACCATCTGTAATGTGGTCTATCAGGGCGCGGTGAAGCGCACCGGCTGTCAGTTCAGCTTCACCTGCAACGGCATCATGTCCAACCGCGTCGAAAGCTGGGCGTGGAAGCGCGCCCGCACCATCGCCGAAGATGCGCTTGATGGTTATGTGATGAAGTCGGTCGGCGCTTCGACCCATTTCCACGTTCTGGGTATCTCGCCCGATTGGTCCGTGCGGATGCAGCGCACCGCCACCATCGGTAATCACGCCTTCTATCAGTTCTCCAGCCGTGGCGCGCAGATGCTGGCCGCGGCGGATCAGGTCCGCCCTTCGGCGGCGCCAACTCTGGAGCAGGTGAACGAGACGACGGAACCCTCTGCCCTACCCGCGGCCCCGGTGGAGACCAAGGCCTCTGACGCCCTCACCCATCTGCGGGACGCCAGCAAGGATAGCGCTGTAAAGGCCGTCGCGCTGTCGTCACAAGTTAAGGGCGAGGACGCTCAGACGCTCACCCAGGCCGTGAAAACGGCAGCGCCGGCGAAGCCTTAACCGGGCGATTTTCTGAACGAAAAAACGACATCACAGCGCCGAGGTTCAACCTTAGGCGCTGTTTTCATTAAGGTTACCGCCGTTTTATTGTAAGACGAAAAAAATCACGGATGTTAGGGTTTCAACAACTATGTTCTGACACCCTACCTGCCAATCCGGGATTTGCGGAAGCGTGGTGAGTCGTGCCTGTAGTTGGATCACGCACCGAGACCCCAGAAAAACCATTTCTCCGTGCGGCCCTCAAAACACCGCAACGGAAAAGCAGACACTAGATTGTCAGGGGCCATAATGACTAAGTCGAAATCTGCCGGCGGCAAGCTGAGCATCTCCAACCTGTCCTTCACGCTGAAGTTCATGACTCCGGCCGCCGTCGCTACTGCGCTGATCGTCGCGCTGGCCTTCGGGGCCGTAACCGTGATGAACACGCAAGGCAAGGCGATCGAAAACATCAATACCCAGAGCCTCCCGGCCGTTCAGGCCATGGGCGACATCAAGTCGGCCATTAAGGAAGCCAATGGCCAGCTGTTCCGCGCCATGACCGATCAGGCGTCGGGCGCTGGCACCAATGCCGATCAGAAGGTCGCCCTGGTCGTGCAGGACCTTGGTAAGATCGAAACCAGCATTAAGGCAATGGCCGGTGCCACCAGCGACGCCACCAAGAAGAAAGACCTCGAAGACCTTGGCAAGGAGGTCAAGACCTATAAGGAAGCCGTGGAATTCGCCGGCTCGGTCATGACCGTCGATTTCCCCTCTGTCGCGCCGCTGATGTCGCAGTTCGACGAAGGCTACGCCAAGATGTCGCAAATCTCGGACAAAATCATCGCCGGTCAGGTCGCCCAGGCTAAGGCAGACGCCGAAGCCGCCCGTACGGCACAGACCGCTGGCATCTCCATGCTGACCGTCTTCGCCGCCATCATGGCTGCCCTGTCCTGCGGTATCGCGTTCGTCTTCTCGCGCGCTACGGTGACCGGCATCAACCGCATCGCCAAGACCACCGAAGAACTGGCACGCGGCAACCTGAATGTGGACATTCAATCGCTGGCGCGTGGCGATGAACTGAAGTCGGTCGTAGACAGCCTCAATGTCTTCAAGGCCAATGCCGAAGAAAAGCTGCGTCTCGCCGAAATCGAAGCCGCCACCATGAAGACCCGCGAAGAACGCGCCCGTCAGATGTCGGAACTGGCCGAACGCTTCCGCCACGAGGCTCAGGACATGCTGGACGCCTTGTCAGCCGCCGCCTCGGACCTCGACGCCAACGGCCGTACGCTGCTAACCATCGCGCAGGAAAACGAGCGCCGTTCGCAATCAGCGGTCTCCTCGATCCGCAACTCGGCAGACAACGTGCAAAACGTCGCCTCGGCGACCACCGAACTTTCAGCGTCGATCGGCGTGATCGGTGATCAGGCCGTCCGCTCGGTGGAGATCGCGGCTGAAGCCGTGTCGGAAGCCGACAAGACCAACGACTCGATGGTCGAACTGAGCCGCGCTGCCGATCAGATCGGCGAAGTGGTTGACCTCATCAACGCCATCGCCCAGCAAACCAACCTGCTGGCGCTGAACGCCACCATCGAATCGGCGCGCGCTGGTGAAGCCGGTAAGGGCTTCGCGGTTGTCGCCTCGGAAGTGAAGTCGCTGGCTCAGCAAACAGCCAAGGCCACCGACGAAATCCGCGAACGCATCAAGGACATCCAGACGGCTGCCCAGAACGGCGTCTCGGCTATCCGCGGAATCGGTGCCACCATCAAGCACATGAACGAAATCGCTTCGTCCATCGCCGACTCGGTGCACCAGCAAGGCGACGCGACCAACGAAATTGCCCGCAACGTCAACGAAGCTTCGGACGGTACCACCACCGCTTCCACCTCCGTATCGCAACTGTCGGCCTCGGCCGCGGATACGGAAAAAGCTTCGACCGAGATGCTGGGTGCCGCGCGTCAGCTGACACAACGCACGGAAGCCATGAGCGAGAATATCCGCCGCTTCCTGGCCGAGTTGACCGCCGCGTAAATCCAACGCCGCAATCCAGCCTGACACCCCTCCGGAGGCCCTCCGGAGGGTTTTTTTTTGCCTGATTTTATGAAATTCACTTTAGAGGTGAAAATATTTATCGCGTCGCACAATAGATTCACCGGCAATTAAACACTCATAGGTATATTGAACTCGCGCTAAACAACGCATCCCGTCCTCCTCCCCGTGGGCCGAATGCCCAGTACCGATTCAGAAAGAGTTTTACGCCGTGAAAGCCGTTATCATTTCCGCCCTTGCCCTGACCGCCCTTGCCGCTCCGGCCTTTGCCGAGTGTGACGAAGCCCAGGAAGCCGCCGCCGGTAAGGCGATAGCGGCTGCCACCGCGGCCGCCGTGTCCAAGGCGGTCGCCGTCGAAGGCAAGCAGATGGTGAGCATCAACACCTGCGACGCCGCCGGCAAGTCCGCTACCGCCGAATTCAAGTATAACTTCCTCGGCGCGGGTGGCCTGTACTGGGTTGAAGGCTTGGCCAAGTTCAATGGCGCAGCCGTGACCGACCTGAAACTGAAGCGCCTGAGCCCCAACCTGGCTGCCGCTGAGGCCAAGGCGGGCATCAAACTCGCCTCGAACTAAGACATAACTGCCGCCGGACACGACCTGTCCGGCGGCCTTTTCCATTTTTTTCTACTTATTTTTTCTCGTCCCCGGACGTCGTTAAGTTTTACCCCCTTGTATTTCAAGTGTTTGAAATAACGGAGTTAATCTCTGTAAAAATTTCCTAATACGCTGTTTAACTTAAGATTATTCATTATCAGATAGAGTGTAGTCATCCTGAAGAAACTCAAGGAGCTACAAAGAGATGATCAAGAAAAGCCTTATGATTGCCGCCGTCGCCGTTCTGGGTATGACGGGCGCCGCCCAAGCAACCGAGTGCGATGACGCCCAGCAGGCCGAAGCCGGCTCCTCCCTCGCCGGTCTGGCCAAGGCCGCTGTGTCGAAGGTCGTTCCCGTCACCGGCAAGCAGATGGTCAACGTCAACGCCTGCGACGTGCGCGCCGGCACCTACTCCATCGAATTCAAGTACAACTTCCTGGGCGCTGACGGCCTGTACTGGGTAGAAGGCACCGCGCGCTTTGGCGCTGGCGGTTCGAACCCGTCGGTCAAGATCACCAAGGCGTCGCCGAACATGGCCGCTGCGGAAGCCAAGGCTGGCGTGAAGCTCGCCTCGAACTAAGTCGTCTCTCGACTTCTGAAAAAACCCTCCGCGAGTGATCGCGGAGGGTTTTGCGTTTTGCGTTTTGGGTTTGCGTCACGCCGGTACTACTTGCGGCCAAAGGGCCTGAAATCCTGCGGGCGGCTTTGGACCGGCCCGGATTTTGGCTTTTGCCCCAGAAAAACCCCGCCAAACAGGGCGAACGAAGTCATAGCGTGTTGTTTCTTTTCATTGTCATTCATCACAATGCGCCTCCTTTTTCATGACAAGATGAACAAGAAGACGCGTCGCAAACTCTCAGGGGACTCTCACCTCTCTCAGCCGTCGCCGCGTCGGGCATCACTGTGCCACAAAGCCAAAAAACAGGCAACAAACATTCCGTAACCGGAGTATTTTTTGAATTGCAAATTATATAATTAATTGTTTTTATATGTTATTTCTAATTTATAGATTCCAACTTCTTTGATCATTTCGTCCGAACACGCCACATTTCTCCGATTCACGATAAAAAAACCTTATCCGCATAGACTGTGACCAACCGGAAAAAAACCGGTGGCCCGGCCCGGGCAGCCCGAAAGCGGTGGTGGTGGTTTCGTTATGCTGAGATCTGCGTTTATTCTGGGATGCGCTATCACCAGCGCCGTTGCCACAGGCCTGCTGGTGGTACGGCACGAAGGCTTTGCGTCACGCGGTGATGAAACCGCGACTGTGGTGCAGACGTCCCAGACGCACAGTGTCTCTGCCCCAAGCACCATCGGCGGCGTTACGGCCATCCCCAAGGCGGCTGACGGCCACTACTGGGCTGAGGCAAGGGTAAATAGCACCACGGTGAAATTTCTCGTTGATACAGGGGCCTCTGTGGTCGCCCTGACGCCGCAGGATGCCCGCCGTCTGGGCATCAACCTGAACGCCCTCACCTATGATCAGGATGTCACCACCGCCAGCGGCAAGACGCAGGCCGCCCGTGTCGTCATTGATCGCGTGCAGATCGGCCAGAGCCAGATGGACGATGTCGAGGCCCTGGTCATCCGCGAAGGGCTGTCCACTTCTCTATTGGGGATGAGCTATCTCGGCCGCCTCAGCCGCTTTGAGGCCACGCAAGGCGGCCTTATCCTGCGTCCGTAAGGCTGGCCTCATAGGCCTCACGCCGCGCCTGCGACGCAGCCATAGCGTCGCGCACCGCTTCAATGGCTTGATCCAGCACCTCTATACCCGCGCCTGGTTGAATCGACCCCACGGTCAGGATGCGGCGGAAGGCCCGCGCACCAGGCAGGCCGTGCATCAGCCCCAGCATATGCCGTGTTATGGCCGGCAGATGCACGCCGGCCGCAAGTTGCGCCTGCACGTAGGGGCTATAAGCCTCCAGCGCCTCGAACGGCCCGACATCGGCCTCCCCGCTAAATATGCGCCTGTCCACCTGCCCCAGCAAGGCGGGCTCATGATAGGCGGCGCGCCCCAGCATGACGCCATCGACGTGTTTCAGATGGGTTTCGGCTTCCTGCAGCGTACCAATTCCGCCATTGATTGAGATCGTCAAATCCGGATGTGCGCGCTTTAAGGCATAGACCAGTTCGTAATTGAGCGGCGGGATGTCGCGGTTCTCCTTGGGCGAGAGGCCCTTAAGCCAGGCCTTGCGCGCATGGACAATAAAGGTGCGCACCCCCGCCTGCCGGCAGGCCTCAACCAGCGCAAACAGGGCCGTTTCTTCGTCCTGATCATCGACGCCGATGCGGCATTTGACGGTGACGGGCAGACGCGTCGCCTCGCCCATGGCTTGCATGCAGTCGGCGACAAGCTGCGGCTCACGCATCAGACAGGCCCCAAACGATCCCGACTGCACGCGATCGGACGGACAGCCACAGTTGAGATTGACCTCGTCATAGCCCCAGTCTTCGGCGATCTTGGCGCAGGCCGCCAGTTCGTCCGGTTCTGAGCCCCCCAGTTGCAGCGCCACCGGATGCTCGACCTCCGAAAAGCCCAGCAACTTCTGACGGTCGCCATTGATGATCGCCCGCGAAGTGACCATCTCGGTATAGAGCAGCGCCCCCTTCGTCAGAGTCCGGTGAAAGGCCCGACAATGACGGTCCGTCCAGTCCATCATGGGTGCAACGCTAAAAATATGTGCTTGATTTTCAATCATTTTCTTAACGTTATCAAAGATCAAAAGGAGAGCGATTACACTCGGAAAATCGCTTTAAAACGGCTAATTAATACCACTTAAGTTCTCTCACTGCACGCATTTTGCACTCATTCGTAACTGCAAATGGCTACCACACAAAGCAGAATTCAGGCCGCTGGCTGGCTCAGGTCCGAAAGAAGGACCATGAGTTGAGCGAAACCTTCCTTCTGCGTCAGGATGCAGAGGCATGGGCAAGGCGAGTAGAATGCGAGATCGACGCCGGCAAAACACCAACACCGAAGAACATCATCGGCATCAACACATTTCGCGGCCTTATAGACCTTCATCTCGCAGATATGAAGGAGGTAGAGATGTTAATTCTCGGCGGAAATCAACACTCACCCTACCCTCCCAAGGATAGCCCCCTCTCGCCAAGGGACCTTAGTTTTAGTGGACGCTTAACTTATCACATGATACAAAACCTCCACCCAAATGAGGATTAGTGGTAGGTTTTGTATCGTGGAGCCCCCTGCCCTTACACAGCAGCAACGCCTGAATGCTATCGTCAAGGCCCGTCCGCTTGTGCGCGCTCACGAGCTAAGGGCCCAAGGCATCACGGCTGCAACTATCTCACGCGCGGAGGCAAGTGGTCTGATAAGGCGGGTTTCGCGCGGCCTGTACCAAAGTCTGGACAGCGATATAGATACCAACCAGCCCCTTGCCGAAATTTCCAAGCAAATTCCCAATGGCATTATCTGTATGACATCCGCACTGGCGTACCATGGCCTTACAGACCAGATGCCACGCAGAATATGGGTCGCCATTGCTAAGGACACATGGGCACCGACCGTAAGTTACCCCCCGATGCGCCTGGTCCGCTTTAAAGCCGCCTCAATCAGAGATGGCATAGAATACCATCTTATTTCAGGTGTTGAAGTTCCAATCTACTCCGTTGCCAGAACACTGGCTGACGTATTTCGCAACCCCCGTCTGGTTGATCGCTCCGTCGCGATAGAAAGTCTGAAATCTGCCCTGAGCCAACGTAAGGCAACCCCATCGGAAATTTACGAGGCTGCCAGGCATGGTGGCACGAGCAAGACGATAGCGCCCTATCTGGAAGCACTGACATCCAATGGATAAGCTCAAAGCGAACAGGGCGGCCTCAGTAAAAGACAAGCTCCTAAGGCTCGCAAAAGCCCAGGGGCAGCCATTCGACGTGATGCTGGTCAGATACGGCCTGGAGCGACTTCTTTATCGCCTTTCGATCTCAAGATATCGGAACCGATTCATCCTGAAGGGCGGCCTGCTTGTAACTCTTTGGGTGGATGACGCTATGCGCGTCACCAGAGACGTGGATCTGCTTGGCCAGGGCGAGGATAATCAAGACCTCTTAAAGGGAACATTCTCTGAGATATTGTCGATTGAAGTTGACGACGGCCTGATATTTGACTCTGCGAACTTAATCGCCGAGGCGATCCGCGAGGATATTAAATACGGTGGCACCCGCCTTAAGACCTTAGCGTTCCTTGAGAGGACACGCATTTCGATCACTATCGACATTGGTTTTGGAGATGCGGTTACGCCAGCGCCCATGGATATCGACTTCCCCAACCTGCTGGATAACGAAGTATCAAACGTCAGAGCTTATCCTCCCACAACGGTTATCGCCGAAAAATTCCAGGCCATGGTCAACCTCGGCCTAATCAACGGCCGAATGAAGGACTATTACGATCTTTGGGCCATTCCGCAGAGCCTGAGCATCGATCAGAATGCACTGGACGCAGCAATTGAAGCTACGTTCAGCCGCCGCGGCACAGCCGTACCAACTGAGACGCCTCCTGGCCTTTCAGACGCAATGTACACATCTCCCGATAAGCTTCGCCAATGGGATGCCTATGCACGTTCCATTGCGTTTGATGGCCCGCCTTTCCGGGAGATCGTCCAGACGATTTGGGAACTGGTGGGCTCCGCTTGCTCACGCATCAATGCCAACGCCATTCGCAACTAAGGCTACCGAAGACGTCTATAGGCAGGGCAAGCGCCAAGTCCACTTACACCGCCTTAGATCAGGCACGGCGCCGGCAAGGCCTGTTTACCTCGATAACGATTGGACGGACTGGCGTTGCCGCACAGCCATCGCGCAATATGGCATTATAATACCAAATTATTCACCTCCGCAGAGCCATATGTGCGCTCAAATACGCTCTGATATCAGGGACTTGCTATTTCTCATTAAACTCAAATTGCACACGAATCCTGATAAATATTTGAACTCAGGATGCTACCCAATCCATCATTGGGCAACGGAGAATTTTGGCGCTATATCCATTGGCTCAATCGGGGCATTTTCAAAAAAAATGGGCCACTTGTCTCTCCGATACTCGAAAATTTTTCTTTTGAGAATGCGCCAGACGATAAAGCCATAGCCGTCAATGCCAAATCAGCCGTTCTCAGGCCTATACAAAATCTATATGCGGACTGTTTGCATCTATACACCCGCTATATGCGCTGAGGCGTAAGCCTTATCCGTTGATCCTATTGATAACGGAGGGCGTCATGGCCATCGTCTATCTTGTTGCCGGCATGGGCTTTTTTGCCCTGTGTCTGGCCTTTGCCCGCTTTGCTGACCGTCTGCGTGAGGGCGGCCAATGACCGCGCTTTACATCGCTTCGGCCATCGTAGTCGTGGCTCTGGCGGGCTATCTGATCATCGCCCTGATCAAGCCCGAACTTTTCCCTTAAATCCGGAAGACTAATATGTTCCTCGGTATTCCCTCCGCAGGCTGGCTTCAGCTTGTGTTATTCATGGCTGCGCTCACGGCGCTGGCCGTGCCGCTTGGCGACTATGTGGCGCGCGTCTTGTCGGGCCAGCGCACTTGGCTCAGTCCGGTTTTCACACCCGTTGAAGGCCTCATCTATTCGATGGGCGATGTCCGGCCGGATCAGGACATGAGGTGGACCGATTACGCCACCGCAGTCATCCTGTTTTCGTTCGGCGGGTTTGCCCTGCTGTTCGGGCTGTTGCTCACGCAAGGTGTTCTGCCGTTTAACCCGCAGCACCTGCCCAATCTCACGCCGGACCTGGCGTTCAATACAGCGGTCAGCTTCGTCACCAATACCAACTGGCAGTCCTATGCCGGCGAAACGACCTTGAGCTATTTCAGCCAGATGGTCGGCCTGACCGTTCAAAACTTCGTGTCAGCCGCTGTCGGCATCGCCGTTCTGGCCGCGGTCATTCGGGGCCTGACGGGTCAGACGACGGACAAGCTCGGTAACTTCTGGGTCGATTTGGTCCGCATCCAGCTCTACATCCTTCTGCCTCTGGCACTGATCGTGGCTATCGCGCTCAGCAGTCAGGGCGTCATCCAGACCTTCGCCAGCTATGTCACCGCCCACACACTCGAAGGCGCAAGCCAAACCATTGCGATGGGTCCCGTTGCGTCACAGGAAGCCATCAAGATGCTGGGCACCAACGGGGGCGGCTTTTTCAACACCAATTCCGCGCACCCGTTTGAAAACCCGACGCCCCTGTCGAACCTGATTGAGATGCTGTCGATCCTGCTCATCCCGGCGGCCTTGTGCTTCACCTTTGGCAAAATGATCGGCGACCGCAGACAGGGCATCGCGATCTTCGTGGCCATGACCCTCATTTTTGTGCCACTGACCGCCACCTGCATCGGGTTGGAACAGGCTGGCAATCCGCATCTAGTGGCAGCCGGGGCCCAAGCCGGTGGCAATATGGAAGGTAAAGACACGCGCTTCGGCATCGCCAATTCGGCCATATGGGCGACGGCGACCACAGCCGCCTCGAACGGCTCAGTCAATGCCATGCATGACAGCTTCACGCCTTTGGGCGGGCTGATCCCGATGATCCTGATGCAGTTCGGTGAGGTCATTTATGGCGGCGCCGGCTCCGGGCTTTACGGTATGCTGGTCTTTGTCATACTGACGGTCTTCATCGCGGGCCTGATGGTCGGGCGCACGCCGGAGTATCTCGGCAAGAAGATCGGCGCGTTTGAAATCAAGATGGCGTCTATAGCAGTGCTCCTGCCCTGTGCCCTCGTTCTGATCTGCACGGCGGTGGCGGTGCTCACGCCATGGGGGCAGGCCGGTATCTACAACCCGGGGGCGCAGGGCTTCTCGGAGGTGCTTTACGCCTTCACCTCAGCGGCCAATAACAACGGATCCGCGTTTGCCGGTCTGAGCGCCAACAGCCCTTTTTATAACTCACTGCTTGGCCTGTGCATGTTGTTTGGCCGCTTCTTCGTGCTTCTGCCGGTACTGGCCATTGCAGGGTCACTCGCCGCCAAGCGTACCGTTCCCACCTCTGCCGGAACCCTTGCGACCCATACGCCGCTGTTCGTGGTCTTCCTGATGGGAGTCATCATCATCGTCGGCGTCCTGACCTATGCCCCGGCGCTGGCGCTCGGCCCGGTCATCGAACACCTGAACCTGATCAAGGGCTAATCCCATGTCCGCAACTCTGCAAACCCACAAAACCGACTTCAGGCTGGCCGTGCTTCAGGCCATCCAGCGGCTCGATCCGCGCTATCAGGCGCGCAACCCGGTGATGTTCCTTGTCTGGGTCGGGTCTATTATCACCACCCTCATCCTAGGCGTCATGCTGGTCGTTCCCGGCACGGTCATCGGTGGCGGTCAGCCTGTCTGGTTCGTCGGCCTGATCGCCTTCTGGCTGTGGTTCACGGTTCTGTTCGCCAACTTCGCTGAGTCCCTCGCCGAAGGACGTGGCAAGGCGCAGGCCGACAGTCTGAAGATGGCGCGCCGCGATGTCGAAGCCCGCAAGCTCGACAAGTTGGGCAAGCTGACCACGGTCGCCGCCAGCACCCTGCGCAAGGGGGATACGGTCCGCGTCGAGGCCGGGGACATCGTCCCCGCCGACGGGCAGGTCATCGAAGGCATTGCCAGCGTCGATGAAAGCGCCATCACCGGCGAGTCCGCCCCGGTCATCCGTGAATCCGGCGGCGACCGCGACGCGGTGACCGGAGGCACGCGCGTCCTCAGCGACTGGGTCCTCGTGCGTGTCACCGCTGATCCGGGCGAGAGCTTTCTCGACAAGATGATCGGGCTGGTGGAGTCCGCCAAACGGCAAAAGACCCCCAATGAAATCGCCTTGTCCATCCTGCTGGCGGCCCTGACTCTGGTCTTCCTGATGGCCTGCGCGACGCTTTTGCCGTTCTCGCTGTTCAGCGTGGAAAAAGCCGGATCGGGCACGGTCATCTCCATCGCCGTCCTCATCGCCCTGCTCGTCTGCCTGATACCGACGACCATAGGCGGGCTTTTGTCGGCTATAGGTATTTCGGGTATGCAGCGCCTGATCCGGGCCAATGTTATCGCCACCTCAGGCCGGGCCGTTGAAGCCGCGGGCGATGTCAATGTGCTGCTGCTGGACAAGACCGGCACCATCACCTTCGGCAACCGCCAGGCGGTTGAGTTCTTGCCCGCCCCGAATGTCAGCCTCCAGCAACTCGCCGAAGCCGCCGAACTGTCGTCGCTGGCCGACGAGACGCCTGAAGGCCGCTCGATCGTTGCCCTGGCGCGCGGGCAATACGGCTTGCCGGAACGCTCAGCCGCCGACCTCAAGGCCGAGTTCATCCCGTTTTCGGCCGAACAGCGCGTGTCGGGCATTATCATCAACGAGCGCCATATTCTGAAAGGGGCGGGCGATGCCATTGCGGGCCTGATCAACCTGAAGGGCGGGCTGGTCCCGGCCGAGATCACCACTGTCGTCGAGGACATTGCCAAAAAGGGTGGCACACCTCTGATGGTGGCCGAAGGGCCGAAGGTTCTGGGCGTGGTTTATCTTAAGGACATCGTGAAACCGGACATCAAGGTGCGCCTGGCCGAACTGCGCAAGATGGGCATCAAGAGCGTGATGATTACCGGGGACAACCCGCTGACGGCGGCGGCGATTGCCTCAGAGGCCGGTGTCGATGACTTTGTGGCCGAAGCTACGCCGGAGACGAAGCTCAGATATATCCGAAAGATGCAGGAAGGCGGCGAGATGGTCGCCATGGTCGGCGACGGCACCAATGACGCTCCGGCACTGGCGCAATCGGACGTGGCTGTGGCCATGAACTCTGGCACGCAGGCCGCCAAGGAGGCCGGGAACATGGTCGATCTCGACTCTGACCCGACCAAGCTGATCGAGATTGTAGAGATCGGCAAGCAACTGCTGATGACGCGCGGGGCGCTGACGACGTTCAGCATCTCGAACGACCTGGCAAAATATTTTGCCATCATTCCGGCGGCCTTTGCGACGACCTATCCGGCACTGGGGGTGCTGAATGTCATGGGCCTGTCGTCACCGCAAAGCGCCATCCTGTCGGCGGTCATCTTCAATGCGCTGATCATCATTGCCCTGATCCCGCTGGCGCTGAAGGGGGTGAAGTACCGGGCCGAGTCCGCATCGCACATGCTGACCCGCCACGCGCTGATCTACGGACTGGGCGGGATTGTGGCCCCGTTTATCGGCATCAAGCTGATCGATATGGGACTGAGCGTCGTCGGTCTGGTTTAACCCGACCTCCCAACATTCGGATCGTCTGCCCCCTCTCCTGACATCAGGGTAGAAACACAAAGCTCTCCCCCTGATTTCAGGGGGAGGTGGCCCGCAGGGGTCGGAGGGGTTAACCCCACACAACGGACAACACTCGTGACACTGATCAAACACATCCAACCCGCCCTCGTCTCTCTGGCCGTCTTTACCGTCCTGTTTGGCGGCGTGTATCCACTGGCGACCACGGCCATCGTCCAGACCGCTTTTCCCGACAAGGCGCAGGGCTCGCTGATCCGCGACGGTCAGACCGTCATCGGTTCGCGCCTGATCGGGCAAAACTTCACCCAGCCTCAGTATCTGTGGGGTCGCCTCTCCGCCACGGGGCCGGCTCCCTACAACGCCGCCGCCTCCTCAGGCTCCAACTATGGCGTGAATAATCCGGCCCTGATCGAAGCGGCTAAGGCCCGCCGCCACGCGCTGAACCTGCCCGGCCCGGTGCCCGTCGATCTGCTCACGGCGTCGGGCTCCGGCCTCGATCCCCACATTAGCCCGGCTGCGGCGGCGGTTCAGGTGCCGCGTATCGCCGCCGCCCGCCACATCCCGGAACAGCGGGTGAGTGACGCCATCGCCGCGGCGACACAAACGCCCGATTTCGGAGTCCTCGGCGAAGCCCGCGTCAATGTGCTAGAGGTGAATCTGCGACTCGACGGAAGGCTGAAGTGAAGGCAGAAACCCGACCCGACCCTGACAAACTGCTCGCCCTCTTCAGCCATGACACGGGCGGCTTGTCGCGTGGGAGGCTGAAGATTTTCTTCGGTGCCTCCGCCGGGGTGGGCAAGACGTTCGCCATGCTCAGCGAAGCGCGACGGCTGCTCGCCGAGGGCCGAAACGTCATTATCGGCGTGGCGGAACACCACAATCGCCCCGAAACCCTGGCCCTGTTCGACGGCCTGCCCGTCCTACCGCAAAAAACGATCGACCATCGGGGTGTCAGCGTGCGGGAGTTCGATCTCGACGCGGCCCTGCAACTGAAACCCGATCTGATCCTAGTCGATGAGTACGCCCACACCAATGCGCCCGGCTCACGCCACCCCAAGCGCTGGCAGGACATTGAGGAGTTGCTGGAAAACGGCATCGACGTTTTCACCACGCTCAATGTCCAGCATCTCGAAAGCCTCAATGACGTGGTGGCGCGCCTGACCGGCGTCTGGGTCAAGGAGACGGTGCCAGATGTGGCGTTTGACGAAGCCGATGAAATCGCGCTGATCGACATTCCGCCCGAAGACCTGTTGCAGCGCCTTTCGGAGGGCAAGGTCTATGTCGCCGAAGGCGCGCCGCAGCGGGCCGCCGACAACTTCTTCAAAAAAGGCAATCTCGGCCGTCTGCGGGAACTGGCGCTGCGTCGGGCCGCCGAGCGGGTGGACGCGGATAATGATGCCTTCAGCGCCGCCATGGGGCAATCCGAAGCGGCCACGGGCGACAAGATTCTGGTGCTGGTGGGGCCGGATGCCCTGTCGGAGCGCCTGATCCGTCATACCAAGCGCATGGCCGACCGCTCACGCGCACCGTGGTCTGCCCTCTACCTGCAAACGGACCGGCACGAAACCCTGTCTGACAAGGCCCGCCTGAGGGTCGAGCACCATCTGCGGTTAGCCGAAAAGCTGGGCGGGCGCGTCGTGCGTCTGATCGCCGGCGGTGCCGCAGCGACCATCCTTGGCTACGCGCGCCATAATGGCTTTACGCGTCTGGTGCTGGGCCACAGCCGGCCCGTATGGTGGCGCTTTGGCCTGCCCTCCCTGTCGCAGAAACTGATGGCACAAGGAGCTGGACTGGAGATTACCACGCTGACGGCGGATCAGATCGAGGTGGGGTCCCGCGACCCTATCGGGCACACTCTTTTGGCCACGCCCCCCCGCACCTACCTGATGGCGGGTGTGGCCGTCGGGGTCTCGACCCTTTTGGGCCTACCCTTCCGTGAGATGATTGACCCGGACAGTCTGGTGATGCTGTACCTGACCGGCGTGGTCATCGTGGCGGCGCGCTACGGCATCGGGCCATCAGTTCTGGCGTCGGTCCTGTCGGTCGCGGCCTTCAACTGGTTCTTTATCAAGCCCTATTACAGCTTCACCTTTGATAACATCAGCTATGTTCTGACCTTCGCGGTCATGCTGGCAACATCATTAATCGTAGGCTCACTGACGGCCCGCCTGTCGCTGCATGTCCGGCTGGCGCGGCGGGGCGAGGCCGAAAGCCGCTTACTTTATGATCTCTCCCGCGCCCTTTCGGCAGCGCGAGGCCTCGAAGATATAGGCGACGCGGTCCAGCGAGGTCTGACGGCAGCCTTTGATGTCGAGGTCGCCTTGTGGAACAACGGCGCTCAGATCACCGGCGTCCCTGAAATCGACCCCCGCGAGTTGGGGGCGATGCAGTGGGTGGCCCAGAACCGTCAGATCGCCGGACGGCATACCGACACCCTTCCGTCCGCCCGCGCCCTTTACGTGCCTCTGCCCAGCGAACCGGGTGTCTTGGGGCTGACGCCGCGCGACCGCGACCGTCAGTTCACCGGAGCCGAGTGGCTGGTTTTTGAAACCGTCGCCAGCCTGATCGCCAGCGCTTTGCAGCGCGCCCGCCAAAGTCTGGAAGCCGAAAGCGCCCGTGTCGAAACCGAGAATGAAAAGCTGCGCAACGTCCTTTTAGCCTCCGTCTCGCACGATCTTAAAACGCCGTTGACCGTGATGAATGGCGCGGTCGCGTCACTGCTGAAGATGCGCAAAAAGCTGCCGCGTGAAGCGGTTGATGAGCTGACCTCCCTGTGGGGGCATCTGACCGGCCTGCAAAAATTTGTGGCCAACCTGCTGCGGATGGCAGCCATCACATCGGGCCAGCTCAAGCTCAATTTTGGGCCCTACCTCATTCAGGAAATCGCCGGGGCGGCCTTGCAGCGCATTGATCCGCAAAAGGGAGACCGTCAGCTTCGCACGCTCACGGCCGGCCAGATACCCATGGTCAATATCGACGGGGCACTAATCGAACAGGTGCTGATCAACCTGCTGGAAAACGCTATCGCCCATACGTCGGATGACGGCATCATCACCCTCAGTTTTGAGGGCGACGCGGATCGTGTGCGCGTCAGGGTCAGTGACAATGGGCCAGGTCTGCCCGCCGGTGAAGAAGCCCAGATTTTCGAAAAGTTTCATCGGGCGGGCGGGCTATCTTCTGATCGGTTAAGCACAGATCGCTCAGGTCAAAGCAACGGTCTGGGTTTGGCGATCTGTAAAGGCATAATCGAAGCGCACGGCGGCCTGATCTATGCCAAGACCAACCCCACTGGCGGTGCCAGCTTTATCTTTACCCTGCCAGCCTATACACACCCGGTATGACCAAGGTTCTGATCATTGAAGACGAAGGTGACATCCGCCGACATCTGCGCGCCATCTTGTCCGCGCAGGGTCATGACGTCCTTGAAGCCGGCAATGCGAAAGATGGCCTTAAAGCGCTGACGCTCAATGGTCCCGATCTGCTCATTCTTGACCTCGGCCTGCCGGATCAGGACGGGCAGGACGTCATCTTGTCCCTGCGCGAATGGTCGCAAATCCCCATCATCGTGTTGTCGGCGCGAGAGCAGGAGGCGGACAAGATCAGGGCCCTTGAAAACGGTGCCGACGATTACCTGACCAAGCCGTTTGCCCCCGGGGAATTGCTGGCCCGTATCAAGGTGGCGCTGCGCCACGCCCAAAAGCAGAGCGATGTGCCGCAGATCTTTGAGCGTAACGGGCTTAAGGTGGACACCGCCGCCCGGCGCGTATGGCTTGAGGGGGAAAGCGTCCACCTGACGCCCATCGAATACAGGCTGCTCTCGGTCTTTATTGCCCACCCGGGCAAGGTCCTCACCCACGCGCAGCTTCTCAAGGCAGTGTGGAACCGCCACACCTCGGATCAGACCCATTATTTGCGCATTCACACCCAGCACCTGCGCGAAAAGCTGAAAGATGATCCTCTAAAGCCCCGCTTTATCCTGACCGAACCAGGCATTGGCTATCGCTTTCAGGATTAGGGCGTGACGACAGTTCGTGTCTGCGGTTTGCCTGCGCTTATCGACAACAGCCCAGCGCTCCGAGGGCTTTGGCCTATCCGCCGACTTGTCCCGAATACTGCTCAAACGCCATGAGGGCGTCAGCCGCATACATCAGCGAAGGCCCGCCACCCATGTAGATGGCCATGCCAAGCACCTCTTCGACCTCCTGTTTCGTCGCCCCCAGCCGCACCAGGGCTTCGGTATGATAGCCTATGCAGCCGTCACAGCGCGTGGCGACGCCAATGGCCAGAGCAATGAATTCCTTCATCTTCTTGTCCAGTGCGCCGTCAGCCGTGGCCGCCTTGGCCAACGCCGAAAACCCGGCCATGGTTTCCGGAATGTCTTTGCGCAAAGTCTTGATATTGGCCGACAGACGCGCGGTGATTTCGGGATAGGACTTGCTCATTTGAAGCACACCCCCGGCTTGGCGCCCAGCGCCTTGAACACCATCGCCGCCGGACAGAAGCCCGTGAAACTGGCCTGTATCATATTGGCCCCGGCAAAGACGGTCAGCCACACCCAATTCGGGTGAACGAAATGCGCCAGCGCGACAGACGCGAGCACGACGGTTCCGGCAAAGGCCAGAACGAGACGATCCAGAGACATATGATTTCTCCTTAAGGTTTGATCTTATGGGCGCCGATCAAATCGAGCGCGAGCTTTTCATAGAAGGGTTCAGACTGGCCGGACTTCACCTTGCCGATGAAGTATTTTTCGAATCCGACTTTGGCGAGGTGCACCCATTTGCCGGATGCCGACCAGTTAATGTTGCGCGGTGGAATCTGCGGCTGAGCGAAGAAGGCCACGCCCCCATCACCAAAATCGGCCAGACAGATGGCGTTCCACGTCGCTTCGTGCGTCGGTGCCTTGCCCGCCAGTATCAGTTTGAAATTGTGCGCGATGGCCGTGACCATGGACTCGATCATGAAGCCGGTCTTGGGCACGCCCACAGGCACCGGGGTCTTACCCGTCGGCGCGATAGCGACGCAGACGCCTAGTGCGAAGATATTGGGATAGGTTGGATTGCGCTGATGCTTGTCCACGAGAATAAACCCGCGCGGGTTGGTCAGGCCTTCGTGCCCACGCACGGCCTCAACGCCCCGGAAGGCCGGCAACATCATCGAAAAACCGAACGGCAACTGATGATGCCCCTTTGTCGAGCCGTCTTCATTGACTTCTTCGACGTACATCAGACCGGCCTCGACCTTTTCGACCCGGGCATTGGTGATCCATTTGATGTGGCGCTGACGCAGTTCACTTTCCAGCAACCCCTTGGTGTCCCCCACGCCATCCAGCCCCAGATGCCCGACATAAGGCTCGGAGGTTACAAAGGTCATTGGCACCTTGTCGCGCACCTTGCGTTTGCGCAGTTCCGTATCGAGGATGAGGGCAAATTCATAGGCCGGACCAAAGCACGAGGCTCCCTGCACCGCTCCCACCACGATGGGCTTCGGGTCCTTGGCAAAGGCCTCAAACACATCTGACGCCGCTAAAGCATGATCGACATGGCAAACCGATTGGGTGAAATGCTCCGGACCAAAGCCTTCGATTTCGTCAAAGGCCAGTTCAGGTCCTGTCGCAATGACCAGATAGTCGTAGATCAACTCCATATCCGTCGAGAGGGTGATCTTGTTGTCTTTGGGATGGATGGCCTTCGCCCCGCAGGTAAAGAACTCGATTCCTTTGCGCTGAAAGATCTTGGTCAGATTGACTTCAATAGCTTCACGGGTGCGCCATTTGACGGCGACCCATGGGTTTGACGGCACAAAATGGAAAGTGTCACCCTTATTGACGACGGTGACATCGGCCTTATTGCCGACGGCTTCCTTGATCTCAAAGGCAGCAATCGTACCGCCTAATCCCGCGCCAAG
This sequence comes from Asticcacaulis excentricus CB 48, assembly GCF_000175215.2. NCBI lineage: Bacteria > Pseudomonadati > Pseudomonadota > Alphaproteobacteria > Caulobacterales > Caulobacteraceae > Asticcacaulis > Asticcacaulis excentricus. The sequence continues at coordinate 693,445 of NC_014816.1, read as the reverse complement.
AACCACGATACGCGGCTTTTGTCCTGCATTGGCCATGACTGACCTCCCTGGCGTCCACCCGGTTTCACGACCGCCTGCTCCGGCGGAGGCGCATTAAAAACAGTGGACTTGCTTTTAATTGCATATTATCTTAAATACGCAATATAGAAACTTCAAGTCCTTTTTTGAGGCCCCCATGTTCGGACTGTTCCAACCACTACCCTCCATCACCAATCTGACCCCGGCAGAGGTGCACCGAGGGCTTCAGACGAAAACCCTCTTACTGATTGATGTGCGCGAACCTTCGGAGTTCAGCGCTGAGCACATCAAGGGCGCCATCAACCTGCCCCTGTCGAGCCTGTCGTCTGAGGCGCTTGCGACCGTCACCGCCGGAGCCGGTGAACGAACCGTGGTCATGCAGTGCCTGGCCGGCGGACGTTCGGCGCAGGGCGTCAAGGCCTGCCGCAGCTTTGGCGCTCAGGTTGATCATCACCTTCAGGGTGGCCTCAATGCATGGAAGGCCGCGGGCCTGCCCACGGTTCGCTGAGAAAGGCTATGGCCATGCCCCGCCACCTCCTTCGCCTGTTCGCCGCTTCGGCACTAACCGTGCTCGCCTTTGCCAGCCTGAGCGCCTGTTCCGACGGGCACGATAAAAAGCCGGTCGAGCGCCCCGCACCGCAAACGGCCGCCGGCGACCTGCTGACCGTCACGACGGCCGACATCGACGATATCAAGCGCCTGTCGGCTACGCTGACCACGCGCGATATAGGCGAGGCCGTAGCGCGGATTCCCGGAGTTCTAATGACCCTGAATGTGCGCGAGGGCGACACCGTCAGCAAGGGACAGGTCATCGGCGTGGTCAAGGACCAGAGGCTGAATTTCGAAGCCAGCGCCTATACGGCGACCGCGCTTCAGGCGGAGGCCGACTACAAACGCATCAAGACGCTCTATGACAAGGGCATCTATGCAAAGGCCCGGCTGGAGCAGGCGGAATCCGCCTGGAAGGCGGCGCAGGCACAGCGCGCGGCGGCGGGGGAACTGGCTGGACAGGGCGTCATTCGCGCCCCGGCCACTGGCGTGGTGGTGAAGGCCGATGTCCCCGCCGGAGCCGTGGTTATGGCCGGACAGTCGGTGGCAACGGTGACCGCCGGGCCACGCGTCGTGCGACTGCAACTGCCCGAACCGCAGGCGCGCGCCCTCAGCGTGGGACAAATCGTGGAGCTAGAGGCCAATGGCCTGACGGCATCGGGCACGCTCAGCCAGATCTATCCGGCGGTCGATAAGGGGCAGGTCATTGCCGATGTCACTCCGGCGGGACTGGATCAGGTGCTGGTAGGTGAGCGCGTCATCACCTCGCTCAGCCTCGGTAAACGTCGGGGCATTCAAGTGCCGGCTGGCTATGTCGCCACGCGCTACGGTCTCGACTATGTACGCCTGGTCGCGCCCGACCGCACCTTCAGTGAAATCCCGGTGCAGACCGCGCCCCTGTCGGCGGGACAGGTCGAAATCCTCAGCGGTCTTAAAGACGGAGACAGACTGGCCCCCTATGGAGCGGTGAAATGAACGACGCCAAGTTAGGACTGTCGGGCCGCCTGACGCAGGCAACGCTCAACTCACCCCTCACGCCTCTGGCCCTGCTGGTGGCCGTGTTTGTCGGCCTGATGGCGGTTATGTCCATCCCGCGCGAAGAGGAGCCGCAGATTTCGGTTCCCATGGTCGATATTCAGGTCGCGGCGGCCGGGCTTAAAGTCAATGACGCCAAGGAACTAATCGCAAGACCTCTGGAAACGATCGTTAAAAGCATCAACGGCGTCGATCATGTCTATAGCTTTATCGAAGATGATGCCGTGATGGTTACGGCGCGTTTCAAGGTAGGAACCGACCCCGACTCCGCCGCGGTACGCATCCATGAAAAGCTGCGCGCCAATGCCGACAAGATGCCGAAAGGCATTCCCGAACCGCTCATTTCGACGCGCGGCATCAATGACGTGCCGTCGATGATCATTACCCTGTCGCCCACCGCCAGCGCCGGAGCGCGCATCGACGATGTGGCGCTCTACGGACTGGCACTCAAACTGCGCAGCGAACTGGCCAAGGTGGACAATGTCGGCCTGACCTTCATCACCGGCGGCCGCCCGGAAGAAATTCGCGTCGAGCCGGATCCGGCGCGCATGAGCGTGCACGGGGTATCTTTGACGGCGCTCACCCAGGCGATTTCGGCGGCCAACCAGACCCTGCCAGCCGGCGTGGTGCGCGACCAAGGCCAGACGCTTGACCTTAAGGCTGGGCGCTCGCTCAACAGCGTCTTCGATGTGGGTCAGATCACCGTGACCTCGGTCAGCGGCCAGCCGGTGCTGGTGCGTGACGTCACTACCCTCGTACAGGCCCCGCGCGAAGATCAAGCGCGTGTGACCCGCTATCGCCAGACGGCTCAGGGTATTGAGGCCGCGCCCGCCGTCTCATTGGCTATCGCCAAGCGGCAGGGGGCCAATGCGGTTATCGTCTCTGAGGCCATTCACAAACGGCTCGAGGCGCTCAAAGGCTCGTTGATCCCGTCCGGTGTTGAGGTGTCGATTACGCGCGACTACGGCGAAACGGCCAATGAAAAGGCCAATGAGCTGTTGTTCCATCTAGGGCTCGCCACCGCTTCGATCGTGGTGCTGATTGGCTTTGCCATCGGTTGGCGAGAAGCTGCGGTCACCGCCGTCGTGATCCCGACCACCATCCTTTTGACGCTGTTCGCCTCAAACCTGATGGGCTTCACCATCAACCGCGTCAGCCTGTTCGCCCTGATCTTCTCCATCGGCATTCTGGTCGATGATGCGATTGTGATGATCGAAAACATCGCGCGGCACTGGGGTATGAAAGATGGGCGAAGCCGCGCACAGGCTACCATCGAAGCGGTGGCCGAAGTCGGTAACCCGACCATTGTCGCTACCCTGACCGTGGTGGCGGCACTGCTGCCCATGCTGTTTGTCTCCGGCCTAATGGGTCCCTACATGGCCCCCATCCCGGTCAATGCCTCAGCGGCCATGGTCTTTTCGTTCTTTGTCGCTGTGGTCCTCGCGCCGTGGCTGATGATCCGCTTTGCGCGCAAGACGCTGAGTGACGGCCATTCACACGACCACGAAGGCTTTATCGGCCTCCTCTATCGCCGTGTGGCGTCGAAGGTCATCGCCACCCAAAAGACCGCCTGGGCGTTTCTGCTGGTCATCGGCGCGGCCACGCTCATTTCAATGAGCCTGTTCGGCTTCAAGGTGGTGACGGTCAAACTGCTGCCGTTCGACAATAAATCGGAGCTCCAGGTTATTGCAGACCTGCCCGAAGGCACGTCGCTGGAGATGACGCAGCGCGTGCTGACCGAGGCCGCGCGGGTGGCCGCCGGCTTGAAAGAGGTTGAGGCCATCGACGCCTATGCCGGAACCGCCACTCCGTTCAACTTCAACGGGCTTGTGCGCCACTATTACCTGCGCAACCGACCAGAACAGGGCGACCTCAATGTGTTGCTGGCCCCCAAGGGCGAACGCTCGCGCGCCAGCCATGCCATTGCGCTCGACCTGCGCCAAAGGCTGAAAACAGTGGCTCTGCCGGCAGGAGGTGTATTGAAGGTGGTCGAAGCGCCGCCGGGACCGCCGGTCATGGCCACCCTCTTGGCCGAAATCTATGGACCGGATGCTGCCACACGTCGCGCCGTGGCCGAAAAGGTCAAGGCCATCTTTAAAGAGATCGACTTCATCGTCGATGTGGACGATTCCTATGGTCTGCCGCGCCCGACACTGAATGTCGTGCCTGATCGTGCCCGTCTGGAAAGCCTTAGTGTGTCCGAAGGTGAACTCTACGGGTCAGTCAATACGCTGATGAACGGGCAGGTTCTGGGCTATGCGCAGCAGGCCGGACGCAGCGGCGAAGGCCGCCAACCGCTGGAGATCGCCCTGCGCTTGCCGCAGCACGCACGCTATGTCAGCGAAACCCTTGCGTCCATGCCCGTCGCCACCTCTGGCGGACGACTGATAGCGTTGAACGAGATCGCGACCTTTGAACGCGCACAGGGCTCGAGCGCCTATTTCCGCCGAGATGGACGCGATGCCGACATGATCATGGCCGAACTGGCCGGGCGGTATGAGGCGCCCATCTATGGCCTGGGCGCCGTCGATGACGCCATCAACGCCGCCGATTGGGGGAACCTGCCCAAGCCGGTGATCCGCCTCAATGGTCAACCCGAAGACGAAACCCGCCCAACCGTGTTGTGGGACGGCGAGTGGGAGATCACCTGGGTGACGTTCCGCGACATGGGGGCAGCCTTTGGCGTGGCACTTTTGGGCATTTATATTCTTGTGGTGGCGCAGTTCAAAAACTTCCGCCTGCCGCTGGTCATACTGACGCCGGTGCCCCTGACGCTGATCGGCATTGTCATCGGGCACCTGCTGTTTGGCGCTCCATTTTCTGCCACCTCGATGATCGGGTTTATCGCATTGGCCGGGATTATCGTGCGTAACTCAATCCTGCTGGTCGATTTCATCCGCCATGCAGAATACGACACTGACGGTCGCAAGCGCCCCTTGCGCGAGGTACTCCTGGAGGCCGGCGCCACCCGCTTTAAGCCAATCCTGCTGACCGCGCTGGCGGCTATGATCGGAGCCAGCGTTATCCTGTTCGACCCCATCTTTCAGGGGCTGGCCATCTCGCTGCTGTTCGGGCTTTTGTCCTCGACGCTTCTGACCGTATTGGTTATTCCCGCCATCTATGTTGTCTTTAAGGACGACCTTACGGAACGAGCTGAATCATGACCGTCACCGCGCACGACCTGCAAAACCTGAAGCCGAACGTTCAGCGGGCGACGCGGATGCTGAAACTGCTGGCCAGCGAACATCGCTTGATGATCCTGTGCCGGCTGTTTGAAGGCGAAGCCAGCGTTTCGGATCTGGCCGACTATCTGGGGCAGCCCATCGCGGGCACCTCACAGCATCTGGCTAAGATGCGGGCGGAAAATCTGGTGATCACGCGTCGCGATGGACAGACCATCTACTATTCAATAGGCGATCCAGCGGCGCAAAACATCGTCAGCACTCTGTGTGAGATATACAGGCGATAACGGTTTTCATGACAACCAACCGGCCTGACGCAGGTGCACCACCGCCGAGCGGGCGACCGGCGCGGTGAGGCCATTGGTCAAGTGCAAACGCATGGCGCGCGGCGTGCCTTCGATGGTTTTGACAGCGTGGCGCGCCACCCACCACGACCGGTGCGTCCGCAGCCCTTCGGTTTCCAGTTGGGCAATCGCCTGATGCAGCGGCATTAGCATCAGTTGCGCCCCCGCGGGCGTGTGAACGCGCACATAGTGGTCTTCCATCTGAAGGGCCAGCACGTCCGTGGGTAGGGCCGCGGGCGGTGCCGTCTCAGAGAGAACGGGGCGCGAGGCCGCGCGACGCTGAAGCGCCCATACCGTCAGGAACATTAGCCCGCCGATCAGTAGGGTCTGACCATACCACTGGACCGGCGACAGGTCGAAGCGATGCAGCTCCGGCCAAAGCCAGAAGGCCGCGGTGCGCGTCAGAAACGCCTGCAAAACACTGACGAGCCCAAGAGCAACAGCCAGCAGACTGAGAGTTTTTGCTCCGCCACCGGGGGCGACACGCTTGACCGCCCGCAGGGTGCCCCCGAACAGCGCCGCGCCCACCAGCATCGACACGACCCAATAAGTGATACGTTTTTCCAGACCCGTATTCAGGTAGCTGCCGAATGGCCCGAGCACCCCCAGTATCAGCCCGCAGACACCGGCCACGGCGGCCCACTGCGCGACGGGATTACGGCTCAGGCGGATCAAACGGGTGGAAAGCGATGTTGGCATAGAGGCTCAGTAAACAGTGGTTTGGCGCACTATAGCCGCCTGCGCCATGCACCGCCAGAGCGCCCAATCGCCGGACTGCGAACCCGTTTGCCCACTGGCGAATGACGGCTTTACGCGCCTAGCGCATCGGTTAGAGCGGACGGATCAAACGGAGGTTTCTCATGCGCTGTCACCTATTCTTCGCTCTCTTCAGTCTGTTCGCCGCCTTTGGTGCGATCGCTCATGCCGAGGCCCCGAGCGCCAGCCCTCAGGTCGGCTTCCGCAAGACCGTCACCGCTCAGGGGGTTGAGGTCGGGGTGTGGTTTCCGGCCGCCGGCACGCCCGCCCGCCAAAGCCTGGGGCTGTACAGCCACGTGGTCGTGCCCAATGCTGCGCCCCTGCCCGGCACGCATCCGCTGATCGTCATGTCGCACGGCACCGGCGGCATCTTTTCTGGCCATGTCGATACGGCGGTGGCTTTGGCGAAAGCGGGCTTTGTCGTGGCGGCCCTTACCCATCCGGGCGACAACTGGCAGGACACCAGCCGCGCCACGCAGATCGAAGACCGCCCGAAGGCGCTGAACCAGCTTATCACCTATATGCTGACCGAAGCGCCGGAGCGTGACGTCATCGACCCCCAGCGCGTCGGGGCCTTCGGCTTTTCGGCAGGCGGCTTTACGGTTCTGGCTGCCGCCGGTGGGCGTCCGAACTTTGCCCGCCTGATCCCACATTGTCAGGCGCACCCGGCCTACTTCGATTGTCAGATGATCGCCCGCCATCCGCGCCCGGCAACCGCCGTTGCGGCACCGTCAATGCCCGCAGATACGCGCATCAAGGCATTGGTTGTGGCGGCCCCGGCACTCGGTTTCACCTTTGCTGAAGGCCTGAAGGGCCTGCGCCTCCCCGTGCAATTGTGGCGCGCTGATGCCGATGAGATTTTGCCCGCACCCGACTATGCCGATGCCGTGCGTCAGGCCCTACCGCAAACGCCCGAGTTTCACGCGGTCCCCAATGCCGGGCACTTCGATTTCCTGGCCCCGTGCGTAGACGTCAATCTGGCCCCACAAATCTGTAGCAGCCGGGCGGGCTTTGACCGCGCCGCCTTTCACGACGCCTTTAATGCCGAGGTGGTGCGATTTTTCAGCCAATCTCTGCGATAAAGTCGCGCTCGCGATAATCGAACGTTGCGAAATCGGCGGGCAGCCCTTCGCCCGATGTATCCTGACAGGCCATGCCGACAAAGGCCCCGGTAAAGTTCGGGGCCCCCGGCACCGTGGCTTCATCCGACAGGATACTGGCGTCGAAATGCCCGTCGATCCATGTCCAGTCGGCGTCCGCCGCCCGCCGGAAGGCAAAGCGCAGACGCTCATTATCGACCTCGGCGCGCAGATGGATCGGACCATCGGCGACGGGATAGAGGGCGCTGAAAGCGTCACTGGTCGTCGAGTCCGGCAGGGCTGACATCACCCGCACGTGCCGCCCCACCTGTTCGTCGTGGGTAACGTGCAGATAGTGGTACTTGCTGCCGTTATAGTAGCAGACCAACCCGGCCGCCTGCTGATAATGGCGCGGCTGATAATCGAGGACGGTTTCCACCGAATAGCAGAACGCCTGCTGACGGCGCGCCACCAGCGCCTGCTCGAACAGGCTGCCCAGGGTCTCACGCCCAAATAGCCGCAGATGACCGGGTCGGTCGCTGAGGCTGAACAATTTTTCGGGATAGGGTGAGCGCAGCCACTGGAAGTCTATGGGCAGGGCCGGGCCGTTAAAATCCACCGGGATAGCCTCAAAACCCGCACCGACCGGCTCCGGGCTTTCGGCGAACAGCAGGGGCAGTCCCTGCCCATCCAGCGTGCGCAACCAGCCGTCTGCGTCCCATCGCATCGGCTGTATGGCCGTCTCGCGTCCCAGCACGCAGCGCCCGCGATTGGGCAGGGGCCGACCGCAGAGGTAGACCAGCATCGGCGTGCCGTCGCGCGCTTCGACCAGATCGCCATGACCAGCGCGCTGAAGCGGGCTGTCGGGGCGCAAGCGGCTGGAGAGAATATGCGTTTCGGGGTGCAACTCATACGGCCCGGTCAGGGCCCGCGACCGCGCCATCGTCACCGCGTGGTTCCAGCCCGTACCGCCTTCGGCCGTGATCAGGTAGTACCAGCCATCGCGTTTATAGAGGTGCGGGCCTTCGGCCATACCGAGTGACGTGCTTTCGAAAATCACCTGACGCTCACCGATCAGGCGCAGCGCAGAGGGGTCATACTCCTGCAGCACGATACCCGCAAATCGCACGCGGCCCGGCCTGTGGTCCCACAGCATGTTGACCAGATATTTGCGCCCGTCATCATCGTGGAAGAGCGACGGATCAAAGCCGCTGCTGTTGAGATAGACGGGGTCTGACCACTCGCCGTCGATGGTGGGACAGGTCACCAGGTAGTTATGGAAGTCGCGCAAGGAGGCGCCGCTAGCGCCGCCGACTGTGGTGCGGCCATAGCGTTTCACATCGGTATAGATGAGGTAGAACAGGCCGTTATCGTAAGTCAGGCACGGGGCCCAGACGCCGCAGCTATCGGGTACGCCGCGCAAGTCGAGTTGTGCCGGACGCCGCAGAGGCCGCGTGATCAGCCGCCAGTGAATCAGGTCGCGCGAATGGTGAATCTGAACGCCCGGATACCATTCAAATGTCGAGGTGGCGATGTAGTAGTCCTCACCTACGCGCACGATGGACGGGTCGGGATTGAAGCCCGGCAGGATAGGATTACGGATCACGTTGCAGGCTCCGGCTCAGCCTTCGGTGCGCGGACCAGCGTCCACAGCACCACGGCAGCGATTAGGTCAAGCAGACCCAGCATTACAAAGAAGGGCTCATAACCGATTGTGCTGACCAGTGCACCGATGGCCAGCGAGAACAACAGCACCCCGAGATTGGCAAAGGTCCCGGCCATGCCGGTTACTGTCCCCACCTCGTTCTTGCGGAACAGGTCCGACGAAAGGGTGATCACCGTCACCGACAGGGTCTGGTGCGCGAAGGCCCCCAGACATAGCAAGCCGATGGCAACGAAGGGGCTTTTGACCCAACCGACAAACATGATGCCGGTCATCAAGACCGCGCCGAGCGTAAACACCCACCGGCGCGCGTCAATCAGGCCAATGCCGCGCTTTTGCAGCCACAAAACCACCGCCGGGCCGAACAGGCAGCCGATATCGGCAAAGACAAAGGGCAGCCATGCAAACAGGGCAATCTCTTTCAGGTCAAAACCACGTGCCGTCGAAAGATAAAGCGGCATCCAGAAGGTCAGCGTCCCCCAAGTCGGGTCGGCCAGAAACCGCGGCAGCGCAATGCCCCAAAAATTGCGCTGCACCAGAATTTTCAGCGGTGACGGGCGAGCCGCCGTGGCCTCCAGATGACGCTCCTGACCGTCGCGGATATAGCTACGCTCGCCGTCGGAAATCGACTTATGCTTCTCCGGCGACTGATAAAAGAGCAGCCATAACACCACCCAGACCAGTGCGATAACGCCGGTAATCACAAAGGCCGCGCGCCAGTCGTAATAGAGGATGGCCCACACCACCAACGGCGGGGCCAGCATCGAGCCCAAAGACGCGCCGATATTGTAGATGCCGCCCGCCAGCCCGCGTTCCTTGGCAGGAAACCATTCGGCGACGACCTTGAGGCCGCCCGGATGCGCCACCCCTTCGGCAAAGCCCAGAAGCCCCCGCAGCATAGCCAGACCCTGCCAGTTGCCGGCAAGGCTGTGGGCGATGGTAATAATTCCCCACGCCGTGGCAAACAATGCAAAGCCGATACGCAGACGGATGAGGTCGAGTATGTAACCTGCGATCGGCTGCATCATAATGCCCAACTGGAAGGCACTGGTGATGTAGCTGTATTGCTGCGGCGTCAGGCTCAGTTCCTGCGTCAGGGTGGGGGCGGCGACGCTCAGCGTGCTGCGCGTTAGGTAGTTGATGATGGTACCAAGCATCACCAAAGCGATGATCCACCAGCGCAGATGCCCGATCCGTTTCAGCATCATTTCGGCTCATAGGCATAGGGCCCGATGAGGGTGCCGACAAAGCCCCCCGCCTTGCGAGTCGAAAGGAAGGTGATATCGACGTCGCGGATCAAGGTGCGGGTCTGACCGTCTGCCGTATAATCGGCCGTCAGGCGTCCGCCGTCAAAGCGCAGGGTCAGGGTGACATCCCCGGCCGTCAGCGGGGCCGAGGCGATCAGCTTGTCCCCGCTGGTATTTTCGCGGCTATAGAGCGCGATCTGCGGCTTGCCGTCGAGGCGTGTCAGACCGAAAAACAGCCAGGCGTCATCGTTTTGCAAAGCCGCGAGTCCGGCACGCGCGCCGTCTCTTTCAGGCCGGTAGCGCAGCGCGGTGGAGACGGTGGCTACGTGATGCTGCTGACGGTGGGCGATAAAGGCGGGCGTCCCTTGGAGGTCACCAAGCGCCGCGCCTGAATTGAGCACCAATGCCCCATTGTCCAGTCGATAAACGGGTGTTCGCGGCGTGCGCACCCCGATCCACGACAGAGGCAGGCTCTTGCCGTCAAACTCTTCGCTAAAGCCAAAATCGCCGTTGACCGGTTGAGTTGGGGCGGGCTGCGTCGGCAGATTGGGCTTTTTCCCCGTGAAGGGAATGGGCTTTCCGTCTTCGAGAATGACCGGCCATCCGTCCTTCCATGTCACGGGCAAAAGGAAGGTTTCGCGCCCGATGTTATAGAGGTCCGGGCCATAGGGCCGCGTGGCAAGGAAGGTCGCCCACCATTCACCCGTCTGAGTTTGCACCAGCTTGGCATGACCGGCGGAGGTCACTGGGTTTTTGCGCGTCGGGTCGAGCGTGCGCTGGCTGAGGATCGGGTTCTTGTCGTAGGGGACAAACGGCCCTCGCACGCTTTTGGCACGCAGCACCACCTGCGAATGCTGATCGCCCGTGCCGCCTTCGGCCGCTGTCAGGTAGTAAAAACCGTCCTTGCGCAGGATATGCGGCCCTTCGATCCAGATGGGCTTTTTGGAAATATCGACGCCGCCATTGACGATCTGCGTGCGCTCACCGACCAGTTTCAGCGCCTTGTAATCGAACTCCTGCACCCAGATGGCGCGGTGGCCGTCATAGCGTGGCGTCTCGTTTGGCGCGCCGTTGTTAACGATATAGGCCTTGCCGTCCGTGTCCCAGAAGATCGACGGATCAATGCCTTCGAAATCGAACCACACCGGGTCAGACCACGGCCCCTTCGGGTCCTTGGCCGTGATGACGAAATTGCCTTTGCAATCCACGCAGGTGTTGACGATGTAGAACAGACCATCATGATAGGAGATATCTGGCGCGAAGACCCCGCGCGACACCTTCAGGCCATCGAAATTGAGTTGTTCCGGACGGCTGATCGCATTGGCGATCTGCGTCCAGTTCACCAGATCTTTTGACTGAAAGATGGGCAGGCCCGGAAAGTGCGCAAAGGACGAATTGACCAGATAATAGTTGTCGCCAACGCGCGTCACCGATGGGTCGGGATAATAGCCCGACAAAATGGGGTTGACATATTCGCCCGGCCCCGCCCTGACCTGCTCCTGAGAGCGGCCCTCATAGGTGAAGCGCTCAAAGCGCGCCGGCTCAGCCACAGCCGGTGAGAACAGACCCTGGGACAAGCCCACTGACAGGGCGGCGGAGAGAGCAGCCAGATATCGCATATCGTCTGTCTCCTATCTTTTCGGGGCGGCCTTCAAGGCGTCGGCAATGGCCTCACGCAAGGGCTTGGGGCGGTAGTTGGCGTCATAGGGGGTCGGGCGCTGGGGCATCTTGTCGGTGCGCGGCGTCCAGCCCTGTAGCCAGCTATGGTTATCGCTCATGCCCCAGCACAGGAACTGATCCAGTTCTTTGTAGGAGAACATCAGGTCGAGATAGTCCTTCGCTGCCGCAGCCACGCCGGCGTCGCGCACAGCGGGATCTGTTGGCAAGTCCTTGTCGTTGACATCAAATTCGGTAATCAACAGTTTGTAATCCATGCCCACAGCCGCGTCGATAAAGGCGCGCCACTGATCGTGCTGCGCTTCCTTGATGTGGCCGTCATTGCCGATATGGCTCTGGATGCCGAATCCATCGATCGGAACGTTTTTCGCCCTCAGGGTTTCCAGCAGCTTGAGCACCCCCTTGCGATGTGTCTCGTTGCCACGCTCCCACGACATGTAGTCGTTATAGACCAGCTGCGCCTTGGGGGCATATTCGCGCGCCGCCTCGAAGGCGATGCGGATACAGTCGAATCCCAGCGCCTTTGTAAACGGCGTGTCGCGGATGTCGCCAGTTTGAGGGTCGATAGTTTCGTTGACCACGTCCCACGAAAACACCTGATCGCCATACTGTGTGCAAACGCGTTTGATGTAGTCGCGCAGATAGCGTTCGGCCTCGCGCGCCGGGTTTGCGCCAAAATCGATATTCAGCAGCCATTTCGGCATGAACTCGACCTTGTTCCACAACAGGGTGTGCCCGCGCAGCTTCATACTGTTGTCGCGCGCAAAGGCGGCAATCTTATCACCGGGCGCGAAGTTATACCGATCCGGCTGGGAGGCGATGACATAGACCTTGAATTCGTTCTCCGGAACGATTACGCCGCATTCGGCCTTCAATATGTCCAGATAGGCTGGCTCCAGTGAGCCCGCACTGAGCGCAGAACCGAACAGGATGCCCTTTTCGGCTGCCAGTGCCCGCAGCGAAGCTCCGCTGGCGGCGAAAACAGGGGCGGAACCCATCGCAGAAAGGGCGGCAGCGCTCAGGCCCGCCAGCACGTGGCGGCGTGTCGGAAGAGAAGTAGGCATTGGTATCCCTGCACGAAGCTTGTTTTTATGTTAACGCTAACAAATCACGGTTTTATCGCCTCTGTCAATCGGCGGATTGGGTCATGTCCGGGTTTTTGCCATCCCCTTAAAAAGGCCGCGCAATGGAGCGGTTAAGAGCGATTGACCGGATAACTCAGACTATTATACTGCGCCCAAACACATATAACAGGAAACGCTCATGCCCGCCCGCCCCCTGCCCGGCCTTGCGCTGACGGCGCTGTTCACTCTTTTCAGCCTGTCTGCCTGGGCGCAGACCCCGCCCGCTCAGGTCCTGCCCAAAGCCACACCAGCGACGACCTGGACGCCGGACAATGGCAATGGAACCTTCACCAACCCTTTGTTTAATGATGAGTTTTCTGACCCCGATATTATCCGCGTCGGTGACGACTACTATATGACCGGCACCACCATGCACACCATGCCCGCCCTGCCGGTGCTGCATTCGAAAGATTTGGTGAACTGGCGGCTGCTGGGCTACGCGCTTGACCGTCTCGAAATGGGGCCGGAATACCGCCTTGAAGGCGGTAAGGACGCCTATGGGGCTGGCATCTGGGCCCCGGCACTGCGCTATCACAACGGCACCTTCTACATCTTCTCCAATATCAACGGTTACGGGATACAGGTGTTCACGGCCACCAACCCCGCCGGGCCATGGACCCACAAATCACTAGACAGCAAAATTCACGACCTGTCGGTGCTGTTCGACGACGATGGCAAGATTTACGCCGTCTATAGCTATGACGAGGTGCGGCTCGTCGAACTGAAACCCGACCTCAGCGGCGTGATCGAGGGCAGCGAGCGGGTGATTATCCCGGCCGGCAATGCCATGGGCGAAGGCCACCATATTTATAAGATCAAGGGCAAATACTACATCATCAGCGCCAACTACGCCCCGGTCGGGCGGATGCAAGCGGCACGCTCTGACAGTCCTTTCGGCCCCTATGAGACGGTAACGATCAGCGCGCGGGAGACCATGGGCACGCAGTTCGGATGGCGCACGCAGGGCATAGGGCGCAGCCTGCCCGCCCCCGGCGACAAAATAAGTGTTTCGCCGCCACCGCCCGGCGGCAATGCCTTCGGGGCCGACCCTTTGCATCAGGGCGGGCTGGTCGAACTGCCCAATGGCGACTGGTGGGGCTTTTCGATGATGGATGTGAAGTCGATGGGACGCACCACCTTCCTGTCTCCCGTCACGTGGCAGGACGGCTGGCCCTATTTCGGGTTGCCCGGCAACTTGGGGCGCAGCCCGCGCACATGGCTGAAGCCCGCTACGGGAGCCACCGTCGCCCCGACGCCAACTTACACACGCAATGACGACTTCTCCGGGCCGAAGCCCCAAGCGATCTGGCAATGGAACCACGTGCCGGATGACACGAAATGGTCGTTGTCGGAACGACTTGGCTATCTGCGCCTACATAGCCTACCCGCCCCGCACTTCCTGCTGGCACGCAACAGCCTGACCCAGCGTGTGATCGGGCCGGAATCGACGGCGACGACGACGCTGGATGCCAAAGGGCTGAAAGACGGCGACGTGGCCGGTCTGGGCCTGCTCAACATTCCCTATTACTGGCTGGGCGTCGTGCGCGACGGTAAGGCCTATCGCCTGCGCTTTTATGATCAGCTGACCCACAAAACCATTGAGGCGGCCCTGCCGGGACCGCGCGTGCAGTTGCGCGTCAGCGGCAATTACGACAGCGAACTGTCGCAGTTCAGCTACTCCACCGATGGCCAGACCTTCACGCCGATTGGCGGTGAAGTGCGCACCGCCTACCAGTTGCGCACCTTTCAAGGGGTACGCTTCGCACTGTTTGCCTTCAACGAAAAAGGGATGAACGGCGGGCAGGCGGATTTTGACGATTTCCGCGTCGATGAGCCATTGGCAGACCGCTCGCAGAACCTCCCGGTCGGCAAGATCGTGACCATCCGAAACTTCGCCAATGATCAGCCGATGTGGGCCAATCCGCATGGTATGCTGCACTTCGCCGCCAATGGCTCGAAGGAGGCCGCCAGCCCCGGCGTGCGCTTCCGAGTCCACGATCGCGGGCAGGGACGCGTGGCGTTGGAGGCCATGGATGGCAGTGGCTTTCTGACCGTTGTCGGGCTGGGCCTGTCGTCAGATGTGCGGCTGATGAAGACGGAGACGCCGGACAGCCTGTTCCAGTGGCAGGACATGCTTCGCAAACAGTTCATGCTAATGTCGCTGCGCACGCACCGTTATCTCGGCCTTGACGTGCGCACCGGCGAGCCCTACGCCGCCGACTGGCCCGGTGCTGATCCCGACCGCAAAGACGGTACGGTGCTGGTGTGGGAAGAGGTAAAGTAACGCGAAACCCTTTTGGAGGTCAGACCCCATGTCCCTTGCCGGTATTGTGCTTTGTGGGGGTAAATCACGGCGCATGGGCGTGGACAAGGCGGGCCTGATTTTCAACGGCCAGACGTGGCTGGAGGTCGCTGCCAACACCCTAACAGCGGCGGGGGCGGCGCATATCCTCTATAGCGGACGTCCCGACCTGCCCGGCGGTCTGGGTGATCCGGTCGCGGACAGCGGCCCGGCAGGTGGCGTGTTGGCCGCCCTGATGCAGGTCGGCGTGGATGTGGAGCAGGTCTTGTGTGTACCCGTCGATATGCCCGAACTGTCGCCCGATACCCTGCGTCTGCTGGCCGCGCACAAGGGCGTAGGCGCCTATTTTGAAGGGGAGCCCCTGCCCTTTGCCCTGCGCCTGAGCCCGGCGGTCCTTACGGCCGCCCGCCAGTGTGTGACCACCGCCGCGCGCGCGCCGTCGTTGCGCGCCCTCTTACGGCAGGTGGGCTGCGTCGAAATCCCGGTCCCGCCGGGTCTGAACTTGCGCAACCTGAACACGCCGCAGGACGTCGCGGCCCTTAAGCCCCGCGCCTGAGGACATTCCCTATCGCGCCTTTACCAGTGTTGCGGGCAGTAGAGAGACCCTGCCTTCGACCGGACCACCGCTGAATGGACTTAAGCCCCTTTGTTTCGCCCGCCCTCATCAGTGCACTGATCCTGGCCGGGGCCCTAGTGCTGTTTGTCACCGAACGGGTGCGCCACGACCTGATCGCCGTTTTGGCCCTGCTGGCCGGACTGATCGCTGGCGTCGTCAAGCCTGAGGACGCCTTGAGCGGCTTCGGCGACCCTGCCGTGGTGGCGGTCGCCGCCGTTCTGATCGTTGGTCGCACGCTGGAACTGAGTGGCGTGGCGGGTAAACTGGCGCGCTACATCATGTTCGGCAAGGCGACCTACAGCCTGCAAATGGCCATGCTGATGTCCGTCGGCGCGTTGTTGTCGGCCTTCATGAACAATATCGCCGCTCTGGTCATCGTCATGCCGCTGGGGGCGGAGATCGCGCGTCAAAACAAGAAGGCTGTCGGAACCATCCTG
The DNA here is from genome assembly GCF_000175215.2 of Asticcacaulis excentricus CB 48. Lineage (NCBI taxonomy): Bacteria > Pseudomonadati > Pseudomonadota > Alphaproteobacteria > Caulobacterales > Caulobacteraceae > Asticcacaulis > Asticcacaulis excentricus. The sequence goes on along the minus strand of NC_014816.1, from coordinate 677,416 downwards.
ATGCCGCTGGCCTTTGCTACAATCATGGGCGGCATGATCACCCTGATCGGTACCCCGGCCAATATGATTTTGTCCTCGGTGCGCGAGGAGCGGCTGGGTCAGGGCTTCGGGTTCTTCTCCATGGCACCGGTGGGCATCGCTGTGGCCGTGGTCGGTATCGTCTATCTGGCCGTCATCGGCTGGCGTCTGCTGCCGCCGCGCCGCGGCACGATGGAAGGCCACGCCGCCCCATGGAAGGTGTTTGAACTCACCCTCACCCATGCCGTTGAACTCAGCCGCCACGCCCTGTCGAAACAGTTGCACGCCAGCCGCACGCGCCTACTGCGCCTCATCCGCCGCGACAAGATCATTGACTGGCCGGAAGAGGATCGCCTGAAACGCGGCGACAAGCTGCTCCTTCTGTCGCGTTATATGCCCGGAGACGTGGCTGACAGTCTGGACGTCAAGACCGCCGCGCCCCTGCCGGCCGAGCACGAGGTGACAGCACACATGGTCGTGGCGCACGGTTCCCCCATTATCGGTGAACGCTACGATGCCATCACTCACCGCAGCGGCGGCGCGCTGAATGTCACGGCCGGCGGACCACGCGCCGCGCGCCTGAAACAGCCGCTCGGGGGCATCATCCTGCAAGGCGGCGATCAGTTATTTATCCGCGGTCAGGCCGCTGATATTGCGCGATTTGGCACGCAACAACGCCTGCTGGAAATCGATCGTGCCGACACCGCCCCCGTTAATATCCGCGCGGCGATCCAGACGGTCGGCATCTTCGTTCTGGCCATCGCGGTGACCGTGCTGTTCGACGTCTCCCCCGCTCTGACCTTTCTCGCAGCGGCGGCGGCCATGGCGGCCCTGCGGCTAATCCCCGCCCCGGAAATCTATAAGTCCATCGACTGGAGCGTGATCGTCCTGCTGGCGGCCATGATCCCGGTGGGGCAGAGCTTTGAAACCTCAGGTGCGGCGAAAATGGTCGCTGATGCATTGGCGGGCGGGCTTAAGGGCGCGCCCCTGATCGCCTGCATCGCGGCGGTTTGCGGCCTCACCCTGTTCCTGACCATCCTGCTCAACAATGTCGCCACGGCGCTGATCATGGGCCCGCTGGCCATTCAGCTGGCGCAAATACTCCATGTGTCACCCGACGCCCTACTGCTGGCCGTTCTGGTCGGCACCTCGTCAGACTTCCTGACTCCCATCGGGCATCAGAACAATTTGCTGGTCATGGCACCGGGCGGCTATCGCTTCACCGACTATGCACGGGCAGGCGCGCTTCTGGCGGTGCTGGTCGTGGCCACCACCGCCTTTGTCCTCAGCGCGAGTTTTGGTTAGGCCATAAGCTCCCTGCGCACGATTGCCGCCCCGGCCCCCAGCGCCCGCAGCTTACCCGTAGCGACGTCGCGCGGCAGAGGGGCCATACCGCAATTGGTGCAGGGATAGAGCTTGTCGGCATCGACAAATTGCAAGGCCTTGCGCAAGGTGTCGGCCACCTCTTCAGGCGTCTCGATGACAGAACTGGCCACATCAATGGCCCCGACCATCACCTTCTTGCCGCGTATCAACTCGATAAGCTCCATCGGCACGCGCGAATTGTGACATTCCAGCGAAATGATATCGAGGCTGGAGGTTTGCAGTTTGGGAAAGGCCTCTTCATACTGCCGCCACTGCGACCCCAGCGTCTTTTTCCATTCGGCATTGGCTTTGATGCCGTAGCCGTAGCAGATGTGCACGGCCGTCTCACACCTTAGGCCCTCGGCAGCCTTTTCGAGCGCCGCCACGCCCCAGTCATTGACCTCATTGAAGAAGACATTGAAAGCGGGCTCATCGAACTGGATAATATCAACACCCGCAGCCTCCAGCTCTCTGGCCTCCTGATTGAGTATTTCAGCAAACGCCCAGGCCAGTTTTTCGCGGCTCTTGTAGTGGGCGTCAAACAGGGTATCGACCATGGTCATCGGCCCCGGCAACGCCCATTTGATGGGCTGTTTCGTCTGCTGACGCAGGAATCGGGCGTCTTCGACAAAGACCGGTCGGGGGCGTGAGACCGCCCCCAACACCGTCGGCACGCTGGCTTCGTAACGGTCACGGATACGGACGGTTTCGCGCTTTGAGAAATCGACGCCGTCGAGGTGTTCGATGAAGGTAGTGACAAAGTGCTGACGCGTCTGTTCGCCGTCGCTGACGATTTCAATACCCGCCTGAATCTGATCATCCAGCGCCAGACGCAGGGCGTCTCGCTTGCCCTCGCTCAGGGCCTCAGCTTGCAGTTTCCATGGCGACCAAAGGGTTTGCGGCTCGGCCAGCCAAGACGGTTTCGGCAGACTGCCGGCGGTGGACGGGGGAAGGAGTAAAGCCATCAGAATTACCTCACGAGTCAAGCGTAATGTGCGGACCACTGCTCAAGCAGGGTGCGGTACGGGGTGATGAAGTGCGCCTCGGCAAAGCGCCCCTGTTCGACGGCCAGACGGCTGCGTTCTTCGCGGTCATAGACCACCTGGGTCAGCGAATAGTCGGGGTGTTGCAGGCTAGGCTGATAGACCGCACCGGCGGCCGCATTCGCGTTGTAGATTTCCGGGCGATAGATCTTCTGAAAGCTCTCCATGGTGCTGATCGTGCTGATCAGTTCCAGAGACGTGTAGTCAGAGAGCAGGTCGCCGAAGAAATAGAAGGCCAGCGGCGCGACGCTGCCCGGCGGCATGAAGAAGCGCACCGTTAATCCCATTTTCCGGAAATATATATCCGTCAGCGACTCGTCGTTTTGCTCGTATTCAACGCCCAGTATCGGGTGGTACGTGTTCGTCCGCCTATAGGTCTTACTGTTGGCGACGCTCAGGCAGATGACGGGCGGCTTGTGAAACTGCGCCTTATAAGTTGGCGACCGAACGAAGCTGAGAAACAGGTGGCCGTGCAGGTCTCCGAAGTTGGGCGGCAGGCTGAAGTCAGGGCGGTCCCGGTTGTGCGCGGGCAGCACGACGCTGAAATCGTAGTCGCGCACAAAGGACGACAGGTTGTTGCCCGTCATGCCTGCGATGCTTGAGGAGGTGTGACGATCAAGAATGGTCGTGTTTAGGATTTCGAGCAACGGAAAACGGTCATTGGTCGCCCGATCCGGCAGGTCTATCTCGACCGAAATGATATCGAGTTCGATGGCGTAACGGTCAGCGTTCGGGTTATCCCAATGGGCCAGCGCGTTGAAGCGATTATCGATCATGCGCAAAGCGTTGCGCAGGTTTTGCTGGCGGGTATCGCCTCTGGCCAGATTGGCGAAATTGGTGGTTAGGCGCGTGGTTTGCGACGGCGTGTAGTGCTCATTGAAGCGAAGGCGCCGCAGGGTAAAATCGAAGTCTGAGAGCGGCGCGACTGGCGAAGAGTGTGACACGGTATTCCCCGTTACTGTGGGGGAGCGCTTTGGGCACAGGTCCGCGATCCCGCGTCAGGCCGCAGGGCAAAGGACTCATGCCCGTGGCCCTCCGCCCGGGATGACAGATGCGGTCAGTGGCAGGTCTCCTGGCTTGCGGGTCACGGTTTCGAGCCACCTTCTCAGGGCGCACCCTAATGGTCTTTCGGATCGACACTCACCGCCTACAGTTGCGGGGGCAGCACCGGGTTTGGACCGGCTTCCCTCTTAGCCACGCCTCATGAGAGGCGCGGACCGCTGACAGCCGGACATTAGACGGGCAAAGCGACGGAGTCAATAATCATATAAACATATCTTTATATGCTTATATTCTTCTCAAATTAAAAGGCGTAAGCTCTCGCCATCGCCTTTTGTGCCCCTTTACAGAGCCTCGTTTACCCCGCTGGGATACTGGCGCGCAGAAACCCCGAGGTCGTCACGCTGAAGCTGGGGCGATCCTCGAACAGGTAGTTAAGCCCGCTTTCAAAGTCCATCAGCACATCAGCATATTCAACCGGCTTCATCGGCTTGCCCGACTGAATGGCGCGGTTCATACGGAAGCTCCAGAAGGCCGCGATATGGTCCAGCGTACCGATAATCTCACCCAGTTCGGTGAAGAGGCCGGAGCCATTGAGCAGGAAGCGCTTGAACGGCCCTGGCTTGTTGTGGCTGACCAGATCGGCATAGGCCATATCGTAGATTTTCAGCACGTCATAGGCCTGATTGAGCGCACGCGCCATGCCGCGTGCCAGACGCAGCCGGGCGCTGAGGATGTAGTCCGTTACGCGTTCGTCGCTGACGCCGAAGGGCTGATAGGTGCCGATCCCGGCGAGGACCTCGCGCAGGCGGTCCTGAAGCTCAAGGTAACGCCACTTGTAATAGAGGAAACCGCGCCAGGCGAAGACACCTTCGGCGAATTCCGTATCGGACATGCGGAACGTCTCTTTCAGCGGCCACAGTTCGCGATCAAGCTGATCGGAGAGGATTTTGTTGCCGAGCTTCATCGAGGCCCCGACATAGTGATCGCCCAGCGCCGTATTGACCAGCCGCTCAATTTCGCTGGAAGTAAACTGCATCATTCGCGACAGATCGGCGGGCGACAGGCGCAGATAGATACCCGCCGGACGATGGCCGTTGCGCGCCAGAGTTTCACGCACGAGAAACGGGTCGAGCGACGGCAACTGATCCAGACGGCGCAGGATTTTTATGTCGGGATTCTTGTCGAAATCGCTGATCGACAGATAATCCCGCGCCAGTTGCTCGAAACCAATCTGGTTGATGAAGATGCTGGACGCCCCCAGACGCAGATCAAAATGATCATACGGCAAGATGATCTTGGTCACGGTGCGACGGGTGCCGTGATAAAAGTGCCGCTCGTTGAGACGCAGGGTGTGTTTGAGGATGATGCATCGGTTGAGAAGTGAGGACTGAAAGAAGGGATTGTCCCCATAGTCCTCATCTTTGTGATGCAGGCGGTAGACCCGCGACAGGTTAAGTACGCGCGTTGAGGCGGCCGTTTGACCCAGATTGGCCAGATTGCGGTATTCGCGGATGACGCGGTTCGCCTGATCCGGGCCGCGGGTCATCTTGTAATTTCGGCGGGCCGTTGAAACCATGACTATCCGTTAGACACCTGGGGACGGGAATGAACCCGGAGCCTAAAAGACAGGTTCCAATAGGGTGTGAACGAAGACGGTTAATCCTCGTCGTCAGGTCCTAAAATCATCAGGCTGTCGTCAAAATCCATCAGCACGTCGGCATATTCCAGCGCGGTCAGCCGTTGGGCGGCCAAGCTCGACATCATGCGATAGGTCCAGAAGGACGAGATGTGCCCCAGTATCCCGATGGTTTCGCCCAGTTCGAAAAACAGCTTCGGCCCCTGAAGCAGAAACTGACGGAAGGGGCCGGGGTTTTGCCCCTGAGTCAGCGCGTGATAGGCGCGATCATAGATGGCGATGGTGCGCGCCACCTCATTGACCGCCTTAGCGATACGGCGGCCCAGCCGCGGACGTACTTCGCGCAGATAGTCACGCACCTGATCGTCAATCGCGCCGACGGGCTGATAAGAACCCAGACCCTGAATGACGCGACGCATCTCGTTTTGCAGTTCTTCGTGACGCCATTTGAAATAGAGGAAGCCGCGCCAGGAGAAGATCCCTTCGGAGAACTCTTCTTCCGACATGCGCAGGGTCTGGCGCAGGGGCGACAACTCCTGATCAAGCTCATTCGACAGGATCTTGCCCGCCAGCTTGATGCTGGCTCCGCCGACCATCATGTTACCGAACGCGGTGCGCACCAGTTGCTCGATCTCGCCATTGGCAAAGCCGATCATGCGCTGAATATCATGGGCGGAGATATTGAGATAACAGGCGCCGGGCTTGAAACCATTGCGCGACAAGTGCTCGCGAACCAGAAACGGGTCGAGCGACGGGAGGTTGTCCAGCAGGCGCAGAACCTGCACATCCAAATGCGAATTGACATCCCCAATGCCGAACTGCGTGCGGCAAAAGGCTTCGAAGCCCACCTGATTGACCATAACCGAACGCCCGCCCAGACGCAGGTCTGTGGCGTCGAACGGCATGACGATCTTGGTCGCCGTGCGCCGTGTGCGGCTGAACAGATCGCGTTCGTTGGAACGCAGGGTGTGCTTGATCAGTATGGCGCGATTAAGCTGGCGGTCGCGGAAGAACGGCTTGGCGACATAGTCTTTTTCGCTGGACATGACGAGGGCAATCGCTGCCAGATTGAGGACGCGGCTGGTCGAGGCTGTATCGCCCAAATTGGCCAGATTGCGCACATCGCGTGAAGCGGGCTTACCCTTGTCCGAACGCGCCTGAAATGCGCCCTTGGTCTGCTGGTAGGTTGCCACCGCACTCATGCCGACAGTTTCTTCCTCTTTCGATTCTTCACCAGCGCTTCAAGCTGACGAATGATGGTCTGGCCTTCGGCCGTATCCTCATTGCGCAGCGCGTTCAGCCGGCGGATAGAATCCAGATGCACGTCCAGCACATCCGGTTCGGCCGCCTTTCCGAAATATGACACATATTCCTTTAAAGAACGTGTAGCTTCGGCCAGCAGCCTCTGGCGATATCTTACCGCCTGGGTTTCGGCTTCGCTGGTACGCTCGATCAGGTAATCCAGCGTCTCCTTGTGCAGCCCGCCCCGCGCTGACATCAGGGCGTGAAGGGCCTCGAGCTCGACCGACAGGGTCTGCTGAAACAAGGCGCGTGAGTGGCGGTCAGCAGCGGCCTCTATATCATCGACGCGGCGCATCAGGCCCCGATAGTCCTCATCCTTTCGCCGACGTCGACATGGGCCGACATAGCCCGCCGACACGATAAATGGGCGCTGACGGGACAGGGCGGACGCGACCCCACGCATGAGGCTGCGCGTCGAAAACGGCTTGATGACAAATTCATCGACCCCGGCATTACGCGCTTCGGTCACATCGCGCGAACGCTGACGCCCGGTCAGCATGAGTACGGGGATACGCGGATTTGGAAAGCGTGTGTCCTCATTCACCGCCGCCTGCCGTAGTAACAGCGTCAGATCAATGCCCGACAGGCCCGGCATATTCCAGTCAAGGATCATTAGTTCGGGATTATAGGCCCCCAGAAGCTCGATCGCCTCTTCCGCGTCACGGGCCTGAATCAGTTGCTGAAAACCCGAGGCGCGCAGCACCTCGACGATCATCCGCCTCAGCCCGTCATTATCTTCGACAATCAGGACCGTCGTGGCCGGCAGATTGACATGGCGCAACAGCGCAGAGGTTTCAGACATCAGAGAGGTACCGCAATTCTTCGCGGAGGCACCCTAGCTCCTAATTCTTAATTCCATATTTAACCATTTGAAAATACTTGGTTAATTGAAATTAAGCGTAAATAGAAACCGCCTGTAAACCCTGTTGTGCTAGCCTCCATCTCATGAATAGACGCGACCTTTTAAGATGGCAATTGTCCGCCTTTACGCTTCTGGCAGCCGGCGGCTCGGCTTCACACACGCTGGCCAGTGCGCCCAAGAAGAAGGGCGGCGGGGCCGACTTTGTGCAAATGCCGCTGCTGACCGTCTTTACAAAGGCGCGCGGCGGCAAGCACGGCACGCTAACGGTTGAGGTCGGGCTCGACACCAACAAGAATGAGAAGCTGGCCGAAACCCTGAGCAAGTCAGTCCCGCGCCTGCGCGATGCCTATGTGGCGCGCCTGCAAGCCTATGCCATGGGGCTGACGGCCTCGTCTGTTGTCGATCTTGACTATCTTACGCGTGAGCTCCAAACGGCCACCGACGCCATCATCAAGCAAAAAGGCGTCAAGGTGCTACTGGGGAGCGTGGTTCTGGCGTAAACTCTATTACTCCTTCCCGTAAACAGGGCAGGTATAGGCCGTTTACCCCCGCTCCTTGGTGCGCAGGAACTTCACGTCCGGATAGCGTTCGGCGACATAGCCGATCTCCCAGGCCGACTTGCCGAGAAACACCGGAAACTCGTCAATATCGGTGCCCATGGCTGAGCGGTGCTTGCCAGCAAAGTCCTCAATTTTGGCCGCATCCCCGCCCAACCAGCGCGCTTCGGCATAGGGCGAGGGTTCAAAGATCACATCCAGCCCGTATTCGTTGGCCAGCCGGTCGGCCATGACCTCGAACTGAAGCTGACCCACCGCGCCGACGATAAAGTCCGAACCGATGGAGGGGCGGAACAACTGCGTCACCCCCTCTTCGGCCAGCGATTCCAGAGCTTTTTTAAGATGCTTGGCCTTCAGGGGGTCCTTGACGCGCACGCGCTGAAGGATTTCCGGCGCGAAGTTGGGCAGACCCTGAAAACGCACTGTGCCACTTTCCGACAAAGAGTCACCCACGCGCAGCACGCCGTGATTGGGGATGCCGATGACATCACCGCCAAAGGCATCTTCGGCCAGCTCGCGGTCCGAGGCAAAGAACATGATCGGCGCGTTGACGCTCAGTTGCTTGCCCGTGTTCTGCACCTTGAGCTTCATTCCGCGCTGGAATTTACCCGAGGTCAGTTTGAGCATGGCGATGCGGTCGCGGTGGTTGGGGTCCATATTGGCCTGCACCTTGAACACGAAGCCGGTAACTTCCTTGTCCGTCGGATCGACCGTCGTGTCGGTCCCTGCCTTCGACGCTGCCACCGTCTTGGGGGCCGGAGCGAAATCGCCAATCGCCTGAAGCAACTGGTTGACGCCGTAATGGCGCAGCGCCGAGCCGAAGATGACCGGCGTCATATGGCCTTCGAGGAAGCTTATCGTGTCAAACGCTTTGAAACCGCCTTCAAGCAGTTCCGCCGTATCGCGCAGTTCGTCGAGTTCGGCTTGGTCGAGCCAGCCTTTGGCCACGGCCTGATCCAGCAGGGCCGGGGCTTCATGGCCCTGGTCGTATTCCGAACCCGACTCGCGGCGGGTGAAGGGGTAAAACAGCCCGGTCTTCAGCTCCAGCATTCCGCGGAAGCGGTTACCCGACCCCGCCGGCCAGTAGAGCGGCGACGGATCGAGTTGCAGCTTTGACGCCACCTCGTCCAGCAGGGCAAGCGAGTCCTCGGCCTCCCGGTCCATCTTATTGATAAAGGTGATGATGGGGATGTCGCGCAGGCGGCACACCTCGAACAGTTTGAGCGTCTGAGGCTCGATCCCCTTGGCGGCGTCGAGCACCATGATAGCGGCGTCGGCGGCGGTCAGGGTGCGGTAGGTGTCTTCCGAAAAGTCTTCGTGGCCTGGCGTGTCGAGCAGGTTGAACACCTTACCATCGTGCTCAAAGGTCATCACCGAGGACGACACCGAAATGCCGCGTTCCTTTTCGATCTTCATCCAGTCGGAACGGGTCCGGCGGTTTTCACCGCGCGCGCGCACCTGACCGGCGGCACGGATCGACCCGCCCGCCAACAAAAGGTGCTCGGTCAGCGTCGTTTTACCGGCGTCCGGGTGCGAGATGATGGCGAAGGTTCGACGGCGGGGCGCTTCGGTGGCGGGGGTATTGGACATGCGCTGCGGATAAGGCTTTGGGGCGGAAAAGTCAAAGGCAGGGTGTCTCGGTATGACTTTTATGAGCGCTGGGCTTACACCACGACGAACTCAGCGGGAACCAAGATGCCGAAAGACGCGTCGAAGGCAGTGCCTTATCGGACAGAGGGCGAGATCTATAACTTCCGCACGCCTTCCGCGACCGAGTTCTCAGCGCCAGAAACGAAACGATACGTCGCTGTAAAAATGCTTTACGCCAATTCAACGCGGTTCATTGTCGCGACACTGAAAGACATCTGGCCAAGTCGACCGCTACTCAGAGACCTTTTACAGCCGAAGCTCTTAGGCCGATGTTACAGGGAAACTGATCTCGCTTAGTTGGAGGTATGGGCGGATGACGGCTTGCGACCACAGAGTATTCCCGAAATGAGCTTGCTTGGCTTTGCGCCTCTGTCTGGGTCGGAGTTAGAGCGCGTTGATCAATATGTACATCCCAGAATCGGCACCCGCCATGGTTCTTTGGAATCTGCCGGGGAAACGGCTGAACATATCTAGCGATGGAGCCACAACCGCGAGGTCTTACCGACGAGATCGAACGCGTTCGAGCGAAGCATCCGGCTATTAACGAAGCGAAAGAGCTTCGTTGTCGCAGCAGGCTGAAAAACCTCACCTGGGATCAACGTGTTTCGGAAACGCCGTTCGAACGCTTGGTGAACTCTCGGCCTTGAGCCATCAATGCCCGACCAGGACCACACCGACCAGCACCGCGCACCAGTGTAGGACGGCCCCGGTAATCACATGGCCATGCCAGATGGCTCGGCGGAATTTCAGACGCTTCATCATGTAGAAGATGGCCCCGACGCTGTAGACCAACCCGCCGGTCGCCAGCAGGATCATCGCCGCGGGCGGCACATCAGCGATCATCGGCTTGAGCGCAATGACTACCAGCCAGCCGAGGATCAGATAAAGGGCCACCCACACGCCCTTACCAACGCCGGGCAGGAACAGCTTGCCCAATATGCCGAGCCCGGCCAGCGTCCACACGCCGGCCGTCATGCCCCAGGCCCACGGCCCGCTTAAGGCCTGCGTGGTAAAAGGCGTGTAGCTGGCGGCAATCATCAGGAAGATGCCTGCGTGATCGAGGCGGCGAAGAAACGGCTGAAAACGCGGGCTGGCGAAATTATAGGCCGTCGAAAAGGCCAGCATGGCGATCATGCCCACCGCATAGATGATGACGGCGGCCACCATGCCCAGCAACCCCTGCGTCACGGCCAGACCCAGCGCGACCCCGCCCCCGAACAGAGCAAAGGCCAACCCCGTCACGTGCACGATCAGATCGGCGTGACGCGCCCAACGGGTGGGATAGTGCGGCGAAGGGGGCAGGGAAATGTTCATAAGCAGAGGATCGCGCGAAGGCTGGTCAGGGTCAATCAAAACCCTATTGCATAGCATTGCATTATAACCGCCTGCCGCAACGGAAAGGCAAGTCCCTTTCGCCCGCGTCCCGTCCAAAAGTTTGAACCTGCTGAAAGGGCACCTATATGTGCGCCATGACTGATGCCCGCGCCCCCGCCCCGCCTCACCTATCGCCCCCGCTTGTGGCGCTGTTCGCCTTCACGTGCGGCGCTATTGTCGGCAATCTCTACTACGCCCAGCCGATTATCGAGCTGATCGCGCCGGATGTCGGCCTGTCGCAGACGACGGCAAGCCTGATCGTGTCATTAACGCAGGTCGGCTATGTGGCGGGCATGGTGTTCATCACGCCCTTGCTTGACCTGTTTGAAAACAAGCGCCTGATCCTTGTTACCCTCGGTCTGGCCTTCGCCAGTCTGATCCTCAGCGCCACGGCGCAAAACGGCGGTTTGTTCCTCTTCGTGGCCTTTCTGACCGGTCTGGGGGCGGTGTCTGTGCAGATGCTGATACCGTTAGCCGCGCATCTGAGTCCGGAAGAAACGCGTGGTCGGACGGTCGGCAAAATCATGGCCGGGCTTTTGACCGGCATCCTGCTGTCACGGCCCTTGTCAAGTTTTGTAGCCGATCATCTGGGATGGCGGTCGGTGTTTTTTATCGCCGCCGGGCTGATGATCGCCATTGGCCTGGTGCTGGCCCTGACCCTCCCGCAGCGCCGCCCGACGCACACGGCCTCTTACGGGGCGCTGCTGCGGTCGATGGCGTCGCTGTGGCTTAGCCAGCCGGTACTTCGGCAACGCTCATTGCTTCAGGCCACTATGTTTGGGGCGTTCAGCCTGTTCTGGACCGCTGTGCCGATGGAGTTGTTCCGGGCGTTTCACCTCAGCCAGTCGCAGATCGCACTGTTTGCCCTTTCAGGGGCCGCAGGCGCTCTGGCCGCCCCACTCAGCGGATGGCTGGGCGATGCCGGGCACGGAGCGAAGGTAACGCTGCTAGGCCTAATCGGCGCGGCGCTGGCCATGCTGAGCGGCACCGTCCCTGCTCTGATCAGCATTCTGGCACTGATGGTCGCTGGGATCGTCCTCGATGCCTGTGTGCAGTTGACGATGATTCAGGGGCAGCGCGCCATCTATGGACTTGACCCGCACAGCCGGGGCCGTCTCAACGGGCTTTATATGGCTTCGATCTTTGTAGGCGGTGCGATCGGCTCGGCGGTGGCGAGCCCGCTCTATGGTCTGGGCGGCTGGACGGCCATTGCGGTGGCCGGCACCGTCGCCCCTGTGATCGGTCTGGTCCTCTTTCTCAACGGCGAACGTAAGACCGCATCTTCACCCGCTCCAAGCCGGTAAAAGGCTGAATTTTGGATGAAATGCCAGGGGCCCGGCGCAGGCTACATGTGACTAAAACCACGCGACGGCGACGCCGCAGAGCCCCAGAAGTAAGGCCTTTACGCGGCGTGGCGGTGCCAGACGGCCCCATCCACCTTCGTGGCATCGAGTTGTCCGGTGACCTGCTGCTGATACATCATGCTAAGCGCCATTTCATTAAGCGCTTTGAAGTCAGCCAACACCTCGGCGGCCTGACCACGACCGCCGTGATCCAGAAACTGCGCCGCGTTTACGCGCGGCATTTTGAGATGCAGCAGATAGCACAGGCGGCGGGCGCGTTCCGGATTGTAGCGGTGAGCCTGCGGGTTTTCGGCAAACATCTCCTTACCCAGTTGGGCGATGTAGTCGATCGACAAGGCCTCGAAGCGCTGCGCATCCAGCGGATGCATCATGCGCGAGGGGTCTAGATCGAAGACGACATCGTTGAGGAGAAAATGCAAGGCGATCACCTTTATGAACAACTAGGCGATCACCCTGACACAGAGGGTTTGAAATCCCGTTTAGGAACAGGGTTTACAAAAGCTGAATAGACTCGGTCAGGAAGTGCCGCCCCTCGGTATCCTCGAGTTCGACGACCCACAGATCGGCGTCAAAGCGGCGCTCTCGCTCTATATAGGACTCAATGACCTCAGAATCGTGTGAGGTGATGGGCTTTATCCACTTCACCTCGTCCCCGGCGCTAACCTGACGCAGGATGTAAGTTTCGCCTTCGCGCAGATGGGTGATTTTGAGAATCACAGCGCCGGCGCGCGCATCGCCTTTTTTCAGCACATAGGCAAAGGCCCCCGCCTGCTCGGCGCGTCGTATCAGGGCCGATACCCAAAGGTCGGTCGGCAGTAACATGCGGTTTACCCTGTTTGCTCACGGGGACTTAAACACGTTCGTCTATAGTCGGCTCGCGAAGGGATGTCGAACGTGAACCGTTACAAAATACTGGCTTCGGCCCTGGCTCTGATGCTGACCGCCACCGCGGCGGCGGCGGAGCCTGTGTCTTTGGAGACCCTGACCCGTCGTCAGTTCATCAGCAGCGCCAATTCGCGCTGTAACTGGTTCGATGGCCCCACCCTGCTGGCGTTGAAGGCCGGGCTGCTGCAAAACCGCAATGCGGCGCTTAATCACGGCGTCGCCCCGTCCGCCGTCTATGCCACGATCGACCACGCCCGCGCCGCAGCTGCCCGCGCCGACTGCAACAACCCGGCGCTGGTGAAGGAGGTCGAAACCCTGCGCGGCGCCTATCGCGGCTTTGTGGCGCAAAACCGCCTTACGCTGCGCGGGCTGCGGAGCGAATGGCTGGCCGACCGCACCGAACAGAGCCTGTCGAAATGGCGTCTTGTGCAGTATCAGCAGACCGGCGATGTGGCCATGGGCTTTGGTCTCTTCGGCACGCTGAAAGGCCAGACGCTCAGTGTGATGGCCCAATTCAGGGGCGAGACGCCCTTTGCGGCGCGACTGATTGTGCGCGACACGGCCCGCCGTTCAGGCTTGATCAACCGCGATGCTTTGGCCGTGTCGGCGCAGATGCCCAAAGGCATTGGCCCGTCTGATCTGAGCTTCAGTGCCTCCGGCCGTCGCACCACACAGATCGCTCTGACGAACGCGCCACGCGTCAATCTGGCCGGTTTTACAGTGGATGGAAAATTCGCCGGTCACGCCGAAAAACGCGACACCCTGCGCTTTGATTTTCCGATGAGCGCCACGGTCGCCATCGGAAAGCTCGACCCGCGCGAAGACATTGTGGTGGCCTTCGACTTCAACAGCGGCACGCAGTATGCGCGCTTCGAAGCCGGGGATTTCGTGCCGGGGCTGGTCTTCGCTACCCTACCTTCGCCCTATGGGGTGAAGTAAACCCTCATACCGCCCCAATTTGTTTACCGTGGGGACCGCACGAGCTGGCGAAGCGAGTAAGATGTGGTGGGCGTTCTGACTAACCTACCTTGGAATACGTCTTTTTCAACCCATTGAAGATACCTACCACCTCGCCCCGCAGGTCGTGCAGGCAGGTGTAATCCCTCACGACTTCGCTGGGCGGATCACAAAGTCGCTGCCGGTCAGGTCGGGCGGCATGTAGAGGCGGTCTTCCAACGGCTTGGGCGTTTCTGTGGAAAGAGCCACCCGCATTTCATTCTCCGATGCGCCCGGCGGGCTGAGCGGCAGTTCCGGCTGATCGGAATTGACCACCACCGGCAGCAACACGCTCACGCTCGTGCCGACACCCAGTTCGCTCTCGATCGTCATACGCCCGCGGTGCAGCCCCGCCAGGGCCTGCACTAGCGACAGGCCCAGCCCCGTTCCCATCGCGCGCTGTTCCATCGGCCCGGATTGCTCATAGGGCTTGCCCAGCCGCTTTAGGTCTTCGGGGGCGATGCCGACGCCGGTGTCCGTGATCTGGATGTCGATACTGTGCTGACCCGTTTCGCTGAGCATTAGGGTGATCGTGCCGCCCTGCGGCGTAAATTTCACGGCATTAGATAGAAGGTTAAGGCACATCTGCTTGATGGCGCGCTTGTCAGCGGTGACCTCAAGCGGCGTTGGCGGCAGGACCGACTTCACCGTCACGCCTTTTTCATGCGCCGTGGCAAGTATCAGACGCAGCGCAGCCGATACCGGTTCGCGCGCGTCGAAACGTTCCAGCGATAGCTCATAGCGGCTGGCCTCGATCTTCGACATGTCGAGCACGTCATTGACCAGATCGAGTACATGCTGCCCCGACTCCCAGATCAATTGCGAATATTCGGCGTATTTGCCGGTCAGCGGGCCGAACATTTGCTGACGCATGATGTCTGAAAAGCCGATGACGGCGTTGAGCGGCGTACGCAGTTCGTGGCTCATTCCGGCCAGAAAACGCGACTTGCCCTCATTGAGCGCTTGCGCTTCCTGACGTGCTGTCTCCAACTCGTCCTCGCGCGCGTGTTGCAACGAGGCGTCGGACAGGACGCCATAGAGCTTGCCATCCGCGCCGCGCCGCAGGTTGAGGCGAATGAAGTGATCCAGTGCGGCGTGCGGCATGAAACCAGCTTCGGCGCGACCGGTGTCTTGCGCCGCCTCAAGCGCCTGCATCAGGCCCAGTCGATGAGGAACGTGGGCGCAGGTGATCAGGCCGTGCTTCATCAGAAGCGCCATATCGAGCCCCGGCGGCGTCTCGCCATAGGCCGACAGCAGGCGGCCCTCGCCATCGACGACAATGATCAGATGCGGCTGTTCGCTGAGTAGGGTCAGAAAACGGATGCGGTCGTGTTCGACGCCGCGCACCGCCTCGGTACGCATGCGCAGCGCCGGCAGCAACGACAGGCCGAGACCCGTGACCAGCGTGATCACCGCCACCGAAGACAGCCAGAAGCTTTCGACAATATCCGGCAGGGGAAACAGCCGCATCAGCGAAAACAGGATGGCAAACAAGGTCACGGCCACCGACAGTGCCGCCCCAAGAAGGATCAGCCGCCGCTGATTGAGCGCCACGGCCGCCGCCATCGGCGCGGCCACCCAGGGTGCCAGCGGCCCCAGCACACCCCCAGTAAGACCGAGCGCCGCAAGACAGGCCAGGGCCCACACCCACACCAGCATCTGCCGCGTGCGGAAATCATCCCGGCTGAGCAGGAAGACGCTGCACACACCCGGCAGGGCCGCCGCCGCCAACGCCGCCAACACATTGACCGAGGCCGGCAGAAAGATCAGATAGATCATCGAGGCCAGACTCACCGCCGACCAGCCGAGATGCCACCCAATGACCCCGAGCCGCACACGACTGCGCGGCGTGGCCATAGCCCCGTTGGGTGATCTCAGTTCCTGAAGATAGGATTTCAGCGGCACGTGTTAACTCTTGACTACACGCGCCATCCTAACCAACTGCCGCCAAAAGAGAAAGGCTATCCCCCGCAAAGCGAGAAAAGGTCAAAGAAAAGTCGTCTTTCGCCCCGGAAACCTCTGCTTAAGACGTTAACTGTACGATTCATCCCAAAGTTTAATTCCTCCCCTTACTCTTGCGGCGCACGCTTATGGACAAACAATCGGCGGCCCTCACCCCGTCTGCCTGCTCCCTTCCGGAAAGCGACTTCGGCAAGCGTGCCTTTATGCGGATGGTGAGCCACGAACTGCGCACCCCGCTCAACTCGATAATCGGCTTCGCCGAGGTGCTGACACATGAACTCTACGGGCCGCTCGGCGCGCCGCAATATACCGAATATGCCGGCATTATCCGCGACAGCGGTAAGAAATTACTTAGCCTTTTCAATGATGTGCTGGAACTGGTGCGGCTGGAGAGCGAGCCCGGCTTGCTGCGCCCGGAAATCGAAACCATTCCGCCGCATATCCATGACGCGGCGCGCCGTCATGCCGCCTGCGCCAAGGCCCGCGGCGTCAATATCCTGCCCGGCCTGACCGACGCCGAACTCAGCGGGCGCTTCGACCCGCGCGGCCTTGGCTTGTGTCTCGATCACCTGATCAGCAATGCCATCGACTTCACACCCGAAGGCCGCGATGTCGAAATTACCGCCCGACCGGACGGCGACTTTGTCGATATCGCCATCTTCAATCCAGGCAAGGCCCCAGACCCCGCCGAGATTCCGCGCCTGATGCGGCCGTTCGAGCAGGGGGCCGGCGACTATAACCGCAGCCGCGAAGGCGCTGGGCTCGGCTGGTCGATCGTCAAACTGGCCTCAGAAGCCATGGGCGGTGGCTTTTCGGTACAATCAGACCCAAGCAACGGCCTCAAAGCCACCGTGCGCCTGAAACGACGGTGAGTTTTCGGTTTGAATCGCAACCGGCTAACGCGCTATAGCGACGCCATGACCGATACATTCGACGCCCGCCTGAGCGACCTTCTCGAAGAATTTGACCTTTTCGATGACTGGGAAGACCGCTATCGCTATATCATCGACCTGGGGAAGACGCTGGTGCCGCTGAGCGAAGCCGAGCGCAACGAGGTGACGCGCGTGCGCGGTTGCGCCTCACAAGTGTGGCTGATGATGGATGAAACCGGCGACGGAATTTTGCGCTTCCGCGGCGATTCCGACGCTCATATCGTCAAGGGGCTGATCGCCATTCTGGTGCGACTGCTAAACGGCCTACCGCGCGCCGAGGTGCGCAACTTTTCGATCCGCGAAACCCTGACCCGTCTGGGGCTGGATGAGGCCCTGTCGTCACAGCGCACCAATGGCCTGATTTCGATGGTCGAGCGCCTGAAGCAGGCGGCGGCCTGATCCAGGGAGGTTGCTTCCGCGTTTACTTATCCCTGCACCGTTACTCCCCCTTCTCGGTGAGGATCATCACGGCAGGCTTTGAGTTGCTTTGTAAGCTGAGCAGGCGGCCGACCGCGAACCCGTGTCTTCTGTTTCTTTTGCACGCAACCGATCGGTTAAACCACGCCGAGCGCCCCAGACATTGCTGTCAGTCGCAGCACCTTGTTTTAGCACTCTGAGACCACCGCTCGCTCCGTAGAAAAGGCCTGAGACGGTTAGGCCCGCATACGGATGTCAGCTTCGATATCGCGCAGGCGGCTGGCGCGGCGCTTGGCGATCATGCCCATACTGCCGATGACCGACACGGCGGCGCAGAACAGACCGAACTGAATGAGTCCTTCCGGGCGGAAGCCATAGGCGGTGCCAGAGGTCAGATAGCCATATAGCAAGGCCACTGTGCCGGGCACAGAGCCGATGGCCACGCCGACCGCGCCCCAGACGTATTCTGTCACGTATTCACGCCGCACATCGCACAAGGCATCCAGCTCTTCGTTCGACACGACATGGCGCAATGGCTTTTCCAACGTGTTACGCGGAGGGTTTTTGAGCGGAGTCACAATGGTGGGGTTGGCCTTGTCTTCAGACATAATGTGTCCTTTCCCGAGCTGTCGATATATCCTCTGCGCAGGCGTTATGAAGGTCAATCGGGTAACGGCGGTTTTTGTTAACAGTGTATTAAATATGCTGTAGTTTTCGGTATTTTCGTTTCATTGTGGGACAAGAATGGGGCAACCGCACATGGGATGACAACCAGACAGTCGAGTAAAGACTGCGTCTATGCTTGCAGACCACGGGGCGCCCACGATAAACGCCAACCTTCTCGACCCACCTAATAACGCACCGGCCCGGCCAGTCACCCGGCGCCAAAGCCGCCTTTTACGGCGGCGACGCCCCTCGAAGATCGTAGAACGGAAGGTTACTGGCCGCGGCACGGCGACGGCCAGCCACGGTCAGGTGCAACGCGCTTCAGGCAGCCTTCCTACGCGGCAGAGCCAGGCCTGAGGGCATGTCGAGCAGGCAAGCCTCCAGCCGCTCTATCTGCTCGTCCAACAGGCGGTTGTCCCGCAAATCCTCGATGCGGCGGCAAGCGTGGCCAACCGTCGTGCGGTCACGTCCGAAGGCCGCCCCGATACGGTGGAGCGGCCATTGCCAGGCCACCGAGATCAGATACATGCACAGCTGCCGGGCACGCGATGTGCGCGCATCTTTGCGGTCTAAGGCGCGCATATCGCTAAGCGGCACCCCGGTCACCACCGACACCAGCCCCATCACATAGTTGGCCTGCGACAGGTCCGCCCGCGCGTCGGCGGCGATTTCCGCCTCTGTCTGCACCCTTCGTTTCATAGCTATCCCCTTTCACGAGACTCGCATGTTGCCAATTTGTTCTCATGTTAAGCGGCGCGGATATTGAGAGGATAGTTTTCCTATTTCAAGTGAACATTTGGGTAGCTATGCCTATTTTTTAGTCTGAGGTGGGGGGATAGATGTCCAGCCGCCCATGGCACAACCCTCTGCGCGCCAGGGTGATTTGTCGCCTGCGCCAAAGTCAAAATCATTATGACAGAAACATCAGGCGGCGCGGATACCGCTGGGGCCAGTCAGTTCCGGCTGGCCGATCAGGGCATCATGGCCCAGAATCATATCGACATTGACCCCGTCCGAGGCCAGCGGCAGACGCAGCCAGAACAGGCTCAGCGATTTCGAACCGCGCCACGCCATGGAATGCAGACCGACACCGGGTTTGCGCGTGCGCACAACGAAGGTGAGCTCTTCGGCCCAGTAGCGCGCTTCATCCGCGCCATAGATGTCTGTGAACGACTTGCCCGTGATCTCCATGCCGTAGGCTGTGTAGAGGTCGGTGCCCGCCAGCCGCTGACGGAACCGCTCCGGTTCATTGGCCGGATCGGCGGCCAGCACGTCAATCAGGGAAATGGTTGGTAGCAGCTTGCGTACACTGCACGGATCGATATCAGCGCGCGACGGTAGGCGTCCGGAGCGGCGCAGGCTCTTCCAGTAACGGAAGACCTCTTCATGCATGCGCAAAGCGCTCAGCATTTCCGCTGCCATGCCCGTCATAATCGCCTGAAACCTTGCCCCGTATACGAATCACTGATCTTCACCTTCTCTTAATCAGTGATTCCTTGGCAAGCAAAAAAGGGTTAACCAGAGATTTAAGCCCGGTTAAGACCGCCGCCTATCCACAGATGCGGGCATTGGGATGGGGCCCACATGATTTAGACTCCTTTTGTTCTCATCACGCTGGGCGGTTTGGGACAAAATGCCGCTCTTATCTGTTTACAATGCCAATAAAGGCACAAAATCTCATTCCTTGAGCGGTTTGGTACTTTGCCGAGTCTTGCGCGACGGGTCGCGCGAGGCGACTCTATATTTATTGCCAGCCCGTTTCGCCTGTTAGACCGGATTTCGTTCAGATTGGGTCGAAATACCGCTTCAACCTTTTGCCTGGTCGCGTATATGCTTGCGAAAACCCTCGCACACTTTTGCGAGCGCTTTACCGCTTCAGATCCTGCGCAAAGGCCAGCATGGCGGCCCGTTGCGGTACCGATAAGACGTCTATCTCCATCGACTCCCCTTGCGACAGGGCGCGGATCATCATCGGTGTAAGGGCCGAAGACAGAGACCAGTTCCAGTAGCGCAGCACCGTCTGGGCGCGATCAACGGCCAGGGTGTCATAGACCACCAGTACGCGCTCAAGGTCAGGGTGCACCTCCCCGTCCTTCTGCCCAGGACGGCGCAGAGCCCGCCACAGGTTGCGCAGATCGGCCTTTTTCAGCCCGGTCGCCTTGCACAGAACGGCCAGCGCCTCGCCGCCGCCATCGCGTAGGATTTTGGCCCCGGTCGAGGGCTTAATACCGGACAGATAAGAGATTTCCTCGGCCGTGTGCCGCGTCATACCGCTACGCGCGGCCTCGGCAATGGCGGCTTCCAGACTGGCGAACGGGCTTTTTTTCAGAGCCTCTCGGTTGCGCTGACGACGCTCGATAAATTGCAACGCCTTACGCGCCAGCGGATCGCTCCACCCCTCCTTGGCGGCCATAGCGAACACATCGCCGGCGGAATCCTGCATGACTTCGCGGTTGACGGCAAAGCGGCTCAGGATGACGCGACGCACATCGGCATCGGCCCACCAGAACATCACATAGGCTGAACTGGGGCGCAGTTCCAGCCGCCGGATCAGATGCGGTACCAGTCGCGGTGCGTCCTGACTGAGCGACACGGCCGCCTCGATCGCGCCCTGCGACAGGGTGGAGGTGCGGTTCTTTAATAACTGTTCGACCGTAGCAATATCGCCGGTGTCGGTCAGAGCTTCGGCCACTACAGGCCCGATATATTTACGCGTCGCCAGAAGGCGACAGTGGGTAGGTGTACCGCGGCGAATGCAATAGAGAAGATCGGTTTCAGCCAGCGAATCGCAATCCTCGATCAGAAAGCGGGCGACCTCGGGCTCATCGGTAATCAGCAGGCGTACCAGCGTATGCGGGACTTCGCTCAGCTTGCTGAGGCGACGCGCCACGCGCAGACGCTCGCCCTTTTGCGCTTCGCGCAGCATTTCGACCAGCAGGTCCGCGGTAACCGCGCGCTCAAAAGCATTGACCCGCGTTTCAGGCAAACAGACCACATCGGCAAGCCGTTTCAGCAGGGTCTGACGCGCCGGAAAGACCTGTTCGGCGGCCTTATCGGCATGCGCACCGCCAACGATCAGGCCGTCATCAACGGACATTTCGTCTTCTGGGCCTAAGGCTTCCGGATCAGGGGACGTACTCATAGCCGGCACTATGCCTAGCGAGATATTAAAAGAGGCTAAAAGGACAATCCCCCGAAAGCGGATGCCTCCGGGGGATTATTTTGCCGCGTCATCGAATTTCGGCGACGCCAGATCAGGGGATGAACTTGAACCTAGAGACCATCAAACAGAGCGGTCGAAAGGTAACGTTCGGCAAATGACGGGATGATGACCACGATGGTCTTGCCCGCATAGGCGTCCTGCGCCGCCAGTCGGAAGGCCGCCTTTAGCGCCGCGCCCGATGAAATGCCGACGGGCAGACCTTCGAGTTGCGCCGCTTGTCGCGCGGTGGCGAACGCGTCATCGTTTGACACTTTCTCGACCTTGTCGATAACACCTTTGTCCAGAATGCCCGGCACAAAACCTGCGCCGATGCCCTGAATCTTGTGCGGTCCTGGCTCACCGCCCGACAGGACCGGCGAGGCTTCGGGCTCAATCGCGACAACCTCAACCGAAGCCTTCTTTTCTTTCAGCACCTGACCGATGCCGGTGATCGAGCCGCCCGTGCCGACGCCTGAAATCAGCACATCGACCGCGCCGTCAGTATCGTTCCAGATTTCCTCGGCTGTCGAAATACGGTGGATTTGCGGGTTGGCTGCGTTTTCGAACTGCTGCGGCATGACGGCGCCCGGCGTGGCGGCGACCAGTTCCTGCGCGCGGTTGACGGCCCCGCGCATCCCCTTTTCGGCAGGGGTCAGCTCCAGGCGCGCTCCAAGCAGCGCCAGCATCTTGCGGCGTTCCAGCGACATGGACTCTGGCATGACGAGGATCAGTTCGTAGCCCTTTTGTGCGGCGACAAAAGCGAGAGCGATGCCGGTATTGCCTGAGGTCGGCTCGATGATGACGCCACCGGGCTTCAGTTGACCCGTCGCTTCCAGCGCTTCGATCATGGCCACGCCGATACGGTCCTTGACCGAGGCCAGCGGGTTGAAGAACTCCAGCTTGGCCAAAACCGTGGCCTTCGCCCCGTATTCGGCCGACAGACGCGGCAACTTGACCAGCGGCGTATCGCCGATCGTGTCGAGAATGGATTCAAACACCTTGCCGCGGCCTTTGCGGGCATAACGCGGGGCCGTCGATTGTGGTTGCGTATCGGGCATGAAAAACCTCCAGAACGGTTTTAGAGATGAGGCGTGGCGTCCCGCATGGGCTGACCGGCGCAATGAGCAGGCACGTAATCTAAATTGTCCAGCCCTACAGAAGATGGGATCGCCTGACCAGAGGCGCGAGGTCGCACCGCCATTCGTCATGCGAATTTTACGGATTATAGCCGCAAGGGTGTTTCCTGATAAGGCAAATCACCTCACACATGGCGCGATCAGAACTAAACTACCTACCCCGATCCCAACGCAGAGACTTTAAAGACCATGGATGACCTTTCGCTGGCGACACCTGAACAGGGTTCCGAAACCGAAGCTCAGGCAAAGGTCGCACCCCTGCCCAATCCGCACGAACTGGCGACGCAACTAGTGGCTAAACTGTGCCACGATTTCATTTCGCCTACCGGAGCCATCATCTCCGGCCTCGACCTGCTAAGCGACCCGTCGGCGCAGGATATGCGCGACGATGCGGTCAACCTGATCCAGGCCTCGGCGACCAAGCTGGTTACGCTGGTCCACTTTGCCCGTGTGGCGTTCGGCGCGGCGACCTCAGCCGAAGCCTTTTCGGCCAAAGAGCTGAACAAGATCCTGTCTGACGTCTTTTCGACCATGCGTGCCACGCTCGATTTCGACGTGGCCGATGAGGTCGTGTTTGAAAAGCCGGCGGCGCGTGCCCTGATGAATCTCGGCTACATTGCCGGTAATGCCTTGCCCACCGGCGGCACGGCGACCCTTCGTCGCGAAGAGACCGATGAGGCCATCACTTTGACGGCGCAATCCAATGGCCCGCGCGCACGCCTGAAACCCGAAGCGGTTGAGGGCCTGAACGGTCAGCCCCTGTCGGACGGCCTGAGCGGGCAATGGATACAACCCTTCTGGCTGCACAGCGTCGTGCAGGAAGCCGGGGGCACGCTTCGGGTCACTCTGGATCCTGATTCACTCGGGATTAAGATCGTTCTACCAAAAAAATAACAAAGTTCACGTTTCCAGCGCTTTCTGCAAACACTCCTTTAACCAAACCATCTGATGATGGGCGGTCAAAGGTCCGACCCACGCCCTCATTACAGGGTCGGCCATAGTGTTCTGACGGGGTGTAAAGTGGACGATCTTATTGCGGAATTCCTGACCGAGACGGCCGAAAGCCTTGAGGTGGTCGATAGTGAACTGGTCAAGTTCGAGGCCAACCCCAACGAACGAAAGACGCTTGATAACATTTTCCGGCTGGTGCACACCATCAAAGGCACCTGCGGCTTCCTAGGGCTCGGCCGACTTGAAGCTGTGGCCCATGCGGGTGAAACTCTGCTGGGTCGCTTCCGCGATGGCAAGCTCGAGGTAACGCCGACGGCGGTTACGCTGGTTCTTCACTCCATCGACCGCATCAAGCTGATTCTCAACGGTTTAGAGCAAACGGGTAATGAGCCCGACGGCGATGATGAAGACCTGATTTCTCAGCTGGAGGCAATGGCCGAAGGTCGCGAAGTGGCCATCGAAACCGTGCAGCCCGTTCAGGTCCCCGACCGCCCCATCAACGCCGATATCCCCGAAGTCGTCATCGCCGAAGTCAAGCCGGAGCTGGAGCGTCCACTGCGCCCGGGCGAAGTCTCGCTCGACGAACTGGAAGCCGCCTTCCTCGCCGCCGAAGCCCCCGACTGGATGAGCGATCCGGAACCAGAGCCCGTAGCCGAAATCAGGGTCGAAGCTCCCAAGGCGGAACCGAAACCAGAACCGAAGATCGAGGCACCTGCCGCGCCGGCACCGAAGGCCGAGCCGGTTGAGGCGGCGTCCGGTGCGCTGGCGGCTGCACTTGGTGATGAAAACGGCGGCATCGCCACCACCCAATCCATCCGCGTGTCGGTCGATGTGCTGGAAGGCCTGATGACGTTGGTGTCGGAAATGGTTCTGACCCGCAACCAGCTTCTTCAGATTTCGCGTAACCGCGAAGACTCCGCTTTTGCAACGCCGCTGCAACGCCTTTCGACCCTGACCGGCGAATTGCAAGACAGCGTGATGAAGACCCGCATGCAGCCGATCGGCGCGGCGTGGAAAAAACTGCCCCGTCTGGTGCGCGACCTGTCGCACGAACTGGGTAAGAAGATCGACCTGATAATGGAAGGCGAAGGTACGGAACTGGACCGTCAGGTTCTCGAACTGATCCGTGACCCGCTGACCCACATGGTGCGCAACTCGGCCGACCACGGCCTGGAACCCACCGAAGAACGTATTGCGCTGGGCAAGCCCGCCAATGGCCAGGTGAAACTGGCGGCCTTCCATGAAGGGGGCTACATCGTCATCCGCATTTCGGACAATGGTCGCGGCCTGAACACTGCGCGCATCCGTGAAAAGATCGTCGAAAAGGGTCTGGCAACGCGTGCCGAAGTGGACGGCATGAACGATCAGCAGATTCACCGGTATATCTTCGCGCCGGGCTTCTCGACGGCGGCCAAGGTCACCAACTTATCCGGTCGCGGCGTCGGCATGGACGTCGTGCGCACGAATATCGAGCAGATCGGCGGTCAGATCGACCTCAACTCGATCGCCGGGCAGGGCACGACCTTTACCATCAAGATCCCGCTGACGCTTGCCATTGTTTCGGCCCTGATCGTCGGTGCAGGTGGTCAGAAGTTCGCCGTGCCGCAGACATCGGTCATGGAACTGGTCCGCACCGGCACTAATGCCGAGCACAAGATTGAAAAGATCAACGACGCCCTTGTCCTGCGTCTGCGCGACAAGCTCTTACCGCTGGTCCAGCTTGGGCCGACACTGCAACTGGAAGCGGCCACCGAAGAAAACGCCACCTTCGTCATGGTCATTCAGGTCGGTGAGCGCCGCTACGGTCTGGTCGTCAATGACGTTCTGGATACAGAAGAAATCGTCGTCAAGCCGCTGGCCTCCATCCTACGCGATGTGGACATCTTCTCCGGCGCAACCATTCTGGGTGACGGCTCGGTGGTGCTGATCCTTGATCCTAACGCTCTGTCCGAGCGCGCTGGCAACATGTTGGAAGAAAAGGTCGAAGAGTCGGCCGAAGACGCCGTCGCCGAAAGCGCACAAGGCCAAAAGGTGGCCATGCTTTTGTTCCGCGCCGGTGGCGGGGCCCCAAAGGCGGTCGAACTGGAGCACATCACGCGCCTCGAACACATCGAAGCCGAAAAAATCGAGCGTATGGATGGCCGCGCCGCGCTGCAATACCGTGGCAAGCTGATGCCGATCCTCAACGTCGCCGATGCCTACGGCTTTAAGGAGCAGGACATCCAGCCGCTGCTGGTCTTCACCGGCGAGGGCTATGCCATGGCTCTGGCCGTCGACGAGATCGTCGATGTGGTCGAGGACTTCCTCAATATTGAACTGTCGCCGGATCGTCCGGGCGTGCGCGGCACCGCCGTTATCACGGGTCGCGCTTGCGAAATTCTCGACGTTGATCACTACCTGCTGCGCGGTCTGGCTGAGCACGCCCGCCGTCAACCCGCCCAAGACCTTATCACCGAAGCTGCCTGAGGTTCATTATGAGTATCCGTGATTACGTGACCCTGCGTGTCGGTGGCCAGCTGTTTGGCGTCGATGCCGCCCGCGTCCATGATGTCTTCCATCCGCGCGGCCTGACGCCCGTACCGCTGTCGCGCACCGAAATCGCCGGCGTGCTCAACCTGCGCGGCCGCATCGTCACAGCCGTCTGCGCCCGTCGCCGTCTGGGCCTGTCGCCGCGTCCGGCCGATGCGCCGGAACCGCTGGCCATCGGTCTCGAAGTGCATGGCGATTCCTACGGGCTTGTCATCGACTCGGTCGATGAGGTGCTGAAGCTGGACGACGAAAAATTCCACGCCCCGCCGGGCAACCTTCCGCCGCGCTGGGCCGAAATTATCGTCGGCGTTTATCAATTGGAAAAGGAACTTCTGATAGTTCTGGATCCGCACACCCTTCTGGACGCCGCCCATCTCAAGGCTGCCTAAAGTAGGGTGCGCGATTGACTCCGAAAAGCGGTGCCCACTTTTCGGATTGCGCTTTCGGGCTCAGGAAAAAGCGATATGAAAACCTGCCTCGTCGTCGATGACAGCCGCGTTATCCGCAAGGTGGCGCGTCGCATTCTGGAAAACCTCCAGTTTGAAGTGGCCGAGGCCAATGACGGCCTCGAAGCCCTTAACTACTGCAAGTCGTCTATGCCCAACGCCATCCTGCTCGACTGGAACATGCCGGTCATGGACGGCATCACCTTCCTGCGTCAGTTGCGTAAGGAAGAGGGTGGTACAGACCCCGTCGTGGTCTTCTGCACCACTGAAAACGATCTGGCCCACATCACCGAGGCCCTGACTGAAGGCGCTTCGGAATACATCATGAAACCCTTCGACGGCGAAATCCTCGAAGCCAAGTTCACCGAAGTCGGGCTTATCTAAGGTATTCCCAGCGTATGTCGCTTAACCCCAATCCCTCGGTATCGCTGCGCCCTCTGCGGGTGATGATCGTTGATGACTCGGCGGTCGTGCGCGGCCTTGTTACCCGCTGGATCGAAGCGGAAAGCGACATGGTTCTCGTCGGCTCCGCCACGGACGGTCAGAAAGGCATCGACAAACTCAAGGAGCTTCAGCCCGATGTGCTGATCCTTGATATCGAGATGCCGAACATGAATGGCCTCGAAGCCCTGCCCAAGATGCTGGCGGCCAAGCCGGGCCTGAAGATCCTGATGGCGTCGACCCTGACGACGCGAGGGGCCTCGGTCACCATCCGCGCCCTTGAACTGGGCGCGGCCGACTATGTGCCCAAGCCCGACTCCGCCCGTATCGGCGGGGCAGACGGCTTCAAAAGCGAGCTACTGACCAAGGTACGCGCCCTGTGTGGTCGCACGCGCGCCTGGCCAAATGCCGCGGCTGCCGGTGCGTCAACTACGGGCCCAAGCGCCCCGGTTAACCTTAATACCCCCACCCCCGGTATCGTCGCACCGATCCGCCGCATCGACCGTCCGGTAGGAACTCCGGCACCCGCTCCGGCACCGGCAACGCCGAACGGCCACGTCGCCGCCGCACCGCGCGTGCGCACCATGACCGGCCCGCGCCGTTGCGACATCCTTCTGGTCGGCGCCTCTACGGGCGGCCCCCCGGCGCTGCGCAACTTCCTCGCAGGTCTTGGTCCGGACTGGCGCATCCCAGTGCTGATCGTTCAGCACATGCCCTCGACCTTTACCACAATTCTCGCCGAACACCTCGACAAAGCCCTCCCACAGACCGTGGTCGAAGCGCAGGACGGTATGAGCCTGAAGGGCAGCCATATCTATATTGCGCCGGGCGATTTCCACATGACGCTGAAAGGCACACCTGGTCAGCCTTCGCTTCGCCTCGATCAGTCGCCCCCCGTCAACTGGTGCCGTCCGGCGGTCGATCCGCTGTTTAAATCAGGCGCAGAACTGTACGGCAAGAACGTCGTTGCCGTCGTTCTGACCGGCATGGGCCACGATGGCCGTGACGGCGCGCGGGCTCTGGTTGATGTGAATGCCACCGTCATGGTGCAAGACGAAAAGTCGTCGGTCGTCTGGGGGATGCCCGGTGCCGTCGCCGAAGCCGGCCTGGCCGAATTTATAAAACCCATCGACGGTCTGGCGCAGACGTGCCGGGCCATCGCCAAAGGTGAGAGAATAATATGACCCCGGAAGATACCGAACACCTTGCCGCCCTATTGAAGCAACGCTCCGGACTGATCCTCGGCTCGGACAAGACCTATCTGATCGAAAGTCGTCTGGCCCCCGTGGCGCGCCGCGAAGGCTATGCTAATGTCGCCGCCCTGCTGACGGCCCTTCGCACCAAACGCGACGAGAAGCTGATCTATACCGTCACCGACGCGATGACGACGAACGAGACCTTTTTCTTCCGCGACAAGACGCCGTTTGATCAGTTCAAATCCGACGTCCTGCCGGCGCTCGCCAAGGCCCGCAGTGGCGACATCAAGATTTGGTGCGCCGCGTGTTCGACCGGTCAGGAGCCCTATTCCCTGGCTATGATGATGGAAGAATCGCGCGCCCAGTTTCCGCGCGTCAATCTCGACATACTGGCCACCGACATTTCCGAACGCTGCCTCGAAAAGGCGCAGGCCGGCCTCTACACGCAGTTTGAAGTGCAACGCGGCCTGCCCATCCAGATGATGGTCAAGCATTTCGAGAAGATCGACGAAATGTGGCGCATCTCGCCTAAGATCCGTCAGGCCGTCCGCTACAAAAAGCTCAACCTGCTCGACGATCTGCGCTCCGTCGGTCGTCAGGACGTGATCTATTGCCGTAACGTGCTGATCTATTTCGATATCGAAACCAAGAAGCGCGTGCTGGAACAGATGGCCACCCTGTTGGCCGATGACGGATACCTCTTCCTTGGGGCGGCGGAAACCGTGCTGGGGATCACTGATGTCTTCAAGCCCATGGCGGGGATGCGCGGCCTTTATATCAAAAATCAGGCCGTAGGCGCCCAGCCCCTACGCAAGTTCGGCAGCTGAGTTCGAACCGTTTTCGACATGAAAAACCCCGCAGTAAGACCTGCGGGGTTTTTTGTTGCCTGTTATGTTTTGTGAAAACCCGCATTTCAGTCCGAAGCGGAGCTGGCCTAGGCCAAAACCCTTGCGCACTTTTCGAAAGTCTTGATGACGATCAGGCCGTCTTTTTGGTAGCGGGCTCCGGGACAGTCAACTGGCTCCACGCCTCAGGCTTGCCCTGCGCGCAATCATTCAGCAGGTAGTCGGCCAGCCCCGACAAATGCGTCAGCTCCGCGCTATAAATGATCGAGCGACCGCTACGGTAAGCTTTAAGCAGGCCCGCTCCGGTCAGAATGCTGAGGTGGGTCGAGGTGGTATTGGCAGGGGCCTTGATCGCGCGGGCAATCTCACCGGCGGGCATACCGGACGGACCTGCGCGCACAATAGTGCGAAAGGCTTCCAACCGGCCCGGATGGGCAAGGGCGAACAAGGCAACGACGGCATCATCCATTTCCATGCGAAAACCATACATGAAAGAGATGTGGGTAAAAACCCCCGGCGCGGGAATTTGCAAACGAATTGGCCAGCTTTTTCAGCCATCGAACGTAAGGAACGCATAAAGAAAGGGCGGTCGCCGATGGCAACCGCCCCGAAGGTCAGGGAGAAACAAAGAAAACAGCTGTTATGCGGCCAGGCGGATATAGGCTTCGCCCATGCGCTCCAGTCGATCAGGCGCGGCTTCGCCCGCCAGAAAGGTCGGACTCATCTGGCTCAGCGTTTCGATTCGCGAGCAAAGGGCGCCAAACAGATCGGCATAGGCGGTGGCGATCATGGCCGGGGAGCCCATGACGTCTTCCGGATCGGGCAGGAACCAGTCGATCAGGCGCGGATTGCCCTTGAATTGCGGCAGGCGGCCTTGCGGCAAGTGGTGCGACAGACGGAAAACGAAGTCGAGTTCCGGGGCATCTGGCGCCCCAAAGGCTTCGATCCCCTTGGGCACCAGGGTCTGAATATTGTAGTTGATGCGGTGCAAAAGTGCGATGGCATAGGGGCTAATGGCTACGGCCGGGGTCACACCCGCGGAATAGGCCTCAAAGCGCCCGGCCCCCAGACGGTTGAGCAGCGCTTCGGCCAGAATGGAACGTGAGGAATTGCGCTCGGCCAGGAACAGAACATGGATCGGACGGTGAAACATTTAGGCTCTCCCCGGCCCCACACCCCGGCGGCCGTCTGCAGGTGGGAGGAAAACGCCCTTCCCGAAACCACGTTATCAAAGCTTCATGAGTTTGCGGTTTACAGACACGGTAAAGAAAGTCCTGACAAAAAGAGCCGGTAAACCTTATCGTGAGCTTATTTCGCAAGCCCCGGAAACGGGCTATGCTACCGCGGAGAAATGTGGAGGACCCTATGCGTCGCAGCCTGTCTATCGTCGCTCTTTGCGCGCTCGCCCTGAACCTGGCGGCCTGCGTGACCACCCCGACCGATAGCGGCATGGCCGCGCCACCCCCGCCTCCCCCGCCTCCGCCGCCCGTCGTGGAAGCCCCGACCGGCGTGCTTTATACCTGCCAGGACGGGACGACTTTCCGTATCGCCTTTAGCGAAAAGGCGGCAACCGTAACGTTGAAAGACGGTACGAGACTTCACCTGCCGCAGCAGGTTGCGGCCTCAGGTATCTGGTATTCGTCGGGCAAGCACGATTTCCGCGGCAAGGGCCGTGACGCGACTTGGACCGTCGGCAAGAAGATGCCAACCCAATGCGTAACGGATTAGATCCGACGGGCATCAAAACACAAAAACGCCTGCCGCGAGAGGACGGCAGGCGTTTTTTACAGTCTTGAACCGTAAAGGTTAGGCGGCGACAATGCCGCCCTGCTCTTGCGGGTCGCGCAGCACATAGCCACGGCCCCAGACGGTTTCGATATAAGAGTTACCATCGTTCGCCACGGCCAGCTTCTTGCGCAGCTTGCAGATGAAGACGTCGATGATCTTAAGTTCCGGCTCGTCCATGCCGCCATAGAGATGGTTCAGGAACATCTCCTTGGTGAGCGTCGTGCCCTTACGCAGTGAGAGAAGCTCCAGCATCTCATATTCCTTGCCGGTCAAGTGCACGCGGTTGCCCGCGACTTCGACCGTCTTGGCGTCGAGATTGACGATGATGTCGCCCGTCTTGATGACCGACTGGGCGTGGCCCTTGGAGCGACGCACCACCGCATGAATGCGGGCGATCAGCTCGTCCTTGTGAAACGGCTTGGTCATATAGTCGTCGGCACCGCCGCCGAGCGTTTTGACCTTGGTTTCGATTTCGGAGGTGCCTGAAAGGATCATGACCGGCGTATTGACCTTGCCGACGCGCAGTTGACGCAGCACTTCGAGGCCAGACATGTCAGGCAGCGACAGGTCGAGCAGGATCAGGTCGTAGTCGTAGATCTTACCCAGATCCACGCCTTCTTCGCCCAGGTCCGTCGTATAGACATTGAACCCTTCGGATTTCAGCATCAGCTCAATGCTTTGAGCAGTCGCGCTGTCGTCTTCAATCAGCAGTACGCGCATGTAGCCCCTCCCGGCTAAGGCAAACACAAAGGTGAAGGCGCAAACGCCCCCGTTGGTGAGAATTGGAGGCTAGCCTGCAAATCCCTTAAGATTAGTTAAGCCTAACAAAATCTCAAAAAGGGGTACGCTGATTTGCGAATCGCTGACAAGAGTCGCGAGTCAAGAGGGTGGCTTTTCCCCAGGTCTTTTTTCATTCTTTTTTAAGAAAGAGTCTTTTTTCGCACACAGTCAGGGCGAAATGCGGCAAGGGATGCCCTTACACTTCTGATTTTCAAGATTTTTTCCCCCGCTTGAATCCGAAAAGACCTTCCCCGGCAAAGGAAAACGGAGGCCTCCTGCCGGAAGCCTCCGTATCAGATGATCAGGTATTTTATAAAATTGGCTTAGAAGGCCCTGGTCAGGGCGATCAGGGCGGACTGAGTCTTGTGGTCATCCTTGCCGAAGCTGCCCGCATAGCGCGCTGTCACGCCAAAGCCCATCACCTCGGTCGTTAGGCCGACCCCGGCTATGACACCTTCCGTGGGGCGTTCGCCCATCTCGCGGCTGAACGGCAGGGCGGTGTTATTGATCAACTGGCCTTTCAGCGGGTCTGTCTCACCGCTCAGCACGTCTTCATAGCCTAGCGAACCCGTCAGACGCGTCTTGTCGCTCAAGCGTGCCTGCGCTCGCAGCTCTAGTGCTCCGGACAGGGCCGAAACCTTGCGCCCGTCAAAGCTGACGGCGCCTACGGTATAGTTTTCGTCAAAGCCGCGCATATGGCCGCTGACCCACGACAGGCGCGCCACCGGCGTCAGGGACAGCGTCCCCATATCGTGCCGCCAACCGGTTTCGACCTGCGCAGAGGCTGACCACCCCTGAACCTTTTCCTGCTGGATGGTGACAGCGGCCAGCGTCGTCTGACGGCGATAGTCCTCAAACTCCTCATAGCCCATGCCCAGACCCAGGGTGACGAAGTGCGGCCCCTTATCCCACTTGGCCCCGGCATCGAAGCTGATCAGCGTCGGCTTGGCGGTCAAAAGATAGCCCGTAGCATCGCCCTTCAGCAGGGTCACACCCGCGCCAAAGGTGGCGGCTTCGCCATGTCCGAACACCGTGCCGAAGCGCAGCCCCGTCAGGTCGTAATCATAAGCCTTGGTCTTCAAACCCGCCGCCGTCGCACCTGGGGCCGATTGCAGGTTAACCGTGCGTTCCGATTGCGCCTGATCGCCGATCACTTCGACAAAGACGCCCTTCTGACCTTCATAGAGACGATGATTGAAGCCCAGCATGGCATTGCGCCGTGCCGCATAAGACACATCGGCAAACAGGCTCACCCCCTCGGAAAGGGTCGGTGTATAGAGGTATTGCGTGGCGACGGCGGCCACGAGCCTATGCCCGGCAGCGGTCGGGTGCACCCCATCCCAGAACAGGTAATTATTCTGAACCGAAGCCCCGCCGGTGACGCAGGCCGTGGTCGCCACACAGCTTGAGGTCACGTCGCTGAGCCCGAAGGCCGACGGATTGGCGATAATCAGCTTGAACGCCGTATTGATGTCCACCTGCACAATATTGGTGGTGGGACGGCTAGCGGCGACGGTCTTCACGGCCGTGTTCAGCGCAGAATTAAAGGACGAACTGGAGAACCCGGCCAGATCCTGCGCTGCGGTGCCTTTGAACTGTGGCGTATTGTTGAGATCGGGTAGGTTCAGCACCAGCACCGTACCCGCCCCTGCGCCGGCGATCGTATTGACCTGAGACGCGATATCGCCAGCCGCCGAAGAGGCGAGGCTGCCCATTACACCCGTCGCCGTGGCGGGGTTAGTTGCCGCGACCGGCAGGCCCTGAAAGAGGTTGTTGGCCCCAGCCCACATTGTAACAACGTCGCGCGCCCCAAAGGTGCCGCCGCGCGCTTGATAGGCCTGAAGCTGCACAGCTGTGCCCGGCGGATTGGCCTGCGCATCGGTGCGCGCCCCGCCAAAGGCGAAATTGACATTGCCCGTCGGCACTCCGGCCGTCGTATAGCCGTTCATCGTCCCGATCAGATATTCGACCCATACCTTGTCATTGGTGAAGCGACGATTATACGGCGCCGGCGGCTGCGTCCCGCCTGTCACGGCGTAGAGATTGCCGGAATCGCTCAGCGAGTCACCAAAGGTAATGACGCGATCATAAGTCTGGGCCGAGGCCGCCCCTGCCGACAAGGCAAGGAGGGAGGTCAGCGCGATAAGGCTGGTGTGTTTCATGTGTGGGTCCGCCCTGTACGGGGTTTATGTTATACACAGGAGGGAATGCCCGTTTGGTAGGAATGACAAGTGTGACGCACCGTCAATTTGTGACGTTTTGGCGGCAATCGTCACAAAATTAACACACGGAATTTTCTGTATAATTTTGCATATGCGAAAAATTATCGCTTAAGCGAGACGCCATGATAAAGGGTCTGTGGCCGCGCATCCGGGGTTTGCGTCGCCATCTCCAGCCCCGTTAGCTCGAGCCCTTCGACGTGCCGCGCCCATAGCCCCCAGGCAGGCGTTACCCCAAACATGGACGGCTCCGGATAGGCGCCCGGCAGATCATCGACAAAAGGCGCGACTACCGTCGGGTTCAAGCCGCCGCGATAGGTCAGGGCGACGTTTTCGAGTGTGACGTTCTGAATGGGGCTTTCGGGCAGGCCCATGATCAGGGCGCAGTAGTCGGGCAGGATGTCCGTGGCCGTCAGGTTGCGCAGGGTCACGTCGCGGATGGCGCCGACTGTGGTGCCTTCCGGCCCGCGCAGGCGCGCTCCGACGCGAAAGAAGATAGGCGCGGTGGTGATCTCGCTCAGGCTGAGATCTTCGCACACCACATCCTCGATGACGCCCCCATCGACCGTCTCCAAAGCCAGTCCGCGCGAGCGCTCAAAGCGGCAGTTGCGGATTCGGATGCGGCGGAAATCACCATTGGATTCGGTGCCGATCTTGATGCGGCCGGTGACGCGGTCCTGATCCGGGGCGCGGTCCTGCGTGCGGCCATAGGTGCCATCGAGCAGTGTGCCTAAGTCATAACCCGACACGGTGCAGTCTTCGATGATGATGTCCTCGCAAGACCGCGTCTCGCCCAGGGCAAAGCTCGATTTCAGAACAATGGCATCGTCATTGGGCGTGTTGACGCGGCAACGACGGATGGTCACGCGACAGCAGGCGTCGATATCGAGCCCATCGCGGTTGGTATCGAGGCTTAAGGAGTCGATCTCCATATCCTCGACCCCGGTGGCTAGCAGGGCGAAATGCCCGCCATTCTTTATCGTGAAGTCTTTCAGCGTCACATGGCGGCAGGTTTTCAGCGCAATGGCCTTGTTGCCCAGCCCCTGCATGGCCGACATCTCGGGGGCCAGTTCGGCCATCACCTCGGCCGACAGACCGCGCATCGACAGCGGAAATTCACCCGCCTGCTTTTTCCATTGCGATCCCGGCCCTTCGCGGGTCAGGCCTTCGCCGTCGATCATGCCTTCGCCGGTGATCGCAATGCGCTCGGCCCCTTCGGCCCAGATCAGGCTGTTGCGCCAATGCGAATGGCCAAAATCCTGATAGAGGTCAAACGGGTTGTCTTCGGGCAGATCGTATTGCCCGCCATGCCGGACCGGATCGGCGGCGATCAGCACCGCACCTTTGTCCAGATGCAGGGTCACGCCCGATTTAAGATGCAGTGAAAAACTGAGATACCGCCCGGCCGGAAACCGCACCACACCGCCAGTCTCCGCCGCCGCCTCAATGGCCGCCTGAATGGCAGCGGTATCCAGCGCCTCCCCAGTGCCCGTGGCACCGAAATTTTTGACAGACAGCATATGTGACGACCTTCCGGAACCTGCGGCGGAGCTAACCCGATACCGCCAGCGCCGGCAAGCCGCAGTCTATCAGAAACTGCCAAATCGCATCATAGAATCCGGGGGGACGGGTCGGATCATCGGCATCCCCCTTGGGCACGAAGACAACCATGCCTTGCCGCACGCGGGTGAGAATAACCCGATAGGCGTTCTTCAGATAAAGCTGCGCATAGGCATCGTTTACATGGCGCCATTTGGTGCCGGCGAATTTGTAGTGCTGCCAGCCGTTGAAGCCACGCGCCCTTTGTTCCAGATCAAACGCAAAGGGATTGGCGCGTGCCAGTTCACCGAGGATCTGATCATCGGAATCGCTGAAGAATTTCTCCCGGTCGGCAGTATAATAGGCGCGCATCTGTTCCCCTTAAGAAGCCAACCTGCCAGGTCTTCTGACTATTGAAAACCGGCAATCCGTTAACCTTTCTTAAGGCCCCGTTCACCATAATCGTGGCCATGCAGGACCTTCTCCATACCGCTCGCAATATCGACCCGATGCAGGTCTATGGCCGTGTGGCTGTGGTCAATGGCTTGCTGATCGAAGCCAAGGGCGGCATGTCGTTCATGGAGGTCGGCTCGCGCTGCGAGATCATGCGCCGGCACGACACCCCCCTGCCCGTCGAAGTCGTCGGCTTCCGCGAAGACCGCGCCCTGATGATGCCCTTCGGCCCGGTCGAAGGCGTGGCGCCCGGTGCAGAAATCCGCATCTCCAACGAAGGGGCGAAGGTCTATCCTTCGACCGCCTGGCTGGGGCGGATTATTGATGCCTTTGGTGATCCCATCGACGGGCTGGGCCCCCTGCCCAAGGGCGGCATTGGTTATCCGCTGAAAGCCGCACCGCCGCCTGCCCATTCGCGGGCGCGGGTGGGGGAGCGCCTTGACCTCGGTGTGCGGGCGATGAACGTCTTTACCACCTGCTGCCGCGGGCAGCGTCTGGGGGTGTTCGCCGGTTCCGGCGTCGGCAAGTCGGTGCTTTTGTCCATGCTGGCGCGCGAAGCGGCCTGTGACGCGGTCGTGGTCGGGCTGATCGGCGAACGCGGCCGCGAAGTGCGTGAATTTGTCGAAGAGACGTTGGGCGAAGCTGGCATTTCCCGCGCCATCGTCGTCGTCGCCACCTCCGATGAGCCCGCGCTGAAACGCCGTCAGGCCGCCTATATGACGCTGGCCCTGTCAGAGTTTCTGCGCGATCAGGGGCTTGAGGTCCTGTGTCTGATGGACTCTGTAACGCGCTTTGCCATGGCCCAGCGCGAGATCGGTCTGGCCACCGGAGAGCCGCCGACGACCAAGGGCTATACCCCTACCTGCTTCGCCGAATTGCCCAAGCTGCTGGAGCGCGCTGGCCCCGGCCCGCTGCTGCCCGACGGGACGCAAACCGGCCCCATCACCGGGCTGTTCACCGTTCTGGTCGATGGCGATGACCACAATGAGCCGATTGCCGATGCCGTGCGCGGTATCCTTGACGGCCACATCGTTATGAGCCGTTCGATTGCTGAGCGCGGCCGCTTCCCGGCCATCGACGTGCTAAAAAGCATCAGCCGCACCATGCCAGGGTGCCAGACGCTCGCCGAACGTGAGGTGGTGCGCAATGCCCGTGCCGTCATGTCGGCCTATACGAACATGGAAGAACTGATCCGCATCGGGGCCTATCGCACAGGCGCCGATCCGCTGGTCGATCGGGCGATTCAGCTCAACCCCAGCATCGAACAATTTCTGTCGCAAAGCCCCGATGAGGCCACAAGTCTTGACGACTCCTTTACCCTTTTGGGCCAGATTCTCAGCTCTCAATAAGGGAGTAGCGTGATGGCCTCGTGGGTAAAGTCTCTGATCCGTATTTCGACTTTCGAGGTGGAGACGCTGCAGAAACGTCTGGCCGAGGTCGCCACCCGCCGCACGCATGTCGAAATGAAAATTTCGACGCTTGATGCCGAACTGGCGCTTGAAATCGCCCGCGCCGCGCAGGAACCCGCCTTCAGCTTCGACCTGACCGCCTATAAAAGAGGCTGGACTCAACGCCGCGAACAGTGCGTCTCTGAGCTGGAGCTGATCGCGCACGAAGAAGCCGGTATCCGCGACTCGCTGAACGGGGCCTTTGAAGAACTAAAAAAGTTTGAGCACGTCGCCGAAACGACCCGGCTGTCGAAGATGGCCGCTGAACTGAAGCGCGAAAGCGCGGCTATGGACGAAGCCGCCCTGCGTTTGCGCTTTGCCGGTTAACACTATCGCGGGGGGACAGGTGACGTCGAAATCCCAGGCCCTTCCCCGTCGAACGGCTCTGGCCGCTATGGGCGCCGCCCTGCTCAGCGCCTGCGGGCGCGGCGAAGCGGCCACCGGTGCCATCGCGCCTCTGAAATCGCACGTGCCGTTTCCGCTCGGCGTCTGCGCGATGACCGCGCAGATGGGCGACCCGCAATGGGCCGCCATGATCGCCACCCATTTCGACCGCATCACGCCGGAATGGGAGATGAAGATGGAATACATCCTCCAGCCCGACGGCAGCCTGCGCTTTGATGCGCCCGACCGCATCGTGCAGCAGGCCCGAAACTATGGTCAGTCCGTTCTGGGGCACACCCTGATCTGGTACGCGCAGGACGGCGACTATTTCCAGAAGCTGAAAAGCCAACGCCAGGCGTTCGAGGCCGCCTATCGCGCCTATATCCGCGACGTGATGGCCCACTACATCGGCTATGTCGATGGCTGGGACGTGGTCAATGAACCAATCCTCGACGACGGTTCGGACCTGCGCGACTGCCTGTGGCGCGAGGTTTTGGGCGACGACTACATCGATATCGCCTATCAGGCCGCGCATGAAGCCGACCCCGCCTGCCCGCTGATCCTCAACGACTACAATCTCGAATACTATCCGGCCAAGCGCAAACGCTTCCTCGCTCTGGTCGAGGGGATGCTGAAACGCGGCGTGCCCCTGCAGGTTCTGGGCACGCAAACCCATATCGCCGCTGATCTGCCCAGAGGCGCAATCCGCGAAACCCTGCGTGATCTGGCGGCAACGGGCCTGAAAATCCATCTGTCAGAGCTCGACATCAGCCTGAAAGAAGCGGCGAAAAACGCGCTCGATTTTCGCAATTACCGCGACGCCCAGCGCGCCCTTTATGAAGAGGCCGCCGAAGCCTATGCGGCCCTGCCCACTGCTCAACAGTTCGGCTTGACCGTTTGGGGCCTGCGCGACAAGGACTCGTGGTATAATCGCAAGGACAAAGGGCTGATCGCCGACGAGCCACTCTTGTTCGATGATGCGGGGCAGTTGAAACCCGTCGGTCAGGCCTTCGTTAAGGCGCTGTAGCTCAGTCCGCCTTTTTGGCGACGAAGAACGGATTTTCCAGCACATCACCTTCGACCGTTTCGGCGGCCGGGGCCTCGACAGGGGCCGTAAACACTGGATTGGCGGCGGGCTCCGCCACCACCGGCTTTACGCCTTCGGTCACCGCGCGCAAGGCGCGGAGGTCATCGGCGATCCGGAAGATGGCGACGTAAAACTCACAAAAGGACCGCCACAGCAGCAGCGCCGCGAGGAGGAAAAGGAGCCCGCCGATCAGGAACGGCACGGCCAGAAAAATCCCCCACGGCATTTCTTCGCGCATGGCGATGCCGACCGCGCCACCGACCACGGCAAACAGGCCCAGCGCCACAAGCGCCAGACCGGCCCAGTAGATGATATGGATGACCGGCTTGGTCAGCAGGCGGTCAAAGGTCATCAAATCGACGACGATGTCTTTCGGCTTTGTGCTGCCGAAGGCTTTTTTGATAACGCCCATGTTGGTTCCTTTGAAACGCTGAAGCGCCTTGGTTCTAAAGCCGGAAAACGGCCGCCTCTGTCAAGTGATAGCGGAGAATCGCTAAAGGCATAAGAGCCAAACTATGCCGCTTTCAAGCCACCCCAATTGCCAAAACTCAGGTCAGGTTGAGACTCCGCGAACTCAGGTGCAAAGCCATCCTGCCATGGAAACAGCCCGTTATGATCCGGCCATACCATTTGCCAAAGGGCAAAATTCTCATGTCCGTAAAACCAACGGGCAGATAAGGGGTATTCAGCATAAAACCGCTTATCAACCGGAAGGAAAACAACATCGAGATTTCGCAAAATTTCGGGAACCCTGATGCCCAATTCTAAGGTTCTTCCGTTCTTCATAAGGCTGTAGATATCGCCAAGAAAATCATGCCCGTGCTTGATAGAGAACATGATGATTTCAGGTTGCGAAACCGTGGCTTCAAACCCAATAGAATAGGTGAAATCCGGACCTTCCTCGTCCGCTGACACACTTGTCGCGAACCAGCCATGTTCACGCACGCAACGAACGATCTTACGTTCGTAGTCACTGAAATGCTCATCATCCCTATCGAGTGCATTCGTCATCCTAAACCTGTCCCACCGTCCGCAGGCGGACCTTCGGATGGATTTCGTTCTGGCTCATGACGGTGGTGTTGCCGCGGAAGCGCTCAACGATCGAACGCACATAGGGGCGGATGCCGGGGCTGGTCAGCAGGACGGCGACTTCACCCGACATGGACACTTGCTCGAACGTATCGCGCACCGCGCGGATAAACTCCTGAAGCTGCGACGGGGCCATCGACAGCTGCCGCTCCTCGCCCACTCCGATCAGCGATCCGGCAAAGGCGTTTTCCCAGTCGTTCGACAGGGTAACAATGGGCAAGGCTCCATCTTCGGCGCGGTTCTGCCAGCACAATTGTCGCCCCAGACGTGAGCGCACATGCTCGACCATCTGGGTCACCGACTTGGTATGCGGGGCCACTTCGCCCAGCGCTTCGAGGATGGCGGGCAGGTCGCGGATTGAGACCCGCTCTTTCAATAGCGCCTGCAAAACCCGTTGCAGCGTCGCCACCGTCACCACAGACGGGATCAGGTCGTCGATCAGCTTTTTCTGACCTTCCGGCGCGTCTTTCAGCAGCTTGGCTACCTCCGAATAGGACAGCAGCTCCGACATATTGTCCTTGAGAATTTCGGTCAGGTGCGTGGTCAGGACGGTGGCTGGATCGACAATCGTGTAGCCCATGAATGTCGCTTCTTCGCGCAGGGCATTGTCGATCCAGGTCGCCGGAATACCAAACGCCGGCTCCTTCATGTGCTCGCCCGGCAGTTCGACCTGACGCCCTGACGGGTCCATCACCATCAGTTGCCCCAGACGCACCTCACCGGCACCGGCCTCCATCTCCTTGAGACGGATGGCATAGCCTTGAGTCGGCAGGCGCATATTGTCCATCAGGCGAACGAACGGCATGACGAAGCCGTATTCCTGCGCCAGCGTGCGGCGCAGGGCCTTGATCTGATCGGTCAGCTTGCGTCCGTCATTATCGTTGATCAGGCCCAGAAGCCCCAGCCCCAGCTCGACCTTCACATCGTCAATAGCAAGCGTTTCGGCCATGGTTTCTTCGGTCGGCGCGGCAGGCGCGGCCTCCAGAGCGGCGGCTGCCGCGGCAGGATCTTCCTTGGGCTTGCGCCCCAGCTTCCACGCCAGGAAACCCGCCCCGATCGCAATCGCCGCAAACGGAATGATCGGCATACCGGGCACGAGGCCCAGCACGCCCGCCGTGGCCGACACCATGCCGAGCACGACCGGGTTCATGGCCAGCTGAGCCACCAGCGCCTTGTCGGCCGAGCCATCGACGCCTGACTTCGACACCAGAAAACCCGCACCCATCGAGATGATTAGGGCCGGGATCTGCGTCACCAGACCGTCACCGACGGTCAACTGGATATAGGTCGAAGCCGCCTCACCCGCCGGCATACCGTGCGACAGAATGCCGATCAGGATACCGCCGACGATATTGATGCCGGTAATGAT
This sequence comes from Asticcacaulis excentricus CB 48, assembly GCF_000175215.2. Lineage (NCBI taxonomy): Bacteria > Pseudomonadati > Pseudomonadota > Alphaproteobacteria > Caulobacterales > Caulobacteraceae > Asticcacaulis > Asticcacaulis excentricus. Next base: position 636,483 of record NC_014816.1, on the reverse strand, counting down.
CAGACCGGCGATCGCATCGCCGCGCACGAACTTCGAGGCACCGTCCATGGCGCCGAAGAAGTTCGACTCCATCTCGACTTCCTTGCGCTTGCGCTTGGCCTCTTCCATGTCGATGATGCCCGCAGACAGGTCGGCATCAATGGCCATCTGCTTGCCCGGCATAGAGTCGAGGGTGAAGCGCGCCGACACTTCGGCAATCCGGCCGGACCCCTTCGTGATGACCACGAAGTTGATCAGGATGAAGATCGCAAAGACGATCAGCCCGATGATGAAGTTACCCTGCATGATCAACTGGCCAAAGGCCTGAATGGTCGCACCGGCGGCGGCGTGACCTTCGTGGCCGTGACTGAGGATCAGGCGCGTTGAGGCGACGTTCAGCGCCAGTCGGAACAGGGTGGTGATCAGCAGCACCGTCGGGAAGGCGGAAAATTCCAGCGGCTTCTTGATCAGGATGGCCGTCATCAGGATCAGCACCGAGGTGGCAATCGAGATAGACAGAAGCAGGTCGAGCAGGATGGCCGGGATCGGGATGATCAGAAAGACGATGATCATCATGATGCCGACGGCCATCACGACTTCACCGCGCTTCAGCCAGCCCGCGACCTCAGACAGCTTAAAGGGCTGAACCCCTGTATTGGCTGTTGCCGCGTCCGCCACTCACTGTCCCCGAAACAAAAGCCTCTACGCACCCGCAGACGCACTGCGGGCATTAGGCAAAAATTACCTATGGCGTGGTGAAGAAAGGGTTAAAGCCGGTTAACGAGAGCCGTTTTTAAAAGGGCCTCCGGCGGGCAGAGGCACGGGGCCTGCACCCGGATCAGGCGGGCGCGGGCCACTTCCTACCCTATCGACCTGATATAGGGCCACAAGGTGAACCCACCAGTCAGAACCGCCGCAAAGGCACAGAGAAGAACCGCTCCTGCGGCTATGTCCTTGGCGCGTTTTACACTCTCGGAATAGCCGGGAGAGACCACATCACAGACATATTCGATCGCTGTGTTAAAGGTCTCCGCCACCCAGACCATAGCCATAGCGACAATCAACCAGCGCCAGTCGGCAGGCGTAACCTTTAGCCACAATCCAACACCTACGACCCCGACGGAGGCTATGGCATGAAGCCAGGCATTATGCTGGGTGCGCAGCATGAAACCTATACCGGCAAAGGCGTATACAAAACTTTTGACACGTCCGGACAGGCTCAAGACCGACATTTACGCCGCCGAAGCACCCGATTGCGGGGCCGGGATACTTAAGCCCTGAGCCGCATATTCGTTCAGCTTGTTACGCAGAGTTCGGATCGAGATGCCGAGGATATTGGCCGCGTGGGTGCGGTTACCAAGGCAGTGGCTCAGCGTATCGAGGATAAGCTTCTGCTCGACCTCGGCCACAGTCGAGCCGACAAAGGTCCGCGCAGCGCTCTCGGCGGCCTGCGCGGCGCGGTTGATATAGTCCATGCCAATCGGGGCCACCGGATTGAGCGGCTGACCGTCCGGCAGACGAATAGCTTCTGCGTCAATTTCCGACCCGGCGGACAAAAGCACAGCTCGGTGCATGGCGTTTTCCAACTCACGCACATTGCCGGGCCAGCCGTGCGCCTGAAGCCGGCGCTTGGCCTCCATCCCGATGGGCTTCAGCGGGATGCCATTGGCCTCGGAATATTTCTTCACGAAGAATTCCGACAGGACCACGATATCGGCCGGGCGTTCGCGCAGCGGCGGGATGGCCAGATTGATAACATTGAGGCGGTAGAGCAGGTCTTCGCGGAAGGTGCCCTCTTTGACCGCCTGCGCCAGATTGCGGTTGGAGGTCGCCAGCACGCGGATATTGACCGGCACAGGCTTTGCCCCGCCGACGCGGTCAATAACGCGCTCCTGAAGAGCGCGCAGCAGCTTGGCCTGAAGGCGGGCGTCCATTTCGGAAATTTCGTCGAGCAGCAAGGTGCCGCCATCGGCCTCTTCGAACTTGCCGATGCGCCGCGCCATGGCCCCGGTGAACGCCCCCTTTTCGTGACCAAACAGCTCCGATTCCAGCAGATTATCCGGAATGGCGGCACAGTTGACCGAGATAAAGGGCTTTTGTGCGCGCTTCGACTTTTCGTGGACGTAGCGCGCCATCACCTCCTTACCGACACCGCTTTCACCGGTAATCATGATCGAGGCGTCAGACGCCGACACCTGATCGGCCAGCTTGATCACCGCCTGCATGGCCGGATCGCGCGAAATCATCGGGCGCGAGTCGTCAGAGACGGCGGCGAGCACAGCGGCAATCAGCTCGGCATCGGGCGGCAGGGGGATGAATTCCTTGGCCCCGGCGGTAATGGCCTGCGCCGCCTTGCGTGGATCGGGATTGACGCCGCAGGCTATGACCTGAACGTGGATGCGTTCGCGCTCATTGGCCTCGATCAGCGCGCCGATATCCAGCTCGTAGTCCACCATGAGGAGGTCCGCACCCTGCCCCTTGCGCAATGCGTCCGTGGCCTGGGTCACGGTTTCGACGTGCGCCACCTTGGCGCCAGCATCCATAGCCATCTTCACGGCGGCGGAGAGTTGCCCGCTCAGGCGTCCAACAACCAGCAGTCTCATATCCCTACTCCTTACCCGGCCGAATCTTCAGACTTGATGATTTCCGTCATGGTCACGCCCAGACGTTCATCCACCACCACCACTTCGCCACGCGCGACCAGGCGGTTATTCACGTAAATATCAATGGCTTCACCGACCTTGCGGTCCAGCTCCAGCACGCTGCCCTGCCCCAGCTTGAGAAGCTGCGACACCGACATATAGGCCTTACCCAAGACGGCGGAGATATTAACCGGCACGTCGAAAACCGGCGCGAGGTCGGCCGCCGCCTTGGTACCTTCGTCGTCGCCGCCGGGCACCATGGCCTGACCTTCGCCGAACTCTTCCAGCTGGAAATTCTCAGACATGGCTATGATGCCTCTCGGGTTGCCGGCGTGTGGGCCGGGTGTTGACTGTGGGCCATTTCGGCCAGCAAGACTTCTTTGAGCGCGGCGCGCAGCGCTTCGGTGATGCGGTCCGGATCATAGGCGGCGCGCCCTTCCGGCCACTGGATCTCAAACGCGCCGACGTGGCGACCACCGGCCTCACGAAACTGAATCGCGCCTTGAAAGCCCGTCAGGGCGGCGGCTTCGCGCGCGGCCTTTTGTAGATTGGCGTCTGGCGAAGAGGCCGTGATGATCAGGCGCGGCGCGCCGGAAATCTCTTCGCCCAGCGCCTCCAGAGCCGCCTTGACCGGCGCTTCGGGGAACAGCTCCAGCGCCTGAGCGGCGATCTTCTGCGCACAGACCAGTGCCAGTTCGACGCATTCGGCCTTGTGGCTCATCAGCACAGAGTTGAGCGCCTCAAGCCCATGACCGGCCGCATCGGCTAGAGCCTGCACAGCCTGAGCCTGCGCCGCCTGAGCGCGCGCCATGGCCGACAGCTCGCCTTGAGTATAGGCCTGCTGACGGATGGCCTCGACCTCATCGGGGGTGAAGAATTTCTTTTCCTTCGGGGTGCTGGCAAGTACATGCCCGCCGTCGCCATAGACTGTGCCGAAGTCGAACTTCTTGTATCGGGGCGGGGTATGGGTCATGCGAAGGCCCCCTGCAAGTCGCCGGAGCGGGCTGCAATCGACATCGTGAGACGGCGGGACGGAAGGGGGTAACGCCAAATAGGATCACGCGCTGAGAGGGCAGCGCAATCCCTCTGAGACCGCTTCGCGACCACCTGCTGATCGCTGCGCGACAGGTAGGAGACTAGCGCTTTAATAGATAAGCTCATCATCGCCTCCCTGACCGGCCAGCATAATTTCACCCTTGGCCGCGAGGTCCTTGGCGACCTGCACCATGGCCATCTGCGCGGAATCGACGTCTTTCAGCCGCACCGGCCCCATCGAGTTCATATCGTCGCGCATGATCTTTGCCGCGCGTTCGGACATGTTGGAGAAGAACAGGTTGCGTAAACTGTCCGACGCTCCCTTGAGCGCCAGCCCCAGCTGATCTTTTTCCACTGCCCGCAGAAGCGTCTGCACGCCGCCCGGATCGAGCTTCGACAGGTCCTCGAACACGAACATCAGGGCACGGATTCGCTCGGCCGACTCGCGATTGCGTTCTTCGAGTGCGGCAACGAAGCGGCTCTCGGTCTGACGGTCGAAATTGTTGAAGATTTCAGCCATCAGTTCGTGCGAGTCGCGCTTGGAGGTGCGCGCAAGGTTCGACATGAACTCAACACGTAGGGTCTGTTCGATCTTGTCGAGGATTTCGCGCTGAACCGGCTCCATACGCAGCATCCGCTGCACGCATTCCAGCGCAAAGTCTTCGGGCAGGGCCGACAGGACGCGCGCCGCGTGGTCGGACTTGATCTTCGACAGCACGACGGCCACCGTCTGCGGGTATTCGTTTTTCAGGTAGTTGGCCAGCACCCCTTCGTTAACATTGCCTAGCTTATCCCACATGGTGCGACCAGCCGGACCGCGGATTTCCTCCATCAGGGCATCGACCTTGTCCGACGGCAGGAAGGATTGCAGCAGGCGCTGGGTCTGTTCGTAAGACCCCATGATGGTGCCGGAATTCGACAGACCCGACACGAATTCGACCAGCAATTCTTCGACCACGTTCGAGGACACCGTGCCGAGCGACGACATGGCCTGAGAGATTTCCTTTATCTCTTCCTCGTCGAGCTGACGCCACAGCTCGGTATGGTCTTCGCCGAGCGCCAGCATGACCACGGCGGCCTTTTCCACGCCGTTCAGTCGTTTGGGGTCGTCTATGATGTTCTTCGCCATAGGTTACGCCTTAACCGTCGTGCAGCCACGACCGCAGAATCGAGATCGATTCTTCCGGGTGGCGTTCCACGAATTCCGATACGCGCTTGACCGATGAGGCCTTCACCTGACCTTCGATCTTCGCAATATCAATGCGGCTATCGACCGGTGAAAGCGCCAGTCCGGTGCCCGGCACGCCCTGATAGTCCAGCGCCCCGGCAGGTACGGCGACCGGTACACCATCGGCTCCCATCACCATCTGGACCGCGCCCCCTGCTCCGGCCAGTGCCGGCACACCACCCGGCGCGGGCACCGCGCCGTTATTGACGAATTTCAGCAGCGGGCGGGCAACGAAGAATAGCACCAGCAGAGCCACCACCAGAAGGATCAGCCACTGAATGGCCGTCACGATGTCGTCCTTGGTGAAATCGAACATGCCCGCCGATGCGGTCGTGCCGCCCAGACCTGCCGCATCGCGCGCGAAGCGAATATTGGTGACCTTAAGCTCGTCTTTGCGGCCATTTGGATTGGTGGCCGTCTGATCCGTATAGCCGATCGCGGCGCGGACCAGTTCCTCGATCTGCTGCATGTCCTGCGCCGAGCGCGGGGCATAGGTCGGCGGCGACTTGCCATCAGCGGCCGGCGTCCAGGTGCCATCGACCACCACCGCCACGGCCAGCTTCTTGATAGCACCGGGCGCGATGACTTCGGTCGTCTTGGTATTGGAGATTTCGTAGTTGGTCAGTTCGCCGGTCGTCTCGCTCTGATTGCCCGTCGTGCCCTGCCCGGGAGCCGCCGCGCCGCCGGGTATATTAGCCTGCGCTGTCACAGTGCCGTTATTGGCGTTGTCGGTGGAGGAGTCGGTCGAAGTGTCCGTGCGGGTGGAGCGCACCACCTGACCGTCAGGATCATACTGCGTCTGTTCGCGTGTCAGCGAGTTGAGGTCGATGTCGGCCGTCACGGTTACGCGCGCCGCACCGGGGCCGACCACGCCTTCGACAATATCCTTCACCCGCTTGCGCAGGGTTTCCTCAATCTCAGTCTTGCGCTCGGCCCCACCGGCCCCCAGCAGGTTGTCATCTTCCCCCCCGGCGGCCAGCAAACGGTTCTTGTCATCGACCAGCGTGACAGCATTGGCCTTCAGGTTCGGCACAGCACCGGCGACGAGATTGCGGATGGCGCGCACCTGCTCGCCGCTCAGCTCTGTATTGCTCAGGCCGACCACGACCGAAGCCGTGGGAGCCGCAGCCTCTTCCTGAAACAGTTCGCGCTTGGGCATGACGAGGTGTACGCGCGCCGAATTAATGCCTTTCAGCGTAGCAATGGTGCGCGCCAGCTCGCCTTCGAGGGCGCGCTGGTTATTGAGATTCTGTACAAATTCGGTCTGGCCTAGCGCCGGAGCCTTGTCGAACAACTCGTACCCGACTGATCCAGCGGTCGGCAGCCCCTTGGAGGCCAGCATCAGGCGGGTCTCGCCCACCGTATCGCGGTCCACCATCAGGGTCGAGCCGTCTCCCTTTGCCTGATATTTGATCCCCGCCTGATCGAGCGCAGCGGTGATTTCAGACGCTTCTTTCAGATCAAGATTGGAGTAGAGCAACGCCTGCGGCTTGCCCGTCATGTTCAGCGCAATCGCCGCCAGCACGGCAGCCACACCGATTGAAACGCCAATTATGACGGCCAGACGGCTAAGCCCAAACTGTTTGAGGAAATCCACGACCCCGATACCCTGCCATCAGACACAACTATGGACCCGTTTGCGGGTCACTAGGCAGTAATTTCCCAGTGAAGCGTAAACGAGCCGTTAAGGGATCAGGTAAACGGGTAAATTCTTAACACGGACCGGCGAAAAGCTGCGGTCGTGAAGCAGGAAGACCCGGCTTTCACCGGGTCCCTGCATCCTTAGCGGTATTGTTGGATGCGCGTGGTGCGCAAGCCCGCCATACCGTGGCTGTCGATCGCCTTTTGCCAACCGAGGAATTCCTCGGATGTAATGCCATAGCGTTCGCAGGCCTCTTCGAAGGTCAGCAAGCCCCCGCGCACGGCGGCCACGACTTCGGCCTTGCGCCGAATGACCCAGCGCTCCGTTCCCGGCGGCGGCAGGTCGTTCAGGGTTAATTTGGCACCGGTTGGTCCAATCACGTATTTTTCGCCTTTGCTATCGCGGCGTTGTTCTTGCAGCATGATTCTTCACGCCTTTCTTACCATCACCATGGATGACAAGATAACGCATGGAATCTAATATCCACTTAATTGCCTTAGTAAATATATTACTAATAACGGCACTTCAGGATATTAACACTCCATTCATCATGCTTTACCGCGCGTTATTACAAGTTAATCAAAGTCAATAATTAGCGTTTGATATTCAGCAATTCTTGCAACATCTCATCCGCCGTTGTGATTGTTCGGGAATTTGCCGAGTAAGCGCGCTGGGTGACAATCAGGTTGGTAAATTCTTCGGAGAGATCGACATCCGAGGCCTCAAGGGTCCCCACCCCAAGCAGACCGGCACCGGAAACGCCAGGCACCTTCAGCGTCAGGGGGCCAGAGTCATTTGACACTGTGTATGCATTGCCGGACACTGGCGTTAGTCCGTCGGCATTGACAAAGGTTGCCAGAGCCAATTGGGCGATGTCACGGGTCGAACCATTCTTAAAGACAGCGGTGACAAGCCCCTCTTTGGAGATCTGCACCTTATCCAGGCCAGAGAAGGGCGTACCATCGGCGTCGACGCGATTGGTGCTCGCGGAATTGAGCTGCGTCAGGCCACCTTGATCCCCATTGAATTCAACCTGAACCGTTTGAGCGGCCACGCCGATTGCGCTGTTCCAGTTAAAGCTGAGGTTCAGCGACGTGGCCCCTGTGGAGGTGCCGGTCGAGTCCACAATATCCGTGAGCTTGCCAGCCGAGTTATAGACCAGATGTCCGCGTGAGACGATCCCGTTGGTAGAGGCCTCGGTAGCGGGCGATATGGTCGAATCCTTTACATCGGGCGACCAGACTTCATAGGCCCAGGTATTTGCCGCGATGGGCGGTGTCGCGGTCGGATCAGCGGCCAGCTTAATCATTGAAACGGTCAGCCTACGCTCGCCGCCCTGGCTGTCTGACACCGGGATGGTAATTTCATAATCAGGGCGCGTGGAGGTCGTCGTATCCGGCGCGGAGGCGTCATAGGTCGCCATCGGCAGAGTGGTCGGACTGGCCGCATATTCATCGGCACGATCCGAAATCGTCTGATTGGCATTTAGATTGCCAACAATCTCCGCGAAGGTCGTCGGTTCAATCTGTGCCGCAATGTTTTCAACATTAATTGTGCGCAACTGGCTGAGGTCCGCTGCCGACAAGGTTGGACCACCACCGGCCGTGATTGGCCAGCCCTGAAGGTAGAGATTCGACGCGTTGCGCAGATACCCATCCTCATCGGCAAAGAAAGAGCCGTCTCTTGTGAATAATCGCGCGTCTTCGGCGCCCGGCTCGGACTTCTGGGTCGTGATAAAGAAGCCTTGTCCGTCGATACCGAGGTCGAGCTGGCTCGACGCCTTTTGTAAGGTGCCAAGGGTCGAAATCATATGCCGCGTCGTCGAAATGACCCCGCCGGCATTATAACCCGTCGGCGTCGAGGATGCGGTCACGATGGACTGAAAATCCGTGCGCACGCGCTTATAGGCGGTGGTCGTGGAATTGGCGATGTTATTAGAAATCGCCGACAGGGCGTTAGAGTTAGCGGCCAGACCGGCAACGCCGGCCTGCATCGAGGCGCTCAGGCTCATAGTTCAGACTCCGGACGAAAACGCAGAAGAAGGGAAGATGGGATCAGGCATCGGCGGTTTCCCGAACGCCCGTTATGGCGGACATGGCGATCAGCGAATTACCCATGCGCAGGACAATCTCGCCATCGATCAGTTCGGTGGCATCGACGCGCTGCTGGACAGAGATCGCATTGGCGATAGCCGAGCCACTGGCTGATGTAGCGGTGACCTTGAGCGTGTAATCGCCTTCTTTCACCGTATTACCGGTCGAATCTTTGCCATCCCAGGTAAAGGTGTTGTCCCCTTTATTCAGTTGATCAGAGGTGCCCTTCCAGACGGTTTTGCCGTCAGCATCGAGCACTTCGACCCCCACCTGTGACGCCGTGCTGGCCAGTTCGTAATGCCATGTGAGCGGCTTGTCCTTGAAGGTCTGGGTGTCAATGTCGGCAATTGCGGTCTTGCCGATCATATTGACTGAACTGGCCATATTGCCCGCCCCGAGCCCCACGAGCGACTTCAGATATTCATTTGCCTTAAGCTGCTGTTCGACGCTGGTATACTGGACAAGCTGGTTGGTCCACTGCGTAGAATCCATCGGCGACAATGGATCCTGATTTTTGATCTGCGCGGTCAGGAGCCCTAAGAAGGTCTCATAGGTGGTGGCCAGCCCATTGGTGGATGAGGTCGAAGAGGTGGCGCTCGAATTCGTGGCGGAGGTATTGGATACAGACGTGACCATGACAGTGCCTTACACGAGCAGACTGAGAGAAAGGGTGCGCGCCGGGCCGTAGCCATCGGCAGACAAGCGGTTATAAAAGGCGAGGTCAGTAGAGGCTTCAGCAAGCAACTGAGCATCAATGAGACTATGAGCGTCGGCAGATGCGACCTCGGTATCGCTCACTGGTGATCCGTAGTCTGACGACTCCGAAGGCGTGCGCTGACGACCGCGGCCCTGATCGCCCGAGGCAAAGCTCAGAGAGGCGTCATCCATCTTAAAGCCTGCCTGTTCCAGCTGACGGCGCAGATCGTCCTGGCGACCCTTGAATTCGCTTTCTGCCACCGGACTGTCGAAACGTAGATGAGCCGTGAGCTTGCCATCATGCGCAATTTCAAGCTTTACCTCCACCCTACCCATATCAGCGGGGCGCAGTTCCATATCAAAGCTGGTCGATTTGCTTCCAAGCCGTCGCGTGATCTGGGCGCTGAGGGCAGCAATGTTTTCTAACGCGTGGGCGGACTGACTGTAGGTACGCGCGGTTTCTTGAGCGTTCGTGGCAGGCGGCGTGAAACGCACGCCGCTGTCGGTTTGGGGCAAGGTCTGCGCCTGAATTTGGCTGAGTGCCGAATTGGCGGCGGCTTGGGATTGCGCCGCCACTTGGCGGTTGCTGGCCTCCGTGGCTCCATCACCTTTCAGTGCGCCGGACAGAGATTGTAAAGTGTCGGCCAAGGAACGAAGCTCGGCCTTCGTCGAAGCCGTCACCAAGGTCGCTGCAGTTCCGTCCTCACCTGTTTCAGGCATTAGATCATCGGGCGTCGCGTCTTCTGAAATCTCATCGGATATCTTAGCTGCGGCCTCAGCCATCAAGGCCGTTAGGGGCAGCCCTACCGCTTGGGGGTCTAGAGGTGGCGGCCGCACTCCCACAGCAAGGGCTTGCGTCTGCTGCGCCTCGTCGACAGTCTCTTCGGCTTGAACCTGAGCGAGCGCAGCACCGGGCTGGGGGACTTGCTGTCCTAGTAAAACAGCCAACAGTCCAGGGCTCAGCTCTCCCGTCTCGTTTGTCTGTTCTTCGCTATCATCGGTGGATTGCGAAGAGACCTTTTCCGGCAGCGCACCGGCGTCTTCAGTTTGCGCCGCCTCCAGCGCATGATTGAAAAGCGTTGACTTCGCCGACCGCACCTCGGCAGAGGCCACACCCACACCACCCGGAGCAACCGCAGGGGAGCTTGGCACAGGGGACGCGTTCGAAGGCTGCAGGTCTGCGGGCAAAAGGATCATCTTCGCTGAGAGCCGTCGCTTCCGTTCACGGTCGACGGCGAGTGTCAGACGAACGCCTTTTGCGTCCGAAAATCATCAACCGAGGATCGCAAATGTTGTGCCAAACCCTAAATTATTGTTTTTATTCATTTTAATAAATTATGCCCGGCGTATTTTGCCGGTAACTTGGCGCATCCACCGGAACAAACTTGCCGGGGACGAGAGGTCTCTGCCGCCGGCCGGCGCCGCGATGTCAGAGTGGCATCCTATTTGAAACCCAGTCTTTAGTTTACGCATTGCGATGCGCGCGAAGAAAAGCAAGTCAATGAAAATTATGAACAAATTTTCTAACTCGGCTCGAAAGGCACGGCAAATTCTGCCGTCTGTCGGGCAAGGCTTGCCTAAAACGCTTCACCAGGAGGCCTGATCATGTCGCTCAACTCGATTCTGAATATCGGCGCCTCCGGTCTGATGACGGCCCAAAGCCAGTTGCGCGTCGTTTCGGACAATATTTCTAACGTCAATACTCCGGGCTACATCCGAAAGGTGGGCACGCAGCAAGCCAGCGTCATCGGCTCTCAGGGGGCCGGTGTCATGTCCGGTCAAGTCATGCTGGCGGCCGACAAATACTTGCAACAAGCGGCGATGCGGGCGAATTCATCGGCCTCACAAGCCGAGGTTTTTCACGAACTTTTCGACCAGATTCAGTCGCAATTTGGCGACCTAACCGACACAAACGGTCTATTCAATCTGGGGGACAAGGCCCTATCGGCCGCGGCCTCGGCAGCAGAAACACCCGCTTCGAGCGCGGCGCGTCAGGAAGTCCTGTCGGCGTTTGAGAGCTTTCTGGACGAAAGCAAGCGCATCTCCGGAGAAATCCAGAACGCACGCGCCAATGCGGACAGCCGCATAGCGACAACGGTCAAGGCCATCAATGACCTGATCAAGAACATTTCGGACCTCAACCCGACCATTTCTCAGTCCACGATCAACGGCAGCGACGCTTCGGGTGCCCAGACGAAACAGACCGGATATATTGACGAGCTGTCCAAGCTGATCGACGTCGAAGTCAGCACCAATAGCAACGGTGGTGTAACTGTCCGCACATCCTCGGGGATGGTACTGGCAGGAGATCAGCGGGCGAGCTTGTCTTACGAGCCGACCAGCCCTGTTAGCGCCGCAACAAATTTTAACTCGGTCATCGTTACCGGGCCAAACGGGGAAAAGCGCGATTTCTCCGAGCACATTAAGACCGGTGAACTGCGCGGCCTCCTGGACGTCCGCGATAAAGAGTCCGTTGCCGTCAGCGCGCAACTGGCCGAATATATGTCGGTCTATGCCGATCAGCTTAACGCCGCGCATAACGCGGCCTCCGCTGTGCCCGCCCCGAATTCCTTGACGGGTAAGGCGATGAACCAGACCCTAGCCGAGGCTCTCAACGGATTTGCGGACGCCAGCGGCACGGGCAGCGGGACGACCAATCTGACCGTACTCGACAACACCAATAAGATTGCCAGCAAGGTCGACCTGACCTTCAGCCGCGACGCCTCCGGCAACAGCCAGGTGTCTATTAACGGCGGGACAGCGGTCCTAACCTCCGACTCGACCCTGCTGTCGCAAATCAATACCGCCCTGAATGGCACAGGGACCCTCAGCTTCTCCGACGGCAAGCTGAGCTTCGCTGCCACCAACAGCACCTATGGCGTGGCCATCGCCGACGACCCGAGCAACCCCGCCTTGAAAAACGGTAAGGGCTTCTCGCACTTATTCGGCCTGAACGATCTGGTGCGTAGCGACGTGCCCTTTGACTACGCCACCGGTTTGACGGCCAGCTCTGCCCACGGTTTTGACAGTGGCAGCGTGAAGTTCAACGTGATGAATGGTTCGGGGTCACGCGTGCAAACCGTGGACATCGCCTTCCCCGCGGGCGGCACCATGACGGACCTCGTCAATACGCTGAACAATACCTCGAGCGGGCTTGGTCGCTATGGCACCTTCTCGCTTAGCACGTCGGGCGAACTGACCTTCCGCGGCTTTGGAAACCCGGCCAACAGTCTGGGTATAGCCGAAGATTCTACGACGCGCCTCGGCACCGGAGCCTCGTTTAGTGAGATGTTCGGCCTGGGTGGACTGGCGGCCGAACGCACCGATAGCCTGGCGCTCGACCCGACTATTGCCAACAATCTCGACCGTCTGTCGATGGCCACGCTGAACTTGACGGCGGCTTCGGGGACACCGGCACTTGTGGCCGGGGACGGCAGCGGGGCTCAGCGCCTAGCAACAATCGCCACAAAGAGCGTCACCTTCAAAGCGGCCGGGGGTAATGCCGGCGGCAACTCCACGCTCACCCGCTATGCCGCCGACCTCGCCGGACAGGTGGGGGCCACCGCTGCGACCGCCAAGTCGCGCATGGACGGGGCCGACGCTCTCGCCGCCGAAGCCACCTCACGCCGAACCGCCGCTGAAGGCGTCAACCTCGATGAGGAACTGATCAACCTGACCACCTATCAGCAGGCCTATTCGGCCTCCTCGCGCCTTATTCAGGCGGCGAAGGAGATGTACGATGTCCTGTTCAACATGTTCTGAGGTAAACACGGATGCGTATCTCAACCGGTCAGATGTGGGGCAATGCCCTGTCGAACCTTATGCAGGCCCAGATCCGCAAGGACGAGGCCAATAACCAGTTGTCGACTCAAAAAGTGGCGACCGATTTCGCGGGCTATGGCCGAGGTGCGGAAATCATCGCCGCCTATCAGTCATCGCTGGAACGCATCACCGCCTACAGCCAGGTGGCGCAAAGCGTGTCTGACCGTCTCGCCAGCCAGAACATCGCGTTGGAACGCGCCAGCGACGGCATAGCCACCGGTAAGGACGGCATCATGGACGCCATCGCCAGCAAGTCACTAGATGGGCTGACCACCGTGCTGCAGTCGAGCTATATGGCGTTTGCCGACGGCCTAAACTACAAACATCAGGGTGCCTACCTTTTCGGCGGCGGCAATGAGAGCGAAGCCCCGCTGGCAGCCATGTCTCTGAATGACCTCGCCGGAACGCCAGCTGCGGATGTCTTCAAGAACGGCAGTGTGAAAAAAGCCTCCAAGATCGACGCTACCACCACCCTGCAAACCGGCATGCTCGCCAGCGATATTGGCACCGAAGGCGCTACCCTCTTTCGCGACTTGAAAGCCTTTATTGATGCCAACGCGCCCATGCAGGGCGCGATGACCGATGCGCAGCAAGCGACGCTTCAGGGCCTCGCTACACGCATGAATGCCGCCTACACAAAGATGGTGGACCATACAGCCCTGAACGGTACGTTCCAAAATCGCGTCGAAAACACCCTGAAGTCGCTGGAAGGTCAGGAAAGCAGCCTGAACAATCTCATCTCGAACAAAACCGATATCAACATGGCCGAAGCCTATACCAAGCTGGAACAAGCGGACCTGACGGTGCAGGCGGCATCACAGGTGGTGGCCAATCTCAAGTCGGTGTCGCTGCTCGACCTGTTAAGATAAACACGCTCACCGCTTTGTGAATTTATCCACAAGGCCACAGGGTCTATTATAAGCCCGTGGTAAGCCACATCCAAAGACCCCGCGCGGGGCCATCTGAATGTTGTGCCGTTCACGCCTGGGTCCGAAGGCCTTGAGATGAAAACCCGGGACGCCCTCCCGCCGGATCGTCGCCCCAAGTCTTCGTACCCGCGCCTGAGTTGCTCATTCGGGATGAAAGCAAAAAGGCCCCGTCTTCCGACGGGGCCTTCTGATTAGAGCCGGTTGATTTCTATTGGGATCCTTCTGACCGAGCCGCTGTTGAAGCGCCAGCCAAAATAGCGCAGCCCGCACCGGAGACGGGCAAAAACAAGGATCCAGATCATTTGGTGTCTATCAGAAGTGATAGTGATCCAGCCAAATACTTCGGCTGCCCCCTACTCTTTTCCGCTCAAAAGCCTTATTTAGCGAGCCATGACTGCGTCTGCACCCGCCTGCCCCGTCCCTGTTTTCGACACCGCCGATCTGGGCGAAGCGATTGCCCGCGTGCGCCAAAGCGTCGGCCTGTCGCAAGGCGCGCGCGTCGTCGCTGCCATGTCTGGCGGTGTGGATTCGTCGGTCGCCGCAGCCCTTCTGCATGCCGCTGGTTATGAGGTGATTGGTGTTACGCTTCAGCTTTATGATCACGGGCAGGCGCTGAAAAAGACCGGAGCCTGCTGCGCCGGGCAGGACATCCACGACGCCCGCGTCGCCGCCGAAAAGATCGGTATTGCCCACTACGTGCTGGACTATGAAAGTCGCTTCAAGGATTCGGTGATCGAAGAGTTTGCCGACTCCTATCTGCGCGGTGAAACCCCGGTGCCCTGCATCCGCTGCAACCAGACGGTCAAATTCCGCGATCTACTGGACGTCGCCCGCGATCTGGGGGCCGAGGCGATGGCCACCGGCCACTATGTCGAACGCCGCGACACGGGTAACCGCGCCGAGCTGCGCCGTGCTATCGATCGCAACCGCGACCAGTCCTATTTCCTGTTCGCCACCACGCGTGAACAGCTCGACTTCTTGCGCTTTCCGCTGGCCGATATCCCCAAGCCGCAAGTGCGCGACATTGCCCGCCAGATGGGGCTCAATGTCGCCGCCAAGCCGGATTCCCAGGACATCTGTTTTGTGCCGGAAGGCAAGTACACCACGCTTATCGACCGGCTGCGTCCGCAGGGCCGTGAGGCGGGTGATATCGTGCACCTCGACGGGCGCGTTCTGGGAAAGCATCAGGGCATCACCGGTTACACGATTGGTCAGCGGCGCGGGCTCAATATCGCCGTGGGCGAGCCTTTGTTTGTCATCAAGCTCGATGCCGAGACGCGCCGGGTTATCGTCGGCCCGCGTGAAGCGCTAAATACCGCCGCCCTCGTCATGAAGGAAACCAACTGGCTGGGCGATCACGAAACGCTAGAGAGCGCCGCGGCCGCCCACCTACCAGTGCTGGCGCGAGTGCGTTCGACCCGCCCGCCGGTCCCCGCGCGGCTCAACCTGCGCGAGGGCCAGGTCGAGGTGGTGTTTGACGCTTCGGAAGAAGGCGTCGCTCCCGGCCAGGCCTGCGTCCTCTATGATCCAGCGGACGAGGACCGCGTGCTGGGGGGCGGCTTTATTGAACGCACCCGCCCCGTAGAATTGGCGCTCTAGTCAACACCAATGCCTTTGCGAACATAGAGTTCCGAGAGGGTCATACCCCGGCCGTCTTCGCGCGCCTTAAGCACGCTGTGTTCGTCGATCATCTCACCGCAGGCCTCGCACTTGGGCTGAGTGATAAAGATACCCTTGCAGTCGTCGTGGACCAACTCAAAGAAGGGGCCATCGTTGTCGTCGTAGACGTGCTGACGCCCCCAGCCATAGAGCGCGACCAGAACGCCCTTGAGGCTGCGCCCCTTTTCGGTCAGCACATATTCGTGGCGCAGTGGCCGTTCGGAATACACCACAGCCTGCATCAGGCCCAGCGCCACCAGACGCTTCAGTCGCGCCGCGAGTACGTTGCGCGCAACGCCCAGGCTCTTTTGCCATTGCTCAAAGCGGCTATGCCCCAGAAAGGCATTGCGCACAATGAGCAGGGTCCACGGTTCTCCGACGATGTCTATGGCCGCCGCAATGGCGCACCTTTCGCCGGAATAGTCAGCCGATCGTCCCATAATACGTCTTTTCTTCTGTGCGATGCCAGCCATGGCGTCGCCACACCCCATGTCCAAGGCTTACGGACAGTGGGTTGATGAAAACCTAAAATTCAGGGCTAACGCAGGCCTGAGAATGCGATTAAATCTAAAAAACAAAGCTATATTAAGCGTGCCGGTATTTAGACACCAGAGCATTGTTTTTGCTTACGGATTAAACGCAAACAGGGTCGCTACGGCGCGCCTCAGGCGCACCTCATCGCTATGGACAAAGTCCTGATCAAAGGCCTGACCGTTCCAGTGCACAAGTACCGTTACACCGTCATCCAGAGACAAGATCAGACCGTCCGTGTGCGTTTCGATATCGCCATTGCAGTGGTCGGCGAAGCTGCCGCAATCGACGGCATAGGTGGCCGCCGGGGCGCGCTGCACCTGAGCGGCCAGACGCGCATCGAGACTGATGACCTTGACCTCTTCACCGCGGCCTAGGCGCATATAGACCGCCTGACGGTCGCCCTCTTCGGCGCTGAACACCACGTCGTCTATACGGCCATCGCCATCAAAGTCGCCCTTGAGCAAGGTGGACAGACCATTAAACGGGGCCTTGGACACATCAGTGCGCAGATCAGCGCCGCAGGCGCTGCCCGCTAACATCATACCCACCATCGCCACTGCCAGTGCCCGCATCGTCGTCTCCGCCTTTGTGCAGCGCTGTTATCCCGTATGAGTACAAGATAGGCTGCGTGTCCTGTTCTAAGCAGGATCGGTGCCAACCACTGCCACAAAGGTTAACGGCGGTAAAGTTCTTTTGTTAACCAAATACGGGACTGAGACAATTAGGTTTTTCGCGCATCCGGCGTAACGCGGTTAACGCTTCATGTTTCGGAAAGAGACGCTTCAAAAGGGTCTTGGGCCAGATTTATGGCTTGAGCGCGATTTCACCGATGACCACGGGGGCCGGGGTAGCGCGGCGGATATTGCCCTTATCGTCAAACTCCGACCACTGGCTGCGCGCCACAAAGACGAAGCGATCACCGATCACCTGGCCGCCGCTCGGTTCCTCAAGGTCGGGGTGCCCGCGCAGCAGGACCTCAGCCTTTTCCACCGCACTCCAGTCCGCACGCATCCGCAAGCGGAGGATGCGGTTGGGTTTAAACCCATTTTGCACCGCGATCAGATCGTTGCCGTAACGATAGAGCCCGTCAATCCCCAACAGCGCTGCCCCGTCGGGCGCGATCAGGCGCGTTAAGGTCCCCTTGCCCAGATCGACGCGGTAAAGCCCCGACGCATAGTCGGCGACGATCAGTGCGCTGGCGTCGGCATTCTCAACAAGACCCTGCGGTGAGCCGAGATACCCTTCGGGGATGAGCACCTGTAGCTTGCCCTGATAGCCGTTCAGGCGCAGCACCTCCCCCGTATTGCCATCGGACACATATAGGTCTTCCTTGCCGGCATATAGGTCAGCCAGCCGCCGGTCCGGCCGCGTGTCTTCAAACTGCGCCAGTATCTTGCCAGTGGCCAGATCAACCTTGATCAACTTGGAGGTAATCTTGGCATCGGGCGCATAGCCTACGGTCTGACGCGACGTCGAGGTCGAGGCCCACAGCACACCCTCCCTGACCGCAATGGCGTTAGCGGCCGCACCGGCGCGCAACGAAAGGCGCTTTTCGAGGCCCATATCACTCAACGGACCGACGACGCCGTTGCGCAGGCTAGTGGCCAGCAGCGTCCCGTCGTCAAGCACCGCCACCCCTTCCATCAGGTTGAGACCCGTCAGGCGATTGAGCGTCTTCAGGCTGCCCGTGCGGGCGGTATTGGCCGCCTGCAGCGACTCAAGATCCGCGTCCCAGATCGCATTGAACTCCGGATAGCGCGCCAGATCAAGCACCAGACCGCGCTTGAGATAGTCTATCAGTGCCGCCCGTGCCGCCGGTTTTCGTTTCAGTTCCAGCGCCGCCTGTGCCTTTAGCAGCAGGACCGACGGCGAATCCGGCAAAATCTCCCCGGCCTGCGTCAAGCGATCGAGTGCGGTCTGCCGATCATTCTTCTGCAAGGCGGCCATGCCTTCGGTGCGCAGGGCATGAAAGCGGCCAAGGTCAGAGGCCGGATCAATCTTTTGCGCGGCTGCCGGGCCCGCGATTACCGTCGCCAATACCGCCAACGCGATCAGGGAAGTCTTCATCCGGTCCTCTCTCGTCAGTACGCCCTGACCGGAAACTAGCCTTCGGCTCCAGGGACGACAAGTTTCAACGGCAAGGCCGTCGTGGTTTTCACAGAGCGAATGACGATACGACTTTCTATGGCGGAAACGAGGTCAGAGGCCAATAATTTGTCGCGCATGAAATCGTCATAGGCGTGCATATCGCGCGTCACGATACGCAGCATATAATCTTCACGGCCGGTCACCGTGGCGCAAGAGACGATTTCCGGCCACTCGGCCAACCTTGCTTCAAAGGCTTCGAGGTTATCACGCGACGGGAGGGACAGTTTGACCGCCGCATAGACCTCAAACCCCAGCCCCAGCTGATCGGGCTCCAGCAGCGTCACGCGTTTGCGGATAACCCCGATGTCTTCCAGCCGTTTCAAACGTCGCCAGCACGGTGAGGGCGACAGATTGACCTTCTCGGCGATCTCGGCCACCGACAGGTTGGCATCTTCCTGCACCAGAGTCAGTATCCGCGCATCCAGTTCATCGATATCAGCGGACACCCTTGCCCCCTCGCTTGCATTTTATGAAAAGACATTTCCATAAAAGCGCATTTTGCAAAAAAATCCACCCTTATTCCGCCTCCCCAGCCTTTGTTCGACGAGAAATCGTAATGGCTCTCGGGATTGGCCACTCGCGGTATCATGAGGCTACATGATAGAGGCTCAATCGGAAAATTATTCAACAAAACAATGGCATGAAAAGCTGCGGTCTAGCCACGTCTGTGCGCCAATGCCAAAACTGCGAGCAATTACAAGAAAACCGCCCCTTTGTGTCGCGGGGGCTTTGCGCTGGGCGCTGGGAAGAGTAAACCGGGGCAAAGGGAGCCACTCATGCGTATTCTCAATCTGATGCTGGCCAAGGGACGCGGCGGGCTGGAGAGAATGGCCGTGCGATATCACGAGGCGCTGGTGGCTGAAGGCTTTGAGGTGCTGAGCGTCGGTCACGCCAAGGGCGTGCTGGCCGAAAAGATCAAACCCGAACAGTTCGCCCGCCTCAACAGCGGCTTTACCGGTGACCCGCTGGCGGCCCTGAGCCTGAAAGCCCTGGCCAAACGCTTTCAGGCCTCACTGGTCATCGCCCACGGCAACCGCGCCATCGCTCTGGCCGGGCATCCGATGGCCGGGCTGGGTCGTCAGAGCCTGGGGGTAGTGCACAATTTCCGCTTCAAGCCGAGCCTGACCAAACTGCGCACCGCCATTGCCGTGTCTCCCGCCGTTCAGGCGGCCATTACCGCCCGTTATCCGCGCCTGGACACGCACATGCTGGAAAACTTCACCGCTCTGGTCATGCACCCGGTCAAGACCTTCCCCCTCGATCGCCCGCGAATAGGCTCGCTCGGGCGGCTACATGTCAACAAAGGGTTTGACGTGCTGATCCGCGCTATTGGCCAGCTGCGCGACCGCGGCACAGAATTGTCCCTGCTGATCGCCGGAGACGGCCCGGAAAAGGCGGCGCTAAACACCCTGATCACGGAACTGAAGCTGGAAGATCGTGTCACCCTAACAGGCTGGATTGAGCCCGCAGATGATTTTGTGGCGTCGCTCGACCTGTTCGTCCTATCGTCGCGTGTTGAGCCGTTCGGATTGGTGGTGGCTGAAGCCATGGCCGCTGGCGTTCCCATCGTCTCCACGCGGATCGACGGGCCACGACATATCCTGCGGGACGGCGAACTGGCCACCCTGATCCCACCCGAAGACCCGGACGCTCTGGCTGACGCCCTTGAGGCTTTGATGCAGGACTGGCTGCCCGTGCTCGACCGCGCCTGCCACGCGCAGGCCCACGCGCTGGAAACCTACGGCCTGATTGCGGGTCAAACGCGCCTCAAAAGCCTTATCAACCAGTTTGAGCCGGAAAACTGAAAAAGCGCACTTGAACCCCCGCCTCAATTTGGATATAGCGGGCGCCTTCCCAAGGCGTGGACGTTTTCCGCCTGCGGAAACCCGGCTGGTTGGGTAGCTCAGATGGTTAGAGCGGCGGATTCATAACCCGCAGGTCGGCGGTTCGATCCCGCCTCCAACCACCACCTCTGCTTCAAAAAATCCTTGTTTCCCCGCGCCCCCTAGCGCCTCACAGGGTAGCCATCATACTGAATGTGATGTAACTACCCGCTCCTCGTTGCGCCTCTTGATTTTTAGAAGACCATGACCCCTGCACACAATTCCGAGCTACTGGCCGAAGTGATCGACCTGATCTTCCCGGACGCCCTGCCGACGCCGGCCGAGCTGGAAGCCCGCTACCCCCCGCGCGACCTTCCGCAAGGGGCCATGGTCACCCGTGTCGGCCCGAGCCCAACGGGTATGATGCACATCGGCACCCTCTATGTCGGCCTGCTCTCGGAACGCTTCGCGCAGCAAAGCGGCGGCGTCTTCTTCCTGCGTATCGAAGACACCGACAAAAAACGTGAGGTCGAAGGTGCCACGGACTTCATCTCCAGCGCTTTTGAGCACTTCGGCGTCGTGGTCAACGAAGGCCGTGACGTTCAGGGCGTAGAACACGGCGCCTACGGTCCTTACACCCAAAGCGCCCGCATGAGCCTCTATCAGGCCTATGTCCGCCACCTGATGCGTGAAGGCAAAGCCTATCCGTGCTTCTGCTCGCCCGAGGAACTGGATGAACTCCGCACGCGACAGCAACTGCGCAGCGTAGCTCCCGGCTATTACGGCGAGTGGGCCATCTGGCGTCACAAATCGCTTGAAGAGGCGCTTGAGGCCCTCAAAGCTGGCAAACCGTATGTGATCCGCTTCCGCTCGCCCGGCAATCCGGCTGAAAAGGTCGCCGTTACCGATCTGATCTTCGGTGATCGCACCTTCCCCGAAAGCGATCAGGACATCGTCATCATGAAGTCCGATCGCCTGCCGACCTACCACCTGGCGCACGCCGTCGATGATCACCTGATGCGCACCACCCACGTCATCCGCGGCGATGAGTGGCTGGCCTCGCTGCCGACGCACCTGCAACTGTTTCAGTCGCTGGGCTGGGCACCACCGACCTATGCCCATATCGCGCCGATCAACAAGCTCGACGGGTCTTCCAAGCGCAAGCTAAGCAAGCGCAAGGACCCTGAGGCCAGCGTCATCTATTTCATGGATCACGGCTATCCGCCCGCTGCCCTGATCGAATATCTGCTCAACCTCGCCAACTCCAATTTCGAAGACTGGCGCAAGGAAAACCCCACTGCAGATTACCGCAGCTTCCCGCTGTCGTTCGAGCGTCTGGCCAAGAGCAACGGACCACTGTTCGACTTTACCAAGCTCGATAACATTAGCCGCGACATCGTAGCCCGCCTGAGCGCCGAAGCGGTCTATGCGCAGATCGTCGAATGGGCCAAAACCCACGACGCACACTTCGCGGCGGTACTGGAGGCCGAAAAGGCCTACGCCATCGCCATCCTGTCGATCGAGCGCGGCGGTCCGAACGCGCGCAAGGACATCGCCAAATGGCAGGACGCCAAAGCCCTGATGGCGCCCTTCTTCGACTCCGAATTTACCTCGACCGCGGAAGACGCGCTGAGCGTTCTCGGCAATCGCACGGCCGAAGAGGTGCGTGAGATCGTGAGCGACTTCCTCAGCATCTATGACGAAGCCGACAACAAGGACGCTTGGTTCGATAAGGTCAAAACCATTGCCCGCGAACGCGGCTTTGCCGAAAAAGCCGGGGATTACAAGCGCAATCCGGAACTCTACAAAGGCACCGTCGCCGACGTCGCCAAGATCTTCCGCGTCCTGCTACTGGGCCAGCCGCAAACGCCCGACCTGCATGAGGTCATGTCTGCCATGGGCCGCGAACGCGTCGTGAAACGCTTGACGCGGGTTTGAAGCGTCTGGCGCATATGGCTCCCCCAGAAGGCCCACCTGTGACGGTGTGCCTGTTGAGTCTCACCAGAAAATGACCCCTTGAAGGTCGAGATTTTCATTTCACCGTGACCCTCGTTTTGGCGATGAACCCGTTACCCGATAAGGGTAGGGTTGGGTCACCCCCCGGCAAACACACAGGCTTAAGCTTAGGCGAAAATCAACTGTTCGGCCATCATCGACCATCGGCGACGTCGCGAAAAGTTCAATTGTCTATGATCAGATACAATCGCCAAATGAGTTGCGCGTCTCTCAATTGAGAGACATACGCGCAATGCGAGAGGAGGCTTCTATGGCCCAGACTTCCATGCTTCACGTTCGAATCGACGACGAACTTAAAGCGGCTGCCGCTGAGAAACTCGCTGACTTCGGGCTAACCATCTCCGATGCCGCACGCATCTTGCTCACTCGTGAAGCAAAGTACGGCGGGCTGCCAGCTGGTCTCATGACTTCACCAGAAGCCTATGATGAGTGGTTTAGAGCGAAGGTCTATGAAGCTCTTGAGGACGAAGGTCCCGGCATCAATCATCAGCAGGTGATGAACGAAGCCCAAGCTCTTATTGATAGGAAGCGTCGTGCTGGCGCTTGAATGGCGTTCGGCGGCGCGCGCAGACCTTCTCGCGATAATCGATTACATCTCTGACAATAATCCAGATGCCGCGCAGCGCTTGAAAGATATCATCGAGACCAAGGTAGCGAAACTCCAACATCGGCTAAAGTTGTTTCGACTGGGCAGAGTATCGGAAACACGCGAAATGACGGTTCGTCCCATCTACGTAGTAATATACACTTTCGACGCTGAGAAGATATCGACTCTGAGAGTGCTCCATACCGCACGACAATGGCCTGAAACCTGAAATCTGAAACCCGAATCCTTGTCGGAGCTGCGCCCTGACCGGAAATGGAACCGCGAAAGTGGCGGTTTGCAATTCTTTCCCAAAAGCGGGAGCCGAGTTTGATGTCCGGCCAACTTCGGCTTAAATCACGTAGCGACCGTGACCGCACGATACCTGAGCGTCATCGCTCGTCATGGGTGGCGTTCGCACTCAAGGTTTAGGAAGCCAACGCGAATTTGTTAAATCACAAGCCGCCCGCTCACTGCCCACGGTTCAAATGGCATGTGCATTCGCATCCCTAACGGTGTTTGTAACGGGACTTGTGAACATTTATTCCCCAAACTCCCAAAGTCGGAACCAAAGCCCGATTTATGGGCATCGTTTTCAGTTGCACTTTGTTTTCGCCATATCTTGACCAGGCAGAGATTCCGACACCCAAGCCTTCGAAGCCTGTTAGCCAAGGACATTTCCATGCAACTAAACCGATCTTCCTTTTCGCGCTGCCTAGTGGCGGCTCTGATAGCTGTGTCTCCAGCGGTATTCGCCGCCGAACCCGCATTGACAGTATCCGAAGAGAAAGCCGCGGAATTGTTGGTTCTATCGACGCACGATCTGCTGGAGACCTCCTATAAGTGTCAGGGTGTTATTGGGCCGGAAACCTATGACAAGGCTAAGGAGATGACCGTCGTCTTATTCAGTGCCATGGGCGCGGACGAAAAACTGAGCAACAATTTCATCGCCTCTCAGGACGCAACTTTTACCTCAGAATGCAAAGACAAGGAAAGTTGCTGGCGAACCTACATGAATATGCCGACCCAAAGCGAGGACGAGGGTGAGATCGCCTGTCTTAAGAAAAACAACGAAACCTTGGCCCTGATTAAGTCGCTTCTCAAAATCATTACCGGGACCACTTAATTCAAGATTAGATAAAACCTTACGGGGCGGTTTTCAATGTTGACAATATCGATGTCGTTGGTGCCCGTGAAGGTCGGCACCCACTGACAGCCTAAGGATTTAGATGAGGCACTGACCTGACAAACCGGTGCCCCCGTATCGTCGCTTACAGCCAGTTCAAGCTTTACACCACCCTGTGGCTCGACGACGACATTTGCCTTCTGTCCAGCAATGAAGCTTTGTCGCGTCCTAAAGCGCGCGTTAGCCGCCAATTCGCCATAGCGATAAGCCGGGCCTAACACTCGCCCACGCCAAAGCGGTAATTTTGTCTCTTTCGTTCCTAATAATCTGGCACGTTCGGCCCACAGGTTAGCCAAATCGGGTTCGCCCTCAATGGGCCGTGCGCCGATTTTCCTGAGCGTAACTGCAGCCTGCATAAGAGCCTCGCCATCGCCTTTATCCTCAGCCTCAAACCCAGCACGTAACGCCGTTGCCAGCTGATCCAATGGAGTTTGGCTCCCCCCGGTTATGAGAAGGCCTGCAAGTAAAATGGATTTCATGACGTCTTCCCCGCAGCATTTGGATTGGTGACTTCTGGCGAGACAATGAACCGTGCACCCCCAGAGGCTCCATCCTCAAGCCTCACATCGAGTCCATAACGGGCAGCGATGGCGCGGGTAAGCGCCAACCCGAGACCGTGCCCGCGACGGCTGTGATCAGCCCCCCCTCTGCCATAGCGTTCAAATATTCTGATCCTATCAGCCTTTGCCACCCCCGGCCCATCGTCCTCAATCTCAATCGCGGGACCTGAAGAGACTTTAAGGCGAATGAATTCTCCGGACGCTCCGTACTTGAACGCATTGTCGAGAAGGTTCACGAGAAGCCGTGAGATTTGCATAGCGTCGGCACGCATGGTGACATCATCCTCGATCTCGCAAATCAGTTTGAGACCCGCCTCTTCCGCGCTGGCCGCATAAAGCTCACATATAGATCGGCTGACCTCTGACAGACTGATATCGCCAAGCCCTTTAAGGTCGCCTCTCTGGGCCTCAGCAGAGGCGATATCCAGCAGAGCATCCAGAAGCTGCAATAGGGAATGCGTCTGGTCGCTGGCCGCCTGAAGCGACGCCAAGACGTCTGGACTGACCACTTTTTCCATCGCCAGCCGCAACCTGTTCTCCAGAAGCATCAATGGCGTGCGCATTTCATGCGCGACATGGTCGCTGATGTCGCGCTGAGCGCTTAGCAGACGCTCAATACGTGTCGCAGCATCCCGAATATTGGTTTCCAGATAGCTGACTTCATCGCCGTTAAATGAGCCGTTTACAGCCACGGGAGACGGGCCGATCAGGTTTTCAAACAGGGTGTTCATGGCGGAAATCCGACGTCGAAGGCTCAGGCTTGCAAGGCCGCCGATCACAAACGCCGCGGACACCATAACAAGCAGTGCCCCGCCAAACATAAGTTGGAGCTGGGTAAGGGAGGCCTCAAGCCTCTGCTCCGATCGGCCAACGGCAAGGATCAGACCGTCTCGAAGCCGTGTAGCGCGCAACTGTACGGCCACCGGCGGGTCAGAGAGACGCATACTGAAGGTCGGGGAGGTGGCTGGATTAATCGCCGGCAGAGCTGGAAGGTTTGCGACTAGAACCTCTTGTTGAGAATCCGTCAAACGGTAATAGGGGGTTTCAGATATAGCCGGTGCGACATCTAGCCGTTCTTTCAGACGCAGAATTAGTCCTTCACGTCCCTGACCAGCGTAGATGTCGACCAAACCGGCAATATCCGTATCAATCGCTCCCAGAAGCGCGCTACGCCCCTGATGGGCAAGCCCTTGATAAATGGCGCCGAATAACAAGGCGCCCACCACGGCGGTCGCCGCGGCGACCTTGAGTGCTACCCCCAGCGCCAGTGAGTGATAGACGTGCAGCCGGCTCAAAGGTTCGCCTCGCTGACGGGACAGATCAGGCGAAACCCTATCCCTCTGACGGTCTCCAGCACGGGTTGTTCAAAACCGTCTTCAAGGCGATTTCTAAGACGGCTCATGTTGACGTCAATGACATTCGTCTGCGGGTCGAAATTGAGCCTCCACACCTTCTGCAACAACATGTCGCGTGTAACCACATCCCCCGCGTGTTCCATCAGGAGCTTGAGAATTTCGAACTCTTTAGGACTTAAGGCCAAATGTCGCCCGGCGCGATGCGCCGTGCGCGACTTAACGTGCAGTTCCAGATCGCCGTAGATTAGTATGGCGCTATGCATGCGGTTCTGCGAGCGGCGGATCAGAGCGCGAACCCGAGCAAGAAGCTCCTTAGGTTCAAAAGGTTTGCCAAGATAGTCATCTGCCCCGCTGTCAAGCCCGTCGATACGGTTTTCACTGCGCGCCAGGGCCGACAGTACCAGAATGGGTGTGGTTATCCCGGCCTCGCGAAGGGTTGTGAGAACGTTTAAGCCATCAGTATTGCCAAGCATCCGGTCGAGTATGATCAGGTGATGCTGACCTAGCCCGGCCTCGCTGAGGCCAGCTGACGCCGTCGCGCGCCAGACGACCTCATAGCCCTCCCGGGTCAGGGCTTCACCGACGATCGCCGCCCCTTCGGGTTCATCTTCGATCAACAATATGGACGAAGGCGGCATAGATGTACTCTTTAGGCTGTTCACACAAATAGGAAATTAGAGCAAGAAAGAGCAGGTAGGCAATTTACAAACCCTGTCAGGATCATTGAGAAATCAGTGAGAAAGGCGCCCAGATAACGGGCTGGCTAGCACTATCGACGCGCGGGTTTCTCATCAGATTCAGCATGGCACGCCGCAATGCCTGCGGCTTCGACAGCCCCCGCTTATGGAACCTAACCGTCTCGACGCTTAAGTGCTCGGCGACGTCATCACGCACCGGCCAGAGAGAGACCAGAAGATTGCGCCCTCCAGCCTGAATAAAGCCCTGGGCTAGACCCGAATAGACCCCAGCCCCGGCTTCTCGTTCGGCCCCGGAATTACACGCCGAAAGTATAACCCATTGCGCATTCAGTTTAAGACCGGCGACCTCCGAAGCGGTCAAAAGGCCGTCGTCATCGGCCGTTGCCTTTTCAGGAGGTGTGAGAACGAGCGCAGGCTCGCTCAACGACTTTAAATCGCCGCCCAACAAGCCGTGGGTCGCAAAAGCAACTATGCCATATCGGTCGAGTGCTGCCGCCTTTACTCTCGACTCATTTGCCTCATCGCCAATGATCAAGAGATTATTCGGTTCATTGAGCGCGGTCTGTAACCGTTGAAGCTCAAATCGGGCCATCGGGAGGCTCGGCAACAGGCGTATGAGATCGGCATCGACTTTGCCCCCCCTGAATAGAGCCTGCGTTGCGGGGAGGTCAACGGTCGGGGCTTCAGGTCCGAGGACCGGCGCGCCTATACCGGCAAATCCAGATGAAAGAGCTCCCGGCGCAGGTCTCATCAAAAGGGCCGGCTTGACGGAAAAACCGAAACGTTTGATGGCATAGGCCGGGGTTGCGCCTCCCGATCTGGTCAACAAAAGTGCAAATGGTACGCGCATGACGGGCCCCGCGCCCAATATGGCCACATCTTCGATGCCTTTGAGAGCCCGCATATTGCGATCAGTGAAAATCG
The DNA here is from genome assembly GCF_000175215.2 of Asticcacaulis excentricus CB 48. NCBI lineage: Bacteria > Pseudomonadati > Pseudomonadota > Alphaproteobacteria > Caulobacterales > Caulobacteraceae > Asticcacaulis > Asticcacaulis excentricus. The sequence goes on along the minus strand of NC_014816.1, from coordinate 608,931 downwards.
CCTGCCCGAGGCCTAGGGCGGCGACCTCGTCAAAGGCGCCACCGGTTTCGCCAGACTTGAGGCTAAGACGAAGGTTTTCTACATAGGTCCTGACCCCCGAGCGGCTAATCGGCGCAATGTCATAGATCAGGCCTTTCGGCGTCAGCACCATTGTGATGAGCTGATCGTCGACCGACACCGGCATCAGCAGCGCCTCGTTAGATCGCAGACGGGCTCTGGCGATCTCAAGCGGCATAGGACTTGGCTGCATCAGATCCTTGAACTCAGGGACTTCTAAGTCCAAAGCCGCATTTAGCGACACAAGCGATTGCCGGGCATGATCGAGTTGCGTCTGGACCTCCGCGACCACTTCGTCGGATTTACCAAGCGCAAATGCGCGCTCGCGCTCCAGCCGGAAGATCAGGGCCTGAGTAGCTTCAAGGTCAGCAAACAGCGCCTGTGTTCTTGGGTTAGGCAAGCTGGCCCGGCGGGCGATCATATGGGCGTTCACCGCGTTCTCGGAAAACCCCGCCAGTTGCACCGCATCAAATGCGATGCCTAACTGTCCGGCACTCAACGCAATATCGGCAAACCGGGCGAAATTGTTGCGGTAGACCTCGGCCAGTTCGGCCCGTTCCCGCACAGTAAGCTGCGCGCTGAGGAGACGCTCGCGCATCGCTTCTCCGAGGGGGCGAGCGAGGTCAAACGCCTTTTCGGCCTGACCTTGACGCGAAAGGATCAAGGCCTCGAGCATTTCAGCGTCAAGGCGCGCCTTGGCGTGGAGGGGATATTCTTTGCGATAATAGGGCAGAGCCGGCCCTAAGGTCTCAAGCGCTGCATCCAGACGACCCTGAACCAACAGCAGGCTAGATAAGCGGGTGTGAATGGCAAAGCGCGTAACCACGCCGCGATTGCCCAAGGGTTCGATGGCTAAGAGGCCCTGACGAAACCGCGCCTCAGCCTGCTCCAGATCTCCCCGTTCAAAAGCCAGATCGCCCAGTTCCATCCATACGATGCCAATCGTATCAGGTGTGTTGACCGGCGGCTTTTGTTTCACCACCTCAAGGGCATTGAGCGCGAGCGCTTCAGCTTCTTCGGTTCGGCCCATGCGATGAAGCACGCGCGAAAGATTATAGCCAAATGCGCCACTTTCCGAAGACACCTTTCCAGTGTGGGCGACGGCCAGTTCCAAAGCCTTACGCGAGTAGATTTCCGCCTCGGTATTGCGGCCGAGATCACTGAGCTGATCGCCAAGTTTTGAGTAGGCCCATCGCACGGCCCGATTATTCTCAGGTAGGTTTTTTAAAGCGACCTCAAGAGACCTCTGGCTCATTTCGACGGCACGATCATAATCCCCGACATAGCTTAGCTGTCCGGCATAGTTGCCAAGATGGCCGCTGTAGGAGCCGGCCATGCCGTTTTCCGCCGTCATTCGGGCCATAGCGCGCTCATAGGTCTTAAGCGCGTCCTGTAAACGGCCGGTCTTCGTGTACGCAAAGGCCATGGAAGCCAGAATTGAGCCGGCCTGCTGACCGTCGGCCCCTCCGCGCCGCGAAATGACCTCAAGGGCACGTTTCTGCATTTCGATGGCCGCGTCAGGGCGTCCGGACGCATTGAGGTAAACCGCCTGATTTTTCAATAGATCAGAAAGCTGCGCCGTGTCGCCAAAGCCTGCCCGTTCATAGACTGTAAGGGCCTCGGCGATGGTGTCGGAGGCGTCTTTTACGCGCTCATTGTGATAGAGAGCCAGAGCATAGATGAGCGACAGATTGGCGAAGTCATTGGGGTCGATTGCTTTTGCCGCTCTGGCCTCCTGCATAAGAGGTTCAAGGGCCGCAAGCTCCTCTTTGGCGTCACTAGGTGGGGTAGCGTCATAGGCGGACTGAATGCGCTTATGAAGATCGTTCTGATATAAGGCCGGCCTCAAGGTCTGTGACTTTGACGCCTGCGCTTTAGAACCTGGCTGCCCAGGAGCCTTGGCTGCGGCGCTCACGCCGGGGACGAGCATCAACGCGGCCGTCAAAATCCATGGCCCGACCTTCTGTCTAATCATGGTATCCCACTCCCCTCGCCTTTCGTCCCTCAGTGCACCTTGCCGCAGTAACACGGGTATTGGCAAGTGCGCCTTTAGTTACCATTTCCGATACAGGCAAGGCGTGCACTGCCCTTCTCTCCGGGGACATCCAGCACGTAGTTGCGCCATGTTTCCTCCATAACTTCGATACTTCGGGCATCGCAGTTTTTCTCACGCAGCCACGCCCGGGCATAATCGATATGTTTACAGCCAAGCCTAATGTCCTGCTCGGCATACCCTATGTGCCCGCCGATGGCGCGTCCCAGTTTGGCTTGTTCAGCGGCGGCCTTGAAATACCATATGGCCTGGTCCTGCCGTTCCTTGATGACCTGAAGGCATTGGGCCGGGGTGGCGTTATGCAGTTCATTACGACACGAGATGGCAGTATCTATCGACCAGTGTGAGCCATACTGCGCATCCATCTTTTTGAAGTGTGGAACGATTTCGCCCTGACGCGATTTGCCGAGCTTTCCGATCCACGCTTCAAGATCGGCCATAATCGGCGGCAACTTATCGGGCTCGTTTAGCTTGAAAGCCAGCGCAACCCCCGCAAGCGCCGCCGCGCAATCCAACGCCCTATCTTCGCCTACGGGGCTTGGACTTGTCTGCCCCTTCACCTCGCCCGATGTCGCAAGCACAAGCACCAGGGCGCCAGCGAAGAGACCGCATACGGAGGCAACGGCGGAGGAGAAGCGCATCTATCAAATCCAGGTGGGCGATGCACATGAGCTTACGGGCAGGATCGATCCGTGAAAAATGACAAACTCTGTAAGGAAACAGGAAGGCTAATACTTACAGCGTATGTAAGGTGACAGTTGCGAGCCAGCTTGCCACCTTTCCCTCACCGACGACACAGCAGAGGTTGAAGAGGGAAAAATGGCACGATCGCCTTCACAACAATTTACGCAAAATTTTAGCGGATTAACCGGGGCCATCTGTGCGCTGGGTCTCGCCACAGCGCCCGCCCATGCAGGGAATGGTTTTTCCGCCGAAGCTAAGGCCCAGTTCACTTCGGGGATTATAGCCTTTACCGAGGCCCGCCCTATGGGTCTTAACGCTATGGTGCGCGCGTGCGGGCAGATGCGCTCAGGCCTTGAAACCTACAGCGGGCAGGTGCCGAAGTGGGCCGTGAGCGGCCAGACCGATCTGTGCAACGGCATCGATGCGCTGAACTCAGGCACAGACAAGGCCAAAGCCTGCAAGATCATCCGAAAATCTGCCCTGACCTTCGACAAGGTCAATGTCCGGTCTGAAGAGAACGCCTACATCTACACCTACATTTCTTTCACCGCCGCCATTGAAATGGTGGAACGCGAGCACTGTGCTGCCTGACGCTTAGTACTGGAAAACCGATATGAAGTCCTTACCCATAGTCCTATCCACGCTTTGCTTAACCCTGGCCCCTTTGGCGCCCTCCGCCCTTGCGCAAGAGGGTTCAGGCCAGGCCGACCTATCTGCTCAGGATTTTTACAAGCAATGCAAAAATGCAAAATCCGATAATCCGGATCAGCTCAAGCTTTGCTATGTCGACTCATTCGTGGCGTTACGCAAAACCGGCGATACGTCTGGCAAATGTGCGCCCGGCCTGATCGGCCTGCTGTCACAGCCTCATACGCATCTCACGCGCCTCAAGGCGACGATGAAGGACAATAAGCCCACAGATGATGAGACGCTGAGCGCCTACCAAAAACGCATGCTCAGTGCCGCATATCCTTGCCCCTAAACAATCAGCCATCGGAAAGCCCACATCCCATGAGGCGCTTATCATTCATCCTTGGCCTCAGCATCGGCCTGTCTTTATACGCGGCGCCTCCTTCCTGGGGCGCGGCGACCGATGCCCAAAGAGAGGCGGTCAAAAAGCTTCCCCACGATCTGAAAAACCTGATGGAAAGCGCCTATTATTGCCGCGGCCTGACCGGTGAAAAGCCCTATGCCGAGGCCAAATCACTGACCCTCAGCGTTCTGAGCCAACTGACTGATGCGACCATGGCCGAACGCTTCGTCTCTGAACGCGAAAAGTCGTTCGAAGCCGACTGCCCGCAGGAGATGCGCTCAACCTGCTGGGCCGACTATCTCGATGTGCCAGCCAATGAAAGTGAAGTCGGCGCCGAAGAGTGCGATATCGAACAAAAGCTCGCGATGGCGGCCGTGGTGCTGACGCTTCAGACCATCCGAGGTACGTCTGCGGGCAAAAACTGATCTAGCCATTTGGTTAAGGGGACATATCTAACCATGAAGTTTTTTCGTATTTCCGCAGCACTCGCAGGTTCCATCCTGGTCGCTGCCTTCAGCGCTCAATCGGCTTTGGCCATCCCTTTTAAGGGCGAGGGCGCCAGTATCTGGATGGCGCGAACGCAACAGTTTGTTGAAGCCACGACCGGGGAAGGCCTTACCAACGAGGGTCTGTTTGAGCGCCAAAAGATGGCGTGTCAGGGCATAAGCGGTGAACTGTTCAAAATCGGGGGCGTTGTGCCCATTTGGGCTGCGGAAAGCCACCGTTCATTTTGCCGTGGTGTTGATGGTTTTTACAGCAAGCGCAACTTGCGAAAGGCCTGCGGTGATTTCAAATCGGCGATTGGCTATCTGGAAAATGCGAAACCGGAGAAGGCTCCCCAAGACGTGGTAGCCACCGCGGACAAATTTCGCAAAACGCTCGAGTTCGTTCTGACCGAAGTGAAAAAAGAAGACCTGTGCTGACTCTTTCGCCTTGAGTGTGCGTATCGAATTGGAGTGGCCGCCTTGCCGTATGTCCATGAGAAATTTAAACTTACCTGCGGAACCTGGCTTGTCATTTTTGCGCTGTCGGGGTCCGCTCAGGCGCAAACCGCGACGGCATTTAACCTGACCTGCAAGTCCCAGAGCAGCCATCTGGAAGGTACTAACAGCTTTGGTACGCTTCTGAAGACAGAGGATTACCAGGGAATTATCGATGAGACCGTCGAGCTGGCCGTGGACCTCAAGGGCGGGACTTCTTGCCACCCGCGCTTTTACAAACCTGAGGAGTTTGGCGAGCCCACACCGATCATCAGCGTGTCGGCCAAGGAAATCGTTGTCGGCGATATCGCGGCCAGAGAGGTTGAAAGCAATGACTATAGTGTCATGTCTTATCAGGCTTCATACCAAATCGCTTCGCAAACGATACCAATCGTCTATGGCTTCTTTGACGACGCGAAAACGACCCAGAAAGGTTCTATAACGCTCACCATATCGTGCGTGAAAAGCACTTATAAGCTTGGCTGATGTGTCACCCGGGAAACGCCCACCGCCAGGTCTGCGACCTCCCTGAGGCCAAAGCACACACAGTACTAAAATGGGTGCAGCCCAAACAGGTGCGGGACTATCCCCCGCCTTTCGATGGCACGCCGTTGATTGCCTATCTGACCGATTTTATTTAACTTTAGCGCGGTTGCAGCTTTCTTCGACGATAGGGGCAAACATGGCCTTCTTGTCGCGGATGTCTTGGCGCGCGGTTTCGAATTGTTCTTTAGTCGGACGCGGTTTGTCAGCCGGATTGGCGGGGGCTTTTTCCGCCATGTCGAGACTGCCCAGCGCATAGTCATAGGACTTTATCGCCTCTTTCAAGGCCGCGCAGGCGGCGGCATCCTGCCCCAATTGTGCCTGTGTGGCCGCACCCGTCACCTGAACCTCAACATTTTTCATGTTTATCTCGTACCTAAGGACGGCGTCATTGAACGCTGTATCGGCATGAGCGGACATGGGAGTAAGGAAGGCCAGCAAGGCACTGAGGGCGAGACGGCGAGACATGTGAGGGGCTCCTGAAACAGTCCTTCAGAGCTATCACGCGCGAAGCGCCTCCTTTACTTACAATGCCTGTAAGGGTGAAAAAGATTGTATGCCAATGAGATGGACTGGCCGCCTCCCCATCCGGCGCAATCGGGCTAGACTGCTGCGCGCCCATTGCGAACATGTGTGTGCCCGTTAAAGGTCCATTCTGAAAGCGGACTTTAGGGGCAATTTATCTCAGCCAGGCGCGCCGCCCGTACAGAAATCCAACCTAGAATTCCGACGGCGGGTATCCGCGCCGTGTAAAAATGGCATTACGATTGTCTTTTAGAAACGCCTCGCCAATGCCCAGAGACCACTTGCCTGAAATTATCGCTTGCAATTTATAAGGCTTGACCACATACCTTGCATCACAAAGCAACATGTGATGCATAATGACTTCATCCGACAAAAGCTCAGATACTCGACGAACCCAGCTGTACAAGGGCGTGCTGGAGCTGGCGCTCTTGAGTTTGCTAGATGAAGAGCCGCAATACGGCCTGCGGATTTTGGATCAGCTCCGCGAAGGGGCAGGCCTGGATCTGTCCGAAGGCACGCTCTATCCGCTGCTTCACCGACTGAATAAGGCCGGTCTGATTTTGTCAGAATGGCGACACGAGGCCGACGCCTCACACCCGCGCAAATACTATGCACTGACCGCACTAGGTCAGGCAGAGCTAAACGCTCAGCGCGATGACTGGCTGACCCTTACTCAAAACCTGAACGCCTTTCTGTTGCGGAGATCGTCATGAACGACGCCAACACTATCCACATCTGGTTGAACGAACTTGAACGCGCGCTGGCGGGTCTTCCTGAAGCCAGCCGTCGGGACATCGTCAACGAAGCGCGCGCACATCTCGAAGATCGGGTGGCCGCCGGCCTTTCAGCCCGCTCGGCGCTGCATGGGTTTGGCACCGTCAAGGACTATGCGCGCCCATTCATAGAGGACTTTTTGTTATCGCGGGCCATCACATCAAACCATAGTTTGCATATGATCAAAGCCTTGGTCACCCATTCCGCCAGAAGCATCGTTGCCTTTCTCGGTCTGACCTTCGCCGCCACCTTTGGGGGCTTGACCCTGATCAATCTGCTGTGGCTGATTGATAAGATTGGCAGCCCCGACAAGGTTGGGTATTTCACAGATTCTGGCGCTAACAACTACATAGGTCATTTGCCGGCAAGTGCCCTCGGCGCCACCGAACAGCTCGGCCCTTGGTGGTATGTGCTCACGATAGCCGGGATTATCCTTTCGCTATTCCTAGCCAGGCTGTGTCTGCGTCTGTCGGGATTTGCCATTGTGCGGGCCCGCTCACAATCGGCTTAATATCAGATCGCCTCAAATCCCAACGAGAACGGAATTCCATAAAGCGGGCCCCGCTTTACGCAAGAGCAGCGCGGCCACTGCAAAGCCGCAGGCGGAATGATGTTTTTATCTGAAGTCATCCGCCTCTAAAGACCTAAGCCAATCCACAAAACCGCCGATCTTCGGAAACTCTGCGTGCAGCGTCAGAGGCTGAGGTTGTGCGCGTATGATCTCACAGGAAACCTCACATGAAATGGCACTATTCGCCCTTTATGGCGCTTCTGACGTCTACGGCTTTGGTTATGACTATGGCCGGGCCGGTTGCCGCACAAGGGACACGTGAAAAGCCGAAACCGAAGCCAGAGACAGCCAAGACAGACAGTGACCTTACAACCGTAACCGTGACTGCCGCGAAGCCTACGACGAAGATCGACCGCGATGTCTATGATCCCAAGACCGAACCGGCAATGCCCAACTCAAATGCTGTCGATGTCCTGAATAAAGCACCCGGCGTCAACGTCGATCCGGAAGGCAATGTCACCCTGCGTGGCAATTCTGCGGTACAGATCCTGGTCGATGGTAAACCCTCTGCCCTGATGCAGGGCAATTTTCGGGCGATTACCTTACAATCCCTGCCCGCCGATGCCATCGCCTCTATTGAGGTCATGACCACGCCATCAGCACAATTCAGCGCGGATGGCGGCGGCGGCATCATCAATATCGTCATGAAGAAAAACCGAACGCTCCGCCCAATCTTAGGGATGCGGCTTGGGGCCGGTAATGAGGGCCGTTACAGTATGGGGGTGAATGCCGGGGCAACCAAAGGCCGGTTAAACGTCAACGGCAGCCTGAACTTTAACCGGGATACGCGCCAGCCCGAATTTAGCCTAGACCGTGAACGTTACACTCCGACAGGTACATTTCGTTTTGGCGGCGTGAGCGACCTACCTCAGTCAACCGACAGCTATGGTTTTATCGGTGCTGCTGGCTTCAGTCCTAGCGATACTGATGCCCTGGGTTTAGAGGTGACACTGAACCGTAGCGATTTCGAGTCTACGGGGCTAAGCGCCTTTGAGGAACGCGATCCTGTCGGAAAGATCACGACCCAATACCAGAGCCGTGACGACCGCCGCAATGAAAGTCAGCAAGGATCGGTACGTCTGAGTTTTAGTCATCGTGGTGACACAGAAGGTGAAACTTTGAAGGCCGACCTGCGGAAGAACCGTAGCACGCTATCCCGCGACACCGTATCCGACTACAGCTTTTCAACCGCCTCTCCAAACCGAAGGACTTTGCGATCCGGTGACAACACTCAGCGTGCCCTGGCTATGAGCGTTGACTACAGCCGTCAGCTTTGGAGTGGCGTTTTCACGTCCGGCTTTGAACTGAGCACCACGGCGGCGAGAACCGGTAATGCCGAATATGATATCAGCCTGACCACGGCCGCACACGCTCTGGATACCCGACGCAGCAACGCCTACGAAGTTAATCAGGATCAGATTGACGGGTACGTTACCTATCAGAAGGCCCTCGGCCTACGCTGGACAGTGCTGAGCGGCCTGCGGGTCGAAACCACGAACCTGACCCTCAATCAGGTGACCAGCCACGTTTCTGTCAGGCAAACCTACAGCCACATACATCCGAGCTTTGCGATACAGTACCTGCTGAGCGAAACGTCTAAGCTGAGGTATAATTACGGCCACCGAATAACACGGCCTGATGTGAGCGACCTCAATCCCTTCATCATCTATTGGGACGACCGCAATGCCCGTTCCGGTAATCCGGATCTGCAACCCTCAGAAACGCACCTCAGTGAACTGCGCTACGAATACAATAACCGCCCCAAAAACCTGACTTTTACAGCAACCTGGTTTTACAAGAAGACCGAAAACGTCTTTGTTGAACGCAGCACCTACATCGACGATAACCTCTATCTGAGCCGTCGGGAAAACGGCGGTTCTGGCTCGGAAAATGGCCTTGATCTAATGTATAATCGACGTATCGGGACGAAGTGGGATGTCAATTTGCAAACCACATTCAAGCGTGAGCGTCGTCCCCCGAGATCGTCAACTTTCACAACGATCACTGAGGCGCAAACGATGGCAGGTGGTGTGCGCATCGGCTACCGGATGTCGCCTAACGATCAGGTGCAGGTTTCGCTCAATACGGCAGGCAAACAACTGACGGGCCAGGGCTATACAGAACCGACGCATCGCTGGAGCGTAAGCTACAGCCGCCGGATCAATGGGAAACTGACCGCGACAGCTAGCCTTCAGGATCACTCCACATCGCGCAGCATTATTGAGAACCAGGCCGGTCACACTGTCACTGAATTTAATCTGGGCGGCCTCAATGTCATGTTCGGTTTGCAAATCAATCCGTTCGGTATCAGCAGAGCTACGCGCTGACGCGTGAACCTCCGAAAAGCGCGGATTGCGGCCCATTGGGACGACCTGCAAATTCGCGAAATCAGACATGAGAGAGGGTTCGGGCCTCAAGCTGGCGTTAGTGGACCGGGGCGCCAATATCGCCTTTTATCCCGCGCACCTTAAGCAACGCGGGAAGCACGACACTGGCCATAATCTTGTTTGGGGCGGCTGCGCCAGTGTTGTAACGCGATCCGGTGAAAACGGCGATCAGGTCGAGTTCCGGAACTATGTAAATCTTCTGGCCACCATTGCCTTGAGCGGCACTCATATAGACGCGACGCGGACCATCCGGCGTTTCAACGCGTAACCACATCCGCCACCAAAGGTAGCCGTAAGCCGTATTCTCGACGGTGCTGAGAGACGACAACGACTCCTTCACCCACGCGGCGGGCAGGACCTGCGTCTTACCCCAGCGCCCCTCATTCGCATACAGCATACCGAACTTCAACATATCGCGTGGCCGCATGGACATCATGCCAAAGGTTTTATCTGCGTTGGTCAGGTCGTGATTCCAGGTCCAGTCGGTCCGACGGATGCCCAATGGCCCAAACAGATGTTCCTGGGCATAATCAGGCAGGGTGTGACCCGTCGCCTTCTCGACGGCGCGACCAGCGAGGAAGGTCGCACCCGTACAGTAGTGGCCCACCGTACCGGGCGCTTCGACCATTTTCAGGTCAACCATCACACGGGTCCAGTCCGCAGTACCGTAGAGTTTACTCTCGCCCCCCGCAGAACTCGCCGAATAGTCGTTGCAGTCGAGGCCCGATTGTAAGGTGAGCAGGTGGCGCAGGCTGATGACGGACTTACGCGGATCGGGGTTGGCAATGTCCGCGTAGCCGAGCCTCCGCAGAACAGGTTCATCAAGCGTAATTGCACCGTTAGCGACCGCCGCGCCCACAACGGCCCCGACAACCGACTTGGTCGCCGAACGCATCTGGTGCGGCGTATTGCGGTCATAGCCGTAGAAGTACTCCTCCAGCACGAGCTTGCCGCCCTGAAAGATGAGAACTCCGTCAACGTCAGGCCATGTCTTGTCGAGGACGCCGGCTACAATACGATTGGCAGCCTCAGCGCCTAGATCGGATTTGGCGACATCGCCCACGGAGATGCCGTCTCGTAGGTTGCGTGGCACCTTATAGCGGTAGGGTGGCGAACCCGCCGGACGAGGCAGGAAACCGGCTTCAGTCAAGGACGTGATGCGGGCAGACAGACGCGGATACCGGCCAGAATTGTCTTCGACGGAGTTGACCACCCCATCGGGGCCGCGGTGGAAGGTGACATCTGCTCCGCCCCCGTTGATGAAAACATCCGCTGACTTGCGACGCAGGGGATATTTGCCGCCGTCGATCACTGCGTACAATCCGTCGGGAGGCGCAGCGATCTCCATAGTGCCGCCCTGGTAGGTATAGGTCCCAACGAACTCGCTCAGCGGCGGAAGTTCAGAGGCCGAAGATTGTGCGATTACGGTCGTCGGCTCAGTCTGAGCGGCGACGGGCGTGCGACCACACGCCAAAGCAAGGGCGAGGACGATCGCCTTGGCGAATATTGAGTGGCGCATGCGTTCTCTTTCGGCTGGAAAGGCGTCGGCGAACCGTCGTCAGGTTTAAAGGGATTGTCGACAACCACCTCAACCTTACTTATCGATTTGACCAGTACACAACTATCCGGAAAGCTCGCTCAGGGTCAAATTACATGAGTGTAAGTGTCTGCCGAAACTAGATTCTCGACTGATTGGGTGCAATCCGAGGAAATGGCCGGGCCATCCATTGATAAGCGATTTTTTTAAATGCAAGCGATGCCGAGTTCATACTGCCGGATCGCGCCCGAGGCGGAAATAAAACTGATGAGGTGACAGTTCAAAATCACCCCCGAAGTGACCATTTCGGAAGTGAACGGTGGGTGTGTAGTTCCCCGGCGATTCCATAGGAATGCTTTTTGCGATCGTGTCCCGTGACGTGGTGTAACTGAGCGCTAGGCATCAGTGGTTTCCGGACGGGTCCGGATTTTCGTCAGCTTGCCACGGCTGGCATGCTGAGAACGGGATCATCGCTGAGTTGTGCGATGGTTTCAAGGGTGATGTAGCGGCCGCGTTGAACCGTCCACTCGTCGTTCTGCTCCAGCAGGATAGCCCCAACGAGGCGTATAATGGCATCATCGTTCGGGAAGATGCCCACGACATCGCAACGGCGCTTGATTTCGCCATTGAGACGCTCAATCGGGTTTGTGCTGTGAAGCTTGATGCGGTGCTCCTTTGGGAAGGTCATGTAGGCCAGGACGTCATGCTCAGCCTCGTCCATGATCGTTGCCAGCTTTGGCATTTTGGGCCTGAGCTGATCGGCGACGTTTCGCCATTGTGCGCTGGCGGCTTCAGGCGTTTCCTGAGCGAAGGCGGTACCGATGAAGGCCGAGACGACCCGGCGGCCACTCTTGCCTGCATGGGCGCAGACATTGCGCATGAAGTGTACGCTGCACCGCTGCCAGGTGGCGTTCAAAACCTTCGATACCGCGCCTTTGATCCCGATATGTGCATCGGAGACGACCAGCTTGACGCCGCGCAGACCACGACGGGTCAGGTTGCGTAAGAACTCTGCCCAGATCGGTTCAGCTTCTGACGTGCCGACCTCCATGCCAAGAACCTCCCGGCGGCCGTCGGTATTGACGCCCACAGCGATGATGACGGCGACGGAGACAGTCCGGGCCCCACGGCGAACTTTCAGGTAGGTGGCATCGATCCAGATATAAGGCCATTCCCCCTCGATCGGACGATCGAGAAACGCCTTCACGCGCTCATCGATTTCCTCACAAAGGCGGCTGACCTGGCTTTTCGAGATGCCGCTCATGCCCATGGCCTTGACCAGGTCGTCGATAGACCGCGTCGAGATGCCCTGAACGTAAGCTTCCTGGATAACGGCAGTCAGTGCCTTCTCGGCCATGCGCCGTGGCTCCAGAAAGCTCGGGAAATAACTGCCTTTGCGAAGTTTCGGAATACGCAGTTCGACCGTGCCGGCGCGTGTTTCCCAATCCCGATCGCGATAGCCGTTGCGCTGGACCATACGTTCGCCGCTCTTCTCGTGGTAAGCCGCGCCGGTCACAGCGCCGACCTCCATTGCCATCAGGCGCTCGGCGGCAAAACCTATCATCTCACGCAACAAATCGCTGTCGGAGGTCTTTTCAACAAGCCCTTTCAGGGCCATCATCTCTTTGGTCATCGGTGGTTCTTTCGTCTCTGGAATGAGTGTAGGAACCCAAACCATATCCGAAAATCACTGATGGCCAACCCGCGACGCTTCAGGCTCGCCTGGCCCTTGAATGGGGCCGCGAGCCTAGCGCTTCGCTCTTACCCAATTACACCACCCGGTGGGACACGACCCTTTTTGCCTTTACGCTAATCGAGCCCTAATTCTCACGGGAGACCAAATCGTGATATTTAATCAACTCGGGTACGGTGCGAACGCCCATTTTACGCATCAGGCTGGCGCGATGCAATTTTACGGTGATCTCAGCGATAGCCAGTTCCCCGGCAATTTGCTTGTTCAATAACCCTCTGACCACCCCGTCCATGACTTCGCGTTCACGTGGCGTCAGTGTGTCATAAAGGCGCTGAGCGGCACTGCGCTCCTCGGAACTGAACCGCCGTTCCCGCGCCAGTTCCAACGCTGAATTGACAGCCTCCAGAAGGTCCTGATCCCGGAAAGGTTTGGCGAGAAAGTCAACAGCGCCCGCCTTCATGGCATGGACCGTCATCGGGATATCACCGTAGCCAGTAATAAAGATGACGGGCGTAAAATCTCTCCGCTCGGCCAGAAGCTTCTGAAACTCTAGGCCGCCAATTCTCGGCATGCGGACATCGGTGATGATACAGGCCAACTCGTCAGCCAGATCCAGTTCGAGCACGTCCTGCGCGCTTTCGAAACTGCGCGTCCTATAGCCCATCGAACGAAACAGATCATCTATGGCATTACGAACCATAGGATCGTCATCAACGATGATGATCACCGGTGCACCTGAACCCTGCATGTCAGGCTTCCTTCTCACGGCTCTTGATGTTGCCAACATAGTGATACCCCGATTGCCCCTGATAGTCTCCGCGCGTCAATGGCCGTTAGGCCGGTTTGACGCCACGGGAATGGAAAAGCTGAAAGCCGCCCCCGTCTCGCGGCTTTCCACCGAAAGGACGCCCCGATGGGCTTCGATGATGGATTTGCAGATGGCGAGCCCCATGCCCATGCCCGAAACCTTGGTCGTCACCAGCGGATCGAACAAGGCTTCAGACACCGCCGCAGGAATACCCGGTCCGTTATCGCGCACGGCAACCGTCACCTGAGCCTCTTCAACAAAGGATTCGATCTCAAGCTTGCGGCGATTTGCCGGCAATTTGACCATAGCATCCACCGCATTTGTGATCAGGTTCAGCATCACCTGCTCCAGTTGCGTCCGATCGCCCATCACCCGGTATTGCTCGGAACCCAGACGCGTTGTGACGCTGATTTCGGACATCACCGCCTCTGCCTCAGTCAGATGCAGGACGTGCCGGATCATCGGATCCACCGCCATTTCTTCGAACGTCTGCGGTACCTGACGCGCGATGGATCGCAGCGCCTGAATGATCTTGGTGACACGGTCCACACCCGCCCGGATACTTTCAACGCCTTTCAGGGCATTGGGCAGGTCCGGCCTAGGCCGCTCCAGCCAGCGGCGGCTGGCATCGGCGTGGCTGGCTATTGCCGACAAAGGCTGATTGATTTCGTGCGCGATGGAGGCGGCCAGCCCGCCCAGAGTGGTCAGTTGTGAGGTTCGCGCCAGCTCGGCACGCGCCGTTAGCAGAGCGGCCTCACTTCGCGCCCGTCGCTCGTTCTCCTGCACAAGCTCGGAATAAAGCGTTGCGTTTTCGAGGGAAATGGCCGCCTGCGATGCCAGCAATTCGATCATGGAAATCCGCGCCGGGGCAAAAACACCGCCCGCTAGATTGTTTTCGAGATAGACGACGCCGGTCAGATCGCCGCGTCGGACAATGGGCACGCAGAGAATGGAGCGCGCCCCCGTCACGGAGCCATGCAGACCCTGAAAATCGGTGCGCGCATCCGCTAGCAGAAACGCCTTGCGGGTCGCCTTGACGGTATTGAGGATGGTCGCCGGAACGACAGGCGCACTATCGTGCTCCATCTCGCGCTTTACGCTGAGTTTGCCATCCGTAATCGTGCCACTGGCCTCTACGACGGGCATTCCAGCGCGCATCATGATTAATGTGCCAAAATCGGCGCCGGCATGGACGATCATGTCGCGCATTAACGAGCGGACGAGATTATCAAGCAGTATTTCTTCGGAAAGGGCTTGCGATGTGCGTAAGGCCAGCGACATATCAAGATCATCATCCGTCGCTAGTGGGCGGTCTTCCCGGCGCACAGAGGCCCCGAACTCCTGGGCAAGCTGCTCCGTCTTGGCGGCCGCCCCCCACTGGGCATAAAGATCCGCAGCGATATCTGTGTGATGCGCCGCCGTAGATCGAGTGCCCGCCATAAACAGGTGCCGCCCTGCCCGCTCATGAGCCAGCGCCTGCTCGTGAATAAAACCAGCTTTTTCAGCCGCAGAAGCGGCATGCTCATAAAGAGACAGAGCCCGCAGGTCCTGCCCCAAAAGGCGGGCGATTTCTGCGTCGATCAGTAACAGTTTGTTCTCAAAGGTGAGCGGGTTAAGGTTAACCCACTGTGCAAACTTGTCCCTCAGTGGCGCGATCTTTTGCAGCGCCTGCGGACGGCTGATCTCGTCTTCGGCCTGAGCGGCTAGCGCGAGGGCGAGAAAGAAATCGCACCATGCGGTGTCGATATGCGCCAGCAGATAAGAGGTCAGACCCGAAGCCTCTGCCAGCCTGGCCACCGAAGAATCAACCCGGCCCAGCCAGTAGTCCGCAATGCCTAAGTACAGATTGACCCAGAATCGGGTGGTCACGGCGACATCGCCGTGACTGGCCAGATCCGGTGCCACATCATGCCCTGTGGTCATCAGGCTGTGAACCAAATGCTGCTGCCCTTTGAGCAGAAGTTCAATGTCGCGATACCCAAACTTCTGGGTCAGGGCCAGTGAAGGCGTCAGGTCTTCGGCCACGCGCCACAGGGGGACACCCATCACCAGCAGGTCCGAAATCAGATGGTTGCGGGCGTAGCAGATCATGCCGGCGTCGCCCGCCTTATCAGCCGCACTGATCGACTCATAAACCTGAGTCAGAGCGTAAGACATGGGCTGTTTCCACACGCAGATCTGATCCACGGCGGTCAGGGCAGAGGTGCGTTGCGCATCGTAGCCGTGCTTTTCGACCAGTTCGAGCGCGACCTGACTATAGGTGTATCCATCCTCATAGGCGCCGTACATGGCCGCAATCATGGGCCCGTACCAGCCCAGACCATAGGCCGATTCCGGTGTTACCCCATGGCGGATCGACAGTTCGACGATGGTGGCCAGATGCACAAAGCGCAGGCCATCCGTCGTGAAAATGGAGGAAATCAAGGTGGATAACAGTGCCATGGCACTTTGCATCTGCGGGTCTGACATCGGGGTCAGTTCACTTAGAGAAGCCACGGGACGACCACCAAGAGCCTGTTGAACGCGGACATAGGCGCGATCAATTGTCTCGGCCGACGGATAGCGCTCCAGCGAGATGCCCAGCGACTTCAATCCTATGAGGGCAACGTCGATCGCCGCGTCGTAATCGGACTGAAGCGTCAGATAGTGGGCCTGAAAGCGTCGTGCGGCGGCTTCCTCGATCCCGGACTGCGCATGTTGAAGCAACAGCGTGATTACTTCGGCCGCCGCTTGGGTCTGGGCATCGGCCAGCAATATTTCGGCATAGGCGACGTGGATATCAAAGGTCAGTGTGTGTGACGCCCGCCACCATGTTTCAGAGATCAGGCGCATGGCGGCGCTCAGATAGCGTTTTGCCTGCACAATGCCGCCGGACTGGCGTACCGCGGTGGCGGCATCGTGCAGGGCCTGCGCAAAGATCAATTTCTGATCCAGTGAAAGCGCTTCCGGATTGGCGCGCTCAATATGGTTGGCGATGTCAAAAAGCCCATCATCGGTGGGCCTTGTCGGCTGAGCGAGCAAAAGGTCTGCGATACGCGCGTGAACCTCAGATCGCTGAAGGTCGGTGGACAGGCCATAGGCGGCCTCGAACACGCGGTCGTGGACGAAGGCATAGTCCGCCCGCTCTTCCACAAGCAGTCCGCTGTCGATCAGTGGCCTTATCTGCCGCCGCAAGGTCGTGGGCTCTATCGCCATCAGGGCACACAATAGGTCCGTGTTTACCGTGCGCCCAACGCAGGCCATGTGGCGCAGCAGATGCTGGGTCTCCGGCGGCAGGCCGGCCAGCTTTTCCGCCATGAATGACGCCAGATCTCTGGGAGCAGAGGTCCCCTGAGACCCGTCGGGCTGCCACGACCAGCTTTCCGACAAGGGATCGAAGCGAATAGCACCGGTCTCCAGAAGGGTTCGCAAAAACTGGTTGATAAAGAAAGGATTTCCGGAGGTGCGCCGATGGATCATATCGCCGATGGCGTCCATCTGCGGCACGTTGCCAGGCAGTGAGGCATGGAGAGCCCTGCGGGTGTCTTCAAGCGAAAGCGGACTAACCACCAGTTCCGTGAAGGGGCTCTGCCCTGATCTGGCGAGTTCGATCAACCGGGCTAGTTCTGCGGTTATCTCATCACCATCCCGATACGCCCCAATCAGGCACAGATGTTTCGGCGCCCGGCTGATCACTGCGCCGATTGCCCCCAGAGTCAGGTCGTCCGCCCATTGCAAGTCATCGAAAAACAAAACCAGAGGCCGAGCCGAGGCCGCAAAAAACTCCAGGGTCTGACAAATGGCGTTTTGCGTGCGCGACAGGGCCGTCTGCGCGGACACCTCTGCCAGAGGTAGCGTCGGCCCAAGCACAGCTTCGGCTTCCGGGACCAGATCGACAATCGCCCGACCATGCCCCTCAAGCTGTTGCAGCAGATGTGTACGGGCCCCTTCGATCTCATCTTCGCCCGCACTCAGCAAGCGGTTGAACAGGGTACGCAGGACCTGAGCCACCGAATCATAGGGCTTGTCGCGCTGGAGCTTGTCACTTTTACCCGCCGCTGAGGCCGCGCCGGCGGCTTTTATGGTGTAGTGAACCAGTGAGGTTTTTCCGATCCCGCCCGGACCGGAAACAAAAGCCATCGCGTGCTCCCCGTCACGCGAAACGCGACCGATCACGGCGTCGATCTGCCTGACTTGTTCGGAGTGTTCCAGCAGCCCATCCGTGTTGTCGAAGCGAAACGGAGCCTCTGAGGCCCCCGGCTCGAACCACGGCAAGCCGCCCTTGCTGTTCAGAGCGCTGGCGCAGGCCGCCAGATCGACACAGAGGGCCTCGGCGCTGAGGTAGCGGTCAGCGGGATCCTTGTTGAGCAGTCTCAGGACAATCGCATCGATCAGTGGCGGAAGACTGGCAATGAAAGCACTCGGGGGACGCGGCTCGATAGCCAGATGCGCATGTCGCCATTCTGCTCTGCCAACGGCGTCAAAGGGCCGCCGCTCAGTAAGAATCTGATAAAACAACATCCCCAGTGCATAGAGATCACTGGACGGGGTGTCCTGATTGACAGCGGAACCATTCAGGCGTTCGGGCGCCGTGTATACGTAGTCTTCACCCAGAAGCCACTGGGGGTCCAGTCGCCCCGCCGGGATAAGCCCGGCGATGCCTGCCATACCCATAGCCTCACCCTTCAGATGGCTCTGCGTCAGGCTCTGGGTGGCTCCAACAGCGACATCGAGAAAGGCCGCGAGGGACAGGGGCCCAGTACCTGTGGGGCGGACGTGCACTTCAGGTGAATTCCCGATCCCCCTGGTCATGGCTGCTCCTTGCCCTCGTCCAGTGCGGCCAGAACCAGCGCAATCAGTTTGTCACCATCGAGTGGCTTTTCAAGGAGGCCCGCTGTCTCCAGCGGCTCTATTTGCGTGAGAAGGGTCGGCGTAGCGAAAGCGGTAATCAAAATAACGGGCAGGCGATCTCTGGCCTGTCTCAGCACGCGAAGCAGATCAAGGCCGGACATGTCCGGCATCTGTATGTCGGTAATGAGGCAGGCAATATTCTTGCGATTGGCCTCAAGGAACTGACGCGCCGATGCAAAATGAAGTGTGAAAATACCGAAAGAGTTGAGCAGACTTGCTGTAGCCATTCGAACCATTTCGTCGTCATCCACAATGGCTACCAAGCCTTTGGGCATTCACCTACTCCCTACATACAGACGCGTCAGAACACGACGCAGGCCTCACCGCATCATAACCGGGCCTACGGGATAAATCAGGACAAACCTTGGTATAGGTATATCCCATCCCATGTAGGCCCCGCCCCCTATCTAGGTTCAATTTCCCGAATGGCATTTCAGCGGCAAGCTGAAGAGGCTGGCAACCAGAGGCGTGCCGAAGACCTCGGTGAACCCTCTGGCGGCTTGGCGGATCACAACCTGCATCGGAACCCTCTCATGTCAGATCTTTACCAACCCGGCCGGCGACAGGTGATGGGCGGCGCTATGGCGCTCGCCACCACGGCCGCGGTCACACTGGCAGCTCCTGCCCAAGCCGGCACGGGCAAAACCAAAACCGCAAAACCCTCATCCTTACCTTCAGGAGCCCATTCCATGCTCAATGGCAGCTATCTCACCACTCGCGACGGCGTTCAGATCTTCTTCAAGGACTGGGGCCCCAAGACTGCGCAACCCGTCGTCTTCCACCACGGCTGGCCGCTGACGGCCGACGACTGGGATGCCCAGATGCTGTTCTTTCTGGCCAATGGCTACCGCGTGATTGCCCACGATCGCCGCGGGCATGGTCGCTCGACCCAGACCGACAGCGGTAATGAAATGGATACCTATGCCGACGATGTGAACGCGCTGGTGATCGCCCTCGACCTGAAGAACGCCATTCACGTCGGGCACTCGACCGGCGGCGGCGAAGTGGCGCGTTATCTGGGTCGTCACGGGACGAAGCGCGCGGCCAAGGGCGTGCTTCTGGGGGCTGTGCCGCCAATAATGCTTAAGACAGCGGCCTATCCGAATGGCCTACCCATGTCTGTGTTCGACGGCTTCCGCACGGCGGTGGCCAGTAACCGCGCCCAGTTTTTCCGCGACGTGCCGTCTGGCCCCTTCTACGGCTTCAATCGTCCGGGTGCCAAAGTGCAGCAAGGCGTGATCGACAACTGGTGGCGTCAGGGGATGATGGGCGGCACCAAGGCGCATTACGATTGCATCAAGGCCTTCTCGGAAACCGACTTCACCGAGGACCTAAAGAAAATCGACATCCCGGTCCTCGTCATGCATGGCGAAGACGATCAGATCGTGCCCATCGAGAATTCGGCGAAGCTGGCCGTTAAGCTGCTGAAAAAAGGCACACTGAAGACCTATCCGGGGTTCTCGCACGGCATGGCGACGGTCAATGCCGACACCATTAACGCGGACCTGCTCGCTTATTTTAAGAGCTAGCCCTGTTATCCGGGGACCGCCGTCACCACCCGCACGCGCAGTCCCCTCTTCCCATCCTTTCCATTCGTTCGGAGGCGACTATGACCACGCCATTACTGACCACGACGGCCGGTGCGCCGGTGGCGGACAATCAGAACAGCCTGAGCGCGGGGCCGCGCGGGCCGCTACTGATGCAGGACTATCAGCTCATTGAAAAGCTGGCGCATCAAAACCGTGAGCGCATCCCTGAGCGCGTCGTGCACGCCAAGGGCTGGGGCGCGTTCGGGACCTTCACCGTCACGCACGACATCTCAAAATACACACGCGCCCGCGTCTTTGAACTAGGGGCCACCACGCCGTTGCTGGCGCGCTTTTCGACCGTGGCCGGCGAACTGGGCGCCGCAGATGCCGAGCGCGATGTGCGCGGCTTTGCGCTCAAATTCTACACCTCAGAAGGTAACTGGGACCTCGTCGGCAACAATACGCCGGTCTTCTTCATCCGCGACCCGCTCAAATTCCCGGACTTCATCCATACGCAGAAGCGCCACCCGCGCACCAACCTGCGCTCCTCAACCGCCGCCTGGGACTTCTGGTCCCTGTCGCCCGAAGCTCTGCATCAGGTGACCATACTGATGTCCGATCGCGGCATCCCAACCGATCCGATGCATATGGACGGCTTCGGTTCGCACACCTACAGCTTCCTCAATGCCGATAATGAGCGCTTCTGGGTCAAGTTCCACTTCAAGACGCGTCAGGGCCACGCCCACTATACCAATGCCCAGGCTGCCAATGTGATCGGGCAGTCGCGCGAAACCTATCAGGAGGCTTTGTTCGGGGCCATCGAGGCGCATCAGTACCCGAAGTGGGACGTCAAGGTGCAGATCATGCCGGAACTGGAGGCCGACACCACGCCCTACAACCCGTTCGACCTGACCAAGGTGTGGCCGCACAGCGATTATCCGCTGATCGACGTAGGCGTTATCGAGCTGAACCGTAATGCGTCCAACTACTTCGCCGAGATCGAGCAGGCGGCCTTCTCGCCATCCAACATCGTGCCCGGCATCGGTTTCTCGCCCGACAAGGTGTTGCAGGCGCGGCTGTTTGCCTATGCCGACGCCCACCGCTACCGTCTGGGGACGCACTATGAGGCCCTGCCAGTCAATGCGCCGAAATGCCCGGTGAACCATTATCACCGCGACGGCTCCATGCGCTTTTTCGATAACTTCCAGTCGAACCCGAACGCCTATTACGAGCCCAACAGCTTCGACGGCCCCAGGGAAGCCCCGCAATATCGCGAACCGCCGCTGCGGATCACGGGCGACGCCGACCGCTACGACCACCGCAACGGCAATGACGATTACAGCCAGCCGCGCGCCCTCTTCAACTTATTCGATGACGACCAAAAGGCGCGACTGTTTGCGAATATCGCCGCCTCCATGGCCGGGGTGCCCGACGTCATCATCGAACGGGCCCTCACCCACTTCGAACGCATCCACCCGGACTACGCTGAGGGTATCCGCGCGGCGCTGAACATACCTTCCGTTTTAGAGTTGCAAATTTCGCAACCCTAAATGACCCTTTCGGCCTCTACTCGCAACGCCGCGTAGACGGTACATCGGGTTCATCAGTACAGCGTACCACAGTCTGCGTTCGCTTCGCAGCGCTCTCTCACTCTCTCACAGTCACGTTCTGCACCGGCAAGGTGGGCGCCAGAGGACCCAAATCCTCTGAACGGCGAAGCCTTGCCTTCCACAGACGCCCCCACCCAAGAGGATACATCATGACCTTCCGCGCCAAATCCCTGATCAATGCTGACGATACGGCTTTCATCTTCATCGATCACCAGCCGCAAATGTCGTTCGGTGTCACTAATATCGACCGCCAGCTCCTTAAGAACAACACCATCGCGCTGGCTAAGACAGCCAAGCTGTTCGGGGCTCCGGTCATCCTGACATCGGTCGAAACCGAAAGTTTCTCGGGCTATATCTGGCCAGAACTGCTGGATGTCATTCAGCAGGACCCCATTGAACGCTCGTCGATGAATTCGTGGGACTCCGAAGCCCTCGTAGCCGCCGTCAAGGCGACCGGCAAAAAGAAACTGGTCATCGCCGCCCTGTGGACCGAAGCGTGCCTGCTCTTTCCCGTCCTGTCGGCGCTCGAAGACGGCTATGAGGTTTTCATAGTCACTGACGCGTCCGGCGGCACGTCGCAAGAATCGCACGATGCGGCCGTGCGCCGTATGGAACAGGCAGGCGCCCATTCCATGACCGCCGTGACGGTGCTTCTGGAGCTGCAACGCGACTGGGCCAATCGTGGCACTTATAACGGCGTGATGGAGATCGTGCGTGAGCATTTCGGCGCTTACGGCATGGGCGTCGACTACGCCTATACCCACGTCCACAAGGCGCCGCAGCGCGGTGCCTTCCCGCATAAGGTCGTTAAGACCGAAGCCCTTGAGCACGCCTGACGTCTGCCCCGACGTCCGACGGAGTGGTCCTAGCCCGCTGCTCCTGTCCTGTGTGCTCCGGCCGCCTGTCCCCTCCCCGCCCGGACAGGCGGCCCTCCTTCCCCGTCGAGGTCCGCCGATGACGCTTTCCCTGATCAACCGCCGACGCGCTCTGACGGCTTCGGCTGCCCTCCTCGCCACCTCCGCCTTCGCCAAGGACGATCCCATGACCCCCGACCTGATCCTCTACAACGGCAAACTGACGACACTGGATCGCGCCAACCCTAACGCGACCGCTGTGGCCATCACCAACGGCGTCTTCAGTGCGGTGTCTTCCGACAGCGGGATCATGAAGCTGATAGGCCCGAAGACGCAGGTGATCGACCTCAAAGGCAAGCGCGTCCTGCCCGGTCTGAACGACAGCCATACCCACCTGATCCGCGGCGGCCTCAACTACCTGATGGAACTGCGCTGGGACGGCGTAAAGTCGGTGGCCGACGCGCTCGATATGCTGAAGGCCCAGGTCGCCGTGACGCCCGCCCCACAATGGGTGCGTGTGGTCGGCGGCTTCAGCGAATATCAGTTCGCCGAAAAGCGTTTACCGACGCTCGAAGAGATCAACGCCATTGCGCCCAATACCCCCGTCTTCATCCTGCACCTCTATGACCGGGCGCTCCTCAATCAGGCGGCCTTGCGTGCCGTAGGCTACGACAAAAACACCCCCAACCCGCCGGGTGGCGAGATCCAGCGTGATAGCGCCGGCAACCCGACAGGGCTTCTGATCGCGCGGCCCAATGCCCTGATCCTCTATGCAACGCTGGCCAAGGGGCCGAAGCTGTCCCCTGCCGATCAGGTCATATCCACCCGCCACTATATGAAAGAACTGAACCGGTTGGGTATCACATCGGTAATCGACGCGGGCGGTGGCTTTCAGAACTATCCCGAAGACTACGACACCATTGGCACACTGGCCGCCAATGATCAGTTGACGGTGCGGATCGCCTATAACCTGTTCACCCAGAACAAGGGCAAGGAGCTTGAGGACTTCCAGACCTGGACGAAACTGGTGAAGCCCGGTCAGGGCGATGCCATGTATCGCCACAATGGCGCGGGCGAGATGCTGGTCTTTTCCGCCGCCGATTTTGAGGATTTCAAGGAGCCGCGCCCGGAGCTATCGGCGACACTGGAAGACGAGCTTTATGCCGTAACGAAACATCTGGTCGAAAACCGCTGGCCGTTCCGCATCCACGGCACTTACGATGAATCGATCTCCCGTTTCCTAGATGTGTTTGAGCGCGTCAACGCCGAGATACCATTCGGTGACCTGCACTGGATCATCGACCACGCCGAAACGATTTCGCCGCGCAACATCGACCGCATCAAGGCCCTGGGTGGCGGCATTGCGGTCCAGCATCGCATGGCCTATCAGGGCGAAGCCTTCGTCGCCCGCTATGGCGTAAAAGCCGCCGAACAGACGCCGCCGGTCAAGCGTATGATTGACGCTGACCTGCCCGTCGGCATGGGCACGGACGCCACACGCGTGGCGAGCTATAATCCTTGGGTCGGTCTTTACTGGCTGATTTCGGGAAAGACCCTGGGCGGCCTTTCCCTCTATAGCGCGCAGAACCGTCTGGACAGGGAAGAGGCGGTGCGCCTTTACACCGAAGGCTCAGCGTGGTTTTCGACCGAAAACGGCCGTAAGGGCGCACTCAAGGTCGGGCAATATGCCGACCTCATCGTCCTGCCGCAGGATCTGATGTCCATGCCGGAGCACGACATCAAAGACCTCTATTCGAGCCTTACCATCGTGGGCGGCAAGGTCGTCCACGCTCAGGACGAGTTCAAACCGCTGGCCCCGCCCCCCTTGCCGATCAGTCCAGACTGGTCGCCGGTACGCACCTTCGGGGGCTATCAGCACAAGAAGGCCGATGTGACCTCTCTGGATCGCATTTCACGCGTCGCCTGCGCCTGCGGCAGCGACTGCACCGTGCATGGCCATGCCCACGGTCAAGCCTATGCGTCAAACGTCCCGGCCCACAATCTCCGCGACTTCTGGGGCGTGCTTGGCTGCGCCTGCTTTGCCTGAGAGATGAGAAGATGAAAACCCAAACGCTCAAAGTCGCCATCGGTCTGCTGCTCGGCTTCGCCATTGGTTTCGGCTGCAATCTGGCGGGCATCCCCAGCCCCGCCCCGCCGGTGCTCACCGGTGCGCTTCTGGTCCTGTCTATGACCATCGGCTGGATACTGACCGATCGCTGGTTTGCCCAACGCCCGAAAGTCAATGAAGCCAACTGCGCCGGTCCCACCGGCGAACCCAATAAGGATAAGATGTGATGACACAGCTCATACTTGGCATAGCTCTGGGGCTCGGCATCGGCTTTATCTGCCGCTATTTCGATCTGCCCCTACCCGCGCCGCCTCGACTGGTGGGGGCCCTGCTCGTCGTCGCCATGACACTCGGCTTCATCGCCGGCGGATCGTTCTGATGTTTGCCGCCCTTCTCGCCGCCGTGTCGCTGGCCCGGGAAACGACCAGCCCCGTGCCGCCCGTAAAGCTTACGCTCGAAACGAGGTTGAGATATGAAAATCTGTCAGAGGAGACGACTGCAGGGATGTCTCAACCGGCTCAGGACGACTATGTCCTGCGGCGCGCTCTGGTGGGCCTTGACTGGGCTATCGACGGAAACCTTCGCGTTTTGGGCCAGCTTGGATTCCACGACGTTGTGGGCCAGAAAGGCCCCCTGACCGCCACGGAAGAAAGCGGCACGGATATCCAGCAGGCTTTTGTGGAATATCGCCATCATATCTTGGGCCTGCGTGCCGGGCGACAGGAAATGCCGCTTGGTACGCAACGCCTGATCTCTCGGCGTGATGGCCCCAATATCCGTCAAAGCTTCGATGCGCTGCGTGTCAACATCGGCGGTCTGAGTGGCTTTGTCGCTCATCCCGTGCGGATTGGTCAGAAGGCTTTCGATGATGCGACGAACCGGGATCAAACCGTTTACGGTCTGTACGCAGCCTTCAAGGTGCCATCCCCAACAGGAATGCAGGCGGATCTTTACGCGCTGCGGCTGGAACGCAAGGCGGTCCGCTTTGGTGCCGTGACGGCTGATGAAGACCGGACCAGCTTCGGTGCGCGCCTGTCGGGGGCGCGGGCGGCTTTCGATTATGACATGGAGGCAGTCATTCAGGGCGGCACCTTCGGCTCCCAAACGATCCAGGCTCATTATGTCTCGGCATATGTCAGTTACACCCTTATGGGTAAAAGCACCCCCCGGATCGCGCTGAAGTTCGATCACGCCAGTGGAGACGACGGGAAAGCGCATTTAAAAACCTTCAATCCGCTTTTCCCGCGCGGGTCTTACTTCGATGAAGCGGGCCGGATCGGTCCGGCCAATCTGGTACGGCTGGGCAGTACCCTGACCTTGAAGCCGCATCGAAGAGTGACGCTGACGATAGGCGCAGACGGTCTCTGGCGAGACCGGGTATCGGACGCCCTTTACCGCCAGCCCAACCTGCCTATACCCGCGACGGCGGGAAAAGGCGGACGATTGACCGGCGCACAGGCCTTCATCGGGGGGACGTGGCAGGTCACCCCGGAACTCAGCCTGACCACGCATGTGTCGCACCTGAATATCAGTTCGCGTCTGAATGGCATCGGTGTTGCCGATAGCCGTTACATCGGTGTGTGGCTGGGCTGGGCTCCTTAGAGCCGCCATCGATCCTGCATGTCAGAACATAAGGAACCTGAGCTCATGACGTTTGATACCAAGGCGGCCCTCTGTCTGGCGCAAAAGCCGGTCTTGTTGTGGCTGCCCCGCCTGATGCTCGCGGCGATGTTCATCGAGAGCGGAGTCGATAAACTTTGGCACTGGACGACCTATCTCCAGGACGCGGCTGCCCACGGCATTCCGCTAGCTCCCTTGTCGCTTGCGCTGGCAGTCAGTGTGGAAATTCTGGGGAGCGCGGCACTGCTCGCCGGTGTGTGCCTGACCCCGGCCCTTCTCGCCCTTGCCGTTTACACGCTTAGCGTCAACTTTTTCTATTTCGACTTCTGGGCCATGGTGGAACCTGCCTCACTGATGGCGCGTAAAGAATTTCTTAAAAACATCGCCGTCGCCGGAGGCTTGCTGAGCGGGTTCGCTCTAACGCTTCGCACACACAAAAGAGAGGCAAAGGCATGACCCCTTCATCGTCCACAAAGCGTCCGTCCGGGGCCTTTGCACCCTTGGCACAGCCCGTTTTTGCCGTGCTTTGGGCCGCAACGGTACTTGGCAATACCGGCTCCTTTATGCGCGATGTCGCCTCGGCATGGCTAATGACCGATCTTTCGGGGGCGCCCGCCGCCGTCGCCATGGTTCAGGCCGCAGCCACACTGCCCATATTTCTGCTGGCCATCCCTGCAGGCGTGCTGACCGATATTTTGGATCGCCGTAAGCTGCTGATTTTTATTCAACTCCTCCTCGCCAGCGTCAGTCTGACCCTGATGATCCTGACCTCAACCGGGCAGATGTCGGTCATTAAGCTGATTGCCGCCACTTTTGTCGGCGGGATTGGCGCTGCCCTCATGGGACCAACCTGGCAAGCCATTGTGCCGGAGCTGGTGGCCAAGACGGATATAAAAAGCGCCGTAGCGCTCAACTCTCTGGGCATCAATATCTCCCGTGCCATTGGGCCGGCATTGGGCGGGATTTTGCTGGCGGCCTTCGGTGCGGGCCTCACCTACGGTGTGGACGTAGCGACCTATGGCTTTGTCATTGCAGCCTTACTGTGGTGGAAACGTCCGGCGATGAGCCACAGCCATCTGTCTGAGTCGTTCGGCGGGGCGTTCCGCGCCGGCCTGCGCTACGTGAAATCGAGCCGTCCCCTGCACCGGGTTCTCATCCGGTCCTTCATCTTTTACCTGTTCGCCAGTGCGCTTTGGGCGCTCCTGCCTCTGGTCGCCCGGACGCAACTTATGGGTGACGCCGGTTTCTACGGCCTTTTGCTCGGCGCGGTGGGGGTCGGCGCCATCGGTGGGGCTATCGCCCTGCCGCGCCTGCGGCTCCTTCTGAACCCCGATGGTCTGGTGCTGGCCGCCGCGCTGATCTCAGCCGCGGCCATGGCCGTCCTCAGCCTAACTTCCCTCAAGGCGCTGGCGCTGGGGCTTGGACTGCTGACGGGCGGGGCGTGGATCACCGCCCTGACCACGCTCAACAGCGTGGCGCAAGGCGTGCTTCCCAACTGGGTGCGCGGGCGCGCTCTGGCGGTTTATGTGATGGTTTTCAATGGGGCCATGACCCTAGGGAGTCTCAGCTGGGGCGTGTTGGCGACGCATGTCGGCATCGGCTCTGCGCTTCTGGTGGCCGCTACAGGGCTTATCTTGACCGCTTTTGCCTTTCATCACTTCAAACTGCCATCGACTGAGGCTGATCTTACCCCTTCGGTTCATTGGCCCGAACCGGCCGGTCCGGATTATGCTGACACTCACCGTGGCCCCGTAATGATCCTGATAGAGTATCAGATAGCCGAAGCCGACCGGTCATCGTTCCTGGCCGCCATCCGTCGTCTCAGCGACGAACGCCGCCGCGACGGTGCCACAGCCTGGGGCATAACCGAAGACAGCCATTACCCCGAGGCCATAGTAGAGTGGTTCTTGGTAGACTCATGGGCTGAGCATCTGAGACAGCATCAACGGGTCTCGAAAGCCGACGCCGACCTTCAGGCCGAGGTTCACCGCTTTCATCAGGGCACAAAGGCCCCAAAGGTGCGTCACCTGATAAACCTGCCGTAGCGTTCAGATGTGACCGGTAGGCGCCCAAGGCGGTCATTCGATACCAGAAGGAACTCGCTCTGGAAGGACTTTTTTATCTCGCGATTCAGGTTTTGCTTTTCCCCTCAGTTGGCATTCCCCGCGCCATAACTGTTGCCGTCGCGACACGCTTATCTGGGTTAATTGTCGCCCCACTTGCATATCGTTACGATTTTTACTAAAGCCCCAGTGCTGCAAAATGCGCTGTAAATTGCGCTGCAAATTGGAGAAATGAATTGTTGGGATCGAAGAATAGCCAAGGCCAAAAGCCTGCCGCGATCCTGCCTTTCGTCTGACGCTCTTTCGGCGTTACGGCGGGGCAGGACAGCCCGGGCCGACGCCTGTTTCCTGAAAACTGACCAGAAACATTGCGAAATGTGCGTGTAACTGCGCGCGTTTGCCGAAAGACAAACCCATGAACGAGCACACAATTACCCGGAGCCTGTTGCTCCGGAGCCTACCCGTTATTGCGCCAGATTCGGCTACGGCGGCGTCTTTACGCGCCTGGATCGGTGCCAACAGCGGCTGGCTCCTTGGCAAGGCCTGGAAACACGAAAAAGATGACAAGAATTGGGGGCCTTTGCTTGAGGCGCTCGAAAACGCGACCGCGCAGGAGGAGCCGCGTCCTTATGTCCTGGACCTTAGCGATGAACTCGGACGGTTGCTGAACTTTAAGCCGTTCGACGCGCGGTTGCTAACGTTGATGATCGCCTTTGCACGCCTGACGCGCCTGAGCAACGTCCTCAATCTTCTTGCAGAAACCATTCGGGATTTACCGGCGATCTTAGGTGAATTGGCCGGAGCCGAGGCTGCGGACGCGGGCAGCGAGGTTCGAAACAGCGAGGTTATGACGCTGGGTCTGGTCGGCTTTGGTATCCGCTCACGCCATGATGATGCGATTGAGGTTCACTGGCCGCTGAGCCGACTTCTCGACCGCGAACCCAGCTTTGCCCGCCTATCTGAAGCCCTGACGGGAAAGCGTCAACCGGCCTGTCTCGACCTAACGGATTTCGCCCATGTCGCCGATGCTGATTTTCTGGTCCGCCTGTTGGCCGGTGCGACCAAGGCGCGCGCGCACGGGGTTAATATTCTGATACATGGGCCACCTGGTACGGGGAAGACCGAGCTCGCGCGGACATTGTCGGCGGCAGCGGGTTGTGCGCTTCACGCGGTTGCTGAAGTGGATGACGACACCGCCGAACCGTCACGTGACGACCGTGTCAACGCGCTTGTGCTGGCGCAGCGGGTACTGGGCGATCATAGTGGAGCGGTTCTTCTGTTCGATGAAATGGAAGACCTTATCGGAAATGCGCACCGTTCGCGAGGTGACTGGTTCGCGCAGCGGGAGGGCAGCAAAGTCTTTGTCAACCGCATGCTGGAAACGAACGCCGCACCGGTTATCTGGGTTACGAATGCGGTCGGCAATATCGACGATGCCATCTTGCGACGCATGAGCTTTGTTCTCAAGCTCGACCTGCCTCCGCGCAGGGCAGCGCGTCGCATTCTTGATCGCATAGTTCGCGATGAAGGCGCCACACCTGGTGAGGCCATCGAAAAGCTAATCGAGCGCGTGCCGGAGGTCACCAGCGTGTTGCGCGTCGCCATACGTGCGGCAAGACTGGCAGAGGAGCCGGACTGCGGCGCGCGGGCGGCAACTTCTCTGGTGCGAGCGTTACGCGGCAATGACCTTCCAGATGAAACGTTTGGTGACCTGGACCTCGATCTCTACGAGACCGACCGTTCACTGAATACACTGTTCAATCGCATAGAAGAACTGGGCACACTCGATGTCTCGCTTCTGCTGACGGGCCCTCCCGGTACGGGCAAGACGGCACTGGCGCATCACCTGGCGTGGCGTCTCGACCGGCCGCTTCTCGTGCACCGCGCGTCAGATCTGTTGTCTAAATGGGTCGGTGAAACGGAGCAAAACATTGCGGGGGCCTTCGCGGAGGCGCGGCACAAGGAGGGCGTATTGCTGTTCGACGAAGCCGATTCTTTGCTATTCGACCGGACGCGGGCGCGCAGTTCGTGGGAAGTCGGCCAGGTCAACGAAATGCTTACCTGGCTCGACCGCCACCCGCTGCCGGTGCTCGCCGCGACCAACCACCCGGAGTCACTGGATCCCGCGACACTCAGGCGTTTCGTCTTCAAACTCGACCTGCGCCCCTTGAGCGCGGAACGCGCCAAACGTGCCTTTGAGCGCTTCTTTGGTATCGCCGCCCCGGAAGGGTTGGCGTCCTTGCAAAATCTGACGCCTGGCGATTTCGCGGTAGTCAAGCGTCAGTTGCGTCATGCGCCAGCGGCGAACCCCCAGGCGATATTGGCGAGGCTCAGGAATGAGAGCGAAGTCAAACCCGAAACGGGGGTAAAGATTGGGTTCTAATTCTCACCCCCGTTGTCTCCGTGGCACCCAGAGCGGTCTGTCGCCGCTTGCCGAAATCTACCGCGGGCGATCATCAGGTTTGGGGGCACATCGGTTCGTTATGGGTCGTGTCCCACCGGGTGGTGTAATTGGGTAAGAGCGAAGCGCTAGGCTCGCGGCCCCATTCAAGGGCCAGGCGAGCCTGAAGCGTCGCGGGTTGGTCATCAGTGATTTTCGGATATGGTTTGGGTTCCTACACTCATTCCAGAGACGAAAGAACCACCGATGACCAAAGAGATGATGGCCCTGAAAGGGCTTGTTGAAAAGACCTCCGACAGCGATTTGTTGCGTGAGATGATAGGTTTTGCCGCCGAGCGCCTGATGGCAATGGAGGTCGGCACTGTGACCGGCGCGGCTTACCACGAGAAGAGCGGCGAACGTATGGTCCAGCGCAACGGCTATCGCGATCGGGATTGGGAAACACGCGCCGGCACGGTCGAACTGCGTATTCCGAAACTTCGCAAAGGCAGTTATTTCCCGAGCTTTCTGGAGCCACGGCGCATGGCCGAGAAGGCACTGACTGCCGTTATCCAGGAAGCTTACGTTCAGGGCATCTCGACGCGGTCTATCGACGACCTGGTCAAGGCCATGGGCATGAGCGGCATCTCGAAAAGCCAGGTCAGCCGCCTTTGTGAGGAAATCGATGAGCGCGTGAAGGCGTTTCTCGATCGTCCGATCGAGGGGGAATGGCCTTATATCTGGATCGATGCCACCTACCTGAAAGTTCGCCGTGGGGCCCGGACTGTCTCCGTCGCCGTCATCATCGCTGTGGGCGTCAATACCGACGGCCGCCGGGAGGTTCTTGGCATGGAGGTCGGCACGTCAGAAGCTGAACCGATCTGGGCAGAGTTCTTACGCAACCTGACCCGTCGTGGTCTGCGCGGCGTCAAGCTGGTCGTCTCCGATGCACATATCGGGATCAAAGGCGCGGTATCGAAGGTTTTGAACGCCACCTGGCAGCGGTGCAGCGTACACTTCATGCGCAATGTCTGCGCCCATGCAGGCAAGAGTGGCCGCCGGGTCGTCTCGGCCTTCATCGGTACCGCCTTCGCTCAGGAAACGCCTGAAGCCGCCAGCGCACAATGGCGAAACGTCGCCGATCAGCTCAGGCCCAAAATGCCAAAGCTGGCAACGATCATGGACGAGGCTGAGCATGACGTCCTGGCCTACATGACCTTCCCAAAGGAGCACCGCATCAAGCTTCACAGCACAAACCCGATTGAGCGTCTCAATGGCGAAATCAAGCGCCGTTGCGATGTCGTGGGCATCTTCCCGAACGATGATGCCATTATACGCCTCGTTGGGGCTATCCTGCTGGAGCAGAACGACGAGTGGACGGTTCAACGCGGCCGCTACATCACCCTTGAAACCATCGCACAACTCAGCGATGATCCCGTTCTCAGCATGCCAGCCGTGGCAAGCTGACGAAAATCCGGACCCGTCCGGAAACCACTGATGCCTAGCGCTCAGTTACACCACGTCACGGGACACGATCTCGTTATGCCTTTGGGGGCGGGTCGATCTAAGGTCTGTTTCGCTACAGGAATTGTTTTCGATATCGATCCGGACCGTATGCTCAGATCAAGTGACGAGCGAGAAACCACCGCAATTCGGGACATGTACCTGACTTGCCGCTTTGCCAAGGTTAAGGCGTCCGGACATAGGCACTGGTCACTCAACTCATTGTTATAGGGATCAGCGCATTCAAGAGTTGAGAATAAGTTGTTTGTGTTTCCGACAGCGGGTTGACATATGAAAGGTGACCGCGAGACGGCGGCGTTACCAAACTCAATCCTGTGTGTCGTTTAAATGCCCGCATCCCGATCCGCGTCAGCACCCGCCCCCATACCGAATTTTCTGTCGCGATTAAGTGCTGCGCGCAGCAATCTGGGACCCAGTGCCCGCCTTGTGGCCGACTATATCCTGCAGAAAGCCAGCACGGTTGTTGGAATGTCCATAACAGAACTCGCAGACAAGACGGGGGTGAGCGAGGGCACGGTAATCAACCTGTGCCAGCAACTGGGGGCCAAAGGCTTTCAGCAGCTCAAACTGTCGCTGGCGCAAGAACTGGTGCAACCGGTGCATTTTATTCACGAGGACCTTGAGCCCTCGGATGATATCGAAACCACCTGCCGTAAAATCTTTCATTCCGGCGCTCAGGCGCTCAGCGATACCCTCTCGGTGCTCGACCCCGTTGCGATGACGGAGGCCGTGCGCCTCATGACGCAGGCCAAACGCATCGAAGTGTATGGAATAGGCTCGTCTGCGCCCGTGGCTGAAGACGCCAATTATCGACTGTTACGTATAGGGCTAGAATCGAAGGTGGTCATCGACTCGCACGTTCAGGCCATTAGTGCGTCACGAACCGGCCCCGACGTAGCGGTTTTGACGATCTCGCATTCGGGTGCCACCCATGAGACCCTGACCTCAACGCGTCTGGCGCATGAGGCTGGGGCCAGGACCATTGTCATAACGAACTTCACCCGCTCGCCTATTTTTGCGCACGCAGATGTACGCCTCCTGACCATGGCCCGTGAAACCCTGTTTCGAACCGAGGCCATGACCAGTCGCATTGCCCAGCTTTGTGTCGTCGACGCGCTGATCGCGGCCCTCGCGCTGCATGACTTTAGCCGTGCCAGTCAGACGCTTCAGGAAACCTTCGATGTCCTGTCGCTCAAGCGGTTCTGACCGCCTTACCCCCGCATTGAGATAATTTCACTCTCAATGAGTTTTGAGTTGAGGTTTTTTCATCAATTCGTCACGGATTTGCCGCTGAGGATTAACAATCAGTGAATACTTCCCTGTGTCACGCGGTCCGCCTCCCGACCGCCTGACCTACTGGGGACAATTCGATGAAACGCCATTTTTTTAGCGGGGGCACCAGCGTGCTCGCTTTACTGGCCGCTGGCACGGCCATGGCCGCCGGTCCGGCCGATACGGGTAAAGACGCGCCGGCTGATCAGACCGTTCAGGAAATCACCGTCAAAGGTGAAAAGAACCGCACTTCGTTACTAGCCAAAGAGGCCGAAGCCTACGGCACCGAGGTTCAGGTGGTGGGCGCGAAGGCTATTGAGGACTCTGGCGCGATTAACCTCGCCGAAGCGATGCAGTTCCTCGTTAAGGGCGTCAACATTGGCTATTCGCCGGATGAGGGCGAATTTACCATCCGTCTGGATGGTGGCGGTGACCGCGACACCCTGGTCGCAATCGACGGCGTGCCCACCTATGACCGCGGCCCGGCCCTCGAAAACATCTGGGGCGCGACGGCCATCGACCCGCACATGATCGACCGTATCGAGGTCTATCGCGGCGGCAACAGCCTTTATTTTGGTTCCAATGGCGGCATCGGGGTGGTCAATGTGATCACCAAAAAGCCCGATGGGACGAAGAAGGGTGAATTCGGC
Source organism: Asticcacaulis excentricus CB 48 (assembly GCF_000175215.2). NCBI lineage: Bacteria > Pseudomonadati > Pseudomonadota > Alphaproteobacteria > Caulobacterales > Caulobacteraceae > Asticcacaulis > Asticcacaulis excentricus. The sequence continues at coordinate 574,826 of NC_014816.1, read as the reverse complement.
GTCTCTTACGGCTCGTTCGAAACGCGGGAGATCTGGGGCAACTATGCCTTTCCGCTCGACAAGGATGGCAAGCACAGCCTGATGGTCTACGGCACCATGCTGGCCACCGACAGCCCGCGCATCTTCGATCCTGAAAAATTCACCGATAACGTCAAGCTGTCGGGCGGGGTGCAGGACTATCCCTATAACCGCAACAATATCGGCGCGAAGTATCTCTGGAAGATCGACGACAATACCGAATTCCGCGCCAATGCCATCTATGTGGAAAGCTGGTTCCAGGACCCGTTCCCGTCAGGTGAGTCCTACTCTCCGAACACGCTGCGCTATCCGATCATCGACGCCGCTTTCACCAAGCGCGTTTCAGACACCCTGCTATTTGAAGCCTCAGCGTACTATTCGAATCCGAAGCTGTGGAACGCAGAGCTTTACCCAGAGATTTGCCGTATCGCTTCCGGATGTGTTGATCCGAATAACCCGTCAAAAACAATACCGCGCGGCGACTGGACCGGTGCCGTTGAGCCTGCCTTTGCTCATGGTTTCGGGACGACCAACCAGTTCAAATCGGGTTACAAGGAGATGGGGGCGACCGTGCGTGCCACCTGGCAAGCGCATCGCCTGCTCGAAGTGATCGGCGGCTTGCAGTACGTGACTTATAAGGACGACTCCTCGGAAGCGTTCGCCACCCCGAACAATGATTTTGCGACCACCGGGGTTTTTGTCGACCTGCATCCGAAACTGGCCTTTAGCCCGGATACCAACATTTCTCTGGCCGTGCGCACGGACTTCTCTGACGCTTTTGACTCCAAAACCATCTGGAAGTTCGGTCTGCGTCAGCCGGTCTTCGGTTCAGGCTACATCCGGGCGAATGGTGGCACCTCCTATTCGCTGCCGCAGACCAACGAGCTTTACCAGAACAATCCGCGTCCGCCCGCAGCGACCAGCCCGGTCTTCACCGTCGGCAATCCGGACCTCCTGCCCGAAGAGACGAAGACCTTTGCAGCCGCCATGGGCTATAGCCGTACCTTCGGAGATGTCTATATTGCCGGTGAACTGGGTGGGTTCCATACTGAGATCACTAATCGCATCAGCACGACCTCGGGTCTGACGCCGAATGTGTATTTCAACTCTTCGGCCATCACCGAAATCAAGGGGGCGACCGCCTCGCTCGACATGAGCGTCGGCAATCAGTGGGATATGAACTTCGCCTATACAAGCACCGACGCGTCGGAAACGTCGGGTTCGCGTAAAGGCCTGCAACTGGGTGAAACGCCGTCGTGGTTCTCGACAGCCTCGGTGAACTGGACGTCGCAAAACCGCCGTTGGAAATTCCTGGCACTGGCCCGCATTCAGGGTTCGGAATGGGCGCGCGGCGGTCCGGCTATTGCCGGCACAACCAAGCCCGCCGTCAACGGCCGGGGTCAGGACACCGGGGTTCCGAAGTTCAGCCACAACTTCGGCAACTATACCGTTGTCAACGCCTCGGTCACCTACCTGGCCGGTGAACAGCTCCAGCACCGTTTCCAACTGCGTATCGTCAACCTGTTCGATGAGTATTACGCGGAGCGCTACGGCTACGGCAACAACTTCTACGGCTCGGCGTTTAACCGCGGCGAGTACACCAATACCGATGACCGCTACTTCTATGGTTATCCGTTTGAAGGCAAGCCGCGCAGCTTCTACGCGACCTTTGCCACCTCGTTCTAAGATGTCTCACCCCCTCCTCCCTTTGGGAGGGAGGGGTTTTCTAAACAGATAAGACCGACCCATCCTGCCTTCGGTCCCCTCACTGTTTCCATCTGGGGCGCCCCGGATTCCACCCTTGGCCTCCTATCGAAAGCCCTTTGCCATGTTTTCGCGCCGTTTGTTCCTGACGTCGGCTTCGGCCGCCCTCTGGGTGCCTGCCTCCGCGCGGGCCTCCGCCTATCCCTTTACTCTGGGGGTGGCTTCCGGCTCACCGCGTGAAGACGGGATCGTGCTGTGGACCCGGCTTGCGCCAGAGCCGTTGAAGGGCGGCGGTATGAGCGGTCCCGCCGAGGTTCGCTGGCGCCTGTGCGAAGACGAACGTATGACGAAGGTGGTCCGTCAGGGCGTCGTGATGACCGGTGACGACGTCGGCCACAGCGTCCATATCGTTCTTAGCGGGCTTCAGTCGGGCCGCGATTACTTCTACCAGTTTCACTACGCCGACGCCGACAGCCCGATCGGCCGCACGCGCACGGCCTCACGCACAGCCACGACGGCAAAACTCGCCCACGCCAGTTGCCAGAGCTATGAGAGCGGCTACTTCACCGCCTACAAGGACATGGCCGAATGGATGCCGGACTGCGTCATCCATGTCGGTGACTACATTTATGAAGGCGGCATCGGCACCCTCGGCACACGGATGCGGGATATCGGAAAAGGGCGCCGGCAGGCGTTTGAAACCGTCCGTCTGCACAACAGCGCCGAAATCGTTACCCTTTGGGATTATCGCAACCGTTACGCCCTCTATAAAATGGACCCCCATCTTCAGGCCGCCCATGCCGCCGCGCCGTGGATCGTCGCGATGGACGACCACGAGGTGGACAACAACTGGGCGGGCGACACGCCGCAAGACCCCTATGCCCAAACAATGCTTGAATTCCGCGTGCGGAAGCTGGCGGCGTTTCAGGCCTACTGGGAGCATATGCCGATCGAAAAACCGCCGGTACTTGAGGGGTTAAAAAGCACGCTTCAGATGTATGGGCGTTATCGCTTCGGCCCGGCCGAAGTGAACCTTCTCGACACCCGGCAGTTTCGCGACGATCAGGCCTGCGGTGACAATCGCAAACCCCCGTGCACAGCCTTGCTCGATCCGAAGCGCACCCTCACCGGTGCGGCGCAGGAAGACTGGTTGCTTAAGGGCATTAACAGGTGTGAGGCCCTGTTCACGGTTCTGGCTTCGCAGACATGGTTTGGCTCGTTCCGGTATAATGGCGCCCCCGACGCGCCGGAACGCAATCTCGATCAGTGGGATGGCTACCCGGTTCAACGCCAGCGGCTGATCGATGCGCTGGCCGCGGGCAAGGCCCGCCCGATCGTTTTGTCCGGCGACTGGCATTGTTCAGCGGTGATGAGCCTGCACCGAGATCCTTATGAGGCCAAAACACCGCGCATCGGTCATGAATTTGCCGGCACCTCCATCGCCTCGGCCTGCCCGTGGGCGAGAGACATGAAGGACGCCTTGTCGCAGAACCCGCATGTCCACCACTATAACGGCGATCAGCGTGGCTATGTGCGCCACACCGTCACGCGCGACAACTGGTCGGCCGAATATCGCGTGGTGGCCGACGCCGGCATCGAAACGAGCCCCGTCCGAACGGACATCACCTTCGATACAAAGGAGGCCTGAGATGGCCACTGATCGCCGTTCCTTTCTGCGTTTAATGGGCGCAGGCGTGGCCACAAGCGCCCTTTATCCGGAAATTGCCGCCGCTCTCGACATTCCCGCAAAGCGGGTTTCGGGGACCCTTCAGGATGTGAAGCACATCGTCATACTGATGCAGGAAAACCGCTCCTTCGACCACTATTTCGGCACCTTGAAAGGCGTGCGCGGTCTTGGAGATCGACACCCCGTGCCCATGCCTGCCGGGCCGGTATGGCAACAATCGGACGGGCAAAACATCATTCCCCCTTTCCATCTGGACACGAAAACGACCAACGCCATTGCCGTGCCGGGCACACCGCATTCCTTTGCGGACTCACAGGCGGCCTGGAACCAGGGCCGCTTCGGCTACTGGCCGAAGTTCAAAAACCCCTATTCCATGGGCTATTACAAACGGTCAGACATACCGTTCCAGTTCGCCCTGGCCGAAGCCTTTACGATCTGTGACGCCTATCATTGCTCCATTACCACCGGTACTGACCCCAACCGCATCGTCTTCTGGTCAGGCTCCAACCATGATCCGCAGCTTCGGGCACAGGGCATCAACGCCACAGAAGCGAGTTCAGAACCCAACAATCTGCGTTGCTGGATCAAGGGGGCCCTACCTGAACCCGGCTATACCTATCAAGGGACAGCGTTTGACTGGCCGACCATCCCGGACGTGCTTGAACAGGCCGGGGTGTCCTGGCGCATCTATCAGGATCCGAACGATAACTGGACCGGTGCCATGCACGGCGGCCTCGCCTTTCGCAGTTTCCGCGAGTGCAAGCCGGGTGACCCCCTCTATGAAAAGGGCATGGCGCACTGGTCGCTGGAGCAATTCGCCGAAGACGCCCGGCAAGGCAAACTTCCTGCCGTCTCGTGGATCCTACCTCCCAAAGACTGGTCGGAGCATCCCTCAGCCTCTACGCCGCTTCAGGGTGCGGAGTTTACCGCTGGTATTCTTAAAGCCCTGACCGCCAATCCTGAGACCTGGAGCCAGTCGGTCTTCTTTCAGACCTTCGATGAAAATGACGGTCTGTTTGATCATGCACCCCCGCCGGCGCCGCCGTCCTACCGGGCCGACGGGACGCTGGCCGGCAAATCCACCTTACCGCTGGAGGGGTTCTACTTTTCGGACCCGGACGGCAAGTATCGCGATCCGCGCGACACGGTATCTGGCAGTCTGCGGCCTTGGGGGCTTGGCCCCCGCGTACCCATGTACGTGGTGTCACCATGGTCGAAGGGCGGGTTTGTTGCCTCCGAAGTCTTTGACCATACCTCGGTTGGTCAGTTTATCGAAAAGCGGTTCGGCGTCGTGATACCTGCGATCAGCCCCTGGCATCGTGCCGTGTGCGGCGATCTCACGTCGTGCTTCGACTTCGATAAGCCTAATGATCCGACCTTCCCGCCTTTGCCAGACAGTTCCAACTCTGAGCGCGAGGTTCTGAGACAAATCCATCGCAAAGCCATCACGCCGCCGAGCGTGCCCCAGCCTTTGCAGCAGGAACCGGGGACCCGCCCCTCGCGTCCACTGCCATACAGGCCAGAGGTCACGGCTCGGGTGGGTGGCACAGGCCTGACGCTTGATATGCGCAATTCCGGAACAAGGGGTCTGGTCCTGCACGTCTATGATCGGCTGAACCTCGACCACATTCCGCGCCGTTACACGATCGAGGCGGGTAAGCGCCTGTCTGATGTCTGGTCGCTAAAGGAAAAGGCCTATGACCTCTGGGTTTCGGGTCCGAACGGCTTTCTACGCATTTTTTCAGGGCAATCGGACTTTGCTGCCGAATCTACGCTTGAAACCCACAGCAACACCCTTTTCCTCATCCTAAAAAACCACGCAAAAACACCTCAAAATCTCACGGTGGATCAAAGCCTTTACGGCGGACCTGTGCAGACGGTGTCACTGGATGCGAGCAAGACACAGAGCTTCACGCTCGACACAATCGCCACCGGCGGCTGGTATGATGTCACGGTTTCGGCAGAGGGCTTACTGCGGCGCTACGCGGGACGCCTTGAGAGCGGACACGCGTCGATCAGCGATCCGGCGGTTTAATGGTTTGTGGAACACACGGTGTTGAGAACGGGGCAAAATGCGAACCCGCCAGGCTAAAGAGCGCGTCGCCGTTTAAGCAAGGTTGCGCCCGCAGAGGCCGGATGGCGCCCAAAGATGGTGTAGGGGCGGCTAGAGCCAAGGTTTTACGCTTTGGTGGTCGTCCCTCAGAATGAGGGCGCCATCACCCTACTGCGTCAGGTTCGTGGCCTGCGCCAGGCCTCATCGAGAGACGGCCACGAAAACCATGCCGGAATTGATGCCTCTTTGGAACGCTCACGCCTCTTTATGGTGGATGCAACGGGTAAAATCTGTTGTGAGGGTGACGCGTTCAGTGAACCTGAAGCGTTGTTGGCATGGTTTGCATCCTTTGACACTGAGCTTGACCCCATCGGTTTAGAAGCGCGTCCGTCGTCCCAGTGGCTCTGAGTGGGGATTCCGACGATGCCGCGCACTCATTCCGAGATTTTGGCGCGCACATATGGCGGGTCATCGATAGTTCATTAGGTGGTCTGATTACGTATCTCAGGTCAAAGGTGAGTTTGTTTTTAGGCGGCGCTTGGATTCGCCTTTCAGCGAGATACGGTGCGCATTGTGGACGAGTCTGTCGAGGATAGCGCAGCCCGCCTTCTGACCCTGATCCGCTCTCAAGCTAAATCCAGACGACACGCTAGAACACTCAGAGACAGACGTAGACGCCACAGTCACTGTACAACGCCACATACGGGGTGCGGGGGCGGTGCCCCCGCGTCTTGCCCTGTCTTCGCATCGTCATGCCGATGCCGTGCCTGAGTTGCGAAGCAGCTTGTAAGTGCGCCGTTTTAGATGCCTACGGCCGGGTCGGACCATCAGGACGATACCACAATAGAGATTGCCCGCATTGATAGTATTTGATATGGTTGCAGCTATTGCGTTGGTAGCGAGCCAGGCTCGTCGGGACTGGTGCATGGTCAGTCTGACTTTGCGTTCGTCGCCGGCGACGCGCGTGTGTTGGGGTTGGCGTCTCGCAAAGGGGGTTTCCATGTCGCGTAAATCCATTGAAGAACGGCTGGCGCAACTTGAGGCTCAGCGGAAGTCATTGCAGGCGCGGTTGTCGAAGGACGAGCGGGCCCGGGATACGCGCCGCAAGGTGCTGCTGGGGGCGCTGGTTCTGCATCGTCTCGAAGAGGGGCGCGAGAGCAGTGCGGACTATCTGCGCGACTTCATTCGGCGCGAACTACCGGGCTTTCTGACCCGCGACATCGACCGGCGTCTGTTCGAGGATCTGATCGGTCCCGGCAAGACCGGTTAGGGCGCATTCGGGGGGCTTTGAGATGATCAGTTCTGTCCTTCGGGTGTTACGCGCACTTCGCAAGGGTCTGGTGCGCGCTGTGCGTGACCCCTTGGGGGCCTTTCTGTGGGTTGTCGGCGCACCGGTTCGGGTGTGGAAGCCCGTACTGTACGCCCTTGTGGTGTCCGTTGTGATTTTGATTTTGCTGGCGCTGCTCTCTGAGTGGGTCGAAGGGCGTCTGGCTTTAATCGGCATCGGCGGAAAGCCTCTTAAGCGGGTACTGGATCTGATTGTCGTGGGTATCGTCGTGGCCGTGCTCTGGCGGCTTCTCGTGAAGCCCCTTCTTGATCATCTGGGTGATGGGGATGGATCTGACACCCATGGCTCAGCGCGCTTTGCGGAGAAGCGGGAGATGGCTGCGGTTACGCGCGGGCATGAGGGGCTTCTGATCGGCCGGGATAGGAGTACACGCAAGCTCATCCGTTATTCAGGCCCGGCGCATCTGCTGACCCTGGCACCGAAGCGATCGGGCAAGGGCGTGGGGACGGTTATTCCAAACCTTCTTGTGCAGAACCGTTCCGTGATTTGTGTGGATCCCAAGGGCGAGAACACGCGCATCACGGCGCGCGCCCGATCGGCGTTTGGTCCGGTCTATATTCTGGATCCGTTTGGCGTGACAGGACTACCTTCCGCCTCGTTCAATCCGCTGGCGGCTCTTGATCCCGACAGTCCGGATATTGCTGAGGATGCGGCGCTGCTGGCCGATGCGCTGGTCTGCGATGCGCCGGGCACCGCCGGGGAAGCGCACTGGAATGAAGAGGCGAAGGCGCTGATCACGGGGATTATTCTCTATATCGCCACTGAAGAGTTCGGACACCGGCGCAGTCTGGCGACCTTGCGGGAATATCTGACGCTAAATGTTCCGGAGTTTGCCGATTTACTCGACCGCATGCAGGAAACGGACGCCTGTCACGGGCTGATCAGGCGGGCGGCAAACCGGCATCGGTCGAAGGCCGATCGGGAGGCGGCCGGTGTGCTGTCGTCAGCGCAGCGGCATACGCACTTTCTCGACAGTCCGCGCATGACGGAGGTCATGATCGGGTCGGATTTTGCTTTTGGTGATCTGAAGCAATCTGTGGCCACCGTGTATCTCGTTCTGCCGCCCGATCGGCTCGACACCTATGCGCGGTGGCTGAGGCTACTCGTGACGCAAAGTCTGACGGAACTGGTGCGCGCAAAGCGCCCTCTCCCTTCGCCCGTTTTGTACCTGCTGGATGAGTTTGCGAGCCTCGGCTATCTGTCGTTTGTGGAGAGGGCCATGAGTCTGATGGCGGGCTATGGCGTACAGCTCTGGCCCATCCTTCAGGACATCCATCAGTTACGCGCCCTCTATGGTCAGAGGGCCGGCACTTTTCTATCGAACGCCGGCGTACTTCAGGTCTTTGGCGTCAACGACTATGAGACCTCAAGGCTGGTGTCGGATCTGCTGGGACAAGAGACGGTCGTATTCCAGTCCACGGGCCGCAATATGGACTCCAACAAGAGCGGCCTCTCCTACAGTGAGCATCACACCGGGCGGCCGCTTCTGACGCCCGATGAGGTGCGTCAGATGCCTCCGGATACACAACTCCTGTTCCTCAATGGTCAACGCCCCATTGTGGCAACCCGGCTCCGGTACTATGCTGATCCCGAACTGCGGGGCCTTTTTGATGCTGGCTGATAAGCTCGAACACCTACCGGATGTGAAACGGCGCGAACTGACCCGCGTCGTGCAGATCCTGTTTGACGAGTTCGAGGATGCGACCAAGACCGCGCTCTCTGATAAGCGCAAGGCCGGGCGCATTCTCAAGATCATCCTCTTTGGCTCCTACGCCCGTGGTGACTGGGTTGAAGACCGCTCCTCCGGCTATCGCTCGGACTATGATATCCTCATTGTCGTCAACGGTCAGGCCTTCACTGATCTGCAAGATTACTGGGCCAAGGCCGACGAGCATCTGATCCGGGAATACACCGTCACCGAACATATCCGCACTCCGGTCAACTTCATCGTGCATAGTCTCAATGAGGTGAACGATAACCTCGCCAGAGGGCGGCCCTTCTTCGTCGATATCGCCCGCGATGGCATCATGCTGTACGAGGCCCCGGGGCATCCGCTGGTCGCGCCCAAGCCGCTGACCGAGGCGGAGCGGCTGGCAGAGGCCAGGGGGCACTATGACCTTTGGATTTCGAAGGCCTCCAGCGCTCTCAGCGGAGCGGCGTTCTACATGGAACGTGGGGAGAAAAACGACGCAGCATTTTTACTTCATCAAGCAGCGGAGCGAGCCTATCACTGTCTGCTGCTGACGCTTTCCCTCTACAGCCCGAAGAGCCACCGCATAACCATGCTGCGGTCGCAGGCTGAGGTGCTGGATGACCGTCTGAAGGGCATTTGGCCGAATGAGACAAAGCTACACCGACAGGCATTCGATCGGCTTCGGCGGGCTTATGTCGAGGCCCGATACTCAGCGAGCTACAGCATCGGCGAAGACGAACTCTCGTGGCTGAGCGAACGGGTCGGATTACTGCAAAAAACAATAGAGGCCGTGTGCCAGGATCGCCTGGCTTAGAGCTCCGTTCGGGGCGTTTAAGCAACGGGCCGGCAAGTGTCGTGCGAATGATGCTTTTTGCTGCGGCCCAGATAGCCGCGAGGGGGAGAAATGAAGCGGTTTTTATGCGGTCTTATACTGGCGGCGTTATTGGTGGCATTGCCGGCCCACGCACAGGACGTTTCAGGCCGATGGATAGGCGCGATCGATAACCATCTCATTGCCCTGATCACAATAGAAAAGTCCTCGGACGGCACCTACAACGGCACCTATTCCAGCCACGAACTCCCGCTGACGACCCGTGACGCTCACGCCGTCTCAAATGCACCACTTGCACACATCAAAGCCGATACTGGCCACTTCGCTTTCGAAGTCCCAGCGATCGGCGGCGCCCTTTTCAATGCCAGGTGGAACCCTGCCAGCCGCCAGTGGGTCGGGACATTTCAATGGGGTAAGGGCGGCTATAAATCGCTCTTGAGCCTCCGTAAAACTGACGCGGCCACGCTGGCAGACGCCTGGGCGGCTTCCCGAAAACCTCGTGTTTACGAAAGCGCGGCCGAGGAAAGCGCTGTAATGGCGACGCTGATCGACGGCTATGTCCGTGACGACCGCTTCACCGGTTCTATTCTGGTTACTCGAAACGGGAGCCCCCTAATCGACAAGGGATATGGCATGGCCAACAGGTCGGCCGGAACACTAAACACGCCAGACACACGCTACCATATTGCCTCAATCACCAAGCCCTTCACCGCGACGGCGATCCTGATACTGCAAGACCGTGGAAAGCTCAGCATTGATGATCCAATCACCCAATACCTGCCCGATGCTCCCGTTGCGTGGAGGCGCATAACCCTCCGTCATCTGCTTGCCCACACTTCGGGTCTGGGGGACTATAATCACCTGTTGGCCGGGAAATTCGGCGAGGCCTTCACCCCCCAACAACTTTGGAACCTCCTCCGAACTCTCCCCGTTTCGTCCGAGCCCGGTGAAAAATACCAATACAGCAACGCTGGATTTTCTATCCTAGGCCTCGTGATTGAAAAGGTCAGTGGGCAGACTTACGGGGATTTCCTGCGTGCAAACATTTTCAGGCCGCTCCATATGGATGCCACCGACTACAACCCAGCGCCCAGCGCGGAGGACGCCGTCGGCTATGAGATGGGGGACGATGCGCCGGTCGCCGCCGCGCATCGAGACTTGACCAACAGCTTTTCCGCAGGTGGCCTGGTTTCGACCGGACATGACTTGTTGAAATGGCAGCAGGGCCTGTTTGAAGGTCGTCTGATCTCGAAAAGGGCCCTTGCCGAAATGAAGGCCCAGGGACTTGGCCTCTCGCGTACGATCCTTGACGAACAGACCTTGTATAGCCACAGCGGCCATCTTCCAGGCTATGTCAGTGACGCAGCCTATCAGCCCGAGCTTGGTCTGTCAGTCATCGTCCTCGGCAATCTCGACAATAGCTCAACCGTGTGGATATCAAAGGCGCTTGCCACAATCGCCCACGGCTATCCGGCTGAGGTCGTTCCTTTGCCAAAGGCTATCGAGGTCGCTCCGGAGGTCCTGGCGCAATATGCCGGCACCTATGTGCTGATGCCTGATCTGAGCCTGGCTGTAACTGTTGAAGGTAGCCACCTTTTGGTGACGGCGACAGGCCAGGACAGTGTAAGGGCCTACCCGGAGTCAGAAACCATGTTCTTTGCCAGATCCGTTGAGGCGAGGCTGGAGTTTGTGAGGGACAACGATGGGAAGATGGGTTGCATATTACATCAGGCCGGACAACGCATCCCTGGGATCAGGCGATAACCGTTGGGGATGCATTTGCGCACGAGGCTGGCATCCTTCGATCTTAAGGCCCGAACGCCCGCAAGCGATCATTAACACCCAGTTTCCCCTGCCATACTGACAGAGGAACGGCGCAACGGTGCCACGAATGGATTTTGATGGGAAAAAGCTGGCTTTGATGCCCAAGCTTGCCCGCTGCTTCTCGACTTCCCAAGGACACTTGCAATGTTTATCATCCAACGAGCTACCGCATGAGTGCGGTCAAAAGGGGGGTGTGTTTTGGACGAAATGGACAGTTTTAGCTCCCGTGCCCTCGGTTCCGGTACACCGGCCTCCGTCTCGTCGCGGCGGGTGTTTCTTCTAAGCACGGCTTGCAGCGCTATGGCGACTGTCACCTTTGCCACACCTCAGGAAACGGGCTTCATCGGTGCTGGGATCCCCGTAGAAATAGGCAAGGGCTATCGCATCACGTCCCATATTCTGGGCGACATGCGTAGGGTCAACATATCCCTGCCCACCGAATATGCCGATCCGGCAACCGCTCACAAACGCTATCCGGTCCTTTATCTCCTCGACGGCGGAGACGGCTGGCAGGATTTTGCGCACATCGCAAGTATGGTCCAGCAGGGCGGGACATGGGGGGCCAACGCGCCCGTGATCGTTGTGGGCATCGAAAGCAAGGACCGCAAGGCCGAGCTCACCACGCCCTCGACTGATCCGGAGGAAATAAAGAAGCTGCCGACCAGCGGAAAGGCCGATCTTTTCCGCCGGTTCATGGTCGAAGAATTGAGGCCTCTGGTCGATGCAGCCTACCGCACAGACGGGGTGAACGCGATCATGGGGGAATCGCTGGCGGGCCTGTTTGTGGTCGATACCTTTCTGCGCTTTGGCGGACAGTTTCAGAAGTACATCGCCGTCAGCCCCAGCCTGTGGTGGGACTATGGCAATCTGTCCAAAATGTCCGATTCATTATTGAAGACGAAAACGACAACGCCGCGAACCCTGTGGCTTTCCATCGGCAATGAAGGCGGCACCATGCAGGCGGGTGTGGATCGTCTGGTGGCCGCGCTGAAAGACAACGCGGCCGAAAACATCGCCTGGAGCTATCGTCCGCTCAAGGACGAAAGCCACGCGACCATTTATCATCCGGCGGCAACGCAAGGAGTCCGCTTCCTTTTTCCTGGTGATGCCGGATAACCAGAAAGCAGCATAGGGAAGCCATACCTTGAACTGACCAAGCCCCTTGTCAGGAAGGTCCACCTCGCGCCCGTTGCGGACATTAACTTTCCAAAGAATTAAACACGCTTAAAGCGGCTAAAAGACGATCAGAAACCGTCTGAGCAAAGTGCGGCCAACGCACTCTTCAGGGGGGTGAGGTCTCCATTGAAACTGGCGATCATCGCGGGCAGGAAGGTGTCACGCTGAACCCCTTCGAAGTTGAAGGGAAACCCGGCGCGCTGTCCAACAAGGTACATGAAGGCCAACTGCGATCGCCCATTCCCATCACGGAAACAGTGGATTGCGTTCAGCTCGGCAAGAAAATCTGCGGCGGCAGCAACGAAGTCAGATAAATTGGACTGCCCCTGAAACGCAGGTCTGTTGAGCATTCGAAACACGGCCGCCGCCTGATTGTCGATATGCTCAGGATAACAAAAGGCGTTGCCACCCTTCGAAATGCGAACCGTACGGCATTGCCCAGCCCATCCGTAAACATCCTGAAACAGGTGATGGTGAATCGCCTTATAGTGTTCGAAATCGAAGTTACCCTCTGGTAGAGGTTCGGTCGAACGCAGGAAGGTCATTTCGATTTCAAAGCTGTCGAGAAGTGCTTCGTCGCGAAGATCAGCAAGATTTCTCAGAACTTCGGAATTAGGATAACAGTACGGGTCGTCAAACGCCTCGTACCTCTCCTCATCAACGCTCATTCCCTGAACTGGCGGGCAAGGTAGGCAGCTCGAACGGCAGCACGGCGCTCGTCTGGAGACAGCGTCTTATCTGCCCAGAGGCGGTCCAAGCGGCGCTGGCTCTCTTCGCTGGGCACAAGTCCTTCCACAGCCGAAATCGCGGCAAAAGCGGAAGCCTCCATTACCGCCTTTGTCAGGCCTGTGATTGTATTCGTACGTGAGAGGGACCGAGTCATGTATTTAGGATACCTCAAGCTGCCCCATCCATCCACTTGGAAATCACGTCTCAGCGCCAAACCACGCTAAAGCGCACCGAAATCGCGCCTAAAGGCCATACCCCCCGCGTCCCTTTCGCGCCCCTTGCGGACATTTGAGTGTGGATGGTTTGGTGCGCCCGAAACCGGACAAAATAGCCACCGCCACCCTAACTCGACACCGGATTAGAGCAGCGACATTTCCTCAAACGATCACATGACCACTAGCGACCACTCCTACTAGCAGGGCGTTGATCCGGACAACAATCGATAGAGATAGTTCAGATCTTCAGCTCCGCGACGATACCGAAAATCATTCTGGAGTTGCCTCCAAATTTCCGGACAAAGTCGGGGATTTTCGTTGGTTGGCTATAACGCTGCGTTCACAGAGTGTCGAACCGGTGCGCTCACTTCAACCTCGTTTTTGCAATTGCCTGGTAGGCCGAATGCGCGGCGGCGGCAACCGGAGACCAATCTACATTGGCTGGGTTCGGCATAGATCTTCCAGGACCAATTGCCTTCTCAAATTCATGAATGAAGATGGAGAGGGCCTCGACTTCGTCGAGATCGTAGAACACCTCTCCTATCATGCCGTTGGGGTTGCTGGCAAAATCATGGTCATCAAAGAAGAAATGCACATCGAAATCAACGTCTTGACTTGATTCAAAGTGTGCCACCTCCGAACAGTCTTTCAGGTATGCCAGCAATTCATCTCTGATGTTCGGGCATCTCAATAGACTGGGGTCAATATTCTCTTTTGCCATGTGAGAATTTTTTCAACATAAATCCGATTCAGGTTGCTTTGCAGTGCTCTGAACTCTCTGGGTGAGAGATATCGCAAAGCCTCTTGCGGGCGAAGCTCATTATAGTGCTGGAACCATTTCGGTAGTTGGCGGATGACGGTTTCGGCGTCCGGCAGGGGGTTCACGCGTACGTAGTCGCGTTTGAAGGTCTACACGAAGGCCTCGGCCATACCTTTAGATTCCGGGTGCAAATTCGCGCGCAATTCTGGCCTCCTCGAGCTCGATTTTTGGGTCCAACTCGCCCCATTAGGCTGTGCATTCCCCGTTTCTAAAGTTTGGACCTTAAAAGACTATGAGGGGGCGACTTTGAATGCGACTTGACAGGCCTGATGCATACCCTCCCCGTAAAGTGCAGCCTAGCGCCCAAGTCGGACATTCTCCTTTCAACCGATTGCCATCTCCGTAAGCGGACACTGAGATCAGGGCCGGACGTCATAAGCACGGCACAGTTAAATGAATACCGGGCCTCGCTTCTCACAGCACTATTGGAAACGTTTGGATTCGCACCCAATGTGCAGCCATCCGTGCCTGTGCACCCCCACGTCGCCTAATCGGCTTGCGTCAAATAGGATACGACGGAAATGCGCGCGACCACTCAACTTCTGGAGTGAGGATAGCGGGACTTTTTGTCATTTAACGGTTCGTTTTCGGGCAACGCATTTCGCTCAAATCTTTCCGTCCTCCCTGCGACCTGGAGACAGCAAATAGGTGGATGATTTTTACACCGCCCGCACCGGCACGATTCCGGTGCTTCCATGGTCGGTTTTTCACCGCCGCTTACACAAGGATTCATGGCATCGGAGATTTATGTTGCCGCGACATTGGCGCGTGATCGTAGTCATGCCATAACTGTCGAGGAAGTTGTGGCGACTAAGAGAGATCGTGTCCCGTGACGTGGTGTAACTGAGCGCTAGGCATCAGTGGTTTCCGGACGGGTCCGGATTTTCGTCAGCTTGCCACGGCTGGCATGCTGAGAACGGGATCATCGCTGAGTTGTGCGATGGTTTCAAGGGTGATGTAGCGGCCGCGTTGAACCGTCCACTCGTCGTTCTGCTCCAGCAGGATAGCCCCAACGAGGCGTATAATGGCATCATCGTTCGGGAAGATGCCCACGACATCGCAACGGCGCTTGATTTCGCCATTGAGACGCTCAATCGGGTTTGTGCTGTGAAGCTTGATGCGGTGCTCCTTTGGGAAGGTCATGTAGGCCAGGACGTCATGCTCAGCCTCGTCCATGATCGTTGCCAGCTTTGGCATTTTGGGCCTGAGCTGATCGGCGACGTTTCGCCATTGTGCGCTGGCGGCTTCAGGCGTTTCCTGAGCGAAGGCGGTACCGATGAAGGCCGAGACTGTTGATTTTCACCAAAAGTTGCCCCCCTATGTGTGCCGAGGATTGACCCAAGCCTCTCCTGATCCTGCAGCGGGTTCGTCGCCAAAACTAGGGTCAACTTGAAACGAAAATTTCGAGCTTAAAAGGGTCAATTTTTGGTGAAACCCAACAGATAGGCCTCAGGGGCCGCCTTTGCAGCCGCTGCCGTGGCCTTATAGAGCTGTTTGTACTCCTCGCCCGTGAACCACGGGCGGTGGATCACCTTCCTCTGCTTCTTATAGGGCGGGGACAGCATCGGTATCGCCCCGAGCTTGCCGTGCCGTACGGCCGTTTGCAGGACCAGAGACAAGGTGCCAATCTCGTCATGAAGCGTGCTGCGTGACGGCGGCTTGAGCGGCTTCACATAGGCCCCCTCCCCGTCCTTCGCCGGCAGGCGCCCATGCTGCTGGGCGCGGTGCAGGCGGTAGTTCTGGATGTCGCCACTCGTAATCTGCGATATGCCCATCTTGCCGAAGAAGGGCCGCAGGTGTAGCCGGAGCCTTGCCTTATGGCCCGCCACCCATTTCGGGCTGCGCTCGCCTTCCGTGATGATTTCATACTCGACCTCAAAGAGGTCAGCCATATCGTTGAAGGTCGCCTCGCGCACCTCCTTCAGGGGAAGACCGGCCCGCGACTTGCCGCGCAAGCCGAGATACCAGTCCTCAGCCACCTGCTGGGCCAGAGACAGGCTGTCACTGCCCGTACTCTTCTTGATCTGCTGCTTGTTGACGCTCGCCCGCGCGAACCACACCTGGCCGCGCTTAAACAGCTGAACCTTACCGCCCAGAATGGTGTGCGTTTGCATAGCCCCCTCACCATAAATCGCCTTATGCGATAGCGTTATACCACCACTGCGCGACCAGATCAATCGGGGCTGATTTCTGGGCTAGGTTTGGGCTAACGCAAAAACGGCCCTTCCGAGGAAGAGCCGGTTTTGCAAACATATGTATTTGTTTAAGATTTTGGGTGCGGGAGCCAGATTTGAACTGACGACCTTCAGGTTATGAGCCTGACGAGCTACCGGGCTGCTCCATCCCGCGACACGTTTAACCAGAGGTATGTCTGGTTAAGCAAAAGACCGGCCTGAGTTTTTGGACCGGTCTTTGTGTTGAGAGTTGTGATTGAAGGGTTAGGACTTGTGTTTGATAGACCTGGCGGCGACCTACTCTCCCGCGCCTTAAGACGAAGTACCATTGGCCCAGGCAGGCTTAACGACCGAGTTCGGAATGGGATCGGGTGGGGACCGGCCGGCATAGCCACCAGGTCAATCGAACACAAGTTAAGGAAGACATTGTTTGAAGAACGAGCACTGTACGGTGCGTTTATTTGAGGGAACGATCAAGCCGATCGGATTATTAGTACTGGTTAGCTTCACTCCTCACGGAGCTTCCACACCCAGCCTATCAACGTGGTAGTCTTCCACGATCCTCAGCGAGACCTTGTTTTGAGGTTAGTTTCCCGCTTAGATGCTTTCAGCGGTTATCTATTCCATACTTAGCTACCCTGCTGCGCGGCTGGCGCCACGACAGGTCCACCAGAGGTATGTCCATCCCGGTCCTCTCGTACTAGGGACAGATCCTCTCAAGTCTCGAACACCCACGGCAGATAGGGACCAAACTGTCTCACGACGTTCTGAACCCAGCTCACGTACCACTTTAAATGGCGAACAGCCATACCCTTGGGACCTGCTCCAGCCCCAGGATGTGATGAGCCGACATCGAGGTGCCAAACTTTGCCGTCGATATGGACTCTTGGGCAAAATCAGCCTGTTATCCCTAGAGTACCTTTTATCCGTTGAGCGATGGCCCTTCCACGCAGGACCACCGGATCACTATGGCCGACTTTCGTCTCTGCTCGACTTGTCAGTCTCGCAGTCAGGCGGGCTTATGCCATTGCACTCAGCGAACGATTTCCGACCGTTCTGAGCCCACCATCGCGCGCCTCCGTTACACTTTGGGAGGCGACCGCCCCAGTCAAACTACCCACCACGCCATGTCCCGGACCCGGATAGACGGGCCGCGGTTAGACGCCAACAGCAATAAGGGTGGTATTTCAAGGATGGCTCCACAGAGACTGGCGCCCCTGCTTCATAGCCTCCCACCTATCCTACACATGTTGCTGCTAACGCCAAGGCGAAGCTATAGTAAAGGTTCATAGGGTCTTTCCGTCTGACCGCGGGAACCCCGCATCTTCACGGGGAATTCAATTTCGCTGAGCCTATGCTGGAGACAGTGGGGAAGTCGTTACGCCATTCGTGCAGGTCGGAACTTACCCGACAAGGAATTTCGCTACCTTAGGACCGTTATAGTTACGGCCGCCGTTTACCGGGGCTTCAATTCGGAGCTTGCACCCCTCCTTTTAACCTTCCGGCACCGGGCAGGCGTCAGACCCTATACGTCGCTTTACAGCTTCGCAGAGCCCTGTGTTTTTGATAAACAGTCGCTACCCCCTGGCTTGTGCCACTCAGTCCTGCTTGCGCAAGGTGAGTCACGCTTATCCCGAAGTTACGCGTGTAATTTGCCGAGTTCCTTCAGCATAGTTCTCTCAAGCGCCTTGGTATGCTCTACCTGACCACCTGTGTCGGTTTCGGGTACAGTCTATGTATGAGTTATTTCCAGGGACAGCTTCGCTGCACGTACAATCCAATAAGCACGTACAACTTACACCATCCGTCACTTCATACTGGCTCCGGAATATTCACCGGATTCCCATCGACTACGCCTTTCGGCCTCGCCTTAGGGGCTGGCTAACCCTGCGCAGATTAGCTTTACGCAGGAACCCTTGGTCTTTCGGCGAGAGTGTCTCTCACACTCTTTATCGCTACTCATGTCAGCATTCTCACTTCCGATACCTCCAGCCAACCTCACGATTGACCTTCTCAGGCTTACGGAACGCTCCGCTACCGCTCACTTACGTGAACCCATATCTTCGGCGTATGGCTTGAGCCCCGTTACATTTTCCGCGCAGGATCGCTTGATCAGTGAGCTGTTACGCTTTCTTTAAAGGATGGCTGCTTCTAAGCCAACCTCCTGATTGTCAATGCAATCCCACATCGTTTCCCACTTAGCCATAACTTGGGGGCCTTAGATGATGGTTAGGGTTGTTTCCCTTTTCACGACGGACGTTAGCACCCGCCGTGTGTCTGCCGGACAGTTCTCTTGGGTATTCGGAGTTTGGTTAGAATTGGTACAGCTCGCGCCGCCCGCATCCATCCAGTGCTCTACCCCCAAGGAATACATCCGACGCTCTACCTAAATAGATTTCGCGGAGAACCAGCTATGTCCAGGTTTGATTGGCCTTTCACCCCTATCCACAAGTCATCCGAGTCTTTTTCAACAGACACCGGTTCGGACCTCCAGTACGTGTTACCGTACCTTCATCCTGCTCATGGATAGATCACCTGGTTTCGGGTCGTCATGCGACGAACTTAACGCTCTATTCAAACTCGCTTTCGCTACGCCTACACCTATCGGCTTAAGCTTGCTCGGCACATGAAGTCGCTGACCCATTATACAAAAGGTACGCCGTCACCCCGCTTCGGGGGCTCCGACTGCTTGTAGGCTTCCAATTTCAGGTTCTGTTTCACTCCCCTTGTCGGGGTGCTTTTCACCTTTCCCTCACGGTACTTGTTCACTATCGGTCGCAGAGGAGTACTTAGGCTTGGAGGGTGGTCCCCCCATATTCAGACAGGATTTCACGTGTCCCGCCCTACTCGAGGATCTTGCTAGTTGACGCCTACGGGACTATCACCCGCTATGGTCAGCTTTTCCAAGCTGTTCGGCTTTATATCACAAGATCACTGGCCTGGTCCGATTTCGCTCGCCACTACTTTCGGAGTCTCGGTTGATGTCCTTTCCTCCGGGTACTGAGATGTTTCAGTTCCCCGGGTTCGCTTAATAAACCTATGTATTCAGTCTATTATACCTTTCAAACCACCAACTCATTTTAGTGCAGAACACTAAAATGAGAGGGCAATCAAAGGTGGGTTTCCCCATTCAGAAATAACCGGATCAAAGGGTGCTAGCGCCTCCCCGGTTCTTATCGCAGCTTGCCACGTCTTTCTTCGCCTCTCTGCGCCAAGGCATCCGTTAGAAGCCCTTCAACGCTTGATCGTTCTCTCAACTAAACGCACCGACGACATCCGTCGTTGGCCGCGTTCGTTCTTGTTTCAGACGCTTCACTCACCGTCGCCCTTGGAAAGAGGGTATGGACGACAGTGGACTTAACATCTGGCCTCTCAGCCAGACGAAAAGCGTCTAGTCAGACAATGTCTTCAGGTTCCCCTGTGGTCTATGAACCAGACCGGCGGGATAACCCTTCATTCACAATAAGAAAGTAGGTCAATCGACCCACAACCGCCAGATCAGAGGTCACCCTCATAATCCGACGAAACTCATTCGCATCGTAAGTCGTTCTCA